>CAVYUL010000061.1:0-33180 GCA_963771405.1 Bryobacterales bacterium
TGAGCGTTGCGTAGGTACTGTAGCGCTCATCTTGAATCGCAAAGAACGGTTTCGCTGACTTTGTTGCCAACAATTCTGAACGCCTCGCTTTGATGGGCTCCTCACCAATGGGAAATAGAACCAGCGGCCCTTCCACCAAAGCGACTGTTTCCGGATGCAGCGAGTGAATCGGTTGCAACCGCCGCGTCATATCGAAACGAATATCGATCCGGTCTCCACTCTTCCACCGCCGCTCGATCGTCGCAAACCCAACATTCGCCGCCACCGCCTCGCCGTTCACTCGAATCTTGGTTTCGGTAGACCACGCTGGTACCCGCAGCCGCACCGCAAAGCGGCTAGGCCGCGAAATTTCGAGTCGCATCGTCACCGCATCGCCAAGCGGATAACTTCCCGTCTGACTGAGCTTCACCAACGCGCCGTCTGCATTCGTCCACTTCACTTCCGATGGCAAGTAGAGGTTGACGTAAATCGTGTTCGGCTCATGGAAATACTGGAGAATTCGATAGTCCGCCGCCACTTGCGGCAGCGTTCCCGAACAACACGGCCAGGCATCCGGAAAGTACGTTTTCGTCGTCGCGAAATGATAATCGGAGTAATAAAACGCTCTTCCGTCTTTCTCCAAGCGCTTCGCACCCAGCACCGTGTTGTACAAAACCCGTTCCATGCTGTCGCCATAGCGAGCATCTCGCGTGACTCGCAGCAAATAGCGCGTCAACTTGAAATGCGCATAAGATCCACACGGCGTTTCAAACCCCCGATGCGTATCCGTCAGGCTTTTGTACAAATAATCCGAATCCGCCGAGATAAAACTCTCATTCGGCCCCCACGCACCTGTTGCGTAGCTCTGCGCCGTAATCATTTCGAATGCGTTCTTCGCTGCCCGCAGATGTTTTTCGCTGCCATCCACTAAATACGCCTGCATCGCCGAACTTAGCGCATTGCAAAAGCTGTACGCGTGATGGTTGTTCAACACATTTTTGTTTTCCGCCAGCGGATCGAAGTATGTTTTATCTAGCAAGAACCGGCGCGCCATTGTCCGGTATCGACCGCCCATTCCGCCCGAGTAGGCAAGGTACAAATTCTCAGCAATCGTATAGCTTTCGTCCCAGGTGTAATCGTCTGTGGTGTTGTCCCCCACAGATGCACGCCATTTGCGTTGCGGTTCGTCTCTGTCAAGCGCATGCGGCGGCAAATATGGCTCAGCGGCATTGGTTGTCAGTTCCAACAGGCGTCGCGCTTGCGGTAACTTCCCAAAACGATCCGCATCCAGTAAGCCGATAACCATCTTGTCGAAGTTATAAGCCGGAAATCGAAAATTCTTATAAAAACGCCCGGAGATCGCCGGCTCATAAAGCGCGAGCAAACGTTCCAGTTTGTCTTTGGTTGCGGGATCCCGATCTACCGCATAACCGCGCGCCAGCGCCGATATCCATTGCCCGAAACAATGCGCCGGAGCAAATCCATGGCCGCCGCTTTCTGTTTTGTCGAGCGGCGTTTCGTCGTACCAGCCGCCCATCTCCGGCCCTGGAGCAGGCAACCCGGCCCTCAAACGCCACGGCTTGAGCAAGCTGTCTTCATTCAGCCCGAGCAAAACCGCTTGCGTTTGTTCAAACTGCGTTTGCGCCAGCCCAGGTGCAAGCGTCACATCTGAGTAATCGAACTGCTCAAGCGGCGGCGCGTGCCCGTTGGGAGCAGCCACAGTTGCCAAAGCTACTGTTTGGAGAAAAGACCGTCGCGTTGTCACCGGTTAACCCATTGACGCCGGATTATGACTCGTCCCGTCAAAATCCTCCGATGTTTTGAACCGCTCAATTTTGCCGCTCAACGCGATCTCCTTTGTCTTCGCCGTCAACGCCTCAACTTCCGCTTCGGTCATCGGCCGGAAGGTCTTCATCGCGTGGAACGCCTGCTCCAGTCGCTCCATCGAATCGCAGCCGTTCATCACCACCGAAGTGGGCAGGTTCAACGAGTAATGCAAGCATGCCACCGGGTCGATATCTTTGATCTGAAACATCAAACCACTCGCCAGCGGCTTCATGGCGAGCACAGCTGTCTTCTCTCTCACCAATCGCGGCACTACCTGATGCGCAAAACTGCGGAAATGATAATCCAGCACGTTCAGCGGCATCTGGCAGCTATCGAAATGAAACCCATTCTTCGCCGCCATGTCCAGCATGTGCAAGTGAATGCTTGGATCCTTATGGCCCGTAAATCCGATGTACCGAACCTTGCCTGCCTGTTTCGCCGCAACGACCGCTTCATGCGCGCCACCCGGCCCAAAATGTTTGTCCGGATCAGTCATGCGGATGTTCTCGTGAAACTGAATTAAATCGATATGGTCCGTCTGCAAACGCTGCAGCGATTGATCAATCTGTTGTGCTGCCGATGCTTTCGTCCGCCCGTTGTACTTGGTCATGAGGAATGCTTTGCTGCGGTATCCGTCGCGCAGCGCCTTCCCCATCCGAACCTCGCTGTTGCCATCGTTGTAATCCCACGAGTTATCCAGGAAAGTCAATCCGCGATCAAGCGCCGTTCGAATAATCCGGATGCCTTCTTCCTCGCTTGGCACTCCAATGTGATAGCCGCCCAAACCGATCGCTGAAACTCGCTCTCCCGTCGATCCCAGATTTCGATAAATGACACCATCGCGCGTCTCGCTGTGCAATCCTGCGGCCACCGTCAATCCGGCCAAACTCGCTAGAAATTCTCGTCTCTGCATACCGTCACCAGTCTATTCTTTTTTGCCCGAGAATGTTACACTCGCGGCCAATGAGACCTTTGTTCCTTTCTTTGCTGCTTTTTGCCGCCGAACCGCAGCATCTCTTTATCCACGTCAAACTCACTGACCAAATCACTCATCCCGTCTCCGGACGTCTGATAGTCCTAGTCTCTTCCGGCACTGACGCTAAAGATCTCAACGCCGATCCCTTCCAAGGCGGCTCATCCTATATCGCCGCGAAAGAAGTAGAAACGTGGATGCCCGGAACCACCGTGGATGTGGACGCCGACGAAATCGCCTATCCCGAAGGCCTCTCCCACGCCAAACCCGGCGATTACCAGATCCAAGCCGTTCTCGACACTCGACACGATTACGTTTATTCTGGCCGTCAGCCGGGCGACCTTTCGAGCGAGGTCATAACCTTGCGCGGTTTCGATCCGTTGCACGGAATCGACCAAACCCTCGTCGTCTCCGAAGTCGTGCCCGAAGAATCTAAACCACATGCAGAGAACAAAGACATCCATCCCTTCTCACTCCGCAGCAAATCGCTCTCTCAGTTCTGGGGTTATGACATCTTTATCCGCGGTTACGTAGTTACTCCACCTTCTTACTCGATCCACCCGAAGGAGCGCTATCCCACCGTCTATTGGACTCACGGTTTCGGGGGCACCTACGAAAGGATCGAACCTTCAGCCGAGCGTTTCTTCAGAAGTATGTCCGAAAAGAAAATGCCCGAAATGATTTGGGTCGTTCTTGACGAAAGCTGCCCGCACGGCACCCACGAATTTGCCGACTCCGTCAACAACGGTCCTTGGGGCCGCGCGCTCACCACTGAATTGATTCCCGACCTCGAAGCGCATTACCGCATGGACGCCAAACCCAGCGGCCGTTTTCTGCAAGGCCACTCTTCCGGCGGTTGGGCCACGCTTTGGCTGCAAACGCGCTATCCCAAAATCTTCGGAGGCACCTGGTCCACTTCTCCCGATCCGAGCGATTTTCACGATTTCACCGGCATCGATCTGTATGCTCCGCATGCCAACGTATATCGAAGGCCGGACGGTTCCGCCTATCCGCTCGTTCGCGACAAAGGCAAGGTGCTCGCTACCTTTGAGCAATTCGCCAAACAAGAAGAAGTTTTGGGCAGCTACGGTGGCCAAATCGCCTCATTCGATTGGGTCTTTTCCCCACGCGGCCAGGATGGCAAACCGGAACAGATGTTCAACCGCGAAACTGGCGATGTTAATTCCGATGTTGTCGCCTATTGGCGCGATCATTACGACATTGCTCACCTGATCGCTGCCAATTGGAAAACTCTCGCTCCTAATCTAAAAGGCAAAATCCATCTAATCGTAGGCACTGCTGACACTTTCTATCTCGACGGTCCGGCGCATAAGTTGCAAGCTGTTCTGGATGGCTTGCACGCCGATGCCCATTTCACTTTCATTCCAGGACGAACCCACATGGATCTTTATAAAGTTGCCGACGATCCCGTTGGTCTTTTCAACCAAATTGCGAAAGAAATGTACGCCGTGTCCCGGCCGCCCGGAAATCCGAAAAAAATGTAATGTGGGGAGTTACAACTTACTTCAATCCCTCCGGCTACTCGACGAAGCTCGAGAATCTGAAACTCTTCTCTGCCGCCGTTCGCCGGCAGGGTCTGCAACTATGCATCGCGGAACTCGCTTACCCCGGCGTTCCTTTTTGCGTTCCCAACAAGTGCGCCGATCTTCTTATCCGTTTAAATGCCGAATCCATTCTCTGGCAGAAAGAGCGTTTGCTGAACCTTATGCTCGCCCAACTTCCCGCCGACTGCGAGCACGTAGTTTGGCTTGACGGCGACCTGTTGTTCGCCAACGATTCGTGGGTGGAAGAAACACGTCACTTGCTCGGGAGACATAAGATCGTGCAGCCGTTCCAATCCGCCGTTTGGCTCCCTCGTGGCGCGCCACAAAAAACGCCCGACCTCGCCTCACTGCTTTCACGGCCCGGTATCGCCTTCGCTCTCCAACAACCTGGTGTTTCTCGCAATGTCGTGTATCGTCCAGACCTTGCCCATCCCGGCTTCGCTTGGGCCGCACGCCGTGAAATTCTCGCCTTTGATGGTCTGTACGACAAATTCATTCTGGGCGGTGGCGATTTCCTGACCATGCTCGCCATGTATTCCGATTCGTCCCTCGTCAACCATCCTGATGTTTCAAACTGCTTTTCTCCCAAACTGGCTACCGATTTCAAATTCTGGGTCGATCACTTTCATCAAACCGTGGCAGGCGACGTTGGCTACGCGCCGGGCCTTGTCTTGCATTTATGGCACGGCGATTTGGGCAACCGGCGCTATGTCGAACGTTATGAAATTTTGCGCGATTGCGATTTCGACCCCAACTCCGACATCGCGGCCGCCTCGAGCGGCTGCTGGCAATGGAGTTCCGATAAACCAGATCTACACCGCCGCGTCGCTGGCTATTTCGCCGCCCGGCGTGAGGACGGTTGAATAGAGTTCCACCGTTTTCTCGCCCACCAAACCCCAATGGTGGCGAGCGGCAAATTCCAAACACCTTTGCGAAACTGCTTCACCTTTCTCGGCTTTTGCCAGCCGCAATGCCCTCAAAAGATCGTCTTCATCTTCAGCGTCATAAAGCCACCCCGTCCCGGCCGGAACCGTTTCAGGCAGACAACCGATTCGCGGCGCGACCACCGGCCGTCCGATCGAATGCGCCAACACAGCCGTCCCGGATGTCAAAACACCTGCATACGGCAAAACAACCACATCTGCGCCACCAAGATAAAGGGCCACTTCGCCATCCGGAATAAAGAATGGATGAATCACAACGTTCCGCGCATCGCGGGCTAAACTCAGAAGCCGCCGCGAGAAGTCCGCATGCATGGTCGCGCCCGCAATCAAAAGCGTGTCTTCCGAAAAATCTTCGCACCCACGGAACGCGCGGATCAGCGCCTCCAATCCCTTGTAAGGCCGCAATTGGCCAAAAAAGAGAAAGACAGTTCCGCTGAGTCCCAACCGGCTCCTAGCTACGCATCGATCTGCCGGTTGTCCGTAGATGCCTCCGTAATGGCCGTGAGGAATAACCGCCGAGCGTCCCGCATACCCAAAATGCGATTGCAATAACGCGGCAGCGGATTGGCAATGCAGAATCGTCGCATCGCATTCTGAAAGGAGAATTCGCCGCGCTTTCTGCTCTAAATCGCGATAAATCTGTTCGTGCGGGTACAAATTATGCACCGTCCAAACGATCTTAAACCCCAGGGACTTGGCCAGCGCTAAAGTTCGACCCCACTCGCCAACATACTGCTCCATCTTTTCGCGCAACCGATCGGCATAGCCATACGACGGCCAATGAAAATGCAGAATCGAATTGCCGCCGCCAGAGCCGCTTGCGCTTTTCAGCCACTCTTCAGTCAGCACCACCGGCATCACTTGTACACGAACGTGACTCTGTTGCAAAGCCCCGGCCAACAAGCGAAGGTAAGGGTTGTTGTCCGGCGGCGGCAAGAATACCGTTATCAAGACAATCTATGTCTTTATTATGATGGGCGGCGCTTAACGAAAAGCCCGTTGTACCGTTTTCGAGCCTGGCGTCAGTTGATCGAGACCGCTAAAGTTCAGATTTCTGATGTGCGCATGACTGGATCGGCTCAAATCGAGTTGGCCCGTGGCTGTTCTCGAAGTCGCCCTTTGCAGCACCCGAAAAGTAACGTGGCTGCGATCGTTTTTCTCAATGGACAGTAACTCAAGATTGCCGGTAGCGTTATGAAAAGCGAGCATCTGGTCTACCGAATCATGCGGCCGGTACTGGTGAATAAAGGATTGCATGCGGTCTCGATCGCCGCTGTTGAACGCCTCGATCCACGCCTGCAGGATTTGGCCGGCCAGGGTGTTGGGAAAAACGACTGAGGCGGATGAGACTGGTGCCGCTGCTGCAGTGACGGGTTTCTCTGCCAACGCCACCATCAAGCTCAAAAAGAGGAGCCTGTAAAACATGCACATGGGACGACAATCTAGGGGCGGTCGTTTCGAGATTTTTTTACCGCCACAAAGCGCAGCCGCTGGTAGTCGGCGAACCAACCTCGGTCGGTATGAAGCTGGGGACGGAGCTCGGAAACGGCTTCGGAAATCGCCTTCGGCGGCAGACCCTCAAAATAATAGAGCTTAAACTGTTTGATCCAGTTTTCCATACCCGTATCGCCTTCAAGCGGCGTTGGACGGTCGAATAATTCAGCCAAACGAACTTCTAGTCCGTGGGCCTCGAGGATCGCCGTGTATTCACTGATGGAAGGATAGTAGGTGCGAGACTGCGGCGGCGTCCGGTAACGGCTCACTACTCGCTCGATGCCATTTACGATGATCTGGATGTTTCCCTTTCCACCCATTTCCGCCACAAAACGCCCACCCGGCCGGAGAGCTTTCGCGACGCCGGCGACAACAGCAGTAGGATCCAACATCCAGTGCAGAGCGGCATTCGAAAAAACCGCGTCAAATTCGTTTTCGAACGTCATTTTGGTTGCATCTTGCAGCACAAAACTCAATCCGGGATAATTTTGCCGGGCCTGGCCAATCATGCTCGCCGCCGAATCTAGCCCAACTACATCCGCGCCGCTTTCTGAAATCTTTTGGGTAAGCTGGCCGGGCCCACAACCGAGATCTAATATTCGCTCGCCAGCCTGAGGCTTCAGCAATTCCAGAACGCCTTGCCCCATCTTCCAAACGAAGTTGTGGCGCGCTTCGTATAATTCCGGATCCCAGCTCAAGACGTGTAGGCCTTCAGCATGAAATACACAATGACGCCGGTTACCGAAACATAGAGCCAGATCGGAAACGTCCAGCGAGCGATTTTTCTGTGGAATCTAAACTCACTCCGTAACGCCCACCAAAGTGTACCCAGAATCAGCGGCAGTGCCACCATCGAGAGACTGATGTGCGAGATCAGAATGAAGAAATAGACAGGCCGAATGAAACCGTGGCCGGGGAACTTGGTGTCGCCATGAAAGTAGTGATAGACAATGTAGCTCACCAGGAAGCACGCGGAGAAAACCGTCGCGCTCAGCATGAAGCGCATGTGGACGGCGCGATTCTTACGGCGAATGTTGATGTAGCCACAAATCAGACAAAGGGCGCTCAGCGAATTGAAAGCAGCATTCGCAGTGGGTAGAACGGCAACCCAGTCGGGCGCCGCCACTTTCCCCTTGAAGTAGATGAGCCAAAACAAAAACGCCGCAATCAACGCGCTGACCGCAATGATGACCGGCGCCGGTTTGCGATCGAAATCTACCGATGTCTGCTGTTGGGCCACAAATCAATCCTTCCTCAATGCTTGCAGATCGGCAAGCAGCTGATCAACCCCGTGCGCTTCGCTTTCACTATCGCCCTGAGTGGCAAGGCTTGAGTAATATCCGCGAATCAAACCTTGCTGGTCCACCAGAACGAACTTCGTGCTGTGCTCGATTTTGCCGAGAATATCGCCGGTGTGAAAAGTATCGAAAGCGATTTTATGCACTGTGTCGGGCGTGCCCGTTAGGAAGATCCAATCGTCGGTTGCGCCGCCGTAGCGGGAACCAAAAGCTTTGAGCGCGGCCGGTGTGTCTTTCGGATCCACCGAAAATGAGACGATGCGCACGTCTGGTAGGCCGCCGACCGCTTTATGAACTCGTTTCATCCGAGAACTCATCGCCGGGCAAGCGGCAGGGCACGTGGTGTAGATAAAATCGGCCACCCAAACCTTGCCTAGAAGCGAGGAGCCTTCAAAAGCGCGACCCTCCGAATCCGTCATTGTGAAGGCGGGAACCTTGTCGTATTTCGGAAGCCGCTCAGCCCGGTTTGCACAGCCAACGAAAAAGAGGGCAAAACAAACAGGAAGGAGAATTCTGAAAAGCGGTGCTTGATCACTGCTCAATAAATCAGTGTACCTCTTCAGATTTGTTTCAAAAGCTTCACGCATTGTTCACCAACTTGCAACACATCAACGATAACGTGAGCAACTGGAGGCTTTCATCATTGTCTATTTGTAGGAGTTTCTTGTCCGTTGTCGCGACAGGCGCGCTGGTCGCGTCTAGCGCGTTTCCCGACTCATGGGACAACGACGATCATGGCCGGATTAAACACGTGCTATTGATCAGCATCGACGGCATGCATGCCGTCGATTTTATGAATTGCAGTAACGGGATAGGAGGGGCTTCGGGCCCGAACGCCGGCGCTCCCTACTGTCCGGTGCTGGCAGCACTCGGCACCACCGGCATAACGTATCAGAACGCCAGCACATCGAAACCGTCGGATTCGTTTCCCGGCCTAACGGCGATTGTAAGCGGCGGCGGCCCCAAGAGCAACGGTATCTATTACGACGTTGCGTATGACCGCGTATTGGCACCCCCGACGATTCAGACTGGGAACGGATTGAATGGCGGAACCTGTACAGCCGGACAAGCGAATGGAACCAGCACGGAGTATGAAGAAGGCATCGACATCGATCAAAATCTGTTGACCGGCGGAAATCCGAACGCGGGCAACGGCTTTGACGGCACCGCTGCTTCCATCGACTCCCAAAGGCTGGTGCGCGATCCGTACAAAAACTGCGCGCCCGTTTACCCCTGGAACTTTGTTCGCGACAACACCGTTTTTGGAGTGATCCACGCTGCCGGCGGATACACTGCTTGGTCTGACAAGCATCCGGCGTACTCTTCGGTAAACGGCCCCGGCAAAGGCACGAATGTCGATGACTTCTTTGGACCTGAAATCAATTCGGTCGCCAACCCAAGTGATCCAACCCAAAACTATGCCGCCACTGCAAACCAAGCGGCGATGGCGAGCGTCACCACCGCCCTCGGGGAATCTTGCGCTGCCAGCAGTCTTGATCTCACCGCAGCGGTAAACCAGTGGACTGACAGCTTCTACGATATTCGCTGCTATGACCAGATCAAAGTGAATGCAATCGTCCACGAAATCAAAGGCTTCAATCACCTCGGCACCAAGAAGACCAAGGTTCCCACGATTCTCGGCATGAATTTCCAGGCTGTGAGCGTCGGACAGAAGCTGATTGAAAACGGGGTCTACGGCGGATATTCCGATGCGGAAGGCACGCCATCGGCAACTCTGCTAAAGGAGATTCAGTTCGTAGATGCGTCGCTCGGACAAATGGTAAAGGCTCTCAAGGCGCAGGGCCTGTTCGATTCCACGTTAATCGTGATCACGGCAAAGCATGGACAATCGCCAATCGATCCGAACCTGTACTTCCCAGTCCCCGGTCACTCTGGGAACAACGGAATCAGTCCAGTCACGCTGCTCTCCAACACCTTTGGGACAGCTTACATTCCGGATTCCGAAATTAACCAGATCGGGCCAACGGAAGACGACATTTCTTTGATTTGGCTGGCTCAAGGTGCAAATACGTTGAAGGCTGTTGCAACGCTCGAAGAGGCGAGCAAAACGCCAGGCACACCGACCTACATCGGCTTGGGCCAAATCTTCTACGGCGCAAGTTTGACTACGCTGATTGATACGCCGGGCATTCCGGCCGCTGGCTCCGGCCTCTCGTTCGATGCCGACCCGCGAACACCAGACATCATCGTGACACCAAATGTCGGTGTTACCTATACCGGCAGCAAAAAGAAACAAAGCGAGCATGGCGGTTTCGCGCACGACGATACCAACGTCATGATGCTGCTCTCCAACCCTTCGTTCTCAGCAGCTCTTTGGAGCACGCCGGTGGAAACGATGCAGGTGGCGCCGACGATTCTGAAGGCCTTGGGACTTGATCCGAACGACCTGATCGGCGTACGCCTTGAGGGAACACAGGTTTTACCCGGCGTTCCGTTTAGCGATACCGGCCGTTAGCGGCCGAAAATCAGCGTACCGAAACTTTCCGGCGTGTGATTTCCGTGCTGGTGGCTGCAGGTTTGCTGCCAGCACATGAAATGTCTTTGCTTGTCATCACCAGGCGCATCAATTCGATAAAAATTGATGCGCCATTTTGTTCCTGGCTTTACTGGTTTCTCGCTGATCGATTTCAAGGGAATGCGAGCCGCGGCATACCAGATCTTGTTTGCTTCCTCAATACGAGCGGTTGTTTCCCATCCCGAGCGCCAAGTGTGATCGAAACTGTCGCGATTTAGATCAATCGCCAGGTCGATCCAATCGCCGGTAGGTGCTATCTCGAACTCGCGGTAGTGGCGGATGTTTTCCCAATCGTCGCCGACGAACATTTCCACGACATCCCGGTCCCAGAGATTCATGCGGGCTTCAGAGTGATTGGCGGGTAGAAACAGGTTCAGCTCTTTGTAGGGGCAGCGGAAGAAAACGTAGAGATCGGTATCGCTCCAAAAGGCTTCGATCGTTGTTTGCGCTTCCGGATAACTTAACCGGCTATAGCAATCTTTTGAGAGCAATTGTCCGGCGCCTGCAGGTTCTTTGAGCGATAGCGGCGGGTGGCCTTTGACGTGGTTGATGGTCATCACATCGTGAGTGGTACTTAAGGTACATGGCTCTTGCGCATGGAGGGCTAAGGCGAAAAAGAACAGAGTCAGGCGCATAGTTCGCTACTTTTCGAAGATCAACGTGCCGAAGTGCTCAGGCACATGATTGGGATCGCGGTTTTGAACGCAGGTCGGCTGCCAGCAGAGGAAATGGCGCTGCGGATCGGCGCCTAGCCCGTCAATTCGATAGAGATTCATGCGCCATTTCGTGCCCGCCTTTACGGGTTGAGCGCTCACGGATTGGAGCGGAATACGCGCGGCGGCAAACCAGATCCTGCGGGCTTGATCGATATGAGCAAGCGTCTGCCAGCCGGAGCGCCAGCTATGATCGTAGCTTTCATGATCGAGGTCGATGGCGAGATCGATCCAATCGCCAGTGGGCGCGATTTCGAATTCCCGATAATGGCGGATGTTTTGCCAATCGTCGCCCAGGAACATCTCGACGACATCGCGATCCCACAAGCCGACGTGGGGCTTCGTATGATCTTCCGGCAGAAACAAGTTCAGATCTTTATAAGGACAGCGAAACAAGAGATAGAGATCAGCGTCGGTCCAGAACGCTTTAATGAGCGTGGTTATTTCGGGATACTCGATTTGCCGGCTGCAGTCCTTCCACATCTTTTGCTCGGAGGCGCGCTTCCAAATGCCCGCGGTCTCATCAACCGTTAGCCCGGGATTGCCGTGGACGTGGGGGATGGCGAATTCCGCGCGGGCGGATTCGACAACGCAGGGCGGCTGCGCAAGCGCAGCAACGACGGCGCCCAACAACAAAGCAAGCGGCTTCATGATGCTACGGTAGCGCAAAGGTGAACAAATCGCTGCCTGCGGCGATAGCAACGTATTGTTTACCATCGACAGCGTAGCTCATGGGCGAAGCGTGCAGAGTTTGACCGGTGTTGAATTTCCAGAGGGATTGCCCGGTCAGGGCGTCGACGGCTTCGAACTCTTGCGAATCGTTACCGAGAAAGACTAATCCGCCGGCGGTGGACATGGCGCCGGCCCAGGATTCGCCATCACCGATGAGAGCGTAACTCCAGCGGAGTGTGGTTGTATTGGTATCGAACGCCAACAGTTTCTTCTCCCGAGTTCCGCCGGAGACGCTCTTGACGCCGGTGGCGTAGAATTCGCGGCCCTCAGCAAATTTCTGGGGCTCCAGGAAATAGTTTTGGCAGCTTTCGAGAGCGATGAAGTAAAAGAGGCCGGTATCCGGGCTGAAGGTAGGAGAAAACCAATTCGTGGCGCCGGTCATGTCGGGGCAAACGACGGTGCCTTCTTTTGAAGGCTGCACACCGGTGCGGATGGGAACACCACCCGAATCAATGCCTTTCGCCCAATTGAGCTTGGAGACGAAGGGGACGGCTTTCATGAATTGGCCGTTGGTGCGGTCGAGAACGTAGAGGAAGCCATTCCTGTTGGCTTCAAGAAGCAGTTTGCGTCCGCCGCGGTCGAGCAGGACCGGAGTTTCCACAGCATCGTAGTCATACAAATCGTGAGGCGTGAATTGGTAATACCAGACAAGTACGCCGGTGTCGGGATTTAGCGCGAGAAGGCAATCGGTATAGAGATCGGCGCCCGGGCGAGGCTCGCCATCGAAATCAGGAGCAGGGTTGCTGGTACCCCAGTAGATCAAGTTGAGGGACGGATCATAGGTGCCGGGCATCCAGGTCGTGCCGCCGCCGCGCAGATACATATCCCCGGGCCAGCTTTCCGCACCTAATTCGTTCGGGCCGGGAATAGTCCAGAAACGCCAGCGCTCTTTACCGCTGGCCGCGTCGAAGGCCGCCACGAAGCCGCGCACACCATCGTCGCCGCCCGAAGTGCCGGCGATGACCATATCTTTCACAATGAGCGGCACGCTGGTTGCGCCATAGTTCTTGTTGTTGGCGGGTGCGTATGCGACGTCCCAGACTTGCGTGCCGTCGCGTGCATTTAAAGCCACGAGATGGGCATTGTCTGTTTCCATAAAGACGCGATCATGCAATACAGCGACTCCGCGGTTGTGATGTGCGGAGGCATCATCAATCAAACCTTGCGTCACCGCCCGCTCGTAATGCCAGCGGAGCTTGCCGGTTTTCGCATCCAGCGCAAAGACGTCATTGGCAGCAGCAATGAACATCGTTCCATCGACAACCACGGGAGTGCATTCAAGCAAGTTGGAAGTGTACGAATGGAAGACCCATTGAGCGCGCAACTGGCTGACGTTACCGATATTGATCTTGCCAAGCGATGAGTAGCGCCGGCCGGTGTAGTCGCCGTTATAGGAAGCCCAGTTCGTTCCAATGGGTACTTTTAGCAAATCCTCAGGCTTCACTTCGACCGTAACATCGGCTTTGTGAACCGTTTTTGCAGCGATTCTGGGCAAGCCGCGGACATAGTTGGCGACGGCCTCGATTTCTTCGGGCTTCAAAACATCGGCGAAGGAGGGCATACCTTTCGAAGGGATGCCAAGTCTGACGATGGCGGCAAGATCCTTTTGGGAATCGACATTCGTTATGTCGGGCGCATGCTCCCCTCCGTGCCCATCGAGGCCGTGACAACTGGCACACGAGGATTTGAAAAGCGCAGCTCGATCGGGCGGAGTTTGGCCAGCCCACATTCCAAGAAGCAGAATAACGGCACTTGCGTGCATTATTCGAATATACTGGGTTCCAAACCGATTGTTCCGTTCAGTTCCTTCAGATATTCAGGGCTGCTCACGCGCTCCGACTGGCGATTAACGGCGCATAAACGCGAGCGCCACTTTGTTTGGTCCAGATCTAAACCGCTGGCTATGAATTGATCAAGGGCGGTTTTATGACTCTGCCAAAGTTTCTGGTCGCGCTTCTGTTTGGCGACGAGACGCGCTTTGTACCAATCGCTCGCCATGACATTTTCGCGGACAAACAATGCACGAAAGGCTTCGTCTTTTTCAGTCAAGCCGTTATAGTTGCCGTACGCCATAATGTGCAGCAAAGCTTTAATCGGCGGACAGGCGGCGTTGATGCTGCCATCTTCGAAGTAATTCAAAGCGACGAGACGCTGCGCTTCTACTATGGCGTCGACGCCGGCCACGAAGGTTACCAGGTCTTGCTTTTCAGGACGCAACAGGTCTTCGGGGAAGACAGCGCCTGGAACTTCGAAAATGCGGCCGAGAAAATGATCGACGAAAGAAGCAGTGATGCGGTAGCCTAAGCGGCTCGCCAAGACTTTGCGGCCTTCATATTCGAGATCGTCGATTTTTTCAAAAAAGCGGTGTTCGATGAGATACGGCGCTTCGCGTTCGAAGACGCGCATGCGGCACCATAGTTCGGGCACGAGCATGCTGTTGTCGTGATCGACGCGGTAATTGGGGCCGATGTGGCCGGCGGCCGTGGTGAAGCCGGCGTAATTGGTGACGATGGCGGAAACGAAGGCGTTGTTGATGTCGATGACAGGCGGAAGGGCGTTGAACGGACCTTTCGTGAGCGCGCCTTCGCTACCGAAGCCAGTGGTGGAAGGAGACTTGCCGGTCAGGCTGCAAATGAAATCCATGAACAGCTCGGGCAGTTCCTGATAATGAATGGGATTGTAGACGGCAAGCGGCGGAATGCCGATTTTGGGATCGGGCGGATTATTGCGGCGGCCGGAAAGGACCGCGTTTACTGGAAACCAAGCGGGCTGATCGGAAGGGATTTCGCGAGCGAGGCGTGTGCCGATTTCGCCGATGTAGACGTCGCGCGGATTGACAAGATCGGGGCGGCGTTGCAGATAACGCGGGTTTTTCGAAGGCGCACCGTCAACCATGCGCGGATGAGCGGAAGAGACGACGTAGGCGGGATGGGGATCGGCAACGAAGTCTTTGAGGAGCCGCTTCATAGGCTCGGTGTATTTATCGAATTCAACGACGCCGTTGATGATTTCCTGGACGGCCTTCTGGTCGAGCGGTTCGAAGTTGGAAATGAAGTTATCCGGTAGCGCTAGATCGGCTTCGGCATCTTTATCGAAACCGCGGTGAATGGCGTCGTCCGGGCGTTGGAAGAGCAGCTTCTCGGTATTCTGAACGAGCTTGACGCTGGGGTTGCGGTATTCGGGGTCGAGATGACTCAGGCTTTCTTTCGGCAGAACGACAGAAGCGGTGATGTCGTCTTCGACCTGGATTTTGTCGGCAGGGTTGAAATCGGGACGAAGCTTGAAGATGCGCCAGGAGCCGTTGGGATCATGGCCGACGCGCAGGTAGTTAGCGGTGAGCTTCTGATTTTCGAACTTGAGTTCGTTGCCCATCTGGCCGTTGATTTGATCGACGCTGAAGTGTTCGCGCCAATTGTCGCCCCAGTCTTGCTGGTAGTAGCGCTTTAGCGTGATGAGCAACTGACGGACGCTAGGCGGGACGGATTCGATCCAGGCATTGTGTTCGTCGGTGTATTCAGGCGAGACCGTCAAAAGCTTAATGACGGAACCGAGAGAGCGAAAGCGGCTCAAGACTGGACGTTTGGCGCGATCGCCGGCACCGGGGCGTTTGGTGATGTGGGAGAAATCTTTGTTGACGATTTCGGCCACTTGGTCCATGTCTTTATGAAAGTCTGCGACAAAGATGCGGCCTTTGAGGACGATGCTGCCAATGGATTTGGAGATTTCGGATTTGCCGCCGCCGGAGACGGTGCAGGGCTTGTGGCAAAGGATGCCATCGGCACGAACGGCCACTAGACGCCAGGCGGTGCCTTCAATTTGCTTTTCGAGGCGGATCTTCGTGCCCCAAGGAAGCACATAGGTGATTTTATCGAGAAGAGTCAGGCTATGGCGCTCGCCAGCCGCGCGTTCCCACTCGACAGTACCTTTGCGTACGCTGAATTCTGCGTTTTCGGGTACGTAAAGAATGTCGGAGTATTTGCGGTCTTTGGCGTAGCCTTCGGGTTGAATCTCAACGCGATCACCGAGCCAGCGCATGGCTTCGCTGAAGGTGACTTTCTTGGTGAGAACGGTACGGCCGGCGTAGAACTGTGCGCCGAGAACATAAGCCGGGAAGGCGATAGCGCCGCCGGCGTGCTCTTCTTCGCAGAGGCCATAGAGATTGGCGGCGAAACTGATTTGGGTTTTGACTTCCTTCTTGCAATAGCCGTAATAGTTATCGGCAATGAGGGTAACGATCACTCCGCTCTGATCGCGGCAGGTGAGTTTGAAGGCGCCGCCGTTGTTATAGATTTCGGATTCGTCGCGCCAGCACATGCCGTCTTTGCGCTGGCGGGGGGTGGCTTGGTCGTAGTGGGGAAGGTCGAGATCTTTCTTGCGCAGGCTGACGACGTGCGGGGCGAGGATGACGCAACCGGTGTGGCCGGTCCAATGTTGCGGGTCAAGGGCCGCGTCGTTTTCGGGAAGATCGGGATCGCCCGCGTTGCCAAAGATGCTTTCCACAAAATTGAGGTTGCTGACCAAACTGCCGGGGACGAAGAAGCGCGTCTCCATGGTTTTGGCTTCATCGGTTCCAGTAGCAGGGCAGACGAGCGGACGGAGGAGAAGCGAAACGAAGACGTTAACGGAATCCGGTTGACTGGCAGTGAAGGGGAGAGCCATCACATCGACGGGAGGGTTAAGCGCGGCGGCGAGAAGCTTGGCGAAAGTGGTTTTCGGGACGCCGATCTTATCGGCCGGAATGGGCAACCCTTGTTCGACGACATGGAAGACCCCTTGGGTGGTGCGCCGATCGCTGTGGGGATTGTGGAGAACGCCCTGGCGAAGACGGTAGGACTGTAGGTAGGGCGAACTGAGGTGGTCTTCGCGAGCAGGAAGCGAAATGACGCGAGCGAGACCAGGACGATCCAGTACCAATGTATGTTCAGGTAGAGGAGGGGCGCCTTTGCCGAGGTAGCGAATGAGAAATTGCTGAATCCGATTATCGACCGGGCAAAGGCGGCCGCCGAGCAAGCGGTCTTTTTGATAATGGTTGCGCAGCAAGGGGCCGGCAATTTCGAGGAACTCGCGATCGACGGTAGCTTCGCTTACCGGTTGGCCGAGCGCCGCGAGTTTGAGATTGATATAGCGAACGAGCTCGGCTTCAGATTCTTTGCCACTCACCATCGGCCACTCATGTCGCTCGAAGTGCCCCCTGCGGCGGGGACATAGCATTTTGTGGTGTAATCCATGACCATACGGTCGGCGTTGAAGCGCCAGCCAAGAGTACGGATGGTGCGCTTCATGCGGGTGATCCAGCCGCGCGGCAAACCGTCGCGATCCCGGTGATAGAAGAGCGGGATCACTTCGTCATGAAGGACGCGGTAGAGATCTTCGCCGTCACGGGTATCGTGAACGCTCATGCTGGTATGAGTGCGGCCGGTGCCGATGGCGAAGCCGTTGAGACCATCGTAGGCTTCGGCCCACCAGCCATCGAGAACGGAGAGATTGAGACCACCGTTGAGCACGACCTTCTGGCCGCTGGTTCCGGAGGCTTCGAGAGGACGGCGCGGATTGTTCAGCCAGACGTCGACGCCCTGGACAAAGAAGCGGCCGACGTTGATATCGTAATCTTCGACGAAAACGAACTTATCGGCGAACCGGGAATTGCGCATCAGCTCGGCGATTTGCTGGAGA
Organism: Bryobacterales bacterium; assembly: GCA_963771405.1. Lineage (GTDB taxonomy): Bacteria > Acidobacteriota > Terriglobia > Bryobacterales > Bryobacteraceae > Bog-105. The sequence goes on from CAVYUL010000061.1 coordinate 17,735, forward strand.
ACGCGTTTGCCGGGTTCGTCGCGCGGATGAGCTTTGCCGGCGAAGACGAACTGCACCGGCCGATTGGCATCGTTCACCATGGAGGCGAGTCTCTCCATGTCGACCAGCAGCAGATTGGCGCGCTTGTAAGTAGCGAAGCGGCGGGCGAAACCAATGGTGAGAGCGTCGGGGGAAAGCAGGCGCGAAAGGCGATGAAGAGAAGCTGCGGATTCATTGCGGCGTCTGGCTTGGGCGGCGGCGCGAGCGCGAATGAACTCCAGCAAACGCGACTTCAGACCCAAGTGAGTTTCCCAGAGTTCGCCGTCCTCAATGCTTTGGATGCCTTCCCACATAGCAGGTTCGGCGCTGCGAGTATTCCAACCGGCGCCGAGATGGCGGTCATAAAGGCGGGACATTTGCGGAGCGAGCCAGGAAGGAACGTGGACGCCATTGGTGATGTGGCCGATGGGAACGGAGTCTTCGGCTTTGCCGGGGAAAAGGCCGGTCCACATGTTGCGTGAGACTTCGCCGTGAAGGGCGGAGACGGCGTTGGCGCGGCGCGAGAGTTTGAGACCGAGCACGGTCATGCAGAAGTCTTCGGCATGGTTGTTGAAGTCTTCGCGGCCGATAGCCATAAGACGGTCGGGCGAGATGCCGAGTTGCTCGCGCAGGGGGCCGAGGTGCTCTTCGATGAGATCGTAACTGAAGCGATCATGTCCCGCCGGAACGGGGGTGTGGGTAGTGAAACAGACTTCGCGCGAGACATGGAGGGCGGCTTGGTCGAAACTTAAGCCTTCCTCTTCCATGCGCATGCGAATGGCTTCGAGAACAGCGAAACCGCTGTGGCCTTCGTTGAGATGCAAAACGCTGGGTGTGACGCCCATGGCTTTGAGGGCGCGAACGCCGCCGACACCGAGCAATAGCTCTTGACGAATGCGGATGCGGCCATCGCCGCCATAGAGACGCGAGGTGAGTTCGCGATCTTCGGGAGCATTACCTTCGACGTTGGAATCGAGCAGAAGAAGATCGATGCGGCCGACTTTGACGCGCCAGACCTTGGCGCTGATGGCGCCGCGGCGGGTATCGATTTGAATGGTGACGGGCTCGCCATTTTTACCGATAGCGGGTTCCATGGGGAGTTGGGTGATATCGGTTTGCAGATATTCTTCCTGCTGCCAGCCGGTTTCATCGAGACGTTGACGGAAGTAGCCTTGACCGTAAAACAAGCCGATGGCGACGAGCGGGATGGCGAGATCGGACGCGCTTTTGACGTGATCGCCGGCAAGCACGCCCAGGCCGCCTGAGTAGATAGGCAGCGATTCGTGCAAGCCGAATTCGGCTGAGAAGTAAGCGACGGGCCGGGGACGGAGGATACCGGCGTGGGTGGCGCCCCAAGTTCGATCGGCTTGCAAATACTCTTGCTGGCGGCGGTAGGCGTAGTTGATGCGGCTGTGGAGCATCAATTCGCCGGCGCGTTTTTCGATGGCGCTTAGCGGCATCTCATGCAACAGCGCGATAGGATTTTGATTGAGTTCGGCAAAGCGCTGCGGGGCGAGATCGCGAAAGAGGCTGACGCAATCGTTATCCCAAGTCCACCACAAGTTGCGAGCCAGAGCCCACAAGCGTTCCTGAGCGGGGGCAATGAAGCGATCGAGCATGCGCGCCTGGCTGACGACCGGTGCGACTTCGGCGGCGGCGCCGGAGAGGAGTTTGACATCGTCTTCGGTAAAGGCGCGGGCATCGCGAGTTTGCAACACGAGGACGCCTTGCAGGACGCCACAGTCAATAACGGGCACGCCAAGGAAGGACTGATACGCGTCCTCACCGGCTTCGATGAAATATTTGAAGCGCGGATGCTTTCTGGCTTCTTCGACTGCGATGGGACGAAGCTGTTCGGCAACGAGACCAGTCAAGCCTTCGTGAAAGCTCAGACGGAGCGTGCCGACAGCTTGCTTGCGTAGGCCCACGGTTGCGGCCAGAACGAGATTGGCGCGATCAGGTTCGACCAGATAGGCGGAGCAGACGTCCGTCTCAAAGCGCCTACAGATGACATCGACCAGATTAGCTAAGGTCTCAGCCGGGTTGCCGGTTTCCTCGGCTAATTTGGCAATTTCCTCGAGCGTTAAAACATGCGTTGTTTCCACCGAAGGTTTAGTTTCCGTCGTCATGTTGAATCCCTTGAAGCACAGTAGATTCGCAGACGGGGCGAACAGCGTCACAAACTCAGGACGCTATCACTACAGTGTACTAAGAGGAGTTAGAGCCCCTTTTTCACGAAGCTCCGGACGTCTTCATCGCGAACGGCGGGCTCACCCGGAGCGACGTGAGTCAGGCGGCCGGCGAGGAGCCAGCGCTCCAGTTCATCAACCAAATGATAGACATGTTCGAACGAATCGGCAATGAAGAGCAGAGGTTGATAGTGATCAATCTCAAAGCCCTGATTGATGATCCATTCAAGCTGGAGCGGATAACGCTGGACGTAGGGCGATTGGATAGCGTGTTCGATTTCGCCGTATGAACTCAGGAGACCGCTGCCATAGGCTTTGATGCCTGTGGGCGAACGCATCAAACCGAATTCAATGGTGAACCAGAAGAAGCGCGCCATGGCGCGGATGATGCTGGTGAGGTGGTCGACGGGCGCGTCGAGTTGCGCGGCGGTGCGGGCGCATTCGCCGAAACGGACAAGAGTATCGGCGAAGTGCGGATCTGTATGCATCGGCACATGGCCGGCGATGTCGTGAAAGATGTCGGGTTCGGGAAGGTAATCGAGACGGTCTGAAGGACGGATGGTGATGGTGGTGGGGAAGATGCGCCGGCGAAGACAATCGAAGAATTGAAAGGCCGGTATGTAGCCAGCGACAGCTTCGGCGCGGAAACCGGTGAGCGGACGCAGGAATTGATTGACATCCGCGAGGCGGGGCACTTGATTGGGATCAAGGCTGAGGGCGCGGATGCCTTTTAAGAAATGTTGGTTCGCGTAGCGATCCCATTTTTGGCTCATGCGCGAATATAGGCGACGCCAGGCTTGTTGGTTTTCGGCTGAGTATTGGCCGTAATCCTGGCGGATGAACGGGGATCGAAGTGGCGGTTGAGGAAGAGTTAGCGCGGCACTCATAACTGCCCGATTTCATGATACACCACATGGTGGTGGTGCTCAACGATTCTTGGGGTGGAGACACACGTCGAGTTTGTGTTTTGGCGCATTTTATCCAGTTTTGCTTTTTCTACGCCGCCGCCGGCATGGTTTGCGGCGGTTCGACGACTTCGGCCAAGGCTTGGTTGAGTAATTCGGTCTTCTGGGCAGCGGTTAAGCGGCTGAAGTAGGCTTCGTAACGGAGCTTTGTAAAATCAAACCCAACACCGGCCACTTTTTTGAGTGGTGATCGGAGGTGCTGAGCCAACAAATCGGCTTTGGCTGCTTCCTTGAGCTTTTCTTCTTCTTGTGCTTTGCGCAGTTCCTGCAGCTTGGTCAATTCGGCGAGTTCGCGTTCGCGACGGCGGGCGAGACGGTTTTCCTGCAAGTTGAGGTTGCGCAGATCGCGGTCGTTTTCTCTGCGGGCGAGGAGTTCGAGGTAGGGTTTCTGGGTAGGTCCGGCGAGATTGGGATGGTTGTTGATAAGAGTGACGCTGGTCATGGTGATCATGGTTTGTTCGAGACCTGGGATGCGGTTGAGACGCCAGCGGATATCGGCGATGGATTGGACCAAAGCACTTTCTTCGGGACCGACGGGTTTGTAGAGGGTGCGGTACGACTCGGTGTGGGTATAGTATTCGACGGCATCTTCGGCGGGGAGCACGACGGTGGCGCCGGTCAGGCCGGATTTGAGGGCGTTGAGGCGGACGGCGGCTTTACCTTCATCGGTAACGGGGCCACAGGATTTTTGCGCGTTCTCGCGGTTGGCGGCCAGGCGCGCTTCGGACAGGATTTGTTCTGACATTTGAATAGACTCCAAGACTGAAATTTGTTAAATGACGGACAGAGCCGGCCAGGCGCGAAGGGCGATGCGCGCCGAGTGGAATAGCTCCGAACTCGATTTCAGTTTGAGATCCTGTCAAGCGGGACGGAATGAAGTTTTCGGGTGGGATTTCGGTAAGTGATTGAAGTGAAGGGAGTTATTGGACGAAAATTTTCTTTTTCCTTTTGTGATCGATTTTTTTAGGCGGGAGGCGATGGTTCCAGGCCAGCACCGGAACGGGGCCAGATTGAGGGTCTACCGAGGAAAGAGTTCGTCGAGTGTTTTGGCGTCAAACAAGCGGACGGACAAATCTTCCAGTTCGCTGGTTGACAGATTGGACAGACGTTCATCGATGGATGGCGGCAAGTTGCCAAAACGTTTGTTGAGTTGGCGACGGAGAATGATCAGTTCGCCTGCTTGAAGGCCGTCTTTCCTGCCCTGCTGAAGTCCCTGCTGAAGGCCTTGGCGAATTGCGGGCCCGAGCACGTCGTGGTCCATGATGTCATCGAGAATTGGCATATGTTTTACCTCCGTCGTTACGGCGTCTCCCAGCTTACGCAAGCCCGCCAGGATCATCAACTTCTTGAACGCCTCGTCGCGCCGCCCACCTTTCAGTGTAGCGATTTTTCCAAGAAACCCGCGCAAGACGGGCGCGGTCTCACGCGGCCACCGGAAGAGCTTCGGTGTGTTTCTTCTCTCATTGGTGGCGGGCATCCGCGCCCTTTGCGCTTTGGAGAATTCGCTGGATGCTTTCACGGCGATCGCGATGGTTTGTCAGGATCGCCAAGATGTTATCGGAATCGAATGGGCTGTTCAGCAAGGCTTCCTCGTCAAGGGTGCGGACGTCGATAATCGTGTAGCGGCAAAAGAAATCCGGGCCAACCAATTCCGTCGGCATCCGTAGCAGTTCGTTGCCGACATAGAGCACGTATTGGCGCGGGAATACGTCGTACAGCCGGTAGGTCCGCAGCGCGTATTCAGCCATCCGCAGCGGAAGTTTCATATCGTTGGTGCTTTGTAGTTCCACACCAGCCAAGTCTTTGTCGTGACGGGTGGTCACGCCGGGCAGATCGACGCGCGTCTGCTGAACTTCGGGAAACTCAACGTTCAGCCAATGGTCAATCTGGGCACCGATGATTCTTTCGAATATCGTGGTCTCCGGGCTCTGTAACAAGGCCTTCAGAACGGTGTCGTACTCGTGCATCCGCTCTTACTTTGACATAGGAGTCCAAAGTGTCCTACGAACGAAAACGGGGCTAGCGCCTTTCAAAAACGCTAGCCCCGTCTCAGTAGGTTGCTATTGGTTTAGAACGTGACTCGGATGGCCAACTGGAGCTGGCGAGCGAAATTGTCCATCGTGCTGATGACGCCGAAGGTTCCGTCGGACAGGTTGGTGTCCGGGGTGTGGAACAACGGCGAATTGAAGGCATTGAGAGCTTCGGCACGGAACTGCGCTTTCACGCGTTCGGAGATGGCGAAGTTTTTAAAGATGGACAGATCGTAGTTCTTAGTACCGGGACCGCGGACACCGAGGGTGCGCGGCGTGTTGCCGAAGGTTCCTTGCGGTGCGAAGGAGAACGCTGCGGGGTTTATGTAGTCGTTCAAACGCGAAACCACGCTGCCGCTCGTGCCGATAGCGGAGCCCGTTTCATTCGGACGCTGGGTATCGTAGCCGTAGCTCGAGTTGGTGTCGTTTTGATAAATCTGCAACGGGAAGCCGGTTTGGTAAACGTTGACTACGTTGATTGTCCAGCCGCCGAGGAGCAAATCAGTGGCCCGATTGGCATTCGACAGGAAATGCGCGCCGCGGCCAACAGGGAGCGTATAGCTGATGGCGTTGCTCCAACGGATGGGCGTATCGACGTTCGACAAGCTATATTCCGCAGCCGTGTTGTACGGATTCTGAGGAGCGTTGGCGGCACCGCCGTTGAGCGAGGTACCCACGCCGCCACTGCTTTCATCCATGTTCTTCGATACAGTCAACGTGCTGAGGAAGGTCAAGCCGTGGCTTAGGCGCTTAGTGGCTTTGACGACCAACGAGTTGTAGCTCGCATGGTTTTGATCACCGAACTGTTCCTCGATCTCGGTATAAGCCGGATATGGCAGCAGGAGGCGGAACGCCGGAATTTGCGCCGACGTCAAGGTGCCCGCCTGGACCAATGGATTGGTGGCAAAGGGGTTCGTAACCGGCGCGTTCAACGCCGTCGTACCTTGCGACAGGTTGCTGGGGTTAAGGGCGTTGATATTGATATTAGGATTGCCCAACGTCAGATGGGTAGAATGAGAACCCACATAACCGACTTCAAAGCCGATGCCGTACATTTCACGCTGCACATCGACCGAATACTGCTGGATCATCGGCGCCTTCGTGTTGGGATCGACAAGAGACAAGTTGGAGCCGATGCCGGCATCCACTCCGAGGGAGTTTCCTAACGGAGCGAGCAAGCCGTTCGGGAACGGATTTTGCAATCCACCCAGGTCCTGGGCGTACGACAAGCCTTGATATTGAGTGTTGTTAGCATAGCCCAGGGTCCCGAAGGGACCGCCGAGGTAGATTTGAGGCGCCCAAAAGATGCCATATCCACCGCGGATGACGGTCTTGTCGGTGAGAGAGTAAGCAACGCCAGCACGCGGACCCCATTTGATCGGCTGATAATTGCCAACATGGGTGGGGGCGCCGTTCAGGCCAGCGTATTCGACAACACCATTGCCATAGACGGGATTGGTGGCCGTGGTATTAAAGTCGGTAATCAATCCGTTGTGAGCTTCGGTGACACCCGTTTCATGTTCCATGCGCAAGCCGAAATTCAGAGTGAGCTTGCTGCTAACGCGGAAGTTGTCTTGGATAAAGCCAGCGTAGTAGTGGATGTAATCGGTGAGATTCGAGGAGGTGTCAGCCTGACGGCTGTAGGGCAAGCCCATCAGGAGATCAGCGAGGTCGACGCCGGTGTAGCTATTGGCAGCCGGAGTACCTGCAGAAGTGAGCGCAGAGTTGAAGGTATAGCAACCGGTGGTGCAGTTGATGCCGGCACCCGCGGTTGCGATGAGGCGATAATCGAAGCCGGCCTTAATGCTATGACGGCCCATAAATTTGTCAACGCTCGCGGAAAAGTTGTGGGACGCTTCGTCATAGTAATCCCAGTCGCCCGAATCGCCGAGACCGTAGAGCGAAGTCATGTTGACCTGCGGAAATTCCGCGGCCGCTCTAGAGGCGACAAATGCCGAATTTATTCCGAGCGACCCTACGTCGAACCCTTGCGAACTGTTGTAGTCGAAGTTCGGGAAGCGGTTGAAGCCGTAGCGAAGGGCGATAACGGTGGTGGGATTGATGGTGAACAGATTGTTCAACTGAGTTGTATCGACACGGCGGAGAAGACGCCAGCCGCTTTGGGTTGCATCGGAATTGAACCAGGTATCACCGGGTTCGAGCGAGTAGTAACGGAGGTAGCTTAAGCTCGCACGCCACCAACTGGTGAAGTCTTCGTCGATTTTGCCGGTGTATTGGACGGCGCGCGCTTTGATGGAAGATGACAACGCCAAGTCATTGGCGCCGAAATAGGCGGGGGCGCTGGTGGGCGTGGGAAAGTAGCTGGCAACCGCTAGACCTACAGGGCTGAGCATGCTCTTCGGAATCATGTTGTTAGCAAACGGCATTGGGGTGCCGGAAACGGAGGGGTCGTAAATGGTGACAGGCGATCCATTCTTATAGAGGACACCAGAGAAATTGCCCGCTGTTTCAGCGGCCGTAGGCAGGTTGAATTCGGACGAATCGGAAGAGCGATCGTCATAGTGCTCGACGCCCAGGAAGAAGAACGTTTTATTCTTGCCGTTGTAAACGTGAGGAATCCAAATCGGGCCGCCCAAGCTTGCGCCCCAAGTTGTGTTGGGCTGGTCGGCGATCGGAATGCCGGCTTCGTTGCTGAAGAAGTTGTTGGCGTCCATGCTGGTGCGACGAACGTGGCCGTATAAGCTACCGTGCAATTCATTGGTGCCGGACTTCATGAGCGTGTTAAACATGCCGCCGCCAGTGCGAGCCATTTCGGCATCGTAGGTATTGGATTGAATCTTGACTTCCTGAACGGATTCTATGGCGGGAATGATGATGGCTCGATTGTTGGAATCGGTGATTGGAATGCCATCGAGCAAATAGTTATTGCCGCGCACGGGGCCGCCGGCGATGGAGATCATGGACGAACCGCTCTGGTCTTCCATGCGGTTGTAGGCGGGCGGACCGACCGGCACGACGTTTTGAGACAAGCGCGACATCATGAACGGGTTGCGGCCCAGGTTCGGCAAGTCGCTCAGTTTTTGGTTATCGAGCACCTGACCCTGCGAGGCGTTGGACGACTCGACTAACGGCATCTGCTCTGTGACCAGAACACTCTCGGTGACGTTGCCGACTTCGAGGCGAACGTCGACCGTCAGGTATTCCTGCGTGCCGACGATAACAGTCTTGCGTTCGAATTTCTTAAAGCTCGGCGCTTCCGCCACGACAGTGTATGTGGCAGGAATGACGTTTGAAAAATCGTAAAAGCCATCGGCGTTGGTGGAACCGACGCGCGATTCACTTGTGCCTTCGTTGGTGAGCGTCACTTTGACGTTGGGCACAGCGGCACCCGAAGCGTCTGTAATGGCACCATGCACTCCACCTTGTGTGGACTGCGCCCAAAGCCCGGGGTTCGAAAGAGCAAATAGCGCGAGGAGCGCTACACCTAGCCCTTTGTGGTGAAACAACTTCTGAAGCATTCTTTGAAATCTCCCTTATTTATCAAAATCTCTTTTGAGTCAAAAGCTGAACGCCGGAATGGCCAGCATTCGTCCGCTACCGGGCGGGTCACTGCTACGACAGAGAGCCGAATAAATACTAGTCGAGATAGATAATTACGGTTAGGTTACCACTCTTCGCAACGATTCGTGCATAGAAAATTTGAATGAAAACCAACGGAATAAAAGGCGAAGATAGGCTTGTCAGTAAACGCCCGTCGAAAACTGAGGTCAGCGAGCGTTACTTATCGCCATGAGATCCGTTGTGGTTTTCCCTGCCACAACCCGGTGGTAAACGAAGCGGAATAAATAGAGGGCGCAGCCGAGGCCCACAGCGAGGACGGCGTTCATGGCAAGGACCGCGGCAGCGGTGACGAGGAACGCCGCAGCGTCCACACGGCCCATCTTGTGCAAGCGACGCCAGGTACTCCACTCCAGGAGGCAGATGCCGATATACGCGGTAACACCGGCCAGGGCGGGAATGGGGATGTGGGAAATATAGTTATTGCCGAGAATGAGGAAGGCCAAAATGAAGAGGCCGTGGAACACATTCGACATGCGAGTGACCGCACCGCAGCGAACACTGGCTAGGCTGCGCGCGGGAATGCCGACGCTCATAGGCGCGGCGAAAATACCGGCGACCATGTTCGCAATGCCATAAGCGCCGATCTCGGCATCGGCATCGGAGATTTTGAGCTGGCGATGGCGGCCGCGGAAGTGCTCGACGACGCGCGAAGTGAGCAGGATGTTCACACTAGCGACGAAGGCAAGCCCCAGGCCGTCGGGGACGACTTTCAGGACGTCGGTGGGCGTCCACGAAAAGCCTGCAAATGCGGGGATTTGGAGAGGAAGATTGCCAACTTCTCTAATGTTCTTCTCCAATCCAAAAACAACAGCGACGGCAACGGAGAGTAAGATGCCGATGAGCGGCGCGGGCGCTCGCGGAATCAAGCGCGCGGAGGCGAAAGCGCCTAAAATCACCAAGCCTGAAATAATGACCGCGCTCGATTGGGTTTCGGCAAAGTGGGATAAGATCTGCCAGCTTTGATAAATCAAGTTGTTCGAAGTGCGGTCGACTACGGTCTTCACTCCCAACATGACGCCCAATTGAGAGAGGAACATCATGGCGCCGATGCCGCATGAGAATCCAGTGACGACGGGTTGCGGCACCTTGTGGATGTAGCGGCCCAGGCGAAGAAACGAAAAGACCAGCATGAAGACCGACGCGACGATGCAGACTTTGGCGGCACCGCCAATACCCTGCGCACGGACGGCCTGAGAGATGAATGGGACGGTAGCGCTAGCGGTACCGCCGATGAGTACCGGGTTGCGGCCCAACAAGGCGGTGATGGGCGCAGTGGAAATAGAAGTTACTAAGCCGAGCACGGGAGGCAAACCCATCATGTTTGCCATGGCTAACCCGTAAGGTAAGGCGATTAGCGCCGCTATGACACCGCCAGCGAGATCGCCGGCGAGAAATTTCCAGCTATAACTGAAATGTAACGGTTTCAAGGGCGAGCCTTTTTACCGCGGGTAAGGCCAAGGACTACGGGCAGCAGCTTTCGTGCCCTTCCCGCAGCAATCCATTTTGATCAGAACCGGTGGCGCTGGGTGGCGCCACCGATTGAGATTCAAGCTTAGGCGTAGACCTTATCGAAGGCTTCCTGGAACTTCTTCATTTCGTCGTGAGTGCCAACCGTGACACGAACCCAAGTGGGCCAGACTTTCCAGGTGCGGCCGATGTAGACCTTTTCCTTGGTCATGTCGGCCCAGAATTCTTTGCCTGGACGCTTGGCGTTGAGCATGAAGCAGTTGCTTTCCGATGGAATGAATTCGACGTTTTTCTTGGTGAGATAGTCGAAGGTTTCGTTGCGGACATCGCCCATCAATTTGCGGCGATATTCAACAAGAGTTTTAACACGGAGGCTGGCAGTGGCGCCCACCATACCCGTGATCGGCATCATGCCGGCGCTGAAGCCTTTGACTTTCTCGATGATGTCGGGGCGAGCGATGATAGCGCCGGCGCGAAGACCGGCCATTCCGTAGAGCTTGGAGAACGTGCGCAAGACGATGACATCTTTGTCTTGCGCGACGAGATCGGTGCACTTCACTGCGTTCGGCGAGATGTGAGTATAGGCTTCATCGATCATAACCATGGAACCGGCGGGCTTGTTGGCCACAAGCCATTCCATGTCGGCCCGGCTGGTGAGGGTGCCGGTGGGGTTGTTCGGGTTGCCGATGTAATAGAGACCGGCATTGGGAGCAGCGGCCAGCATCGCCTTAACGTCGTGATCGTAGTTGGGCTTGCGCAGGGGCACCAGGACGGTGTTGGCGCCAATGAAGTGAGCAGCGCGGCCACCAGCTTCGTAACCAGGGTCGGCGGCGACGAATGCGCGATCTTTGCTGCAGTAGGCGAGCACAGATTGATGAAGCGGCGCGCTTGAGCCGGCGTATGCTTCAACGTATTCGGGCTTCACGCCTTCCTGCTCGGCCAGGGTGGTGCGCAATTCGTCGGTCAGATCGTATTCATAACGGCCGCCTTTTTTGATGACGTTGTGAATGGCATCGGCGGCCTCAGGACACGGACCGAGGGGATTTTCGTTGGCGTCGATTTTGACGGCATCGGGAGGAATGTTGCGTACCCGGGATAACTGAGCCAGAGCCGGCTCATTGTAGAAAGGCAGGGCGGCCCCCGCCGTGATGAGGCTGGCGATTCGGGCGAAATTTCTGCGGCTAAAACCGCGGCGGACCAACTCCATCTCTTGATCTTGTTTGAGAACTGCTGGCATTACGATCTCCTTCGTTTAAATTGGGCTAACCAAAGTTTGGACTATTATTTCACAAAAGTACCGCGCCCGTGCAAGCAGTTAGGGGCAGCGTGAAAAGTTTGTTGGGCCTTCTTTCAGGCCAATCGAGCTGCGACGGAGAGCATCAGGAGGGCGTTGGGATGCAGAGGTTTGGGCAAAGAGGACCAAACAAATCCCGGGGACCAAATAGTTTATTGGAATGAGTGTACCACTGCGCATAAGGTATTGAACAGACCCTGTGAGCGAAATTTGCCTTGATCGACTTATGATTGAGCGGGAGGCGACCCTTTTATTGCTTCGCGCAATGCTGGCGATCTCAAACCCACTCTGGCGCCGCCTTGGGCATTGTGATCGCCCACGAGCTGTGCCACCTGCATACCTAATTTCTCGACAGAGGGAACGGCTAACTTTATTTTCAGTGTAGGTGAGGTTTGGCGAGTGCAGGTGTCAGCGAATTTTGGCGCCCATGGCGTGTTCGATCTGCTCGATTCCCGTGGGATCATCCAGGCTGGTGAGGTCGCCGGGGTCTTGGCCTTCGGCGATAGCTCGTATCGAACGACGCAGAATTTTGCCCGAACGAGTTTTGGGCAACTGCTGTACAAAATAGATGTGACAGGGCCGGCCCAGTGCGCCGAGCTCGGCGTCGACTGCGGCCATGAGTTCCTTCTCCAGACCGGCGCGTAATTCGGGCGTAGCTGCAGCGGCCGGATTCTTCACCACGGCAAAGGCAATCGGCACTTGGCCTTTGGTTTCGTCGGCGACGCCCACGACGGCGACTTCGGCGATAGCGGGATGGGTGCTGATGGCCTCTTCAATTTCGCGCGTGCCTAAGCGGTGACCGGCAACATTGATCACGTCATCAGTGCGGCCAAGGATGAAGAAGTAGCCGTCGGCGTCGCGAATGCCCCAATCGAAGGTGGTGTAAATCAGCTTGCCGGGGATGGCGTTGAAGTATGTGTCGGCGAAGCGCTGGTCCTGGCCCCAGACAGTGCTCATGCAGCCGGGAGGCAAGGGCGGGTTTATGCAGACGACGCCCTTTTCATTGGCGCCCAGTTCATTGTCTGTGCCCACCTGGTAGAGGCGCACGTCGAAACCGTATGCGGGGAAAGAAGGACTGCCGAATTTGGTGGGCAGTTTCTCCACGCCGGGAAAGCCGCTGAGAACGGGCCAGCCGGTTTCGGTTTGCCAGAAGTGGTCGTAAACAGGTTTGTCGAGGATTTCAGTAATCCAACGCGCGGTGGGTTCGTCGAGCGGTTCGCCGGCGAGGAAAAGATGGCGCAGGCTGGAAAGATCGTATTTCTTGATGTATTCGGGATCGTGTTTCTTGAGCACGCGAAGGGCGGTGGGTGAGGAGAACATGACGCCGACGCGATGCTCTTCGACGATTTTCCACCAGATGCCGGGATCGGGGCGAATGGGAAGCCCTTCGTAGACGACAGTTGCCGCGCCATAGATGAGCGGGCCATAGACCACGTAGGAATGACCGACGACCCAGCCAATATCGGAAGTAGCGAAGAAAGCTTCGCCGGGGCGCGCGTCATAGATGTACTTCATGGAAGCGGCCAGAGCTATGGCGTAGCCGGCGGTATCGCGTTGAATCCCTTTCGGCTTGCCTGTGGTGCCGGACGTGTAGAGGATATAGGAGGGATGAGTGGATTCGACCCAAGTCACTGGAACATGCGTGTTGAGGTGCTGAGCGCGGAGAGTGGCGTAATCGAGATCGCGCCCGGGCATGAGGGAAATTTGCGGATCGATGCCGCGATTGACAAGCAGGAGTTTGGCGGGCGGTGAATCGGCACGGAGCAAGGCTTCATCCACCAGAGGCTTATAACGAATGGGCTTGCCGCCGCGCATGCCGGCATCGGCGGTGACGATCACTTTGGGCTTGGCGTCATCAATGCGAGTGGCGAGCGACTGCGGCGCGAAGCCGCCGAACACGACCGAGTGAATAGCGCCCAGGCGCACGGTGGCGAGCATGGCGAAGATGGCCTCGGGAATCATGGGCATGTAAATAAGAACGCGGTCGCCCTTTTCGACTCCCAGGCTTTGCAGCACTGCCGCCATGCGCATCACTTCCAGCTGCAGCTCGCGATAGGTGTAGGTTTTCTCGACGCCGATTTCGGTCGAGATCCAGATCAGAGCGGGCTGATCCGCGCGAGCAGCGATGTGGCGATCGACTGCGTTGTGGCAAAGATTGGTCTCGCCGCCGGGAAACCAGCTGGCAAAAGGCGGGCGCGAATAATCGAGGACGCGGTCAAACGGGCGCTGCCAGTGGATGAAGGCGGATTGCTCGCGCCAGAATTCGTCGCGTTTTTCGATGGATCGCTGATGGAATTCGCGGTAGGTCATGCAGAGCCTCCCTGGGTCACGCGCCTTTTTTCGAAAATCCTAGTTATAGTAGACTCTATCGATTCTCTACTACGAGGTCTTCCCAATGAAACAGAAGCTGGCCGTTTTCTTACTGTGCGGCGTGTCGTGTGTTTTTACACGAGCCGCCGAACAGGAGCCGCCGCATTCCGCTAATCGCCTGACAACCGATCGCTACCTGGATCTCGAACAGGTCTCCGATGCGCAGATCTCACCTGACGGCAGCCGGATCGCCTACACGCGCCGGCATGTCAATAAACTGGAAGACCGTTGGGATTCCGACATCTGGATTATGAATGCAGATGGATCGCAAAATCGCTTTTTTGCGAAGGGTGGAAACGCGCATTGGTCTACGGACAGCAAGCGCATCCTTTATATAGCGGACGGGGAGCCGCGCGGGCCGCAGATTTATGTGCGTTGGGTGGATGTGGATGGGCCGGCAACGCAAGTTACCCACACCACCGAAAAGATTGCCGATGCGCGTTGGTCGCCAGACGGCAAGCTGATTGCGTTTTCCATGTTCGTGCCGCAGAAAGATAACTGGAAGATCTCTATGCCGACGGCACCGGAAGGTGCAAAGTGGACTCCCGGGCCTAGAGTGGTGGAGAATCTGCATTACCGGCAGGATCGTGTTGGTTTCCTGGAAGAAGGATACACACACCTGTTTGTCGTTGCGTCCGATGGCGGCTCGCCCAGAGAACTGACTCCGGGGAAATGGTCGGTTGGGTCGGGCGAACTGCAGGGTGCGTTAGCGCTGGATTGGACGCCCGATAGCAAATCGATTGTGTTTGAGGCGGATCGCAGCAGCGAACGCGATCTGCACTATCAGATTTCGCAGCTTCTGGTGCTCGATGTAAATTCGGGCGCGATTCGAGATCTGGTGGTCGCACCAGGGCAGTGGTCAAGTCCCTTGGTCTCGCCGGATGGGAAAACGGTCGCGTTCACGGGCTATCCGAAATCGCAGCATACGCACACCGTTGCGGATCTCTGTGTCGTTCCTTTCGCGGGTGGCGACATGCGTAAGATTAGCGGCGATTTTGACCGCAATCCGATGACAATGCGCTGGACGCCGGACGCGAGCGGAATCTATTTTGATGCGGAAGATCACGGCGCGCGCAATGTCTACTTGGCATCGGTTTCAGGCGGTGCGGTTAAAACGCTCACAACGGGGAAACATGTGCTGAGCTTGGATTCGGTTTCGAGCAACCTGGTTGGGGCGGGAACTGAGACGGACCCGGATCATCCGGCCGAAGTTGTGCGTTACAGTCTACGTCCGCCGGGCGAAGTGAAGAAACTGACGGATCTGAATGCGGGTTTGCTGGCAGGCATTCATTTGGCGAAAACGGAGGAGATTGATTTCGCATCCAGCGGCAATGCGAAAGTGCAGGGCTGGGTAGTGAGACCGCCGGATTTCGACGCGTCGAAGAAGTATCCGCTGATTCTGGAAATTCACGGCGGCCCGTTTTCGATGTACAGCGTTGGGTTCAATTACATGTTTCAGAATTTCGCGGCCAATGACTATGTAGTGCTGTTTCTGAATCCGCGCGGCAGCACTGGTTATGGCAGTGATTTT
>CAVYUL010000062.1:0-221990 GCA_963771405.1 Bryobacterales bacterium
CCCCGCCCGCGAGCTCGGCGTAGCCGACGCGGCGGCGTGCACCGGCGACGGCGATCCCGGACGGCACGTCGGGCTCACCGGGGCCACGCCGGCGGGCGGCTCGCTCACCGTGCTCGCGGCCAGCTGCACCCAGGCGGCGTACTCCGTCGGCCATGTCACCTCGTTGGACAGCGTGCCGACGACGAGCCCGAAGTGCCCGGCGGTCAGCGCCAGCTCATGGACCTCGGCTGGGCGCGGCCCGGCGGACGGCCGCGCACCCCGGCGGCGGGCGCGATTGTCCACCGTTCCGACGACCGACAGGATCCGGGCCTGGATGTCGGCGAGGACGAGACGGCCGTCGATGGACGCAAACCGGCTCCCCTTCGAACAGGTCCTGCCGGCGGCATCGACCGCGACGGCCTGCGGGGTTGCCAGCGAGGCGGAGGTAGCGACAGCATAGTCGCCTGAGTACCCCCAGGAACCATTCCCGGCGGCAGCCACGATGTACCCTGTGTCCAGATTGACGCGCCGAATCAAATTGTTGCCGCTATCGACAATATAAAGGTTGCCGACGCCGTCTAACGCGACACCGAAGGGATTAGAGAGCGTCGCGGTGGTAGCAGGCTCACCATCGCCAAACCCATCGGTGCCGCTGGCGGTTCCGCCTCCCGCCACAACGCTGATGATTCCTGTACTCGCATTCACAGTGCGAACCAATTGATGATAGGCATCCGCTATGTAAAGATTGCCCGACGAATCAACCGCGACACTTTGCGGTCCGTTTAGAATAGCGCTGGTGGCCGGGCCGCCATCACCTAAGCCGTCACTCTGAGACGCGATGGTTGCGCCGCCGGCAACGGTGCTGATCAGATGGGTGACGGCATCAACGCGGCGAATGACATTGTTGCCTTCATCGGCAATGTAAAGATCGCCCGCTCCGTCGACCGCGACACCAGTTGGCGTGTTGAGAAGTGCGCTGGTGGCGAGACCGCCATCGCCCGAATAGCCAGTGGTGCCGACGCCCGCAACGGTAGTAACGGCGCCGGTTGTGAGATTGATTTTGCGAATAGCGCCATTGACGGAATCGGCAACATATAAGGCGTTACCGCTACCATCCACAGCCACCGCTTGCGGCGCAAAGAATTTTGCGAGCGACGGATTGGAGGAGTTTTGATAACCGCCGGTGACGCTTCCGGCCAGGGTGGTGATGATTCCCGGATATAGCGCGATGAGGGGCGATAAGCCGGTTCCGTTTAAATACGTTTGCGCGAGAATCTGGCCGGACGAATTGGTGACGGAAATTGTATCCTGCCGTAAGCCAGGGCGGAGTGGGCTAAAAGTGGCGGAGACAGTACAACTTGTGGTTGAGGCGACGCTGCAGGAAGGCGTACCAAGCTGGAAATCACGCGACCAGGACAAGGCGAACGTGGGCGCGGCAGAGAGCCCGGTGAATGAATAGGACAGAGTTTGGCTTGCGGATGTGGTTCCGACGTTGACTTGGCCGAAATTCTGAAGGGTGACGGCGGCGTTGAGACTACAAGCTAGAGCTAGGAGAAAACCGGTCCGGATCAACGGCCGATCTAGAGCTAGACCAGTTGAAAGGTTCGCCACAGAAGAGGAATCGGCTGGCAAACAGTATTCCGTTAGAGGCAACGGCCCTGGAATAAGGTCTCGAGGGGCGGTTAGGTTTGTGTAGGGGCATAGCTGTGACGTTAGGGATGGGGAGGGCTGCAGCACTGTTGGCGAAAAAGTCCGGTCCATTAGGCAGCGACAGCGACGTTGACCGGTCTTGCATACTCTTTGAGGCCGAGTTTTTCGAGCTCCGCAGCGTATTGCGCTTCGAAGCCAGGATTTTCTTTGGCGGCGGCGCTGCGGGCGTTGAGATTCATGATTCTTTGGTATGAGGCTTTGGAATCTTTGAGGAGAATTTCCCAGTAGTGGCCCTGTTTTTTCATTTCGTGCTTTTCGAGTTTGAGGTTTAGCAGGGCCTCGGCGCGTTTTTGCGCTTCAAAGCCATTTTGTGCGGTGCGAGTTTCTTTGCGGAGTTTGAGGAGGTCGTTCAAGGATTTGTGGAAGGCGCGAGTGTGAGTAGTTTGGTAGCGCATATATAGGTTGAACATTTGCGGGTCGGTAATGACGCCGGTATCGGGATTGGTTGTTGTGTCAATTAACTTGGCGGCGCGTTGGGAGAGCCAAGTGGATTCGGCCATGTTGTTGACGAGGATGGATTCGGTTTCGGTCTGGGGGTGGTGTTCGGTTTCGAGGGATGACTTGAGTGCGGCGAATTTTTCGGGCTCTTCGGTGGTGAGGAGGCGGAACGCGCCGTTGTGGCGGGCGAGGCCGTGGGTGGTGCGGTTTTGGGAAGAGCTGGCAAGGCCGGCTTCGGATTTTGGACCAGTGGATTTGAGAGCGTTCGAGCGGTTGGCGGAGAGTTGGGCGGGGGAGATGGGTGAGGGGTCGGAGGTGTCGGTGGTTGGGGTGGACGTCGCGCTTACTTGGTGCGCGGCTCCATCGAAGGCTGCTTGGGGTGGAAGAGGTGGAGTGATGGCGGATAGGGGTGGGAAGACGCCACCGGGTTCGGGGATGTTTAGGGCTGGCGCGGCGGCAGCGGCGGGCGACTGACTTGCTTCGGCGGCGCGAGCGAGTTTACGGGCCAGCTTGCGCTCCTTGTGGGCCAGGGCGCGGCGTTCTGTACGGTTCATAAGATGGGTACCTGCTTTCGTTTCTCTTCGGATGCTCTCGAAGAGGCGCCAGCGGGTGAGCACACCGCCTGGACAATTCAGAAATAGCGGAGGGTGGCCTGCGGCGCGGATCGAGCGGTGTAATTTTCAGTGCGAGAATCGGCCGTAAGTTACTGGGTGGAAAGGAGATAAAAATATCTGTGGAAAACTTTTAAAACTGTGACCGGGATTTTGTAGCCTTACGGTTTTGGCTGCGACAGCCCGCATCGACCGGCTTTGGGGTCCGGTTCGATACTCGACCTCAACACGCTGCAAGACAGCCACTCGCGCCTGTTCTTTGTTCGGCGTGCGTTCGCTGCTAGATCGCCGCTAATACCACCCAACATAGGAAGAGCAATCAGGCGCGCACTGACCCTCTGGTTGATCCCACTGATTTGCTCTACTTTGGCATCTGGCCAAACTTTTAAGCCCACAACATTGAAGGAATACGTTTACCTTAATGGCCAGATTGTTGCTATTGAAAATAGCACTACGGCTGGAACAACGGCGGTGACGTTCAACCCTAGCCCGCTCCCCTTCGGAATCTTTGCCGTTGGAACAACCACTGCCGGCAGCGTGACGGTGATAGACAGCGGTACAGTCGATTTGACGGTCGCTTCGGTGGCGGTGAGTGGCGCCAATTCCGGCGATTTTTCGGTCGCGGCGGACGACTGCACGGGCATCACTATCGCAGGTGAATACTGCGAGTTGCTGCTTGCGTTTCGGCCTTCCGGTGTGGGGCCGCGTACGGCGACTCTTTCCATTACCGACAACGCGAGTGGTTCGCCTCAGACCATTGCGCTCAGCGGATATGGACTCTCACCGGCACCGACGCAGTTTGTAACGTATTGGGGGAGTTATCTGAGTGCAGGCCCGGCGCTGTTGGGTTCGCCGCAAACGCTGCTGCTGCGCGGCTACGATCCTTCCGGATCGGGCGAGATCACCAGCCTGTGGTTCAATTTGAGCAATACTTCGACGGCCGCAGTCGATTACTCTGCCTACCTCCAAATCGCCGGCGGGACCGGCAACGGCCTCCGCACCTATTCATTCAAAATCTGTCCGGGGGGCGGCAGCTGCCAGCAGTACTCCTCAACGTTTGTAGCCAGCGGGCAGACAGTTGCATTGACCACGCCATTTACCGTTGGTGGACTGACGGTCACCGCGTACACGCTAACGATCAACGGCAATGAACTGGATTTCAATCCGGTGTTCAGCCGGAGCGACAGTACCTGGAACGACAACCTGGTGCTTTACGGCACAACGAGCACAAGCAACGGCTGCAACGGTGGTAATGCGTGCAACCAGCCGGACACGGTGGGGACTTGGACCTCAGCGCCGACTACGTTCACCGCCTACCTGGGGCCGTATGGCAGCGGTTCGCAGACTTTCCATGGCACGTCCGCGGTACTTCCGCTGCGCGCCTACAATCCTGGCGGTGCCTCGCAGATCAATTACTTTTGGGCAAATCTCAATGCCACGAGCGGTGGGGCGATGGAGTATGAGCCGGTTGTAAAGTCCGATGGCGCGGGCGGCTATCAATTGCTTCTCAAAAACGCCTCGACTTCGACGTACCCGTACGTGGAGCTGTCCGCGAGCGGAAGCACTGTTCTTCTCACAACGCCGATAACGCTCGGAACGATGTCGATCACGGCCTACCGTTTTGCCTTGGCAGGTAATGAGATGCAGCTGGATCTTACGGTGACCCGGTCTGGAACGTTCAACGATCAGATTGTGATTCAAGCGGGTACAGTAGCGGGGGCGTACTCGGCGCCGACGGTGTCGGATGGGGCTTGGAGCAATCCGTAATGGCAGACGGGACAGATCGACACAGAATGCAAAGGGAGCGCGAGGATACAAACATGACTCATTCTTCAGTTGGCAAGGGAACGGGCAGTTGCAGGAATAAGAGATCGATGCAGTGTTGCATCACGAGGCCAAATTTGTTGGGAATCGATCCAACGGGCAGGAGGACGGCATGACGCCGCGTTTGACAATTGGTTTGCGCATCTTCGGACTTGGTCTGTGTGTGTTGATATTGGCAGCGGCGCAGACTCCGCCGCAGCCGAGGCTATTGCCAGCGGTCGGGCTTCTTGTCCAGGCGAACGACTTCCGGAGTGCCCTTCCGGGGATGTTCGACAAGCCCGGACACGAGAGGCGCGCGCTTTCCGGAACCGTCAACCACGACGGTGAGACTGTCCAATTTGTTTTCACGCGGGAACTGGACCAAAAGGTCCGCTTGGACTTAAGCGCATCTGGCGGCCAGCGCTCCTTCGCGGTCACAAACTTGAACACTCTGCTCGCGCCTGCCGCGGCGCAAAGCGGAAAGTCCGATCAAACCC
The DNA here is from genome assembly GCA_963771405.1 of Bryobacterales bacterium. Taxonomy (GTDB): domain Bacteria; phylum Acidobacteriota; class Terriglobia; order Bryobacterales; family Bryobacteraceae; genus Bog-105. Next base: position 5,039 of record CAVYUL010000062.1, read on the forward strand.
TAGATCAGGATTTGTTAGAGGTCCTATCGGACGACTTGCCCGAAGCTTTGTTCTTTAGCTACGGGACTGCAGCCCACATACGCTGGCTAGGCAGCGGATTTCGAACGGACGGGGGTACCCTTCCGACTTCCACCAGCCCCCTGTACGACGTTTTCGTTCGGGGCGCAAGCGCTTCAACGCAATCCGGCGCTCCGATGCGAAACAAATCGTTCCTCTTCGACAGCCGCGGAAAGCTCTTGCAGTTCGTTCGTTACCAAATAGAACGTTCCGGCTCCGCAGTAAACGTGGAAGTGGCGTTTAGCGGCTGGAGCAGTATGTCGGGGCAGGTGGTTCCGACCAGCATCACACGGAGCGAAGGCGGAAAGCAGGTGTTTTCGCTTACTATTACCGCGGTGTCCTCTTTCGCGACGCAGCAGGACGCGCTGTTCAATCCGTAAGGGCAAATAACATGAGCCAACGTGCGTCTTCTAAGCTCAGCGCTGTAATCATCTTTCTCACGTCAGCGGCCGTTTGCCACGGGCAGGGGCCAGGCGTCAGTTTCCCCGACACCTCTCCCCCGCGCGGGGTTTCGCCCACCGGGGCCTACGATTTCGATCAGCTTGAGACGATCAACAAGGCAACCGGTGAGTTGATGTATAAGATTCCTCTGACATCAATGCCGCTAGGCCGCGGGGGTCTGACGCTGCCGATCTACTTGACCTACAATTCAGCTCAATACGATTATTCGTATTCGTTATGGTACGGCACCCAACCACCCAACCCTGCTTTTCTGGAGAAGGCACTCGGCCCAGACCAATTCGGCGGATGGAACCTGGCCGTGGGCTACGAGCTCATAACGGAGATTAATCCTACGGCTTATTTGGGGGGTGACAGCACAACGGCTAACACGTGTACGGTTGCCAGTGGAGTCGAACGAACAAGCCTGCAAATGCCCGATGGCTCGCGCCACATTCTGAAGTTTACGGGATTCCCACAGGGATTTGAGGACACGGCGTCCCCGGGATATTTTCCCTGGGGATACAGCGGACTGGCCGCTTGTCCTCAGTTTCAAAACCTCGGCGCGACGGTCGACATGTTTACCGCCGATGGGTCTTACATCCACGTTCGCTACACGCCCGCGACCGGGCCGATTGCGTACCTGCCGGACGGCACCCAAGTCTCGCTTAGTGTGTCCTCAGTCGGCGTGGAGACGATCCAAGATCGCAACGAAAACAAAATTACGATCGTCAAATCTATCACCGCTAGCGGCGGTTATCAAACGACCGTCACGGACGACGAAAACCGGACGGTCACAATCTTGCAACCTGTCGAAGGGATCTCTGGATCCCTCGGCCAGCTACAGTTCACCATGACCCAGACTGGGTTTGGCGGATCATCGCTAACGTGGAGCTTTGGGCCGGCCACTGGCACCTCCGGGGCACCGTTCACCTTCAATTACACCTGCCAGGATTCGCAGACCATCGCGGGCGAGAGCGTTCCGACCAAGTTCTGCCCTTACACCGAGACCGGCGGCGGCACGGATGAATTGCAGGTGCCGAGCAACAGCCCGAGTGCGCCGTTAGTGTACAAATTTCACCGCGGCGTTCACAATGGGCTGCTTGATTTGGTGACCTTGCCAAGCGGCGCCACTACTGCTTATACGTATACGCCCAATGATTACACCACGGTTAACTTCCCGAACAATTTGCTTGTGAGTATCAGCAGTAAGACGCGAACGTGGACGGACCAATCGGACGGAGGGAACACGACTATCACCGAACCGTGGAGCTATGGCGGCGTTATGGGTTACGGTTCATTCATCAAGACGAACCCGGATGGAGGGCAGGAGATCACGTACCTCGGGGGAACCTCCAGCGACCTGACCTGGAGGGTGGTTTCACCGAATGGAGATTCCGTCGACACCTACTATCAGTTCAATCGCGCCTATGGCGACGCAGGGAGCAAGGAACCCAACCCCTATGTTGCGGCGGAGGTACACAACCTTGCCCAGTCGCTATCAGGCATTACCCTTTACCAGTACGATAAGAACGGTAATCAGCTGAATGCTGCCACTTACGACTGGTCGGCATACTCGAGCAGTTACCGGGCCTCCAATGGCACGCTGACGTCTATTCCGCCTGCGAGCGGCACGCTCCTTAAACAGGTCCAAAATACTTATGAAGTGATGACAGCGGCAAAGGCCGGCACCGGCGACATTAAAGAGAACATAGCGGACGATACAAACGGCTACTGGAATCTTGTGTCACAGACCTTTGTGCACCTGCCTGCAACCACTTCGACCACCGGCTCTGGCCCTGGATCGGCCTCGCAGTTCGCTTACGATAGCCTAGGTAACCCACAATCAGCCGCGTACTGGGATTCGACCCTTTCTTCCTCGGCGCCAGCGGCTGGCAAGGCCAGCAATTCCAATTCGAGAATAACTAGCTGGACGTGGGATCCGACATATCGGGGCAATCTAGTGAGCGAGGTCGATCCGAACGGCAACACGACAAGCTATACGTACGACGGAAACCACCTTTACCTGCAGCAGAAGGTGGAGGCCTACGGAACCGCCTACGCCCGGACGTTTACCTATAAGTGGGACCAGAACCTGGGTCTGATTACGTCAAAGATGGACGTGGACAATGGTGTGACCACGAGCTACAGTTACGACGCAATCGGCCGCCAAACGCAGATGATCGAAGCGTCGAATGTTAGCGCTCTCGCCCGGCAGACGAATACGACCTACTTCGATGCGGCCCGCCAGGTAGTCGTCCAGCGAGATCAAGTCAGCGCCGGAGACTCTGCTGGAACTGGGGGGCTGACGACAGCGACCAACTACGATGAGCTTTACCGCGTCACACTCACGCAGGAAATGGAGAGCCCCACGCCCTTGGTCAAGAACCCGTTGCCGACCACGAACGGCATTAAGGTCCAGACTCGCTACCGGTATAAAGGAAGCAATAGCTACAAGCTGGTCTCAAACCCGTTCCGGGCGGCGACCTCAGTCGCCGCCTCGGGCGAGCAGACCATGGGCTGGACGCTAGCCACGTTCGACCAGAACGGCCGGACGATCTCCTCCCAATCCTTCAACGGCAGCGGTCTGCCCTCGGCCTTTAGCGGGAGCAACGGCAGCACATCCGGCGCAGTGTTGACTGCCTACAGCTCAGGCCCCGCAAATGCAACTACAGTGACCGATCAGGCCCTAAACGCGCGGACAAGCTATACGGATGGTGCAGGGCGCCTCACGGCCGTGGCGGAAGCGCCAGGCATCCTTACGGGGTATAACACCATCTACGGCTACGACGCACTGGACGATCTCACCTGCGTGAATCAGAACGTCTCAACCATTAGCGGCGCAACCTGCAGCTCCAGCGCTTCGCGTGCTCGAACTTTCTATTACGATTCGCTCAAACGCCTGCAGTCGGCCAGCAACCCGGAGAGCGGGACGATCAGCTATACGTATGACGCCAATAGCAACCTGCAAACGAAGACGGACAACCGCGGGGTCGTCATTACTTATACGCCTGACCCACTGAACCGGGTTCAATCGAAAACCTACAGTAACGTGACGTCGCCGGTGGCAGCTACGTCGACGGTGACGTATACCTACGCTACTGTGGGCAACCCATCGGGCCCGTACTCCGTTGGGCAACTCGTGTCGGTTGCGAACGGAACCTCGACCACAAGCTATGGCAATTTTGACGCGCTCGGCCGCGCTCAGACGAGCACCCAGACCACTAACGGCCAGACATATGCCTTCGGCTATAATTACAATATTTCCGAGTTGATCGCCGAGGCCTACCCGACGGGCCGCACGATCAACATCAGCTACGACGGCGCAAACCGCGAGAGCTCCGTTTACGGAACAACGGGCACCACAACGACGAATTATGTGGGCAACGTAGCTTATGCCGCGCACGGTGCACCGACTTCTTACCAGTACGGCCAAGTGTCCAACGGAGCCGGCAAAATGGTGCGCAACAACATTTACAACCCAAGGCTGCAACTTGCTGGCTACTCCGACACCAACAACGCCACCGGCACGCAGCTTGTAAACGCTACGCTCAACTGGCTCGACGGCAACAACAACGACAACGGCAGTTTGCAAGGCGCGGGTTATGTGAACGGCGGCACGGGTACTCCCGCGTCGATGACCTTCAACGAGGCTTATCTGTATGACGCCGCGAACCGCCTGAAGTCGGTGACGGATAGCTCACCGTCCGGTTCATCCACCATCACGAACTGGTCGCGAACGTTTGGATACGATGTCTTTGGGAATATGTGGGTGCTGACCAACTCGGGCGTTACGGAGATGGGCAACACGCCAACCAGCAACGTGTTCACTGCGAAGAACCAGATTTCGGGCAGTAGCTACGACGCGGCCGGTAATCAAACCGCTGTGAACGGTAATACCCAGACTTACGACGCAGAGAACCGCCAGGCGGCGGTATCGTTCGCGGGCTCGACCGAATCGTATGGGTACGATGGCGATGGGCGGCGCGTGAGCAAGGCAGTGTCGGGCACCGGCGGCGCGGCGACGGTCTATGTGTACGACGCGATGGGCCGTTTGGCTGCGGAATACTCGACGGGTGCTGCGACATCGCCATGCGCGACTTGCTATTTGAGTACCGATCATCTTGGCTCGACAAGGCTGGTGGTGGATCAGAACGGCAATTTCGTCGCGCGGCATGATTTTCTGCCGTTTGGCGAGGAGGTAACGGTCGGGCGGAATGGACAGTGGGGCGCTGGTAACGATACGATCAGTCAGAAGTTTACCGCCAAAGAACGCGATACCGAGTCGGGGCTCGATTATTTCGGCGCCAGATACTATGGCTCAAGTCTGGGGAGGTTCATTTCGCCCGATCCATCCGGGCTTCTGGCTCAACATCCGGAAGACCCGCAAAGCTGGAATCTCTATGTGTATGCCCGCAACAACCCACTGATTTACCTTGACCCGAATGGCCTGGATTGTATCTACGCTACGGACAATGGCAAAGGTGTCGAATCGATTGACCACGACAGCAACTCGGGAGAGTGCGGACAGAATGGCGGCACATGGCTATCCGGTTACGTGGACGAGGACTGGGCGCATTACAACAAGACGGCCAAGGCGTTTGAAGCTGCCTCTGAGGATGACAATGGCCAGGTAAATTTCGCTCAGTTCCAGGCAGGTGCACAAACGAATGACGCCGGGAATTGCCTGAGCGGCTGTGGTAGTTACGGATTTGCTTCGACGAGTGCCGCTTTCCTGACAGGTCAATTAGTGGGGAATTCGAGACCAACAGACGGATCAGACCCATTAGACGGATTGCTGACATTTATGACCAAACGAGATCAGGCGGTCACCGATTTTTGGAAGGGGGTCGCCGGTCCAATCAACGGGAGGGACAACTGGGCTGGTCCCGGTGGAATGGGGCCGCCGGCAGGTACGGGCGACTGGAGGGCGGCGGTTCACGACTACAACTTCGATTCCAACGGGCACATCTCGATTGGTATGTATTTCAATCCGACTCTGTCCCCTGCTACATCGAGAGCGCTCATCCAGAGCAATGCGCAATTGATGAAAACGGGAGGCTTCCAAGGTGCCAAGGAGAAGGCGTTCTTCGGGATCGTGAACGCGTTCCAGTGGTACGCAGACACTTGGAAGTAGGTGCATCGTGAAGATCGCTGCTCTTCTTCTCGCTGTTGCTGCTATCCAGGCAGGTGCTCAGTTAGCATCGGAGGGCCAGACCCGCGTGCCGGAGACTCAAGCGCGCGGCGTCTGGACCGACCCTTCAACGGGCCTCATGTGGGCTGCGAAGGATAACGGTCGAGATGTGGGCTGGAAAGGTGCAATGAAGTACTGCCGTGATCTCCGGTTGGTCGGCTACTCGGACTGGAGGCTGGCGACACGCGCTGAGTTGAGGGCGATTTACGACCGCAATGCCAATGTTCCCGGATCAGCCGGCTCGGGCAAAGACAGTTCCTTTACTTATCATGTGAAGGGCAACCTGTTCCTGACCGGTGATGAGTGGAGCAGTGAGCGCATAAACGATGATCGGGGACATCCTTCGGCCTACGCGTGGTACTTCGACTTCAACGAAGGAAGGTCGGACGAACAGCCAAGTGGGTTCCCGTATCCCCATTCCCTCATGCGTGCGTTGTGTGTGCGCGGTCCCGAATGAGGCTCTACGAAAGGCTCAAGTTTACCGGCAAAGAACGGGATCAAGAATCGGGGCTCGATTACTTCGGCGCTAGGTACTACGGTAGTGCGCTGGGGAGGTTTACGAGCCCAGATTGGTCAGAGAAGCCGCAGCCGGTTCCGTATGCTGATCTTGAAAACCCGCAGACGCTCAATCTGTACACCTATGGCCATAACAATCCTCTCACTGTGACCGATCCAAATGGACATTGTACGAGCGACGGGCAGCAAAAAGGTTTTTGGTGGTGCCTTTTTAACGATTCAGATCAAGACAAACAGGATAGGGAGCGGGCAGCGGCGAGGCAAGCGGAATACCAGGGACACCGAAGGAGAATCATCCGGGAATATGGCTATGATCCCGAGCTGGTAGCGGGGCAAATTGCTATGGCAATGGCTGGCCCCCTTGGAGGCGAACTCGAAGCGGAAATTGCCGCATTAAGTTCGGCGGAAACTAACGGGGCACTAACCGTCGCTGAAAAAGCTGAGATTCAAGCTATTGCCGACAAATACCATACGGAGATTGATGTTGTCGGTAGCCGAGCAGCGGGAACTGGCAGAAACGTTGAGACGAACCTGCCTGTTGGGAAGGGCGCAAATGGCCGGAGCGATATCGATTTCCCAATCGACGCCAGCCATCCGCAGCTGAAGGATCTGATAAAAGACCTAAAGGCGGTTGGAGGCGGTGCTGGGAGCGCGAGCACAAAGTACAGTACCGCGGATCGGCCAACACAACCGCCACTGATCCGTTTCACGCCAAAGAAATGAGGAAAGAAGGTATGGCATCAGACGAAATCTCATCTGAGGCGAGGAGGCTTTGGGAGAAGGGTAATACGCTTGAGGCGGGAAAGTTAATCTTCGAGAGCCTGCCCGCAGGGACACGCCCGCAGTGGGCAGCTCGAGTCCTACGTCTGGTTGTCGAGTGGACTGGGATCGCATCTTGATCGATGGAGCTCGCCATTAGCATCGCAAGCGCTCCGAATCATTGGGTCAAAGCACACGATGTCTTCTCAGCCTTGAGGCGGGAAACATTGCAGTTGGAGCGGTTAAGAGCGCTCAGTCCGGCACAGGCTTTGCTCCTGAAGAATCTGCTGCTGGCGGAATTAGTAGCCAAGGTGATCTATAATTCGGCTAACCCTGCGGACGAATTTGACGACGATTCTGGCTGGTGGGTTGCACCTTGCTTGAAGGATATCCTCGATTTATTGGATGATGCGAAGTTCGCGGCAGATCCCGTGCAACTGTCAACCTGCAAACGAAGACGGACAACCGCGGGGTCGTCATTACTTATACGCCTGACCCACTGAACCGGGTTCAATCGAAAACCTACAGTAACGTGACGTCGCCGGTGGCAGCTACGTCGACGGTGACGTATACCTACGCTACTGTGGGCAACCCATCGGGCCCGTACTCCGTTGGGCAACTTGTGTCGGTTGCGAACGGAACCTCGACCACAAGCTATGGCAATTTTGACGCGCTCGGCCGCGCTCAGACGAGCACCCAGACCACTAACGGCCAGACATATGCCTTCGGCTATAATTACAATATTTCCGAGTTGATCGCCGAGGCCTACCCGACGGGCCGCACGATCAACATCAGCTACGACGGCGCAAACCGCGAGAGCTCCGTTTACGGAACAACGGGCACCACAACGACGAATTATGTGGGCAACGTAGCTTATGCCGCGCACGGTGCACCGACTTCTTACCAGTACGGCCAAGTGTCCAACGGAGCCGGCAAAATGGTGCGCAACAACATTTACAACCCAAGGCTGCAACTTGCTGGCTACTCCGACACCAACAACGCCACCGGCACGCAGCTTGTAAACGCTACGCTCAACTGGCTCGACGGCAACAACAACGACAACGGCAGTTTGCAAGGCGCGGGTTATGTGAACGGCGGCACGGGTACTCCCGCGTCGATGACCTTCAACGAGGCTTATCTGTATGACGCCGCGAACCGCCTGAAGTCGGTGACGGATAGCTCACCGTCCGGTTCATCCACCATCACGAACTGGTCGCGAACGTTTGGATACGATGTCTTTGGGAATATGTGGGTGCTGACCAACTCGGGCGTTACGGAGATGGGCAACACGCCAACCAGCAACGTGTTCACTGCGAAGAACCAGATTTCGGGCAGTAGCTACGACGCGGCCGGTAATCAAACCGCTGTGAACGGTAATACCCAGACTTACGACGCAGAGAACCGCCAGGCGGCGGTATCGTTCGCGGGCTCGACCGAATCGTATGGGTACGATGGCGATGGGCGGCGCGTGAGCAAGGCAGTGTCGGGCACCGGCGGCGCGGCGACGGTCTATGTGTACGACGCGATGGGCCGTTTGGCTGCGGAATACTCGACGGGTGCTGCGACATCGCCATGCGCGACTTGCTATTTGAGTACCGATCATCTCGGCTCGACCAGGTTGGTGGTGGATCAGAACGGCAATGTCGTCGCGCGGCATGATTTTCTGCCGTTTGGCGAGGAAGTAACGGTCGGGCGGAATGGCCAGTGGGGTGCTGGTAACGATACGATCAGTCAGAGGTTTACCGCCAAAGAAAGAGACGCCGAGTCCGGACTCGATTACTTCGGGGCGCGGTACTACGGGAGTGCGCTGGGGAGGTTTACCAGCCCGGATCCCGAGGGAATCAGTTCCACTATTCGTGACCCGCAGAGTTGGAATATGTACGTCTATGGGCGAGACAACCCGCTGACTTACACCGATCCGGATGGTTTGAACTACACTGTGTGCGACGCCCAGGGGAAAAATTGCCGCATCCTGACGGATCAACAAATGGACGATTACAGGGCATCGCTTCAGGGTACGAACATGCGGATTACCCCAAGTGGCCAGATCGAATATTGGAATGACAACGGCAGTGTTACGAAGGTAGGTCAGGCCGATTATTATAACGAGCGAGCGGAGAACGCCTACAACTTTGCCGTCTGGGGTATAAAACAAATGGCCCTCAACGCGCTTGCAGAGGGTGCCGGGCGCGCGATTGGCACTGCGGTAGAGGCAGCTTTCGGGGCAATTCGATCGCTACGGACTGGCAGCGAGGTGGCGGAAGATGTAGCGGCTTCAACTCCGGTTGGCCGCCGCGGAGCACCCTTGGACGTAACGCCAGGAACGAACTCTGGAACCAAGATAGGTGATCGCTACTATACAGGTCACGCGCTTGACCGGGTGCAGGGCAGAGGGGGCGTGCCTTCGGTAGTGGAGGACACGATCGCAAGCGGTACGAAATCGCCCGGTAACCTACCTAACACAACCAAGTACTCGACATCCCAGGCCGATGTTGTGACGAATAGCCGAGGAGACGTTGTAACGGTGATCATCAAATGAGTGAAGTTATCCAATCGGTCGTGTTTTCCGGAACTGAGGGCCGACTATCGGTTCAGGTTTTCGGCTATGAGCGTTCCAACGCTGCGGATGAATATGACGCCAATTGGCTAAATACTCGTGTCCTCATTGAAGTTGGGGCTTTCTCGGGCAGGTTTCGAGCTTCTCTCACGACATATGACTTTGAGCGGTTATACGCGCAACTGGGAGAAGTGGTTGAGCGGCTATCCGGTCGGGTGGAATTCGAAAGCGCAGAAAGCGACGTGTCGTTTTCGGTAGAGTTTTCCGCCCGTGGCAATGCGATCATGTTGGGGGTTCTAAAACCGGAAGGCTCAGAGAAAGACGCCCTCACTTTTAAGTTGGAAATCGACCAATCCTCGCTGTCCGAAACCGTGCAACAACTCGGCGCGGTCGTGCGTAAGCTCCCAGTCCGAGGTGTGGCGTCGTAGCGCCCGGGTAGATCGTTGGTGAATGGTTGGTAGGACACTCAAACACGTTTTTCGGGAGATATGGCCGAGCGGCATTGCGTCCTTGATCAACGGCAAATCTCAAAAACACCATGCTCACCGAGTTCGGGCTAAAGCCAGAGTTGACGGCCAGTTTGCGGGCGGTACCGTGGGCAACCCATCGGGCCCGTACTCCGTTGGGCAACTCGTGTCGGTTGCGAACGGAACCTCGACCACAAGCTATGGCAATTCTGACGCGCTCGGCCGCGCTCAGACGAGCACCCAGACCACTAACGGCCAGGCATATGCCTTCGGCTATAGTTACAATATTTCCGAATTAACCGCCGAGACCTATGCGACGGGGCGCACGATCAACATCAGCTACGACGGCGCAAACCGCGAGAGCTCTGTTTACGGAACAACGGGCACCACGACCACCAATTATGTGGGCAACGTAGCTTATGCCGCGCACGGTGCACCGACTTCTTATCAGTACGGCCAAGTATCCAACGGAGCCGGCAAAATGGTGCGCAACAACATTTACAACCCAAGGCTGCAACTTGCTGGGTACTCCGACACTAACAACGCCACGGGTATCCCTTTTGTAAACGCCACGCTCAACTGGCTCGACGGCAACAACAACGACAACGGCAATTTGCAGGGCGCCGGCTATGTGAACGGCGGCACGGGTACGCCCGCGTCGATGACCTTCAACGAGGCTTATCTGTATGACGCCGCGAACCGCCTGAAGTCGGTGACGGATAGCTCACAGTCCGGTTCATCCACCATCACGAACTGGTCGCGATCGTTTGGATACGATGTCTTTGGGAATATGTGGGTGGCGACCAACTCGGGCGTTACGGAGATGGGCAACACGCCACAAAGCAACGTGTTTACTGCGAAGAACCAGATTTCGGGCAGTAGCTACGACGCGGCCGGTAATCAAACCGCTGTTAACGGCAATACCCAGACTTACGACGCAGAGAACCGGCAGGCGACGGTTTCGTTTGCGGGCTCGACCGAATCGTATGGGTACGATGGCGATGGGCGGCGCGTGAGCAAGGCAGTGTCGGGCACCGGCGGCGCGGCGACGGTCTATGTGTACGACGCGATGGGCCGTTTGGCTGCGGAATACTCGACGGGTGCGGCGACATCGCCATGCGCGACTTGCTATTTGAGCGCTGATCATCTTGGCTCGACAAGGCTGGTGGTGGATCAGAACGGCAATGTCGTTGCGCGGCATGATTTTCTGCCGTTTGGCGAGGAGGTGACGGTCGGGCGGAACGGACAGTGGGGTGCTGGCAACGATACGATCAGTCAGAAGTTTACCGCCAAAGAACGCGATACCGAGTCGGGGCTCGATTATTTCGGCGCCAGATACTATGGGAGTGCGCTGGGACGGTGGGCGAGTCCGGATCCGGCGTTCGAGAGCGAGATACTCGAATTGCCTCAGACTTGGAATCGGTACAGTTATGTCTACAATCGGCCTCTGAGCATCACCGACCCCGACGGGCGGTGCCCTCCTTGTGTCGGCGCTCTTATTGGTGGAGTCGTAGAAGGAGGCTGGAATCTCGGAACGCAACTTTATAACAACGGCGGCGACCTGGGTGCGGTCTCTTGGAGAGAGGTTGGTGCGAACGCCGCAGGGGGTGCCGTGACTGGAGCGCTTGCTGGCGCGACTGGAGGTGGCAGCTTATTGTTTGATGCTGCCGTTGGCGCGGGTGCAAACGCTGTCGGCGGCGTTGTCACGCGCGGCCTGGACGACGGCCCAGACGGTGCATTTGATCCTGGTGACATCGCCGTCGATGCAGTTGCTGGCTTGGTTGGCGGTGCTGGTGGGCATGTCGCCGGTGAATTGGTCCATGTTCCGGAGGAGCCTACGCTTGGGCGCTCGCGCTATCGGCATGTGAACGCGGTGAAGCGCCTGAGGTACGAGAAGGCTGTCGCCGCTAGAAATAATAAGCTCATGATTCAGGTCGGGGTGACAACGGCTGTCGGGTCACTGCCAACACACGGCACGAACAACTTTCTTAATAATTACTTTTGGCGTCTTTGGGGCCTGTTTCAAACCGGACCGCCGCCAGCACCTCCAAAACCACCTACTGAGCAGGTTACGTCGCATGTCTGTACGCCAGATAACCCATGCTCCAACTAGAAATGCACGACGATCAAGGCAACGATGGAGAAGCGCTTGGAGCTAGAACAGCGATTAACGAAATGGAAGCGAGCAGCAGTGCTACTAACTTTGGCCTTAGCTGTCGGCATAGCCGCTCTGGTTCCGTTTCTCGCAGGGCATTCATTGCACTATCTTTGGGAAAGCGTCGGGAAGAAGCTTCTCCTCTTTTGCATGTTCACGATGCTAGTTTGGGTGTCCGTTGTCGCAGGAACGCACGATCTATGGTCATCTTTGCGGCGGAGACAGAGGAGGGTGGGAAAACTCGGGACCTAGGATTAGAACTTTCGTGCGAGCGGTCTGTGTTTCACGCGATCACTTATTCAGCGAGCGGATGAACTCTACCTGGGCGGCGCGTTCCTCCGGCGAAAGCCGGGGGCGCTTCTCTTCGGTGGCTGCGTTGGTGGTGCGAGGCCCGTCAAGATCGAAGTTCCAACTTGGCTTGGCCGCATTGCTCACGGGCGTAGTAACGGCCACAGGTCCCGGTTCCGGTTCAGATGCGCGTGGTCGCTGCCGCCGTTGGACAAATTTCCGCAGCGTTTCATAGGCCACTTCGATCTGACACTGTTCGCGGAGAATCTCCTGAATACGCCGGTAGCTTCGCCCTTGCCGCCGCCAGCGGAGGATGATTGCCCGGAAGGGTTCGAGCTTGGAGCGGGGTTCGTCGGGCGGCAGGTTTTCCAGAAGTTGGAGAAGTTCATCGCTGGGGCCGGAGTGGTTCATTGGTTTGCTGTGGGGAGATATGACCGTCGCGGCATTGCGGGTTGCCTGAGCTAATAATCTAAAAAACACCATCCCTAAGCTTCGCTTTAGGTGTTTTGTCTGCGGGCGAAACGGCGCATTTTGGTCTGTGTCTGATCTGCTTTTGATCTACTGTATTTTTGAGCGGGCGACCGTTAGCCGTGGGGCTTCATCGCTAAGCACGCTGCAGATCTTGCGTTTCCGGTTTTCGCGTCGCGTGCTAACGGCCATTACAACTCCTTCGAGAGCAGCGGCCTGCTGCTTGAGCTAGCGGGCTGACGAATTCATTAGCAGTGGCTAGAAATGGGCCTTTGGGCAGTTGTTCCGCTTGAATTTGGTCGCCGGCTCCAAACGCTCCGATGCTGGCATTTCGAGTCGCCTTCCTTATTGTTTCAGTGCGGCCCGTTCATTCTGCGTTTGCCGCCACTCGTCGGGCTTTTTCTTGGCGTGATTCGGGGCGGCGAGTTCAGGCGCCGACGTAAAGAAGCCCCTCTTTGAGTTGGAGTTCGGGCGGAAATTTCGTACTTCAAGTCGAAGGGGGCTACACCCAAACCAGGTCCGTCCTCCTGATGCAGGCCGGAGTTGCTCTTACTTGCATGAGCGCGCCGAGAGGCGATTTTGCCTCATTGGGCGCCGCCCGAACCTCGAAAAAGTCGCCGCCGAGTCCCGAAACCGGCAAAACGCCGCTTATTTGAACGGTCTCGAAATCAGCGGTTGTCGGGCAAGAGAAAGCCCAAAGTGGCACCTTTACCGCTAGGTCGGATATTCTAGAGGGAACTCACACCATGTCTCTACCAAAACTTTTGTGCCGGTTGCTCCTGGCGGTGGCAAGCCTTTCGTCGCTGGCCTTCACCCAAACCGTTGACGAAATCATCGCGAAAAACATTCAGGCGCGCGGCGGTCTCGAAAAGATTAAAAACCTGCAAACGCTCCGCATGTCCGGACGGCTTTCCATGGGAGGGTTCCGCGCGCAATTTGTCGAAGAAGCGAAGCGCCCGCTCAAAATTCGCCAGGAACAAATCATCCAGGGCATGGCGGGTGTTGATGCATACGACGGCAAAACGGCTTGGCGAGTTGCGCCATGGGAAGGCCGCAAAGACCCCGACCTGATTTCCGCCGATGATCGCAAATATCTGTTGGAAGCGGCCGATATCGAGGGACAACTCATCGATTACAAAAACAAAGATCACCAGGCTGAATACGTAGGGCATGACTCTGTGGAAGGCACTGATTGCTACAAAATCAAACTCACTCTGGCTTCGGGCGATGTGCGTTACTACTACATCGATGCCGATACTTTTCTCGAACTCAAGATCGAAGACGAAGTAAAAGTTCGCGGCACCGTCCGATATACCGAAACTTATTACGGAGATTACGAAAAGGTCGACGGAATGTTTTTCCCCATGGCCATTGAAATGGGAGGCAAAGGAGAAACCGAGCGAGCCAAGATGACGGTGGACAAAATCGATGTCAACCAGCCGATTCCCGATGCTCGTTTCGCTATGCCCGCAGTGGGAGGAAACAAGTAATGCAGCGGTTCAGCTTGCACTTGCTTTTTGTCGCTTCACTCGCCGCACAGACCGCGAGCTTTGATTCGGACGCCATCTCGGGTTTAGGCGCTCGCAATCTCGGGCCCGGTGTGATTAGCGGCCGCGTGGCCGCTGTCACCGCTGTCCGGGAAAATGGCCGCTTAACAGTATTTGCCGGTTCGGCCGGGGGCGGTGTTTGGAAGTCGGTGAACGGCGGCACCACATTCAAGGCTGTTTTTGATAAGGAGCCGGTGCAATCCATCGGCGCGCTTGCGATCGATCCCTCCAACCCCAAAATTGTGTGGGCCGGTACCGGCGAGGCTTGGACCCGCAACAGTGTCTCCATTGGCGATGGCATTTATCGCTCGACTGACGGCGGTGAAAACTGGACCAACATGGGGTTGAAGAACTCCGAGCATATTGCCAAAATCATCGTTCATCCGAAAGACTCGAACACTGTCTATGCGTGCGTGCCGGGCAAACTATGGAGCGACAGTGATGACCGGGGCCTTTACAAAACCACCGATGGCGGCAAAACTTGGAACAAGATTCTGCCTGGTGGCAACGCTTCCACTGGCTGTTCTTCGCTGACCATGAGTTCACGCGATCCCAACACTCTTTACGCCGGGAATTGGGATTTCCGCCGCAAAGGTTGGACATTCCGCTCCGGCGGCGAAAACAGCACGGCCCCGAGCGCGTCGGCGATCTTAAAAACCACCGATGGCGGGGCAACCTGGAAAGAGCTGGATCACACTCTGCCGCCCAAGCCCTGGGGACGTGTCGCTCTCGCCACAGCCCCGTCGAATCCGGATGTTGTCTACGCGATGATTGAATCCACTCACAGCGCACTGTATCGATCGTCCGATGGCGGCAAGACTTGGGAAGAACGCGATCGCAGTCAGATGATGGTCTGGCGGCCATTCTATTTCGCCAATCTGATTGTCGATCCCAAAGACGAGAACAAAGTCTACAAAGCCGGCGGCTCTCTGATTCTGAGCAACGATGGCGGCCGCAGCTTCAGCTTTATTCAGGGCGGTGCGCATGGCGATTTTCACGATGTCTGGGTCGATCCTCAGAACACCGATGAGGTCATCACCTGCGACGACGGCGGCACTTGGTTCTCGCGCGACTCCGGCGAGACTTGGCAGAAGGCGCTGGATTTGCCAGTGGGGCAGTTCTATCACGTGAGCGTTGATATGAGCAATCCGTATCATATTTACGGCGGATTGCAGGACAACAGTGTCTGGGTAGGCGATTCATCTTATCCGGGTGGTGTCACAAGCCATCGTTGGGAGAACCTTTATGGCGGTGATGGATTCTTCGCCCTTCCCGATCCTAGTGACACCGACTACGCCTATGTTGAGGCTCAAGGCGGAACAATCTCACGCGTCAACCTTCACACTCTCGAATCGCGTGGCATCCAGCCGCAGCAAAACTATGGCGAGCCCAAGCTTCGCTTCAACTGGAACACTGCCATGGCTGTCAGCCCCACAGGCGATGGCACGGTTTACATTGGCGCGCAATATCTGTTCCGTTCGCGCGATCACGGACAGAGCTGGGATCGTATTTCGCCTGATCTCACAACCAACGACCCGGAGAAGCAGAAGCAGGAAGAGTCGGGCGGTGTGACGGTCGATAACTCGGCCGCTGAGACGCACACTACCATTTACTCGATCAGCGAATCGCCGCGGAATCCGCAAGTGATTTGGGCAGGCACCGATGACGGTAACTTGCAAGTCACTCGCGACGCAGGCAAGACTTGGACCAATGTTGTTGCAAACGTCCCTGGGCTCGCCAAAGCTTCGTGGGTTTCCTGGGTGGAGGCATCGCGTTTTGTGGAAGGAACGGCTTACGCAACGTTTGATTGCCACACCTTCGGAGACATGCAACCGCACGTTTTCAAGACAACTGACTTCGGCCAAACTTGGAGTGCATTAACACCCGAAGGCTCCGGCGTCCGCGGCTTTGCTCACGTCATAAAAGAAGATACTACCTCTTCCAATCTGCTCTTCTTAGGCACTGAGTTCGGACTCTGGATCTCTCTCGATAACGGCGGCCATTGGGCGCAATACAAAGGTCACGATTTTCCCGCGGTGCCGGTCAGAGACCTGGTTGTTCACCCGCGAACCTCCGATCTGGTGATCGCAACCCATGGACGAGGCATTTGGATTGTCGACGATATTTCACCGCTGCGCCAACTCACTTCCGATGTTCTCGCGAAAGACGCTGTGTTTCTCGAAACCAAACCAGTGGAACAGACCTTGATGGCCGGTGGCGGCTGGCCGGAAGGCGATAACAACTTTGCCGGCAACAACCCGCCCGACGGCGCACTCATCACCTATTATCAGAAGCGCCGTCATATCTTCGGCCGGATGAAGCTTGAGGTCTTCGATGAGAACGGCAAGCTGGTCGATTCATTGCCGGCCAACAGTCGCCGCGGCATTACCCGTGTCGTTTGGTCGATGCGGCTAAAGGCTCCGAAAGTTCCTTCGGCCGCTGTCATCGCCGGTGAGGCCACGGAAGGGCCACGAGTGGTGCCTGGCACCTACACCGTCAAGCTCACGCGAGGATCAGAAGTCTATACCACCAAGATCGTTGCCACTCTTGATTCGCGCGCTAAGTTCACAGTAGACGACCGCAAGCAGGAGTTTGCCGCTTCTATGCGCGTTTACAAGCTGCTGGGTGACCTAAAGTTTGATGTCGACCGCATTAACGGCGTCCGCGACGAACTGGCACAACGTGCCGCGTCTGTAGGTAAATCGGATCCGCTGGCGAAGCAACTTTCCGACCTGTCGGATAAGGCCGATACGATCCGCAAGAAGATCGTTGCCACCAAAGAAGGCGGCGCCATTACAGGCGAGGAGCGCATTCGCGAAAAGACCTCGCAACTTTATGGCGCGATCGTCTTTTACGAAGGCAAGCCCGCCGATTACTATGTGACCCGCATTGACTCGCTCTCGCACGAGCGCAAAGACGTGGCGGATGAGTTCGAAGCGTTTGTTGCGAAAGATCTCGGGCCGGCAAACAAGGCGCTCGCCGCCAAGAAGCTTGCCCCGGTCAATCCAGTTACCCGCGATGCGTGGGAGAAAGCCAATTCCGACGGCGATGACGGTGGTGTGCCCGCGACGGGCAACGTGCTCGGAGGATACGTTATTAGTTGGCGCTGACCGTCATCATGCAAGGGCGGCTGTTACCGCCGGAGCCCGGCCATTTCCAGGCATTTCCACGCTTGCGATGGCAAGAAGAATTTCAACTGGCGAAGACAGCGCAGATTGACGCCATCGAATGGATTTATGACGTCCATGGTGAAGATGTCAACCCTATCGCGACGGATGAGGGCATCCGATTGATGCAGCAACTGAGCGCCGATAGCGGTGTTCAGGTTGTCTCGCTTTGCGCCGACGCCTTCACCGCCGCAAACCTTCCATGGCTGCTGGAACGTTGCCGGTTGGCTGGGATACAACGAATCGTTTTGCCGTTCGTCGATGCGACGCGAATTCAATCTCACGAACACGCCAGGCAGGTGATAGCGATGCTGCGCGAAGTGCTTCCCACTACGAGTGTCGAAGTTCATCTCGAAGCTGATCTCGCGCCCGAGGCGTTCACGGCATTGGTCGACGCTCTACCCTTCAGCCATCTGAAGGTCACTTACGATTCCGGCAACAGCGCTTCGCTCGGTTACAACGTGGCAGAAGAATTCGCGGCTTACGGAGAACGCATTAGCAGCGTTCATATCAAAGACCGTGTGCGTGGCGGCGGCACGGTACCACTGGGAACCGGCGATGCGGATTTCGATGCGTTGTTTAGTGAACTCAAACGGGTTCACTATTGCGGCGATTTTGTTCTCCAAACCGCCCGCGAAACAGCTGGTGAAGAGTTGCTCCTTGCCAAGCGTAATCTATCCTGGCTGAAGTATGTCGCATCCGGCCTTTGATCTTTCCGGCAAGATCGCCGTCATCACCGGCGGCGCCGGCTTATTGGGCGAACAACACGCCCGGGCCATAATTGCCGGCAGGGGCATTCCGGTGCTCATCGATATCGCCCAAGTTAGAGTGACCGAACTGGCCAAGCGCCTAAGCGATGAACTGAACCTCAATGTCTCCGGCTTCGGCGCCGACGTGACCAAGCCGAATGAGATCAAACGAGTGCTGGCTGAGATTTTGCAGCGCCATGGACGCGTGGATATTCTCATCAACAACGCGGCAGCGAACCCGAAGATCGAGGGTTCCGAGCCGCAGAGCTTTTCGCGCTTTGAGAGCTTTTCACTCGATCAGTGGAACGCCGATATTGCGGTCGGTATCAGCGGCGCGTTCATCTGCTGCCAGATCTTCGGCACGGAAATGGCGCGCCGCGGTGCCGGCGTCATTCTCAACATTTCATCCGACTTGGGACTGATTGGACCAGATCAGCGGATTTACCGTTTGCCGAACTTGCCCGACAATCTGCAACCAGTAAAGCCAGTGACGTACTCGGTGACGAAGTCGGCGCTCATCGGCCTGACGCGCTACCTGGCAACATATTGGGCTAACCGTGGAATACGCGTGAATGCAATCTGCCCAGGCGGCGTTGGCAACGGACAGCCGGACGAATTTGTCACGCGGCTGACCAACCTCATTCCCATGGGCAGGATGGCGCGCGTGGACGAATACCAAGGAGCCATCTTGTTCCTTTGCTCCGAAGCGTCTTCCTATATGACCGGCGCGGTGCTTTCCATTGACGGCGGCCGCACTTGCTGGTGAGGCAAGTCTGACAAGATATGTTTATGGCCAGTCAAGAGACGACAGCTCCCGTTGCGAATATTATGAAACAGCCCGAAAGCGGGGCGCCTGCGCGACTGCTTTCGTTGGACGCCTTTCGCGGCCTCACTATGCTGTTCATGGTTCTGGTGAATAACGGCGGCGGACCGAAATCGTATGCCCAGCTCAATCATGCGGATTGGAACGGCTGGACGATGACGGATATGGTGTTCCCGTCGTTTGTCTGGATCATGGGCGTGGCGATCACGCTCTCACTGGGCCGGCGGTTGGCAGCCGGGGTAACGAAAGGATCGCTGGTTCCCACCATTGTGCGCAGGGCGGCGGTTATCTATGTTCTGGGCCTGCTGGTTTATGCTTTTCCGCACTTCAGCTTGTCGCACCAAAGGCTGCTGGGCGTGTTGCAGCGCATTGCGATTTGCTACCTGGCCGCATCGCTGATTTATCTTTATTCCGGAGTGCGGGCGCAGATCATATCGATTGTCGGGCTGTTTGGCGTGTACTGGGCATTGATGACTTTCGCCCCCGTACCAGGTTGGGGGCCTGGGAACTTGAGCGTTGAAGGCAACTTCGCGCATTATGTGGACAGCATTGTGTTGGGCGCACACAACTACGCTCAGACACGGACATGGGACCCCGAAGGCATTATCAGCACTCTGCCCGCGATTGGTTCGGCGCTGCTGGGCGTGATGGCTGGGCATATCTTGCGGCTGCCTATTCCGCTGGCGGTGCGGCGCCACAGGCTGCTGATTATAGGCGTGTTCCTGGTGGCACTGGGCTTGATTTGGAACATCAAGCTGCCGATCAACAAGAAGCTTTGGACCGATTCGTTTGCCACATTTATGGCGGGCCTCGATTTTGCGTTGCTGGCGATCTTCATTTGGTTTGTAGACGAGCGCAACAACGGGAAATGGGTAAAGCCGTTTGTGATTACCGGAATGAACGCCATTACGGTTTACCTGGCTTCGGAATTCCTAGCGGAATTTTTGGATTCGACGGGACTGCACAATTCGATTTACAACCATTACTTTGCTCCTATTGCGTCACTTGAGAATGCGTCGCTGTTATGGGCGCTGAGTTTTGTGACGCTCATGTATTTGCTGGCGTATTTTCTGTACAAACGGCGCTGGTTCTTGCGCATCTGACCGATGCGCCGGATCTTATTCCTAGCCATGACTGGCGCAGTTGGGGCGGGCGCGCTGCTCTGGTTGACGCATGCGCGAACGCTGCCTGAAGTTACTCAGCCCGGAACGGGGCCCGAAGTGACGCTGGTTCTGTTTTCCGATCAAGGGCAACGCCTTGGACCGGCCAGAGTGAAGAAACTCATTCAGCCGGAATCGGAATGGCGGCGCGA
The DNA here is from genome assembly GCA_963771405.1 of Bryobacterales bacterium. GTDB lineage: Bacteria > Acidobacteriota > Terriglobia > Bryobacterales > Bryobacteraceae > Bog-105. The sequence continues at coordinate 25,536 of CAVYUL010000062.1, forward strand.
ACTCACGGGGGAGCAGTTCGCGGTGACGCGGCAGAAGGCGACGGAATTCGCCTTTCAAAATATTTACTGGAACAACCACAAGAAGGGCATTTACCGCTGCGTTTGCTGCGGCAACGCGCTGTTCCGATCGGACGAAAAATTCGACTCCGATACCGGTTGGCCGAGTTTCACGGCTCCGCTGGCGGCGGAGAATGTCCTGCTCACCGCGGACCATAGCTTGGGTCTCGAGCGGACCGAAGTTCTATGCCGCAAATGCGACGCTCACCTCGGGCATGTTTTCGACGACGGACCAGCGCCGACCGGCAAACGCTACTGCATGAATTCGGCGGCGCTGCGCTTCATCGCCGTCTCAAAGTAAATGAGACGGCGTGCGGCGGAGGCGGCGCGTTTGCGGCTTGCGCAAAAAGTCATTGGCGGTTTCGAGCGAACCAAAGAAGCCAGCGAAACTGGACTGCAAGTGAATGGGTGACGGGCGGCCGGGCCTGAAATCGCGCGGGTGGAACCGATCTGAAATCGCGATGGCGGCGGTGCCCATAGGGCGGTATTCGTGCGTGCCTTGGGCCCAGGCAACACGCTCAGCCGAATCGATCCAGATAGCAAATCCCATTCCTCGTCTCTAAGGCCGCTTCGTTAAAGTGACTTGAGCATCGAGCGGTTTGTCGTCGCGAAGGACTTTGACACTGACGGTATCGCCGGGCTTGTGAGCGCGCAGGGCATAGGTGAAATCGTAGAGATTATCGATCTTCTTGCCGTCGAATTCGATTAAAACGTCGCCGGCTTTGAAGCCCGCTTTGGCGGCTGGGGAGCCATCGCGCACATCGGAGAAGCGAACGCCCTTGGGAGGGCCGCCGAAATCGGGGATGCTACCGAAGTATGGGCCGTAGCCGGAGGAGGATGAGCCGCTTGGCATTCCGCCGCTATGCGCGTCGGCGGGTTGTTCGCGAGCGAAGGCGGGGCGGTCGGAGGAATCGGCGAGAGTGAGGGCGATCTCATCAATTTCGCCGAGCAGCTTGACGGCGCCTTCGGCGTTGATTTTTTCCCACTCATCGCTGGGTTTGTGATAGTCGCTATGTAAACCGGAGAAGAAGAAGAGAGTGGGCACGTTCTTGACGAGGAAGGAAGTATGATCGCTTGAACCATCGACGCCGCTGCCGGTGAGATCGTCATCCAGGCCGTAGTCTTTGGCCGCTTTTTCAACGATGGGTTTGAAGGTGGAACCGGAGGTGACGCCGCCGACGTAGACCTTATTGTTGCGGAGGCGGCCGATCATATCCATATTGATCATGGCGTCGGCTTCGCCGAGCGGTTCGACGGGATGATTGGTGAAATAGGCAGAGCCGAGCAGGCCCTCCTCTTCACCGGCAAAACATAAGAACAAAAAGCCGCGTTTATGTTTGCCGGATTTGGCGATGGCGTGAGCGAGTTCAATGACTCCGGCGGTGCCGGACGCGTTGTCATCGGCGCCGGGATGGATGGTGCCGGCTTGCGACGGGGCGAGCGAGTGTTCGTAGCCAAGCCCAAGATGATCATAATGCGCGCCGATAATCACGTACTCAGAACTTTGACCGGGCCAGTAGCCGACAACGTTGTGGACCGTGCGTTTTTCGATAGTAATATTGACGGTCATACGGGCGTGATCTTCGGTGGGGAGGTCGAAACTTTGCGGCTCGAGTTTGGCGTCGATGGCTTTGGCAAGATCAGCCAGGTTTTTGTGACCAGTGGCGAGAAGTTCGTTGGCCCATTTGGCGGAGATCTGCACAACCGGAAGACCGTAGTCTTCGGTGCCCATGGCGGGGACGAACGACTCCAGGCGGTCATCGTCGCCAGGGTGGTTCGGGAGATCGTTGACAAGAAGGATAGCGGCGGCGCCATGCGCTTTAGCGTTGGCGACTTTGCTGGCGAGTTCGGAGTGGATGGTGTACTTCGTGCCCATGAAGACACTGTGTTCATCGGATTCCTGCGGCTCATGGCGCATGAGGAGGACGACTTTGCCCTGGGGGTCGATTTTTGCGTAATCGTCGTAATGGTATTCGGGCGCAGTGATGCCGTAACCGGCGAAGACGACAGGTCCCATGGTTTCGCCGTTGGTGCTGAGGTTGGCAGGAACGAAGTCATGGCCTTCCGCAAGTTGCTTGACCTGGGAATTGAGAACCAGGATGAGTTTGTTATCGGAGCCGAGTTCGGTATGGGCGGTGACGGTGAATTCCTGGAGATAGCCTTTGCCGACGGGTTTCAGACCGGCGGCTTTGAATTGATGTTCAATGTAATTAGCGGCCTTTTCGAGCTCGGGAGAGCCGGTAAGCCGTCCTTTCAACTCGGGCGAAGCCAGGTATTTGACGTGTGCGAGATACTTTTCCGGCTTCATCTCATAAGAAGAGGAAGCGAGAAGAAATGAGGCGGCGAGAAAACAGAGTATGATGCGTCGCATTTAATTATTGCCGCTCCAATCGGCGGTAAAGACGTTGAATTCATAGCGGGCCGAGGATTTCCAGTCGGAAACGAAGACCAGCTTTTTACCGTCGGGTGAAATTTCGGGGAATGACGTGAAGCCACCGAAGTCAGTTACTTGGCGCAGGCCGGTGCCATCAATGTTAATAAGAAATAGTTCGAACTTACGGCCATCGCAATTGTTCTTATTAGAAGAAAATAAGATTTGTTTGCCATCGGGAGTGAAAGTAGGGGCGAACGAAGCGCAGTTAAAATTGGTGAGCTGTTTGACGTTCTTGCCGTGGGCATCAGAGAGGAAGAGTTCCATTTTCATGGGGCTGGTGAGGTTGTTTTTGAGCAGAGTGGCGTATTTGGTTTTCGTTTCATCGGTGACGGGGTGGTTGGCGCGCCAGACGATGAGCTTGCCATCGCGCGAGAAAACGGGGCCGCCGTCATAGCCATAGGAAGTGGTGAGGCGGTTTTTGTGGGAACCATTGAGGTTCATGGTCCAAAGATCGAGGTCGCCGGAAGCAAGAGAGGTGTAGACGATTTTCCTGGTTTTCCAATTGATGGTGGCTTCGGCGTCGTAGCCATCGGTGGAAGTGAGGCGTTTGAGATCGGAGCCATCGTCTTTGGCGAGGAAGATGTCGTAACCGGGATAGACCGCCCAAACGTAGCCTTTGCTGCGATCGGCGGGCGGCGGGCAGGATTCGGAGGCAAGATGCGTGGAGGCGTAGACAATGTGTTTGTTATCGGGCAGGAAATAGGCGCAGGTGGTGCGGCCTTTGCCGGTGGAGACCATATGCTGATCGGAGCCATCGGCATTCATGATAAAGATCTGATCGCATTGGGAATTGCCGCGGGTGGATTGAAAGATGAGGCGTTTGCCATCGGGCGCCCAATAGGCTTCGGCATTTTCACCGCCGTGGGTGAGCTGCTGGATATTGGATAGGTCGGCCGCGAAGGTTGCCAGCGCGGCGGCGAAAAATGTCAGAACGAGACTTTTGCGCATCAATGACCAGAATACAGAAAGAGGGTGAGGGAGGCGAAGAAAGGGCGCATTTTGCGAAACGAGGGCCCTGGCCGGGCCGGGCATACCCCACCGAATTGTTTGGCCGCTTCAGTCCTTGCGACGCTCCATGCTGCCTTCGCCCAAAGAGTGCAAGCTCGGCCTTCGGGGCGTCGATTTCCGAGGTCACGATGGGGTTCACTTACCTTACGGCCCGGTGACTCGCTGACCATTCTTAAGATGCAGAATGGTGTGGGCTATATTTCATTAAGCTGGAAAAGTGCGCTGCCCCGTTGGGATTGGAAATGGTCCATGTTTACTAATGACACGAATATGCCGATTTTGAGAACCGCATTTGCTTTGATGTTGGCGGTATTCCCGTTCTCAGCGCTCTGCCAAAGGGTGGATGTTTCTTGGGATAAGGTCGAGGTTGTAAATAAAACAACTCCGACGTTACAGGTGGTGGTTAACCCGCCTCTGCGTCCCGGTTCACCCGTCGGCCGAAAGGCTTACGCTGAAGTGAAGCGTCTTGGCGCCGAGTATGTAAGGTATGTTCCATGGCTTCCGTATCCCAAACTGGCGGTGGCTGAGCTCGAGCCGCCTGCAAACGGCAAGACTTCTTGGGATTTCTCTCTGATTGACCCTATGACAGAAGACTTCTTGCAAGCCACTGATGGCCACTCTGTCATTGTGAATTTCAGCACAACTCCCGCGTGGATGTGGGTCACTCCCAAACCAGTGGACTATCCGAGCGATCCCGAACACGGTGGATTGGAACTACACCCAAGGAACGGAACTTCGCGACCCATCGGGTAAGGAACTCGGTGACTACTATAGAAGGCTCGTGAGCTGGTACGTGAAGGGCGGTTTCACGGACGAGTTCGGTCAGCGCCATGAATCTGGCCACCATTTCAACATTCCATATTGGGAGGTCTTGAATGAGGTTGACTTTGAACACAAAATGACGCCAGAAACCTACACATTGTGCTACGACGCGATTGTTTCCGGAATCAGGGCTGCAGCGCCGGGCATGAAGTTTGTAGGCCTGGCGCTGGCTGGGCCGTCGGATAGCCCCAAGATGTTTGAGTATTTCTTGAATCCCTCGAACCACAAACCCGGGATCCCTCTGGACGTGATTTCTTACCATTTCTATGCAACGCCCAGCCCCGACCAGACTCCAGAGGTAGAACAGTTTACTTTCTTTGAGCAAGCCGATCACTTCTTGACGACAGTGAAGTATGTGGAAGAAATCCGTAAGCGCCTATCGCCGTCCACCCGTACTACAATAGACGAAATTGGTTCGATTTCCGCTGACGATATGGCGCAGGATAAGCCGGGTCAGGTTGCGCGGCCGATTCCCGACTCCTATTGGAATTTGTCCGCCGCCACCTATGCCTACGTCTTCGGTCAGCTTGCCGGGCTGGGCATTGATGTGGCCGGAGAATCGCAACTCGTCGGTTACCCCACGCAGTTCCCCAGTGTTTCGATGGTCGATTGGAACACCGGTTCGGCCAATCCGCGCTTTCGAGTGCTGGAGCTTTTGAAGAGCAATTTTACGGTAGGTGACAAAATTGTCAGTACGGCAACGGACAGCCCGGCGGTATTCGCGCTTGGGTTCATCGATCAAGCTGGAGAGCACAAACTCTTACTGGTCAATAAACGTAATCATTCCGTCGAATTGACCGTACCGCAGACAGCAAAGAAAGTGGAGTTCGTTGACGAAACGACCCAAAGCAATCCGCCGGCAGTACGCGAACTTAATGAAAACAAATACCAGCTGGGTGCGTTTGGCGTTGCGGTTCTTACTCTCCAACCCTGATCTCAATTCCCAATCTCATTCGCAGTGAAAGCGGTCAAAGGCCCAGCAGACTATAGCCGCGAGCGCAGCCATCTTTAGCGGCCGGCATAGGTGATCTCAATCGACGAGGTGACCGGAAGAGGCTGGAGTGACTTCGCGGCCATTTCAGTTGGATCGAGGTCGTAATAGCCGTGAGCGCCCTGCGCACGAAGAGTGAGCCGATGCTTGCCCAAGGCCAGCTTTGAACAGTCAAGATTGTACTCGGTGGTATGAAGATCCTGAGCTATTGGCCGATCATCCAGCAAAATTGAATAGGCCACGGCAGGTTTGCCCAGCACACTCCAACGGAGTGGGATATGGTTTCCTCTCACCGCCGCTCCCTGAAAAGGCGCCGATAGAACCATCACAGTAGCATCCGGCGTTTCGCCTTTATAAAGCGAGATGAGCGCTTTCGTCAGATTCATGTAATAGTAGCCCCAGCCACCGCAACCGCGATAGGCACAGCCCGTCAAACGAGTGGGTTCAATGTCGTCGCTTAATTCAAGATTGTATTCATCGCCGTAGACGGCTGTCTGCGCAGGTTGCACCTTGCCGCTCCCAGGCCAGTAATCATCGGGCAGGCCTTCGCCCTCGGTCTGTCCGGCAAATTCATTCCATTGATGAATCTGAATAAACGCCGGTCTCGATTCGAAAGCCACTCTCCAGCTATCGAGGTAGGGCGCGCCATGATCGCGCCCCGTCGCGGTGGGGTGCGTCCATCCTTTTGACGGCAACTGAAAGCACGAAGGTGTCACGACGACCTCTTCAGGCTTAGCGTTACGCTCGGTGACTGTCTGACGGATGTCTCCATCCATCCACGACCACATGCCGCAACTGTCGGCATGATTGTACTGGAGCTGCGATGCCATCCAGCGGACCGTCCAATCGGAAGCTGCGAGCGATGATTTGCTGAGATCCAATTTGATTTGCCCGCACGGATCCGACGGAAAATACAAGATGGTGAGCAAGGGCTTCCCTTCGTAACGAAGCCAGAGGTTGCGGTATTCCGGCTTATCGAGATAGCGAGCTTTAATCCAAGCGATAATGCCGTTCAAACGCTGCATGCCGCCCGGCACTGGCGGCCCGTTCTGCAAGCCGAGCATGAATACCATCTTCGGGGCATATTTGCCTTCTCTTTGGAGTTGTGCGGCCGTTTCAAACATGACCGCCACGGTTTCTTCGAGTTCGCGAGTGGAGCCTTGATGGGCCTCCCAAGCGGGCTTCGACCAGAGCATATTGCTCCAATCAATAAGCAGCCAGTCAATGCCGAGATCACCGAACCAGGCGAAGTGTTGCCTCAAGATAGAGGGGTCGTACGAACTGTATTTCCCCAGAATCGGAATTGCCTCAGCTGTATTCCAGGTGGCGTTATGTGGGGTGAACCAGTTCTCATATTGAATTCCGATCAGGGAACGGGTTAAGTTGCTGGGATCGACGAAGCCAACATGAGGGCCAGAACGGAGGGCTCCTGCAAAAAAGGCAAGAGCAGCGAGTGTGAAGGAGATGAGGCGGGTCTCGGAAGGGAAGGTTCTCATATAATCATCCGATGGCCTGATATTATAACTGTCCTGAACAAAAGCGCAGGCCCTTGATGAAATCGAGCTTGTTTCAAATCGGCATCTCCGCAGACTTCCTCGACGAGCGGGGTTCACTGATTTACCCAGATATTGGCTTGTCGCTTTTCGATGGAATTCCAGGACTGAGCTACGAGTTTCTGCGGGAATACCGGGCGGAATATGTTGCTCAGCAATTGATGAATTATGATGTGCTGATTTCGCTGAAGCCTCGGATTACGGCAGAGTCACTGAATGGCATCGAGAGACTGATCGCAATTGGACGTTGCGGCGTCGGCTATGACAATGTCGATTTGGCAGCTTGTACTGAGCGTGACATCGCGGTGTACATCACGCCGACGGCGGTGATGCGGCCAGTGGCCGAATCGATCGTACTGTTGATTCTTGCGCTATCGCATAATCTTATTTTGAAAGACAGGCTTGTACGCCAGGGCCGGTGGACAGAAAGTACGCGGGCCTTGGGCAGGGAGCCCCGTGACCGGGTGGTGGGCACGATTGGCCTGGGAAATATTGCGAAAGAGACGATCCGTCTGCTGCGCCCTTTCAGCATCGCTCGCTTTGTTTCTTTCGATCCGTACGCTCCTGCCGCGGCTGCTCAGGACCTCAACGTGAAGTTGACAGACTTGCACACTGTTCTGCGCGAATCCGACTATGTGTTAGTGAACTGCGCACTCACGCCCGACACGCGCGGCTTGATAGGCGCTGCCGAAATCGCGCAGATGAAGAGAGATGCCGTGATTGTGAACACGGCGCGCGGCCCTATCATTCAGCAACAAGCGCTGATTGAAGCGCTTGAGAACGGCCACCTCGGCGGCGCGGCTCTGGATGTATTTGAAAAGGAACCGCTGGAGCTTGATTCGCCGCTGATGAAGATGGACAATGTCATTCTGACATCTCACTCGATCGCCTGGACGGCGGAGTTGTTTCGCGATATGGGACGCATGGACTGTGAAGGGGCGCTCGCCGTAATGCGCGGAGAAGCACCGTTGCACGTGGTGAATCGCGATGTGCTGGAGAGGCCCGGATTTCACGCCAAACTCAGCTGCTGGAAGCAATCGTAGATGGAAAAGAACGTATGATCCCATTGAAAAAACGATTGCGAGATGGCGACGTGGTTTTCGGCCAGATGGTGCTGGAATTGTTTACCCCTGGCATCGGGCCCATGTTGGCCGCCACCGGCATGGAGTTTGTGATTTATGACATGGAGCACGGGAGATGCGACATAGCCCTGCTGGCCGAAATGATAGCCGGATGCCGCGGCAGCCGCATTGTCCCCATGGCGCGCGTTCCGGACCTGCATTTCCAGCCTCTCTCGAGTTTTGGATATTGGTGCGCGCGGAGTGATGGTGCCGCGAGTTGAGACGCGCGCACAGGCCGAAGAAATCGTCGCGCAGCTGAAATACGCTCCGGTGGGACGAAGAGGCGTAGCCTTGGGCGTGGCCCATGACCTTTACAGCGCTGGCGGTCCAAAGTTTTTTGCCCAGGCCAATGACGACACCATTGTGATTCTGCTTCTTGAAACAGCGAAGGCCTTTGAAAATCTCGACCAGATCGTTTCGGTGCCGGGTGTAGATATCGCATGGATGGGGCACTACGATTTGACCGTCTCGATGGGCATCGCCGCCCAGTTTGACCATCCGCGATTCCTGGAAGCCATGGACGCGCTGGTAGCCTCCTGCCGCCGCCACGGCGTAGCTCCAGGCTTTCTACCAGCCACACCACAGAGCGCCGCTCATTGGATCGGCAAAGGATTTCGCGCCCTCAGTCTTGGCAGCGATATTGGGATATTCCAGAACGGCGTGCGATCCTTCCGGCAGTCCGTGATCGACAGCGTGCCGGGCATGGCAGCACTTTCGGCAGGAACTCGGGCATGAAATATTCTGTACAGGCATTTAACGTGGGAACGTTTTGGGTCCCAGGTCCAGAAGTGTACTGGATGCATGGCTGGAACACTCGCGAGGAAATGAACATTCTTGTGTATCTCGTGCGCGGGGGCGGCCACAACATTCTAATCAATACCGGGCCGCCACGAGATCTAAGCGTGATCAACGCCGCATGGCTCAACTTTTTCGGTTATGAAGAAGCCCAGATCGTGCGTAGTGAAGCGCAATTGCCGGCGCAGATTCTGCGCAGCCAAGGTCTAACTCCGGACGATATCGACACAGTGATCGTTACGCCACTGCAGGCATACGCAACTGCCAATATCAACTTGTTCCGCAACGCTCAGATCTGTATTTCGCGCAAGGGATGGATTGAAGATTTTCAAGCGCCGTATTATCACTTACATGTACCAAGGCATCTACGTATTCCGCCGGAAGTAAACCATTATCTGCAGAACGAGGGGTGGGAAAAAGTGCGTTTGCTGGCCGAGGAAGAGCAGATTCTAGAAGGCCTGAGTGTCTTCTGGGCAGGCGTGCACCATCGCTCGTCCCTCGCCGTTCGTATTGAAACGGCAAACGGGCCTGTCATCCTCACGGATTGTTTTTTCAAGTACGGAAACATCGAACAAGGTCATTACCTCGGTGTTATGGAAAGCATGATGGAAGCCGATGCCACCTGGGAGCGCATCCGTCGTGAAGGAAAGATCATCGCGTCTATTTATGACCCCGAGGTGTTTGCGCGCTATCCAGGCGGAGTGCTGGCCTGATGGCGGGCCGGTTCCAAGAACGTGTGGCAGTCGTAACGGGCGCTGCGTCGGGGATCGGATTGGCGATTGCCAAGCGATTCGCCGAAGAAGGCGCTTCCGTTGCCCTCCTCGACAACATAACGGACGCTGGACTAGCGGCCAGCAAGCAAATTTGCGCCGCAGGCGGCATTTGCGAATTCATCCGCGCCGACGTGGCTGCTGAATCCGATGTCATCGAAGCATTGAATCGAATCACGGAGCGATTTCGTGGTATCGATTGCCTGGTTAACAATGCAGGCATGGTGCTGGTGAAAGGCGTTGAGGAATGTTCGGCCGAAGAATGGGACCGCGTGCTCGCCGTCAACTTGAGGTCGGTTTTTCTCATGGTGAAACATGCACTCCCCGCGTTGCGGCGGTCGCCGCAGCCGGCTGTGGTTAATATTGGCTCGGTCTCATCGTTCATCGGCCAGCAGCGCACACCTGCTTATGTCGCTTCGAAGGGAGGAGTGCTGCTTTTATCAAAGGCGCTGGCGCTTGACTTAGCCGGGGACGGCATTCGTGTGAACTGCGTGTGTCCGGGCATCACCGATACGCCGATGTTCCGCTTTCACCTGAATACGACGCTCGATCCTGAACAGACCTTGAAAGAACGTTTGCGCCGCGTGCCGTTACGGCGAGCGCTCGAGCCCCGCGAAATCGCCGATTCCGTTCTGTATCTAGCTGGTCCCGAGTCTTCCGGCATCACCGGAACTTCCATTGTTGTAGATGCCGGTTATACCGCGGCGGCCGAATGGTCGCAGTTCTGATCACTACTTTCGTTGGGTACTTGCCGAGAGCGGCGGCAGTTTATCGACATATTCAACCCAGGCCGACATCATCTCCGTCTCACTCGCAGCGCCGAAGCGCACAACCTTACCCGGATCCGGGTTCAGAGCATTGTTGGGCGAATTATCGAAACGGGCAGTGATGATCAGGCGCGTGCCTTTGGGCAGGGAAATGGGTTGCTCGGCGCGATAGGTAATCTGCCAATTGAAGTTGTAGGCGGGAACCCGCAATAGCGTCTCTGTGTGGCCGTCTGGAAAGGCCGCCTCCACCTTCATGGATTTGCCGCGGAAGTGCATATGGGGCGTCAAACTGGTGACGAAAATATCCTTGTTGAAAGTGTGGCACTCCGTGACCAGATGATCCGGATCGCCCGGCGGAATAAGGAACATGTTATTCGAGAGATCGATGCGGCGCGCGATCTGCGCGGGCGGTGCGCCGGTAAAAATAAGACCTACGCTACTGGCGTCGGTCTCTGCCGTGCCCGAGGTGTGCGAGTAGTGAATTTGAAAATGCATCTTTGACCCGGCTGGTATAAGGCGAGCGGTGCCCGCCGGATACACATCCGGCGCGCGGCCCGGCAGATAGGAACTCAATAGATTCCCAAGATCGTTCTGTTTGATGCCCGGAAATCCACCGTTGTCGTCAACCGCGCAGCCATCGTCAATTACAGGCGCCTCCGGCCGCATGAATTCCAGCGTCCCTTGCTTTACCAAGAGCCATTTCCCATATTCCGCTGCTGGATCGATTGCATGGGGCGCCGCGGTCTCTTTTGGCTCCGGTTCCACAACAAACACGTGAGCGTGATGCACCACCTTGCGGTTACCCGGACGTAGTTCGGCGGCTATCACCCATTTGTCTTCCGTGAAATTGGTGGGCACCGTAACATACGCGTATTCATCGGATCCGCTGGCTTGCAGGTGCTGAGTGGGCATGGTGATGATAGCGTCCGGCTTACCGATTTTCCACCCGCTTGAAAAAGCCGGTGCTTTGGACAGAATTGCAGGATCGCCTTCGGGAGCCCCGTGCTCGACCCAAGCCTGGATGGTGGCAATCTCCGCTCCGGTGAGTGTCGGGTCGTTCGACCATTTGCCGTAATGCGGGTCGGCTTTCCAAGGAGGCATCTTTCGCGTTTGCACGGCCTCGCGGATCGCGGCCGCCCACGGCCTTACTTCCTTGTACGTCAGTAATTGCATGGGCGCAATGTCGTCGGCGTGGTGGCATGAAACGCAATGTGCGTAAAGAATGGGCGCCACGTCGGCGGTGAAAGTGGGACCGGCGTTCGGTTGCGCCGAAAAAGCACCAAAGGGGAGTGTCAGCATGCAGACGGCCCGGAGGCACACAGTTCTTTGGGCGTGTTGGGCGAGTTCTCTGAATGGGGCTGGTAGAGAGAGATACATGGTTTTAAATCCCGGCTTATATCAGACCATTAGATCATTTTATCGATGGATCGTGAAAAGCGGCTTAGCAGATTTTCACGCGACCGTCGCAAGGGATTTTGACCTTTAGCAGCTCGGAAGCAGGTGCTTTCGCCTTCAAGATTCTCACCTCAAGCGATAGCAGCGAAAAGGCGTAAACTTTAATAGCTCAGGTATTTATACCGTGCCAGAATTTCGGGCTGTCGATGACGTTTGGGTTCTACTCGGGACAGATCTGCACGCCGTCGAGTTCCTCATCCAGAGAGCGCCGCCAAAAAGAGGTTGACTCTTTCAAAAAGCGGAGATAACATAGCCCACAGGTTTTGATAGATCTGATCATCCGACCACTGAGCCAATCGCTCTAAAGGCGGCTGTTCGGCGAAAGCAGCAGACGTCCCTAAGAGGACCAGAAAGAGGGTTAGTTCGTGTTCAAACATACGACCACGCTCGTCAGCATGTTGTTTTTGTGTTGGGCCGCAATGTATGGTCAGTCAGAACGGGGTAGCATCCGCGGCACTGTTTTGGATTCTTCCGGCGCAGTGGTGCCGGGAGCAAAGATATCGGCAATCAGTGAAACCACAGGTATCGCTGTTTCCACGGTATCGGGAAACGGGGGCAACTACAATATTCCTGAGTTACCACCGGGGAATTACACCGTACACGTCACCGTAACGGGATTCAAAGAACTGATTCAGGAGAACGTATCGGTGGAAGTGGGAGGCGTTACACCTCTCGATCCGCGCTTGGAAGTGGGTCAGATCAACCAGCAAGTCGAGGTGACCACGGCTGCGCCACTGCTGAAGAGTGAAACAACCGATCTGAGCACGCAGGTCAACCCGCAGTCCTACAATGACCTCCCTCTTACGTCAGCGGCGGGAATGGTGGGTGGCAGAGGCCCGGAAGCATTTATTTTCCTCGCGCCGGGAACAACGCCGGGCGTCCATGCCGGTGGCCAAGCTACCGACACATTCGACGCACACATCAATGGCAGCCCCACCCTGTCCAAGGAGATGCAGGTGGATGGGATGAGCACGGAAATCGCCGAGGTCCAAGGAGATCCGCGCGATTTGACATTCCCACCTGACGCTGTTCTGGAAATGTCCATATTGACGAGCAGCTACCCTGCCGAGTTCGGCAACACCGGGGGCGGAGTCGAGCAGTACGTCATCAAATCGGGCACCAATTCATATCATGGGAACCTGTACGAGTTCCTGCGCAACAATTTCTTTGACGCGCGCGGATTTTTTAACGCCACGGTCGCGGTTCATCACGAGAACGAGTTCGGCGCAACCTTCGGTGGTCCGGTTATCATTCCAAAAATCTATAACGGCAAGAACAAGACGTTCTTCTTTGTGAACCCGGAGATCTATCTGCTCCGTGGTGGTGCTCAAAACTCGATTGGATCTGTGCCCGATGGAGCGTTTCGCTCCGGCAACTTGTCGGCGCTGGTGGGCGCTAACGGAGCCCAAATTCCGATTTATGACCCGAATACAACCGTACCGAACGGAAGTGGCGGTTTTACGCGTACTCCGTTTGGCAATAACATGATTCCTACCAGCCGCATTAGCCCCGCGGCTAACGCCATTCTGAGCTATGTCCCGAACGCTACACTCCCGGGTGTTTATAACAACTATCCCTCCACCGGTTCCTCGATCACCAACTACGATGCATACACCTACAAGATCGATCAGTATTTTTCTCCGACCCAGCACCTGAGTGGCATGTGGAACCAAAGCGCCAACGATAACAATGGGCCATATTCGATTCTGCCGCATCCAGTGGAGAGCACTCGCAACGGTACCACGAATGTGTACACCGGCCGCATTAATTACGACTGGACAATCAGCCCAACGATGTTGAACTCCTTCCGTGTTGGCTTCAACCGGCAACTTCAATATCTGGCTTCGGTGGAGGCCTCGGAAAACTGGGGATCGAAGCTAGGCATTTCCGGCTTAACCCCCGGGTTTCCCACTGTCAGCTTCGGCCAATTCACCCCCCTGGCGCAGAACCAGGCGATCGACGGCCCCATTTCGAACACGTTCCTTTATGCCGACAGCTTCTCGTGGACGAAAGGCAAACACAATTTCAAGTTTGGAGAAGATCTAAGAAGACTGCAGCACCAGAGCATCTTACCGAGCGAGCCAGCTTCCTTCAATTTCAGCACTCTTGAGACTGGCTTACCGGGCGCTTCGGGCACAACCGGCAACGAGTTTGCCAGTTTCCTGCTAGGCCAGGTAGACAGTTCCGGTGAATACATTAACAATGTCGTTGCGGGTAACCGGTTTTGGTATTCCGGCGCGTATGCGCAGGACGATTGGAAGGTCACACCGACTTTGACACTGAATCTCGGCCTCCGGTGGGACATTTTCACGCCCTATCGGGAAGTCGAAAATCGCTACGGCATTATGGACCCCAGCGCACCTAATCCGGCCGCAGGCGGTATACCCGGCGCCTACGTGTTTGCCGGTGGAAGCGCTTCAAACCCTCCTTATACCGGATCGAGTTATCTGACCACCGATTCGAAGACCGATATGCACCTTTTTTCCCCGCGTCTTGGCGTTGCCTGGAAACCCATTAGTCGCTTTGTGGTCCGCTCGGCCTATGGGCTCAGCTACTATCCGGACGGCGGTCTGGGCGGCGGCAACACCCAGTATGTAACCGATGGCTTTTCGGCCACTGCTAGTTTCATAAGCCCGAATAACGGCATCAGTCCCGCCTTCGCCCTGGATAGCGGCTTCCCGCAAAACTACTCTCACCCGCCATTTATCAATGCCGGTTTGAACGTCGGTGGCAGCGCCAACATGTGGTGGAACAACGCTTCGTTGCCAATGTACAAGCAGGATTGGAACTTTACGACCCAAACTCAGATCACCTCTTCGTTTGTATTGGATGCGGCGTATGTTGCCTCAAAATCCACCCGGGTCGGGACGGGGGCCGTTAATGCAGACCAGCTAAGCCCCGCATATTTGGGTCTCGGCAGCTTACTGACCGATAGTATTACTTCGCCGGCCGTGGTCGCGGCCGGATTCGCCCCGCCGTATGCAGGTTTCACCGGATCGCTGGCTCAGGCACTCCGTCCGTTCCCGCAATACATCGGTGTAGGCGTGGAAAATTCCGCCATGATCGGAAATGCAACCTACAACAGCCTGCAGTTGAAAGCGGAGAAGAGGTACTCCAAAGGCCTGTGGCTCTTAGCCTCTTATACCTGGTCGAAAACCATCACCGATTCCAGTTCACAACTCGGCGGTTTCTTCTCCAGCAGTGCCCGCGACAACTACAATCGATCGCTGGAAAAGGCACTGGCCACTTATGACGTCCCGTCTCGCCTGGTGGTCGCCTTCAATTACGAACTGCCGATTGGACAAGGCAAGCCATTCGTGAATCACGGAGTGGCCAGTAAAATCATTGGAGGCTGGCAGGTGAACGGCATTCTGACTTATCAATCGGGCGTGCCCATCTCCATCTCGGCGAACAATACTTTGCCGCTTTTCAATTCGCTGAACACTCCCAACTCAGTGCCCGGCCAAAAAGTGGAGAACTCGTTCGGCGGATTCAATCCGGCTACGAATGTTCTTCTGAACGCTGCCGCCTTCTCAGATCCGGCCCCTTACACATTCGGCACTTCTGCGCAGATATTGCCCGACGCGCGGAGCTTCCCGGTTTTCAACGAGGATTTTGGACTGCAGAAGAAGTTCTTCATCCGAGAGCCGTCGCTTTATTTCGAGTTGCGCTTTGAAATGTTCAATGCCTTCAATCGCGTTATTTTCAGCTCTCCGTCTGGAACCAACGTCGACAACGCGAATTTCGGGCAGGTTACCAGTCAGGGCAACAGCCCCCGCAATGGTCAAGTCGCCGCCAAATTCTATTTCTAGAGTTGCGCTGGGCGGGGACTGATCGCCGTCCAGGTGTATTTTGGATTTGATGGTGCGAACTATAGCGGCGTGGCTCTCCTTCGTATGCGCAGCCTTCGCCCTGGGCTCTGTCGATTCCCTCCGCCAGGCGCTAGCTTTGTTTAATTCTGGTAAATATCAAGAGTCGTTCGATCTGGTTTCTCAATACGCGCGCGCGACCCCCAACAGTGCCACCGCTTACAAGCTGTTGGGCATGGACGAGTATATGTTGGGTCATCCTAGGGAAGCACTCGTCCACGTCAAGCACGCTACCGAACTCGCTCCGAACGACGCTGACGCTCTGTATTATCTAGGAAGATTGTATTTCAGCACCGATAACATTCCCGCCGCACTGGAGATATTTCAGAAGACTACTGCTATCGATCCTTTGAACATCCGCGCCCGCAACTATCTCGGCCAGACTCTTGAGGCCTTGGGCCGGCGCGAGGAGGCTGAGCAAGCATATTTGAAAGCTATCGAATTACAAAAAGATCTGCCCAAGAAATCCGCCTGGCCGGATTATAATCTTGGCGTGTTGTTTCTCGACGGCGGCCGTACTGCGGATTCCATTGCCGCCTTCCGTCGCGCGCTCCAGGCGAACCCGTCATTTCCCGAAGCGAAAATCAAGCTTGCTGTCGCCCTTTCCAAGGAGCAGCCCGTTCCGGAAGCGTTTGAACTCCTGCAGCAGGCCCTTCAAACCGACCCCGGCAATGCGGAAGGGCACTATCGCCTTGCGGTGCTCTTAACAAAATCGGGAAAGCGCGAGCAGGCACAAGAAGAGTTCATGCTCTTCGAAAAGTACCGCAAACCTTGAAAGCTGTTCTCTATCTGCCGGCGGCTGTAGCTTGCCTGCTGGTCTGCGTCTGGGCCACCACTCCTCCAAGTCCGATCGTGTTCGAAGACATCGCCGCTGAAAGTGGAATTCACGCGCAAATGCGTTGCGGCGGCCCCGCTAAGGAATGGATACCCGAGGCTAATGGATCGGGCGCGGCGTGGTTGGATTTCGACCGGGACGGCCGCCTGGATTTGTTGATTGTCAATGGTGCCACCATGGATGATCTACGCCAGATCGTGGCCGGAGGGGTGCCGCCCACGCGTGCCGGAAGCATCTATCTCTATCACAACTTAGGGAACGGCCATTTCGAAGACGTTACCGCCCGTTCGGGCCTCAGCAATCCTTACTGGGGAACGGGAGTCGCGGTAGCTGATTTCGATAACGATGGCTATCCCGACATCCTGGTCACGAACATCGGAGTAGATCTTCTCTTTCATAACAATCAAGACGGTACGTTCAGCGAAGTGGGCGCTCAAAAGGGCCTCAGCCGCAAGATCGCCTGGCACACGGGCGCTGCCTTCGGAGACTACGACGGCGACGGTCGGCTCGATCTCTATGTGGCCGGCTATGTCGACTTGAACGAATTGCACCTTGACGCTCCGCCGCCAGTCTGTAACTACCGCGGAATTCCAGGTTTTTGCGGGCCGGCTGGGCTGAAAGGCGAAGCCGACATTCTCTATCACAACGAGGGTGCCAGCTTTCGCGACGTCACTGTTAAAGCGGGCGTGCAAGATAAGAGCCTCCGCCACGGTTTCACGGTTGTCTTCGACGATTTCAACCAGGACGGTAAGATGGATATCTTTGTAGCGAATGACTCCGACCCTAATTATCTTTATCTGAACCGTGGCGACGGCACCTTTGAAGAGGCGGGTCTTCCTCGTGGGGTCGCTTTTGGCGGAGACGGTAGGACGCAGTCCAACATGGGAGTAGCCGTAGGCGACTACAATAACGACGGCTTACTAGACCTGATGACCACCACCTTTTCGGAAGATTACTTTCCTTTGTTCCGACAGGAGCCGCATTTTTTCTTCTCAGACGTTTCCGCAGACGCCGGTCTCGCCACAGTCACAATGCCGTGGGTTGGCTGGGCGTGCGGGTTTGCAGATTTCGATAACGACGGGCAGCGCGATCTCTGGATGGCAAATGGCCATGTGTATCCAAAGGCGGACCTGCTTGCCGGCACCAGTTATCGGCAGCCGATAACCGTGTTTGCCAATCACAAAGGGACATTCATCTCAGCCGCCCGGCCTCACGGTAAAGAAGGACAGAACTCTTACCGGGGTGGCAGCGCCGGCGACTTTAACAACGATGGAAAAGTTGATTTGCTGGTTCTGCCCATTGACGGCTCTCCAGTGTTACTGGAAAATCGAACTCAATCTTCATTCCATTGGCTTGGTCTTGATCTGCGCGGACGATTCGGAAATCGCGATGCGATTGGGTCTCAGGTTCGTGTCGAAGCTTGTGGGACTTCGCAGATAGAGGCCGTCCGCAACGGCGGCAGTTTCTTGTCCGTCGATGATCCACGCCTCCACTTTGGCTTCGGCTCTTGCAGCAAACTCGATCGCGTTCGAATCCGCTGGCCGAACGGCCGCGCACAAACTTTGGAAAACCCGCCGTTGGACCGCTATTTAAGAGTCGACGAACCCAATTGAACCGGGGCCGGTTGCACTCGAATCTTGTTGAACAGAGTCAACTCACGTTCGGCTTCTTGCGGTTTCCCCAATTTCCGGTAGACCACGGCAAGACGATAATGTAGAGTGGCTTCCGGCGAATTCATTTTCAGAAGCGCATGCAACTGTTCGAGAGACTTATCATAGCGGCCGTTCTCGGTGTAGATTTTTTCAAGGGCATAACGTGCCTCTGCCATGTCCGGGTCCACTTTGACAGCTTCGAGGAAATACCGCTCAGCTTCCGCCGATCTTTCTCTGACGAGAGAAATATCGCCGAGCTCATAAAGAGCTTGCGGATGATGCGGGTTCGTTTTTAGTTCCGACTGAAGCTCCGTCCAGGCGTCATCCTCATGATGGTTCTTCCAATAAAGTGTCCCTATTGCGAAGTGGATGTTCTGTAAGTCGGGCTTCCGTTTTAGCGCCTCGCGGTATTCCCGTATGGCCCCGTCATCGTTCTTAGATTCCTCGAACATTTGTGCTCGAAGCTGATGAGCCCGGTAAGAATCCTGATCAAGCTCGAAGACGGCCAGTGACGTAAGATAGGCCAAGGCCTGATATCCCTCGCCTTCCATATATTGCTGCCGGTCCTTCTGCTCGCCGGACACCAGCCCGCTCAGCCTCGATTGCCAGGTCGCAATTTCTTCTTTAAGCTTGACGCCCGCTGGGGGTGTGTCCTTATAGGCGAGCGACCCGTCGATGAGTTCATCGGTAGTCGTGTTCTCAGGAGGTCTTACCTGTCCTGCGGCCATAGCCGTGGTCGACTCGATCTTTGCCCGCAAGCGTGCGTTGCCAGGCAACTTTTCAAGCGCCAAGCTGTACTGTTTAATTGCCCCGGCCCAGTCTTCCTCGCTTTCAGCTAGATGTGCTCTCGCAAGTATTAGATAAACCGAGTCCGGGAACTCAGTTTGCAGTTGCGCGAATGCCCGATCAGCCAAATGGCCGTAACATTTAGCCAGATGATAAAGCACATCGATGTCTGTTCCACTCAAAGAATTGGCCTTTCCGAGGTATATCGTTGCTTCACCAAATTCGGAAAGCGCGAACTTCGTATATCCGAGGTAGGCGTAAATCAGACCGTTCGATGGTTGTGTGGCAGCGGCCTTAGCTAGATGGTCCAGCGCAACTGGGTAATCGTGTTCTCCGAAGGCAATCACGCCCAAAAAGAAATTCGGGCCTGTGAGTTCGGGTTTTAATGCTACGGCTTTCCGATAAGCAGTCTTAGCGCGTTCGGCTTGCCCTCGTTGATAGTAGAGGTTGCCGAGGTTCGCGTAAGCTTCCGCCATCTTTGGCTCTACCCGGACAATGGCCTCATAATCACGAGTAGCGCTCGCCAGATCGCCGGCAGCCTCCGCCTGCTGCGCTTCTCTATACAGCTTCCCGATATCGAGCTGAGCTATGGCTGGGTAAGCCAAACTCAATGCAATGGTGGTAAACGTTAGAACGTAACGGCGCTCCCGGCAGCGGATTGGGCCGGCAATCCACACTAGCTTGGTGACTCCTCCCCTTTCTCGATTTCCTCCTTGTGCATCTCCTGCGATTGGATATACAGGCTCGCCATCTCTTCCAAATGCGCGAGCATGGCCGCGCGCGCCGCTGGTACGTTCTTCTTGGCCACCGCGAAGAAAATCGCTTTATGGTGTTCCAGCGCCCTTGCGTACACGCCCGGCACTTGCAGCGTTCGGCCAATCCACTGCTGCAACAGATTGCGTATCAAGTTCAGCGCATTCATCAAAATGCTGTTGTGAGCGGCCTCTCCAATGGCGAGGTGAAACTCAATATCCGCCTGCAAAGATTCGCCCGGAGCCTGCGGCGAGCGCTCCATCCGATCCAAGTGTCTGCCGATTTCTTTTAAATCGTCAGCCGTCGCTCTTTCCGCAGCCAAGCCGGCGAGTTCCGTCTCAATCAGCTTGCGTGCCTCCACAAGCTCATAGACCTCTGTCTCGGAACTGCTCGTGATGGCCCAAAGTAAAGGTTTGGAGAGAAACTCGGAGCGCTGACAGACATAGGTGCCATCGCCGAGGCGCGTCTCAATCAATCCCATGATCTCCAGTGCCTTCAAAGCCTCTCGCAATGAAGCGCGCCCAACCCCTAACTGCTGCCCGAGTTGGCGCTCTGCGGGAATGCGAGTGCCGGGTTTCCAAACCCCGCGAATGATCTGACTTACCAACTTTCGATAGATATCCGCTGTGAGCGTGGTCCGCGTGACAGGGGTCAGCTCATCGTTTGCTTCCGCCAATTTTGGCACGTTCCATTATACCGAGCGCGGACTCTTCTCGCGCAGACTAGCTGATGGTCTGATATTCTTACCTTTCGGAATTCTTGACTCGCATGATGAGACGCGATTTTCTCCGGGCCAGCGGTGCTTTATCGGTCACCGCCGCGACTGCGCACCGCCTCACCGGAGCAGTGAAACCTCACCGCTTCTTGCTAGAAAATAAGCAGGTTGCGTGGCATTTAGAGGGGACGCATAACGGAATTCGTTCCATAGCCTTTGAGAATCGTCTTTCCGGACATCGCTACAACCTGGAAACGGACAACGAATTCAAACTGACGTTCTCCACGGGCCGGAGGCTCGAAATTCCCTGGTGGACCTTCCGGTTGACAGACAGCGGAGACGTGCCCCCTGAGCGGGAAGAGGGACTTAGATTGGGCTTCCATAAGCTGGCCTTGCCCCCGGAAAATTGGGCTCCCGTCCATAATCTGGCAGGCGGTCAAAAGGGCCGCGTCTACCAAGGCTTCGGTTGGTTTCGTCACGAATTCGCCCTGCCTGAAGAAGCCCGAGGCAGCGATTTATTTTTCATTCTCGGAGGGCATGACGAACAGGATTGGAACGAGCATTGGGTCTATCTGAACGGTCGCGAGTTTGGCCACCGTACGGTATCCGGCCGTTGGCGATCGCCGGGCCGCTACTCCATTCGCACTGTCGATCCGGCCTACGGGAGCCTGGTATTCGGTGCAAAGTCTCGCAATCTGCTGGCAATCCGGGCTCGCGGGTATGACTATCACGTCGAGGGCTTGTCAGAAGATGCACTTGAGCAATATGTCTTTCGGCCTTTTTTGTTCGATCAATTCATCTCCATCGGCGAACCCTATTTGTCGCCGGCGCCATTCGAACTCCGCCACGCGCAGCAGGATAGCCCGGAATCGCTGAGCTTCGTTCTGGAAGATTCCGCTCATCAACTGATAGTCAGCGCCCATTACGAACTCGATGGTTTTCTGCGCCGCAAAAGGTTGGATATTCGCAATCAGAGCGCTCATCCGGTTCTGCTGCTCGATGTAGAACTGGATTCGTTCCGCACGACGGGAAAAAGCGAAGAAGGTGGTCATGGCAAGCCGGTCTTTCTCGATCGTGAGGTTTTTTGCGCCATCGAGCACCCCGCGGGAATCAACCAAGGCACTGCGGGCGAAGTTCGCTTATGGCACTGCCCCGGCCGGACCATTGCGCCGGGCGACACGCTCCGCACTCTGTCTGCCGTGGTTGGGGCAGCGCAGCCGAGTCGAGCGCTGGAGCAGTTTCACAATTATCTCCAGGCGCGCAGTCCTCGCCGCGAAAAGGGACGAATCTCGATCTTCACCTGCTTTGGCACCAATAACCAGTGGGGCGCCTGTCCGACGCTGAACGATTCCGAGATCCTTGATGATCAAAGAGTCGTGGGGAGCTGGCAAGCCAAAGGGGTAAAGTTGGATTTCTTCACCCTCGATACAGGCTGGCCCGCGAACGACGGTGATTTGACCGAGTTCGTGAACACATGCTTCCCCGATGGCCCAACGCCCATCGTCGAAGGCATCCATCGACTCGGTATGCGATTCGGCTTATGGTTCTCCGAAGGTTGGGGTGGGTGGGCGAACGGCTCATATCCCGCCATCCAATCCGGTGCCATCCCTGAACCTGGCCAACCGCCTGACGCGCCCGCGACGCTGCCGGTAGCCGTATTCCGCAATGGCTTCCCGGCTGCCGGGGGCGTTGGCCATCAGATGTGCATGGCAGCCGACGCCTACTACGATGTCTTCCGGAAGGCGGTCCTACATCATCTTCGCGAGAACCAGGCGCGGCTCTTGAAATTCGATTCCGGCAATTACTATTGCAACAGCACAAAGCATGGCCATTTGCCGGGCAAATATTCGACTGAGGCCATCTCCAATCGCATGATTGAGATTGTGCAAGCGGCCCGGACGCTTGCTCCCGAGATCTTTGTGATGTGGTATTGGGGCGAAGGCTCTCCATTTTGGGCTCTTCACGGCGACGTCATCTCGGAATCGGGACTCTTTATGGAGGGTTCCGGCACGAGTCAGTTTCCGACTCTCTACTATCGCGATTCGGTCACTCTTTCGCTCGACCAAAACACGCAGTTTGCCAAGCTCATTCCGCCGATGAATAAGGATAGCCTCGGCATCTGGCTTTCACAGATTCGTTGGGGCAATTTCATGGGTAAGGAACGTTGGCGCGAAGCCCTGATCATGGACCTTGGACGCGGTAGCCTCGTTTTCCCTCAGCTATGGGGCGATCCAAATCTGCTGGACGATAGCGACATCGAGTTTTTAGCTTCCATGCTGGCTCTGGCGCGAAATCACGCGCAAACGCTCCTGCGTCCCAGGCGGACCTTCGGCGATTCGTGGAAAAACGAGCCCTACGGCTATGCCTTCATTGACGGAAGTCACGGTCTCATCTTCTGTCACAACGCTCATTTTACGGCTCGTCCCTTGAATCTAGCCGGAGATCAGTTAGGGATCTCCGTGGCCGAGGGCGCGCCCCTGCGAATCACAACCCACTTTCCCGAGCGCACAGAACTCGTCTCCCAGCAAGGCTTTGCGTTCCCCGTCGGCGGCAAGCTCCAGATATGGATGCGGCCTTTTGAGACGCTGCTGCTTGAAATCAGATCGGACGCTCCGAATCTCCCGACTCGTCACTTGGACGACGCGGCGGAGGAGCGCTATGGTGCCGCGCTCGCTCTCAACTCCCGTCCCTTGGTAGAAGGAGTCGATCTGAAATTCGCCGACGCGGCCCGCTTTGAGAGCGCCGGCATGCAACGGACAACTCAGTATTTCTCGTCTCTCTTGCCTACTCTGGTGGAGGGACGTCACGTGCTTGCGGTGACGCTGAAGCTCAGCAAGGGAGGCAAAGATTATCGCTACTCGCCGGTCGTGGCGGAAATTGTGCAACTTCGCGGCCGTTTGGCGGGTCGCGAAGTCCAAATGATTCCAGTCCCCGATGCCCGGCGGTTCGGCAACACTCAACATGCCGGTTGTTCTTGGGTGCTGTACAAGATACCGCTGTCTGCCCGGCATTCGAACGAATTGCTGGAATTTGCGATCCACGCTTACTTGCCTGAGCGTGTGGAATTACGCACAGAAGCCTGGATTGTGAAGCAATGGTGGCACGAAAACTCTCGGCCCGAAGCCGACGGATTGTACGGTGATTCTCCTTCGTAGCGGCGATTGCCGCGCTAGGCGCGGCGCGCGCGGATCACAATGTCGTGAGTGAAAGGAGACAGAATCAAGCTCGCGCCGTCCTCTAGCAGCAATCCCGGCGAGGATTCGCCGGTCACTGGCGAGTAAAGGCTGACCAGAAATCGGCCAGCCGGCAGACTTAGCTTTACGGCGCCGCTGATGGACTGCCCACTTGTGGTGTCAGTCACTTCGCGATTGTCTGCCAGGTACGCCACGTAGTCTTCGCCATCCACTGCTAGACCAGAAACGGTGACGTTTGGTGGCACTTGCCGCACCCAATCCGGCTTCAGTACTGCATGCACATAGTCAAAACTCGACATGAACTCGGAAAGGTGCTGGAACCAGATTCGGAGATGGCTGCGCGACAGAGCGGTGCCGGCTTCGCTGCCAACTGTGATCGAGAAATCAATGTAATCGTAATGGGAGCCATTGAATAGCGCGGTCCATGCACGCTTGCGATGGATGGTCCAACCCTCCGGATCCCGGTATAGACTAGCGGTGTTGTCCTCATCCAGGACGGTCGGTTTCTTTTGTGAAAAGACCGCCCGGCAGAACTGCGCCACCTCCGGCAGCTTTAGCTCTTTTGACATGAAGCCGCCCAACTGGTAAAGGCTTCCTGAAAAATCGGTGTCGGGCAAGGGATGGACGTTCACAATGTCGAACAAAGATTGCGAATAGGTTTCGTCCAGCGGAAAGCGGAACTTGGGCGAATAGAAAAAAGCCTGTTGTCCGCTGATCAGATGCGGCCGGTTGAGCCGGAGTAATTCATCGCGCATCACGCGGCCCATTTCCCTCTGCCACACGTCAACATCGGCCGGCGGAATGTGGTCCTTCACCGCACCGCCGGGTTCGTTGCAAATCTCATAGTAGACGTTGTCGTACTCGCTGGTTTCATCAATGATCTTGCGAGCATATGCCGCTTGGCGTCGCACGAGTTCCGGCTCCTTCAAAGACAAATATTCAGGCCATTCCACCTTACCCACATGCTGCTTGTTGTTCTCTGCCCGAAACGGATTTAACGCCCACACCTGCGGCGAGTAAGTGTTGCTGAAAACTGTCAGTTCCACCACGATGCCACGGCGCGAGGCGGCATCCAGAAATCGGTGTAACCTCTCGAAATACTCCGGGTTCCACTGATCCAGATCATAGATGGGCTCGCCGTCCAAGGCCTTTTCCGGACCGGTTCTCGGAAATGGCGCTATGTAATCGGGCGACTCAGGCTTGCAAGGAGAGGAGGGGTTTCGCGAACTCTGCTGCTCACGGAACAGCAGAAACGTCCGAGTCATTGTCATTTTGTGCGCCGCCGCGTCGTCAAGATATTTTTCGAAATCAAACGGGCGATTGATGACTGAGCCGTAATGTTCGCTGGCGCTGAGAAGCACTAGTGGCTTGCCCCGGAAGAAGAAATAATGCGGATTATCGGGGTGCAAGCGGATGGCTTGGGCTGAACTCAGGCCGAGGATGTTCAGGAAAATAATCAAGGCCGCAAGAGGGGTGGTCTTCATATAATTGGTCCGATAATCAGATATATAGTATGCCAACGACAAAACTCATGCCAGGATAATCCATGATTTTGTGAGTGATCCTGAACAGCCTTGACGTTCTAGCGATATATGCCGTACTATCTAATGGTCCGACCATTAAGCCATGATACAGGAAACCTTCGTCCCCGGAGATCGGGAACCCGACCTCGCTTCGCCCGAAGGCATTGAACTGCGAACGTTCGTCTCGCAACGCTGTGGCGCCAAAGGATTCAGCACCGGAACTGCTACGTTTCGCCCTACCGCCGAACTTCCTTACCATGTGCACGATTGCAGTGAAGCGATCACAGTCCTCGCGGGCATGGCGCTAGTTGTCGTCGAAGGCCGTGGTTACCGCTTACGCCGTCTTGACTGCCTGCATGTCCCGGCGGGCGTAGCCCACTCCGTGCGAAGCTGTGAAACGGATCACCCCATGATCGCTCATTGGTCCTTTGCGTCGCCAGCTCCGTCGCGTACTTTTGTGCCGGCCTTGGAGTGGTTCGACGATCGCCGCGAGGGATGCCCCTGTCTTGACGATCCCGAACACCTCACCCGTTTCGCTCAATCGGAAGTTTACGAACTCGCTCCGGGTGCCTGGTTTCGTGATTTGTTTGCTAAGAGGCTTGGTTCGATTGGCATTTGTGGGGGGCACGGCAGATTCACCAAAGGTTCTTCGCTACCCTGTCACACTCATGTTTACGATGAATCCATCACCATCCTCGCCGGTAGCGCAACCTGTCTCGTGCAGGGTGCGCGCTATGAAATGACCGGAATACACACCGCCTTTGTGCCGCAAAGTAAGCCTCACCGCTTTATGAATAGCGGTGACACCGATATGGAAATGCTTTGGGTCTATGCTGGTGACGAACCTGATCGCACGATAGTGGACAATCAGTATTGCTTGGGCCGTCTGTCATGGCCGGTTTGAAGCTTGCAAACATTGTGCATAGAATCGATGCCGTGGTGCCCGCATGATGCCCAACCCGCTGCTAGGCGTATTCCTTCACTGGATGGGCGGTTTGGCGTCGGCCAGCTTTTATGTTCCTTTTCGAAGCGTGCGTGGCTGGGCATGGGAGACATATTGGCTCGTCGGTGGTGTGTTCAGTTGGTTGGTCGCCCCATTTCTGATCGCTTCGCTTTTGGTTCCTGATGTCACGGCAATCCTGCGCGAAACGCCGGCGGTAACGGTATTCTGGTGCTATTTGTTTGGCATTTTGTGGGGATTCGGAGGACTGACTTTCGGTCTGACGATGCGCTACCTCGGCATGTCGCTCGGTATGGCCGTGGCGCTCGGCTATTGCGCGGCCTTCGGAACGCTGATGCCGCCACTGGTGCGCGGCGATTTTGCCAGCAAAATTCTCGGTACCTCGTCGGGGGTGTTGATCCTCATCGGCGTGGGCATCTGCGTTTGCGGAATTGCTGTGGCAGGCTTAGCCGGCATGTCAAAAGAGAAGGAATTTTCGGCAGCCGAGCAAACCGCCGTTATCAAGGAATTCGATCTCAAGAAAGGTTTGCTTGTCGCCACATTCTGCGGAATCATGAGCGCCTGCTTTTCCTATGGCTTGGCGGCTGGCGGCCCAGTGCGCGACATTGCCGAGCGCCATGGCGCCCCGCCGTTATGGCGAGGGCTGCCGATCCTGATCTTGATTTTAGCGGGCGGCTTTACCACCAACGTGGTGTGGTGCGTGATTCTGCACGTTCGCAATCGGACCGGCTCTCAGTATTTTCAGCGCCCCGGCCCTGCCCACGCTGTTAAGCCCCCAGTCCCTTTCGCGGCCAACTATCTGCTCTGCGCGTTCGCGGGCTTCATCTGGTATTTTCAATTCTTTTTTTACACCATGGGCGAGGCGCAAATGGGAACCTATCGCTTCTCCAGCTGGACCCTGCATATGGCAAGTATCATGATTTTCGGAACTCTTTGGGGATTGTTCCTTAGAGAATGGAAAGGCGCAGGTCGCCGGACAATGCGTCTGCTCGCATTGAGCCTCGCCGTGCTCGTTTTGTCTACGCTCGTGGTGGGTTATGGCAACTATCTGAGTGTTGGATCGCCGGGGAAATCCGCCAGCATCCGTGCCAAGCTGTGACCTGCCGGCTGGCGCAATCGAGGTGCTCAATGATCACAATCGAAACGAACCATCCCTTGCTCAATGGTCGATTTAGCCGTCGTCGTATTCTGGGTGCCGCGCTGGGAGCGCCTGCCTTCGGCTCCTTGGGGATTTTATTCGCTGGACACGATTCCACCATCGCGACAGCAGCAACTGCGATGGCGCAGAAGTCCTACGCAGATGGCCGGCCTACCGCAACTCTGCGTTTAGACGCTGTCGATCAGGGCCCGATTATCCGGCACGGCAGCGGGCCAGCGCAGTGCGATTACCTCGGCGCTCGCGAGGCCATCTGTTTCCGCGCTGGCCATACATACTACCTGCACTATGATGGCGCTGGGCCCACTGGATGGCGGGCTTGCCTTGCGGTGAGTCACGACTTGAAAGATTGGGACCTCAAGGGTCCCGTTCTCGACCTTGGCGAGCCCGGCACCGATGACGCTGGAACGGCAAGTTCGCCGTGGACAATTTTCGATGGCAGGTGGTGGCATATGTTCTACGTCGGATGCCGCACCACCACTGCCGCGCCGAATCGTATTCCCGCCGTTCCGTATTTCACGCTGGCTGCGAAGAGTCTGCATCCCGAGGGTCCGTGGGAAAAGCAGAAAGATCTGGCGCCGTTCCGTACCAAGCCGGGCACCTACTACGCCGACACGGCCAGCCCGGGCCAGATCGTTAAACAGGGCGATGAATATTTGATGTTTTTTAGTGCTGCCGCATTTACAGACGAATCGAAAAAACGCCTGCTACGCACCCTGTCGATTGCCCGCACACGGAACCTGAATGCGGAATGGACTATTGATCTCCATCCGGCGCTCCCGCCAGAACAGCAGATCGAAAACTCCGCCCTGTATTTCGAGCCGTCCAATCGGACGTGGTTTCTCTTTACGAATCATATTGGACTGGATGACGATGGCGAATATACCGAAAGTATTTGGGTCTATTGGAGCCGAGATCTAAATCACTGGAACCCAGACCGGCGTGCCGTAGTTCTGGACCAAAACAATTGCAAATGGAGCAAGCGCTGCATTGGAATGCCATCCGTCGTTGCAGTAGGCCAGAAGTTGGCGTTGTTTTATGATGCGTCAACCACGAAAAGTGGCAACATGGGACGCGATGTTGGCATGGCTTGGTTAGATCTGCCTTTGAAAATCCCAAAGTAACTCCGTATCGGACGGTGGCGTCGCTTGACAGAGTATCCGGCTTGGCAACGCAGCCGACCTCCTTGATGCAGATGCCGGTCCGATCTCGGGCTCTCAGCACTTTGGTCACGCGTCCCCGACATCAATATCCGACGCTCTTGCGATAGCGTAGATAGTTCGGACCCAATCGGTCATGAAACTGCTCACGCGCTTTAATCTGATTCTCGGCCTGCTCTTCGCCGTTGGAATCGGTTTGGCGATTGCACTCGCTTCGATCTTTCTGGAGAACGATACCCGCGAGCAAGTGCTCGCACAAGCAAAGCTGATGATGCTTACCGCATCGGCCACGCGCGCGTACACAACCGATCAGATAGAGCCTTTGCTTGAGAAACTGCAGAAACGCGATGCAACATTCTTGCCGCAGACAGTACCAAATTATGCCGCCACCCAGGCATTCGATTATCTGCACGCGGCCAATCCAGCCTATTCGTACAAAGAAGCCACTCTAAACCCAACGAATCTGGTCGACCGGGCGGCTGATTGGGAAGCCGACATTGTCAACTCGTTTCGAAACAACCCTTCGCTTCAGGAACTGTCGGGCCACCGCCGGACTCCCACCGGACGATCTCTTTTTTATGCCCGCCCGATGCGCGTCACAGCGCAGAGTTGCCTTGCCTGTCACAGCACTCCGGCTCAAGCGCCGGTTTCCATGATCAAGAAGTATGGCAGTGTGAACGGCTTTGGCTGGAACCTTAATGAAATCGTGGGAGCGCAAATTGTGTCGGTGCCGGAAGCGCTGCCGCAGGCGATTGCCCAGCGGCAGTTGAAATCGCTGACCGTTTATCTGGTAGTGGGAGGAATCGCCGCGCTGCTGGTTCTGGATCTGATTTTGGTGGTGACGGTGATTCGCCCAGTAGGACGTCTGGCCAAGGTGACGGAGGACCTGAGTGAGGGGAAGACGAGCGGCGAAGATATCCCGGTGCAAGGAAAAGATGAGATCTCGGCGCTGGCTGCCTCCTTCAACCGGATGCAGCGCAGCCTGGCCAAGGCGATTCAACTTCTCGAACGCGATCGCTCAGCGTGACGCGACTTTGGCCAGGAACGCTTTCCGTTCCGCATTTGCAGGTATTTCAGAAGCAAGCCGCTCGCGCAAATCCTGCCAGTTGTGCGCTTCTTTGGCGGCGCGATTCACCAAAATGCGCGCCAGTGGGCCGACAAAGACGGCCAGTTCCTGAGTGAGACGATCTAAGCTTTCGGGCGCAAAGACGATTTGAGATGGTCGAGGCGATTGATGGGCTTCGCGCGGCGAGACGGCAGCTACAATTTCCACACAGACGTCCTCGAAGGGATCGCCAGTATTCCAAAAACAGTGTTGGAACGGGTTCAAATACGCGCCCAGATCGTACGGCAAGTTCGCGGTGAAAGCAACACGCACCGGCAGGATGCAGAGTTTGTTATCCACGGAAAGTTGGTGCGCGATGGCCACTTCCTGCCGCACCAGATCGCTATGAATCGATTGCTCCGATAGCAGAACTGCGAAGAAATGCGCCGATTTGAGTTCGCGTTCAATTTCGTCCACCCACCGAGCTCCTGGCGGTATTTTGCTATCCAGGAAAACGGTGTGGCCGCTGTGCGCCAGAGCTTGATCGAGCGCCCGGGCCAACTCCTGATCGGGAGCAACGTGCCGGTAACTGATGAAACAATGGCTCAAATCACAGAATAACCACTGGTCGTTGGGGATTTCTAAGGATTTTATTCGCGCGGCACAGCGCTTGAGAGTTCGGCGTGGCGAACAACGTAAATCTTTTCAACTTGGCGGCAAATTTCGGCGGCTACGCGCTCGGTTTTTTCATCCTCATCCAATTCCACTTCCACTTTGATGTACAAATCGACTCGCTTCATAATGCTGATTCGATAATACTGGTTAGTTGATGTCAGAACCAATTTTATGTAAAAGATGCGGTGTACGGCGCGCCCGCCGGCATTGTCCGGCACTGGCGGCCGATATTTGCACAATCTGCTGCGGCACCGAGCGCGAGGTTTCCATTTCGTGCCCCCTGGAGTGCGAGTACCTGAAAGAAGCGCATTTGCGCGAGAAGTCCATACCGGCCGATCGGGCGCACGCGCACGAAGATATTAAAGTCACGGAAGAATTTCTGCGCGACCAAGAGGAACTGCTCTTGTTCTCCATTTACTCGCTGCTGCAGGCCTGTCTGCGCACGGCGGGCGCGGTGGATACCGATGCGATTGATGCACTCGAAGCTTTAATCAAGACCTATCGAACCGCCGAGTCCGGGTTGATTTACGAGACCAGGGCGGAAAACACCGTGGCGGCGAGTGTGCAGCGGATATTCACCGAATCGCTGGCCGACTACCGCAAAATCAAGGCCGAGCGGGAGTCGAGCGTCGCGCCGGTGCGCGACAAGGATGTTCTCGGTGTTCTCGTTTTCTTGAGCCGTTTTGGGCAACAAAACTTGAACGGACGCCCGAAAGGCCGCTTGTTTTTGGACGTTTTGAGCCGCATGACGCCCAAGGAACGAATCGACGAGCGCGCCCCAAGCATCATCCTCTAGTAGGGGATTCAGATTGCAAGCGAAGCTTGTGCATTCGTATGACTTGGCGCCCGAAGTGCGCCATTTCGAATTTGAAATTTTAGACCGGAGCGAACTTGTTTTCACGCCGGGGCAATTTATTTCGGTGAAAGAAAAAGTCGACGGCAAAGAAGTGATTCGAGCGTATTCGATCGCATCGGCGCCGAATGGTAACCGCGTCGCTTTGTGCTTGAATCGCGTGCAGGAAGGGCTGGTTTCGCCTCATCTTTTTGCGCTCGCGCCGGGCGATAACGTCGAGATGCACGAACCCCTGGGTTACTTCACGCTAAGGAACCCCGAACGGCCGGCGGTGTTCGTGGCAACCGGAACCGGAATCGCACCCTTTCGATCGATTCTGCTTTCTTCGCTCGCGAAGAGCGGCCCGATTACGTTGTTGTTTGGCGCGCGCTATCCGCCTGGGTTGTTGTACCTCGATGAATGGGTGAAATTGGCGGAACTGCATTCACACTTTCGCTTCATCCCAACGGTAACCAGGCCCGACGAACAATGGAGGCGCGGCGTGGGCCGGGTGCAGGCGCATTTGGATGACGCGCTGGCAGGCTGCGCGGAAATGCCCGATGTTTACATTTGCGGATTGCGCGAAATGGTGGATGATGTGCGGACGGTGCTTAAATCAAAAGGGTTTGACCGCAAGCAGATTATTTACGAGAAGTACGACTGAGTACCTACACCGCGACCCGCGACACCTGCGTCTGAATGTAGAATTCTTTGGTCTGATCGAGATTCGACAAAGTAATACCGGGCAGTTTGGCGGACGCAGTTCCGGCCGCGACGCCCCAGCGCAAGGCCTCGCTGAATGCATCGCCTCGATTCAGCGACCACACAATGGCGGCAGCCATCGCATCTCCCGCGCCAATCGGGCAGACCGCGTCAATCGGCGGGGGCATCACCTGCAGAACGCCTTCACTCGAAGTCGCCGCGATCAAGCCGCGCGCGCCGAGCGAGAGCACCACTGAACCCGCGCCCATCTCTTTGATCCGCTGCACCGCGGTGATCAACTGAGTGCGGGTGATGAGCGCCGTGTTCAACAACCGTTCCGCTTCCGATTGGTTCGGTTTTACGATCGTCGGCTTCGCTTCAAGGCCGTGCAGGAGCGGATCGCCATCCGTATCAAGCAAGGTCTCCACTTTGTGCTCGGTTGAGAGTTTGATGAGCCGCGTATAGAAATGCGAATCCACGCCGGGCGGAAGACTCCCACAGAGCATAAGCCAGGAAGCGCTGGGCAGCCACTTCTCCACCGCTTTGACAATACGGTTCAACTCCGGCTGTGAGAGCGCCGGACCGCGTTCATTGAGTTTGATCGACAAACCTTGGCGGTCGGAAATCGTCAGATTGATTCTGATCCCGTTGCGAATCTTCACCACTTCTTTTTCGAAGTGATCGTGCTGCAGTTTCTCTTCAAATTTTCGGCCGATCTCGCGGCCGCTGGTGGTCACGGCCACAGCTTTGGCGCCGAAGCCGGTCAAAACACGGGCTGCATTGATCCCTCTGCCGCCGGCCGCTTCAGTCGTGGACTCAATATAGCCGCGATCTTCGAAAGCGAGCCGGTCAACCGTGACAATCCGGTCAAGTGCCGGATTGACGGTCAATGTCAGGATGGATTTATTCATTCAATTCGAGAAAGACCAGTTATTCGTGCGACGGACCGTTACGCTGTTGCCAGCGGGCAGCCAGCGCGCCGCCGAGCGCTCCCGAAACCGTGCCGACCAAAAGGAAGGCGATCAGAGTGGGAATCAGCTTGGATGGGTCGGAAAGGAATTGCACCGCATCCGAGTTGTTGACGGCTTTGAGATAAGCGCGGCCTTGGTCGGTAAACACAATTACCGCAGTTCCGGCCGCTTCCAGCAGGAACGGCCAGAAACACGTCATCGCGCCTAGCGCCGCCCCGCTCACCGGGGTGAGATGTTCCATGCTCTTGCTCCGGTAGATGCGAACGGAAATGAAGCCTGCCGCGATCAGAATCGGCACGGATAGCGGAGGGGCAATGCTGGCAATCACGCCCATCGCCAATATCGAGCAACCCGCCACAGCCAAACTAATGCGCACGGCGCGGCCGTTACCGAAACCCATGGGCGTGGGCGTAGCGGGACCGGCGGTTTGCGCCGCCGCAGGTGCTTGGCTTGCCGCAGCCTGCGTTTTTTCTTCCACCGCGTTCAAACGCGCAATGTCCTCTTCATATTGAGGCGCCCCACACTTATGGCAAAAGCGAGCGTCTTCAGGAAGAACCGCTCCGCAACTACAACGCAATGGCACAACTCCAGTTTAGTCTTTTCCCTAGCCGGCCGTTGGCCGGGGATAGGCAGGATCGGCTTTAAGCTCATTGATTTGTTCCACATGGCGAGCCGGGTGGAGACAAATCACCTTCATGCAATCGCGCCCGTTCATCCGCCCAGCCGGGTGGTCCACCATGCGCAGCCGCAAATCATCGGGGCAGCTTTTTACGAATTCAATCGTACGCTCGCGGCTCTCGAGGAACTTCTCAAGCGCTGCATTCAGACTGCCGAAGCGGTTCTTGGGTACCACGCGCTCGGGAGCGACAAACGGGCGCTTCTTGCGATCGGACATTCTCGCAAGGGAGGCGGCGCTGATCGATCGCTGAGAATCGTCGCACGGCTGATGATAAGCGGTGATCAAGCGGTACATGCCGTGCTCGGCAATTGCCACGTGTTCGACAATCTCCTCAATGCTCCAGCGGTCTGCCGACGGTTTGAACCGGGCTTGCGCCTCACTCAGCCCGCTTACTGAATTGCGAAGCGCCTCGCGAGAATGGAAAAGTTCAGCTAGAATCGACGCGCGGTCTGACTCATCCATCACTGTCAGACTAACTCTTCGTGAAGTCGTTGTAAATCACGAAGACCACCAAGGTCATCAGCAGGACGAAACCTAGTTTCAGAACGGTTTCTTTAATCGCCAGACTCACTTCACGCTGCAGCAGCATCTCGATAAACAACACTACCAACGTCCCGCCATCCAGAATCGGAATCGGAAGCAAATTGAAGATCGCCAGGTTCAGACTGACAAACGCCATCAAACTGAGATAACGAATCGGTCCGCCTTCCACCGCTTCGCGCGTTTCCTTGAAGATGCCAACCGGGCCGGCCATTGCCTTGGGCGAAACGCGCCGTTCCAAAATACCGCCGAGCACCTGAAAAACAGCCACTGTCTCATCGCGATTCTGGCGGATGGATTGGACCAGCGCTTCCGGGAAACTCAGCTTCAGCACTGTCACAGGAAATGGAAATGCTTCGCTGTAAAGAACGCCAATGCGATAAGTGGAGGCAGCCGCCAACATCGGTGTTACCGAAAAATGCAGCAATGCGCCGTTGCGCTTCACCTGTATGTCGAGCGGCTTGCCGCCCGAACGGGCCACCATATCCTTCACAACGGTGTTCGACGATACGGCGCGTCCGTTTATGCTGACAAAGATATCGCCTGCTTGTAAACCCGCGCGCTGCGCCGGTGAGCCCGACTCAATCTCTTTCACTTCGATATTGAAGCCGTCCCACCCAATCACGCCCATGCCTTCTTTGGGATCGATGCGGGGGGTAATCGACAAGTGAACCAGTTGACCGTTGCGCTGTAAGACCACTGGGATTGCCCGGTCTCCATTCAGCGCTTCTTCTTTCCCGATGTAGCCCCATGTGGGGTTGTCTTGGGAATCCATGCGCACGATGCGGTCGCCCGGCTGCACACCGGCTTCCTGGGCGGCTGAATTGGGAGCAATCTCCGTGACCACCGCAGGGCCGTTCTCGTCGAACTTGTCAAAGTGATACATGAAAACGCCCGTGAGCACCAGGATGGCGAGCACAATGTTCATCAACGGACCGGCCAGAATTACGATGGCTCTTTGCCAGCGTGCCTTGGCTTGAAAGGAAGCAGGATCTGCCGCAGTCTCATCGCCCGGTTGGTCACCGAGCATTCGCACATAGCCGCCGAGGGGGATGGCAGAGATTCGGAAATCGGTGTCTCCGCGCTTGAAGCCGCCCAAACGAGTGCCGAAACCAATACTGAACGTTTCCACCCGGATACCCACGGCCACCGCAGCCCAGTAATGCCCCAATTCATGAACGATAATCATGATCGCGAGCAGCGGAATGAAGGCAACCCAAGCCTTCGGGTCGAACGCAAGCGGCACAAGCGCCAGAATCAGATGCAGGTCGAACAAAATTTCGTCACCTTTCTATGCGGCGGGGCCGGAAGCGCTAACGCCGGGTTTTCCTTTTGAGTGTAGTCGATTTCCTACTGATTGGACGCATGGCCTCGGGCTACGCTTCATAACTTGCGGCGGGAAACGTTCCAGGGTGCTTCGGCCACCACTTGGCGGGCGACTTCGCGCGATTCCAGATCGACTTGGATCACTTCCTGTATTGTCGTCGGTTTTCGAGCCTTTTGTCTCTGCAATGTTTCTTCTACTGTGTCCGCAATAGCGGGGAAAGGGATGCGGCCCTCCAAAAAAGCCTCTACAGCAATCTCATCGGCCGCGTTGAGCGTGCACGTACTGGAACCGCCTTGTTCCTGGGCTTGATAGGCCAGCTTGAGAAGGCGAAACTTCTCCAAATCCGGAGCTGAGAAGTTCCAGGTGCGCGGCTGCGTCCAGTCCAGCCGAGCCACCGGGGCCCGGTACCGTTCCGGGTAGGTCATGGCGTACTGGATAGGCATTCGCATATCGGTGGCCGATACCTGCGCGATCACGGAGCCATCGTTATACTCCACCATCGCGTGGATGGAAGACTGCGGATGCACCACAACATCCACCTTGTCCGGCGGCAAATCGAACAGCCAGCAGGCTTCGATAACCTCGAAACCCTTGTTCATCATGGTGGCGGAATCAATCGTAATTCGACGCCCCATTTTCCATGTGGGATGATTCAGCGCCTGCTCAGGAGTGACACTCCAAAGAGACTCGCGAGGCGTATCGCGGAACGGACCGCCCGACGCCGTCAGAAGCAAGCGAGTCACCTCCGCCTTCGTCCCGGCGCGGAAGCACTGGTGCGCGCCATTGTGTTCGCTGTCCACCGGGATCAACTCGGTCCCTAATTCCCGAACGGCCGCCATCACCAGCGATCCGCTCGCAACCAATACCTCTTTATTAGCGAGGCCGATGCGCTTCTTCGCCTTGACCGCTGCATAGGTCGCTTCGAGACCAGTTACACCGACTATGGCCGACATCACAAAGTCCACCTCCGGCGATACCGAAGCGTCCACGCGCGCCTTAGCCCCCTCGGCTAGCTCCGGCCAGCCATTTATCGGCTTGGTCAGCTCCGATAGACGACTGCGAAGCGCATCCAGCGTAGGGGAATCAGCTACGACAACCACGCTCGGCTGGAACTCCAAAATTTGGGAGCAGAGAACATCCAGATTCTTTCCCGCTACCAAAGCATGGATCTGAAAGCGGTCCGGGTTCTGACGAACCACATCCAGGGTGCTGACCCCGATCGAACCTGTTGAGCCTAAGATTGTAAGTTTCATCTTTAATTTCTGTGGCTTAGAAGCGTTTCACGTACCTAGTTATATTCCTAGCATAAGAAATCTCGAATTTCGTATAGAAAACTCTTGCATTCCGCAAAATCATATACTACTATTGGAATCAAGCCAGGGAGGCAACTCCCACCAAAGCGAGACTAACCTCATAGAAAGACCCCTGAAGCAACACCTCCCTGGCACCCGAAAGGGTCTTTCAACAAGCAATCCGCCCGAAATCCTAATTGTTTTCACAGCTTAATCACATAGTTTCTTTTCTTTAGCGCTACACTCAAGGCGGAGGTATCAGTTCTCCTTTGTCCTCAGAAAGCCAGAAGCCCGAAACAGCGGTTCTTACCCGCGGCTTTGATCCTAGCCTATCGGTAGGTTCAGCCCGGCCAGCCGTTTTTCGAAGCTCTACCTACGTTTTTTCCAGTCCCGAAGCCGCCGAGCGCGCATTCGACATTATGGGCGGCCGCGTCCAGCGAACGCCGAACGAAAACGTTGATTTAGTCTACTCACGATTCAACCACCCCAACGCTCAGATCCTCGAAGACCAGATTATCGCGCTTGAGCCCGGCGCAACAGGGGCTGTTGTTTTCAACTCGGGCATGGCTGCCATCATGACCGCACTCCTGGCGGTTCTGAAGCCGGGCGATAGCGTCATCTATACCGTTCCCATCTATGGCGGAACGCAGACTCTGATTCAGGCTTTCCTGGAACCGTTCGGCATTCAAGGCATTCCCGTGCATACGGGACGCGCTGATCTGCTCGACGATGCCATTCGCGCGGCAAAGAATCTGGGAGTCGTGCTGATTGAAACCCCGGCAAACCCCACGATCATGATGACCGACATTCAGCGAACGTGCCGCACCGTAGCCGCGTTACCTGAAGGCAGGCCGCTTGTCATGATCGACAATACTTTTCTGGGCCCGGCCTTCCAATACCCGCTCAAGCTTGGCGCCGATCTCACCCTCTACTCCGCTACGAAATATTTGGGCGGGTTCAGCGACATCATCGGCGGGGTGGCCATGGGGAAAGACGCCGCGCTTTTGCAAAAGCTTCGCAGCAAGCGCAGTCTCTTCGGCAACATCCTGCAGCCCGATGAGTGCTGGATTCTCAACTCACGGCTACCCACTGTTTACCTGCGTATGCAGCGCCAAAGCGACAATGCGCGGCGAACGGCTGAGGGGCTTGTGGGCCATAAGAAAATTGAAAGAATCTACTATCCCACGCTCATAACCGATGCCGAACAAAAGCGCATCTACGAAAATCAATGCACGCAGCCGGGCGGCATAGTCTCCATCGATGTGAAAGGCGGCAAGAGAGCGGCGTTTGATTTCTTGCGCCATTTGCAAATCGGACGCGATGCCGTGAGCCTTGGCGGCGTTGAAACATTAGCATGCCATCCGCGCAGCACTACGCATTCGGCCTGGAGCGCGAAAGATTTAAATGAAGCCGGCATCGGCGAAGGGCTGGTTCGCATTTCGTTCGGAATCGAAGATTTTAGCGATTTGTTGGCGGATTTTGAGCAAGCTCTGGAATACGCCTAACTGGTTCACTTATCTTTCGTAGTTATCTTTTTTGTTATTGCTTTTCATTGAAAAAAAGGTAATTTTCCGAGTTAAACCTTCCCTAAACCCACTAAATATTGACGTTTGGCGCGCCTTGGCCTCGCGCTTGCACCTTCGTTAGTGCCGGTCGCAAAGAAAGTAAGCGAACCGGCTAACTAAGGAGGGTTTCGAAAATGAAACGCATGTTTAAAACTTTATTGCTGGCGGCGAGCCTCAGCAGTACGTTTATGGGCCTGGTGTCTGCGCAGAGTGGCGCGGTCGCAGATGTTCCATTTCAATTCACGGTACATGGTCGAACGTTGCCGGCGGGCGAATACACGCTTCGCCAACCGCTCACCGACAAATCCATCTTCTCTCTGAGCGATGCGCGCGGCCAGACGATACTCGCGTTGTTTGGCGTTCGATCGAATGACAAGAACGACCAGGCAAAGCTGACTTTTGTCTGCTACGACGGCAAAACCGAGTGCATTCTCTCAAAGGTGGCTCCTGGTAACGGCGATGCTGCGTTTGGGATCACTGAAAGCGAACTCGAGCATTATCGCTCTCACAAGATTGGAATTGCGTCCCTCGTGAGCGTGAAGCTGCGCTGACAAAATACGCGATCTAGAACTTGAAAAGAAGGCCCGCTTCTCGCCACGAGGAGTGGGCCTGCTTTTTTCAGCACCCTCTTTGGAGCGTGAGACGTTGGCCCGTCATCGCGCAGCACTACTTCGTTCGGAATCGAAGATTTTAGGGATTTGTTGGCCGATTCCGAACACTCTCCGGAACACGCTTACTTGACATGAACCTTCGTAATTATCTTTTTTGCTGCGGGTTTTCCTGGGGAAAATGCCGTTCTTCGCGGAACACCTTCTCTATACCTACTAACTATCTAAGTTCGGCGCGCATTGGCTAGGCGTTTGCACATACAGGGGGCGTCGGGTCGCAAAAGAAAGCAAGCGAACCGGTCAAGGAGAGTTCGACGATGAAACGCATGTTCAAAAGTTTACTGCTGGCAGCGAGCATCAGCAGTCCGTTTGTGGCTCCTATCTGTGCCCAGAATGGCGCGGTTACGGAAATCCCATTCCAATTCACGGTCGGTAGTCAAACTTTGCCGGCGGGTCAATACACGCTCGGCCAACCGCTTGCCGACAAATCCCTTTTCTCTTTCAGCGATGCGAACGGCCGCACAACCATGGCGTTATTGGCCAGCCGCTCGGCTGACACGAACGAGCAAGCCACGC
Organism: Bryobacterales bacterium; assembly: GCA_963771405.1. GTDB lineage: Bacteria > Acidobacteriota > Terriglobia > Bryobacterales > Bryobacteraceae > Bog-105. The sequence continues at coordinate 64,725 of CAVYUL010000062.1, forward strand.
TGACATTTGTCTGCTACAACAGCAAAACCGAATGCATTCTCTGGAAAGTCGCCCCCGGTGTCGGCGAGACTGCATTTGCGATCCCGGAAAGTCGGCTCGATCACTATCGCGCGCACAAACTCGGCATCGCCTCTTTAGTGAGCGTCAAATTGCACTAACGAACACAAAATCGAATAGTTTGAAAAAGGCCCGCTCCTCCGCGCGTGAGACGAGCGGGCTTTTCCCTTTCAAGATCCAAGCCGAAAAAACAAACGCCACGTGGTAATCACGAGCGTATGCGCGACCATCGGCACGCGTACGCTGCCGCTGCGTGCGTAAGCATGCGCAAGGAACAGGCCTAGAACGCCGGCCACCAGCGCCTGCCGCCAATCGGGAAACACGTGAAACCAGAGATGCGCGCCGCCGAAAACGATGGAAGAAAGAACAATCGCAAAAGGGCGCGAGGAAAGATGATCCAACAACGCGCGCGTCAAAACCCCGCGGAAGAACAACTCTTCGCTGAAAGCCGTTACCCAGAAATAGCCGAAAAAAGTGCCGAGCGCGATACCGCCCACCTTCCACCATTCGCCTGTCAACGGTGACCAGTGAACATCGTGGATACTCAGAGCCAATAACGCGATCGGAACGATGGCGGCGCAATAATAAAGAGCGCCCAGACGCCATTCCAACCAGTTGGGCCAAAGGCCAAACGCGCCGGGGTCCCATTCCCGCAACACCAGCAGCGCCATCAGCCCTATTCTGATCCACATCAACTTGCCTAAGAAGTCCACCTGCGGATGAGCGGCCGGCGAGATGTAAATCCTTCCAAACGCGCGAGTCAGGATCGGCGCGGCGGCAATCGCAAAAAAGCCAACGTCGTAGGCAGGTCGCCGCGGAAGCACTACATTCCACAAAGAAAAAACGCCTGTCAGCGCCACTAATAGATAAAACGCATGACTTTGGAAGGTTCCAGCAGCTAAGCTAAAAATAAGATAGGGGAGAATTGCAGTCAGCCAGAGAATCAACCCTTGGGTGCGCAAAGAACGAAATGTCGCCAACAGTTTTCGCGTCTCATCCAGTGAGGATGCCAGATAGAAGGCAAGTTCCACCGCCAGCGCTGGCAGCAGCGCAAAAGTGATCCAGCGGGATTGCGGAAACTGCTTGGAATAGACTGAGTTTGCTGCCAGAAGAGCGATCCATACGCACCCAAGAACTATGAAAAACGGACGCAGCCTCGTTGGCATCGCCCTCATCGTAGCATCGGCCGCCGTTCTTCCCGTGAACGCCGCCGATCCGCCGGAAGGTTTTCTCCGCAAGATTGCCGGCCGCGAATCCGAAAATGCGCGGGCGCGCGAAAACTATACGTTTCGCCAAACTGTCGTGGTGCAGGAATTCGATGTTCACGGCGGCATCACCGGCGAATACGGCGAAGTCCGCGACGTAACGTTCTCTCCCGTGGTCGGCCGTTTCGAAAAGGTCGTTGTCCCGGGCCACAGCACGCTAACCCGAGTCCGCCTCACCAAAGAAGATTTCAACGACATTCGCAACATCGAGCCGTTTCTTTTGACCAAAGACAACGTTTCCCAGTACGAGGGCCGTTACGAAGGCGAAGAAACGATGGATGGCGTAGCGTGTTTTGTCGAATACGTTCGCCCAAAACAGATTCTTGCCGGGCAGCGTTTCTTTGAAGGAACGCTTTGGGTCCGGCAATCCGATTTCGCCGTGGTGCGCGCTGAGGGCCAAGCCGTCCCCCAAATCGACAATCTGAAAGAGCAGAACCTAACGCCGCACTTTACCACGATTCGCAAAGAAATCGACGGCAAGTATCTCTTCCCGGTGGAAACTTACTCCGACGATACCCTGTTCTTTCGCGATTTTCCGCAGCGCTTGCGAACCATCGTTCGCTACGCCAACTACCGCAAGTTCGAAGCCGAATCCACTATCACCTTCGGCGGCGAAACTGGTACCCCGCAGCCGGACGATAAGAAACCGCCAACGAATCCGCCGCCAACGCAGCCGAATCAGTAGCACGGCAGCCGAGCGGGTGCTCGGACGACACCGGCGAAAATCGCCGAGCCTCACGCGAGTGCGTTGCCGGCGAGTACTTAGGCGTTCAGATTTTGAGCAGCTCGCGTAAGCGCCGGGTCTGCATGCGGCTCACCGGTATCTCGGTCTGCTTCTTGTCATCCATCTTCAGTTGGAAACTCGACTTGAACCAGGGAATCACTTCCTTGATCCGGTTGATGTTCACTAAGAACGAGCGATGCACACGCCAGAACAAATCGGGATCCAGATCCGATTGCAATTCCTCAATCGTCCGGTAGCTGGATTGTCCTTCCACTTGCGAAGTCACCACGGTAATCATGCCGTCGTCGATGGTGGCGTAAATCAAGTCTTGCGGGTCGATGATCAGATTCTTGTTGTGGGCACGCACCAGAATCTTACTGCGCTGCGCAGCAGGCTTGGGCAATGGCGGCGGCAGCGCCTGTTGCGCCTTCTCCTGCGCTTGTTGCTTATCGTCCACAATGCGCCGCGCCCGCTCTACCGTTTCGGCCAAGCGCTCTTTTTCGAGCGGCTTCAGCAAGTAATCGAGCGCCTGCAACCGGAACGCTTCCACGGCATACTGATCGAAAGCAGTGGTCAAGATAAAGTGCGGCAGAGTGACGCCGCTTTCGCGAATCTTGGCAATCACGCCAAGCCCGTCCAACCCAGGCATCTGGACGTCGAGAAACACCAAATCCGGCTCCAGCGCTTCAATCAGCTTGACGGCTTCGATGCCATTCGATGCGGTTTGCAGAATTTCAATCTCAGGAAATGCTTTTAAGAGGAACGACAGTTCTTCCCTGGCAAGTTGCTCGTCGTCTACTACGAGGGCCGAGATAGTTCCGGTCACGCTCTGCGACATTCGAATGTTAGTATAGCGTAGGATTATTGCCTTGCTTGCAGCGGTTGGCGTACCGAGAACGGCGAGCCGCTCCTTGAGGTTGTGGGCCCGCTGAGGGCGTTCCACCCTTCCGGAGACAGATCGCGGCCTCTAGCGAACGCGCAAACGTTTGCACACCCGGCATTCCCCTCATTTCTTTTCTTCCCTTCAGGAGTGTTTTCCCTTTGACTAACAAACCAAATAGCACCATTGCGCCTGCCGATGGCAAACTCGGCATTTTGATTCCCGGAATGGGCGCTGTCACCTCGACCTTTATCGCCGGCGTGGAAGCCGTCAAACAAGGTCTCGGCCTGCCCATTGGCTCTCTCACGCAAATGGGCACCATTCGCCTCGGCAAACGGACCGACGGCCGCACCCCGCTGATCAAAGATTTCGTTCCGCTCGCCCCGCTCGAGTCGCTCGTCTTCGGTGGCTGGGATATATACGAGGACAATGCGTACCAAGCCGCCACGCGAGCGGGCGTTCTAGAAAAGCCCTTGCTCGATCAAATCAAGGAACCGCTTTCAGCCATCCAGCCCATGAAAGCTGTGTTCGACCAGGAATACGTCAAGCGCATTCACGGGCCGAATGTGAAAACCGGCGCGAACAAGATGGAGTTGGCGCAAGCGCTGATCGCCGACATTCAGGATTTCAAAACCCGCAACAATTGCAGCCGTCTGGTGATGATCTGGTGCGGTTCCACCGAAGTTTTCCACACCCCAGCTGCCGTGCACCAGAGTTTAGCCGCGTTCGAAGAAGGCTTGCGCAAGAGCGACCCTGACATCGCCCCCAGCCAGATCTATGCGTATGCCGCCTTACACTCCCACGTGCCTTTTGCCAACGGCGCGCCGAATTTGACCACCGATACCCCCGCCCTTCTCGAACTGGCACGTAAGAATGAGGTCGCGATTTGCGGCAAAGACTTCAAAACGGGCCAAACTTATATGAAGACTCTGCTCGCGCCGGGCTTTAAAGCTCGTATGTTGGGTGTGCGCGGCTGGTTTTCGACCAATATCCTTGGCAATCGCGACGGCGAAGTCCTTGAGGATCCAGGCTCCTTCAAGACCAAGGAAGAGACTAAGCTTTCGGTACTCGAACAAATACTACAGCCAGATCTATACCCGCAACTTTACAAGGATCTATATCACGCCGTCCGTATTAATTACTATCCGCCGCGTGGCGACGCGAAAGAAGGCTGGGATAATATCGACATTTTCGGTTGGCTCGGTTATCCTATGCAAATCAAGATCGATTTTCTCTGTCGAGATTCGATTCTAGCGGCACCGCTGGTGCTCGACCTAGTGCTTTTCCTGGATTTGGCACAACGTTCCGGAATGAAAGGTATTCAAGAGTGGCTTTCTTTCTATTTCAAAGGGCCTATGACCGCACCGGGATTGTATCCCGAGCACGATATCTTCATCCAATTAATGAAGCTGAAGAATACTCTCCGGTGGATGCAAGGTGAAGATCTTATTACCCATCTCGGACTCGAATATTACGACTAGCAGAACAGGGCGGGAAGTGGTCCGTCTAACGAGTTAGGATCACTCATTAACTTATGCGAATGCGACTAGAAGTTCCCGCCAAACAACCCGCTAAGAAAGCAAAAGGCGCACGCCGGCCCGAGCAAACTGATTCGAAACGGATACTGATCATCGGCGGAACTCAGTTTATTGGAAAGTTACTCGTGACCGATCTGCTCAAAGCCGGCCACGAGGTTCATATTTTGCATCGCAAAGCGCGGCACCCGTTCGGAAAGCGGGTGCGCAGCCTGGTCGGCGATCGAAACGATGCAGCCAGCGTTCGCAAAGCTGTCTCAGACACTCGCTATGACATTGTCTTTGACAACGCCTACGACTGGGAGCACGGTACGACCGGCGCTCAGGTGGAAGCCACCGCTCAAATCTTCGATGGGAAGATCAATCGCTACGTATTTATGTCTAGCGTGGCAGCCTACGGCGATGGATTAAACCATCACGAGGGCGACGCCTTGGCGCCCGACGATCATTCCAACTCTTACGCCCGCCACAAGGCCATGAGCGAACGAGCGCTTTTCCGCTTGCATCAACGCACGGGCTTCCCAATCGTCACTCTTCGCCCGCCCTTTGTTTACGGGCCGGGCAACCCGTTCTATCGCGAAGCTTTTTTCTGGGACCGCTTCCGCTCCAATCGTCCCGTGATTTTGCCCAGCGAAGGGCACCGCTTGATGCAGTTTGTGTATCTCAAGGATTTGGTGGATCTGATGGTGCGCGTGATGGAAATGCGCAATGCCATTGGACATGCGTTCAATACCGCCAATCCCAAAGCCGTTACGCAGCATGAGTTGGTTCAACACTTAGCCGTGGCGGCCGGCTGTAAAGATCCACGTTTTGTATCGGTTCCGCGCGAGGCGATTTACCGCGCCGGCGGCCAAGTTGTGGGCGAAAAGCTGTATTTCGGTTCCTACTACGACGTTCCCGCCATTACCCAAATCATTACTAAGGCGCAGCGCATGTTGGCCTTTAAACCAACTGAGTTCGATATTGGTTTGAAGGTCACTTACCGCGCTTATTTAAAAAAGCGCAATTATCCTAAGGCCGATTTTTCGTTTGAAGACGAACTTCTTTCAGCCAAGGCATTGGCGGCAGCAGCGTCGCGCTCGGCGTAAGACGCTCATGCGGGAAATGGCGCGCAAGGCTGGCCACCTCCTGCTTGGCACCTTCGACTGCAAACGGGGAAAGCTTGAAGGCAGGCAAAAGATTTAGAACAGATCAAGTTGTTCGTAAGGCAGTCATGGGATCGATACGGGATGCCCTCCAAGCGGGAATGTACCCGGCCAGAGCCGACACCGCAATGAGCAGCAGGGCAATTCCAGCGAATGTCGCCGGATCGCCGGCGGTCACTCCGAACAACAAACTCCCCAAACCTCTTGAGAGCGCCCGTGAGGCGGCCAATCCCAAAACCAGGCCGAAACCAGCCAGGCATAGCGTTCGAAGCACGATACGGCCTTGGAGGTCTCCTGAGGATGCTCCCAAAGCCATTCGAATTCCAATCTCCTGCACTCGTTGACTGACCGAATAGGAAATCACGGCGTAGATCCCCAACGAAGCTAGCAGCAGTGCAAAGACTGAGAATCCGCCTAAGAGCAGGAGCAGAGCGCGGCGCGGTGAAAGCGCTTTGTCCACCAAGTCTTGAAATGTTTGGAAATTACGCACAGGCAGATTGGGGTCTATCGGCCGGAGGGCGGTTCGAATGCCCGCCGCCAAACTGTCCGGGGCAAGCGCTGTTCGCACGACAAGCTGCATCGCTGCATAATCCGCAGTTTGACGCATCGCCAAATACATCTCCGGCCCGCTTGCTTCTTCCAAGGCATTATGACGGACGTCGGCAACGACGCCAACCACCACGCCCAGAACTCTGTCGCCTCGATAGGTTGTGATCGTTTGCCCTAACGGATTTTCGCCGGAAAAAGCGGTTCGCGCCATTGTTTCGTTAATCACTACAACGGGAGTGTTCGCGCCACGGTCATGCTCGGAAAGCAGTCTCCCTGCTCGCAAGGGAATGCCCGCTGCTTCGAAATATCCGTCGGTGACGACACGGATGTAGGGCTCCGGATGGCGGTTCTTCTCATAGAAATGGCCTTTCACCGAGACTGACCACGACCGGTCGTCCCGAAGAGGCAGGACGTCCGTGATCCCAGCCGCCATGATGCTCGGAACAGATCGCACACGCCGCAGTGCTTCATCTATGAAAGCGTTCTGCTGCTGGAAGGACGAAATCTGGAAACTCGGGTCAATCCGCAGAGCAGCGGCACGCTCCGGTTGAAACCCAAGCTGCACGTCCAGAACACGCACAAAGCTTCGCATCAGCAGCCCCGCGCCAATTAATAAGGCGCACGCGAATGCGATTTCGCAAATCACCAGGCCGTCACGAATCCAGGCATGCTGCTTGCCGCCGGTTGAACCACGGCTGGCATCTTCCAGCCCTTCGCGAACGGATGAGGAAGAAGCCTGCAAGGCCGGCAGCAGACCAAAGAGTACGCCGGTAGCGACCGCTGCCAGCAGAGTGAAAGCCAATCCGCGTCCATCGATCTGGACTGTTGCCAGAAGCGGAAGATTGAATGTGTTGACGTGTGCAATCTCACGCGCACCTGCTACAGCGAGGATAAGGCCGACGACAGCCCCGCAACACGACAGCGCCACGCTCTCGGTAATCATCTGCCGGAGCAGTCGAAAGCGTCCGGCTCCTAACGCCGTCCGCATCGCGATTTCCTTCTGACGCGCGCTCAGCCTTGCCAATTGCAGGTTTGCAAGATTGGCGCAGACAATCAGCATCACGACACCCACTGCGCAAGCCAGCACAAACAAAGCCGGCCGTACTGGTCCGCTGACGTGTTGCGCCAGCGGGGCCAGCTGTGGCGAGACACCGTTTCGCTCCGGATGCTGCCTCTCGAGTTGCTTAGCCAGCATGCTTAGCTCTGCTTGTGCGGACCGGATGGTAACTCCTGATTTCAAGCGGCCGACGATCCGCATTGTGTTTCCCTGCGGCTTTGCGGGGTCCTCCAATGGCCAGGGAACGAAGATGTCTATTTGTGTGCCGGGGATGAAGATGCTGCCGAAGTCGAACGATTTCGGCAGCACGCCCACCACCATGACCGGCTGGTTGTCCAACGTCAGCTTCCGGCCCACGATGCCAGGATCGGAGGCAAATCGCCGCTGCCAGAAGCTATAGCTCAGCAGCATCGCCGGTGGCGCGTAATACTTTTGCCGGCACTCCTCTGTGGTGAACCATCTTCCTATTGCAGGCTGAACTCCCAGCAACGTAAAGAAGTTCGCAGTGACGGGAACGCTGGTAAGACGATCGGGTTCACCCGATCCGGTGAGTTGCCTGTTTCCAACGCCCCAATCGGCGAATGCCGCCAGATCGGAGAATGACCGGTTCAAGGCACGCAGGTCGGAATAGTGTTCGGTTTGCGTACTGGTGAAGTCGTTACCGTTGCTCATCCACACCAGGCGCCCCGGATCAAGAAAGGGAAGCGGGCGCAAGAGGAGCGCGTTAACCACGCTGAATACCGTGGAACTGGCGCCGATACCGAGGCCTGCGATCAGGATTGTAAATGTGGTAAACCCGGCGTTACGCCGCATGCCGCGGAAGGCGTAGCGTAAATCTTGAGCTAGATCGCTGATCCAATGGGCGATCCACGTGAAACGGGCGTCTTCCGATGTTCGCGTCATATTGCCAAACCTCCTTCGGGCTGCGAAACGTGCTTCCTCTTCCGGCATGCCTTGGGCTGCGAAGTCTTGCGCCATCGATTCGATGTGGAACTCCATCTCTTCCCGCAACAGGCGCTGCCTCTTGGTGTAATCGAGCCAATACCGCAGACGCCTCCGATAACGCTTCCAACTGAGGGCGGCTCTCATAGCACTCCGTTAGGCGAAACCCATGATGCGAGCTACCGCTCCCGTCACTTGACGGTAGCGAGCCGACTCAGCGGTTAAGTGCTTACGGCCATCGGGAGTGAGTTTGTAGAAGCGAGCGCGCCGGTTATTCGACGACAAGGCCCACTCGCCTTCGATCCAGCCATTCAGTTCGAGACGCTGCAGAGCCGGGTACAGCGAACCCTCTTCCACTCGCAGGAGGTCGTCGGATAGTTGCTGAATGAGCTGTGCGATGCCATACCCATGCAGATGGCCTCGCAGCAATATTTTGAGGACCAGCATGTCCAGCGTTCCGGGCAAGAGATCAGCTTTCGGTTTGTCTGCTCCCATAGACTATCTGATTATAGAGCAATTTTTGGCGGGAGAGCAAATCTATTTTCGTCGCTCTTGAGGAACCGCGCGATCCTGACTGAACTGCGTGGGCTTTACCGAGCGTTGTCTATCTGTGTCCGATTTTGGACGCGGCTTTCTCGATTTCGTACAAATGGTCTCGCGGGAGAGGGGGTTGGGAAGGCGCTTATCTTTAGCCCCGCAATCCCGAAAACCCAGAGAGGTTGGACGGCGAAACAGCGAAATACCGTGAAGAGCCGGCCTGGCGGCAAGGCGATTTCGACAGACGGCCATCGGCTTGCATCCGATCCAGAGCCAAGGAGATGCGTATGCTGAAACGAATCCTCGAAATCCTGCCGGCGGTTTGCCTTGCGACGAGCCTGGCATTCTCCGCGCAAAGTCCCTTCATTGGCCACTGGAAGTTCGATTCATCTCGAAGTAGAACGCCCGACGAAATGAAAGTGCAAAGTCTCGGCGGCACAAAATATACCTTTGACTTTGGCGGCGGTCCGGAGACAATCGTGGCGGATGGGACCGACCAGCCCGGCCGCGAGGGTACGCTCCTTTCGGCGAAGCAGGAAGCGCCGGACACGTGGATCGTCCAGCGCAAGAAGGATGGCCACTTAATGCTCAGAGCGACTTGGAAGCTTTCAGCAGACGGAAGCACGCTCACGGACTATTACCGCGAGTTTGAGTCGGATGGCTCGACGTTGAGCCTGGACTATGTCTACCAGCGCACCGGTCAAGGATCGGGTTTCGCCGCAGACTGGCAAAGTGTCAAGGAGACGAGAAATACTCCCCTGTCGATGGACGTGGAGACCTACGAAGGCGACGGCCTTTCCTTCATTACTCCCTCGCAGCAGCGGACACAGAATGTGAAGCTGGGCGGCAAGGAGTATCCTGCAGCGAACGCCGGGCAAGGTCCAGCCATCTCGGCCCGGCAGCTGGACGAGCACAATCTGGTGATCACCCACAAATACAACGGAAAGGTGACGGGCACCGAGGAAGTTGGACTGTCAGCCGATCTGAAGACATTGACCATTACCTTGCACTTCGCCGGCCGCGACAAGCCCGATGTTATGGTTTACCAGCGGCAGTAGATGTTAGTCCGTTCGCGCGGGATGACGATCTGCGTGCAGCCGAATGCTGCCAGCATAATTCACACCCAGACATCGCCTCTACCTGGCAATGCTTTACGATCAGCGGCTTGTTCTTCGAGATGCGTGGAGCCTCCGGATCGAACGGACGGTGGTGGACGACGCCATCTTACACCACCGGCCCAAACCACCGGGCTTTCCGTTTCCTTCAATACTCTTGCGCCCGCCACTCATCATGAGGAAGTCGCGACGGGTCCGCCTCGGCACGAAACTATTTGCTAGCCCACTCGTTTTGCGCGGTTCCTCAATAGGGGAGAGAGACCTAATCATTGCGAAGAGCGTGCATCGGGTCCACCAGGAATGCCCGCCTAGCCGGGAACAGCGAAGCCAGAGCGACGGCGGTGGTAAAGAGTCCTATTGCGCCCAGATAAGCCACGGGATCAAGACTGGCGCAGAATTCTTGACAGCGCGACCGCTGCTCCCAAACCCAACAGCAATCCCACCACAACCGGCAGCGCGAACTGCCGCATCACGAGCGCAAAAACATGCGACGGCTTGGCGCCCAAGGCCATCCGAATCGCGATCTCCTTGTTGCGCTGCGACACTGCATAGGTCACCAACCCTACTATGCCCAGGCATGCCAGAAAAAGCGCAACTAAAGCCAGGATGCTGACGGACGAGGCGCTATACCGAGAAACCCGCGGGCGATTTTGAAAGGACGTCTTCATCAGTTGAACGTCCGGCATAATTTCGGGGTCCATCGCTTTCGCGATCGACGCCACGGCCGGAGCCACTTCTTCCGGCCGGCCTGCGGCCTTCACCACGACAACCATCCAGGGCATATCGGCGGCGGCAGCCGGGAAGTAGGCCTCGGTCGACTCGTGATCCTCCAGTTGCCCCACCCGCGCATCGCCGGAGATTCCGGCCACGGTATATTTTCTTCCATCCAGATCCAGCTGCCGATTCAGCGGATCTTTGCCTGGCCAAGCGGCGCTGGCCAGAGCCTGACTGACGATGATCGCGTCCGTATCTACGCGCAACAGGTCGCGCCCCCGCAGAAGAGGAATGTTCACTGTCTGAAAGTAGCCTGGCTCGATGCTGTTGGTGTGGATGGAAACTGCGCGGCCGTCAATTTCGAGCCGAATTGTGACAGTCTTGTTGCCTAACGGGGGAGTCGAGGCCGCCGAGACGGACTCGACACCGGGCAACGCGCGAAGACGGGATTAGAGCGTGTCGATGTGGGTCCGCGCCTTGGCCGGTGAATAGTGGTTGTTGCCCAGCGACGGATCGATCGATACCACTTGTCGGTACCCAAACCCGGGATCGCCCGAAGCATGTTTTAGCGTTTGAACCAGCAGCCCCGCCACAATCAGAAGCACACAACTGACTCCAAGTCGCTGGCGAGTTCCCGGTCGAAACGGCGGCGGTTCATTAGATACCGGAGGCGGCGTAAAAACTCACTCATTCGTTTCTCTCCTTAGCACCGGGAGGCATATTTTCTCTAGGCATAAGTATACTATGGATAGCATACTTTGGCCTGAGCTGGACTATCAAGACCGAACCAATACACGGCTAAGCGGACAAGAAAACTTCCCCTCACGGACCATGTGGCGATCGAGCTATACATGCCAATGCCGAACTCATTTCTTCCCCGGGCGACGTCATAAGAAAGCACTGCGTAGATACCGATAACGGCCGGAAACAGCGCGACCAGGCTGAATAGTGTGCTGATATCTGTGATTAGCTTCGTCAAACGCGCGCAAACAACAGGCGCCCGGCCCGGCCGACCTGAAGCTGATCGGAGCGGTTCTGAAAGTAACGGGAGTTAATCGCCCGCGCGTCTAAATCTTCTACCCAGCTGAAGCCCAAACTGCGCAAAGTGACAGTGAGTTCATCAGGATCGAGGAAAAGGCGGAACGGTTCGCCGAGCTTCGCCACTCGCGCTGCCAGCAGTTCAACCTGGAGGCGCTCGATGATGTTCAGCTTGTGGAGAGCAACAGTGTAGTCGAACGCGATTCCACTCATGGGTGGCAACGACGAAACGTACTTGAGTACTGTTAGCAACGCCTCTCGCGTGAGATACGGCGTGACTCCGAGCATAGCGAAGAATGTCGGCCCTCGAAGATCGAACGCGGGCGTCGATTGGAGCGCATCCGCCAGCGTTCGGTGATCGAAATCGAGAGGTACGAACGAAACAGAATCGGGCACCTCGATTCCAGCTCTGTTCAACTGACCACGCTTCCAACCCTGGGTGGCCGGATGATCAATCTCCAACACTCGCAAATCTGGTGCGAAGGGGTTGCGGTAGGCGAAAGTATCGAGGCCGGCTCCGAGGATGACGTACTGGCGCACGCCGGCCGAGAAGGCTTCCGCCAGCTGGTCTTCGGCGAAGCGGCTGCGGGCGGCGACGAAGGCGCGAAGCCAAGGCAGGCGATAGGAATTGCCGTGATTCTCAAGATTGGCAATGTCGGCAAGGATGCGAACCGCCAGTGGATCTTCGAACACGATCGGGTGATCCAGCATCTGGTGAAGGGCTCTGCGTCTCGCCACTCCTAGCGCCGTCCGGCTCGGCGTGGCTTCGGTCATTGCATGCCGTAGCGGTGCACCAACGAGAGCCACAGGCCAATGGTCTCGGCATCCTTTGCCCGGTCAACGGAGTTTTCCATCACAGCCGTTTGCACCAGAATCAGCTTCGATTGAGGGTCCACGAAAATTCGCTGGCCGTTCGCCCCCAGAAGAGCAAACATTCTCCGCTGACCTGGCAGTATCCACACCTGATAGCCATAGCCGTAGAATGGCGCCGGTTTCCCGGGCGCAAGCTGCGGAGTTGAATCGCTCACTGTGGTTGCCTGCACAAGCCAGTCTTTCGGGATGATCTGTTTGCCATTCCACGCGCCATCGTTAGCCAGCAGACGGGCAAAGTGAGCGTAGTCGCGAAGCGTGGCATTGAAGCAGCAGAAGGCCAGGTCGTGGCCGGAGGGATCCTTATTCCACGCAGCTTTCGATGTCGTGCCTATCTGACTCCAAATCTTGTCTTCCAGATAAGCCGCCAAGCTTTGGTGGACCGCATTGCTGAGCGCCAGACCCAGAACTTCGGCATCCGCGCCGGAATAGTGAAAGTGGTCCCCGCCGGGAAATGCCTGCTTGCATTCGGTCTTCAGCGTTTGCATTTTGATTTCGCCGTTATCGCCCTCGCTGCTTTGACAGGTGATGCCCGATGACATATGCAGAAGATCGATAAGCTTGCTGCTGCCGTAAGGTGAGCCTACTAGCTCTGGAATGTACTTGCTGGCGCTGTCCTCAATCGAGCCAATCGCATGCTTGGAGACCGCGATGCCGACCAACATAGCCATGATGGTTTTCGCCATCGATTGCGACGTAAGGAAGTCCTCCGGCGTGCGGTCGTATTGATACGCCTCAAATAGAATTTGATCGTCCTTTGCAATCAAGAGCCCTGTAACCGGCAGATGATTCAGGTAGTCTGCGATCGTATAACCTTCGCCCGCGTGCACATAGCGTATTTCCGGAGAATCCGCGGGAGTGTGAAATTCCCAGGGCTTCGCGGCTGGGCTGATGCTATCGGCGGGAAAGAGCTTGTCGAAGTGACTGAAGTCCCCCACCAGATATTTTCGTTCGAATATGTTGCCGGAAGAGCCCGTGGGGTAGTGCTCTGCTTGTCCATAAAGCTGCGCTTCCGGTCCGCCGGCGTTCATAACGGGAAGATGCGCGCCGCGCAGAGACCACGGAACGAAAATCAGAACCGCTAGGAGGAAATGAGTTTTCACGATAGCTGAATGGCTCCTTTACCTTCATAATGAATCTTGGAGTTGTTGCTGTCAAAGACCATTTTTGCTCCAGTTAAGACTCCGGAGGTCCCAACGTGGAATTGCGGTTGCTTGAATATTTCGTTGCCGTAGCAGAGTTGGAACATATGGGCAAAGCGGCTCAGCGGCTGCACGTTTCGCAATCTCCGCTGAGCCGCCAGATCCGGCGGCTGGAGAAAGAGCTCGATCTGCAGTTGTTCGTCCGGCGTCGCCAGCGGATCTATCTTACGGAATCGGGCCGCTGGCTGCTGCATAGGGCCCAAAGCTTGCTGGGACAATTTGAAAAGATTCGCGAGGAAAGCGGGCAGCGGGCGCGCGGAGAAACCGGTACCCTCGCCGTCGCCTTTACCAGCGCTGCCGTATGGAGCGGTATGCTGCCGCGCTTGATCAGGAAGTTTCAAGCCGCGCACCCGGCGGCCAGAGTGTCGCTCCAGCAAATGCGGTCGGCTTTGCAGGTCGAAGCCGTCAAAGCGGGGCGCATTGACGTTGGCTTCGTGTCTACTCTAACGAATGAGGAAGGAATCGAATGTCAGTGCGTGGCCGAAGAAGAGTCCCTGTTGGTCCTGCCTGGCAGCCATCCACTCGCAAAACGCCGCTCCATTCGCTCCGAAGACCTGGATGGCTTGCAATGGATCTTCCTCTCCGAAGCGATTTCGCTTGAGAAACAAAATCAGTTCCGCGCGGCTTGCGCCAAGCTTGGTTTCAGTCCTGAGATTGTGCAAAACGTTACCGAGCCGGCCACGCTCCTCACCTTTGTCGAGAGCGGTTTTGGGGTCGGCATAATCCGGAAAACCGCCAGAAAATATGCGTCGCGCGCGCTCGCTTTCAGGGAAGTGCCATGGATGCCGTTCAGAAATCGAACATTCATGATTCGTAGCGCACTTGAATCGCGGCCGCTCGCTGCCGCACTTGCGCGCTATGCGCCGAATCATGAGCCTATGATGATTCGTTCCTGTGGTCTACCTGCGTTTTGAGCGGCACCCTGAGCGATAATCTGTCCTGAGGGGATCAAATGGCTAGACAGATTGTCTTTACGTCAAGGGCTCCAAAGCCGCCACTTACCTACAGTCAAGCTGTCAAGGCTGCCGGCTTGGTATTCGTTTCGGGAACCGCGCCGCAGGATCCTGAAACCGGCACAATCAAAGGCACCACAATTCAAGAACAAACTCGACAGTGCCTGGCAAATGTCACGGCCATCCTTGAAGAAGCAGGCAGCTCACTCGCGAAGATCGTAAGTGCAACTGTGGTGCTGGCTGAAGAGGACGACTTCGCAGGCATGAACGAAGAGTGGCTAAAGTGGTTCCCCTCGAATCCACCTGCTCGCCAAGGCGCCAAGCTCCCTGTCAAAGTTCCAGGACTGAAGATTTCTATTGCCGTTATTGCCGAGGCCTGACGTATTAATTCGAGTGCCGCACGGCTCGGAGCAGCCATGGGCGGTGAAAGCGCATTTCAACAGCAGTTACGCCTTATGACGTAGACGGAGAAGGTAGAGCACCGAGCTGGGTCATCAGCCCGAGGGTGTCCATGATAATGCGAGTATCCTTGATGCGCCCGTTCTCTAGGCGATCAATCACCATACCCCACACGCGCACATGCCGGTCTGTCGCGGGTACACCGAGGAACGCACCTTTGTGGGTACCGGTCCATTCAAAGCGGCTGGCGACCTTATCGCTTTCCGTAATTTGCTCCAGCACAGAGAAGACGATATCGGGAAAGCCCGCGCGCATAGCGCGAATGATATCTTTCAGACCTTCAAGTCCAGGACCCTGGCCGGGCAGTGGAACTTGCTCAACAACATCTTCCCAGACATAGTGCGCTGCCGAGTCGATTTTCCCCTCAGTGATCACTTCATTTACAAAGCGGCGAATGATCGCGGCATTGTCTTGCGCCATTCCGTTCTCCTCTGATTTCATGCTCGGATTGTAGCCATTGTACCCGCGAATTCGCCCGATTCACAGCCGGCTCGGTTATGTCGAAGTGGGCTCCTGAACATCAGAACTCGGCTGGTGACCGCTACCATTATTGGTTCGCTGGATGACGCGCGACTCGCACAAAGCTCCGACCCGGCGTGTGGGTGCGACGCCCAACTGTAAGAAGATCGCGTGTAACGGCGCGGGGCTTAGTCATCCAGTTCAAGGCGCAGCAACTCGTGGGCCTCTAACTAGCCAAGGGCTGCGCCCTTGATATCCCTTCAGAGAGAGTGGATTGGTGGTGAACCCGTAGAAGCGTTCAAAAGAGGTAAGCTCCTGGTATTCGACCACACAGGAGATTGATCGATGAACGACTTCTACGAGCATCATAAAGATAGCATCAAATTTGGCTATCGGTGTTTTGACAGAATCCTTTTGAACGGCTTGATTCAGCCCTTTCAGCAGCCCGAGCGAATCATCGGCTTTTTCAATGCCTATCGCGAAGGCGAAAGGGTGACACGCAACAAGCTGCGCGAGATTGCCGAGCAGTATCAGAATTGGGTGAAGAACCGGAGCGGGAGATGGGGAGCGCCAATTGTCGATGCACCCGCAGGCCGGCGCGATGACTTCGTTGATTCATACTTCAAACGGGCCAAGCCGGACCAAGTCGTAGTGATTCTCAAAGGGCGGGAACCAGCGCGTATCCTCACAGCCATTGGCAAGGAAGACCGCTGGCATCTGCAATATGGTCAACGCTGGATCAATCAATATAACTTCTACATCAACGATGCGCGCTGGGGCCGGATGTTTGTGCGCATGTGCCCGTATCTGCCGTTTTCAGCGCGCGTCTGTCTCAATCAGCATCACTGGCTGGCCAAGCGTATGGAAGAAGAGAATATCGATTTCCAACAATGCTCGAACGCCTTCCTGAAATGTAGCGACCTGCAAAAACTTCAACAACTGGCTGACTCTCTCAGCGCCCGCGATCTATTGACGTGCGGACAAAAGTGGCTGGCCTGTCTCACGCCGTTCTTCAAAGACAGTGAACGCAAACAAGCTGGTTGCCAACACCGGCTGTTCTTCTCGCAAGTGGAATATTGCGATAACTTGATCTTCCATCGCCGCGCTGCTCTCGACCAGATGGGCGAACGTTTGCTCGACGCCAATCGGACGATTGGCCATCCGAACAAGATCACCGTGATCTTCGGCCGCAAAGTAACCAAGCGATACAAAGGCAAACTACAGACTGTGATCGAAGATATCGATCTGCCCAATCCCGTGATTCGCAGTCACTACGGCCATGGATTCATCAAAGAGTATGTACGTGACCACCTTTTGCTGCGTACTGAGGCGGCTACCAACGATGTCAACGACTATGGAGTCAAAAAGGCTGTTGAACATCTACCGAAGTTGCGGGAACGAATGAGTACGATCTGCGATAACTACCTCAACGTTCAACAAGATATCCTGGAAACCTTTCTGGATGGCGGTCAACTGCGCAAACTGGCTGAGCCAACCGTGCAAGCGAACGGCAAACGGATTCCTGGTTTGAAACTGGATCAACCTCGGCAACTTGCCCTGATGCATGCCCTGGTCCGATTCGCCCACATTGCCGCCGGCAACACCTTTCAAACGGTGGACCTGTATCCGCACGTGTTGGAGACGCTACAGCTTACCCCTGACAAATACAGCTTGGCCTCGCTCCGCTACGACCTGTCCAAGCTCAGAGCCAAGAATCTCATACAAAAGGTTGCCAAATCCCGCCGCTACCGCCTACTGCCGCAGGGCTATTCCATCTGCCTCGTTTTCCTCAAGCTCTTTGATCGGATCTACGCGCCGTTGACGACCGGGCTGCTACACCCCGTTGCAGGCGATTCCAAACTTCAGCAACAGAAACGGACTCAACTTGATCGTCTCTACCAGAAGATCGTCGATGATCTCAACCAGTTGATTAACGCTGTTGGCCTCAAAGCAGCTTGATTCTCAAAATGTAACGAGAACACTATTCTCGTTACGCTTCGCATAACGGACTAAACTCACCGAGCGCGCCCGCTCCGGCGCCAGGGCAAGCTCAACAGTGCGCGCGCCGATAGAGTCATGGAGAACGTCGCGGTGATAGCCAACGCGAGGAGTACCCACACGAAAAAGAAAGCTTCGCTGGAGTTGCCGGTCTCGCCACCGGTAACGCCCCGCGTGCCTTTCAT
This sequence comes from Bryobacterales bacterium, assembly GCA_963771405.1. GTDB lineage: Bacteria > Acidobacteriota > Terriglobia > Bryobacterales > Bryobacteraceae > Bog-105. Next base: position 82,409 of record CAVYUL010000062.1, read on the forward strand.
GTGCATGACAGCGATGATCAGCCCGAGGTTCGACCCGAAGAAGATGATGATGTACCCCGCTCGCCGTCCCGCAAGCAGCAGCGTTCCACACAGCATGACTACCAAGATGAACACCGCAAACAGATTTGAGAGACCGGCCGGGGCCATCTTGAATACGATGTCGCCGGCCAGGTGAAACGTCATCAATAGAATAGTCAGCAGCGACGCTGTGGTCAACAGAGCGGTCTGTTTCATGGGAGATTCGCCTTTCTGCGCCTCATCTACACGCCTCGAGGGCCAACGGTTCATTCTTCAAGATTCTTCCCGTGCAGGTTGCGGTCCCATGTTCATTTGCGGTTGGCCACAGCGGGGACAGAACGCGGCATCTGGTCCAACTCCGCGCCCGCAACTGGGACACGGATGGAGAATCGGCTTTCGCAACAGGAAGTAGAGCACGAAGCCAACGCAGTTCGGAATCAGCACCGCGAGCGCCGTCCAGGGAATCGGCGGCATACTGCGCCGTACTGCGTCTGCGTAAACATAGCCGGCGAGAAGAAAGTAAGCGCCGGCCAGCATACCGCCCGCCAGACCGATCAAGGTCCCGAGGCCGCTCGCTCGATGCTGCTCGAAGACCCCGAAAAAGAAAAGCACAAAGGCTAAGGCGGCCAGGATTTTGGCCGGACCTGGAATGAGACCGAATCCGCTACGCCAGTTCATATATTTTGCCCGTTGCTATCGGAATCCTCTCCCAGAAGCCTGCTTCGAAAAAGCGGCACCAACGCGAGTAGAAGGGATGGCAGCAACCAGAACGCCACGAATACGGCCTGCCATGCGCGGCTGGAGAGATTCCATTCATTGGCCAGCCATGCCAAAGGGCGCCACGTAACGGCAGATCCCGTGAACGTAAGAAATATTGCGGCCGCTGTGCCGATCCACACGCTTTTTGCATGCTTTTCGGCCGATTTCATCGCCTCGGCACGGCTGCGGATTACGTCCTCAACCCGAAGCGCCGCTGCCGTATCGAGTTCAAACGCGAACCAATCCAGCGCTCGGACGGCACGCGCCGAGACATCGGCATACCGGCCACATTCGGCGCATTGTCCAACGTGTGCATCCAGCCACTGCCGGTCCTCCAGCGAAATTCCTTCAACGAGTGACCGATGAAGCAGAAAGCGGGCTTTTTCATGCTTCTCAAGCGGCATCGTCGCCTCCTCCGAGAGCGGCTTCGAGCATCGACAGGCCGCGCTGAATCCTCGACGAAACGGTCGAGATCGGAGCGCCTGCGACTTGGGCAATTTCCGCCAGCGACAGGTCTTCCTGGAAACGCAGCAGCAGCGCTTCCCTGTAGATTGGCTCAAGCGCACCCAAAGCGGTCGCGATTCGTTTGGCATCTTCGCTTCTTGCGGCCGCGAAGAACGGCGATTCGAAATCCGGCGCCGGAACGTTCAGGCCCCCTTCGTCCTCTCGGCTCATCCCATGCCTTGCCGTCGCCGCTTGTTGCTTTCGCAGGTGATCGATCGCCAGGTTTCGTGCGATGGAGAACAACCACGGCTCGAAACGGAGGCGGCCGTTGTATTGTCCCGCGTGTTCCAGTACCCGCAGCCAGGTTTCCTGAACAAGGTCCTCTGCCTGTTCACGCCTGGATGTCAGGTAGACCAGATATCGGAGGAGCCGATAGTGATACTGCGACACCATTCGGCCAATGAATTCCGAGTCCCTTCGCCGCAGTGCACGCGCGATGCACTGAGACTCGGGTTCCGCCACACGCGAAAAGGCCGTCACCACGGCAACCATACACTATATACGCGGTTGAGCCCCGGAATTATGCATGGCCACGCATCTTAAAGATACCCAACGACTTTCCAACCCGCCTTTCCGGTTCGGGTGGCTGATTCGTCCTCTCTGGCCGCCTCAAACTTGGCAAGTGGCCCGAACCGGAATCCACTCTCGATTTCTTCTGACGAGCCGAATGTTTTGAGCCACACCATGCAGCTTCGTTCAGCGAGAGTTGAAGGGGAAATCTAGTAGTGATAGCGGCAGGCGAGAATCCGAATCTTGTCCGGCTGCACCTGATAGACCAGTCGATGCTGCTGGTCGATGCGCCGTGACCAACATCCAGCCAATTCGTGCTTCAGCGGCTCCGGCTTGCCAATGCCTGAGAACGGATCCCGCTGCATATCTCGCAGAAGTCGGATAATGCGAATCGCTTGCATCCGATCCTGCTCTGCCCACCATGCCAAGTCATCGAATGCAGCTGCGTCGAATTCAATGCTTCTCACAGGCCCAATTTGGCCACAGCCTCATCCAGCGGCACGCCGCTCCCGCTCCCGCGTTCCAGCGCCGCCCGCAGGCGTTGTCGCATCGTCTCTGACTTCAACAAATAAGCGGTTTCGCGTTCGGAAGCGATCTCCTTCCAAAGCGCGATCGGCACAATCACAGCAGTCGGCTCGCCTGCCTCATTGGAAACGACTTGGATTTCGCCTTCTGACACCAACTTCATTCTAACGTCTTTCGGCGCGGGCTTAGTTATCTCCACCCAACCGACTTCATAGGAATAGACTTGACGATGACCCTGCCATCCCATAGTGCCCGAGTGAGTCATCAGACGCTCGCTAGGCGCGTTTATCCTATACCGCCGATTCCCGTTCTAGATTCAGTACAAAGATCGCACAAATTCGCGGCCCTTCCCGTTCATCCGTTCGAGGTAAACTGTTGAGCTCTCGTATCCCGCTGAGCGCCGGACCAGACGGCCGCCTGAAAACACGTTCTCAATCTCGAAGTCGTCGCGGCTCTCCTCTCCCCAGTCACCCATGGCGCCGGGTATCTCCGCCTTGTCTTCCGGCAACCCGTCTATTGCCTCCAGATATTCGATCCCCTCCGTACCGGGCCGCCTCCAGCCTTGCACAGAAAAAACTGGCTGGTTGCCAAGGGTCCACGTACCCAACACGTGCTCACGCATTCCAAGCGTTTGGCCGAGGTCAACTTGGTTGACGTCGATCATCAACTTTGCTTTGCCGCCAAGCAGGTCGCGCAGAGATCTACTCTCCTCTTCCCGATTGGCGTCCCGAAGCTTTGCCATCATGATCTCGTTCAGATTCGCTTCGAGCGCAGCGCGTTCGGTTGCGGAAATGGCGACCTTCAGCACCGGGTTGCGGATCTGCCCCGTGTCCGAAACTCTTCCTGGTTTTGCAGACTCCGCCAGGAAAACGTGCAGCCCTGCCTGAACGGCGGCGGCATATCGTTGCTGATTGTCGGGATCGATGGTGGCAATGGCGAGCATCCGTTCCGCATACTCGGTTTTGTTGTAAATAAATCGGTTCAACTCTGCTTGTACCCAAAAGTTGCCTGTCAGGTTTACGTCGAAAACATCGCCGGTTTTGAAACCGTTCGCATTTCGGACATCGGGTATCGCGAACACTTCTCCAAACGGTGGCCGCACGGTAGGGTCGGGTATCTTCAGCGCATTTTGCGGTTGACCCAAGGCTTCCCCTGCGACGATCGCAACACTCGTTGCGTTCCAGTAAAAAGCCGCTGTCGGAAACGTTGGCTCGGCCGCCCGAAGGAGCGCAGTTCCGAAGATTAGCGCAAAGGATGCGGATGCGACCCACCATGAGAGAAGAAACGCCCCGGAGGTCTTCCGATCGCCGATAGCCACAGCGACTGTCTTGCGCGCCTTTCGTAAGGCAGCTATGATGCAGTGCACGGAAATCCCAAACTTCCGTAAATAAGCATACCCAACGAACTGCGAGCCGACAGTCATTCCAGACCGAACAAGACCACGACTAACAGCGACTCACTCTTGATCTCGTTCGATCCAAGTGACCGCCCTTGGCAAGAACCTTAAGCGGGAGTTCCGTAAAATCGAAACGATGCCCACGAACCGAAAGCCATTGATGACTCTGCTCCTAGCACTTTCGTTCGCCTGTCTGCTATTCGCTCAGCAATCTGGAACCGCACCAACACCCGCGCCGCCGGATAAAGATAAACCCAGCACTGAATCCAGCGAACGGGAAGTTGTTCTCAGTTTCGTAGTCGATGCGCATGGCCTGCCAGCGCTAATCAAGGTCGTCAGCGGTGCTGGGGCCGGCCTCGACCAGTTGGCAGTAGAGAGTCTCTCCAAGTCGCGGTTCAAGCCGGCAATTGCGAATGGCGTGCCTGTGCCCGTCAAAGCACAAGTGGTTATCAAGTTCAATAAACCAAATGATGGGCCGCCGGCATCTCCCGTTATCGTTAAGCAATTTTCAAATGGCAAACAAATCGCGCCCTCACTGCGCGAGATGTCGATGCTTTACTTCGACACCGCGATCGGGCAATTGCATGGAGACGCCAATCATTCCAAGAACGAAGCAGCGGCTTTCGAAAACATGAAACAATCCGCCGGCCTTTCCTACCCGCCGGCCGAAGCCAAACTCGGCGAGCTTTATGCGAAAGGCATTGGCAGCACCCCCGACAAGACAAAGGCTATCCAGTACTTCGAACGCGCCGCCCACCACAATGATCCCGACGGCCAATATTGGCTCGGCGTTGCCTACCGAAACGGCGATGGCGTGAAGGAGGATTCCGCCAAAGCCCTCCAACTCTTCGAACGCGCTGCCGAGCAAGATCAGGCAGGCGCCGAATTTGCGCTCGGGCTCATGCTCGAAACCGCCGAAGGTACATTGCAAAATCTGACGCGCGCTCGCGACCTCTATCAGGCCAGCGCCGAGCAAGGAATTCCAAACGCGCAGTATCACTTGGCCAAACTCCTCTGGCCCAACGACCAAACCGGTGCCTTGAAGTGGATGATTCTCGCCGGCAAAGGCGGCTTTCCCAAAGCCGGACAGGACCTAACCAATTACCGCGCTGCATCGCCCCCCGAAAAATCTATCCAGGCAGAAAAGGACGCTGCCAGCTTTGCACCTCGGCCTAGAAAACTCAGCCCTGTCAATTGAACTTTGCCAACGCCAAAAACCCAGTTACAAATATTAGACAACTTAACCAACTCCATTGTGAATTATGCACTTGACAAAGCAAGCTATGGCGGGATACGATAGGGTGGCGTGACAGGCCGGGAGAATTCAAGTTGAAAGAGGGGAGAGCCGATATATCTGACGAGGTGCTTGGGTGGCCGAATTCTTATTGTGTAACCTGATTCAAGGTGAAATAATCACATCTAATAGAGAACTTTCCTCTATTGCCCACACGACCACCGTGCAGGGCCATTAGGGGATGCCTGGGAGACGCAAGGGGAATTTTGGAATGTCTTACGCGGAATCATTGACGTTCGAGCCTTGGTCAATCGACTACCACAAGGCGATGGCATCAACGGGCGAAGTGTGCGAATCCGTTAAAAACAGCACCAATATTTTTCAGCTCGTTAAAAAACTCTGGTCGTTGGATAGGATCTTTAAGAGGCTAGTTTCGATTCTCGGAGAAGCGAAGACAATAGACCATGACGAACTACTAAAGGTGGTATCCAGAATCGAAGAGTTACACGAGAAGACCACCTATGTTCTTCAGCTATGCAAGAAAAAGGGCCTCACAAATAGGACATTTACGGGGGCTTCGCTTCGCTCAATAGAGGCTGGCAATTGTCGCCTCGACAGTTTTATCGAAACTTTCAGATTGAGTCTTGATAGCGAAATCCAACAACAAATTTCCGATTCTTGGAACGAGTACCAGCGTGGCGAGAAGGTTAGTCTCGACTCCCTACTCTAAAGCTTGAGCCTTGGCCTACAAAATAGAGTTAAGCAAGAAAGCGGCAAAGTATGTTGGCAAGCTAGGGACTTCGGATCGAGCCAGATTTGTATCACTCTTCAAAGAAATAGCTAATGATCCATTAGGCCAGTCTGATCCTATCGTAAACAGCAATCCGCCTGCTAGAAAAAGCCGAGTCGGAGGCTGGAGGGCCATTTTTATAATTGACCAGCCCAACCAGACAGTATTCGTATCGGATATAGGGCCAAGGGGTCAAATCTACCATCGCATCTAGCGCTTCTTCTTTGCGGCCGTTTTTGTCTTTTTCGTCCCTGGTCGCGGCATTTCCTTCGTCGGCTTCACCTTGAACGCCAAACGAAGGGCTTCTTCTTCAGATTGCGGTATACGGATGTTGTCGCCTGTACGTGGCACATCTCTATTATGCTTGTTCGCCATGGTATTGACAAATCCTCTACAATGGTATTGTTTGAGTGCCGGGGACGGGACTTGAACCCGCAAGAGTTTTAACAACTCACAACCGTCCAAGGGGAGTGCGTCTACCAGTTCCGCCACCCCGGCGTGTTTAGAAAATTAGCACCACGGCCCGATCCTATGCCCCTAGAACAAGGTTGGATCGGGCCTTTCCGTTTTTGCCCATCCCGACGGCGCTATTGATTGATCGGGTAGGCTATATCTCTTCTCACATCCTAATTCAACCACAGTTCATGAATCTGCGCAATAGGCTGCCGACATTTGCTATCTTCTTACCGCTTGAATGTCCACCCTTATTTCTGGTAAGCTACCAGCGAAGGGAAAGATAAATGATAGAGTCAGTACAAAATGATCCCAAAAAGAGTCCCCGGCTCAGGAGTCCGGCGTACCCCGGTATCAATTTAGAAACCGCAATCAAGAAGGCGAAGGAGTTCTATTCTCAAGAGCGGCGCAGTTCAGCAAATGTAAAAGTCGCGGTTCAAAACTGGGGATTCAAGCCCACCAGCGGGGGCGGATATGTCGTAATTGCAGCCCTTAAAAGCTTTGGACTAATTACAGAGCAAGGAAGCGGAGACTCGCGAACAATTCAACTTTCTGATCTGGCTCTGCGCATTTTGCTAGACGAACGAATCGATTCACCTGACCGCGAGGCTGCTATCAAAAAAGCTGCGCTCAGCCCCAAGATACATGCCCAACTTTGGGGAAAGTACGGCGCGAACAATCCTTCCGATGGCAATCTACGCCACTATTTACTCTTTGATTTGAAGTTTAACGAGAACACGGTTGACGATTTCATCAGGGAATACAAAGATACAATAGAGTTTGCAAAATTGAACTCTTCTGATATTCTATCGGCAGAGACTCAAGATAAAGATGAGATCGAGGAAGAAAAAAACGACAGCGGTCGTTCGGATTCAATTAGGGTTGGGGACTATGTTCTATGGGAATCGAACGGACAAATCCAGTTTGCCGAACCTAAGCGAATTCGGGAACTATCCGACGATCGGCAATGGGCTTTTGTGGAAGGGAGTAATACCGGCTTGCCTATAAGCGAATTGGACGTCGTCGATTCTCCCGACGGCCCCACACCAGCCCCTTTGTCTACACAACCCCCACGTCCTCGTACGTGGGTAGAAGCACAGCAACTCGCGGGGGTTTTGCCCACTAACACTCATAGGGCTGGCAGTCGGCAAGATATATTTTCCCTAGATGAAGGTGCGGTTAAGATTGAGTGGCCCGAACCACTCAGCCCAGAAAGCTTTGAGGACCTGAGCGCTTGGCTGGATGTTTGGAAACGCAAAATTGGTCGTTCTATAGCAAAACGCGATAGCGCCACGAAAGGCTAGGAGTCGGTGTTTTTTGGTTGCTTCAGCATCAACCGCTTGCCTTCGGCCGCTTTCAACGCTTTCTCCGTGCGCTGAGTATCGGTGAGTTTACGCCCATTGTAGACGAAGTCACGCTCCGCGCAATAGGAGCCAAGATACTTGCGGCTCATGTGGTGATGGATGCCATAGTTAGAGCGTTTCAGTAGAGCAAAGAACGATTCCACAGTGTTTGTCGTAACGTTGAAGCCCGCCTCATCCTTACGCGCATATTTCTTGTTTTTGTGCGTGATCTCTGAATGCTTGCCAACGATTTCGCGCATGTGGAAGTACACTGGGTACTCATCGGTCACGAGATGCGTTGTGGGGTCTACATGCTTTTCAACGATGGGCTTGATGTTCTTCAGTGTGGCGCGTTCAAGCGGGAACGAGCGCACGTTACCGCCGCGCTCAACAAGAGCGAGTACCGGAGTCTTGTTCGATTCGGGGCCGGGATGACCAACGGGCTTGCCCTTCTCTTTTCCGCCGATGTATGTCTCATCTGCTTCGACGACACCAGAGAGTTTCTCGGCCCATGGTGTTTGCGTCATGGCCCAACGAATGCGATGACAGAGGAACCAAGCCGTGCGATACGAACCCTTTAGCCGGGCCTTGCCGTACTTGTCCTTTTTTGTTTCGTCCTCGCCAAATAATTCGCGCTGGATCTGCAACGCACTGACGCCCTTCTTTGATGAGCACATCAGATGAAACGCCAAGAGCCATTTGTGGAGCGGGATGTGGCTGTCTTCAAAGATCGTGCCGACAGTGATTGTGAACTGCTTGCGGCATCCGTTGCATTGGTGCAAGCCATCGCGCCCATGCGTGTCGAAGGACATATTCTTGTTGAGCTTCGTACCTTCGCCAATCACGCCGCAATGCGGACAAACGGGGCCATCTTTCCAGAGAAGGTTTTCGAGATAGGTCCGCGCTGCTTGCTCGCTCTGAAATTGCGGTTTAAGTAGCCCTGCCATGCTTAAATATTAGCTTTTTGGGCTTGCTTTGTCAAGTGCATAATTAACACTCCATTTGCCATTTTTTCAATCACTTACAGCGACTCGGGGAAAATCCTCCAAAATTGGCTCGGAATCGACCCTTCGTTTGCTATTCTCAAACCGGAAAGAAAAGCCCAGTGCGAGCATCCTTCGCCGCTGGGCTTTTCCATTTTCTAAAGGAGTTTCGTCCCTATGTCGAACCGTGCCGCACGTCGCGCCGCCGCGCGCCTTGCCCTGAAATCTGCCGCTGTGCGACCCAACCCCGCCGTCATGACCGGACGCAGCACTTGACGCGACAACATCTTCCAATTTCGGCCACCCAGAATGAGAACCCCACCACCAACCCATTTCCAAAACCTCCTCACGATACCTTAGTAGGGCGGGGAAACAAGGTTTGGCCCAAGGACAAGCACAAACAGCGGCTGCATTCAGCCGCTACCTGGAATTCGATCGCGAGCGTTGGAAAGCCCTGCGCGCTTCCACGCCTCTTTTGCTCAGTGAAGAAGACCTCGTCTCACTGCGAGGCATCAACGATCGGGTTTCGTTAAGCGAAGTGAGCGATATCTATGTACCGCTCTCTCGGCTCCTCAACCTGCATTTCGCCGCTACCCAGCACCTGTTCGAAGCGCGCCAGAAGTTTCTCGGCACCGGCCCCCGCCGCGTACCTTATATCATCGGAATCGCCGGCAGCGTCGCGGTGGGCAAAAGCACGTTCGCTCGCGTGTTGCGCGCTTCGCTTGAACGTTGGCCCGAACACAACAAAGTCGATCTCATCACTACCGACGGTTTCCTTCTCCCCAACTCGGTTTTGGAAGCGCGCGGTTTAATGACCCGCAAAGGTTTCCCTGAAAGCTACGATCAGCGCCTCTTGCTGCAATTTTTGACCGATCTGAAAGCCGGGGCGCCGGCGGCCTGCTCACCCCTGTATTCCCATCTGCACTACGACATTGTCCCCGGGGGCATACTCCGGGTCGAGCAGCCGGATATTCTGATCCTGGAAGGTCTGAATGTGCTGCAGCCTCCTGCCGACGGTACCCGCCTCTTCGTTTCCGACTTCTTCGATTTTTCCATCTACATCGACAGCGACGAAAGCACCATCGAAGTTTGGTACATTGAACGGTTTTTGCGCCTGCGCGAGACCGTATTCCGTAAAAAGGACTCTTATTTCCACCGCTATTCCCAATTGAGCGAATCGGAAGCCGTGCAGACGGCGCGCCGCATCTGGGAAGAAATCAACCTCTTGAACCTGCGCGAAAATATCGGCCCTACCAAAGAGCGGGCGCAACTGATCCTCGAAAAAAGCGCCACGCATCGTGTTGAAAACATTCTCTTGCGGCGTCTCTAAAGGCCGGCGCAGTTTGGCCGATGGATCTCTTAGCGGGATCTCCATTTGCTCTTCGAAGCCACCACTAACAACATTCGCCGGCGTGTCGCCTTTGTCGGCGTAATTCTCATCGTCGCCCCGGCGTTGGCAATCGGTCTGGCGGCTTGGGCCGTCCTGCATCGAATTCAACAAATCCCGCTGGCCGAAGCGCCTACGCCCGTTTCCAATGCGGGCTTTTCGAAATTGGCTCAGAATCTGGTTGCTGTTTGTCGTAATTACGGTCAGTCGTATTTGTCCAGCCTCAAAAGTGGCGAACAGATTCTGAAAGATCTGGGGCCTGTCAGGCTCGATGGCAGCCACAGCGCGGTTTGGCACGCAACGAATGAGATTACGGGCCAACCGAAACTTTTGGAAGTCCCAGTCATGTCGGCGGGTTCGCTGAAGTTCACTCCGCCATCCGATGACGAAGAAGCCGCGCCGGCGGTAGTGGAGGAAATTGAGCAGAAAGCCGGTACGCCGGCCACTATCTTCCAGCGCCTGAACGAACGCGGCGATATGCTCCGCGTCGCAAGCAGCCTTCGTTTGGACGATGGTGCTCGCGCCGTCGCCAGCTTCATTCCGGCCGACGCCAGAACCGGCGAATCCGCAACCATTTTGGAACAGGTATTGAGCGGACACCCCTATATCGGGCAAGAATCGCTTTACAACAAAAACTATTGGACCGCTTACACGCCGATCTATAACAGCAGACGCAGCGTTGTAGGCATGCTCAACACGCTTCTCCCCGAATCGCAGTTCAAATCGCAGGTCGAACGTGTAGCCGATGTCCGCGGCACCCAAACCAAGGCGGAATTTTTCATCTGGCAGGCGAGCGGCGCCCACCATGGAAAAGCCGTGCTGGCTACCGATCGCGGGCTCGTCGGCAGAGACTTGTGGAACGAAAAAGATCTTTCGGGCCGTTTCTATGTGCAGGAAATCTGCCGCCGCGCCACCAAGCTCTTGCCCGGTGAATTCGCCGATTTTCAATACGAAAAGCCCGCCCGCATCGGCGGAATTCCCAAAAGCATGGTCGCCCACTTTGCTTACGTCCCTCAAATGAATTGGGTCGTTGGTGCTGCCCAGCCCGATACCGAATCGTTAGCCGCCGTTCCCTTTTCTCAAATGATCGTCTGGGCCATGTGGCTCTTATTCGGTGTCGGTGTCGCCTCCACCGGTTTGGCTCTTCGCGTTTGGATTGAATTCACTCACGAACTTGCGCCCAAATTGAATGGATTGCTAAGCCATTTGCGCAAGAACGCCAGGCAATTAACGGCTGTCGCGGTCGAGCTTTCGCACGAAACCGACCGGAAGCCGTCGAAAGCCGCCGTCCCTTCGCTTAACGTGGCAAAACCGCCCGAGCCAGCCAATCAGAAGCAGGTTGACCTGGCTCTGCAGCATATGAACGCTTCCAATCAATCCGTTGCCGGCCTGATTGGCGCCATCGATCAAATAGCCAGCGCCTCCAACCTCTTGACTGTGAATGCGGCCATCGAAGGAACCGACTCAAACAAATCGGCTGAATCCTTGGCGGCCCTGGCCGAACAACTCCGCCTTCTCACACAACGCTGCCGGACCGCTGCCGAGCTCGCGCGAAGTGAGATTGAGCAGTCGCGCACAGAACTGGAAAAAAGCCGCTCCTCCACTGACGCAGCCACCACCGTGCAAACCCTCCGCCGGCAGACCGAAACCCTTGCTCGCTTGGCCACCGGCATCAATCAAACAGTCGAAATCGTCACCACCGACCTAGGCTTCGAATCCGATCACCGCCCTTAGCTCGCACACTGCTTCAAGAAAGCGGCTCCCATGAGTGCTCGGCCTCGCGACTCTCCTAGATCGAGCTCTCCTCTCGAAAGCATCGCAAAACACTCCCGAACTGTCAGAGTGTCTTCTCGGCTCGCAAACTGCACAGACTCCAAGTCGTTCACAAGCCGGAAAAACACTGCGCCATAAACAACCCTCGATACATCGCGAAGTACGGCGAATAACTGCCTCTGCCCTTTTTCGATTGGCGTTTGCTCCTGCTGCTCCAACAGCCGCAGAGCTGCCTCATCCGGCATCGATAGGAAATTGCAAATCGTTGCCAGATCGAGATAAGGATGTGCAAGACCAGCCCGCTCCCAATCCACTAACCACACCCGCTGGCCGTCCCATAGAATATTGGCTGGATGAAGGTCGCAGTGACTCAACACCCTCCTGTCATCCTGTTTCAGAATCTCGCCCCATTCCGCCGTACGGCCTCCCAACGGAATGGCCCACTCGGGAAAGCCCGCTCTCTGAACCTGTTCATCCCACACCCAGCGTGCGAAGCCCATTACATCAATCGCCGCGAAGGAACCAGCCGGAATCTGGTGCAGCTTCCTCAGAACTTCTATCAAACTTCGCAAAGCCGCTTCCCGCGTCTCCGTCTGGGACATAGCCGCTCCAAACGAAATGCCGGAAACCCTGACAGATACCACGGCGCGTTCCCCATGATCGACGTGTACCATCGCCGGGGCGACTCCATATTGCGCAGCGATTTCCTGCGTCAGAATCACCTTTTCCCAGGAATCGTTGTCCGCGCCATGAATGCGCAGCATGTATTCCCCAGTCTCCGTACTAACTGAGTAACTTGCAGCCGATTGCCCCATCATGACCGGAGCCACGTTACCTATGTCTCCAAATTGAGAGGTCGGAAAGAATTGCTGCAGATCGCCGGGAGTCATCCGCCGATTGTAGCGCTGGCACAACTAAATCAAGTTAATGCGCAACCGCTGCGCAGACCAAATCCCGCAGCCGCGCCAACCCGGCCTTCACATCCTTGCCCAGATGGATGCGCAGCAGCCGCCTGTCCCGTTCCCCCATCAGCTCGAAATCCGCCTGAGCCTGAACCGCCTGCACGTTACCGAACGTGGCCGGATGATCCGGTATTGCTAAATCCTGGCCGCTTTCATAAGTGATTTGCAGAAAAACGCCCGAATTCGGCCCGCTTTTATAGGCTTGCCCCGCGCCATGCAGGTACCGGGGCGCGAAAGTCACAACCGTAGCCACCTGCTTCGCTTCCAGAATTTTTCCTCTGATCTCCTCTAGCGCCGCCTCGAATTCCGGAAACGCCGGCAGATACGCCAGGATTGCGAAGTAATCGCCGCTTTGCAGCCGGTCTATGTGTTTGCGAATCAAACCGCCAATCGTCGCCGAACCACTGCCCCACAAAGCCGCGCAATTCGCCTTGTTCGCATAAAGCCCAAGGCCGTTCTGCTCCAAAAGCGGTTTCGGCTTCTCCTCCGCGCCGCTCGAAAGCTCTTGCGCGCGTCTCTTGCTCGCCTCCACTTCCGGCTGGTTGAATGGGTGCACCCCAAGCCTCGAACTCGCCACCGCCGTGGCCGTCTGCCACAGGAAGAACATTTGCCCCACATCATACAAATCGTTCAGCACGATCCGCAAAACCGGCTGCCCCGCCGCCTCGATCGCCCTGATCGCCGAGTCCTTCGAATCGCCATCCGCCGCCATCCGGCAATCGATAAAAAGCCGGTCGCTGCCGTACTGCTCCAAACCAGCGAACGGTTCGCCGCTCAGCGGAATCAAACCCGCCCCGTTCTTGCCGGTCGATTCCGCCAACATCTGTTCAATCCACACGCCAAATCCCTCTAGCAATGGCGAACAGCGAATGGTCACTTTGTCGCGCCCAAACGTCCGGGCCGCGGTTCCTAAAATCAGACCAAGCAACACGCCCGGATTCGCAAAGCTCTCGCGATTCTTGCACGCCTCCACCATCAGGCTGGCGCGCTTCAGAAGCTTCTCCGTATCCAGTCCCGCGGCGGCGTGCGGGATCAATCCAAAATCCGAAAAAGTCGCAAACCGGCCCGCCAGGCTTTCCGCCCCATGGTACACGCGCCGGAATCCCAAACTCTGCGCCAGCTCCTCCAATTTCGATCCCGCATCCGTAATCGCAATAAAGTGTTGCCCGGCGCGATCGCCGCTGCCCGCCTGCACTTCCGAATAGAAATAGCGCAGTTGCAGGTTCGGTTCTAGCGTCTCGCCCGATTTGCTCGCTACGCAAAATAAGGTACGAGCCGGGTCGATCTTCGCGCGCAGCCGTCTGATTTGCTCCGGGTCCACCGAATCGATCGCCAGCAATTGCAGCGCGTTCGCCTGTTTGCCAAACGCCTGCGCGAAAACGGTCGTTACCAGGCTCGCGCTACCCATTCCCAGCAGCACGATATGCGCGAATCCATCTTCGACAATCTCTGCCGCCAGCGCTTTGAACCGCGAAGGGTATGCCCGCTGTTCGTCTATGATCGTCAGCCAGCCTAGCCAGTTACCTTCATCTGTGTTCGTCCAGAGCGAAGGGTCGCGCTGCCACAGCCGCTCGGTCGCATTGCTCGAATCCCAATCCTCACGAGCTGCGTGAACGGCCTCAGTTAAATCGTTTGGCAACGAAAGCGAGAGCCCAAGCAGGCAGGGCCCCTTTTGCGGATGCGCAGAACTCATACCAAGACGCTTGTTACTACTTCGAAGGCCTCATGTTCTCGTTTTCAATTTGCTTGACCTTCGCTAATCGCCGCACATGCCGTTCTTCCCCGCTGAACTTTGCGTTCAGAAAGGCTTGTGTCGAATCTTCCGCCGCCATGATCCCGATAATGCGAGAGCCCAGTACCAACACATTCATGTCGTCGTGTTCAACGCCTTGATGAGCCGAGTAATGGTCGTGGCAAAGTCCCGCGCGTATTCCCGGAAACTTGTTAGCGGCCACTGAAACCCCTACCCCGCTGCCGCAAACTAAAATGCCGCGCTCCCAACCGCCTTTTAGAATGTCTTCTGCAACTAAAGCCGCGTAATCGGGATAGTCATCCGGCTTGCTCGGATCAAATGTGCCAACATCATGCACAGTATGGCCTAGTGATTTTACATACTCGACCAACTTGGCTTTCATTTCGTAACCGGCATGATCGGCGCCGATAGATATTTTCATCTTTTAAACCTATAGACAAGTTTGGCTAACAAACTGGTCACCTTATTAGGGTAGCGTGCTGGAATTGGAGCGTATACCGAATTAAGCCCGCGCCTTCCGCATCACCAGCGTCGCATTCAAGCCCCCGAAAGCGAACGTGTTAGAAATTGCCGTTTCTATCTCCGTAACCAGCGGCTCCGAATGAATCACTCGCACCCGGCAAGCCGCATCCACCGAACTAATGTTTGCCGTCGGCGGCACAATCCCATGCTCGAGCGCCAGCAAACTCACCACCGCTTCCACCGCCCCCGCCGCGCCCAGCGTATGCCCGTGCATCGATTTCGAAGAACTCACCGGCAGGGTATCGGCCTTTGCGCCAAAAACCCGCCGAATCGCCTGGCTTTCGGTTACGTCATTCGCCTGCGTCCCCGTACCATGCGCGTTAATATAATCCACCGCTTCCGGTGTCAATCCGGCATCCTGCAGCGCCCAACTCATCGCGTTCGCCGGACCTTCCTCCGTCGGCTGAGTAATATGATGCGCATCGGAACTCATGCCGAAGCCGATGATTTCTCCCAAGATGGCAGCGCCTCGGGCCGTCGCGTGCTCCCAGTTTTCGAGCACCAGCATCCCCGCCCCTTCGCCCAGTGTCAATCCGCGCCGGTCTGCGGAAAACGGCTTGCACGGGTCCGGCGATACCACCCGCATCGCTTCCCACGCCCGCAAAAATCCTTCTGCGAATACCGCTTCGCTGCCTCCCGCCACCGCCACTTTCAATTGCCCGTTGCGCACCATCCAAAAGGCCTGACCAATTGAGTGGTTCGACGAAGAACACGCCGTCGATACCGTGTACGAAGGGCCGCGAATCCCGAATTCCATCGAAATCCGGCTTGCCCCTGCATTCGACATCGTTCGCGGAATCGTCAACGGCGCCACTCGTTTCACATTTTCGACGTACAGCTTCCGGTATCCTTCTTCTTCCGAAAACTGCCCTCCGACGCTGGTTCCCGTAATGACGCCGCTCTGGCAGCTCAAATCGCCCTTGAAACTCAACCCGCTTTGGCCCACCGCCTCGCGCGCGGCCACGCTGGCCAATTGCGCAAAACGCTCCAGCATCAGCAGTTCTTTTTCGTCGAAATAGCGTTCAGCCACGAAGTTGAGCGCCTCCGCGCCCCAATTGAACCGGTACGGCGGCGTTCCCGGGTCCGATAGAACACGAATCCCCGATTCTCCCCGGCTCAAATGCGGCCAGCACTCCGCTACGTTATCGCCGAGCGCGCAAACCAATCCCAGGCCGGTCACCGCAACCCGGTTCAAGCGCTCGGTTCCCGCTCGGTCGTGGCCGCCGGCGCTGGGGCTTCTTTTTCCGCCAGCAACTTTGCCACCCCGTCCACCGTCTCCCGCACCGCTTTCAGATTGTGCACGCCTTCGTCCGGAATGTTGATGTTGAACTCACTCTCCAACGCGAAAATGATATTGATTCCGTCAAGCGAATCGATCTTCAATTCATCGAACGTACTGTCCAGCGTGATGCTTTCCACAGGGATGCGCTGTGCTTTCGCTATGACGGCAATCACTTTGGAAGCCAGCTCGGCGTCGGTCTCTTGCGGCATCGTCGAACATCATCATAACTCGGTCCATAATAGTTCCTAAGGCCGCTCGTTGCAAAACCCTTATTTTTCGCTGCTCCGCACCGCGTGGCGCTACGCGCGCGTGCAGCGCTCCCGCTACGTCCTTGTCTATGCGATGTTCCTGGGCGCGAATCTGATCTATTGCTCCTACCCGCTTTTGCTCGGCTGGTTTATCGATAAAGTGCAACGCCGCCAAAATGAGATTCCCCATTTCGTCATTCTCTATGCCTGTTCCTATTTAGTGCTCAAGCTCTGCGAATGGAGCCTCCACGGTCCCGCGCGCGTCATGGAACGCAAACTCGCCTTCAACGTCAGCCGCAATTTCCTCAACGAACGCTACCACCAGGCATTGCATCTCCCCGCCAAGTGGCATCAAGAGCACCACAGCGGCTCAACCATTAACCGCATCCGCAAAGCCTACGAAGCGCTCCGCAATTTTTTCGAAGGCGGGTTCACCAGCGTCTATGCCATTTCGCGCCTCCTGGTCTCACTCTCCGCCATGCTCTATTTCGCGCCTCTCTATGGCGTCCTCGGCGCGTGCCTCGGCTTTCTCACCATTCTTCTCATCATGCGCTTCGATAAACCCATCATCGCCAGCCAGGAGCAAGTCAATGAAGCCGAACATTCCGTCTCCGCCGCCCTCTTTGACAGCCTCTCCAATATCATGACCGTGGTCACCCTCCGGCTCGAACAAAGCATGGAGCGCGGTCTCATGGCGAAGCTCCAGCATCTCTGGCGCCCCTTCCGCCGCAATGCCGTAATCAACGAATGGAAATGGTTCGTGGCCGATACCCTCGTTGCCCTCATCTACGCCGTCATCGTCACCGGCTACGTGTTCCAGCATTGGACCCCGGGCAAGACCTTCTACGTCGGCTCACTCGTCGCTCTCTTGGGATACGTGAATCAGTTCACCAGCGTTTTTCACGATACCGCCGCCGAATACAACCGCATCGTCCAATACGATACCGACGTCCGCACCGCCGATTCCATTGCCCAGGCCTTTCGCGAACACCATCGCGCCGACGCCCCCAGTGACCTACCCGCGCATTGGCAAACCATCGAAATCACCAATCTCAACTATTCGCATCGCGAATCCTATTCAAGCGAGCATGCGCCCCAAAGCCTGCACAACATTCATCTCAAGCTGGCGCGCGGCCGGCGCGTCGCAGTCGTCGGCGAAAGCGGCAGCGGAAAAAGTACTCTCCTCGCGCTCCTGCGCGGCCTCTACGAACCTGAACCTGGCTATCGTTTCACGGTCGATGGCCAGCAACACCGCCTCGCCGGCTTGAATGAAACAGTCACGCTTTTCCCCCAAGATCCCGAAATTTTCGAAAACACCATCGCCTACAACCTCACTCTCGACCTTCCGTTCCCGCCCGCCGACGTCACCCGCGCCTGCGAAATCGGCCACTTCAGCGAGGTTATTCGCGAATTGCCCAAGGGATTGGAATCCGGCATTCAGGAAAAGGGCGTCAATCTGTCCGGTGGCCAGAAACAGCGCCTTGCTCTCGCACGCGGCATTCTGGCCGCCCAGGAAAGCGACGTCGTTTTACTCGACGAGCCCACCAGCAGCGTCGATCCGAAAACTGAAGCCGTCATCTATCAGCGTCTCTTCGAAGCGTTTGCAGCGAAGGCGATGGTCTCCTCTCTGCATCGCCTTCACCTCCTTCATTCCTTCGATTACATCTATGTGCTCGAACAAGGCCGCATCGCCGCCGAAGGCACCTTGCCCGAATTACGCCGCACCAGCCCCGTTTTTCAGGAGCTTTGGCGTCACCAGGAAGCTCTCGAAGCAGGCAGCCGCATCACGCAAGTTAGCTAGTGATGCATGTGCCCGTTGTGATTCCAGCCGCCTCCGACCCGCCGGTAGCTGTGGCCATGTTGCTCCCAGTGCGGCGAAACCCATCTGTCCACCGGATGCGGCCGTCTTCTCCAATTGCCTCTCTGCCAAGCCCAGTTTCCCCCAACCCAGTCGTAATACCCAGGCGTCCAAACATAATCCGGACCCGGTGCAACTCCATAAGGTCCTTCCACAATCGGTGCCGGCGGTCCAACTGTCACGCCCGCGTAATAATGGCCTCCGCAACTCGCTAGCAAAGCTACTCCAGCGAAAACGCTGGCAAGTGCAATCTTCCGGAACATGCCTCTAAATCTCCTATAAATTGGACCCCCCTTTTTCAAAGCCGTAACGCACGCGAGAATACGTAATGGGGAGGATCAACATGAAAGCTGCCGATTTCCGTCGCATCGCCCTCAGCCTGGAAGGCGCCGTCGAAGGCTCGCATATGGGTGCAGCCGATTTTCGCGTCGGCGGCCACATCTTCGCCACCCTGGCCCATGAATCGAAAGGCTATGGAAACCTCATGCTCAGCCCGGAAATGCAAGCCGCCTTCGTCGCCGAACTACCCGATGTCTTCTTACCCGTCGCCGGCGGTTGGGGCCGAATGGGCGCCACTCACCTCGTGCTCGCAAAAGCGAACGCCGATGTCCTGAAAGGCGGATTGGAAGCGGCTTGGAAATTGCGAATCGAGAAGAATAAGGGCAGCGGCGGCAAGAAAACGCCCGCCAAAACGAAAAATGCCGGGCGCATTGGTAGGCGCGCCCGGCAGCAGCATTAACAAAAGGCGGCGGCAGGAGATCCGCCGTCAACTACAGCACGCTGGGGAAAAGCGTGCGCAGGCTGGTCAACCCAGAAGCCCGCCGTGCCCGAGGCAGGCAATTTCCCACCCGGAGATTCGGTACTTCGCCAACATCGGCGGTAATACCAAGTCCAGAATATTGGGCTTCGCCGAACGGAAACAACACGGAGCCGACACAATCGGCACATCATCCTTATAGCTCAGCAACATCAGGTTGCCGGGTTCTACAGGAGCCAAAAAGCGCTCTACATGGGCGCCCAAACGAACCATCGCTCGGCCAATCACATCTTCCGGCCCCGCCGGAGCCGTCGTCGATGCAATCAATATCGAAGCCGGCTTCGTGCGCAATAAATGTTGCAACGCGCGCGTCACCTGCTCTTCATCTTCCACTGCCGACAGCGCATAGCGAAGATTGCCGCCAAAGCGCTCGACCCTGGTTCGCACAATATTCTCAAACAACGCTCGCGCGCGATCGCCATGCACTGGATCGGTATAAAGCACCCCAACGCCCGGGTCTTTAATCGGCCGCGCCTGCAAAATTGCTCCGCGTTCACCCAAAATGCTCAACACAGTTTCTAATTGCGCCTGTGAAACCGCAAAAGGCGAACTCTTTATCGTCGCAATCCGCTCGCCATTCTTCACAAATCGATAGTTCGAAACCGTCGCAATCACCACGCTGCTTGTACAATTAATCTGTTTAAGCAGTTCGTCGTCCACCAGTACGCAAGAATCGGCGGTAGCAATCAAATTGGCGCGTCCACCCGCAGCCAATCGAATTTCTACGGATCCGCAGCACATGACTTCCGCAACTGCCATGACCGCTTCATCCTCGCCAATCTCGCCGTCTTCCAACTCCGTTACCCAAACTTGCTTCATTCCTTCTGTCTCCAGCAAGCGGATATCTTCGTCGCTTAAAACATGGCCTTTGGCCAATAACTTCCGCCCGCCGGGTCTAAAAATGGTACAGCAAAGGATCCGGCCAGCGGAGGTTTGTACATCTACTGTTTGAGCTCGCATTTTTTTTCTTTTCTTCCCCCAGGGAATGGTTCATCCGGTACTAAAACCGGCTGTGGTACCGAGTATATGGTACTTATTTGCAAATTGCTAGTAGGAAAAATGGAAATTCTGAAAATTTTACCTAATTTGTGCAAAATTTATTGCCTATAGGCGAAACTTTTCTAGATTTATTGACGAATATTTAGCGAAATTCGCAAAGCGATCAAATGCGAGTTAGGTCAGTTTTAGTACTTTTCTGGCTTTATTGGACTTGAAACGCCTGCGCGATGCGAGTACCAATCGCGTCTTCCCTGAATAGCCGTCCGCAAACGTCTGGTTCCTGCCCCGCCGCGATCACCACTTCCTGCAATCCGCTCTCCAGCGCCCACACCGCCGATTCTAATTTTGCCTGCATGCCGCCATGCGCCACACCACTCTGAATCAACGCGCCGATTTCGTCTTTGCGCAAACGCGGCATCACTGTTCCCTCCGCATTTTTCACGCCCGGAACATCCGTCAGAAAAAAAAGCCGCTCCGCACCCCAACCCGCCGCGCACGAAACCGCCATCTGATCTCCATTCACGTTGTAGATGTGGCCTTTCTCATCGCCCGCGATGCACGCCACCACCGGCACATAGCCGCCGCTCAGCAAAAGCTGCAGCAATCTACCGTTCGAATGCTCCGGCTTGCCCACAAACTGCAATTCCGGATTCACCGGCCGCGCCTGCGTCAGCAGCCCATCCACCCCCGATAATCCCACCGCGGCTTGCCCCGCCGCGCCCAACGCTGCCACCAGCTGCGTATTCACGCTGCCCGCAATCACCTTAGTGACCGCATCGATCACCGTTTCATCCGAAACTCTGAGCCCTCCGACGAACCGGCTCTTCACCCCGCGTTCTTCCAAAAAGCGCGTCACTTGCTTGCCGCCGCCGTGCACCACCACCAACTCCGCCTCGCGCGCCACCGCCGCCAATTGCCGCGCTAAATCGCTCCGCTTGTCTGGATCGTCCAACAAACTGCCGCCCAGTTTAATGAGAACCTTCAGAGCAATCCCTCGGTTTCCGCGTGCCCCAGAACCAGATTCATGTTCTGCACCGCCTGCCCCGCCGCGCCTTTCACCAGGTTGTCAATCGCCGCCACAATCGTCACTCGCTGGCTTGCCACATCGAACACAAATCCGATATCGCAATAATTGCTATGCTGCACCGCCCGCAAATCCGGAACCTTTCCCGGTGCATACAGCCGGACAAACGGTTCATCGGCATAGCATTCTTCGTAAATCGCCAGCAAATCCACCGCTTTTTCAATCCGTTGCGTGCGCAAGTAAATCGTTTCCAAAATCCCGCGCTCAATTGGCAGTAATTGCGCCGTAAAGGTAAACTCGCGCTCGCCCAGCCCGGAATTTTGCAGCACTTCCGGCACATGCCGGTGCTCGGAAAACCCATACGCGCCGAAATTATCCGTCACTTCGCAAAAGCTGGTCTTCAAACTCGGCTTCCGCCCCGCCCCGCTCACCCCCGATTTCGCATCGCAAATCACCCCGCGCGTCCGATCCAACACTTGCGCATCCACCAGCGGTCGAATCGCCAGATTGGCCGCCGTCGGATAGCAGCCAGGATTCGAAACCAGCCGCGCGCCCCGAATTTTGTCACGGTAAAACTCAGGCAATCCATACCGCGCTTCTTTCAGCAACGCCGGCGCAGTGTGCCGTTCCCCATACCAGCGCGAAAACGTCTCCGCATCGCCCAATCGAAACGCGCCGCTCAGGTCAATAACTTTGGCGCCCGTCTCCAAAATCGGCGCAGTGATTTCGAGCGATACCTCCGCCGGCGTCGCCAGGAACACCAAATCGAGCTTTTCTTGCTTGATCGCCTCAGGCGTCGCCGCAATCGATTTCGGCGGTTTGTGCCCCAGCGGAACCGGTCTTTCCTCGGAATCGGAACGATGCTCTAAAAGGTAGGGATCAACCGCGGGATGCCGGCTCAGGATCCGCACCAGCTCGACCCCGCTATAGCCTCGAAACCCAACCACCCCGACCCGATGCCGGTCTGAATTATTATTCACAGTAATGAATAATTATAACTAAAGCTGCTCCGACGCCGACCGCGCCGCCAAATCGCCCACAATCGGCAAATGCACCTGCTCATTATGCGCCGCCTTGAACAGCAAAAAGATCCAACACAGCGATAACCCCGTCTCAAAAACGGAATGCACCCCATGCGGAAAAAAGGGCGTTCCCGACGAAGTGATCAAATACGCAACAAACAGATAAACCGACTGAAATCCATCAAATCGCACCCTCTGGTTATGCCGGAACCGTTGCGACGCCAGAAAAATGATCGACGGAATCACGCCAAACACCGGAATATAGCAAAGGATCGACGCGTTCCGCTCGCTAATGCCCTCCAGCCAATCTTTTGTCTTTATGTAGGGTGGCGGCGGCCCTTGCGGAATCGGCCCGCTCCCACTCCCACCCCAGCGCGGTTGCGCCTTGCCGCAATTCCCGCAAAACGACGCGGTTGTGTCCACAGGGTTCCCGCATTGAGTGCAAAATGGCATGGCCGTCATTTCTCTTATAGCAAGAAAGACGAAAGCGCGCCCAGTTGAGTTCGGTCAAAGAAGAGATCTTAATAGGCGGACCCATTTCAGCCCTCCAATCACCCCACATCCGCGAGCCGAGCCACGACTGTCAAGGAGCGGTCTACCACACCTTCTTCGACCCCTGCCAAATCGCCTGCTCGCTGTTTTGATAAGGTAAATGATCTCGTGACGCTATCAACCGTCTGGCAAATCCTCTTCTACTCTTGGACCGCCTCCGAAATCCTGATCGCCGTCCTCACCCGCACGCGCCGGAGCAGCGGCGGAACGGTCTCTGACCGTGGCTCGATGCTCATCCTCTGGCTCGTCATTGTCTCCTCCATCACCGCTTGCGAGTGGATCAGCCGCGCGAATCCGCCCAACATGTTCGGCGGCGTCCACTGGCTGAAAACCGCGGGCTTGATCGTAATGGTGTGCGGCCTTGCCATTCGCTGGACCGCCGTTTTCTCGCTCGGCAAAGCCTTCAGCGCCAACGTTGCCATTCGCGAGTCGCAAACCATAAATACGTCGGGCCTTTACGGCCTCGTGCGCCACCCGTCGTATCTGGGTCTGCTGCTGGTGTTTCTCGCCGTCGGCTTGCACTCGCGCCACTGGCTTGCGCTTGCTTTTGCGGTGATCCCCACCACCGCTGCGCTTCTGTATCGCATTCATGTGGAAGAAGAGGCGCTGCATGTAGCGTTCGGCGGCGAGTATGCAGCCTATAGCAAACGCACCAAGCGTTTGATTCCTGGAATACTGTAAAGGATCGCAGCTCCCGCCGAACCGTCGCTTTCTCCCTTTATTTTGTGTGGAACGGAAGCCCTTCAGGAATCCGGTTGCTTGATCCGCCGTTCCCCCAAACCGTACTCCCGAAACCGAGCCGGAAGCGTCAGCGACCTAGCCCGGCCTTTGCCCGCTAAACCGATTCCCACCCATGATCCTCAACTCTGAATCGAGACGGTGAGCCAACGGCCTTACCTTGACTTCAAATTTCACCCGCTTCGTGAAAAAAAGGAGACTGACAACCTTTTCGCCGCGTACAAACAAGCCCATCACTACATGCGTCGCGTCGGCGAAAAGAGCCCTCTGTCCCTTTTTCCGCATCCCGCCAGAAAATCCGAGAGCCGCGTATCCGGCTCATAAGATCTTCCTTTTGGCTTCGTCAATCCGCTCATAGAACTGGACGCCCAGCCCTTCCTTGCGTCCCTCAAAAAAAACAGCCGGCGGCCTCAATCTCACGCTCGGCCAGCTTTGTGTAGACAACCGGCTTCACTTCGGCACGGGCGTTTTGAGTTTCCGCAAACCGTTCCGCATCATTTCCTCATGCGAAACCGAGCCTTCTTTCTCAGCCGAGACGTGCTCATCGTAAATGTGCTTCAATTCGGCTTCGGTGAAGTCCTTCGTTTCGCCCGGGTGTCGGGGTTGGGTTGCCATACCCCCAATTTATCCTTCTCACGCGAAGGACACAAGGTCTGGCCATATCGGGGCGCATGCACAACACTTCCGTTAGCGGTAGGGGAATTCTAAACGACAGAACGGTACGAATCGGCGGGACCACGCCCCGCCGGCGACTGGTTATACAGACTTCGGTTTCTTTATTTTGTGTGGAGTTGAAGCCCTTCGGGAATCCGGTTGCTGGATCCACCGTTCCTCCAAACCGTACTTCCGAAACCGAGCCGGAAGCGTCAGCGACCTAACCCGGCCTTTGCCCGCTAAACCGATTCCCACCCATGATCCTCAACTCTGAATCGAGACGGCGAGCCAACGGCCTTACCTTGACTTCAAATTTCACCCGCTTCGTGAAAAAAGGAGACTGACAACCTTTTCGCCGCGTACAAACAAGCCCATCACTACCTGCGTCGCGTCGGCAAAAAAGGGCTGTACTGTCCCCTTTCTCCGCATCCCGCCAGAAATCCGGGAGCCGCGGATCCGGCTCATAACCCCAAGCGCAAACGCCGCGAACGCGCGCCGCGAAACAGAGTACCAACTTTAGCCCTTAGTTGCGCGGCACAATCCGACATCGCGCCCGTCTTGCCCGCGTTTCTTGATAGCCTCATCCTTTCCACCCCAATCGTCCGCCCGCCCATTTTCGACGCCGCGTACGTCGCCGCCCGCACCAGATAGCGACGCCCGCTAAGCGGCTCACCGAACAACTCAAGCACTCTGGCCGAGCGGGATCGTTCGAAAGGAAGAGGTCGCGGAATTGATCGACCCGCTGCCGCGAATGAGAATGGTAGACCGTGAATTCGGCTTCCTCGTAAGGGTAGAAGCAGCGCGCAAGTCTTTCGCAGAAGCATAGCCGAGAGCCATTTCGTTACTAAATTACCCTTGCCGCAGCCAGCCCGACTCAGCGGCGAGCTCAGACGGAGTCCACCTCGCCGGCCACTTGGCGACACGCTTGGTGGCCGATAGCATCACGGCTCGACGCCGAGCCGATGATCCACGACGCCATTGTACAGAGCAGCCTCGGAGCAGGAGAAATCACCGCAAGGCAGTCGCAGCCAATTTCCGCAAGCACTGCGTTATGCAGACAAATCGAAAATCCCGCTCAGACCTCAGCCCAAACCCTCAGGTCGACAAACCGTCTGAGCAGACCCACGCGCTAAGTGCGAGCGCCGCTGACGACAAAGCGAAAAGTGCCGAGCCGAGTCCCCAGCCGATTCGACCGCGAATAAGCCGAGCATCAAGCTCAGAGCTAAATCACACCGCAATAAGAGGTCTTAAGTTTCATCGCACCACAAAGTTTTTTCGATTGGAGCAAGTCATCATCTCGATGCTTCCTCTTCCTCAACAAAACCGGCCCCGGGTAACCTCCATGACCGGGAGGCACCACCGTTGCCGCGCTGACCAGAATCATTACGTAGTCGTTTGGAACATCTTTAAACGCGTCAGGAGAAATATGATCACAGCCTCCATTGGGCCGGGGTGCGTACTGAACCTCATACGTTCTATCCGAAACGTAACTCCAGCAGTAATCGGACTGCAACTTATCCAGCGGCAACAACGTGGCCCCATGGGCACCATGGGATCCTACAACCGCGATTGCTCCCGTTGTTTCGAAGCTATCGCTCTCGCATTGTTTAATGTCAGACTCGTCGCGGTCGTTGAATTGTAATGTAACAGCGGCAAATAATTGGCCGCCAGCGTCCTTCGACTCTTGAGTTATAGTCGCGGTGGCAAAATTGACAACCTGACTCACAGCATTGGTATACGGATTTGCCGGGATGGGCAGTTTAGAAAGTAACGTTCCCGCAGTGTCGAGAACCTTTCCGAACGAATTGGCTCCGCGCACCTTGTCAAGATATAATTCGAGCAACATATTCTTGGTGAAGGTGCTGGAGGAGCTCTGACTTGCAGAGCTCTGACTTAAGGGAAGCAAGCTGGCGATTGGATATTCGAGTGGCAGATAAACCTGGCCGGCTGGCGCATCCTGGACGTCCACAAGACTCACGGATGGATTCTGGGCCTTCGTATTTCCGTCCGAGTTAAGAGTCGTAATCACCGTTGCGCCGGCCTTGTGGTCATCCGTAAAAAAGCCCGCCGTTTTCTGGGTCTTGATGTACCTCAAAGTCATGGTGATCTCATCAGTCTTGGCATTGATACACCTCGACCCACTCGGAGTCGGGATTCGCACAATCCTTCCGACTTGACCTACCGCAGGAACACTTGCAATCAAGAGGAGAGCCGACGCTGCAACCTTGTAATTCACAAACACCTCCGTTGGAAATTAATAGATAGATGCACCTGCACCCGTAATTTTATCTAGAATACAAATATCAGATGTGTTTGGCAAGTAAATTCAGCGGACCTTCGAAATTTACATAGTGGGCACGCTTGGCCTTACAAATGCTAAATCCGACCCGCATGGTTTTGCCAAACTAAGCCGGTATACGCGGGGGCGATCTTTAATTAACGGAAAGAAGCGTTTCGAGCTTCGACGAATATCTTCCGTGAGGATATCAGCGTCGTGATCGTATACATGCCGAGCCCCATCGTGCGAGCCGTCAGCGAATTCAGCGTCGACGGCATCATCACACACGACGTTGACGCCTTGTGAAACCGGACCGAAGCACACGCCGGCATAGAGCGCGACTCGCGTTCACGGAGATCTTCGCGGGCCGCGGTGTGGAACACGCAATCTATAGGAAACCTGCCGGGTGCCGGCGGCGGCGCATCAGCGCGCTCCTCATCAGCACAGTGTCAGTGTTTTCAATAGCTTGTAGGGGGTCCCGGAAGAAGCCATTGACCGGCCACTCCGTACATATTTCGGCCGTCGTGTTCAGCCCCACTTTAGTCATTTCCCGGCTCCAACATTTTCTTCAACATCCGCCAAAGGAAATACACTACGATATATGAGAGTAACTTATTAGTTAATACGAACCCACGATGCCATCACCCGCCAAACGGAAGCAGGACGAAATCAGCGCCGAAGAGCGCGAGGCACGTAGATTCGAAAAAACGATGGACACGTTCGCCGCCGTGCTAATCAGATTTGGCAAATATGCAGCCTTCGTATTGATTGCCTACTACTTTTATCGTTCGGTAAATGTTCTAGCCGGGAAAACAACCGACGCGAATATTCTCGTCCGAATGTTTACCTCGATCGGAATTGCCGATAAAGCCTCATACATTGTAGGGGTGAGCGGGGGCCTTTACGGATTATTCGAACGCAAGTTCCGCCGTGACAAAACCGAATACTTGCAAACCCGGATCCAGCAGCTCGAAAAGAAGCTGGACCCCAACCGGAGCTCAAGCCGTCTAACGAAACGAGGGACCACCAACCCGAAGGATGGTGAATGATAACAACCAACAAACCGCGCCTGACCCATCAGCGCGCCCCATGGAGGACAACCGCCCTATGCTTTCCGCTCTTGTGTGCATAACTTTCTCACTTTCCTTTCTGTGGTTCGTCTACGCCTTCCTCTGGAGGGAACTCAAGGTCGAAATGTACCGGCAACGGCTCTTCAAGATTCGCGATGAGCTATTTGACTTCGCGACCGACGGCAACATTTCCTATGACCATCCGGCATACATCGCTATCCGCCTATCGACTAACAGCCTGATCCGCTATGCGCACCAGATCTGCTTCACGCGATATCTGGCCTTCGCCGTTGCGCGATCAATTCGACCCGGCTCGGCTGCTGATGCCGTCCCTCTCCTTAGGCCACTTCTCGAATATCCGGAAGGTGAAACAAAGACCAAGCTAATCGAGTTTCACGCGACTGTGCTCTTCGAAACCCTGGTCTTCTCCACTCCATTCGGCTTCCTGATGCGGCACGCCATTTGGGACAGTGCGTCGCAAGGGGGCCGCCCACTGTCGGTCGCTCGGCAGATCGAGGCGCATGCCATCGAAGCTGACGAATTGCTCCAGCCCGAATACGCGTTCGCCTTTTAACGCTCCCCCAAACCCGTTTCGCCGCTGCCTTTCGGCGATCGCGGCCCACGTATCGGCAACACTTTCCGCACGGCGGTGAAGGGGTACTCGCACCGTTCCGCACAGTTCGTCGTAGGATTTTCCGGCGGCTGAGGTGCCCCGGGCAGCACCCCTTCCCCGGAAAAATCCGGAGCGGACGCTGTAGGGCTTTTCAGTCCAGGCAAATCCTAAGTACTTCCCTCAGAAAACTCCTACTTACCCACCACAAAAACTGAAAATTCGAACCCATTCCCCAAGTCAGCTTCGCAATCGACACATAACAATACACTTACTCCCAGCCGGCTGCCCGCCGCCCTCGCACTCAGCAAAGGCCCATTTGCAACCGCCCCTTCCTCCGAACTCCCATCGCCCCCCGCCCCAAAATTCCGGTCACAGAAGTTGTAAGTTTTTTATTTCCTTCCTTTCCCTCAACTTACGAGCACTTTTTCCTTCGCGCCGTTCGCCCGTATATCATGCTGAGCGCAGGAAGGCAAGTTATGGACGAAATCCAAGAGCAACAACAAACCGACACCGTCGCCACCAAAACCGGCGCACCGCCCGAACCCGAAATCCAACCCTCGCCCGCCGCGGCCGAGCCACCGAACCCAAAGGAAGAACCAGCCGAGCCCATCCAGCTCTCCCTCTTCCCCGAACTCGAACCCGAACCACCACCGCAACCAGACCCACAGCCGCACTGCGCCCAAAATCCCGCCTCCGAAACCCCCAAACGCAACTCCGGCCGCACTGGCCCCACCACCCCCGAAGGCAAAATGAAAACGCACCTCAACGCTCTCCGCCACGGCTGCTGCGCCCGCACCCTCGTCCTCGGCCACGAAAATCCCCAAGATTATCTAAAGCTCTACGAACATTGGGAACAAGATTACCCGCACGAAAGCAACTTACTCAAAGACTTCCTCCTCCGCACCGCCCAAGCCGAGTGGCAGCGCATCCGCGCGCAGGAAGAATACAACACCGTTCTCGATGGCTTCACGCGCCCCGAAATCTACAACCTGTCCGAAGAAGAGCGCCACTCGCTCGACCTCCAACAGCGCTATCTCACTACCGCCGAACGCAAATTCCAGCGCGAATTCGGCATGCTTGAACGCTTCTGGAACAATCACTGCAAACCCGATCTGAAGGCATCCCCCAAACCCGAAAAACCCGTTGAGCCTAAATCATCCAAGGCCAACAACAGCAAAGAAGAATATCTCGAACCCTGGGAAGAAGACCCGCCCGCCGGCATCGACCCCACGAAAGTGCGTTTCACCGACGCCGAATCCGGCGAATACTGGCAAAACGGTAAATTCTATCCACCGCCGCCCGACTGGAAACCCATCAAACTCTATCCCGGCTATCGTCATCCGCTCGACCCCGCCAACTGGCGCTACGAAGGCGATCCCAAAGACCGCTTCAAACCAAAAAGGAGGCCTGAAACCCAAACATGAACCCGGAAGCATTCAACAAATTTCTCCACTCTCATCAGTGGCAAGTCTTCAAGGCCGATCCGCGTTTTCGCGTCCTCGCCGCCGGCCGCCGTTTTGGTAAAACCGAACTGGCGCTTGCCGATATCATTCGCGCCGCGCTCATTCCCAACCAAGTGATCTGGTACGTCGCCCCTACCAACGAACAATCCAAAGCCATCGTTTGGGATCGTCTCAAGGAAGCCACCCAGCCCCTTTGGTCGAAGCCGCCGCATGAATCCACGCGTCGCATTGACGTCCGCTCCGGCTCGCGCATTTTTTTGAAAGGCGCTTTCAAACCCGGCTCCCTCCGCGGCCACGGCGTCGATCTCATTGTGCTCGATGAATTCGCCGGCTTCCCCGAACAGGCTTGGCGGCAAGTCTTTCGCCCCACTCTCGCCGATCGCCAAGGCCGCGCCCTCTTCATCTCCACGCCCGAAGGCCGCAATCACTTTTATGATTTCTTCGAGCGCGGCAACAATCCAGCGCACGCCGAATGGCGCTCGTTCCACTTCACCACTGCCCAAAGCGGCCTCATCTCCGAAGACGAACTCCGCAGCGTTGCCGAAGATCTCGACCCCAACTCCTTCCGCCAGGAACTCGAAGCCGAATTCGGCGCCATCGGCCTCCATCGCGTCTACACTTCCTTCGATCGCGAAGTCAACGTCAAGCCACTCGAGTTCGATCCCGAACGCTACTTACTCTGGTGTCTCGATTTCAACGTTGACCCCATGTGTACTCTCCTCGCCCAAGCCTTTGACGATGGCACCGTTCACGTTCTCGATGAAATCGTCATCAAACCCAACGCCACCACCGAACTCGCCTGCCGCGCCTTTGTCGAAAAGATCAAGCCGCTAATTCCCAAAATCTCTTACATCCACATGCCGCTCAACGTTCGCATTTATGCCGATTCCAGCGGCCGCCAGCGCCGCACGTCTTCGAACGTTACCGATTGGGCCATCATTCAAGATTTCTTCAAACTCTGGGTCGGAACCGTCAAGCCCAACTACCACATTCTCGAAGTCAATCCCTTAGTCCGCGATCGCGTCAACGCCGTCAACAGCATGCTCCGCAACCGCGCCGGCGGTCATCGCCTCTTCATCGATCCGAAATGCAAAGAACTCATCCGCGATTTCGAAGAAGTCTCCTGGGAACTCGATTCCGCCGGCAACTCCACCGGCGACATCGACAAATCCGACCACACCCGTACCCACATGTCCGACGCCCTCGGCTACTTCATCGCCCACAAATACTCACCCAAAAAACCCGCCGGCCCCCAACCCCACCCACTCCCCCTCTTCTAACCCACCATGCCCACCCACGACACCATCCCCGCCCCGCCCATCCATCACACCCACTTCCTCCCGTCCGAAAATCCGAAACCGAGCCGGAAGCGTCAGCGACCTAGTCTGGCATTCCGCCTTCAGAACATCCCCAAAACGCCAGCCCCCTTACCGCACCCCCTCAATAAACTTATGCAACCTCTCCAAACCCCGCTCCAACTCCCTCATCGACGTCGCATAAGAAATCCGCACATGCTCATTCGTCCCGAACGCCTCGCCCGGCACCACCGCCACATGCGCCGTAGCCAGCAATTGATTCGCAAAATCCAACGAGTTCTTAATCTTGCCGCTCTTGTACGCCACGCTCACGTTCGGATACGCATAGAACGCGCCTTTCGGCATCACAATCGAGACACCCGGAATCTGCCGCAGCCGCTCAATCACGAAATCGCGCCGCTTGCGGTATTCGCCCAGCATCGCCGGTATCGAATCTTGCGGTCCCAACATCGCTTCCAGCGCCCCTTTCTGTGCAATCGATGTCGGGTTCGACGTGCTGTGGCTCTGCAGCTTCATCATCCCCCCAATCACCGCCGCGGGCGCCAGGGCGAACCCAATCCGCCATCCCGTCATCGCATAAGTCTTCGAAAGCGAACCCGCCACCACCACGTTCTCTTTCGCTCCCGGCTGCGCTGCAATCGAAAACGGAGCTTCGTCATACACAAAGTGGCAGTAGCATTCGTCCGTCATCAGGAAGATCTCGCGCTTCGCCGTCAGCGCGTGAATCTTCGCGAACTCTTCTTTCGAAAGCACGCCGCCGCTCGGATTGCAGGGCGAATTGATAATCACCAGCTTCGTCTTCGGCGACAGATGTTTCTCAATCATCGCCGCGCTCACTTCGAAGCCCGTGCTCTCTTCCGTGTTCACGAAAACGCACTTTCCGCCCGCGTAGTTCACCACATCTTTGTAAGTAACCCAGTACGGCACCGGAATCACCACTTCATCGCCCGGGTTAATCAGCGCCTGCATCAGGTTGAAGATGGCGTGTTTGCCGCCCACCGTCACCATGCATTCCGTCGCGCCCGCATAGTTCGTCCCGAAATCCCGCTTGTGACGCTCGCAAATGGCGTCGCGCAGCTCCAGCGTCCCGCCCGTATTCGTGTACTTGGTGAAATTCGCATTCAGCGCGTTGATCGCCGCTTGCTTGATATTCGTCGGCGTCGGAAAATCCGGTTCACCGGCGCCAAAGTCCACCACGTCCACGCCGTCTTTGCGCAACCGCTCAGCGTCGGCCGCTACCTTCATCGTGGAAGAAACGCTAATCGTAGAGATGCGTTCCGCGAGTTCTGCCATTGCTTGCAACATAAACTTAAATTTTATCCGGTACCCTTTTCAAGATTTCGTTCGCAGCCGCCGCATCACCGGTTCTGGCACAAATGCCGCTGCATCGCCGCCCAGCGTAATAATCTCTTTCACCATCCGCGAACTCAGAAACGAGTATTCCGCGCTGGCCGCCATGAAGAAGGTCTCCATCTCCGGCCGCAGCCGCTTATTGAACAAGGCCATCTGCATTTCCGTCTCGAAATCCGAAACAGTCCGAATCCCGCGCAAAACCAGGTTCGCGTTCCGCCGCGCCGCATAATCCACCAGCAGCCCGTCAAACGAATCAACCTCTACGTTCGCCAAATGCGCCACGCTCTCCCTCAGCATCGCGCGCCGTTCCTCAATACTGAACAGCGGATTCTTATGCGTGTTCTGCAAAACCGCCACAATCAGTTGCTCCGCCAACCGCGCCCCCCGTTCGATAACATCCATATGCCCCTTCGTGGGCGGATCGAACGAGCCCGGATAAATCGCTATAAGTCGGTTAGCCATTCGCGTAGTCGTATCGTGAAATTTGAGTGTATCGGAGTCGATGTTTTGAATCCACAGACTATTTTCGATTCGGGCGACGCCCAAATCTTTGACGTACGAACCCATGCCCCCGGCCCTTCCGGCTCGCTTCCCGTTACCGGGGAGATGCTTCTCGAACAACCGTCCGGCAATCTCTTCGGCCTCACCCAAAACGCCGGCATGGGCTGGGAACCCTCCGCGCTTACAGGTCAACAAGTCCTTATCTTAAGCACCCACGGCGGCGTCCGCGCTCCCGATGGCACTCCCATCGCTCTCGGCTTCCACACCGGCCATTGGGAAGTCGGCCTTCTCGTTGCCGAAGCCGCGCGCGAACTCAAATCTCAGCGCGCCATCCCCTTCGCCGGCGCTTGCACCGACCCTTGCGACGGCCGCACCCAAGGCACCCCGGGCATGTTCGATTCACTCCCGTATCGCAACGATGCCGCCATGGTCCTTCGCCGCCTCATTCGTTCTCTTCCCACCCGCCGCGCCGTCATCGGTATCGGCACTTGCGATAAAGGTCTCCCCGCCATGATGATGGCCCTCGCCGGCATGCACGATCTTCCCTGCGTCCTCATCCCCGGTGGCGTGACTCTCATGCCCGAACAAGGCGAAGATGCCGGCAAAGTACAAACCATCGGCGCTCGTTTCGCACACGGCAAAATAACTCTCGCCGAAGCCGCGCTCGAAGGCTGCCGTGCCTGTGCCTCGCCGGGAGGCGGCTGTCAATTCCTCGGCACCGCTGCTACCGCGCAAGTGGTCGGCGAAGCCCTCGGCCTGTCACTGCCTCACTCTGCTCTCGCACCGTCCGGTCAACCCATCTGGCTCGATATGGCCCGTCGCTCCGCCCGCGCCGCTCTCCACCTCGTTGCTTCAAATCTCCGCATTCGCGACATCCTCACACCCGCCTCGCTCGAAAACGCCATGG
Source organism: Bryobacterales bacterium (assembly GCA_963771405.1). Lineage (GTDB taxonomy): Bacteria > Acidobacteriota > Terriglobia > Bryobacterales > Bryobacteraceae > Bog-105. The sequence continues at coordinate 116,016 of CAVYUL010000062.1, forward strand.
TCCTCCACGCCGCGTTCGGTGGTTCCACCAATCTATTGCTCCACGTCCCCGCCATCGCCTTCTCCGCCGGTCTCAAACGCCCCACTGTCGAGGATTGGACCCGCATCAATCGCTCCGTTCCTCGCATAGTCGACGCCCTTCCCAACGGCCCTCGCAACCATCCAACTGTCCAAGTATTCCTAGCCGGCGGCGTCCCGGAAGCCATGCTTCACCTCCGCCGCGCCGGTCTCCTTCAGACCAAGGCACCCACAGCCTCCGGTCACTCACTCGATGAGTCACTCAATTGGTGGGAACAATCCGAACGCCGCGCCATCCTCCGATCCAAACTCAAATCTCTCGATAGCATCGACCCTGACGACGTGATCCTCTCGCCAGACAACGCCCGCACCCGCGGTCTCACCTCCACTGTCTGTTTCCCAACCGGCAATCTCGCCCCCGAAGGCTCTGTTGTCAAATCCACCGCCATCGATCCCTCCGTCGTCGATTCCGACGGCGTCTATCGCAAACGCGGCCCGGCTAAAATCTTCCTCGCCGAAACCGACGCCATCGCCGCCATCAAAGCCAACCAAATCAAATCCGGCGACATTCTCGTTCTCATTTGCCGCGGACCTCTCGGTTCCGGCATGGAAGAGACTTATCAAATCACCTCAGCCCTGAAGCATCTCCCATTCGGTAAGCACGTCGCCGTAATCACCGATGCCCGTTTCAGCGGCGTCTCCACCGGCGCGTGCATCGGCCATGTTTCCCCGGAAGCTCTCGCCGGTGGTCCCATCGGCAAACTCCAAGATGGCGATCTCATCGAAATCATCATTGATCGCAATACCCTCAGCGCCAGCGTCAACTTCGTCGGCTCCGACGCTGCCACTTTCGCCGCCCGTCCCTTGCGCTCCGACCTTCACCCCGACCCCCAACTGCCCGACGATACCCGCCTCTGGGCCGCCCTTCAGCAAGCCAGCGGCGGCATTTGGGCTGGCTGTATTTACGACACAAATTTGATCGTCCAAAAACTTTCCACCTCTTGATCGGATCTACCCATATGCACTCTCTTCTACAAGACCTTCGTTATTCTTTCCGCCAATTGGCAAATGCGCCGGGCTTTTCCCTCGCCGCCATCGTCACGCTCGCGCTGGCCATCGGCGCAACCACCGCCATCTTTTCGCTTGTCGAAGGTGTGCTGCTTCGCCCGTTGCCCTTCAAAGATCCCGCGCGTCTCGTCTTCCTCGGCGATATCCTCGAAGGCGTCACTCACGCTGAAGACGGCGCTCCCGGTGTCACTGCTCCCGGCGCTCTTATCTACATGCGCGGCACTCACTCATTCGATGGCATGGGCGTCGTCCGCGCCACAACCTACGAACTTTCGTCTGCTTCGAATGCCGCTCAAATCAACGCCGCCCGCCTCACCGCCGGCTTGTTTCCCACTCTCGGCGTCTCTCCCATCATTGGCCGTGTCTTCTCCCAACAGGACGAAACCAATGACGAGCCGGTCGTCGTCCTGAGCTACGAGACCTGGCACAGCCGCTTCAACGCCGATCCGCAAATTCTGAACCGCAAAATCCTGCTGGATCGCAAGCCGTACCAAATCATCGGAGTAATGCCCCGCGATTTCGAATTCCCTCTTGTCCCGGGCCACCTCAATCGTTGCGAGCTCTGGCTGCCCATGCACTTCTCCAATGCCGAACTCACCTCGGGCGCAGGCAATTGGGGCTACTCTCTCATCGCCCGGCTGAAGCCCAACGTCACGCCGGCGCAGGCGGAAAACGAAGCGCAACCCGCCGCCCACGAAATTATGCGCAGTTTCCCACCCGCGCTCTCCAACCGCCGTCTCCACGCCGCCGTCCGCCCTATGGATCAGATCACAGTCGCTGCAGCCAAGCCCCTGGTCCGCACCCTCTTTCTCGCCGTCATCGTCGTTCTCTTCATCGCCTGCGCCAACCTGGCGGGCCTGTTGTTGTTGCGCGTTCTGCGTCGTCGCCGTGAATTCTCCGTGCGCCTGGCTATTGGCGCGGGCAAACTAGCCGTCGTCCGCCAGCCGATTCTCGAAGCCTTGATTCTTAGTACCTGCGGTGGCTTGATCGGTCTTCTACTCGCGGCGGTCACCCTCCATGTAGGCTTGACGTCGCTTCCGGAAGACTTGCCCCGCATCGGTTCCATCAAGTTAGACGCTACCGTCATCCTTGTCTCCCTCGGCCTCGCCTTGCTGACCGGCCTCGTTTGCGGCATTATTCCCGGCCTCGTCATCGCTCGCACTGAAATTGCCGACGCTCTCAAAGCCGGTGGCCGCAGCTCAACCGGTAGCGTCGGCCATGCCCGCCTCCGCTCTGCCCTCGTGATCGCAGAACTAGCTGTCGCTCTCGTTCTCCTCACCGCCTCCGGTCTGCTGTTGCGCAGTTTTGAAAACATGCGTGCCGTGTCGCTTGGCTTCAACGAAGCCCACACTCTCACCGCGTCCTACGGCCTTCCGCGCCAGCAATACTCAACCCAGGCGAGTGTCGACGCTTTCAACCAATCCCTGCGCTCCCGTCTCGAACAACTCCCGGGAGTTCAAGCTGTGGGTATGACCTCTCTGCTTCCCGCGTCAGGTCTAACATTCTTGGGTGTCTTCACTCCGGAAGGCTACATTCCTCCGAAAGGAATCCACCTCAACATCGCTTGGATTCCCGAGGTCTCCGGCAACTATTTCGCCGCCCAAGGCATTCCGATTTTGCGCGGCCGGGATTTCACCCCTGCCGATCATGCCCCCGGCGCGCCTCTAGTCACAATCGTCAATCGCTCGCTCGCCGAACACTATTGGCCTGGTCAAAGCCCGATCGGCAAACGCGTCCATCGCGGACCGGCCGAAGCCAAACTTCCCTGGATCACCATCGTCGGTGAAATCGAGGGTGTCAAGCAGTTCGCCGACCAACCCGCGCAGCAGGAATTTTACACACCCGCTGAGCAATCCAAAGCCATCGTCGGCTCATTCGCGCCTCCCAATATGCTCACAGGTGTTGCTGGTTCCGTTGTCGTGCGCTCCACCATTCCGCCGGAAAATCTCATCCAATCGCTTCGCTCCATCGTCAACAACCTCGACCCTCAACTTCCTCTCACAGACGTCGCCTCAATGGACCAAATCGTCACAGACGGCCAAGCCTCGCGCCGTTTTAACACTGTCGTCATCTCCGCTTTCGCAGCTGTAGCTGTCTTTCTGGCGATTTTGGGCATCTATAGTGTCATCGCCTACTCCGCCGCCGCGCGCACATCGGAAATCGCAGTTCGCCTTGCTCTGGGGTCGCAGCGAGCGGGTGTGATGCGCTTGATCCTTGCCTCCGCCGCCAAGCTCGGCATCGCCGGCTGCGCCATCGGAGTGTTGGTAGCCGTATTCACCACTCGGCTACTCAGTTCGTTCCTCTTTGGCGTCTCTCCCCTCGATCCTACCGTTCTTGCGATTGCGGCTATCGCTCTCTTCGCCCTCGTCCTGGCTGCTTCCGCTATCCCGGCCCGCCGCGCTGGCGCTACCGAACCTCTTCAAGCTCTCCGCTCTGAGTGAATGACTTCAAAAACTCAGCCGTACACCAAGTTGCACCAGCCGGGGCGAATCGGCGTTCACCACTTGCCCAAAAGTGGAGCTGGTTATTTCTCCGTTAACGGAGCTAGGTCCGAAAAACTGCGCGTGATTGAAAGTGTCAAATGTCTCGAGCCGAAGCTCGAGCTTGCTGGTTTCTCCAAGGCTCGTCACTTTTGTAAGTGCGATGTCGAAGTTCTCTAAGCCCGGGCCGTAGAAAAGTCGCCGTGGAGCAGTACCCACTGTCCCCAATGGCTGCAAGCTGAAAAGCGAAGTGTTGAAATACGGCAACCCGTTGCGCGGATTGTGGTTCAAATTCAGCGGGCCGCCAATCATATCCGGCATATCCGCGCCGTACGAATTCACTCCGTCCGGCTGCGTCCCAAGGAGCGAGTTATCGCTCGCATTCGTGAATGTCACTGGGAAACCGGTCGCAAACCGGCTCACGCCTGATAAGGCCCACCCCCGTGTCAAAGCATTGTGCAATCGAAACGGGAGCTCATACCTGAAGCTCACCACTAAGTTGTGTTTGATGTCGAAAGCCGACGGAGCATAAGTTGAGCGAAAGTTGAGCGGATTCAGTTGCTCGGAAATACTGGACGAATTGTCGAGCGACTTCGAAAATGTGTAGCCTGCTTGCAACTGCAAGCTCTTGCTGGTATGCCGCACCATCAGCTGGAAGGCGTTGTAGTTGGCGTTCCCAATCGTAGTCAGCCAATCCACGCTGCCGAAGTTAGGCCCAAATGCCGACCGCGTTCCATTAATCACTTGGCCCGCGGCCGTCGTGAATACATTCGATTCGCCGAACGGCCCGCAAGTCGGAGTTCCGGGCGCGACCGCGCTAACGTTACTCAAACTCGCACAGAGGCCTGGGTTCCCTGGGTTGGCCTCAAGCAGCGTAAGCAAATGATGTGACTCACTTGCAACATAGGTCGCCGTTGCCACCGTGCTGGTGCCGATTTGGCGTTGGACCGATAGCGTGTATTGCAGTGTATAGGGCGTGAGACTATCTGGCTTGTAACCCGGCAATCCGGAAACAGGCAAGAAAGGAGACCAATCGGCACTATTGTCCGGGTTTGACGCCGACGCATTCAACGCCGGGAAATGCAGCGGAAAGCGTTGTTGGTTGTCGAAACCGGTCGACGCAGTAATAAAAGGATCGGCGAAGAGGGGCGGAGCGGGGCTGGAATACGTACTGCCATACGGAGGGTCACCAGCCATCACACCTGCGGATACCCCTTCTATCGCCGAAAAGAACCTGCCGAAACCAGCGCGAATGCTTGTTTTCTCGGAGTCTCCGAGCAGCCAGCGCGCGAAACCGTTTTGGGCGCGCGGTACCCACGCAATCCCAATTCTCGGTGAAATGTTGTTCCAACGCATTGGAGCGAGCGAACGTGACACACCCGGATCACCCGGAAACACCAACCCGGTTGGTGCGCCGGGGTACACAACCGATTGCTCGCCGGGAATCAGTGTCTGAATCTGATTGTATTTTTCGTACCAGGGCATGATCGGGTCCCACCTCACTCCGTAGTTCAGCGTCACAGAGGAACCGATCCGCCATCCATCCTGCAGAAATAATGCGCCATAGCGGTTCCGCATGTAAAACGGTTGCGCATCGCCCTGTTTATAAAAGCTTGGAACCCCAATCAAGAAATCGGCGAAGTCCGATCCCGTCTCCGATCCGAAGAATGAAAACGTTCCATTCGATTGCACGTCCGCCGCCGCGTTTACTTGGCTGAACATCAACTCGCCGCCCAGCTTCACTGTGTGAGCGCCAATCACGCGCGAAAAATTATCGCGGTATTCAAACGTGTTGTCGGTCTGGTTCAACCCCGTAATGGTCGAGCCGATGATGAAGTTATTGAAAATCACGTTCTCAATGCCGACTATATTGGGCCGTTGCGGCAAAATACTGGGCGCTCCGGAAGCGGTCACAAATCCTTGTGAGCTTAAACTCGTTCCCACTGTTCCCTGAGGCGTTCCCACGTCGTTCACCGCCCGGACATAGGAGAAGTGGAATTCATTGACTGAGTTCGCTCCAAAGCTCTTCGTCACTCCTAACGTTCCCAATTGCGATCGGCCCAAATTCAGGGCGCTGAAGCCGGGTACGTTCGCGCCGCCCTGCAACGTCGGGTAAGGGTTACTTTCAGCATAATCGTCGACATAGTAGTAGCCCGTGATCATGCCCAAACGGGTGTTGGCGTCCACTCGCAGTCCGCCTTTGTCGTCTCTTAGCGTCTGATCCACCGCCGAGGTTGAGAAATAATTACCCGGCAGATTCGGCGTGGGAATATACTGCAGCAGGTTCTGCGCCGGACCGGACCAAACGTTCTTCGGTATCATCGCGTTCGGAAAAACACACTGCGCCGAACTCGTACATCCCGGTGTGTAATAGGATTCTCCCGCGCTCACCGGATATCCAAGCTTACTTGCGAGTTGGTCTGCAAAGTATTGTCCGGTCACCGTCCCCGTCAGTTCCCCTCCCAGACCCGAAAAGTCTCCACTGCGTTCGGCGAGCGAGGGTACTTGAATCAGTCCAGTATCGACCCCTTGCTTGAGCCCGGTCGCTTGAAAATCGGTGAAGAAAAACAATCTGTCTTTCAGAATCGGTCCGCCGACCATGCCGCCCGTCTGGTTCTGTTGATACACCGCGCGTTCCGGGGAAAAGAAATTGCGCGAATCGAAATCGGTGTTTCGCAAGAATTCAAACGCGGAACCGTGGAATTGATTGCTGCCCGATTTCGTCACCACATTGATGCGACCGCCGGCGTAATTGCCGTATTGCGCTTCAAAGTTCCCAGTCAGGACCCGAAACTCCGCGATCGAATCCAACACCGGTATGACGGCCGCTCCCATGGTGAAGCGCTCCACAACATCTGAATCATTCACCGTGAAGCCATTGGCGTACTCACGCTGGCCGTTGATCGAAATGGTGCCTGGATTCAAATCTCCGGATGGCGCAAGAATTGCAGCGCCCGCCGCCTGAATCGAATTTCCGGTGATGGTTGTCGCGGGCGCCACTCCTGGCTGTAGCGCCAGTAGATCCGTAAAGGCTCTGCCGTTTAACGGGATCGCCGTGACAGTCGTTCCCGAGACTACTTCTCCCAATTGGGTATTGGCGCTTTCCACATGCACGCCGAGAGACTCAACTGTCACAGTGTCGGTTCGTTTACCCAACCCAAGCGAAATATCCACCCGCTCGGCGCTATTCACATCCACTGTCAAGTGAGTGCGCCCATAGGTACGGAATCCGCTCGCGCCGGCTTCGATGTTGTATATGCCTACCGGCAAATCCTCGAACAAATAAAGCCCGGCAGAGTTGCTCTTGGTGCTGGTCCGGATATTCGTGGCGGTATTGCTAACGGACACTATTGCCCCGTCTACTACCAATCCATTCGGGTCCACGACCCGACCGGAAATACTGCCGCCTACACCAGCCCAGGCTGCCTCATGAGGAAGCAGCGAGAGACCGAGAACGGCAAGAAAAATGTGGGAACGAAAATGCATCAAAGCAACCCCTCCAGTTGCCAAAGTGGGCCCCTAATTTTGTGTAGTCGTAGAGACAGATTACGGAGAAATTAAGCTTTTGTCAATCAGTGGTCACATCAGTGTCAGTAATGGAACTGCGGTTTAGACCCATCCAGTACTAACCAATCCCGAGACAGCCGAAAATCCCCTCGTTACAATGAGGCTTACCTCGGCTTAAATGAAATGAAATTGCTGGTTGCTGAAGACGAACCGAAGACGGCCCGCTTTCTGGAACGCGGTCTCAGTGAGGCCGGTTTCCTGGTTGAGGTCGCCGCCGACGGATGGGAGGGGCTTCGTCTCGTTCAGAGCAACTCTTACGACCTCTGTGTGTTCGATATCATGCTGCCTGGCCTCGATGGCCTCAAATTGCTCAAATCCATGCGCGAAGCCGGCCAGCAAACACCAGTGATTTTTCTAACCGCTCGCGACACTACGCAAGACCGTGTCGCCGGACTGGAACTCGGCGCTGACGATTATCTGGTCAAGCCTTTCGCCTTCTCCGAACTGCTGGCGCGCATCCGGACCGTCCTGCGCCGCGGCCCGCAACGCGAGCCCATCGTTCTTCGTGTGGCCGATCTGGAACTCGATTTGGCCGGCCATCGAGCGACCCGCGCCCATCAGCGTCTGGATCTCACTGCCCGCGAGTTTGCGCTGCTTACGTTGTTTGTGCGCAGAGCGGGTGACGTTCTGACTCGAACGTTTATTGCCGAATCTGTCTGGAACCTTAGTTCTCCCGCTGATACCAACGTTGTCGATGTCAGCATCCGCAGATTGCGCGTAAAAATGGACGATCCCTTTCCACAAAAATTGATTCGTACCGTTCGTGGCGTTGGTTATGTTCTGGCGGATCCTCAATAGACTCTACCGGCTCGGTGACGCCGCGTCCGGGCCTCCCTCCCTTGCCTTCGTTCTGGCCGTTTCCATTACTGCGGCATCGTTTCTCTTAGTAGCGATTACGGCGGGCCTTCTCTATTTCGGCCTGGCCTCGAATCTGCGCCAACTTTCGGAAGAAATTATGCGCGACGAACTAGCCGTTTGCCGAGCGCTGATTCAGGCCCGCTCCACTGACTCGCACGAACTGCGCGAAGAAGTTGAAATCGATTCTGCCGTCCGCCGTTATCAGAAATTCTATATTCGGGTTCTCGACGAGCAGGGCAACGCCGTATTCACGACGCCTGGCATGAATCGCGAGATGACGGCCAGCGACGTCACAGGGGAATGGAACCGCCACCAAGGCCAAATCTTTTGGCTGGAGGCGCCCAGCGGCAAAGCCTATCGCGTCGTTGTGGAACGAGTGCGCCATGGCTCTAATCCGAACGAGTTCTGGACGATTCAATTGGCGCTCGATCTTTCCCAGGAAGTGCAGGTTTTGTCGGAGCATCGCATCTGGGTTTGGGTGATCTTAGCCGTTGCCGCTATCGTTTGTCCTCGACTGGCTATCGCCATGGCGCACTGGGGAACCCGGCCGTTGCGTGAAGTGTCGGATGCCGCCCGGCACGTAAGCTCCAGCACGCTACATGAGCGCTTGCAGGTGCGAGCTAACTACCCGCAGGAAATCGCCACTCTGGCAGAATCTTTCAACGCCATGCTAACAAGGCTCGAAGACTCGTTTGCGCGTTTGTCCCGCTTTTCCTCCGACCTCGCGCATGAACTACGTACGCCGGTTAACAACATTCGCGGCGAAGCCGAAGTAGCGCTGGGCCGTCCTCGGACTGCCGATGAGTATCGCGACACTCTCGGCTCCTGCCTTGAAGAGTCCGAACGACTTACAAACTTAATTGAGTCGTTACTCTTCCTGGCCCGCTCGGATAATCCGGGCGAGCACCTCAAGAAGGAATCTTGTGCGATCGGCGACTTACTGTCTACAGTAAGAGAGTATTACGAACCTTCCGCCTCAGAAGCCCATATCGCGCTCGTCGTCGATTGCCCGCGCGAAATTCAAGCGGCCGTCGACCCGCAACTCCTGCAACGCGCCCTCGGCAATCTGGTTTCCAACGCCATTGCGCACACCCCGTCCGGCGGCTCAATCGTCTTGCGCGCGGCGCGCCAAAATCAGCATTTGCAAATCGCTGTAAAAGACAGCGGGAGCGGCATTTCGCCGGAAGCGTTGCCGAAAGTGTTCGACCGTTTCTACCGTTCCGACCCCGCACGCCCCCGCAATTCCGGCGGCACCGGTCTCGGCCTGGCCATCGTTCGCCAAATCATCCACCTCCACGGCGGCGAAGTTCAAATTACGAGCCAGCTACGCCAAGGCACAACCGTCTCCATCTCGATCCCGGCGTAGATGTTAGCCGAATCCGGTAATTCGCACCACATCCGTAATCACTTTCCCTCGCGCGGTCGCATCCCGCCGTCCGTCTAAAGAGCGGGCAAACCAGAACAGCTGATCGCTTTCAAATCGCGTCACTTGAAAAGGAGCGCCGCCGGAAAGAGGCTGCCGCCAGATGTTTCCCACACCGTCCAAATTCCGTGCGTAATCAACTGCTGTGCCGTCCGCCTTCCAAACTAACTGGTCTGAGCTTCCCGGCAACTGATCAAAAACCCGAAGCACCTCCCCGCGATCCAGCGTTAATATCGCAAACTGGGGATGCGCCACGCTAGGATCTCCGTTCACATACCACATGCACGCAATTCTCTCCCCATCCGGTGAAACTTGCGCCAGTGACGCCGGCTGATTCGAAATTTGGCTCGGCGTCCCGCCGTCAATCGGGACCTTCCAAAGCGTCGGCGTCCCCCCAATTCCTGGCGACCACTGTTGAAAAGAAGTAAACACAATCGAACGGCTGTCAGCGGTAGAGGAGGGATGCACATCCAAAGCCCCCTGAGTTAGTTGCAGCGGCGACGATCCATCGCTATTCACCCTCCAAATTCTGCCTTCCATCTGGTAAACAATGTATCTCCCGTCGCGCGTTGCCGCCACCTCCGCCTTGTGGGAAGCACCCGTGGTGAGTTGCCGAAAATTTCTTCCATCGGCATCCATGATCCAGATATTGATATATTCGCCGCCCAATGCACAGAAAACCAGCCTCCGATCGAGCGTCCACGCCATCACTCCCAGATCTTGTACATTCCCTTCAGTCAGCTGCACGGCTCGCGAATCATTGTCTGGGCGAGTGGTCCATATTTCGGCCACCGTCTCTCTCCGAACGGCAAGCAGCGTTTTCCCGTCTCCGGTTTGACTGAGCTTAGTGTAGTCACTCAAATCATTTGTGATTCTACGAACGCCGCCGCCCGGATAGGAAAGTTTCCAAATCTGTAGCGCGCCCTCCGCCCGTTCACCCCCGGCAATAATCACACCGCTCTTATCGGGCGAAGAAAGGACAGAGCCCGCCCAGGCCCAGGTGTGTTTGCCTAAATGCCTCTCTTCGCCGTCACTTACTCGGAACTCCGAAAGTCCATATGCCTTAGACGTGAAGTAGGTCGCGTTGCCGGCAAAGGCAAAAATCGAGTGTCCGTCCGCCGCCCAAGCAAGCCCTTGGCGCTTCAGATACCGCGGGCGCTGTCGGCTAGCCACAACGCGCGTCTCTCCGCCTTCGGCGTTCATCGTGACCAATGCAGCTCTTGCGCGCCCCGGGTCCATGCGCATGAACGCCAAATGTTGTCCATCGGGAGAAATCGCCATGGGGCCCGTTCCATCCGCCAAAAGTTTCGGCGCCTCACCCCGGGCCGTTGCCAGCCGGTATTGCGCATCTTGATCGCGACTGACCCGCCGGTTGTAATAGAGAAACCTTCCATCGCGCGAAAACGTGACACCGTAATATTCTCCGGGCTGTGGCGGCAACATTTGTGAGTCGCTGGCTGAAGGCAAATGCCGAATCCAAAGACTTTCTCCTCCTGCCTCGGTTCGCGTGTAGACAACAGATTGGCCGTCAGGTGAGATCGCCGCCTCGCCTACCTCTCCATTAATCGCGAGCCGCTCAATTCTCATCGAGTTGAAAGACCCTGGCTCGGCATCGCGATGAAACGCCCGAAAGATGCCATAGCCACCTAGCACCAGAGCCCCCACTCCCAGCGCTTGGAGCACTCCGCGTCGCGCGATCCCCTCCGGTTCGCCGGGCCGAATCACTGAACGGAGATCCGCCCGCATCTCACTGACACTCTGATATCGCTGTTCCCGGCCCTTCGCAAGGCATCGATCCACAATCGCATCGATTTTGCGCCCAAGCCCGGGTTTGACCTTTGAAGGCCGCATCGGAGTCGCACTAATAATTGCCTGAAGAGTCTCGGAGTCAGTCGCCTTCGCGAACGGCAGTTGCCCCGTGGCCAATTCGTAAAGCACAACTCCGAGGCTGAAAATGTCGCTGCGAGTGTCCACCTCCCGTCCCACGGCCTGCTCCGGTGACATATACTTCACCGTCCCGATCACGACGCCCGGTCCGCTAAACGCTCCCTCGCCGCGGTCGAGTCTCTCAATCAAGCGAGCTACGCCGAAATCCAAGACCTTCACCAATCCGTCCGGCCGAACCATGATGTTCTCCGGCTTGATATCACGATGCACCAACCCTGCTGCATGCGTCGCTTCGAGCGCGGCAGCTACCTGATCGACAATTCCTGCTGCCCGTTCCAGCGTGAGCGCCCCGTGCGCCAGTTGCTTTCGCAGCGTTTCCCCGCGGACGAACTCTTGCGCGATAAAGGTAAATCCCTCTGCTTCGCCAATCTCATAAATGGTAACGACATTCGGATGATTTAACGACGAACTTGCGCGCGCCTCTTGCTGAAAGCGTTTCACATGCCGCGAATCGCCAAAGAATTCGGCTCGCAAAATCTTGAGCGCCACTTCGCGCAGTAATTCCAAATCGCGAGCCAGCCACACTTCCCCACTGCCGCCCGCGCCCAACCGCGAGATCACCTCATAGTGGGAAATCCGTCTTCCGGCCAGCCATTCATCGTTTTCAGCCGCAATTTCCCGCGCCAAGAGGTCGAGCGCCGGCGCCTCCAAGAAATCCGCATCGCTTTCCTGCGCGAGGATGAGCGCGTCCACTTGCTGCCGCAACTGACTGTCGGTACCGCAAGCCTGATCGAGAAATGCGCCGCGCTCGCCGACGGCAAGTTCGAGCACCCGATCTACGAGTGCATTGAGTTGTTCGTAGCGTTCTCGTGTCATACCGCCGTTTCAGGCGTGCGCGGCGTTGCCGCCACCACCGCTCAATTCGCAGTACAACCACGCCTTTGCGCGTTTCCAATCGCGCATCACGGTATCGGGCGACACTTTCAACACTTCCGCGGTTTCTTCGACACTCAGTCCGGCGAAAAATCGCATTTCCACCACCTGGCTCTGCCTTTCGTTCAAGGCCGCCAAAGTTGTCAGCGCCTCATCAATGGCTAACACCGATCCTGAATTGGTTCGCGTCAGCGCGAGCGCCTCGTCGAACTCCACCGCTTTGGCGTCGCCGCCGCGCCGCTGAGCATGCCGCGCGCGCGCCATGCTCACCAAGATCCGCCGCATCAACTGCGCGGAAATCGCAAAAAAATGCGCCCGATTTTGCCATCCCGCATTCTTTTGCTCGATGAGGCGCAAATAAGCTTCATTCACCAACGCCGTGGTTTGCAGCGTGGGGCTGGGCGATTCCTGGCTCATATAGCGCCGCGCTAATCGCTTCAATTCGCCATACACCACGGGCATCAGCCGGTCTAACGCTTCCTGTTCCCCGTTGCTCCAGGCGATCAGAAGCCTGGTGAGTTCCTCTTGCGTTTCAGGCGCGCTCATTTACTTCGTCCTCGGATGGATCTCGGTTGCCAAAAATTCTTTTCGCCGCCTGCCAGTTTTCGAAGCTGTCTTGCGCGTTAACCATCGAAGCCGCCAAAAAATTAGCATGCGGCCAGAAACTCTACGTATTTTAGCCAAACGGCCGCTGGCGCGGGTTAACCGCGCCCGGCCGCAACGCTGGAAATGTATCTCGCAATAAACCGAAGGAAATCAACACCATGAATCTCAATACCGCTGTTCTCAAAATTCCTCAATGCCGCGCGCGCCGCCTGTTGTTGCCTTGGCTTGCGCTCATTCTTTTAGCTGGGTTCACTCAGCAATTAGCCGCCGCGTCTGAAACCTTTAACGTCGACATCGACACCCTGGGCCTTATTGGCGATCAAGCCGGCCCTTTCTACTTGGACGTCCAGTTCACAGATGGCAGCGGCGCCGGTGACGGCAACAATACCATTTCGTTGTCTCACTTCAGTCTGGGAAGTGGGGCAATCGGCGCTCCCGTTTTAAACAATTTCAGCGGAAGTTTCTCTTTCTCTTCTCAACTTAGCGCTACCGACAATTCCTTCTTTAGCGAAGCCTATCAGGAATTCAATCCAGGCGGCGCCATCGCCTTCACGCTAACCACAACGACTAATGTCGATGCGGGCGGCACTCCCGACGAAATATCCATTGGCATTCTGGATAAAACTCTCAGCGACATACCCACACTCGACCCCGGAGATGCCCTCTTTGTGCTCGACTTGAACTCCAATTCACCCACCCCGCAAGTCTTCGCAAGCAACACCACCATTAGCCCCGCCGGCGGCGGCCCTCCTCTGAATATCCCGGCACCCATGTTTGCTCTTCAGGCGAACAGCGTGCCCGAGCCAAATACACTGCTTCTTACCGGCGCAGCCCTCGTTCTTCTGGGTCTCGCGCGCCATCGCATTCGCAAAACGAAAATCGTTCTGGCTCTTGCATTAGCTCTTTTCAGCTTTCGCGCCCACGCACAAACGGCGCTTAGCGCCGACGACGAAGCCATCCTGGCTAATCCGGTCAACAACCGCGTCTATATTGCAAATGAATTCGCCGGAACCGTCACTGTCTTTGATGGAGTTACCTACGCCACTGTCGCGACCATAAACGTGGGAGGTAACGCATTCGCTCACAGTGATTTCGGCAACTTGCCGGTCAACCTGATGATGGCCGTCAATCCCGCGACTAATAAAGTTTATGTCATCAATGCAGGCCTCTCCATGCTCACGGTGATCGACGGTGTCACGAATAACACTGCCACCGTCAATACGGGCCCGACTCCCTCGGCTCTCGCCATCAATCCAGTAACAGATACGATCTATGTCGGTTACAACGCTGGAGTGACTGTCATCGACGGCGCGGCCAACTCTGCCTCGAACATTGCAGTCCCGCAAGGAGTCTTAGGCATGGCCATAAACCCGGCAACTAACCAGCTCCTGATCACGGCTCGTCCCCCCGCGAACAGCAGTGCGGGCGGCGAACTCTTGATTGTCAACGGCGCGACCAAAGCATCGCAAACTCTGCTTCTCCCCAACCTTCCCTTTGCCGTCGCTGTAAACCAAGTGACGAATCAAATCTATACAGCCAACGTCACTGCAAGTACGGTATCGGTCATTAACGGTACCAGTCTTTCAATCTCATCCATCAATGTGGGGTCGCAACCTGCCGCTATTGCCATTAACTCCGCAGCCAACAAAATCTACGTGGCGAACAGCGGAGAGGGAACAGTGAGCATCATCAACGGAGCAACCAACACGGCAAGCAAGGTCACTGTCGGCGCCACGCCGACTGGATTCGCCGTCAGCCCATACACCAATCAGATTTATGTAGCGAACCAGCAAGGCAATGCGATCTCCATCATTGATGGCACGAAGGACAGCGTGACCGGCAGTATCGGTACTGGAGCGATCTCGCTGTCGATCAACCCCGTCACCAACCATCTCTACGCCATAACCCCCAGTACCGTTGCGCTCGCTTTCGATCTCAACTCTCCCACGACCCACGCCATTACAAACCAAGCCGGCGCGCTGAGCGTCGCAATTAATCCTGTTACCAACAAAGTCTATGCCAGTGACTTCGGAAACGTTGTCAGCGTCTACAACGGCGCTACCGAGACCCCACTCACGTCCGTCACGATCGGAACTCAACCGAGTCAAGTCTATCTGGCTTCGAATCCTGTGACCAACAAAATCTACGCAGCGAACCAACAGCAAAACCTGGTTGGAGTCATTGACGGTACAACCGATACCGAAACGGCCACCATCCCCGTCGGCACGACTCCTATTGCCATAGCCGTCGATCCGCAGCTAAACGAAGTCTTCGTACTCAACCAGGGTTCCGCGACCGTCAGCGTGATTCGCGCGGCTAATAATTCCACCGTGGCTGTTCCGGTAGGGCAGAGTCCCGTCGATATGGACCTGAATGTAGCAACCGGAAACGTCTATGTCGCGAACCAGGGAAGCAGATCCGTCACTGTGGTCAACGCCAATACCCTTCAAATTTCTACCGTGCCCATTAGCGACTTCCTCAGCCGGGTCATCGTCGACCCAATCAGAAATAAAATCTACGCGATTGGCGCTTCTGTGACCGTGATTGATGGAGCGACTCTCCAGACGACGAGCATCAATCTGACCGGGGGCGGCATCATCGCGAGCGCTGCGTTCAACGCAGTGCTCAATCAGCTCTACATTCTGCGGCCAACCGGTGAACTCGACCGCCTTGACGGGGCTTCTTTGACAGTGACGTATGGTACTTCTGCCTCCGAAGACAGCCCCGCGCTTCTCGGAATCGATCCGGTGAACGGAAAGCTCTACTCGCTCGATACGGGCACGGGCGGCGCAGCCGAATACGATCCCGCCGCTCTGTCGTTCAACCTTCTCAATGCCGCTCCCACCGCCCAAGGCTTCTCATTTCCGAGTTCCATCGCCGCGAACCCCATCAGTCATCACGTTTTTCTGGCATCGCCCGGCGCCTTAACCGCTGTAGATCAAGTGCAAACCGACCCGACACCACTACAAACGACGATCAGCCCGTTCCCCAATAATACGGCCAGTTCGCCGGCGTCGAGTTTCACGTTTTCGGCTACGAGTCAGTTCCCATCTGCGCCCAAGGCGCTCTATTATCAGGTCGATAGTTGGATTGGCGATTGGATCCCGGCGGCGCCTACAGGCAATGGCACATTTAGCGCTCCCGCACCGCCTTTAGTGCCCGGCGGTCACGTTCTGTATGCCTACGCTGCCGATGGAGAGGAAACGAGTTCCGTCGATGGCGGCAACTTACTTTCGATTCCTGCGTACGGCCCGCTTCTCGGAACCATTTCTGCCTACGGAGTTAGCGTTCCACCGCCGCCGCCCGCGGCCAATGTCACAAGCAGTGTGACCATCGTTCGCGGCGGTCTCCGCCTCAACCGCGCCGACTCACTCTTCACCCAAGTCGTTACTGTCACGAACTCGGGTGCGACCCCGCTCGCGGCACCATTCTCGCTTGTCCTGGATAACCTGAGCGCTAACGCAACTTTCGTGGGCACGGATGGAATCACCACTGCCGTTGCTCCCATCGGTAGTCCTTACATCAACGCAAGCCTCGGCGCGGCTACAGCCCTGAACCCTGGCGAGTCAGTGTCCATAACCTTGCAATTCTCCGACCCTACCGAGGCAGGCATTACCTACACAACCCGTGTCCTTGCCGGTGCCGGGTCTCGCTGATCTTCTTGCGCCGGGACTCGGTCCACCCACGCTGTCCCGGCCTTTTGTTTAGGTTTGCGAACTGCCCAAGCGATCCTCTTCAATGAACTGCCGTTAATAGCCGTCGCCGATCATTACGAAGCCGGCCCAGTAATTGGGGTGGCGATACTCGGGGTTTTGCATCAACGACAGGGCGGCTTGTTGCAGACTGCGGGCGCGACCGGGGAGGTTCTGGGAGGCGAGCACAGGCTTTAAGGAGTTGTGCATAGCGATCATCAGCCGGGTTGTGCTGACGCTATCGACCTTCCATTGACTGACAACTGCAGTGGGAGCACCGGCCAGCAGGAATGCCCAGCTCATACCCACCAGACCTTCGCCGATTGCCACTCGTCCGCGCCCGGTTTCGCAGGCGGACAGCACTACCAGATCTGAATGAAGATTTAGCTGAAGAACTTCGCGGGCTTCCAAAACCTTGTCGCTTCCGGTTTTGCCGGAGAAGAGAAGGTAAGAATACATGGGGTTCTTAGCGTTGAGGAAGCCGTGAGTGGCCAGGTGGAGAATCCGATACTTAGGCGCTTCTCTTACCCAGCTTGCTTTTAATGCATTCACGCCGGTGAACGCTTCGGAAGTTTCCGTTCCATAAAGATTGACGATTTCTTTCACCTCTCTAGCTGTTTCGGGGAGATTGCCGCTGTCCGGGTCGCCTAACGCAAGCAGGCGATGGGTGCTCGCAGGGGCGGCGATGCGGAGACGGCGGCTCTCTCGGAGGTAGGTCAGAGAAGGCGCATAGAAGAGAGTTTTGTCTTCGATCAAGTAGTGGCCTGCCGGTGTGATCAAAGCTTGAAACGGCAGGTTCCACAACGGGCCATCGGGCACGAAGACGAGCAGGGTGCTGGATTGAAGATCGGAAGCAAGCGGGCCCAATAGCCGGTTATAGAGGTGCTGGGCGGCGACGCGATAACTCAGGTCGCGGGCGGATAGTTGTGTCAAGAACGCATCTGTCTCTTTTGCGAGGTCGAGGCGGGGCCAGTGGATGACATGACTGCGAAGGATGGGCTTGCCCGACGTTCCGCGAGCAATGAGGAAGACGTATAGCTCCGATTCCGTGCTCGAGAATTCAATTAAAGCGGTGTGAGCATCGGGCAGAAGTTGCGCCGATTGCGTCAGCGTGATGGGAACGGCCTCACCGCGTTTCGCTGCAAGCGCTGGGTGCGAAGCATACAGGCGCACGCGGAAGGCTTCCATCTCACGTTGCGCGTGTTCGAGGCGGTTCTGGACTTCGGCGTGAGCCTTCGGTTCCACAGCAGCAGTTGCTTGCTGATCGAGTTGTGAAATGTGGCTGCCCAGGCGGTGCTCTTCAGCGCGTTCGGCGGGCGTCATCCCGCCGGCAATCTCTGTTTTGCCGCCGCGGACTACATCGAGCAACTGACGGGCTTTGGCGCGCTCGGCAAGAGAGAAAGCTGGTTCGCGAAGACCCTGATCGAGATCCAATTTCAAAAGATGGTGATAGGGCGCGATGCGAGCTTCGAGAAATCGAGGTGTATCCGATTCGTTTCCGCCGGCCATGGAGCGCCAGGTCTCGATGGCGTCAATCGCTTGTTCAAAGGCTTTGCGAGCGTCCGCGGGTTCTTTCTTCTGGACCTGACAGACGCCGAGCGCGTCGTAGGCTTGCCACTTCACATCGGGGGAAGGGAAGTGAAGTGAAATTGCGACGGCTTGTTCGGCATGGCCGCAACCGGACTCCGTTTGGCCCATGGTCAGTTCCATGGACGCCAACTGCGAGAGATTGATCGCTTTGGTGTCGCCCGAATCGACTTGTGCGGCCAGAGCGAGCGCCGCCTGCATGTCTGACAGAGCCATGGTGCGGCGATTGAGTTCGACGTAAAGCGCGGCTCGACCTTGAAGCACCGAGGCCTGAAGATCCGGATCATGCGCTTGGACCGCAAGGGGCAAGGCACGGTTATAGCTGTCCAAGGCTTTGTCGTAATCGGCCAGACCTTCGTAGGAATCTCCGATATTCCGAAGGCCCATTGCCAAGTGATCGGAGTCGTTAACTTTTTGCGCCAGCGCCATGGACTTTTCGAGGTAGGAGATGGCAGCTTCATAGTTGCCGAGCAAGTTGGCCACGACCCCCAGATTGCTGGTGACAAACATTTCCGGGACGGTGTTGTGCCCCACGCGCTGAGACTCTTCATAGAGTTCGGCGGCACGGCGGATATCACCGGTATTGAGGTAATCGTCACCAAGGTTGAAAAGGCTGCCGCCTAGCTCGGCTGGGATATTGAGTTCGCGATTGATGGCCACGCTGTGTTCATCGGCTTCGATGGCTTGCGCAAATTCGCCCAAATAACGCTGGCAATTGCCGATGCCGCGGTAATACTGCGCTTCGAGCGTGCGGTCTCCGGAGCTGACGGCGAGAGGCAACGATTCCTGATAGAGCGCGAGCGCCTGGCGATGCTGGCCCATTCTTCGGAAGCAGACCGCGATCCCTTGCGTTGCGGCGGCGGTCATGCCGTCGGATTTCAGGCGCTTGGCGATTTCGAGGGCGATCTTGTATTCGCGCATCGACTCCGCGGTTTCGCGCTTGTCCAACTGCGTTCGGGCGGCTTTGCGGCAGGATTCAAACAGCTCTGGGGTGATGGCAGAAAGGTTAGAATCAAGCAGTTGAGTCAGCGAGGCGGTATCGGGGGCGGCGATGATTCTATCGGTAAAATCGCCTTGCGCCGTCAAGTTGAAACATAGGGCGGCGAAGAGCCAGATTCGTTTTGTGTCCACCAGATCTAAAGTCTACAAAAAGCCGGCTTCAGTGGGAGGGCGGGCCGATGGAGTTGAGTACTTGCGGTGTTGAATTGCGCGAACCGAGGGGCCCAGCGTCAGCGCTTCGGTAGAAGGCCATTACTTCGTCGATCATCTCGTCGTGGCTCCCGAAACGTCGTTCGTCATAGCATCCCAGGGGGTGAGAGAGAACGTTCACCAGGCATCGGTTGCAATAGCTGCAGGGCCGTTCGGCAGCGTCCTGTCCAGCGGCAAACTTGAGCGGCAGGTCCGGGTTGGCGATGGCGGTTCTCGCCATTGACACAGCATCGCAGTAGCCGGATTCGATGGCTTTGCGAATGATCGAGGCGGTCTGAAATCCGCCGGTACAGATGACGGGAATACTCAACTGTTTTTTCAACTCATAAGCGAGCGGAAGATTTGCGCCCTCGACGATTTCGGGTGAAGTGCGGTTCCAAAGACGCAGGAACAGCGGCCGCAGCCAACGATAGCGGAAAAAGAAATAGTTCCTCCACGTATGGCTGCCGCTTGCCAACATGACAGGGTAGTTCTGCTCGGCAACATCGAGGGGGAAAGATCCAGCGGGATTGGCTGGATGGGGAAACATGCTTCCGACCGAGACGTGTACCGCGTCGGCTCCCGCGCTCTCTACCCAGCGCGCCACCTGGGCAGATTCCTTCAGTGTGTTGCCGCCCTTTTCCCAAACGAAAAGCGCGTTATTCGCGTCAATCGCACTGAGCTTCACCTGAAGATGGAAATCGCGGCCCACCTTGCGTCGAATGGCACCGATCACATCCAACAAAAATCGAGCCCGGTTTTCCAGGCTTCCCCCGTAATCATCGGTCCGATCGTTGATGACCGAGCTGAGAAACTGTGTGAAAAGGTAGCCGTTGGCCGCGTGCAGTTCGATGCCATCACATCCGGCCTCGCGGGCACGTCGAGCGCCGTCGGCAAACTGGCCAATTGTCTCGCGAATCTGGGTGGCGGACATCGATTCGCAAGGAAATCCATGGAACGAATCACGCTTGCTGGTTGACGAGAGCGGCTTCCGGCCCGCATTTTCGACCCCGGCCAAATCCTGCTGACGGCCCGCGTGTGCTAATTGCAGGATGTACCGGCAGTCATGGCGATGTACGCGCTCCACGACAGCACGCCAGAACGGAATGCGTTCGTCGGAATCGATAAACGCGTAGTTCGGCAGAATTCGTCCGCGGACGTGAACGGGCACATGGGCGGAGATGATAGCGCCCACGCCTCCGCGGGCGAAGCGTTCCTCCCAATTCATCCGAGCGGCCGTTCCGGAGCCGTCGTAGTTATCAATGCGGCCGGAAATGCTTGCTCGGAACAGACGGTTTTTGACCGTGAGATTCCTGAAAGCCAGGGGCGAGAAAATGATGTCTCGGGACGTTTGGCCGCCGGGACTGGCCGCTCGCATCACGCGGACAGCCTTCTTGGGGTTGTTTCCCATGGCTGAACTACGTCGCACGGGTCGAGAAGCCCGGCATTTGCTAATTCCTGTTCTTTGCTCTCCAGGTGATGGGCGACCCGCTTGATATTGAGCAGATGGCGATACGTGATGTTGTCGGTGGTGGAATTACCGCCGAAAGTTCCACAGCCGAGCGTGAACGAGGATTCGAGTCCAGTTGTCAGTCCGCTACTGCCGTGAGTGCCAGGCGCATTGACAAGGATGCGGCTGACCGGCATCGCTTCACTGAAGTCTACGATTAGCCTGTTGTTGCGACTGTGGATGATGGCGGTGTGCCCGGCGCCCGAATGCGCAAGCAGCGTGCGACACACCTCTACGCCGTGCTCGTGATCGCGCACCGTGAAGAGGGAGAGCAGCGGGGCCAACTTTTCCCCGGCAAACGGGTCTGTCGCGGCCACGGAATCGATCGGGACAACGAGCAGCCGAATGGGATATCGGCGCTTGATGCCGAGATCATCGGCGATCGTTTGCGCCGTCTGTCCGACAATCTCGCTCCGGAACGCCTTTCCCGAGGCGTTGATTACCTTCGACCGGAAGCCTTGCGTTTCCTCCTCGCTCAGCACTGCCGCGCCATATCGTTCAAGAGCTTCGACGAATTGGTCACGTACGCGGGCATCCACCACCAGGTGATGCTCGGCGCCGCAAATGAGCCCGTTGTCGAAACTCTTGCTCATCACAACTCGCCTTGCCGTGCGTTCCAGATCGGCATCTGCGCAGATCAGGGCTGGCGCGTTCCCCGGCCCCACCCCAATGGCGGGCTTTCCCGAACTGTAGGCAGACTTTACCATTCCGGCGCCCCCTGTCGCCAGAATCAGGTCGACGCCTGGATGACGCATGAAGCTTTCCGTGACCCGCCGGTCCTTTCGTTCGCGGACACACTGAACCAGATCGATCGGCGCGCCATTGGCCTCAAGGACCCCAAAGATCACCGCGCTAATCGCATCAGCGATGGGTTGGCACATACGGGGGAAGCTCAAGATCAGCGCGTTACGCGCTTTAAGGCTGATGAGTAGCTTGAACACTGCTGTTGCCACCGGACTAGTCATCGGCAAGATCGCGAAAATCACGCCCACTGGACTGGCAAGCTCGATGACTTTCCGTTCTGGATCGGTGGACAGCGGCCCATGTGTGGGCTTGCCTGCCAGCAAACGATAAATCCCGAGACTGGCGAATTTGTTCTTGAGTGTCTTGTCGCGCACGTTGCCGATACGCGTCACTTTGACGGTCAGGTGAGCGAGATCCTGGGCGTGGCTGGCGAGTGCCGTTGCAAGCGCCAGTAGCAGACCGTCAACACGCTGGTCTGTCCAATCTTTGAATATGTGTTGCGCGGTTGCAGACCGGGACACTATAGAGTCAACCTCTGGCTGCGGAGACTCGGCAGCCGGGTTTGTTAACCCCATCGCATTATTGGAACTACTGGAGGATGACTCCCTCAGACGATCCGGTCGCGCCGCGGACCTATAATGCGCGTTCGTCTTGAAGAAGGTTTTGGGGAGACCACGCGCGCGCCGCTCAAATCCAAGCACGCTATCGTTATCACTGACGGTGAGGAGTGGCCGTATGTGACTCATTCTCCTATCCTCCAGGCAGACTTATTCCCGCCTATTTATGTAGATGGAGAAACCTCACTGATATTGGTAAACAATCAAAAATATTGGTGAGAAAGCTTCCTTGTCATCCAGCCGCCTCATAAGCCAGAGTTAGACAACCGTTTCCGAACTTTCCACTGCCCCGCTATCGAACCGGTTCAGGACCTCGCGCACCCGGGCTACTTCAATCGGCTTGGAAATGTAATCGTCCATGCCCGCTTCCAGGCACTTTTCGCGGTCGCCGCTCATCGCATGCGCCGTCATCGCGACAATGTTATGCCGCCGCCGCAACGCGGCTTCCAGCCGCCGAATCTCCATGGTCGCCTGCAAACCATCCATTTCGGGCATCTGCACATCCATAAAAATCAGGTCAAACGCCTCTTCCCGAACCGCATTGACCGCCTCCACGCCGTTGGACACAATCCGCGGCGAAAGCCCCTGTCGCTCCAAAATGCCCTTAATCACCTTCTGATTTACCGGATTGTCCTCCGCTACCAACACGTGCCGCTGTCGAATGCGGCTGTCGCGCTGCAGCGTGTCTCGTGCCGAATAGCGAGTCACCGGCGCGACATTCCGCTGCCGCCCTTCCGGTCTTGCAAGAATTGCCACAATTGCGGCTCGCAGCTCATCGTCCTCCACCGGGCTCGACAAGTACCCACTGATATCCCAGCGCCGGCACTTTGCGTGATCTCCCCGGTTCCCATTCGCGGCCAGCAGCAGAATCTTCACAGGTGCGATCGATGGATCTTCGTAGATTCGTTCGGCCAACCCGAAGCCATCCATGTCTGCCAGCTCAAGACTCGTAACCAGCAATTTACACTGAATGCCCGAGCGCAAAGCGTCCATCACCTCAACGCCGCTCGCCATTTTTGCCGGAGCCATTCCCCACCCTGCCAGTTTTCGAGCTACTGTGGCCCTGTTGGCAGCATTGGCATCCGCAATCAGCACCGCCACGCCCGCTAAGGAAGACTGGTAGGGCGGCGCGGCGACCGTCTCCTGACCGCCGTTGGCCACAGGTTGAAAACGAGCCGTGAAGTGGAACTCGCTGCCCATATTCGGCTCGCTCTCCACCCAAATCCGCCCCTGCATCATCTCCACAAAACGGGCTGAAATGCTCAACCCTAAACCAGTTCCGCCATATTGCCGCGTGGTCGAACTGTCTGCTTGGACGAACGCCGCGAAAATCAGGCCTTGCTTCTCGCGCGGAATGCCGATGCCTGTATCGGAGACCACAAAGTGAAGCGTCGCGCCCTGCTCATTTGCCGATTCCACCGCAACCCGAACCTTGACTTCGCCTTTGGCGGTGAATTTCACTGCATTGGAGACTAGATTCGTAATGATCTGCCGCAGCCTTGTCGGATCGCCGATCACCCGCTCCGGAACATCTGCGCCGAGCTCATGCTTCAACGCCAGATTCTTCTCCCGCGCCCGTAATTCGAGCGTTCGCACGCTCTGCTCCACACAATCGATGAGATTGAATTCAACCGGGTCTAGCAATAATTTCCCGGCTTCCATCTTCGAGAAATCGAGGATATCGTTGATGATCGTGAGCAGCGCCTCCGCCGAAGCCCGCACGATCAGCAGGTTTTCCCGTTGGTCTGGCTGTAAATCGGTGTGCAGCGTCAACTCTGTCATCCCGAGAATCGCGTTCATCGGAGTCCGAATTTCATGACTCATGTTCGCCAGAAATTCACTCTTTGAGCGGCTGGCTGCCTCAGCCGTCTCCTTCGCCAGGCGCAGTTCGTCCTCCGCGTGCACCCGTCGAGTCACATCGCGGAAGTTCCACACGCGCATCGGCTTTCTGGCTCGCGAGTGAAACCCGCGCGAATAACGCTCGACGATCCGGCCATCTTTGAAATTCACCACGTCGTGGCTGCGCTCCGCCGGGTCCGCGTACAACTCTTGGACCCTGCGGACAAACGCTTCGGGGTCGGTCAATTGTCCGAGCACAAACTCGATGGCCCGATTCTCGTCGCGCGATTGGGCCATCTCTTCCGGCATGTTCCACATCTCCAGGAAGTTCCGATTCCATGTGACAATCGTGCCCGATCCTTCGCAGGCCAGAATTCCGTCTTCTGTAGACTCGAGCGTTTCCCTTAGCAACTCAGTCTGTTGTGCCACTCGACGGTTCAACATTCCGATCCACGCAAACGTGACGAGCATCAGTCCCGCCATCGCGCTAACCAGTACGATGAGTTTCGTAAGGGTCCACCATGACGGGCGCTGCAAAACCGCAATGTCTTCGGATGAGGCAAGCAGGATGCGAAAACCACGCGCCGCATGCGCCGCGTTCGCCTCCGTTATGCACACACCGGTCAGGCGTAAATAGGAGCCCGGAGGCAGTTTGTCTAGAAAATCGGCAGCTCCTTCGATACCCGCTTCGAAAGTGGTCGAGCCGGATTGCAGGGTGAGCAGATCCTCCCCTTGCAGGCGGGAGCGGCCCACCAGGTTGCCTTCAATGCTGACCAGGGCCGCATTAAAATCTCCACTCATTGCCTGCTTCACGGTAATGGGACTGGGCACCGGCACCGGGCCAAATCCTAGCGAAAGCGCCACCCCGTCCTCCAGCACGTGCGTGTACTCGCCCACCCCTGGAAATCCAACGACGCTCACTTGCTCGCCCGGTTTAAACCGAGTCTCCTCGGCTGTAAAGATCTCGATCTCGCCTGTCGAATCTCGAACGAACAATTCCTTCCCAGCCCGATCGCGAGTCACGGTGCCTTCAATTCTCACCCGATGCCCGGCCGAAGCATGCAGACTGAAGCGAAGAAGCTCGGCAATCGACTTTTCGGGGATATTAAATGGATTCGGTGACGCTGGTTCCAGGATTTCCAGCTGTGCCCGGTTCGCCACAAACAAGCGCGCTCCCACCCATTCGTTCTTGTTGTTGTACACCGCCCCTGCCACCCCGCGAATGCGTACCGTAGCATCGATAAACCCTCGCGCTTCCGCCTCCGACATCCACGGAACTCGCGCTAACACCTCTCCGCCGCTGACTGCCACATCCAGCGTCGGCGCCTCGTCCAGCACCACGTGATGCACTACGCCCTTAATCTCCGCCCATTGGCTGTCTTCTTCTGTCGAAGCCAGTTGTTCGAAAGAGAGCCTCTTGGCCGGCGGCATTTCGCCGGCACGAATCACGCGCACATGCACTTTATTGAGCTGCGGCGCAAAATCGGGACACTCGGTTACCCCCTGTAAATCGATGAAAGATCCGGCCTGAACCGTCGGCATCAGGCCCGAGGCCAGCACCGCGATACCGGCGCTTGCATCCTGAATAAACAGTGACCCTTCGTCTATAAACGTGACCACGCCTTGAAGGTGCACCGGATATCCACGATTCGCTTCGGCCGCGGAAAGTTCGCGAATCTCTTGGGCCTTCGTCAAAAGCGGGAGTCTGTTGTCCGCACTAGCCGGTTGCCACGCTCGCAAAATCAATGGCAACAGCATCCACCCAAGCAGCAGGGTGCTGCTGCTTATCCGAGGCGCAGAACTGCGCTGTCGATATTCGCCGGTGGCTGGCGTCACAACGGGTTAATCGGCAGAAACTTAGTTGTTCTTCATTGGCCTTGGTTTGGGTTGGGATGAGTGTCTCATTCACCGATCACGCAGTTATCGCCCGGTTCTCTGACATCCCTACTCCTACGAGGCGAGCTTATTCTTCGAGTAGCGTGAGATCCAAGCCCTGATATGTCTTGAAACCGCCATCGAACGTGACAAGACGACGTTTGGTGGCTAACGCAAAGGCCGAGAGAAACGCGTCGTTCACGGCTTTGGTCGCAGGCATCGGATGTGACAAGCAGCGAGGGAGGAAAACGTCAATTTCAGCGTGATCGGGAACCCACTCAATGCGTTCATCAAGATCCAGCAATTCGTGGAGCACGCGATAGGCGGCAAAACCGGTAAGCGCGCTACGGCCCATAACGGCAGTGCTGCTCAAGAGCCGGATAACGCCCAATTGCACGTAGCGGCAGATACCGATTTCGTTCGTTTCGCACCCCGCGAACCATTTGCGAGCGACGTTGTAGTGAACATGGTTGCCGGCCAGGACGGCCAGCAGGACGTTAATGTCGACCAAACATGGCTTCATCTAGCTCTTCACCCGCAAGTACCGGGATCTCTGGATCACCGGCTTCACCAATCACTGGCGGTGCCGTGCGGATTTTCGTCTTCGCCGGAGCCAGCCGCAGCCGGATGGCTTCAATAAAGAATTGGCGGATCGAAATGCCGGCAGCCGCAGCATTCGCTTTCACCGTTTCAAGCAGTTCATCTGGCAACTCAACGGTGGTCCGCATATGCCATCATTATGGCATATCTTCCAGCGACATCTCAAGCTAGCGAATTCTGCATCACCGTCCGCGGCGCAGTCTCGCCCGTCCAAATCTCGAACTGATGCGCGGCTTGTTCCAACAGCATCTCAATGCCGGAAATCACCGTGAGTTTCTGTTCCGTCGCACGCTTCAACAAGGCCGTTTCGAGCGGGTTATAAACCATGTCGAACACGATATCTGCAGGAATAGCGTCCGCAAAGAGGCAACTATCGAAATTCGGGGACATTCCCAACGGCGTCGCATGGACTAAGGCGTCATACCGTTCAGCGGTGGCTTCGCGCAAGCTAACCGCTTCTCCATTCACCACCGCCGCGAGGGCTTTCGCTTTTTTCATGTCGCGCCCGGTGACCGTAATGCGAGCGGAAGCGTCACTCAGCGCAATGGCCGCGGCGCGGGCCGCACCACCATAGCCTGCCACCAAAATGGATGCGCGCGCCAGCCGGAGCCGTCGTGCCAAGGGTCTGATGATCCCTTCGGTATCGGTATTGGTCCCGCGCCATTTCCCGGCTTTGCGCCAAACCGTGTTGACGGCGCCGATGCGCTTCGCCAATGGATCCACAATATTGAGATAGCGCAAGATCCGCTGCTTATGAGGAATCGTTACGCTAAAGCCGTGCACGGGCGCGGTAACGGCGAATTTCATCCAATCGGCAAGTTGCGCCGGCGGAACCAGAAAGGGCAGGTAGACGGAGTCCAGTCGCCGCGCATGAAAGGCGCGGTTGTGAATCAGCGGCGACTTGGAATGCGCCACCGGGCTTGCGATCACGCCGTAGACGCGCGTTTGCCGGGTGAGCTTTTCCGAGCGATACAGATTGCGCATCACGCTAGCGGCGATTTGTCCCGGCGCGGTACCGTTTTCGCAGCCGGGAGCGGCGTAAGTGAATGCACTGCCAATCGAGGCGACCAGGATTCGCGAAGCGAGTCCGATTTCCGACATGGCCAACCCGATGAGCGGCGAGCGTTGATGCTCTCGCAGAAATTCCATCAAACGCAGATTGTCGGTATGCTTGCGCGCGGTGATGGCGATTTTGTAGGCGTCGGCCGGAAAGCGTTCAAGGCGATGGAAGACCGGTTCAAGCGCCGGCGTTTTTTCAAAGTTGTGATACGAGAGGCAGACCGGCCCTGATTTACGGATCTGCGCCACAGCGCCTTTTGCCTTCTCGGCGGATTCGATTTCAAGATCAACCAAGCAAGCACCCGCTTCGAGTGACGCTTCAAGAAGCTTCACTTGTTGTTCGATCGGTCCTTTGAATCGCCCCGACGCATCGCGATGCCGGCAGGTAGCCAGGATCTGCGCTTCCGGATACTTCTTCACAAACTTCGCGAGAACCGCCAGACCGGCGGCGGGATCGGGCAAATAGTCGAGGCGGAATTCCAGTAACGAGCTACCGTCTTTGTACTCGCGCTCGGCGGCGGCGTGTAATTCGGCGGGAGACGGCAGGCCCAATGCCACGCAAATGCGCGGCAGCGTTTTAGGAAGAGATGGCATGGAGATTCGAACGCCGAACGGTGGCGTGTGGCGAACGCTTAGCCTAGTATGCTATACGACATGCGCGAGTTGTCAAGCAACGGCGCGAATGAGGGTGTATGAAGGCCTTTCTTTTTTCGGCATTGCTGGGCGCCATGTTTTTCAGCCCGAAGTATGACCAGCAATACCGCCCGCAATTTCATTTCTCACCGCACGATAACTGGACGAACGATCCCAACGGTCCCGTCTTCTTCGAAGGCGAGTATCACTTGTTCTACCAATACAATCCGTTTGGCGACATCTGGGGCCACATGAGCTGGGGCCATGCGGTGAGCACTGACTTGCTCCATTGGAAAGAATTGCCGGTGGCTCTGCCCGAAGAAAACGGAGTTATGGTGTTCACCGGCAGCGTGGTGGTGGATGCCCATAACACCAGCGGTTTTTGCGTGGGCGGCAACGCTTGCATGGTTGCGGTTTGGACAGGATACACCGAGAAGACTACTGCCAAGCCAACCCTTCAAACACAGAACATCGCCTACAGCAACGATCGCGGTCGAACTTGGACCAAGTACAGAGGGAATCCCGTTTTGAATTTGAACTTATCCGATTTTCGCGACCCGAATGTGCTGTGGTCAGAGCAGGCAAAACATTGGGTCATGGCCGTGGCCTTGCCAACCGAGCACAAAGTACTGATCTATGCTTCGCCGAATTTGAAGCAATGGAAGCGCATGAGTGAGTTCGGACCAGCCGGCGCGACCGGCGGGGCATGGGAGTGTCCCGATTTGTTCGAAGTGCGCGTGAACGAAGGCCATGATACGCGCTGGGTTCTGAAAGTCGGAATCAATCCAGGCTCAGTCAGCGGCGGTTCGGGTGAACAGTATTTCGTAGGCCGTTTTGACGGCGACAAATTTGACAGCGAGAACCCGGGGAACACCACGCTTTGGACCGATTACGGCAAAGACTGCTATTGCGCGCTGACGTTCAACAATCTGCCGCAAGGCACCGCGCCCCACATGATCGGCTGGATGGCCAACTGGCAGTATGCCGATAAGCTCCCCACGCATCCATGGCGCGGGCAGATGACGCTGCCCAGGAAACTGGCTCTGCGCACTACCCCGGACGGGTTGCGGCTTTTTCAACAGCCACCCGATAGCCTGGCGAAATTGCGCGAAGCGCCCATCACGGTGAATGGAAAGATGGATGGCGTGGGACAGCAGTACCAGTTCGCCACCACAATTCCGATGGGAACCGCCCAAGAAGCGGGTTGGAAAATCCTGGCGAAAAATGGTGCCGCCACGCTGATTGGCTATGACAAGAGCAAGGGCGTCCTCTTTGTCGATCGCTCGCATTCCGGCGATGTCAGCTTCAGCAAACAATTTCCAGCCAGAACCGAAGCGCCGCTGAAGCTAATAGGAAACAGCCTGCGTTTAGATGTGGTGGTTGATCGAATTTCAGTGGAAGTTTTTGCGGATGGGGGCAGGGTAACGATGACAAACTTAGTCTTTCCGCCGCCGGACGCGGACGGAGTCGAATTTTACTCACAAGGCGGGACTGCCGGCGTAGTTTCCGGTAGCTTGTGGAAACTGCGCTCGGCTTGGTGAAGCGGATTAGCGCTGGCCGTTTCCAGACGCGCCACCGGCGGGAGCCGAGCCGCTGGCGCCGGAAAGTCCAAGCGAGCGAAGCTGTTGAATCGCTTTGCGCGCATCGTCAGTGTGCGGATAGTTATTCACCAGAATCCGGAATTCCTGCACCGCGCGATTCCGCTCATTGGCCTTCAACAGCGAATAGGCCTTCATGAGGTGAGCGTCGGCGGTTTTCGGATTTTCGGGATAGCGCTCCAAAACCAGATCGAAGTTGCGAATCGCGCTCGGGTAGTTGGCCCGATTGAAGTCGATTTCGCCCAAGTAGTATTGGGCCTTCGCCGCGAATTCGGTGCTCGGGAAATAAGTGAGGTACTGCTGAAACTCGTTATACGCCAGGTCGCTTTTTCCGGTTTGCAGGTCGCGCATGGCCTCGGCGAAGCTTCGATCTGCGGACATTCCCGCCGGCGGTTTTGGCCCTGCTGCTTGCATTGCTGCGGGCCCG
Organism: Bryobacterales bacterium; assembly: GCA_963771405.1. Taxonomy (GTDB): domain Bacteria; phylum Acidobacteriota; class Terriglobia; order Bryobacterales; family Bryobacteraceae; genus Bog-105. Next base: position 146,224 of record CAVYUL010000062.1, read on the forward strand.
GAGACCTCCGGCGTTTGGGACTGGGGGACGAGTACCGATTGCGGTGGCATTGGGGAAGAACCTGGGGTGGTTACCGTGATGCCTCCGCTACCCGAGGTCGGCGCTGGGGGTGGACTCTGCATAATCTGCATCTGGTTCTTCAAGTCGGTAATCTTGGCATCCATCCGCTCCATGCGCGCCTGCAGATCGGCCAGCGCATCTTTCAACGAGCGAACATCTTCGCCCACCGACTCCACCCGGTTATTTAAATTATTCACCGGCCCCAGGGAACGGGCGACACCACTGGCCACTGAGTCTTGCATGCCGGCCAGCAATTCGGCATTACGCCGCGTATCCGACTGAATGGCCGTTAACATTCCATTCATGGTGCTGAGCTTCGAGTTCATTTCGGTTTCCAGCGCGCTGATCCGATCCTCCAACTCTCGCTGAAGGGCCAACATATCCTTGTTTACGGCGAAACAAAAGCTAGAACAGCTGAATAATAAAACGGCGAGGCGCACAAATTTCATATGGATTGACTCCTCAATACAAGGGGACGGTTTTTGACCGTCCCCGTTACGCACTTGTCTTTAGTGTAAGTGAACTTTAATTTTCCGGGCGAACCGGAGCTATTATTGAGCGCCTGAGAAGTGCGCACGCCGGTTGCGGGCGTAGCAATCCTCCGTAGGCTCAGTGCAGAGCGGCCGTTCCTTGCCGTAACTAATGGTTTTGAGCTTGTCGCCGGGGACGCCGAGCGCCACCAAAGCGTCCTTGGTAGTACTGGCGCGGCGGTCGCCCAAACCCAAATTGTATTCAGCCGAACCGCGTTCATCGCAATGGCCCTCAATCGTAACAACGAAATTGGGGTCCATTTGGAAGACAGTTTTAAGCGCGCTTGCGTCACCTTGCAAAATCGCTTGGTCTTCACCGCGAATCTCACTCTTATCGTACTCAAAATGTATATCTTGCACCTGTTTGGCCAAAATCTCTTGAATGGTGGGCTGGCCTGTCGAAGGGGCGGCTTGCGCTGGAGGAGGTGGAGTACTAACGGTTACCGTGGCATCGGCAGCGCTGGTACCTCCAGGGCCAGTGGCCACGAGGTGGTAAGTTGTTGTGGCAGTTGGATAAACACCGCGACGGCCATTCGGGCTGACATCGCCAATTCCGCTATCGATGTTAACGCTGGTCGCATCGGTGACAGACCAACGAAGAGACGAAGGTTGGCCCACCGTCACCGTGCTCGGTTCGGCTGTGAAGTAAGCGATATTCGGCTTCGCTGCTGCGGGAGCTTCCGGCACCGGCGCGGGAGCCTGGGGCGGTGGCGGCGGAATCTTCTTCTTACAGCCAGCGCCTATTCCAAGAATCAATATCGCAGTAAGAGCGAGCGTTGCTTTTTGCTTTGTCATCATCACTTAATTAGATCCCTTCCGGATCCCTTAATTCTCCAGTATCGTAAACCTTATTTTTCGGCACTCACCCAAACTGGCTTTTCGTTGCTGCCGGTTTGTGTAAGTGAATGTTTACCAGTTCCGTCGGCGTTCATAACCCAGATTTGAGATTGGCGGCCGCGTTTAGAAGCATACACGATGTGGGCTCCATCTGGCGCCCAGCTTGGATTTTCATTCCGGCCTTCATTCGCCGTCAGTTGCACGGTCTCGCGGCTTATCACGTCCATGATGAAGATATTGTAGTTGCCCGGCTCGAATCCTTTCGTCCAAGCGAAGGCAATGTGTGAACCATCCGGGCTCCAGGCGGGGTTGACCGCTTCGCCGGTGCCCGCAGAGAGACGCTGAGCGTCGGCGCCTTCCATATTCATTTTGTAGATTTGCGGCAAGCCTGAGCGCCCGGACGTATCCACCATGTCCTGACCGGTCTTGGGGTTGATCTTCGCCTCCACTTCAATGGCTCCGGAAGTGGTGATCCGGTGGAAATTGCTGCCATCGACGTTGGCCATGTAAAGCTGAGCGGCGCCGCCCGCCGCCGTCGAGGAAAATACGACTTGTTTCGAATCCGTTGTGAAGGAAACAAACGCATTCATGGAGGCGCGCTGGTTATAGAACGGAAGCTTGCGGCCAGTGTCCAAACTGAAAATCTGAATGGCGGGATAGCCACTTACATAAGTCGTGAAGGCAACCATACGGCCATCGGGCGAAACCGAGGGGAAGGTTGAAATCGAATGATATTGGGTGATCTGATGTTGATCCGAGCCGTCCCAGTTCATGATCCATATCTCTTTTGAACCCGTGCGATCCGAAACAAAAACGATTTTCGAACCGATCAAAGTCTGCCCCCCGAATTGGGCCAGAATGTCGGCTGCATATTGATGAGCCACGCTCACCGCGCCGGCCTGATCGAGAGAACCCGTATACACTTTGCCGAACACTTGCGACTGCTTGAGATCGGTGATGGCAGGAGACGTCGTGTAGAAGTAACCGAACAGCACAAATAGTCCGCGGTCTTCGGCCGCATAGCCAATGCCAAGCCAATTGGCGTTCGCGGGCGGCGCTGCCCAATCGGCCAAACGAAACCCGGGTGTGGGCGCAGGCCTGGCGTTCGCAGAAGCATCCCCGCTGGCCAGATCGTTCGGCACTTGCGGGATGCGCAGCGGATATAGAGTTTTGGGAACGAATTTGATTTGCGGTGAACTGAGCAAATCGTTCATCACCGTTGAATTGAAAACCGTCATCAGGCCCGGCGCGGTGGCGCCGCTGGCGCGGAAATCCGGCACAGCGACGTTCGGCTTCTGGCCGCTTTTGTTGACCTCGGCGGAAATGGTTGGTTGCTGCTGGCCTGCCGAAGCAAGCCCGAGCGTGAGTAAAAAAGAAAAAATAACAGTGAGTGTGCGCATCAGCGTAGATTGAAAGTGAATTCTGCCACGATATCGTTTTCCGCCACCTGGGGCGGCAGAGGGTTCAACGGATTAGACGCATAAACGGCGCGCAAGGCAGTGTTGTCAATTTCGAGATTTCCACTGGTTTGCACAACGCGCGGGTCGCGAATGCTGCCGTCACGCAGGATATGAAACGAAATAACAGCCGGGGCGTTTTGCAGACGGCCGCTTAAGCCGTTCGTTTGCCAATTCTGTGCCAGGCGGTCGCGGATCATTTGAGCGTACCAGCCGAGCCTTGAGCCCAGCACCGTGTTCGGCCCAATGCCCACTTGCCCCGAACCGGCCGGCGCGGCATACATGGGGTTGGAGACGGCCTGCTGCGTTCGGCTGTACACCTGATTCGGCGGCGCCGGCACCGTATACGTCTGCTTTGGATGAGGCGGCTCCTTCTGCGGTTTGAGCTTGTCCTGAATCTGGAAGGCATCCTTCACCGGCGGTTCAGGCGGCGCTTTCTTCGGAATTTCCTTTTCAGCCGGCGCCGAAGGCACGATGGATTCCGTGTCGTGAGCGACCGGATTGGGCGGCGCCTGCTTCTGTGGAATCGGAATGCTATGAACCGGCGACACGGCATAGGAGGGGCCGCCGCCTGGATGTGGATCGCCCAGCGCATCGCGTTTCCCGTTGAGCCAAAACCAACTCATGAAAAGACTCGCCGCCAAACAGCCATGCAGGAGCAGCGAACCGATAAACGGTACTGTCAGCGGGTCGCGTTCGTCCAGAATGTCGAGGGAGCGGGCCATTGTGCGGTTATTGATTCGAGTTCGTAGAATCGATCGGTTGCGTTACCATTTTCACTTCGTACCGGGCATCGCCCAATTCCGCCACCACTTGCGCAATCGGATCCCACGGTGTTTGCTTATCGGCGCGCACATATACCGCGGTAGCGCGCGGGTAACGCGCGTGGATGGTTTCCGCCAACTGATGAAAATTCACCGGCTTGCCGTTCAATGATGACTCGGCATTTTTCGTGATGCTCACAACCGGCAAATCCTGGGTTGAATTCTGCACGTGGCGTACGGCGGGTACTTTAATATCAAGACCGAAATCCATAACGTTAGCCGTGATCATAAAGATGACCAGCAAAACCAGCACCACGTCAACCAGCGGCACCACGTTGATCTCTGACATCGTAGAAGGGCCGCCAAAACGCCGCCCCCGGTGACCCCCATTATTGACTGAAAATGCCATAGGTCAACCCCCGAAATCGCGCTCCGCAAAATTCTGAAATTCGATGGCAAAGTCTTCCATCCGCGTACCGAGTTCCTTGATGCGGCTGCTGAAAATGTTGTAGAAGATGTAGGCCGGAATAGCTGCTGCCAATCCGATCGCCGTGGTGTAGAGCGCTTCCGCAATGCCGGGACCGACCGCGCGCAAACTCGCGCTGCCGGCCATGCTCAAACTTTGAAATGCGTCAATGATGCCCCACACCGTTCCAAAGAGTCCGATGAATGGCGAGACCGAGGCCACAGTAGCCAGCCACGGCATATTCATCTCCAGCTTGGCCACTTCTTCGCTAATGCCCAACTGCAGGCTTCGTTCCACTGCGGGCTTGTTCACCAGCGAACCCCGCTGCGATACCTGCCGCTCAATTTCGCGGTAACCAAATTCAAAGATCGCGACCAGCGGCGACGTGTTGAATTGATCGCTGACAGCGGCAACCGTCTGCAGGTTTTTCGCTTTTCGGAACGCCGCCAAAAACTTCCGGTTTCGGGAGCGCGCCCGGCTGAACACACTGCTCTTGGACAAAACAATCGTCCAGGAAAACAGAGAAAAGAAGATAAGAATCCCAACTACAGCTAGCGGCACGGGCCGCAGGTTTTTAATGATGTCCCACAGATTGATTTCTGCGAGAAACAGAAAAAAGGGCAATATACGTGTCCTTTCGTGTCCTCGTTTTTATTATAGGGAGCGGGGTGATGCGAAGCTCTCTTTAAGTTTTGGATGCGGATGGCAATGAGGCGTTACATTCTGCCATAATTCTGTCAAACATGCTGCTCGAACTAATGGTTGAGAACTATGCGGTCGTGGAGCAGGCGCGCATGCGTTTCCACGCGGGATTGAATATCCTCACCGGCGAAACGGGCAGCGGCAAATCCATTGTGGTGGATTCATTGGGTTTACTGCTGGGAACACGGGCGTCGGCCGAAATGGTGCGAAGTGGTCAAGAGCGCGCCCGCGTCTCGGGCATCTTCACGGTAAACGCCCGGCCCGAAGCGAGGAAGATTCTAACCGAGGGCGGAATTGACCTCGATGGTGAAGAGGAATTAATTGTCGAGCGCGAAGTTATGGCGAATGGAAAGTCGCGCGCATTCGTCGCGAACAAACCCGTCACCACCGCTTTCTTGAAACAACTCGCGCCCGCATTGGGCGATATTCACGGCCAGAACGAACAGCAGCTCTTGTTTACAGCCACGGCGCAAAGGCAGTTGCTCGATGACTACGCCAAAGCCGACGCGCTTCGCGCGCAAGCAGCGGCGGCGTATGCGGCCTGGCGCGACCTGGGAACTAAACTCGAAGAGCTGAATAAGAACGAGCAGGAAAAACTGCGTCTGTTGGATTTGTGGACCTTTCAACGCAAAGAAATTGAGAGCGTGCAGCCGCGCTTTGGCGAGGATACCGATCTTGAAAGCGAACGCAAAATTCTGCAAAATGTGACCCGGCTGCAAGAGAGTGCCACAGCCGCCTATGCGGCCCTCTATGAAGCCCCGGAAAGCGCGGCGACCCAATTGAAAACCGCGCTGAAACGGCTCGATGAGCTGGTCCGAATTGACAATAGTCTGGCGGAAACCGCCGTTGGCTTGCGCCAGGCTGCCGTTCAAGTGGACGAAGCGGCCTATAGTTTGCGCGACTACCTGGGAAAACTGGAGGGCGACCCGGCACGCTTGGATGCCGTCGAGAGCCGCCTTGAAGCGCTCGATAAATTGAAACGCAAATACGGCAAAACCATTGATGAAGTGCTCGCCTTTCATCTGGACGTGAAACGGCGTGCCAATGAAGTGGCGAACGCCAGCGCCCATCGCGAGCAGTTGGAGAAGGAACGCGCGGCCGCCGCGGCGCGTTATGAAAAGGTGGCGAATGAATTGAGCGCCAAGCGATCGGCAGCGGCCACCACGCTGGCGAAGCAAGTGGAAAGCGAACTCAAGAGCTTGATGATGAGCGGCACCCGCTTTCAAATCAGCCTCACGCAAGGGCAATGGACCGCCGCGGGCATTGACGAAATCGGCTTCCTGGTTTCACCCAATAAAGGTGAAGAGTTGAAGCCGCTCGAAAAGATCGCCTCCGGCGGCGAGTTATCCCGCATAGCGCTCGCGTTGAAAACAGCGGCGGGCGATTCGGGCAAACGCGAAGGCATTGCAATGCTGGTGTTTGACGAAGTGGATGCCGGCGTCGGCGGCGCTGCAGCTGCCGCGGTAGGCAAGCGATTGAAGCTGCTCTCCAAAGTCAATCAAGTGATCTGCGTAACTCATCTGGCGCAGATCGCCGGCTTTGCCGATCATCATTACTCCGTCGCCAAGCGCGAGAAAAAAGGCCGCGTCTCCACCGAAATCGAAGAACTTGGCCAGAGTGAACGTGCCCACGAAATTGGCCGCATGCTGTCGGGCGAGAATATTACTCCGGAGGCCCTGAAACAGGCCGAACAGTTGATGCGCGCGGGCGCGAACGCTTAACTCGCTTGTTCGAGTCTCACGGGCGCGCCCCGCTCAAGGCGATTCATGCCAAAACGTAAGATGCGGGACGCGGAGCCCCTACTCGAAAACTGGCAGACTGACAGGCACAAGCTAAAGAAGCGACGACAAGGCCCTGAACCGAGGCAGTGCGGGTGAGCGGCCCGTAAGTAGAAGCACCTCCGCTTTAGGCACGCTAACCCTTCGGCGCGGCGGCTGATACCGCGAGCGTCTTGCCCGCGTTCCTCAAAAGATCACCCCTGTCTTCCCCTCGATTGGTAAAATTCCTTCGGATGCCCGGTCGCAACGTTTTCACAGTTCTCACAGAAACTGCCGCCCAATATGGCGACCAGGTCGCTCTCTATCAACCGATCGGTCAGAAAGATAAACCCGGCTATCGCCGCTACACCTGGAATGAATGGGCCCAAAGTTCATCGGAAATTGGCCTCGGTTTGCGCGCCCTCGGCTTGAACAAAGGCGAAATCGTCTGCGTTCTGTCGGAAACACGCGCCGAATTCTATATCGTGGATCTCGGCATCATAGCTGCGGGAGGCGTCTCTGCCGCGCTATACACCGCCTATCCGATGCCCGAACTCGTCCGCAGCATCAAAGCCACCAATCCGCGGTTCCTCTTTGTTGAAAACGCCAAAAGCCTTGCCAGCTTAATCAAAGCCGCGCAGGAGCAAGCCGTCTCTCTGCCCAGGCACATAATTCTGATGCTCGATGAGAGTCCCAATGCCCTCACGCTTGCTTCGCTTCTTGAGCAAGGCCGTGCATTGCTCGCCGGTGATCCAAGCGCCATGGCTCGCATCCAAGAAGAGATTTCGCCGGAAGATCCAGCCATCCTCTATCTGACTTCGGGCGCCACCGGCGAGCCGAAAATGGGTCTTACCAGCCACGCTTCCGTCATCGCCAACATTGACATGGGCCCGGCCGTACTCCCCATCGGCCTTATCGATTCCACCATTGTCTTTTTGCCCTCCGCCCATATCACTCAGCGCATTGCTTTGGAACTTCTGCCCATGCGCATGGGCACGCCAGTCCATTTTTCCGAAAGTCTCTCGCGCTTGCCGTCCGAACTGAAAAACATCAAGCCCACTTTCTTTCTTGCGCCGCCGCGCGTTTGGGAGCGCATGTACGCCACCATTCTGAGCGAGGTCAAAAAGCGTCCCATGGTGGCTCGCAAAATCTTTTACGGCGCCTTGGGTCTGGGCGCGGAAGCCGCTCGCTACCAGCGGGAAGGCAAACCGCTGCCCGGTTGGATGAAGCGTTTCTTGGGCCTCGCGAACAAACTTGTCTTTCAAAAGGTGCGCGAGCGTCTAGGTGGCCGGATTCGAATCGCCGCCTCCGGTGGCGCGCCGCTCGCCAAAGATCTTGCCGAGTTCTACGCCGCCATTGGCATGCCTTTAATCGAAGGCTATGGCCTGACAGAGGCGGGTATCGTCAGCTTTAACCCGCTCGCAAGTCCCAAACCTGGTAGCATTGGCAAAATGCTTCCCGGTGTTGAAGCACGCCTTGCGGATGATGGCGAGCTGCAACTCCGCTCGCCTTGCATGTTCAAGGGCTATTACAACGATGAAGCCGCCACTCGCTCGGTTGTCGATCCGCAAGGCTGGTTTTCCACCGGCGATATCGCGGAAAGCGACTCCGAAGACTATTGGTACATCACCGGCCGTAAGAAGGAACTCATCGTCTCTTCGAACGGCAAGAAGATCTATCCTTCCCGCATCGAAGGCCTTTTCAAAATGGAGCCGCTTGTCAATCAAGTGGTACTGGTCGGCGATAAGAAGCCCTATGTCACAGCGCTCCTAACTTTGAACCTGGCCAACTTCAAAAGCGCTGCCGCACCTGAGAATGGCGTCGACGAGGTAGATGCCGAGCACGTTCAGAAAGCCGTCAAAGAAGCCGTTGCCCGCGTCAACAAGCACTTAGCCGACTTCGAACGAATCCGCCGCTTTAAAGTACTTGAACGGGACTTCTCGATTGAGAACGGCGAACTGACACCAACAATGAAGATTCGTCGTGCTCGGGTGTTGGAGTTGCACAAGGAACTGGTGAGTGAACTTTACTTAGGGCGAGAAGAGAACGAGTAAACCCTAACTCCGTAAAGACCCCCATATTCTCCTGCTCCACCACGCTCTCCATTACTGCCACTGGCTTGCTCACCGTATCCTCTTTCATGCGATTGTCATCCATTTCATTGAGAATTCTGGAAACCCGGCTGTGCGATTCACCTAATCCAACCAGTGAAAGCGAGCAGGCCGCGATGAAAACCAAAATCCCAACCGCGATAATCATAATTTGTCCCTTTGAATACAAATGTCTTTCGACGTAAATCTCCACCGGCCCATCGAACTCACTCCTCTCTTTCAAGAGAAAGTGTGGGGCCGCGAGGACCTGTCTCCGTTTTATGAGAGGCGGCCCGTAAAACAACGTATCGGCGAGGTGTGGTTCACCTTTAAAGACAACCACGTAAAATCCGGTCAAACCTTAGGGGAACTCATCCAAACTCACCCAGCCGTTCTAGGCAATGCGTTCGACCCCAAGCACCCTAATCAGTGCCCGCTTCTGGCTAAGCTGTTGTTCACCACTGAACGCCTCTCCGTGCAGGTTCACCCCGCCGATGATTACGCCTACCGGCATCACCAAAGCCTCGGCAAAACCGAAGCATGGTACGTCGTCGCAGCGGACGCAAATGCCGATGTCGCTGTCGGCTTTAAAGAGCCCATTACCGCCGGCCGGCTGGAGCAATCCGCTCGCTCGGGCGAAATTGAAAAGCTGCTCGATTGGCGGCCTGTCAAAGCAGGCGATGTCATCTTCGTTCCCGCCGGCACCGTCCACGCCATCGGCGCCGGCGTCACCATCTGCGAAATTCAGCAGAACTCCGATATCACCTATCGCCTCTATGATTACGGCCGCCCGCGCGAATTACATCTCAATCACGGTGTGAAGGTTTCGCACCTCGGGCCGCATCCGCAGCACGTCAAACCGGTTCAACTCGCGCCTGGCCGCTGGGAACTCGTTGTTTCCGATTACTTCCGCATTGAAAAGTTATCCATCGCTTCCTCGCAGACGTTTCGCGGCGGCCATCCCTTTTACATGCTGCTCATGTGCGTCCAAGGCAGCGGTGAAATTGCCGGCGAAAAAGTGAATGCCGGAATGAGTTGGCTCATTCCGGCATCTGCAAAACCGTTTACGATCGATGCTAAGAACTCAGAGTGGATCTTAGCCTATACCGCGCCGCAACCAGCGACGATTTAGCTCCTACGTCCTCCGCCCATTACCCGCAGCAAGATATTCAGCGTCGCCACAAATATGTTGAACATCCCCGCAAACAAAGCCAGCGCGCCCGGAATCGGGCTATCGCCTGCTGAGGAACGAAGCACACCACTCGTCGAATAAACCAGCGAGCAAACGCCCAAAATCCCGATGCCCAGGCTCGCTACGATGCCCAGCAATCCAATATGCAGGAAATTATTCAAAATGATGATCGCGATGGTCGAAAGAAACAACCCGGCCATCAATCCGCGCGGCGCTGAAAACGTACGGCCCGACATCATCACATAACCCGTAACGCCAATGAACACGCAAGCCGCCACGCCAAGCGCCATCAAAATGAGGTCCGGCGCAATCATGCTCGCCGCCCAAAGCAACGGCGTCAATGCGATGCCCGCAATCAATCCATCAGCCACCAGCGCTGTCACACCCAAAACCGGATTGTTCCGCGCCGCAATTGCAATATACGGCACGACGTTCAACAGCACCATCGCCGTGATCCATCCCACCCCGGATGAGAAGAAATGAACCAGCGTCGGCGACGAAACGCCGATATACCCTCCCGCCAGCGCGCAGAACACACTCACCGCCAACAGAACATATGTTTGTTTAATGACCGAAGCCTGCCCGGCAGTCAGATCAATGGTCCCAGTCAATTTGTCCAGCGCCGAAGGTTGTTGTTGATAACCGTTCATATTCGTTTTGCCTCCTCTCATAGCATATGACGTTACGCCCTAGCCCTTCGTCTCCCCATTCGTACGTTTTGTATGGTAGAAGCGTGCCGGTCCGCGTTTTCTTGTGGTTTTGTCTCGTCGGGACGATCGGCTCTCGCCTTTTCGCGCTCGATCCCAGCAAGCCCCTCACCGCCTATCAGCGCCAGAATTGGCAAATTGAAAGCGGCCTTCCTCAAAACACAGTACATGCCATACTGCAAACCCATGATTCCTACATCTGGCTAGCCACCGAAGGCGGCCTGGTTCGCTTCGACGGCCTCAAATTCACGGTCTACGATTCTCAAACGACTCCCGCGCTCCACAGCAACAACATCCGCGCTCTTCTCGAAGATCGCCGCCACAATCTCTGGATCGGCACTGCCGATGGACTCACGGTCTTCCACCCCGCGAAACCAGCCTCCGTCTTCACACGCGAACAGGGCCTGCCAGGCAACAGCATCTGGTCCATCGAACAAAACTCCGCCGGTCAACTCACCGTCTCCACGGCCAATGGCTCTGCGCTCTTAGAAAATGGGCGCTTCGTCACCCGCGACACCAAAGAAAATCTCGAAAACCCGGTCACTGTCACCCTCAAAGACAGTCACGGCGTTTTGTGGACCGGCAGTCGCGGCCTCACTCGCAGCGTCAATGGCAAGTCCGAAGCCTTTCCCGCTAACGATCCACTGTCCACCGAAACCATCCTCTCGCTCTTCGAAGACCGCGAAGGTAATCTCTGGCTCGGCAGCGAGCTGAACGGCGTCACCATTCTGCGCGATCAGAAATTCACTACCTATTCACCCGACGTCCCTGTGCGCTGCGTGTTCGAAGATCATCAGGGCACTGTATGGTTCGGTTCCAATAACGGTCTCACTAAATTCTCAAATGGCCGGCTCTCAAACCTAACTGTGCAGGACGGTCTTTCGAGTAACTTTATCTTCTCACTTAGTGAAACGCATGAAGGCGACTTACTCGTCGGAACCCAGGACGGCCTGAACATCATTCATGCCGGTAAAATCAAGCTGCTCACCACCGCCGATGGCCTGCCCGACGACCTAATCCGCTCCTTGTTCGTCGACCGCGATGGCGCAGTCTGGATCGGCACTCGCCGCGGTCTCACGCTCTGGAAAAATTCCACTTTCCACACCTATACCGAACCCGATGGCCTCGGCAGCGATCTTGTCGGCGCCATCACGCGCGATCATAGCGGCGCTCTCTGGATCGGCACCTTCCACGGCTTGACTCGTTTCCAAAACGGCCGCTTTCAAACCTTCGATTCACACAACGGTCTCGCCAGCAACGTCATCACTGCCCTTAGCGAAGATTCCGCCGGCATCCTCTGGATCGGCACCGAAGACGGCGGTCTCCACCGTATGCAAAACGGCAAAATTGTCCACTACTCTCCCGCCTCCGGCTTGCCAGCCTCCATCTATGCCATCGTCGAAAACGATCCCTTTCTCTGGCTAACTTCGAAAACCGGCATTTACCGCGTTCGCCGCACCGACCTCGCCGCCGCTCAAAACCTGCAAGTCGCGCAATACGGCACTGCCGACGGCCTGCGCGTCAACGAATGCAGCGAAGGCGGCCACCCCTCCGCCTGCCTCGCGCGCGATGGCTCTCTCTGGTTCGCCACGCTCCGTGGTGTCTCCTCTTTGAGCCGCACATCCGCCCTCGCCAACGGTCTCCCACCTACCGTAGCCATCGAATCTCTCTCTGTGGACGACCACGCCATCGATCTCTCATCCACTCGCGAAATTCCACCCGGCCACAACCGCCTGGCATTCGAATACACCGGCATTACCTTCGTCTCTCCGCAACGTGTTCGCTTCCGCTACCGGCTCGATGGTTTCGACAAAACTTGGGTCGATGCCGGCACTCGCCGCACCGCTTACTACACCAGCCTCCCTCCCGGCGATTACAGCTTTCACGTCACCGCGCGCACCAACGACGGCGATTGGAACTCCGCCGAAGCTGCCATTTCCTTTCGCCTTCTCCCGCGCTTTTATCAGACTTATTGGTTCTATCTCCTGCTCGCCTTCACCCTCGCCCTCGCTATCTACGCTTTCTACCGCTGGCGCGTTCGCGAAGTGGAAGCGCAATTTACCGCCGTCCTCGGCGAACGCAACCGCATTGCGCGCGAAATTCACGATACCCTCGCCCAAGGCTTCGTCGCGGTCTCTCTCCAGCTCGAACTCCTCTCTCGCAAACTTTCCGCTGCTCCCGACGACGTCAAGAGCCTGATTTCCCAAACCCGCGAACTCGTCCAAAGCGGCCTCGAAGAAGCCCGCCGCTCCATCTGGGAACTTCGCTCCCAAGGCGCCGAATCTTCCGACTTCCGGTCGCGCCTTTCCCGCATGGCCGGCGACACGGCCAAACGCGCCGGTCTGCAACTCAAGTTCAACGTCCTCGGCACTTACCGCGCCTTGCCCGAAAAAATAGAGGATGAAATGCTCAAAATCGCTCAGGAAGCGGCTACAAACACCGCTCGCCACGCGCAAGCCAAGATCCTCAAAATCGACCTCGCCTATGAAGAGAAGAAATTCCGCATGACCATTTCTGACGATGGCCACGGCTTCTCCGCACCCTCCGGCGTGGTTGGGCCCGACGGCCACTTCGGCCTGCGCGGCATGCGCGAACGTGCCGCCCAAATCGGCGCCGAATTCGACGTGAAAAGCACACCCGGCGCGGGAACCCAGATCGAGGTTGAGAAAATAGTCGGATGAGCGAACGAATCAAACTTCTGGTTATTGAAGATCATCACATCGTTCGCCAAGGACTCATAGCCCTGCTGAACGCTGTCCCCGATATGGCCGTCATCGCCGAAGCCGCCAACGCCGAAGCCGGCATCGAACTCTTCTGCCAGCACCAACCCGATATCACTCTCATGGATCTCCGCCTCCCCGATGTCGGCGGCGCCGAGGCCGTGGCTCGCATCCGCCGCCAATTCCCAGAAGCCCGCATCATCGTCCTCACAACCTTTGACGGCGACGAAGACATTTACCGCGCTCTGCAAGCCGGCGCGCGCGGTTACCTCCTGAAAGGAATGTCGAGCGATGAATTGCTCGATGCCATTCGCGCCGTCCACGCCGGCAAAAAGCGCATCCCGCCTGCGGTTGCCGAACGGCTAGCGACGCGCATGAGCGGCTCCGAACTCACCGGCCGTGAAATGGCCGTGCTCGAACTCATCGTCGGCGGCAAGAGCAACAAGGAAATCGGCCACCAACTTTCCATTTCCGAAGCCACCGTCAAAACCCACATCAACAATCTGCTCGGCAAAATGGGTGTCACCGACCGTACCCAAGCTGCCACTGCCGCCATTCAGCGCGGCCTCGTTCACTTAAAGTAACTATGCGAACCTTGATCCTCGCCCTTACCCTCACAACCCTCGCCTCTTCCGCCGCGTGGCGTCAAGCCTCTGAAACCGAACTCAAGGCGCTCATTCCCGACCGTGCTCCCGTCGAAAAAGAACGCATCGAAACCGAATTTCGCACCGCGTCCGGCATTACCAATGGCAAAGGAAAGTTCATCGCCGGCGTCGTCCTCATCACCGCCGGTTACGCTGCTGAAGGTAAGTACTCCAATTTCTTAATCGTCCAAAGCCCCGTCAAAATCGGTTCAATTACTCTAACCCCCGGCGAATACGTCTTCGGCTGGCGTCGCAAAGACGATGACTCACTCGAAGTCAAACTCTACGATGCCCACTCGGGCCGCTTCCTGGGTGATGCTGAAGCCAAACGCATGAGCCGTGTCGGCAAAATCGAATCGTTTCGCATCGCACCCCCGGTCGCCGATAAATCCGTCATCGAAATAGGCCGCTTCGGCATGAGTTATTCTTTGGGCGAATAACTTTCCATCTTACGCAGAAAATCCTCCAGCGTTTTGCCCGTCTCCGCCCGGAACAATTCGTCACTCTTCTCAATGCCACGGCAGCGGTCCAACCGGAAATTCCGGAAATCGTTCTTCTGTTCACACCAAGCTGCGAGCGTCCATGCTGTGCCCCAAAAATGCAGCGCCAGCGGACGCACTTGCCGCTCACTCAGCTGTTTTCCCTTGTCTTCGTATTGGAGCCGCAGCTTCTGCTGCCCGGAAATCGCTCCGCGAATTACCTCCAGCGTCGCGCCCACTTTTGGGTCCAGATGAAAGCTCGGCGCGAACAAGCGCGTCCGTTCAATCTCGCTCATGCGTCCCGCTGGCAGCGCCATCGCAATCTTCTCCATCGCCGATCGGCTCGCCTTCCCCAGCGCTGGACCACCCCAACTCTCCACCATCCGCAGTCCGGTCGCCAATGCTTCCACTTCATCCAGCGTGAACATCAGCGGCGGCACCTCAAACCCGCGCAGAATGCGATACCCAACCCCCGCCTCGCCTTCAATCGGAACCCCCGACCGTCCCAGGTCGCTGATATCGCGGTAAACCGTCCGCTCCGAAACCTCCAGCCAGTCCGCTAATTGAGCGGCGGTCGTCAGCCGCCGCCCGCGTAAATGCTGAACGATTTGAAACAGCCGGTCAGCGCGTCGCATGCAAGCCGATTCTGTTGCCCTCCGTATCCAGAATATGCGCAAACACGCCCATGCCTTCCGGCAATTCAACGCGCGGAACCAATACTTCGCCGCCCGCCGCTTTCACCCGATCCACAATCGCCTTCAGTTCCGGATCGGCATTCAAGTAAACAATCGCTCCGTCTTTCCCTGGAATGACGTTCGGTCCGGCGAACACACACCCACTGATCGCCGGAGGTTGATAAGGAAACACGCCCAGCTTTTGCGGCCCCATATTTTGCTTCGTCAGGGTCACCGCAAAAATCTCTTCGTAGAAACCAGCGGCGCGTTCAAAATCACTTGCCGGGATTTCAAACCACACCACTTTGCTTTGTCGTTGTAATTGTTTTGCGTCCATGCAACGATCCTACGGGCGCTCTCCTGACAACGTCCTGTCAGTAGCCTTTCCGTTTCGCCTCTGGTGAGTCGAGCGGGTATAAGGAAACAGACACCGTCGCGCGGTGCTGCAGGGAAAGACAGGCGTTTGGTCATCAACAAAGTTTAATGACGCTTATGTTGAAGGGTGTTCCCACACATTGCGCACGTTCGGATTGAGGGTGTTTAATTCCAGTGAGAAGAGGTGGGTCATTCTATGTTCAAACAAAAAGCCCTAGGCTTGTTGTGTTGTGCTGCCTTGTGCAGCGCGGTCAGTTGCGGCAGACGCTCAATCCGGGCTCAATCAATGTCAAATATGTTGTGTTGGCCAGGATGTGATTTTAATCCGGCTGAACCCGATCGCAAGCTTTCTGACGTCGCCCACCGCGGTGACTTTAAGCGCATTCAGTTATGACACGGCGGATACAAACGTTGCGGGGACGGATATCGTCCGCCTCACGGTGGCGCAACTGCGAAATCCCACTACGATTGACAGCGAGACACTGCTGCGGCTCCAACGGGCTTGGGATAGTTCGGGCTTGGGCGGCTTGAATGATGCGGCAAACTCAGCAGCGTCGATGGGGCGGAATCGAGAGCCCGCACAAGCTGACTCGCGTTCTCCGGCGTGCTCTCGAACAGATAATCGGCAATTCGCTCAAGGTCCGCTGCTGCATCCTCTGTCCAGCGAAGATTCATTTTCGTCTAAAAAACCCAATGAGGAAAGAAACACTTTCGCTTCTCAAGAATGACGCTGCTTGGCCGCAATCAGTCGTTCCAGCCGGGCACCCATTTCCTCATGGCTCAAAATCGCTCCGTTGGCCCCGGAAGCCAACCCTTTCTCCACCTCGCGGACAAACCATTCGTCGTAGTCCGCCAAGCGCTCGATGGCCTCGCGAACAATCCCCTCCGCATCACCTCCCCGGGCTGCGGCCAAGCGGTCCACTTTCGCCTGAATATCCCCAGTGAGGGGAACAACCATAGCGATAACTTTAGGCCCTCACAGATTCGCTGTCAGATCGGAACCCTGAGCACTCGCTCCTCCGCTAACCAACTGAAAATAAAGAGGCGCCAACAAGTCGCCTAGCGACCATAATTTTCGGTCACAGATCTTGTAAGAAATTTTCAAATTTTTTTTCTCCAATTCCCTCAACCACTTACAGCCTCTCCACCCCTCCCAAACCCGAAAATCTGATCCGCCGCCCCCACCCCTCGCATGTATAGTTGAACCAGGTCCGCCAGAGTGTCATCTCTGCGCGGGCCATTTTTATTTCTACCCAGGAGTTTTTGAACCATGTCTACCGCAGCTTCCGCTATCAGTGACGCCAAACTCGCTGCCAACCGAGCCAACGCCCAACAATCCTCCGGCCCTGTTACCGCCGAAGGAAAAGCCACTTCCTCCATGAACGCCCTCAAAACCGGGCTCACCGGCCGCACCGTCTTATTGCCGGGCGAAGAGTTCGCCCTCTATAGCGCCCATATCCAGCGCTATCTCGCCCAATACGACCCTATCAACGACGAAGAACGCACCCTCGTCCAAATGATTGCTGACACGCAATGGCGTCTCCTCCGCGTTCCTGAAGCCGAAGCCGGCTTCTTCATCGTCGGCGAACGCAAACTCGGCGACCTCTATCCCAATGAAACCGACCCCGAGCGCCACGCCCAGCTCATGCGCACTGAAATTCGAATCGCGTTCAGCAAAGATCTCTCGAACCTTTATTTACAAGAAAGCCGCCTCAATCGCCAACTCGACAAATACAAGGCCCAGCTCGAGCAGATCCAGGAAAACCGCCGCAACAAACTCGCCAAAGAGCTCAACATCGCCATGATGCACACCCAAGCCGCCATCCACGAAGGCAAACCGCCCTTTGATCCGGCCCAGTTTGGGTTCGAATTTACAAAAGCCGAATTCGATTTCTGGTACCCTCGCGCCAAGCAGCATTATCAGGTCACCAAAAACTGGCCCGACTTCCACAAGCTCATGCTTGAGTTCCGAAACATGCAAAAAGCTGCTTAACCGGCCTTAAATCACTGATTGTTTGGCAAGAGGAAACCCGACGTGTCTTTCGTTTCTAACCTCTCCGATCATCCGAAACAGAACCCCGCCCGCAAAGGTGGGGACCAGCGAAAACTCAGCTCGATGCTTGCGTGTATCTCATTACGTCTTCATCCGCAACATAAAATACATGCCGCCCAATGTAAAGATCACATCCGGCGCCCACGCGGCCATAGCAGCGGGCAATTGGTTCAGATCGCCAAATTGTTCAAACACGGTGCCCACTGTCCAGTACACAATCGCAATGCAAAAGGCCACCAGCACTCCGCGCATGGCGCCGCGGGTGCCGCCCTCAAAAGCAAACGGAATGCTGAGAAGCGCCATGATAAAGGCAAACAAAGGAACCGCAAATTTCTTGTGCCACTGCACGCGCAGCGGAACCGTATCCAGGCCGCTCGCCTGCAACTCATCAATATAATTGCCGAGCGCTTCGAAATTCATCTCCTTATATTCCTTCTCCTCCTTCACAAACCAGGAAGGCGTTTCCGTGAATTCGGGGAAAGTCGCGGTTGCATTGTAGAACTGCGTGTAGTTCCAACCGTTGGGCGTCATCGTTTGGCTGACACCGTTCTCGAAAACCCATTTGTGCAGATGGTCGTTCCACACGGCGCGGTCGGCGGTGACCTGGCGGGCGATATGGAAACTCTTGGGGTCGATATCGAAAACGTTCACTTTCGAGAGAATGGCGCGTTTCGGATCGACGTGCAGAAAATTGAAGATTCGCGAAGATTGGCCGTAGACCCATTGGCGATCCGGGCGCAGATAGGTGGCAACCGGCTTCTTCTTAATTTCAGCTCGCAACATCTCCTGACGCCGGTTGGCGTCGGGAATATAGAAATGATCGAAGCCGAAGAGCAGCAAGCTGATGACCAGGCTCGCGAACATCACCGGCGCTGCGAGCCGGTGCACGCTCACGCCGGCAGCTTTGAAAGCGGTCACTTCATTGTTTTTGGTCAAGATGGCGAAACAAATGAGTGAGGCGGCCAGAGTGCCGATGGGCGTTAGTTGGTAGATCAAGCTGGGCGCAAGGTGCCACAGGTAATCAAGCATCGTTGTCATGCTGATGTCGTTCTTGATCATGTCGCCGAGAAGTTCGAAGAAAGTGAAAACCTCAATCAGGCTGACTAACGCCACCAGCAGGATCGCGAAATAGAAGAGGAAGCTATTAAGCACATAACCGTCAATCAGCAAGGGCCGCAAGCCAAAGCCAGGAATGCTGAACGGTCGGTCGGCGCCGGCGCCTGCTCGTTTGCGCAACCATGTGGAGAACCATTTCCAAATACCCGTGGCCGTGGATTGAACCCATGAGCTCCAATCGCGGTCGCCCGGCCGTTCCAGGCGCGAGAGCATCAGCGTGCCAAGAAAGGCGTAGACCAAGCCCGGTGTCCAAGCGGCAATCGGGACCGGCAAACTGCCCTTTTTCGCCAAGCCGAGCAACGTGATGTAGCTCATGTAATAAAGAAAGGCCACGAGCACAGTAACCACATAGGCGGCCGATTTGCCGCCTTTCCGCGAGGATACGCCCAGCGGAATGCCCACCAGCGCCAGCAAAATGCACGCGAGCGGCAGAGCGAAGCGCTGATGTAGCTCGATTGTCGCATCGACAGAATCCTGCCGCGAAAGATCATGCCGGTGGTAGACGTACTTGTAGAGTGGCCCGGTGTCCATTTCCTGCACAGTCTTGTTGACTTGCAAGTCTTCTTGCTTTTGCGCTTGCAGCACCCATTGGTGTCGCTGGGCGATCGTGGTGACCGCTTTGCCTTCTTTGTCTCGCTCAGTCGAGTGAAAGTCGCGCATATCCAGGATGATGCGGTTATTAGCCGGATCTGGATACGGGATGGCCTCGCTAGCGGTGATGATACGCGGGCCTTCGCCGCGGTCTTTACCCTCTTCCTGTAATTTTTCAGGCGGAGTGACATCCGCAATGAAAACACCGCGCCAGACGATTTGCTTTTCGAACGTTTGCACCTCGTTCACATAGAGAACCGTATCGGGGAATTGCTCGTCGAAAATCCGCGATTCGATATTGCCGGTGAGTTGGGCGGCGACGAAGTTTTTGGCCGTCTTGGTCTCGAGGTTGAGAGAAAGCGGCGTCAACCAGAGCGCCGCAAGCGCAGTGGCGACGAGTGCTAAGAAGGCGAATAGCGTGACAGGTCGCGCGATGCTAAAACTCGGGATGCCGGCAGCGCGGATTGCGGTGATTTCACTATCGGCAGACATGCGGCTCAGGCCGATCAAGATGCCCACCAGCACACCCAAAGGCAACGCGAAGGGCAATGTGGCGGGAAGCGCATACATGAGTAGCTTGGCCACAACGCCGATGGGCGCGGAACTCTTTACCAGCAGCGCCGAAAGCTGTTCAATCTTGCGCAAGAACAGCACAAAGATGAAGAGGCCGGCGCCGAGCAACGCGCTGCTGGCAACTTCTTTAAAGATGGCGCGGCTAAGGATTCGCATCCGCTCGTTTAAGGCTCGGCGACGAATGCGGGCGCTGGCACAATCGGCAATTTGCCCGGTTCCGTTTCCGCCTTGGCTAATTCCAGGCTGTCGAACAGCAGCGATGGAGCAATCACGGCCGTGCTGGTGGCGCTCGCTCCGGCATCGGCGTGGTTAAAGCCGCTGCCGTTGTTGACGTAATTGAAGACGTGGGGCTGATCCGAAGCAAGCGAAACATCGCGCAAGTCCTTGGCGCTGAAATCTTTGAAGCGCAGGCCGCGCACCAGTTCTTCGTGGCCGTCCAAATAGACGCGATAGATCAGTATCGGCGAGTTCAATGTGCGCGAGACCCCGCCCTTCTGCAATTGGCGTCCCATGCTCTGCAACTCCTCGCCATCGGCCGCGGAAGGAAAATCCAGGCGGCGAATCAAAAGGCCGAATTTCAGGCCTGCGGCTTTGGCTTTTTCAATGAGTTTGGCCTTCATCTCGGATTCGGGCGTAGTCTCTTTCGCTTCGACAAACAGGTTGCCGGCTACCGGCAGTTCAGTGCCCCACGCCCCAGGTAAGCGGCCGTGGCCGTTGGAAGCGTCGATGCTTTTCACCGGTTCGCGGCTCGCCAGGAAGTTTTTTAAGACGCCCTTATCCACCAGCACGACGCGCTGGGCCGGAACGCCTTCGTCGTCCACTTTATATGCGCCTGAGAGAGCCGTGCCGTGGAACTTCTCTTGCAATGGATCGTCAATGATGCTCATCCACTCCGGCAACACTTTGGCGCCTAATTTGGCAGACCAGACACTTTCGAGAAGCTGCCCGGTATTGGCGCCGGGCGGGGCCAAAGGTTTGCGCTGCAAGCGGAGCGCATCGGCGAGCGCGGCGCCGAGCATTTGTGCGGCTGATTCGCCGTCAAACAAAACCGGGCCGCTGTAATCCTCTGAAACCGGCGCCTTGGCAAGATCTTCTAAATCGCCCGCGACGCCTTCGGCCATCTTTTCCAGGGCTTCCCCATTCGGTAGATCGTGCGGCGTTAATCCCACCGCAGCTTGATATTCCCAAACTCTGCTGCCATCGGCGGCGCGTGCTTCGCCCAGAACGGCGAAGTCAGTCAGTTCCTGTGGAATGCGAATCACGCTGCCTTCGCTGTTGACCAGGCGGTAGGTGGAAGAAATGCTGCGGAAGCGGACGCTCGATTCGGTCACAGAGGGAGCCGCGGTAAATTTGGCGGACACTCGTCGCGCCAGGTTCTCCCACTGTTGCTGATCAACCTTGAAGCTGGAAGGCGGATCGATTTCTTTGGTAGCAGTGGCGGGAGCCAGATCCGGTGTTTTGTCGGCGTCCGCAATCTCTCGCAAAGCGTTTCGTTTGCGCGTGATTTGATCGCTGGCGGCTTTGTATTCGGCGTCGCTATCAAGCCAGAAGGCGGTACGGAGCGCGTCGTAATTGTCATCGATGGGAAGCGAGCCGCCTAAAGGACCGGCGCTGTAAAGCGAGTTGCTATTGTCAAAATCCGGGCTACCTACACGGATCTCGGCGCGCGGATTCCGCCCGCGTTCCCGGATGGAAGAAAGAATGCCACCCAGGCTCGCGGTGATCAGTAACTCGTCTGCGTCACTGGCCGTGTATTGAATGAAATACGGTTTATCCAGATTGTTGAGCTGAAGCGTCTTGGCGCGCGCAAGTTCATCTTGCATCGCCTGAAGCTGAACATCATCTTTGAGTGTTTGGGCCGCGCCCAAAGCACTGAGAGCTAAAACAGCGACAGCGCACTTCATTGTTTGAACTCCGGCCGGGGCAGCAAAGGTTGGCGTTCTTGCGCATTCTGCTTTTTCTGGGTTTCGATCTCTGTAACCAGAATGGCCGGCGAAACCGCCGAAACAGGTACACTGCCTGATTCAGCGCCGCAGTAGCCGTTAAAGACTTCTGGTGTGTCTGAGGTGGCGACAATCTTTTGGAAGCTGGCGAGTGGCGTGCCGACGATATCAACGCCGCGAATCAGTTCATCGGGACGGCCATCGGGATAGACGCGATAGACGACTAAAGGCACAACCGTAAAGGCCTGCAATCCGCGGCGGCCTGTGGTGGTGTAGCCGCTTGAGACTTCTTCGAAATAAAGACCATACGGCTTGTTCTGCCGCTTGATCTCGTCAATGAGTTTGGCGCGCAGATCCTGCATAGAAACTGTCTTTGTCGATTCGACAATCAGATTCGATTGCCGGGATACGATTTCGTGGCCCGGTTGCCGGCGGCCATGCCCGTTGGATTGTTTGAAGTCTCCGACGGGAGAACGCGCCAGCAGGAAAGTTTTTAGCACCCCGCCTTCTACGACTTTCACCGGGCGGGCTTTCACTCCTTCATCGTCGTAATCGTAATGGCCGATGAGATCGGTGCCGTGATAATTGTCACGGGTGGCGTCAAAAGTGACGCTGATGAAATCGGGCAGAACTTTGGTGCCCAGCATCTTAGCGAAAGTTTGGCCTTCGTTGATGTCTTTCTGGCGGTGGCCTTCCACCCGGTGGCCAAAGATTTCGTGGAAGAAGACTGCGGAGGCGCGTCCGGAAAGTATGGCCGGGCAGACGATGGGTTCTGCCGGTGGCGCGGCTGCCAGGTCATCCACTTTCTTGGCGAGCGCTTTCACGCGCTCAAGAACTACTTCGTCGCTAGGCAGGTGAGCTGGGTCTATGGCTTCCACCGAGTTGAAATCTCCTAAACTCATGCCGTCCGGCGCAAGCGCGTTGGCCTGCAGAATAATGCGCGACAAATTATCGCCGGTTTGGATCGCCGAGCCCTCGGTATTGACGAAAGTGCGAACCGTGCGGACAGACGCGAACTCCACTTCCGAGGCGAGAATCTTGTTGTGGCTTTTGAACTCAGCGGACCAGGCGCGCACCCGCTTCGCCCACGGAGCGCGGTCAATCGGATAGCGCGCAGTCTCGGAATTGTGTTGCGCCGGCGTCTCGACCGAGAAATCGGCATTTTTCTCCTTTTCGTCGGCGAGCAGTTGTTCATCGGTCTTCAGTTGAAGAAAGCGTCGTGAGGCGGCCCGGTAAACGCGATCCGTTTCATTCCAAAGGGCGCGGCGAATTTGGTTCGCATCATCGTCCAGGCTGATTTGGGTGAAGTGCGTGAATTGCGCATGGGAATCCTTGTACGGATGATAGTTGTCGAACTCGGGCGATCCCACCCGCACGGTCGTATCGAAGCCTCGGACGTGGATTTGCACGTCTTTGACTAAAGCGCCCAGCGTGGCGGACTCGTTTACGCTCTCTTCGTCCGTTACCTCGTAAGCCATGTAGTACGGCGGCGGATCACCTTTGGCCTTTAAAGTGGAAAACTCGCGATTCAATTCATCACTCACGATGCTCAGCAACGTAGGGTGAGTTCCATTGCGCGCGAACGCCGGAAGTACATAACAAGCGAGCGCCAGGGAAAGCGAGCCAGCGGCCAACGAACGCAGGTGGGGAGACATGTTCCGCAAACCCCATGATAGAAAATGCCGTTGCGGGAATTGGCTCAACGCATGCGTGGCGCAACGCACTGTTCGTCAAAACAGCCGTTCGTATCGAATACATAACGTTCGAGTCCGCTTTGGCGAGACTCATGCCTAACCAATAGTGCTATGCGTATTTGGTTCTTCACACTGCTCGCGGCACTGCCGCTTTGGGCGCAAACACCGGCGTCTGAAGGAATCCCAGCCTCGCTGGTTCTGACGCTGGGCCATCACTACGGCAAGGCGCCGCCGGAATTGAAAGCGAGTGATTTGGTGGTCGATGCGCAGGGAGCGACCCTTCCCATCACAAAACTGGTTCCATTGCGCAGCGCGCTCGAACTTTACCTATTGGTGGACAACTGTTCGAATTGTGAGCCGGGCTCGAAGTTTGAAGAGATTCGCGGTTTCATTCTGGCGCAAGCCTCCACAACCAAAGTGGGCGTTGCCTACATGGAGAACGGTGAACTGCGGATTGCCCAAATGCTAACCACCGATCACAAAAAGGCTGTGAGTGCGCTGAGTGTGCCCAGCGGCAGCAAGCCGGCGAATCCGTACGGGCCGGTGACCGAGTTGATTCAAAACTGGCCGCAAAGTGAAGCGCGCCGCGCAGTGGTAATGATTTCAAACGGCATCAATCCAGGCGCGCGCAACGATGCTGCCGATCCTGCGGCAGAAGCGCTAATTGCCACTGCGCAAAAGTCGCGCATCCCGATTTACGCCATCTATCACCCAAACGCGGACTATGACGGGACCGATTCCGCCAAGCTGTACGCCGCCCAAGTGCAGCTTTCACACGTTGCCACTGAGTCCGGCGGCGAGGCCTATTTCCTATACTTCGGGCCGCTTCCGTCGCTGGCGCCATTCTTGAATGACATTGCCGAACACCTGACCGATCAATACCTGATCGAATTCCTGGCTAGCCCGGCAGCGAATAACGACTTCGAATCGGTCAGCGTACGGAGTAAAGATGGCGATATTGAACTGGTAGCGGCACCGCGAGTTTGGGTTTCAAGAAGCCGCTAGTTGCTTGAGGCTTTCAGTGAAAGGCGCCCGCGCGACGCCCTTTTCCGTGATGATGGCAGACACGTAGCGGTTGGGCGTAACGTCGAAGGCTGGATTTGCGACTTTGATGCCATCGGGCGCGATCTGGACGCCATGCACATGCGTCACTTCTTTCGAGGCGCGTTCTTCGATTGGGATCAGGTCGCCGGATTTGAGCGTGAGATCGAGTGTGGAGACCGGCGCCGCGACGTAGAAGGGCACGTTGTTCTCCTTGGCTAAAACAGCGACGCCGTAAGTGCCGATCTTGTTTGCCACATCGCCGTTAGCCGCTATCCGGTCCGCGCCAACCACAACGCAGCCAATGCGTCCACTCTTCAGGAAATGACCCGCCATGTTGTCGGTGATGAGCGTGGTTTCGATGCCATCGCGCTGCAGTTCCCAAGCCGTCAGGCGAGCGCCCTGCAGGAATGGGCGGGTTTCATCAGCGAAGACGTCGATCTTCTTACCGGCTTGGACTGCAGCGCGGATAACGCCTAAAGCGGTTCCAAAACCGGCAGTCGCCAGCGCGCCTGCATTGCAATGGGTGAGTACGGTTTTGCCGTCGGGCACGAGATCGGCGCCATGGCGGCCGATTGCCTGATTGATGGCGATGTCTTCTTCGCGTACTAGCGCAGCTTCTTTGACCAGGCGTTCACGAATTGCCGCCAAGCCCGACGACTTGTGTTCGTCGTAGATGCGCCGCATGCGATCGATGGCCCAGAACAGATTAACGGCGGTAGGCCGGGTTTGCGCGAGCGTCTCACAGATAACCGGCATATCCGCTTCAAGATCGTCGGATTTCAGCGCCCCAATCGCTACGCCCATGGCAGCCGCGACGCCAATCGCTGGAGCGCCGCGAATAATCATGCTGCGGATGGCCTCGGCGACTTCGCGATAGTCGCGGCAAGTCACGAACACCGTTTCGCGCGGCAGGCGCGTCTGGTCAATCATAACGACGCCGGCAGGCGTCCATTCGATAGTCTCGATGGTTTGCGTAGCAGTGCTTGAGTTCATTTATGGTGTAGGATTTTTTCGTTAACCAGGCTGACCACGGAAACAAGGTTGAAACAACCGTGCATCACGGTTCCCGGAATGATCGAGTTCGTTCGAGCGCGTAGCGTTCCAAGCACAATACCCACAATACTGATGGCCGCCACATATTGCCAGGCGTATTTGTATTCCGAAGCATGTAGACCGCCGAAGAGCAACGCCGTGAGCAGAATGCCAAGAACGGTGCCAAAGGTTCGGGAAAACAGCGGCTGGAGAAAGCCGCGAAACATCATTTCCTCGAACAACGGCCCGGCCACGACGGCAGTAAAAGCAAGCAGCGCTATCCAGAAGGGCGTGGTAACAAGATCTTCAAACGGTGTTGCGACTTGCGGCGTGTGGATCAAGGTAGCAAGAACATTAAGGCCGATTGCCAGCAGGATTCCGGCGACGCCCACGCCGAGGAGGTTGACGTTGGTCGAACGCCATCCCAGCGAGGAAAGTACAGGGCGATCATAACGCAATTTGAAGGGGATGAGAATCGCAAGGTAGATCACCGCATAAACGGCGAACTGGAACGGAAGCGCGATCTCCGGTCGGGTCGGCGAGAGGCCAGGATGGAAGCGCATGATGACCCCAGTGGCGAAGACGACCACCAGGATAAACGCGAACAGCAAACCCAACACGAGCAGCAGATCGTAATATCCCCAAAACGGGTCGCGTTCCGGAACCGCCGGCGGTGCGAACATAGGTGCTTCGAGCGGCGCATCAAGCGGTGGGGTATCTAGACGCTCCAAATCTTCAGGCTGCATGTCCCGCTTTCATTATCTTCCGTAAAGCCTCCGCAGTGTGGCTGCGTTTATTACGCATGAGCTGTTCAGGCGTTCCCGTGGCGACGATTTGACCACCCGCTTCGCCGCCCTCCAGACCCAGATCGATCAGATAATCGGCGCTCTTGATGACATCGAGGTGATGTTCGATCACAACCACGGTGTTGCCAAGGTCAACCAAGCGCTGTAAGACGTCGAGCAAATGGCGAACATCGTCAAAATGCAGGCCGGTGGTCGGCTCGTCCAGCAAGTAGAACGTCTTGCCGGTTTGGCGCTTGCTCAATTCTTTAGCAAGTTTGATGCGCTGTGCCTCACCGCCCGAAAGCGTGGTGGACGATTGGCCCAGGTGAATGTAGCCCAAGCCAACATCGTTCAGGGTCTTTAACTTCGCTTGGATTTGCGGGATATTTTCGAGGATGCCCACGGCTTCTTCCACGGTCGATTCGAGCAGATCGGCAATGCTATAGCCCTTGTACTTCACTTGCAGCGTTTCCGAGTTATAGCGCCGGCTGCGGCACACGTCGCAAGTCACGTAAACATCGGGCAGAAAGTTCATTTCGATGCGTTTGAGGCCGTCGCCCTGGCAGGCCTCGCAGCGTCCACCCTTGACGTTGAAGCTGAAGCGGCCGGCTTTATAGCCGCGTTCTCTGGATTCCGGCAGCATCGCGTAAATGTCGCGAATTGGGGAAAAGACTCCGGTATATGTCGCGGGATTCGAGCGCGGTGTGCGCCCGATTGGCGACTGATCGATCTCGATGACTTTGTCGATATTCTCCAAGCCGCGGATGGCATCATGCGCACCGGGCATCGCGCTCGATCCGTAGACCTCTTTTGCCAGAGCGCGATAAAGGATGTCGTGAACTAACGTCGATTTGCCGCTGCCCGAAACCCCGGTTACAACAATGAGAGTGCCGAGAGGAAAATCGACATCCAAATTCTTCAGGTTGTGTTCGCGTGCGCCTTTGACCGTGAGCTTTTGCCCATTCCCCTGCCGTCGAACCAACGGTGATGGAATCGAGATCTGGCCGGAAAGATATTCGCCGGTTAAGGACTTCGGCGATTTCATGATCTCGGCAGGCGTACCTTGCGCCATCAGACCCCCGCCTAAGCGGCCGGCGCGTGGGCCGAGATCAATCACGTAATCGGCGCGTTCGATGGTTTCGGCGTCGTGCTCCACAACCAGCACGGTGTTGCCCAGATCGCGTAAAGAATGCAAAGTGTCTAACAGCTTGCTGTTGTCCCGCGGGTGCAGACCAATCGAGGGCTCGTCCAAAACATAGAGAACGCCTCGGAGCTTAGAGCCGATTTGCGTAGCCAGTCGAATGCGTTGCGCCTCGCCGCCCGAAAGCGTCGCCGAAGAGCGATCCAGGCTCAGATAGTCCAAACCGACGTCACTCAGAAACGTCATGCGGTTTTGGATCTCTTCGATCACGCGCGCGACGACTTTGAGCTCGCGCTCCGTGAATTTCCACTTTTTGACCAACGTGAGAGCGCGGGCCGTAGACATGGCCGTGAAGTCGGCAATCGAAACGCCCTGAACTGTAACCGCCAGGCTGGCAGGCTTCAGACGCCGTCCCTGGCAATCCGGGCAAGCGCTCGGCGACATGAAGTCCATGAGCCACTCTCGGTAGCCTTCACTCGCGCGGCTGTAGTGCTCGTCCAGCGTTTTCAAGATGCCTTGAAAGTCTGAATTGCCATAGATCAGCGCGGTGCGGGTTTTCTTGGGCAGATCTTCAAACGGACCAGAAAGGTCAATGCCCAGCGCTTCGCCCGCTTCCGCAAGCGTCGAAAGCATATACGAAGAAGTTCCGCCCGGCCCCAAACCGCCATCCAGCAAAGGCTTTGAAGCATCGGCAATCACCTTGGCCGCATCGAAAGCCCACGTGCTGCCGACACCATGGCACGTTTCACACGCGCCATACGGGCTATTGAAGGAAAACGAGCGCGGTTCCAGCTGCGGAATGCTCGTGCCATCGTTCGGGCAGGCGAGTTTCTCCGAGTAAAGGCGTTCTTCGCCGTCGATCACGGAAACAATCACCAATCCCTCGGCCCATTTCAGCGCGGTTTGGATCGACGCTTCCAGTCGTTGCTCAATCCCGCTTTTCACCACCAATCGGTCAATGACCACTTCAATAGTGTGATTCTTACGCTTATCCAGCTTGAGAATTGGATCTTCGAGCGTCATCAACTGGCCGTCAATTCGGGCCCGGAAACCACCTTTCGCGATTTTCTCGAGTTCCTTCTTGTACTCGCCTTTGCGGCCCCGCGCAATGGGCGCGAGAATCATGATGCGCGCGTTTTGGTGCAAGCTCAGCACCTGTTCAAGAATCTGCGAAGGCGATTGCTTCGCGATTTCGGCGCCGCACAACGGGCAATGCGGCACGCCTACGGATGCATAGAGCAACCGAAGGTAATCATAGATTTCCGTTACTGTGCCGACGGTCGAACGCGGGCTGCGTGAGGTGGTTTTTTGTTCGATGGAGATCGCAGGGCTCAGGCCATCGATCGAATCCACATCGGGCCGCTCCATTTGATCCAGGAACTGGCGCGCATAGGGCGAGAGGGTTTCCACATAACGGCGCTGGCCTTCGGCGTAAATGGTGTCAAAGGCAAGCGAACTCTTCCCGGAGCCGCTGAGTCCGGTGATGACGGTAAAGGTGTTGCGCGGGATCTCGACGCTGATGTTCTTAAGGTTGTGCTGACGCGCCCCGTGGACGGAAATGCGATTTAACATGTACGGCTTCTTCCATTGTCCTTTAAGCTGGAGAGAATCAGTAGTAACGGTACTCGCATGCAGAATAAAGTCTGTGACGAGAGATGCCCGTTAGTTGTCTACTAAGTCAGCACAAACGCTTGTCGATGCTGCTACATGTCGAGGATGAAGACGGCGCTGCCTTCCTGTTCCGGAATGCCGTGCTGGAGGCTGGTCTTTCGACGATCGTGTTCCGCGTTTCGAACGGCGAAGAAGCCCTGGCATTCTTACGTAAGTCGGGGGCCTATACCAACGCCGAACGGCCCGATCTGGTCGTGCTCGATTTGAACTTACCCAAAATCGATGGCTTCACCGTGCTCAATCGCATGCGAAACGACGAAGCTATGCGCACGATTCCCGTAGTCGTCATCAGCACCTCGGGACGCTCGGCAGACAAAGAAAAGGCCCAGTTGCTCGGCGCTCGCGATTACATTGTGAAGCCGGATAGTTTTGATGAATTGACAGAACTCGTCAAAAAGGTGTGCGCCGGCTTCGTCGCGACCTAAGGCCGAACCCCCGGAATTTTCAAGCGGATCGTATAAAGGCTGGTGCTTGCCATGATGTACAGCGTCTTGCCATCCGCACTTCCCCAATTCAAGTTGCCGGCGCGCTCGGGTATTGCGATGGTGCCGATGTGCTCAAGCTTGGGAGAAAAGATCCAGATGCCGCCCGGTCCGGTGCTGTAGATGTTCCCGCGCTGATCTACTTTCATGCCGTCCGGCCCGCCATCGCGCGGGTCGTTAGTCGCATCGGCGATTAATTTCGGATCGGCAACACTGCCATCGGCTTGAACCGTATACCGCATCCAGATTTTCTTCTTTAGATCTGAGCAGTTTACATAAAGGTATTTCTCGTCGGGTGAGAAAGCAATGCCGTTCGGGCGCGTCAGGTCGGAAATGATGAGATGAAGGCGCTTGGGATCGGGCCGGCTGCCGGGGCGCTGATCGAGCGGACTCTCCAGGCGGTACACGCCGTTGACTGTGAGTTCTTTCTTAGGGTCGGTATCTTCCTGCGTCTCGAGACCGTACGGCGGATCGGTGAAATAGAGAGAATTGTCGCTGCGCTTGTAGACGAGATCGTTCGGGCTATTGAGTTTCTTCCCTTCGAAAGAATCAGCCAGAACAGTGATCGGGCCTTTCGGATTCATGGTCTCCATGCGCCAGACATTGCGGCGCGCGTGTCCCGCAATGGTGAGTCGGAGCCGGCGATCCAGCGTCATTCCATTTGAGCCGGGTTCTTTGCCGTTGTACGGTGTCGACTCGGTCCAACCGCTGGGCCGGAGAAAAAGGGTTGGCTTGTGGCCGGGTACCAGCTTGTAAATCGAATTGCTCGGAATCTCGGCGAACAGCAGATAGCCCACTTGGTTGTAAATCCAGATCGGGCCTTCGGTCCAAGTGTAGCCGCTAGCTACTTTGTTGAGCACGGCATCGGCTGGAACGATGTCGTCGACGGCCTTGTTGAGCCGTTCGATCTTGGCCGTCTGTTGCGCTGACAGAGAAGCGGCAACGAAGATCAGAGGGATGGAGGTGATAAGCAGGCACTTCATGGTCAAGGCCAAATTGTATAACACCTTGCCGTTTCACCCGCTCGTTGCTTTTGACTATTGACAGGAGTTTCGCGAATTACGATAATGTCAATAGGAATTTAGTAGTTTATGCTGTTATCTCTTCTTCGCCGCTTTCTTTGTTGTTGCTAGTTTCCGCTGCCCGTTTCCAACCCTAGCCAAGAGAACTTTCAAAGGAATGACAAGAGGATGAGTGCATTGCTACAATCGCCAAATCTTTTTCGGAGCCTCCGCAAGATTACGGAGCAGGAGGCGATTCTCACACTCGGTAAAGCGGCGTTGACCGCATCCGACGCGACCCTCGGGCTCGAGAC
Organism: Bryobacterales bacterium; assembly: GCA_963771405.1. Classification (GTDB taxonomy): domain Bacteria; phylum Acidobacteriota; class Terriglobia; order Bryobacterales; family Bryobacteraceae; genus Bog-105. The sequence continues at coordinate 177,118 of CAVYUL010000062.1, forward strand.
ACTGGCAGGCGTAGCTTTACGCCTAAGCGGCATTCATGGTGTGGTGGTCCGGCTGAATTCAGTGCAAGATGCGCTGGAATGGCATGCCTCCAGGACAACCACTCCGGGCGGCACGGCCATGGGTTTAATTGCCGCCAATGCACGCGAGTGGGGAAACTTACGCTTGCTGTTTGAGCCGCGCACGAAAAGCATGGAGTGCCCGCTGAAGTTTGCTCGCGTATTGGCACAACAGGCGGCGCTTATGTTGAATCGTCTGGAGTTGAAAGAAAACCTTCACGCGCGGACAAGAGCGGTACGCCGTTTGGAGCAGCGCCTGGACGCCCGCAAAGCCGTCAGCCGGGCAGCCGGTTTGCTTGCGAAACTAAACAACCTGACGGAGCAACATGCCATGGCTCTCTTGTTAAGGCAGGCCCGCGAGAAGCGAAGTGCGCCCTTGGCCGTGGCCCGGTCGATTATTTTGGGCGCTGAAACGGGGCATCTCGCACCGATCGCCTTGCGGCGGCTGAAGCCGCATGAACTGACGGCCCGTATCTGAACTGCATTACTGCGGTTGCGCGAATCTCTGCACCGCCAGGAACGTATCCGAATCCGCCACCGTTTTGTCAGGCCGGTAACGCTTTACGCGCGCAAAGCGAAGAGACAATCCGCTGACGTAGCGTGGGCTCACCTGCACATCGTTAAAAGCAATCTCAACCACTAAACGGGGCTGCACATAAACCGTGTACTGATCACGCGCCACTTCCAGCTTCAGCAATTCAGAGGTTTGCCAGGCCAGCATTTCGTCCGTGAGCCCCTTGAACGTCTTGCCCAGCATGGCGAAGCCGCCTTTTTCAGTGTCGCGGGCCCCTAAGTGCAAATTGCTCAGGAAGCCGCGCCGCCGGCCATTGCCCCATTCGGCAGCCAGCACAACGAGATCGAGCGTGCGCGCCTGCTTGATTTTGAGCCAGCTTTGCCCGCGCGCCCCCGCCGCATAGGTGGAGGTAACCGCCTTCGCCATGATGCCTTCGTGGCCTTTGGCCAGCGCTTGTCCGAGAAACTCCTCGCCGCTGCGAACACTGTGAGTCGTTATATAGGGAATGAGATGCTCGGCGGGCACAAGGCGTGACAATTCACTAAAGCGCCTGCTCTGGGTTTCGTCCACCAGCGGCGCGCCATCCAGATAGAGCAAGTCAAACCAGTACGGCGTCATGGGAAGTTCAGCCGCCAAACGCGCGACGTCCTGTTTGCGCCCAAAGCGGCGCATAGACACTTGAAACGGCTGAGGCCGCCCGTCGCGCGTCATACTCAGAACTTCGCCATCCAGAATCAAATCATGCGCGGGCAGCGCGCGCACGGCCTCCACCACCTCAGGCACCGCCACACTGACATCATTCGCAGCGCGTGAGAAAACCGCCACTTGATCACCCGATTTGTGGACTTGAATCCGGGCGCCGTCAAACTTATATTCAATAGAAGCTTCGCCTAATTCCGCCAGCGCCGTGGTGACGTCTTCGGAAGATTGGGCGAGCATGGGCTGTACCGGCCGGAACAAGCGCACGTCGAAATCGGCCAGTCCCGCTTCGCCCTTGGCAAACACTGCGTGCGCAATGGCGGTCGAACCGCCGGCCACCATCGCAGCGCGCCGCAAGCGCTCCGGCGCTACCGCTGTGGCTTTCGCCAGCGCCTCTATCATTACGCCTTCAAGCGCGCCCTGGCGAAGTTCGCCGCCAATCAGCTTTACCAAAAACTCCTGCTCTTCGCGTGTCGCAAGGCGAAAAATTTCGTGCAGCAGGAATCGCTTTCTTTGTTCCGAACCCGAGCCTTTGACATTCGCCAGTTGATCGAAGAACCGGTCGAGTTGCAGGATTTCGAGCGAAGGTTGGGCGGCACCCTCCGGCATTGCGTTGTGGAGAGTGGCATAGCCTACGCCCAGCCGCCCTTGGCGCAGACTGCCCGATAGAAAAGCCACGGCCGGCTCAATCTCCTCCTCCGTCAATTGCTTGAGCAGATCGGCTAACAGAGCGGTCTTCTCCGTTCTCTTAGCCGTCTCAGCAACTTGCTGAGAAGTAGTGACTACATGAGCCAGCAACATTTTGTGAATCTTCAACCGCTCTTATTAGAAAAGTTTCTCATCCGCGAACACCTGAACAAAGAGATGCCGGATGTTTGGATTCACCCCACGCACCACCTCCATCACACCATCTGCAATGCGCCGGCCCTCCGCCACTAGCAATTGCGCGTCCACTGCAATGTTGACCGCCACTAAAAATCCGGCCGCCACACGGGTCACAAAGCATTCTCCCACGCTGCGCACCCCCGCTACTCCCTCGGCCGCCTTGCGCGCCAGCGTTTCCAGATCCTCCACCGAAACTGGCTGCTCTGTTTTCGCATCGGCGCGCATTTCGAACAGATGGACCGGAAGCCTGCGAATCGGGACGCTGCGCCCTGGCAAAATGTTGTACCAGAGAAAAGCCGCGCTGAACGAGCGCGAGGGAATCAAACCCCTGACGCCGTAAGCCGTCAGCACCTGGCGCGTTTCCTCAATTGGATTAGGCGGCGAAGTATGCGCATCGCCAACGCGCTGCGCCATTTGCGAAGCCGCTTCCGGATTGCACTGCTCTACCTCAAAAACTTTCACTTCGTCGTAGGCCGGGGAATCCGTGCCGCCGCTGGTGGACATGGCCTTCGTGAGATCGGGCAATTGGAAACATTTCTCCATCCAAAAACGCCGTTGACTCGGCATCCCAGGCCTCGTCCGCGATGGTACTTCCGTAGCGCCGTAATGAAAACAATAGAACTTCCCTTGGATATCGACATTTTCAAAGGCCCAAGCCACATCGCCCGTACGGGCCGAGGAAATGCCGCCGGCGCTCCACCGTATAAAAAGGTAAGCCCTGCCTTGGCGCTTGCTCATGGAAGCATCTTGAATTGTTCATCAATCTCGACTTGAAACCCGCTCGCCAGCGCATTGGTTTCATTCGCCATCGCTACCACCGCGAACAACTCGCCCAACATTTCCTGCGTAGCGCCCTTGGCGCGAGCGCTGGCCGTGTGCGAAGCCATGCAATACCCACATTGATTGGTCGCGCTCACAGCCAGATAAATCAGTTCCTTCGTAAGCGGGTCTAATGCACCCGCCGCCATAACTTGCTTGAGGCTTTCCCACGTTCGCCGCAAGGTTGCCGGATGGGCTCCGAGTGCTTTCCAAAAATTGTTAATAAAATCCGTTTTCCGCGTCGCCATAATGTCGTCATAGACCGCACGAACATCAAGGCTGGCGTTTGCGTACTCCGTCAGACCAAAAGTTGCCATTTTGTTGCTCTCCGAGAGATCGGCTTATGATTTGCCGATTAGAATGCCAGTCAAAAAGACTAGCACGCCGCCAAGGACAACTTGCATAGCAGCACGGAGAACCGGAGTATCCATGAAGTGGTGCCGGATCCAGCTAATGACGGAGAGTTCGATCGCCACAATAAACACGGCTATCTCAGTGGCGAGGCGAAAGTCCTTGATCAGGTAAGGCAAGGTGTGGCCGATGCCGCCCGCCGTCGTCATAACTCCCGTTACGAGACCGCGAATCATCGGGCTGCCGCGACCTGTTAGTTCGCCGGTGTCCGATAGGGCCTCGGCAAACGCCATGGAAATGCCGGCGCCGATCGATGCGGCTAAGCCCACCAGAAAGGCATCCCAACTACTCTTAGTTGCGAAAGCAGCGGCGAATACAGGGGCAAGCGTGGAAACGGAGCCGTCCATCAGCCCAGCCAAGCCCGGCTGAACAAACTGAAGAACGAAACTGCGCCGGCGGGCAATTTCTTCGCCCTCCTGCGCATCGGGCGTAAGGTGCTCCTGCTCTATGCTCGCGCCCGCGGCGGCATGCTTTGCCTCGGTCTCCTCCAGATCGCCCAGCAGTTTGCGCGTGCAAGCGTCCGTCGTGCGCGCCATTGCCATTTTGTAAAAACCGCGGGTTTCTGTCTCCATGGATTCGACCGCCCCACGGACGGCTTTCGGGCCGATGGGTCGAACCAGCCAGACTGCCGGCCGGGACACAAAACCTTTCACATCCTGCCGCCGAATCAGCGGGATATGTTCGCCAAATCGCGACCGGTAGAGCTCAATCAGGCTGGCACGATGGCCCGATTCTTCGGCTTGCATTTCAGAGAGCATCTTAGAAGTCGCCGGGTAGCTGTGCATCAATCCCTGAGCGAATTCGCCATAGATCCGGCCATCCTCCTCTTCGAGACTGATGGCTAAGGCCAGGATTTCTTGCTCCGTTAGGTCTTTGAAATTCTTCGCCATGCGTTCAATCTATTATCGATGACAGAACTACCAGCCCGATTGTAGAAATTCTCCCGAACTGACGATAGGAAAGACATCATGAAGCGTGCGCTCCACAAATTCTGGTCTCAAGAAGATGGCCAAGACATGGTGGAGTACGCCCTTCTGCTGAGTTTCATCGTTGTCTGCGCTTTAGCGGTGATGACCAGCGCCCGGGGGCAGCTGACGGCAGTTTGGTCTACGATCAACAGTTCGTTCAGCAGTGCGATTGCCGGCTCATCATAATCAGGCGCGCACAGCTTCGTGTTTTTGCTCGTCCCATTTCAGATATTGCCGCTTGCGGAAAGATTCTACCGCCATATGGCAAACCGCAACGCCATAAAGCCCTAGCTGCGAATCGCAATTGAGCGGCTGGTTATCCCGAATCGCCGCCTGCAGGTTGCGGTGATGCAGTGTAAGGTCTTCCGCGCCCTTCTTCTCATATGTAAAGGGCTGCACGTCCTTTTCATAGTCTTTTTGCGGCTTAATCGTGAAGCCGGTCGGGGTAAAGTAAAGCGTCGCGTGGTGGCCGCGAATCATGTGATCCACCGGCGTGTCGTTGCCCATCGAAGAAACAAGCTGCATCGTCGGTCCGCCCGGATAATCCGCCAGCACGTTGAAGGTATCCGGAATCTCGGCCACGCTGTCTTTATATTCGAACTTGCCGCCCGTGGCGACCACGTATTCGGGAAACTTCAGATTCAACGCCTTCAGCAAACGCGTCGCGCGGTGAATAAACAGATCGGACGCGATGCCGCCCGAGTAATCCCAATACCGGCGCCAGCGGAAATACCGTTCCGGGTCCCAAGGCCGTTTCGGCGCGGGTCCGAGCCACGCGCTCCAATCGAGATTCACGCCGGGCTTCGCGTCCGCGTCAATCGGATAATCGTCGCCCGCCCAAAAATCGCCGTGATAGTTGCGCGAATAGTCGATTTGCGCCAGTACAACATTGCCCAGTTCGCCCGCTTTCACATGGTCGTAAGCAACCGCGTACGATTCGTCGGACATCCCCTGCACGCCTACCTGCAGCTTGCGCCCGGTCGCAGCCACTTTGGCGTGCAATTTCTGTGCCTGCTCAATGTTCTGCGTCATCGGCTTTTCGACATAGACATGCTTACCCGCTTCGAGCGCGTCCATCGCCATTTGATAATGCCAGTGTTCCGGCGTCGCGATGAGCACGTAATCGATATCTTTGTTTTCGAGCAGTTTGCGATAGTCGCTCAGCGGCGCGCCGCCGGTCAGCTGGGCGGCTGCATCCAGACGCTTTTGATAGATGTCGCAAACGTTGACGATTTCAAAGTTGTCTGTCTCGCGCATCTTCACGAGCGTCTGCATGTGATTCGTGGCCATGCCGCCGGCGCCGATCACGCCAATCCGCAGCCGGTCGTTCGATCCCGCGGCCTTTGCATAACTGCGAGCCGAGAGAACAGTCGATGCCGCCGCGATCGATTGCACAAATTGGCGGCGCGAGACAGGTAAAGTGGGCATACTCAGATTGTATTGAAGAGGCGGCTAACGCTTCGATAAATCGCGAATCCAAATATCCTTGAATTCCATGTTCCCGCGCCCCCCCGCGTGCAGTTGCAGCGCGATCGTGCCATCCCACGAAGACGGTTTCGGATCTGTGAAATCGACCATCGGAACGCCGTTCAAGCGCGATTTATAACGGTTCCCCACCACCTCTACTAAATATTCGTTCCATTCGCCCATCCGGACGACAATTTCGTTTTCCGGCGCCGGCCAAACCACCCAACCCCGGCCATCTTCGGCGTAAACCCCGGCCGTGTGGTGCATCATGGTGCAATCGATTTCAAACTGCATCCCTTGCGTCACGTCGGCTGTGCCCGCCTTGAAAGCGGAGTGGAAAAAGACGCCGCTATTGCCATCGCCGACGCATTTGAACTTGAGCGAGAGTTGGAAGTCTTTGTAATGTTTCGCGGTTTCGAGATAACCATAATCTTGCGTAATCCCCTTACCGTGAATTAAGCCGTCCTCGACCGTCCAGCTTTCCTTCCCAACCTTCGACCAGCCGTCGAGAGTATTTCCATCGAAGAGCGAAACCCAGTCTTCGCCGGGGATGGGCGTTTTGTCTTGAGCCGTCACACTCCAAGGGGCAGCGAGGAGCAGAGTGGCCAGCGTGGCGTTGAGGCAATTTTTGAAGAGCGTCATGCTGTATAGGTTATTCCAGAGCCGTTTTAAGAGAGAATGATCCCAAGATCGTTACATCCGAAACTGCGTGGGAGTGTGAGCCCATGTCGTTTCCTTAGGAACAAATCTATAGGAAAATGTTTTGGGATGAACCTCCTCTCCCAACCATCACGTCGCGAATCAGTACTGTTTAAGATCCGCGTCCAAGTACATCTCCTAGGCTGAGAGAATTCCTGCTCTTGTCTTGGCCGCGCGGCGGTCCCTGACTTTCGCATTTTCCAACCTAAGCCAAAATACTTTGCCACCTTTAAATTACATATGCACTCTAAAGCTGCTATGGGAGATGTTGTTCTCATTTATGTTTGAGAAAGAGTAACGGTTTGCCAACATGAACAGCGCGACCAGAATCCCCACCGTCTGGAATCAACTTGCCGAAAACATGTATCTCAAAGATTCGCCCACGGCCCAGGTCACGCTGTCGGAACACGCATTGTTCTCGTTCGGGAGGTTTCAGAGCAGCTATGGACTCCCGGAAATGGCGCGTCCGGTGGTTGGCGAGCGAGGCTACATCGTTGCATTGCAACTCAAAGCTATACCCTTTATCGAACAATTCTTTGGCAAAAAAAAGGTTTCGAGTGGTTCTTACCCAGCTGGGGGAGTTAGTGTGATCGACTTACAAGAGGAGCCAGCAGTTCTGCTCCCAAATCCGTTCGACGCATTGGTGCTGTATGTCACTCAAGCTGCTCTGGATGAAGTTGCCCATGCCCATCGGTCGCCACGAGTCGAGCAATTGGTGTGGCCGCAGGGAGCCTTTGATCCTGTCGTCAACCACCTCGGGCAAACTCTGCTCTCCTCGTTAGAGCGCCCCCATCATGCGTCGACGATTTTTCTTGACCACATCTTACATGCCTTGAATTGTCATTTTGTCTGCTCGTATGGCGGTGTGACCATATCTGCGCGGCGATTTCGTGGAGGGCTCTCTTCGCGGCAGATGCGGAGAGCAACAGAGTTATTGGAGGCTCATCTGGACGGCAAGGTTGCCATTCAGGAGGTTGCACAGGAATGCGGCTTATCAGAAAGTCATTTTACCCGGGCCTTCAAACAGACCTTTCGCAGGCCGCCTTATCGGTGGTTGACTGAACGCCGTGTCGAAAGGGCCAAAGATCTTATGATGAGTTCCCGTTTGCCCATTGCAGACATCGCGGCACAGTGCGGATTTGCGGATCAATCCGCGCTAAACCGATCCTTCAAACGAATTCAGGGGGTAACTCCAGGGATGTGGCGCCAGGGGACGGCACGCGGCCGCATCGGTTCAGGAACTGCAGACGGCGAAGACGGAGGTCCGTACCGAAAATTGCGAGCCTGACCAACTAGGTTTGCGAGACAACAGACCACCATGCACACGAGATTCTTGTCGAATATCTGCCGAAAACGCCCTTCTGGGCGGCGGAGAAAACGCCTACGGCAAGAACTGGAAGCGTGATCGATTAGCCGCATAGGATCGGCCGGCTTTATCGCCAATAGTTCTTTGCCTATGGCATCGGGCGCCTGCTTCGAGGGCGTATTTTCGCAACTACCGTTGACATATACAGCAGAAATGGCCAGCGTTTGATTGTTTTCGTCTAGCTGCTTTCCCCCACCCAAAACTAGACTCAGATGTGTGGGGAGAGCGAATGTGAGACCCACCCGACCTCGAACCCGCTGAGCCCAAAAAAATAGGGCCACAACCACGACTGTCACCTCCAGCCACGTGATCATGCTGGCTCAACCGTCAAAGGTCGCCGGTGTGATTTTCGATGCCCTCCAAAGCCGAGTCGAATTAGAGAGTGCGAGAGCAGTCCGAGATGCGGGCTGCCCGAAGAGGTCGGCCGGAAGTGAAGATCACAACCAGAGGAAATAACTTATGAGAAAAAGAAAAAACATACAAATGGCTTTGACGGCGGCACTTCTGTTGACGGCAAGTTTGCCCAGCATTAGCTATGCCCAGCAATTACAAGAATCACCGCGCAACGGTCTCGATCATGGCGTCAAGAACGTCGTACTGGTTCATGGGGCATGGGCCGATGGTTCGAGCTGGTCAGGCGTGATTCCACTACTGGCGGCAGAAGGATATCATGTGATCGCCGCGCAGCTTCCACTGACATCCCTTGAGGACGATGACGCCGCAACGGAGCGTGCCATAGCGCGCATCACGACTCTCTATCCAGGTCCGGTACTGCTTGTCGGGCACTCGTATGGAGGCGTTGTCATTGGAGACAAGCCCGGAAACGATCCAAATGTAGTGGGCTTGGTTTATGTTGCCGCCTTCGCTCCTGATAGCGGTGAATCTGCGCTGTCATTGCTGGCGACGCTCTCCACCCCTTCTCCGCTCACGCCATTTCTTCTCCTGGACGATGCCAAGCAGTTCGTAACGATTTCCGCACAAGGCATCGCGGTTGCATTTGCTCAAGACTTGTCGAAACGCGAGCAGACCTTGTTAACGGCTACCCAAGGCCAGGCCGCGCTCGCCGCCCTTTCGGCCACACCCACGGTGACACCTGCTTGGCGAACGAAGCCAACATGGTTCATCGTCTCCGCTCAAGATAAGGCGATCACAGCCGGCCTGGAGGAGCAGATGGCGGAGAAGATCGGAGCCACAACCATCACATTGCCAACCTGCCATCTGGCAATGCTTCAAGAGCCGCGGCGCGTCGCGGAATTTATTGAGCGGGCTGCAATCTCGGTTGGAGGACGGTAGGACCTCGATCGCGTGGCAATGCCTTTGCAAGAGGACACAAATCTGTGACCTCTTGCGCTCTTCTTGATCTTCGATCAACCGGACAAATCCGGCGGGATGCCGTGTGCGCGACCGGATTTTGAGGTACGGCCCCCTAGTTGACGGCGGTACAGCACCGAATAAAGCCAGCACTTGTGAGCCTCACCCCTTCGACCAGCCGTCGAGAGTATTTCTATCGAAGAGCGAAACCCAGTCTTCGCCGGGGATGGGCGTTTTGTCTTGAGCCGTCAGACTCCAAGGGGTAGCGAGGAGCAGAGTGGCGAGCGTGGCGGTGAGGCAGTTTTTACATAGGGTCATGCTGTCCTCCCGACGTCGATTCCAAGATCGTTACATCCGAAACGGCGTGGAAGTGTCAGCCCGCGTCGGCCACCTAGTCCGGCAATGACCGCTCAATCCCGGCTCACGTTGCCGACCGCCAACCCATGACGATTGCGCTCGACCGCGATCAAGGCCTTCCCTTCAGTTAACCTGAAAGAAGGAATACAAGAGTTGACCGCTCCCCAGTTGCCCATCTCCCGCATAGTTCCCGTCGTCGCGCACGCCGTAGCTGCCTTCGGCGACGAACATAAAGCGTCGCACTGGCTTTCCAGCCCTCTGGCGTTTCTAGAGAACCGCGCTCCCTCAGAGCTACTGAACTCCACCGAGGGCATTCAGCGTGTCGAGGAGATCCTCACAAGGATCGAACACAACATTTTTTCCTGATGCCATTACCATGGGAAAAAAAGCCTGCTGGAAGGTCAATAACCGTTGGTTAAATTGCGACCACTTCGGCAGCTAAGTCGATATCTGCGCGAAGTCAAGGTGCTCAAATAGTACCCCTCGCTAGTACTTTTCCTCGCACACATCACGGGTCGGGTGATGACAGCGGAGTTGCCGTATGGAATAATCGCCCCATGCGGAAAACCATTGGGAAGAAGGTAGTAGAAGGGGCTATTGCCGTTTTATTCGTCGTGGCTATCGGATATCCGGCAGCCGCCAACGCTACGCCGTTATCGTGGACACTGCAAAACGCCACGTTCATCGGTGGTGGCTCGGCTTCGGGCTCTTTTACTTACGATGCGACGACAAACCAGTTCAGCAACATCAATATCACCACAACCGCAACCAGCGCTACTACGCCGCAAGTGTTTACGTTTGGCAACTGCTGCAGCAACATTTTATTTGACACCTTTACTGCCGCTTCGGGAAGCCTGAACGGGGCTTATTTTCTCCAAATACAGTTTGCCGCCGCACTGACGAACGCTGGCGGAACTGACCTCTTTCAGGGCGGGAACGATTATCTAGGCCAGTGTACGAGCGCTGGCTGTGCTACTAATAGCTTTTTGGTCGATTTCTCCGGCGGCAGCGTGACCGCCGCAGCGCCCACACCCGAGCCCGCCAGTCGTTTGCTGATCCCGTTAGGGCTGCTTCTAGTAGCCGCCTGCTTCAACAAGTACACGGGCAGAACAGAACAAGCGTAACAATCAAGAATCACTGTAACGTAGCTCGTTTGGTGCAAACTGCGAAACCCTGCGCTTTTGCGCGATACCGTGGCGCACGCAACTCGTGTCGAGACCCTCCGATCCATCAGCCCTAGCCGCGTGAGAACGCCCCCCCACCATCCGTTCATCCCATTCAGAACCCCAATCGTAAGATTGGGGACGGACCCACCAGTCCCGAAGGCAAGGCCATCTCTTCCCGCAACGCTCTCCGTCAATTTACTAACGACCGCGTCCGCCGAAATTCCCCAAAATCTTAAATGGGTTTGGCCCGTCCCATGAATTGGTTCACAACGTTGGCTCTCCTCATCAAGCAATACGCCGCCGTCCGTTCCAGTATGGCCATGCAGTAGGGGAGGACCAACGCGGTGAAACGGGCGCCGTGAACCATCTCGGGATCGCGGCCAGTCAATGGGCAGTCATCCCAGAAGGTGTCGATCTCGTTCGATTCCATGTCCTTATATTACCGGCTTTCGCCCACCACCCGCCGCATCGAGAACACATTGAAGAGATCCCCACAAGGATCGAACACGATATTTTCCGCTGGCGGCCCTTACGATCTATCGAGTTTGCCGCCGCATCTACCCGAGTCTCGATGGACAAGGCTCGCGCGCAAAGTGGGGCCGTTGGAATTCTCAGGGTCGGCCGGTTGTGTACATGGCCCAAAGTACGGCTCCTCGCGGTGTGGGAGAACTTGGTCCATATGCCGCGCCAGGATCGTCCAACCGGATATGTCGCTGCGACGGCAAACGTGGCCGATCATGTGAGAATGCTGGAACACCCTCGTTATCTCGGCCCAAGCCTTCCGCCACCGCGAAAGAACGCACGGCAGGGGACCAGCAGCGGCCTCAGCGCAGCGAATCGGCGGCCCTACGAGCGCCCTCAACTGTGGTCGCAGGCGATTGGAACTATCTGACCAATCCACAGCACCTTGATTTGGCTCAGACATCGATTGATCCGCCGCCGCAGCTTCAATTTGATGAAAGATTAGTTGACCTCGAGTAACGTCGGGCAACGGGCCACTCCGGAAGATCAGTAACGAACGGCGGAAGAGCGCGGCGAAGCCGCCCGCTTACCCCGCCCATCTCCGAGCATCCGTGATAGGCTGTGCGGTTATGGCAGACTTGACCCAGTGGGTAGGCGTGGTAGGCGCGGGGATTGGAGGCCTGTTCACGTTTCTAGCAAGCAGCATCGGATCGGTAGTCAAACACTTTTCTGAAGTCCGCCAGAAGAAGCTAGAGCGGAAGTGGAAACTAGAAGACAGCGAGCAAGAAAGCGAAGCCAAACGTCGAATCGATGAACTACAGGCGATGAGTGAAGCGGAACGCTTCTGGAACGATAGAGCCAACAAATTGCGCGTCCTTAAGGCGAAAGTGGGTTCCTCCGAGACACGGACCGACTGGTGTTCGAGATTGAAAGAATTCAGCGACTTTTTCTCCGACGGCCGACTTCTGCTGGTTGACAAGAACAGGAATTTTTTCGTTTCCTACTGCAGTCCGGCGAAGATCGGGGCACTGGAGTACGGGGCCACCAGCAAGATGCCGGAGCCCGACTTCGAAGAACTAAAAAAGGGAATCAACCGAGATTTGGCAGCACTGTATGTTCCGATGCGCGCCGAGATCTCCCGACTAGAGGAACTGGATCGTGAAGGCACAAAAAATCGCTCGAAGGAGGCAACTCGAGACCAACAAAGCCAATAGATTGACCGACCTAGATTTTGGCACTGCACCCCCTTCTTTGTGGAAAGCGCCGAAATCAGCACCCGAAATGCCCCGCGCCACCTCCTGACTCGCGCCGTCAACAACACCATTTAGCTAAGCTTAGGGCCCCGGTCCCCCACCACGCGCAACACCCCAACACATCGCTCGCAGGCACCGTCTCTTATCGCTCCTATCAATTTCCCTCCGTCGGCACGCCGGCCTCATCCACCACCCACGAAACCCATGCACTTCGGACCGATACAGCCACACATCGCGCGCCTGGCCCCCAAGCTTCGCTCGCACCACATTTACCCGGTCCAGCACCAGCGGACTAGCTGCCGGCGAAAGGAAGCGCGCCCGCAGACCCTCCATATACCACGTTGAAAAATCGGCAATAACATACCCAGCTGACAAATGCGCGACACGACGGGCCTAGGGGCGGTGCAACGACAGGCTCCGCTGCAATACCTAGCACATTTACTCTATTTCCGTAGACAATAAATCAGAAGTGTGCGAAAATAATGCTGGTAGATGGGGTGAACCCCCGCCACCGAAAGTGGCAGGGGTTTCCCAGACCTTGATCAGCGAGATGCATTCGCCTGTCGAGGTAATAAGGATCATGAGTGTACGTCTCATGATTCCTCCACCGTCGCTTAAATTTTCAAAGGGGCAACCTTTGAAGGCGACGGAACTGGTAGTGGGGGCGGCTGGACTCGAACCAGCATCGTAACCTTTACGAGAGGGATGCTTTTTCCGTTAAGCTACGCCCCCACAAGCTCTCTAGATCTACGTCACTTAACCTTCCTGAGAATATTAGGCGATCCCAGGCTCGAGTCGCCTTTGCCGATGATTGACACGCGACCCAGCTTGATCAGCCTCTGGATTACCGCATTTACCGCGATCCGAGGGGTCTTGGATACGAAACGAAAACCATCAGCCTTGAGTTTTGCAACAATGTCCTGGAGCGTGAAGTCCCCTACCGCAGCATCAACGAACGCCGTAACCGCATCGGTTAGGCCATTAGGAGAAAATGCAGATTTGCGGGCTTTCTTTGTCGCCACTACTGGCGCCGCAAATAGCGGTTCCTGGCTTTCCGGCTGATGGGCTGTGGTTCCATTCGCGCCATTAACCGGCGAAACTATTTGCCGCATCAGGTCTAGCATGTGAGGGTCAGCGGTCATCGCCTTTAGCTGCTGGAGCTTGTGTATCTGGTCGTCAATCAGTTGTTCAACGGTTCGGGGCATATCCTTATTCCTGGTACTGATGATAGCATTATCGACCGGGTACCACAACGGCTTCGGGCTATAGGCTACGGCTAAATGCGATATGGCGAACAAAAAGAGAATTTCGGACCGTAGCGCTTGCATAAGCCCTCGGTCCTCCGACGATCAAGCGACGCCCAAATCCGGTAGCCTAGCAGCACCGCAGACAACGAAAACTACCCGTATTAGCTAGCCCTTTTGGGCGAGGGCGGCCGGGCCGTTTCTTCTGGGTAACTCGGCGGACGATGCCCAAGCCGATCTTGCAGGGCCTAGCGGATCATCAAGGGAGCGTTCCCTGCACAGTCACGAAGCGAAGGGCAAACCGAGGCCGTCGCGCGGACACTGGACCGCCCTTGCACAAGGCAGAACGGCCCTGAGTCGAACTCCTCGTTTCGCCTCGGCGGCATCCTGAAGCTCAGAAACACGGCTGGGATATCTTTGTTTATTAAGAACGGAGCATCCAAATGAGCACTGCACCTCGGGGAATGAGTATTCAAGAAGGTTATCGGTTTTATCGGGACAATGTCCTATTCGTCAATCGTCGGTATCAACGAAAGTTGGTTTGGACGGAATCCGAGAAAGCAAGATTGATAGAGAGCGTATTGTCGGGTTTTCCGGTGCCGCTCATTCTTCTTGCCGAGCAGCCCCGATCGGGCGGGGAAATTGGCTACGAGATCATTGATGGCGTCCAACGACTAAATGCAATCTTCTCTTTTATCGAGAATGCCTTTCCAATGAAAGGTCTCTACTTCAACACCGGCGAGTTTGCCCGCGCAAAGCAACTAGCGGAGAACGGAGCCTTCTCGTTGGCCGACCCCGGCCAGCCAAGACTCTCCAGGGAAGACTGTGCCAACCTGCTTGATTACCAGCTGGCCGTAACGATTTACAAACCATCGAACGACGGCGAGGTCACCGAAGTCTTTGGGCGTATCAACTCCGGCGGGAGGCAATTAAGCGACCAAGAAAAAAGGCAGGCCGGCCTCGTCACGCCGTTCGCCACGTTGGTCCGCCAGCTCTCTGCCGAAATACGCGGTGATGCATCTAGGGACGTTCTAACGCTGGTCGAAATGCCGGAAATAAGCATCGATTCTAAAAGAGCGCGGCAAAATTATGGACTCACAGCCGAAGACACATTTTGGTGCAAGCTTGGGATTATCAACAACCATGACCTTCGGAACAGCGAGGATGAGGAGATCGTTGCCGACTTGGCCGCCTCAATCCTGCTTAACGAGCCGATAGCCCTGAGCCGGGAGCTTCTCGACGAAATTTATACCTCAGGCTCCCCCACGCAAAAAATGCTCGAAGAGAAGCTGACTCTGCACACAGACGACCGTCTTCGTCGAGAAATAAAAGGGACGCTTTCTGTTCTAAGGGAGACGATCGAGGCGTACAGTAAAGAGAAGAACGCCCTACGCTCTCTGGTCAATCCGGGAAGTGGCGGGAACCCCATCAAAGCGGCGTTTTATAGCATTTTTATGGCTTTCTTCGAACTGACTGTTAAACAGCAACAGTCACCATGCGATCCCGTCGCGATTCTCCAAGGTTTAAGAAATCTTCAGCAGCAATTGGTACGCTCTGCACACCACGCGTTAACAAAGGATCGACGGCAGAACATCGACAAAACCATCGGCCTAATCCAACGATATTTTGTGCGGCGTGATCCCCCGGCATTCTCTCACGGTCCTGGTTTAGCCCTGGATCTTGAGAACGCACTACGAAGATCTATCATTGAGACCGCACGGTACGAATGCAAACAAGGCCTGCTGCGCTTGTCCGGACGGAGGGAATATGATGAAGACCTACTAAATCGGCTTCCCGAAATAGTCTGTGGGATTGCCAACGTTGGCCCGGACAGCAATGGTTATTTGTACATCGGGGTAGCCGACAAGGCAGCCGATGCGGAAAGAATCAGGCAACTCGATGGCGTCACGGCTGAGAAAGTCGGCCAGCGATTCGTTGTTGGAATCGAGCGAGAATGCAAGCTTCTAGGCGCAACACCTGAGGCATATGTTAGAAGAATCGTGGAGCGTATTAGGTCATCGGGACTAAGCGAGCCCCTTAAGTCCCAAGTACTTTCCCATATTGACGTTATCGAATATCGCGGTCGCTCGGTGGTTCGACTTGTTGTGTTGAAACAAAAGGGCGTTTCCTTTGTCGGTGAGGACGCCTTTACGAGAGAAGATTCCAACACCGTCGAAGTTCGGGGCCCTCGGCTGCTGGCTGTACAGGCGACGTTCAAGCGAGCGTGAAGCCACCCAATTGGCGCCATTTGCGGGCCCAAGACCCCCAATACTTGCGCAGCCGGAGCACGCCAGGGCGCGGTACGGCCTTTTACCGCTCCAGATGGCTCGGGGACGCGAGCAACCGCGCAACGGCGCTCGAAGAATAGACCGCACTCCGCCGAAGCACCAGGGAAATCCCGCCCCGGGGAGCCTCCCGTCGCCAGCGCCAACGACGGCCCACGCACCCAGCTAGCTACGGCATCGCAGCAACAGGAAAGAACTGCAGCCGTGTGTGCGGCCAGCCCCCCGCGCCCACAGGAAGCCGGATGAGCCTTCCACCCCTCAAAAATTCGGCAGCGGCTTATCCCGATACCCCACGCTCCCCCCACTCATCGGAAACACTTTATGCACGTAATACCCCAACGCATCACTCGCATTCGTCCGCCTCTTATCTCTCTTATCAATCTCCCCCGTTGCCACGCCCGCCGCATCCACTACCCAACTCACCTCTTCCAAATCCCGAATCAATTCCTTGCACTTCGGGTCAATATACAGCCGCACATCTCCCGCCTGGCTCCGCAACTTCGCCCTCACTGCGTTCACCCTATCCCGCACCAGCGGATTCGCCGCCGGCGTATGGAACCGCGGCAGGAAATCCCCTACATGCAGTTTGAAAGATTCCTTCACAATCGCCCAATCGCTCGCCGCCGAATTCGTACTCCTCTGGTGCCCCGCCGAATCCCCGTGCACATCCACCTTCAGCGGCATGTGAATGTATCACATCCCTTGCGTCAGCGGCTTCGCCTTCGCCGCAAATCGACATGGAAATCGAATTCAAGAACGACTCCGGCGAAGCCACCGGCCGCAAACTCTACCTCACACTCAAATCCGGCGACTGGCACGTGCGCTCCCGGCAGCGCGACGAAACCGAAACCTTTCCCATCAACGACGAACGCCACGCCCGCTATTGGCTCAAACGCGCCACCGCCGCCACCCAAGACGGCCAACCCCCCAAGCAAATCGAATTCCGCGGCGAACGCTTCGACGTCATGAGCGTCCGCAACTGGCGCGACCGCATCCTGGCTTCCGCCGCAGGAACCAGTTAGCCACCTGGCCCTCGCTTTTTCGATTCCATCAGCGTCCGGCGCAGTACCGGAAGCACAGCGTTATCTTTCTCACCCGCCAACTGCTCCTTGATCTCGATCAGCGTCTCGAGGTTCAGCACCCGTATCCGTAGCCCGCCACCAATTTCCATCATGGTCGAATGCCGCAACAGATCTTCGAAGCCAAGATTCCGCCCGATCGTTGCCAGCAGGTCCAAAGGCCCATCGGTAGTCAGTAAATTCAGGTGGCCCGTTCCCAAAAGGTGGCTCGCGTTTGGTTGAATCCTTCGCTCCGGTTGCACTCGAAATACAGCTCCGAGCGACGCGAGCACTTCCAATAGCCGATTTATGTTCTCCGGACTCCGGGAGTAAACAATATCCACGTCGTACGTCTGAACCGGTGCGCCGTGCAGCACTCCGGCCAAGCCTCCGACAACCACGAATTCCGCCTTGCTCTGCGCCAAAACTCCGAGCAACGCAAGAAGCTTACGCTGTGCCATTCAGCGCGCGTATCGCCAAAATGTCCTCAATGCGATCGCTCAAAAATTCAAGCCGTTCAGCCGGCGTAAGCGACAACGTCCAGCGAATGAGCGTCAAATCAACCCCATCTTCGCTATAGTCAACAAGCGATTCAGCTTCCGTACTTCCCGCCTCGGCATCTTGCATCAAGCTAAGCATAGCCCCAAAATCCGTTCACAAATCCTGAAAATAATTCTCATCCCCGTAACCCCTTCCCCGTCAATCACTTACCACAAAACCCTCCCCCTCAAACCCATCTTGACAATCCGCCGCGTCGCCTAATCTCAAAATGCGGGCGGTCTCCGCCCCGTCCCGCGCGCAAGGAAACGCTGAAAAAATGCACTACCGACCATCAAAATCCCGGACCGCCGTTGCGCGTTCCACCCCCTCCCAAAACCGCCAAAACCCGACGTGTCTCTGCCCCGCAAAACCGCGACTTTTTCCCGTCCGCCAAACGGGAAAAATTCACCCTTCCGCCGCCCAAAAATGCCGATTTTTTCCCGTCGCTTTTCACTTAATATTTATAGGCGGGAAAAAATCGCACGTTTCCACCCCAAATCCGTCGAGTTTTTCCCGTCGCCTGAACGGGAAAAACTCCTCCAAATCCGCCTCCCAAAACCCGAGTTTTTACCGCGTCCCATCTTCTTCTTTTAATAGGCGGCAAAAACTCACCCCAAACCGCCCCGCCACAGCCGAGTTATTACCCTCGCCCGCGCGGCAAAAACTCCCGCTCTTGTTCGGTAAAATTCGCTTAATCTTCGCCCCTCATCGCCCCCTGAACTGCGCTTCGCACGTTGCTCCCCGCATCGCCATCGGTTATCCTGGAAGGGTAAATCTCGAAACACGTCCAGGTACAAATCACCTAAATGGCAAATACAGTATCGTCGTTGAAGCGTGTCCGTGTGGCCGAACGCCGCACCGCTGTCAACCGTCTCCGCAAAACCAAACTTCGCCACCAGATCCGCACTATGCGTCGTCTGCTCGACAAGAAGGACGCCGAAGGCGCCACCAAAGTCGCTCCCGCTACGTTCTCCATCGTCGATCGTGCGGCCAAATGGGGCATCATCAAGAAGAACACCGCCGCCCGCTACAAGAGTCGCTTAACTCTCCGTTTGCGCTCCATCGGTCAGGCTGCCAAATAGCGCAAAGGGCGCGGATGCGCGCCACCAGGAAAGAGGAAATGCTCCGCAGTTCTTCCGGTGGCCGCCTGACACCGCGACCATCTTGCGCGCGTTGGTCTGTAGTTCAACTGCGCGCCCCTCACCCGGCGCAGACCCCTAAAACAGCGATGACTTCGCAAGTTGGTAGACTGGCATTCATGCCTCGTCTCTGGCTTGCCGCGTCACTCGTGTGTTCGCTGGCCTTCCCGCCTCTTTCCTCCGCCAAAGATCCAGTCCGTGCACAACACGGCATGGTTGACGCCCAAGAGCCCTTAGCCGCCGACGTCGGCCTCTCCGTCCTTCAAAACGGCGGCAATGCCATCGATGCGGCCGTCGCTGTCGGATTTGCTCTGGCCGTTACGCATCCCGCTGCCGGCAATATCGGCGGTGGCGGTTTCATGCTCATTCGCCTGGCTAACGGCAAAACCACTTTCCTCGATTTCCGCGAAGCCGCTCCCGGTAAAGCTTCCCGCGACATGTACCTGGATAAAAACGGCAACGCCACCAAAGACAGCGTCTTCGGCTGGCGCTCTTCCGGTGTTCCCGGTTCCGTCGCCGGCCTCGCCTTCGCTCACAAAAAGTTCGGCGTCAAGAAGTGGAGTGAATTACTAGCGCCCGCCGTCAAATTCGCCTCCGATGGTTTCACCGTCAGTCCCACTCTCGCTCATTCCCTTACAACCGAAAACAAAGCGCTCGCCGCCGACCCCGAATCCAACCGCGTCTTTCTTCAAAACGGCGTCGCCTTCAAGGCGGGCGATACCATCAAACAACCCGAACTCGCCGAAACCCTCTCCCGCGTCGCCCGCTTCGGAGCCAAAGACTTTTACGAAGGCGTCGTCGCCAAACAGTTTGCCGCCGAAATGAAGGCCCACGGCGGCCTCATCACCGAAGCCGATCTCAGAGCTTACAAGGTCATCGAGCGCACCCCGCTCGAAGGCGATTACAAAAACTTCCACATCATCTCTGCCCCTCCGCCCAGCGCCGGAGGCATCGGCCTCTTGCAAATGCTGGGCATCCTCAACGGCACCGGCTATGATTCCGATGGCCCCGATTCCGTCAAAGCCGTCCATTATGAAGCCGAAGCGATGCGCCGCTTTTATGCCGACCGCTCCGAGTATCTCGGCGATCCCGATTTCTATAACGTCCCCGTAAAGGCTCTTCTCGATCCCGAATACTTAGCCTGGCGCCGTAAGTCCATCGATCCCGCCCACCCCACGCCGAGTGAAATGATTGAGCCCGGTCTGCCCAAAGCGCAAGTGGCTCACGTCAATCAATTTGAAGGCGAAGAAACCACTCACTACAACGTAGTGGATTCGCAAGGCAACGCCGTCGCGGTTACTTATACATTGAACAATCTCTACGGCAACGGCATCACCGTTCCCAAGCTCGGCTTCCTGCTCAATGACGAGATGGACGATTTCGCCGCCAAACCGGGATCACCGAATATGTTCGGCGTTGTTGGCGGTGACGCCAATGCCATCGAACCCGGCAAGCGGCCGCTCTCCTCCATGACCCCCACTATCATCACCCGCGGCGGTAAACTCTATATGGTGGTTGGTGCGCCCGGAGGTTCGCGCATCACTACCGGCGTTATGCAGGTCGTTCTCGACGTGCTCGATTTTCATATGAACCCGCAGGATGCCGTGGATCTGCCTAGATTCCATGAGCAATGGAAGCCGGAAACGCTTTACTTGCAAAACGGTTTCCCTCCGCAAGCCGCGGATCAGTTGCGCCTTATGGGTTATGACATTAAGCCCGTTGGCGGTGTGGCGCGTGTGGAAGCCATTGTGGTCGACAATGGAACCATGGAGGGCGGCACGGAGTCGCGCTTAAATGGAAAGGTTGCCGGTTACTAAACAGCTGAGGTTTATCTGCTTCACTTAGCCGAAAAAACACCAAATGAAGTTTCTCTCAACACATCTTCTCGTGAATCAGCGCCTCACTACTGCCGGCCTGGAGCGCGTTCGCAACGCCGGTTTTGATGGCGTGGAAATCTTTTGCGCCCGTCCGCACTTCGACTATCTTGAAACCGCCCAAATCAGCGAATTCGGCCACTGGTTTCGCGATTCACCACTCAAAGTCATGGCCCTCCACTCGCCCATGTTTAACGACGATGTCTGGGGCCGCAGCGGTCCACAAGCCGTTCTCGACATCACCGAAACGCAAAAGGCCAAGCGCATCGGCATCGTCGATCAAGTCAAGCGCGCCCTCGAAATCGCCGAGACCATTCCCTTTCGTTATTTCATCCAACACGTCGGCGTGCCCGATCAGGATTTCGATCAGCGCCGCGTCGATTCCGCCTTCTCCTCTCTCGACGAACTCCGCAACTTCGCCGGCCAGCGCGGCGTCGAGCTCTTGCTCGAAAACATTCCCAACCGCTACTCGTCCGCTGAAAAACTCAACGAATTTCTCGCCGCCACCCACCTGAATTTGAACTACTGTTTCGATACCGGCCACGCCAACCTCATGGATGGTGTTGCCGCTGAATTCGGGCAGATGAAAGAGCGTATCCGCTGGACCCATATCCACGATAACGACGGCCAAACCGATTCCCACCTCATCCCGGGCCAAGGCAACATCGATTGGAAACGCGCCCTGGGTCTTCTCCGCTCCCGTCCCGATCAGTATCCGCTCGTACTCGAACTGAAGCCCATCAACGGTGTCGAGCATCCCGCCGATGACGCCCGCCGCGCCGCCGACGATCTCGAGAGGTTCGAAAGTGACGCCGAGTAACGACGCAAAAATCATCCCCATTGCGGACGCCCACGCGCATCCCGGCGAACGCGTAACCATCGAAGGCTGGCTTTATAACCTCCGCAAATCGGGCAAAATCGTCTTCCCCGTCATTCGCGATGGCTCCGGTATGATGCAATGCGTCGCCGTCAAAGCCAATCTCCCCGAGCCCGTTTTCGAAGCTCTCAAAAACCTGACCCAGGAAAGCTCGCTCACCATCACCGGAACGATTCGCGCCGAAGCTCGCGCCCAAGGCGGCTTTGAACTCGATGTGGAAGATGCCCACATCATCCAGCGCGTTCCGGAAGAACACCCGTATCCCATTACGCCCAAAGATCACGGCGTCGATTTCTTGATGGATCATCGCCATCTTTGGCTGCGCAGCCGCCGCCAGCACGCCGCCATCCGCGTCCGTCATGAAGTCGTTAAAGGAATCCGCGATTACTTCGATTCCAACGGCTTCACCCTCGTCGATACGCCCATCTTTACTCCTGCCGCCTGCGAGGGCACCAGTACTCTCTTCGAAGTCGATTATTTCGAAGACGAAAAGGTCTATCTCACTCAATCCGGCCAGCTTTACAACGAAGCCAACGCCATGGCCTTCGGCAAAGTCTATTGCTTCGGCCCTACCTTTCGCGCCGAAAAATCCAAAACCCGCCGCCACTTGACTGAGTTCTGGATGGTCGAACCCGAAATGGCCTACGCCGATCTGGAAGAGGTCAAACGCGTGGCCGAAGATCTGGTCGTTTTCCTGGTCGGCCGCGTTCTCGAAAATCGCCAGGAAGAACTCAAAACGCTTGAGCGCGATGTTACTAAGCTCGAAGCCATCAAGAAACCCTTCCCGCGCATGAGTTACGACGATGCCGTCAAGATACTCGCTTCCAAAGGCAGCGAAATCAAGTGGGGCGGCGATTTCGGCAACACCGACGAAACTCTTCTCACCGAAAACAGCGCGCTCCCCATCATGGTCGACCGCTATCCGACCGAAATCAAAGCCTTCTACTTCCAGCCCGATGAGCATCGCCCCGAACTCGCTCTCGGTGTCGATGTCATCGCGCCCGAAGGCTATGGCGAAATCATCGGCGGCGGCCAGCGCATTCACGATCTCGCCCTGCTCGAAAAACGTCTCGAAGAACACAAACTGCCGCGCGAAGCTTTTGAATGGTATCTCGACGTGCGCCGCTTCGGCTCCGTCCCGCATGGCGGCTTCGGCATGGGTGTCGAACGGTTCGTCGCCTGGATGTGCGGCGTCGAACATCTTCGCGAAACCATCCCGTATCCGCGCATGCTCTACCGCACTCGTCCATGACAAAACGCAGTGAGATCGCCATCCTCGGCGCGCCCCTTGATTTTGGAGCCGGCCGTCGCGGTGTCGATATGGGTCCCTCGGCCCTCCGCTTAGCGGGCTTGAACGCCAAGCTCCAATCCATGGGCTATCAGGTCCGCGATCTCGGCAACGTGCCCGTCACCCAGCAGGAGACCACCGCCCCCGGTTCGCCCACCGCCAAGTATCTCGCGCCCATCGCCCAATGCTGCGCCGAACTCGCCCAAACTGTCAGTAATGTGCTCGAAAAGAGTCAATTCCCCCTCGTTCTAGGCGGCGATCACTCCGTCGCCGCCGGCACCGTCGCTGGCGTCGCCGCCGCTTACCGCCGGCGCAATCAGAATATCGGTGTCATCTGGATCGATGCCCACGCCGATATGAACACGCCCGAATCCAGCCCGTCCGGAAACGTCCACGGCATGCCGCTCGCCAGTTGCCTCGGCCGCGGCCCTCGCGAACTAACTGAGATCCTCGGCTTCTCTCCCAAAATCGAAGGCCGCAACACGGTCCTGATCGGCCTGCGCGACGTCGATGAAACCGAGCGCGTCCACGTTCGCCAGCTCGGCGTCGTCGCCTACACCATGCGCGAGATCGACGAGCTCGGCCTTCGCAAAATCATGGAGCAGGCCATCGCCGCCGCCTGCGACGGCACCGCCGGCTTCCATCTTTCGCTCGATATGGATGCAGTCGATCCCGACGAAGCCCCTGGCGTCGGCACGCCCGTCCGGGGAGGCATGAGCTATCGCGAAGCCCATCTCTCCATGGAAATGATCTCCGATTCGGGCAAAATGCTCTCCATGGAGATCGTCGAAGTGAACCCGGTTCTCGATACCGCCAACCGAACCGCGCTCCTCGGCATCGAACTCGTCATGTCCGCTATGGGCAAGAAGATCCTATGAACAAGCTCCTGAAATTCTGGGCCTACTTGTTCCACTTTTCGCTCAGCGCTGTATTGCTTGCTATCGCCGTCATCGCAGTCAATCATCACGATGCCTTACGGCTCGAAATGCTCCCCTTCGACCAAGATCGCCTGGTTTCGCGCATCAGCATCATCAGCCTCGTCGGGTTCCTCTGCCTGTTCCTGGCCTTTACACGCATCTTCGAAATCGCCTTCCCCGTCTGGAGTCTGGTTCTGATCGTACTGTTTATCTGGGGATTCTTCTTTACGTCGTATTCGTTTCAGGGGCCCATTCATCTGCCGACCGCGCTGCTGCTGATCCTCGCGGCCGCGCTCGCCCTTTACGGCTCGTTTATGGTTCTCATACCTGAACGCCGTAATCGCTGGTAACTTCCGTCTCGACCTTTTCGAGCACCTTTCGCAGTTCGTCCATTTGCAGCGGCTTGGTCAGATATCCGTTCATGCCGATCTCCAGGCACTTGTCCCGGTCGCTGCTCATCGCATGCGCGGTCATGGCGTAGATCCTTTGACCTTCCAAACCCGTCTGCTTGCGAATCTCGGTAGTCGCTGTCAGCCCATCCATTTCGGGCATCTGCAGGTCCATGAAGACAACATCGAACTTCTCTTTGCGGCACCATTCCACTGCTTCCCGCCCGTTATGCGCGATGGTTACTTTGTGGCCGATCTTTTCGAGCACTTTGCGCGCCAGCGTCTGGTTCACCGGATTGTCTTCCGCCACCAGGACCTTTAATGAGAACTGGGATCGCGTTAACGCCGCCGAATAGCTCTCTCTATGCCGCGCCCGCGACAGCGAAGGCACAATGTTCGCGCAACTCGCCACAATCGCATCCCGCAGGTCGTAGATCGCTACTGGCTTGATCAAATAGCGCGAGATGTGCAGATGTTCCATTTGCTCCGCGTTACTGAGCACATCTGCCGAGCTGAGCATCACAATCTTGAGACGGTTGAACGCCGGCACCGTCCTGATCTGTTCCGCCATCTGCAGGCCGTCCATTTCGGGCATATTCCGGTCGAGCAAGATCAAGTCGTAAGGAGTGCCCCTTTGCGCGGCTTCCGTCAACAAATGCAACCCAGCCGCTGCCGATGGGGCTGTCTCAACCGCGAGCTTCCAGTTGTTGAACATCCCCGCCAGAATCCGGCGGGTTCCCTCATTGTCATCCACCACCAGAGTCCGTAGCGTCTTGAAGGCCGCCAGGCCAGCCAACCTGTAATTCCCCTTGGCCGAAACTTTGCAATTCATCGTCAACGTGAAAGTGCTGCCGTGCCCGGGTTTACTTTCCGCTGTCAACCCCCCGCCCAGCAGCTTTGCCAGATTTGTGCTAATTGCCAGCCCCAAACCGGATCCGCCATACCGCCGGCGCGCCGAGCCATCTACTTGCACAAACGGATCAAAGACGGAATCAAGCTGCTCCTGGGGAATACCGATTCCCGTGTCGCGCACCGAAAACGCGAGCACGCATTCCTCGTGCGTTTTTTCGAGCAGCGAAACAGTAATGCCCACCTCGCCCGTTTCGGTGAACTTAATCGCGTTGCCAACCAGGTTCAGCAACACTTGCGAAAGCCGCAAACCATCCGCGTAAAGCATTTCTGGAACATCGGGATGAATCTCCAGCAACAGTTCCAGCCCTTTTTGATGGCAGCGCAGAGCCAGCGTTTTCGCCACTTTGGAGATTTCCTGGCGCAGTTTGAATTCAAACGGCACCAGGGTCATCTTCCCCGCCTCAATCTTCGAAAAGTCCAGAATGTCGTTGATAATCGCCAGTAGCGACTGCCCCGAGCTTTTCACCAGGTTCAGGCACTCCCGCTGCTCCGGCGTTAAGGTGGTGTCGAGTAGCAGTTCCGTCATACCCAAAACGCCGTTCATCGGCGTCCGAATTTCGTGGCTCATATTTGCCAGAAATTCGCTTTTGGTGCGGCTGACTTTCAACGCCTCTTCGCGCGCTTCGAGCAATTTTTGCTCGATTGACAATTCGTCGCGGATATCGCGGATCACTAATACCGATGGGCCAAATGAATTGCCTTCCAGCAGGCTGCGCTTAAAAGAAACAGGGACAGAGGTCTCGTTCAAGGTGAGCAACTTCGCGCGTCCGCTGGGCCCAACGGGAAGTTGCAGTTGAATCCGCGCCAGCAGATTTAATTCGTTTGGAATCTCGCCTGTGATTCCGAGCAACGTCTTAGCCGCCGCGTTTGCCCAGGTGAGTTCACCGACCGCAGACAGCAGGCACACTCCATCGCCGATCGCCGCCAGCACCCCATCCAATTGGTTACGCTCTTTTTGAAGTTGGTCATTCAGCCCCTTCATTTCGTAAGAGGACAAATCGAGCGATCTCTCAAGCAAATAGCGATCGAAATCGGCGCCCGCATAGGCGCTGCTCACGAGACGAACCAGATCGGCAAAAACCTCAGGCGCAACCGGTTGGCTCAGGTCGCCGCAGCCGGCTTTCCTTAGTTGCCGAAGCAGGACCGGATGAATCGATTCGGCGGTTTCATCCTTCATAGAACCGCGTAATCGTCATAGTCTGGTTGTGAAGTTGGCAAGGCCCTTCTTTCCCGTTCGGAGCCACTTCGCCGTACGAATAAAAGCCGATCTGTTCAGTGCCCGCCGGCATCATGGCGAGCGCGGCATCCAGTTCGTCCTCTGCCCGGCCGCCCAAAATCAGCTTTCTGCCAACGCAACTGATGGCAATCGCCAAGGCATCGCCTTTTTGTTTTCCGCCGTTGCTTGCGCTGTGTCCCGCATTTGCCGCGCCTTGGATCAAACGCTCGAAATTAGCGCGCATCAACTGCGCATAACCGCCGGTGGGAACATCTCCGGCAAAGATCAGCGATTGCGATGCCTCGTCCACTCTCAGAATTGTTCGTACCAGAAACTTGTCCGATTGCGCTTGCTCGCGGACCGCTAGGGGGAAAAACAATCCGGCTGCCGGGAGTTCATTGGCTCGCTCGCCCAGGTACTCTTTGTACAATTTCAGCGCCGGCTTGCCGTCTAATTGGTAAAGAATCGACCCCTCGGATTTAGTGATCCGTCGCTCGACGCCAAATTTATCCCAACCGCCTTGCGATCCATAGCCAAAGTGGATGTCCGGCCCATAAAATCCAACGGCCGCGACACAATTTGCTTGTCCGGCGTCCCCGCCCATCACCCAGGTGGATTCAAACTTGGCTCCATCTCCCGCCAATCCTCCACTGAGGGTGACATTATCGGGCAAAATCGCCGAAATGCCCTTCACCAGATCACTGCCGTTTACTTTGAGACCATCGCTTAAAACGAAGACGGCCGTCAAGCCTTCTTTAGGCAGCGCTTGAGCAATTCTTACTCCGGCCCTAAAGGAATCTTCCCGCCCCGCAACGTGTGTTGATACCAATTCGATGACGGTCTTTTCAAACTCCGTAATCGCACCGACGACGCAATTTTCACGCAATTCCGCTGCTTGAATACCACCCGCGGTGGAGCAGGCCAGCAACTTCGCTTTCCCCGTCTTCGCACGCAGCTGATCCCAAATCTCTGAATCAGCGCCGAATGATCTGTCGGCAAAGGCTAGGACTAAGGTGTTTTCCGAGCCACCGACAGATATATTGCTCCAGCCATCTCCGGGAGTATACGCGATCTGCGTGACTTTCATGCACTGATGCCCTGCTATTTCTTATCGGCAGGAAGCAGTACAACTTAATAGGTAGGCCGAGATAATGTCAGGCTTCGCGCTCGGTCACGAGATCGACAATTTCACGCAAGGCGCGCTGCGGCGCGCTATCCGGAAATGTGCCGATCAAGATATGCGCTTTGTCCGTGAAGGCACGAGCGCGCTCATATGCCCGGGGAACTGTCTTGTGGCGTTCCAAAATCTTCAATACATGCATGAACGGCACGTTCTCATAGTTGCCGTCCGCCAGAATCGTTTCAATGGCTTGCCGTTCGTCGGGAGAACATTTTTCCAGCGCATAGATCAAAGGTAGAGTCACCTTGCCTTCGCGCAGATCATTTCCAGAAGGCTTTCCCAAAATCTTTTCGCTGGAAGTGAAGTCGAGAATGTCGTCCACCAGTTGAAAGGCCATGCCTAAATTCCAGGCAAATTCCGCCAAGGTGTTTTCGTTGGCTTCATCGGCACCGACTGCAATCGACCCTAAGCGCGCACAAGCGGAAAACAGGCTGGCGGTTTTGCGGTCAACCAGTTCCATGTAATCGGCTTCACTGATGTCAATTTCATGCAGCCGCTCCAGCTGCAGCAATTCTCCCTCAACCATCATTTGAGTCAAGGAAATCAGAACGTCCAGCAGATGGAAATTGCGTTCGCGCAGCGCAACCTGGAACGCCTGCATGTACAGCCAATCGCCTGCGAGAACGGCCATGTGGTTGCCCCAGATAACGTTGGTGGAAGGTCGCCCGCGGCGCTTGCTCGCTAAATCGATCACGTCGTCATGCACCAGCGTTGCGGTGTGAATCATTTCAACCACAGCCGCCAGACGTCGCGCGCACGGATTCGGAGCGCCAAAAAGCCGCGCACACAACAGGAGCAAAGCGGGACGTAAACGTTTGCCGCCTCCGGCCTGCAGATATTGATTGATGGTGGTAATAGCCTCTACCGACGCCACCGATTCGACACTGATCTCCTGTTCGACTTCTTTCAAATCGGCCTGAACTAAAGCAAAGGCGTCGCGAGTTGAAGCATTTTGTCGAAGTTTAGAGAACATAACTCAAATGGGAACGGAATCCCCAGTGTATCGGGTGAGGCCAAAAAGTCTTTCGAAGTTTGCCGTAGTTTGCGCCGCCAACTCTTCCAGTGCCTCCTCGCGCGCCTTGGCCACCGCCGCTGCGGTATGCGCAACAAAAGACGGCTCGTTGCGTTTGCCCCGCTGCGGCACTGGCGCGAGGTACGGCGCATCGGTTTCGAGCAACAGCCGATTGCCCGGCACGCTGTGCGCGGCCTCACGAACTTCCGCCGCCTTGGGATAAGTAACCACCCCACCGAACGCCAAATAAAAACCCATATCGAGGCATTCGCGCGCCTGCTCCACATTTCCAGTGAAACAATGCATGATGCCCGGAACGCCCCGCGGCGCCCAGTGCGAGCGAAGCACATCCAGCGTGTCAGCCCACGCGTCGCGAGTGTGAATCACTATCGGCATTTTCGCTGCCGCGGCAATCTCCAACTGTCGAAGGAACACCGGCATCTGCACATCTTTCGGCACGCCCCAGTGATAATCCAGTCCAATTTCACCGATTGCCTTAACCTTTGGATGCCGCAGCAGGCGCTCCAGGTCTGCGAAAGTGTCATCTTTCACCTTTTGCGCATCATTCGGATGCACGCCCACCGTGGCTAGAACAAAATCGTGTTCTTCAGCCTGGCGGATCGCAACGGAAAGATCGGGCGGCCCGTCGCCCGTTCCAATCGATAAAACATATTTCAGTCCTGCTTCACGGGCCCGTTGAATAACCGCCGCCCGATCCGGCTGAAACTGCTCATCGTCGAGATGACAGTGCGAATCTACCAGTTCCACCTACTTCAGACGCGCGCCCACCGGCACGCTCTCCAGGAACGACGCCAGCACCGGCTGGCCTCCTTCCAAACTGGCCGCGACAATCATGCCTTGTGAAGTGACCCCTCGCAATTTGCGCGGTTCCAAATTGGCGACAATCACAACCTTGCGGCCAATCAGTTGTTCCGGTTGATAAGCGAGTGCAATTCCCGCAACGATAGTGCGCGGCTCCGCCTCGCCGATATCCACTTTGAGATGCAGCAGCTTATCCGCGCCTTTCACTTTCTCAGCCGATTTCACTTCGCCCACCCGCAAATCGATTTTCCCGAAATCGTCAATCGTGATGGTAGGCGCCACCGGCGCGATAGGCACCGCCGGTTCGGCCGGTTTGCCCACCAGAGCAGCCTGCCGGTTCTTCTCCGCTTCCTCCAGGTCCTGCATCTTCTGAATTGTCGCTTGCGCGTCAAGCCGCGGAAACACAGCGGCGATTGCGCCGATCTTTGCGGGGAGCTTTCCGCCCAGCCATACAAACTCTTCGAGCGAATGACTGGCAACTTGATCCGTATAGCCGAGCTGCTCCCAGATCTTCTGCGCCGAGTGCGGCAAAACCGGCGCAACGAGCCCGGCGATGATCCGCAAACTCTCCAGCGAAGTGAACAAAATGCGGTCCAGATTCTGCCGCGCCTCTGCACTGTCGTCTTTCGCCAGCTTCCACGGCGCCACTTGCACAATCAGCTTATCGATCTTAGTAATCAGCGTCCAAATACGCTCCAGCGCTTTCGAGAATTCAAAAGCATCATAGAGGCACACTACATCTTTGTAAGTAGCCGCCGCATCGGCTTCCAGTTCCTTATCCGCGAATCCCGCTGGAATCACACCCGCGCGGTACTGCTGCAGCATGCTAAGCGAACGGCTTGCCAAATTCCCCAAGCCATTCGCCAGATCGGAATTGTAGCGTCCCACCAGCGCGTCAAAGCTGAAGCTGCCATCCTGCCCGAATACAATCTCGCGCAGCAAGAAGTACCGGAGCGCGTCCACGCCCATCGCTTCGACAATCGGCAACGGGCGCACGATATTGCCGCGCGATTTGCTCATCTTGTTTTCTTCGAACAACAGCCAGCCGTGCGCGAAAACGCGTTTCGGCAATTCCCAACCGGCCGCCATAAGAAACGCCGGCCAGAAGACGGTGTGAAAGCGCAGAATCTCTTTGCCGATCAGATGCAAATCCGCCGGCCAGCGATTTTCGCCGTCTACGGCGCTTACATATGTTGTAAGCGCATCGAACCACACATAGAAGACGTGCGCTGGGTCGGACTCAACCGGAATGCCCCATTTGATACTTGTTCGCGTAATGGAAAGATCCGCCAACCCTTGCTTGACGAACGCCAGAATTTCATTGCGGCGAATTTCGGGCAACATGAAGTCCGGATTCTTTTCGTAGAATTCGAACAGACGGTCGGTAAACGCAGAAAGCTTGAAGAAGTAATTCTCTTCGGTGATCTCTTCATAAGGCTTGCCGGTTTCCGGATCGATATCGCCCGGTTTGGCATCATTTACAAATGCTTCACTAACAACCGAATAAAGGCCCGTATAAGTACCTTTATAGATATAACCGTTCTGCTTACACGCCTCAAATAAAGCGTTCACCACTTTCGCATGGTTCGCGTTTGTGGTGCGTTGAAAGCGATCCATCTGCAGATCCAGCTTCTGCCAGGTTTCTTTGAACTCGTTGGAAATCACATCAACGAAGGCTTCCGGAGTCTTGCCCTGCGCGCGGGCGGAGCGTTCCACTTTAGTGCCATGCTCATCGGTACCTGTAGTCAACACCACGTTAAAGCCTTGCATCCGCTTTGTGCGAGCGATGGTTTCGGCGGCGATGGAAGTATACGCATGCCCGATGTGCGGCGCGGCATTGACGTAATAAATCGGAGTT
The DNA here is from genome assembly GCA_963771405.1 of Bryobacterales bacterium. Lineage (GTDB taxonomy): Bacteria > Acidobacteriota > Terriglobia > Bryobacterales > Bryobacteraceae > Bog-105. The sequence goes on from CAVYUL010000062.1 coordinate 208,163, forward strand.
GTGAGGTAGTACTTGCCTTTACTCATGAGATATTGCTTTTCGATTTGTCGCAAAAAGCCGATTGGCTTCGCTGATCACCGCCCGCAAGGGTACATTGTGCGTCGTCGCCGCGTTGCGGCAGTCTTCATATTCAGGCGCAAAGCTCCCTTGCTGATTGTGTTTCATTCGAATCTTTCCGTAAGCGGTATCCAATTCGGTGATCTCGCGCGCCAAAACCCGCCGCTCCGCCTGTAAAACTCGTAGCCCGAGCGTACTGGTTTCGGCGAAAAGCACGGCGCACAGCTGTTCGGCTTTCTCCGGTTCGGCAATCACGGAAACCATTGTCGCCGGCCGGTTCTTCTTCATATAGATGGGAGTCAGCGTCACATCCAGCGCGCCGGTTGCGAACAGCCGCTCCATTGCATAGGCGAGCACTTGCGGAGATGAATCGTCGATGTTCGCTTCGAGAATCGAAACCGAGGTTGCTTCCGACGCGCTTGCGCGTTCACCAATTAACACGCGAAGCACGTTGGCTTGCGTTGGGAAATCTTTGTCCCCGGCCCCAAAACCCTGAGCTTTGAGAGTCATGGGAGGCAGCGCGCCAAAGGAACCGGCAAGCGTGGCCAGAATGGCCGCGCCCGTTGGCGTGGTGAGTTCGGTTTGCGGTCCCGCACTGAAAATGGGGCGGCCTTTCAGCAAGGTTGAAGTAGCGGGCGCGGGCACCGGCAAAGTCCCGTGCTCCGTTTCAACCGTGCCGCTGCCCACATTGATGCGAGAACAATGAATTTCCGATATTTCCAAATTGTCGAGCGCAACGCAGGCGCCGACAATATCGCAAATCGAATCCACCGCGCCCACTTCGTGAAAGTGCACCTTTTCAATAGGCACGGCATGCGCCTCGGCTTCCGCTTCCGCCAAGCGTTGAAATACAGCCAGCGCATTCTTCTTCGCTTTGGCTGAAAAACTACCGCTGTTGATGATCTTTTCGATTTGCGGTAAATGCCGATGCTTCTTTTGCTCCTCGAACTCCACCGCGAATTTCGAGGCGGCCATGCCTTTTCGTTTCGTTTTCGAAAGCCGGAACGTAGCGCCCGTCTGGAGACTATGAAGCGCGGCCTCAACGCTGGGCCAGTCGGCGCCCGCATCCAGCAACGCGCCGACAGTCATGTCGCCGCTAATGCCGGAAAACGCGTCAAAATAACAGAAATTCATGGAATTACCAGTGTAGCGAGTGGGCGTGATTGAAGGCTTACTCGGTCTGGCGGAAATAAGCATTGGCGGCGGGCCGGAATAGCAAATAGCAAATCACCGCACAGAACACCGCATGCGCCGCGACTTCCGATATCGAGTTGAAAAAGCTGATCACTACATGAATTCCGATCCATACCACCGCGAGCCAGCGCGCCCAGTTCTGCGCTCGAAGAAGGAAGATTCCACACACCACCGCAGCCACTGCGAGAATTTCCGCTGGAATGATGTCTGAAGGGAATGGAGCAAGCGTCCGGATATCGCGCAAGTGGGCGAAACCGCCGCCGAGTCCCGTAAGCATGTAGACCCAAGCAAGAATCGTAATTGAGAGAGGGCGAGCTCGCATGGCAGCAGAGGCAGCATATCATTTTCTCCGTGCCGTATTTTTTCGGAAGCAACCCAACCCCGCATCACTCCATCCACCAATATGACGGGCTAACTCGCTCTAATGCGACGTTACTATCCGGAAAACTCACTTTGGTAGAAGGATTTACAGTATGAGAATTTTGTTATTACTCTCATTAGGGGCTGGTCTGCTTGCACCGCTGCAGGCTCAGGAATATCACAGATTGATTGTAGATTTTGGGGCCGGCTTCGATACGCCCGTAGGTGGAACGGGCCGTGCTCTTGATTATGGTTGGAACTTACAGGGCGGCGTCGGAGTCAACTTCACATCCGTCATCGGCGCAAAAGTACAAGTGGGGTACGATTCGATGGGTATCAACTCCACAACACTGGCGAACTTGGGCGTCCCAGGAGGCGATCTCCACATTTTTTCGGCGACCCTCGATCCGATTATCCATTTAACGCCGCATCGGCATTTCGATTTTTATCTGATTGGTGGCGGCGGTATGTACAAGCGGACCCAGGAATTTACCTCGCCCGGGGTCGCAACCGTCGCCGGATACAATCCGTTCTTCGGCTTTTACCAGTACGGTGTGCCGACCACGAATATCCTTGCCTCTTACAGTGTAGTGAAGCCTGGCGTCAACGGCGGCGCTGGTATCGCACTCGGTTCTAAGTGGGGCGGCAAGTTCTTTGCGGAAGCTCGCTATAACCGCATTTACATGGGCAGCAACGCCCACACAGATTATGTACCCGTTTCGTTCGGTTACCGCTGGTAATTTAGCAAAACAATCTTTGAGCCGGCCAGCGAATGGCCGGCTCTTACGATCCTGATTGCGACGAATCGCCCAACTGGTTGGCGGTGGGCATGGGACGCAGAGAGCAAAGCGCCTTCAGCGCATTAAACCAAAAGGGTGCGCCCAAGCTGAGGAGCGCAGCTGCAAACGCAAGGCCCAACCAGTTGTCGCCGCTATAATTTGGCGGATACGGATTCGGAATGAGTTGGAAATCGGCGGCGTTGAACGTATTGCTAACCTCTTTCAATTCCTTCGCCGCCTCTTGAACATCCGCCGAATTCTGTGGCTGCTGTTTCGTTTGCTCGGCCGCCTTCTCCAATGCTTGAGCACTGTCAACCAGCTTTTGCGTAGCTTCGGGATTTGACGAAAGCTGGTTGAAGATGCGAATGGCGTCCAGGTGCATTCCGAATACAAGTGCGATGGCTAACAGAATAGTCCAAATCCGCATCTGCATCGCAAACCTTTGCTTCACGCGATCCATGGCGGTATTGAACCAGGATTCCACAGATCCCACCGCACTGTGCTCGGCCGCAATGATCTCATTTACTAACTGAGACGCGCCTTGACTTCCGGCGGGAATGAGCGAGCCGATTGCATTCGCCAAACGGGGTACCATCACGGCGGCCGCCGGATCTACTTTGGCGAGTAAAGTCGTCACGGCTGAACCTGCGGTTCCAGCGTTCGCCTTCGGATCGGAAAGCTGTTGCAGGATGCCAAGCAACTCTTCCACACGAATCGCGGAAGCCAGGTGCAATCGCCCCAGATATGGGCCGAGTAGTGGAACTCCCACAAATTGGCGGGCAAATCTTGCAACGTTGGAATCGGAGATCAAAGGATGGGTCAGTACCGTTTGCGCAATTAATTCCGCATGACCTTCGAGTGACGGGTCTAGTGTTTTGAGCAGTTGCACAAGACCCCAGCGCAAATTCGTGCCTCGATAGCCGAGAAAGGAAGAGACGATCTGCGTGCAAAGGGTAATAATGAGACTTACGCCGAGCATAACGACGACGAAGGCGATTAACACATCCAGACGTTGCATTTGATCCAGTGTATTGGTTTTCCGGTAAAAAAGCCGCGACGCCCTATAATCGGGAGGAGTGAACGAGTCATGCGCGGCCGAGATTGAACTGGCCGCAATCCCCAATCTGCATGTTTCGGCGGGCGAGCCGCTGGCGCGACACACCCGGTTCGGCATCGGCGGCCCGGCCAGAGTTTTTTGCGACGCGCGGGATGAAGAAGGCTGCGTGGCGGCGCTCGGTTTGTTGCAACGCGCGGGCGCGGCGCACGTGGTTATCGGCGGCGGCACAAACTTAATTGTCGCGGACGCGGGTTTCGATGGAATCGTGCTGCGCTATGTCGGCAGTAATATCGACCCGCGCGATGGCGTGGCACTTGAGGCCCAAGCAGGAGCGGTCTTGCAAGACGTTGTCGATCGCAGCATCGAACTTGGAATGAGTGGCATGCAGACGATGACTGGCATCCCGGGCTATCTGGGCGGCGCGGTTTACGGGAACGCGGGTGCTTATGGCCAGTCGATTCATGAGCGAATCGTGAGTGTGCGCGCCACCAACGGTGGCCACGTGCGAACATTCACGAACGCAGAGTGCCGTTTCCAATATCGCGACAGCTGGTTCAAGAGCCATAAAGAGTGGCTGATTCTGGCGGCGACTCTGCAGTTCGGCCCGGGTGACCCCGCTGAACTCGCCAAGGGCGCGCGAGAGATTCGCGAGATCCGCGACAAAAAATATCCGCCGACTATGAAATGCGCCGGTAGTATTTTCAAGAATCTATTTTTAGCGAGTCTGCCTGCTAACGTGCAAGCCGAAGTGCCGCCCAAGATGGTGCGGGAAGGCAAAGTACCCTCGGCGTGGTTCCTGGAGCAGGCGGGTGTCATGGGAATACGCCGCGGGGATATTCAGGTGGCGACGTATCACGCCAACCTGATTTATAACGATGGCGCGGGCACGGCTGCTGATTTGGTGGCCGTGATGAAAGAGTGCAAGAAGCGTGTTGAAGAGCGCTTCGGTTTTGAGCTCGAAGAAGAAGTACAGTACGTCGGCTTCTAAACTTAGAACCCGCGCAGCTCAATGCCGTTCTCGGAAATCCATTGGCGAATTCGCGGCGAGGTGAGCGCTTCCAGTTCGCGCACGCGCGTTTCTTTCAGCCGCGTGCGAGCCTGCGCCAGTTCCTCACCCAAATAACCAGGGTGGCACATAAACTCCGTCGTGCCGTCTTCGAGCTTCTGCAACGCTTCCGCAAAAGTCGCCTCGGTCAGCGAGCCGGTCAGACGGAATCCCATAAAGTGGTCGGTGAAGCGAACACTGCGGCGCGCCGCAAAACGCCGGTAGTAACGGTTGCCGATTGCCGTCGAAAGCTTGCCGAAACGCACCGTGGTATCGAGCGGTAGGCGCACCCACTCAATTCCAAACTCGGAAGCAAGCCGCACCACGGTGCCAAACACATGCGGCCAGAGATGTGTATGCTTGTGTGAATCCAAATGCGAAATGCGGATACCGGCGGCTTTGATCTTCTCTATCTGCGCCTTTAGCTCCGCGTAGACGTCCAACCCGCGCCGGGCCAGAATCGGAAGCAGTTCGCCGATGCCTTCGGGAAAGGGTTTGCCGCTGATGAGCGACCGCCCCTGCACCAGGACAAGGTGCGCGCCGATATCGAGCGTGGGTGTCTCTCTCGCGAGCTTGACGGCGTCGTCAAAGGCGTCGCTATTCGCCATAAGCGTGGTGGAAGTGAGCACGCCTGAGATGTGTGCTTCCACGATGCCCGCGTTCACATCGCGCGTGAAGCCGAAATCGTCGGCATTGATAATGAGACGCCGCAAGAGTTAGAACAGGTTGAGCTTGATGGAGAGGAACTTCTTCGGGTTCGCCCGGAAGTCCTTCAAAAACTCGTGTAGTTCGTGCGTTGAGCCGTTGAGATTGTCGTAGAGCGCGGGATTCACCAGCAACTGCCCAATGGTCCCTTGGCCGGCATTTACTTTATCGAGCGTCACGTTCACCTGATCCAGCGTTTGATTCAGTCGTTTGGCCAGCTTATCGTCTTTCAGTAACTGCCCAGCCGATCCCTTGCCGGCGTTGAGGTCAGCGAGCATGGTGTTCAGTTCAGTAACACTCTTATTCAAGTTGTTATACAGGGCAGGGTCTTTGAACAGCATGCCGGCGGTACCTTGTCCTTGCTGCAAACCATCCAACAACTGCGATACTTGCGTAACCATCTTCTGGAATTGGTCATAAAGTTGATTATCATTCACCAGATGGCCGATGGTGCCATTCTTCGAATTCAAAGTGGTGGCGAGCGCCTGCACCTGATTCACCGTAGCCTGCAAGCTGTTGTACAGCGTTTCATCCACCAGCAGCTTACCAATTGTGCCCTTGCCGACCTCAATCTGGCCGACAATATCCTGCACCTTGCCCAACAGCAGTTGCAGCGAGTTAAAGATGTTATAGCCTTGTTCGATCAATTGATCGAAATCCGGGTTGCTGAACGAGGTGAGCGTCGCATTGGGCTGAACCAGGGCATGGCTGGTACCTTTGGTGATTTCCACAAACTTGGTGCTGCCGAGCAGGTTGTCGGAAGAAATGCGAGCCACCGAATCGGCCGGAATTTGCTTCAGCATATCTTCATCAATTTGCAGATCGATTCGTATCACCTTGGCTGGATCGGTTTCGCCCGACAAATCCACTTTCGTTACGGTACCTGCGGGAATACCGTTGATGCGCACGGGCGAACTGGACGTGAGGCCGGCAGCGTCGGACGTATAAACGTGCAGCGGGATTTCGTTCTTGAACCAGGTCATGTTGCCGGTGAGCAGGAAGACCAGCAAGGCAACGCAAGCCAGCGCAACAATCCCAAGGATTCCGACCTTCAACTGCGCAATGCCGACTCGTTGTTTGCTAGGCATGCTGTGTTCTCAAATTGGATTTATTCATCGCCGTGTCTCACGAAATGTTTTAGGTAGGCGTCGCTTGATTGTTCCAACTCATGCTTAGTTCCAGTAAAGACAATCTCGCCTTCTTTCATCACCACAAACTGCGTCCGGTTGCGCAAGGCGGCGTCCTGGCCGTTCTGAAGCGCTGTCAACTCCTCGTGCTTTTGATCGTACCGAAAGTCGGACATGATTTCGCCGTCCTGGTAGCGGTGAGTGACAATCAACGATGCACTATTGCGAACGTCGCGCTCTTTGGCGACGACGGCCATGATGGTATTGGCGGTGATCGGATCGAGCCCGGCCGTGGGCGAATCGTAAAGCACCAGCGGCGGTTCCGTCACAATAGCCCGCGCGATACCCACCCGGCGGCGCATACCGCCTGAAAGCTCCGACGGAAATTGATCGTACGTTTGTTCCAACTCGACGAAACGCAGCGCATCTTTCGCGCGACCTTCGGTATCGGCGAGCAAGTTTTTCCGGTTCTGGTTCACCAGCGGATATTCCACATTTTCGCCAACCGTGAGTGAATCAAACAAGCCGCCTTCCTGGAAGAGGAAACCGGCGCTCGCGCGCAACGAAAATAAATCGGCCTCTTGGGAATCGGTAACGTCTTTGCCGAAGAGATTGATTTGTCCGGAATCGACTCCCACTAGCCCGATCACCGCTTTCAGCAGCGTAGTTTTGCCTGCTCCGGCCACACCAAAAATAATGCGCGTCTCCGCCGGCTTGAGCGTGAACGACACATTCTTCAACGCCCAGGTATCGCCAAATTTCAGGCTTACGTCTTTAAATTCGAGAATGGGTTCGGCGTCCATCTAAGAGAGCCCCACGAATATTTTGTCGATGAGCAAGGTCACCACAAAGATCCAAACCATCGCGGCAACCACCGCTTCTGTCACCGCGCGGCCCACACCTTGCGTTCCGCCGGTGGTCCGCAAACCGTAAAAGCAGCCCACCAGCGAAATGATGATGCCGAAAATAAACGGTTTCAACAATCCTTGGCCAAGGTCGTTGATCTCCAGCGCGCGCCAGGAACTCGACCAATATTCGCCGCCTGAAATGATCTTGAGCAGCGGTACGGCGATCAAGTATGCGCCGATTAAACCGATCGCGTCGGCAACCACCGTTAGGCAAGGAAGCATCACCGTGGTTGCGATCAGGCGTGGAGTGACTAGTTTCTGAACGGGATCGGTGCCCAGCGCGCGCATGGCGTCAATCTGCTCGGTCACTTGCATGGAACCGAGTTCGCTCGCGATGCCCGAAGCATTGCGGCCGGCAACCATGACGGCGGTTAAGACCGGTCCCAATTCGCGGACCAGAGTCAAAGAAACGATGGTGCCCACCTCACTACTCGCGCCATAAGTGTTTAAGGCACGCGCCATTTGCAGGGCGATGATGGCGCCGCTGAAAGCGCCGATCAGGATGACGATCGGCAGGCTGCCCCAGCCGATGATATCCATTTGAATGAATACATCATCGTAATAGTGGGGGCGCTTCAGGATGTTGACGAATGAACGGCCGGCGAGGAAAAGAAAATCCTGAAAGGACGCTACCAACGTCTTCAGGAAGTCCAGCAACTAGGAACCCCCAGATGGTGCCTCGCGTTCATTGCTCGATCCTAACATAACAGGCCACTTTCAGAAGCGCATAGGGCGCGGATGCGCGCCACTATGAGAAAACAGTCATTCCGCAACTCTTCCGGTGGCCGCTTGATACCGCAGCCGTCTTGCGCGCGTTTCTTAGAATGCTACGGACACGGCTTCGGATTTAGCGCTTTCGTTGTTCTTCTTGTCTATCGAAGTGATCTCATAACGGTACGTTTTGCCATGCTCCACCGTGCGGTCGCTAAACGACGGCAAGTTAACCATACCGGGTAGACGTTCCCAGGGGCCGTTGTCCACCGACCGGTAAATAATATAGCCGGCCAGGTCGGATTCCGGGCTTCGCTGCCAGGAAAGCTCGATGGATTCCGGGCCCGCAAGGGCTGCCACGGCCGACGGCACCGCGGGCGGGAAGATATCGACCGGCGTGATGGATAGAACTTTAGAACGAGGGCTTTCCGCTCCACCTTCTGCCAAGGCCACCACCGCATATTGATAGGGCACATCGAACTGCGAAGTCTTGTCGATGAAGTGGTTGCTATCGCTGGTGCCTACTTCAGATAGTTTTTCTTCCCCCGGTGCTTGCCGCAAAATACGATAGGCGTGGGCTCTCTCAACGGCTGTCCAATCGATCACCACGCCATCGGCGCTGGCGGCGACTTTCACGTCGGTTGGTTGTGCCAGCGGTTCAACAATATCGAGCAGGATTCGGTTCGACCACGCCGAAAAGTTATCGCCCTTTTTGACGGCGGTTCGAACCGCGACCGCCACATGCTTGCCCGCAAAGCCTTCGATCGGTACTGACGTCGACATTGGCTGCGGCTTCGGATCAAACGGATCGTTGGGTGGCGGCGGATTGAGCGGAAACGCTTTGGCGGTAACGGCCCAGCTCTCAAAATCGAAAGGCACCAGCGTAGGCCCGATTCGCAGGTCGATCTGCGAAAATTGCTTGATCGCCACGCCATCGGCGGCGCGCCCGGGCGTGTGAAACGTAACTTCAATTTTGTCGCCGCGTTGGACAGCAACGAGATCTTGCACCTGTGTCGGGATTAGCGGCGACGGCGGCATCACCGGGCCGACGTAACCGCAACCGGTGAGCAGAACCAGACTCGAAACAACTGCGAATCCGACAGCCCGCACGCTAAAGAATGTACCTGCTGAGATCGTGGTCTTTAACGATTTCGCTTAACTGCTTGCGGACATAAGTCGCATCGATCCGAATGGTTTTCTTTTTCAGATCCGGGCCATCGAAGGAGATGTCTTCCAGGAGCTTCTCCATGATGGTATGCAGCCGCCGGGCGCCGATGTTCTCGGTGTTTTCGTTTACCTGGGCGGCGACTTTGGCGATCTCGATCAAGGCGTCTTCTGTGAACGTCAGCTTGATGCCTTCGGTTTCAAGCAAAGCCATGTATTGCTTGACGAGAGCCGATTTGGGCTCTTTCAAGATGCGGATGAAATCAGCTTCGCTGAGCGATTTGAGTTCAACCCGAATCGGGAAACGGCCCTGTAGTTCCGGAATCAAATCGGATGGTTTTGAAACGTGAAACGCGCCGGCGGCAACGAACAAAATATGATCCGTCCTGACGAAGCCGTGCCGGGTATTCACCGTGGTGCCTTCGACGATAGGCAAGATATCGCGCTGCACGCCTTCGCGGCTGACGTCGGGTCCATGCCCGCCTTCGCGGCCGGCAATCTTATCTATCTCGTCGAGGAACACGATACCGTTGCGCTCCACCTTTTCGAGAGCGATGCGTGTGACCTGATCCATGTCGACCAGTTTCTGTTCCTCTTCTTGAGTCAGGTATTCCAGCGCTTCCGAAACGCGCATATTGCGCTTGCGGGTGCGCGGGCCAAACAGGCCGGGGATGACATCTTTGAGATTGATATCCATCTCTTCGATATTGCCGTTGGTGGAAACTTCGAACGTAGGGCCGCGCTCTTTGACATCCACCTCCACTTGGCGATCGTCCAGCTTGCCGGCACGCAGTTTTTCACGCAGTTTTTCGCGCGTGCGCTCCACGCTTTTGGTCGCTTCCGGCTGTGAAGGCATCAGCAGTTCAAGCAAACGGTCTTCGGCCAATTGTTCGGCGCGATCGGCCACTTGATCCAGCCGCTCTTCGCGGACCATGTCAATAGCGACGTCCACCAGATCGCGAATGATCGATTCGACGTCACGCCCCACATAACCAACTTCGGTAAACTTGCTCGCTTCCACTTTTAAGAAAGGTGAATTCGCAAGCTTCGCCAAACGCCGGGCAATTTCTGTTTTGCCTACGCCTGTGGGTCCGATCATCAAAATGTTCTTCGGCATGACCTCTTCGGCCATTTCCGGATCGAGCTTCTGGCGGCGGACTCGATTACGCAACGCGATGGCGACCGAGCGCTTGGCTTCCGCCTGGCCTACCACGTGCTTATCCAACTCGGCGACGATTTCGCGCGGCGTCAACTCGTCGAGAAGCGGCGTTTCGGAAGTGGACGATTGCTGCGGCAGATAAATAACCATTACGACAACTCCTCAAACGCGAGATTGTCATTGGTGTAGATGCAGATATCACTGGCAATCTTCATTGCTTTTTCCACCACTTCACGGGCATCGAGCGTTGTGTTTTCCAGCAAGGCGACCGCGGCCGATTTGGCGAACCCGCCGCCGGAACCAATCGCGGCGATCGGACTATCGGGTTCAATCACATCGCCGGTGCCGCTGACAATGTACATATCGTGTAAATCGGCAACCAGCAGCAGCGCTTCCAGATGACGCAGCATGCGATCGGTCCGCCATTCCTTGGCCAACTCAACGACACTACGCGGCAGATTGCCGCTGTGCTGTTCCAGCTTGCCTTCAAAGCGAGCGAACAAAGCGAATGCATCGGCGGTTGATCCGGCAAAGCCGGAAATGATCTTGCCATTGTAAAGACGGCGAAGCTTTTTGGCGCCGCTTTTCAATACTTCACTGCCCGCTGTGACCTGACCATCGCCGGCGAGCACTACTTTACCGTTGCGGCGGACGCACAGAATTGTGGTCGACCGGATCTTTTTACTCATGGGAACAGACAAACTCCCGCCCGGTCTGCCTGAAAGATGGCGGACCGGGCGAAATTTCATTTCAACACAAACGATTAATTGCCGGCAGCGGTCGGCGTGGCCGGAGCCGGTTGGGCGACAGGTGCGGGACGTTCGGGCCGCGGCTTTGGTAGTGGCTTGCGCGGCAGCATTTCGGGCCGGTTGGCCGTGTTGTAGACGAAATCTGCGATGATCGTCGACGCTTGCATCAGGTCGCCCGCCTGGATTCGATCGTAAACGTCCATGTTCGAATGGTGCGTGCGTGTGTCGTAATCCATCGGGTCCTGGATGAATTGGAATCCCGGCAAGCCCACTGCGTCAAAGGAAAGATGATCCGTGCCGCCGGTGTTGCGAATCGAGATCGTCCCGGCGCCCATGTCTTTGAAAGGTTCGAACCAGGATTCGAAAAGCGGACGCATCATGTCGTTGCCTTGCAGATAGACGCCGCGAATTTTGCCGGTACCGTTATCAAGGTTGAAATAGCCGGAAAGCTTGGCGTGCTCGGCTGTGAGTTTCATGGTTTCGGGATCGGCAAAGTGTTCTTTCACATAGGCGCGCGAACCGAGCAAGCCCTCTTCTTCGCCGCCCCACAAAGCGATTCGCACCGTGCGGTCGAGCGGAAGGTTCGCAGCTTTCAGCACGCGCACCGCTTCCATCATCACCGCGCTGCCGGCCCCGTTATCGGTGGCTCCAGTGCCGCCATGCCATGAATCGAAATGCCCCCCCAACATCACCAATTCATCTTTATGCTTACCCGTGCCTGGGATTTCGCCCACGACGTTGAAGCAATCGGGATGGCTTTCATCAATATCGTTTTCGATATTGAATTCGAGCTTGACGGGAATGTTGTGTTGGAGCAAACGCGCTATGCGGTTGTATTGCTCCGGCATCAGACCCACCGCCGGAACACCCACCGGCTTCTTCAGATCGTAATTCCCGCGGGATTGGGCGAAAATAATCCCGCCGTCGCCCTGTGTGCTTTCACTCAGAACCAGAACGACGCCTTCATCTTTTAGAAACTGGGCGATCTTTTCCTGCAGACGCATGCGTTCTTCGCGTGTCGGCATCGGAGTTCCAGGGGCACGGCCACCGGGGGCCGGCGCACCACCATAGCGAGGCGTCGCGCCTGGTTCGGGAGCCATGGCTTGTTCGGCAAGCTCAGCCTCGGTGTAGCGGCGGCCATCGGGAGCGGTGGGGAAAGGCAAATCGAAAACCGTCGAGAGCATCGCGATTTTGCCTTTCAGTTTACCTTTGAACTTATCGAGGTCGGCCTCGGTGCGAATGGGCGCCAGAACAGGTTCGCCGGTGATACTGCCGCCGGTACCCGCGCTCCAAGCGAGCGGAATGCCGACAAGCGAGGCAAAGCGCGGCTCAATCATGTGGCCTTCGTAATATTTGTTCGACCAGGCACGGCCAAAGGGGCCCCACTTTTCCATGTGAACGTTCACCAGGCCATACTCTTCCAGGCGTTTGACCGCCCATTCACCGGCCGCGTAATGGTTAGGAGAATTCGTGAGCCGCGGGCCGTACACATCGGTGAGGTAAAACATGGTATCCATCACCTTTGAATTGGCAAGCGATTCGGCTTTGATGCGATTGATGGCGCTGAGGTCAGGCTTGTCCTGCGCCATGATAAGCGCGGCCGAGAGCAACAGGGCTGATGCGGCTTTGCGGTGCGGGTTGAAATGGGGTCTGAGCGAAAACATAGTTTGGGTTGGCCCTTCGATTATTTGATTGTATTCGTTCTTAACCGGTGTGACCAGAGCTCGGAGTCCGCGAAACTGCGAGAATGGCAACAAGAGAGCGGCTAAAGCAATGAAGATCCCCAGCCATGAACCGAATGTCGTTCATATGCCTCCTGACCTGCTGGCCGAAGCGCGCAAAGCGGCAAGCGAAGAACACCGCCCCGCCGACGAGTTGGTGAGCGATGCCGTGCGTAGCTAACGACGCAAAGACTATCCCCGCCCTTGAACTATGATCGGGTTTCTGCTCGACACCAATGTCATTTCTGAGTTCAACCGAACCGGCCCGCCAAATGAGCAAGTGAATCAGTGGCTTACTGCGACCCCTCTCGATTCGTTTTACGTTAGCGTCAAATTTCGATGGTTTTTAATTGCGGCCTGACTTTGGCCACGCGTGATGTGGATGATTTTCGGGGTCTGGGCGTTATGTTATTCGACACCTGGGACCCGCAGGCTCCAATCTAAGAGACGGGCATCAGCTTTCAGCCCTCCGTGCCAGATAGAAAGTTCGGCACCCTGGCTTGATATTCGGATCAGTCTTAAAGAAAGGAGTGGCATCCCACGACTGGATTCGATCAAATCCCGCCTCACGTAGAGTGCGTTTGATTTCGGCCGCACTCCAGCACACTTGTTCAATTCGCTCGCTCCGCCGGCGCCACAGACGACCCTCCCGAAAAAACCATTCGACGTTCGTCCAGCCCCGATCCATCTCGCGGTCGTAGCCTCCATGCATGACAAAGGCAACGTTTGGCTTCTCAGACCACCAAGTGCTTGGCCAAAGCGTTTGGAAGGCCAATCGGTTGTTTACATCAAAGTAAAAGTGGCCGCCGTGACGCAAAGCCCGGCTCACAGCCAGGGCGACCAAAGCCAAGTCCGATTTCTCTGGAACGTGATTCAACGCATCGAACTCACATAGGACCAGATCTACTGGTTGAGCAAGCTGAAACGCCCTCATGTCGGCCCGAACGATCGTCACCGGCAGTTGCAATCCGCGCGTTTTCTGGCGCGCAATCCTGCACATGGTCGGCGAGAGATCCACTCCCCAGGCTTTTATTCCTTGCTTTGCAAGAATAAACGCCGTGGTGCCTGTGCCGCAGGCCAAATCGCAGGCGG
>CAVYUL010000063.1:0-184091 GCA_963771405.1 Bryobacterales bacterium
CGTCTTGGAGCACCTCACACAGCCGGAACAGTTTCTCCTTCAGTTGAGAGAGAAATTAAGCTTCAAGACTTCGTGTCAGATCATTGTCAGTACTGGCAACATCGCATATTTCATTACCCGCACCATGTTGATGCTAGGGCAGTTCAACTATGGCAAGCGCGGCTTGTTGGACTTGACGCACACGAGGCTGTTCACATTCGCTTCGTTCCGGCGTTTGTTTCTTCAGTCCGGATATTCCATCACCAAAACAGCTGGTGTTCCTGGTCCGTTCCCTCTTGCGCTTGGAGAGAATTTGTTAAGCGGATTGTTGCTGCGCTTAAATCAACTTCTGATCCACCTATCGAGGGGACTTTTCAGCTATCAAATTTTCATGGTTGTGCAGTCAACTCCAACTTTAGAGACTCTGCTCAAAAGCGCTCAGGATCAGTCTAGCCAAAGGGCTGTCTTGGTCACTTCACCGTCGGACGCTCGATAAGGAAAACCCGGTGGAACTGACTGCAACTATCGATCTTGCCCTGATAAACGCGCGCAATACCTAGCGTATAATTGCCGTCCAACTTCGAAACGTCCATGGTCGCCGCAAAACCGGTGTCATGCATGCCAGGCTGGCCAAAGGCCGCGTTTACATCGGAGCGGGCAGACATATGCGCCTTCGTGTACAGCTTTTCATTCCAGCTCGACAGCGTCAAAAAGACTTGTTCAGGCGCAATGCCTTGCTTTGCGGAGATCGCAGTCCATCCCTTCACACTCAATCGGTCCACAACCATTGTGGGCGCGGCCTCGGGTGCTAAACCGTTGATCGAGTCGACACCAAGATCACACTGAACTGGCGGCGCTTCCGTAAGGCCACTGGGCGCGTGATCGACCGTCTCATCGGCAGGCTGGTCGAAGAGGTCCGTCGCTTCCTGCGGCGCTTGCGCGCGCGCGAGCTTTATGCTGTGAAGCCCGTAATACGTGGCCAGATGTTGGTTCGCGTACCACTTAGAATCTTCTGCCACGTCAAATCCGGAGAAAGGAAGGATGGTTAAGGGCACCATCTGCTGCCGCACGACAACGTCACGAATACCGGCGTTGGCTTGTGCCCAAATGTTCGCATTCCGTTGAACCCACACCGCCCGGTTCCGGATCGCGGGATCAATATCGTGGAACGCAGCGCGAAAGCGGGGAAGAAAGATCACCGCGAGCAAAGCGGCCAGCATTGCGCCAGACCGAAGCAAAGAGCCCTGTTGCGTCCCAAGAAACGTTCTTACGTCATCACGTTGGCCAAGATCGAAGCCGCATGCCGCAACAAAAGCCGCTACGGCGGTAGCGATCAAGAAAAAGAATCCGTCGTAGACGTGCGCTGAAACCGCACCTCCGAGGGCATAAGACGTCCCTGTTAACACAACGAACGGCACTACAACAATTCCAAACAGTAAGAGCGCTTTCACCAGCAAAGATGCTTCGGAGCACCACGCTGGCCGCGATCGGCTACTCGCGGCGGCTAACAAAATCACTAACAGGATCGGCAGCATCGCCGCCCAATGCCCGAAGATAATTTTCTCGATATGCACAACCTGCTTCATTGCGTCATGCCAAGATTCATGGGCAGAGCCGGACGCCCTTCCCCGAACACCCGGCATCAGAAGGTTTGACGCCGCGCCAAGAATGCTCGCCACAGTTGCCGCGGCAACCGTGCCGGCCTTCTTTTTGGTCACTAGTTTCACCAGCCAAACTGCAGCCAGCACGCCAATAATCCAACCTCCGAAAACTTCATGAACCCCCGGCATCACAAAAGCCAGGAAGACAACCACAGCTTTGGCCCAAGGCGCGGTGAAGTTAGACATCAGCCACAGAAGAACCATGCCGATCGCCAAAATCAGCCATTCTTCAATGCTGGCCGGATACCAATAGAATTGTTCGCCAAAAGGTGGGCCGAGCCATAAGATCGCGTAGGCAACAATCCCGCTGGCCAGAACACTTCGTTCGGAAATCCGGCGGCCCATCACAAGCGAAACGACACAACAGCATGCAGCGATGCCGATCACCATCAGGGCGATAAGCAGCGTGGGATACCTATGAACGATATGCCCTCCGAAATAGGCCGGATATTCCAGCAGGTCCGCGGCCCAGCGGCCTTCAATGCCCATGCAATCGGATTTAATCCTTTGGAGCATCGAGAAAACCCGCAGAGCGCCCGTTCGTTCCAGATCGTCTGTTTGGGGGTAGATCAGAAAACAGTAACCGAAAGAGATAAATGCAATGACTATCGCAAATAGAGTCGCAAACACTCTAACAAAAGTCTCTAAGCGCCGTGCGGCTTGTGCCGTTTTTGTATCGGTATTCGGCTGGGAGATATCGGCTACCGGATAGGACATTGACACACTAGGATAACAATAAAACACAACAGCATTTTGCATTGTCTGGGAACACGGAACGGCGTGTTCATGCAGCCCATCATTGGCTCCGGCGGAGGGTTCGCGCTAAGCTCAAACTTATTCATCATGCCTATCCAAACAAATGGGAAGTTAGCTTGAGCGGTGAAGCCGCTCCCTGGTCCCTAACCCATTGCCGCGACGATCAATACCGTCGCGAGTTCGTCGACGTCGTTAGAAATCTAACGAACTGGTTCGAGCCTTACGGCGGATTCGATGGCAAAGACATTCTGGACTTCGGTTGTGGCGAGGGTGCCGCGGCATTGGGTCTCGCGCTGCAACACAACGTTCGCAGGATTGTCGGGATCGATCCGGGGAAGAAGATCTGGCGGTGCCTTCCGCGGGCCCAGGAACAGATCGGCTTGGAACATCTTCCTCCACAGCTTGAACTCTTCTTGATGGAGCCGGATGCCGATTTATCCGGTTTGGGGAAATTCGATGTCGTCTATAGCTGGTCGGTCTTCGAACATGTGCAACAGGATTTGATCTTGGATCGACTCAGCGCATTGCATGCCCTGTTGAAGCCGAACGGCTTGATGTTTTTGCAAACGACGCCCCTTTATTATTCCGCCTGGGGCTCTCATACCCGACCCCAAGTTCCCATCCCCTGGGCGCATTTGCTATTTCAAGAGAGTCTTTTTTTCGATAAGCTGCGTGAAGGATCTGGATCTCGCGCCGAAGCCGATTTTTTACAAACAGAGATCCTTCAAACCCTCAATAAAGCCACAGCCGGAGTGATTCTAAAAGCGGCAAAACAAGCAGGTTTTGAAATTGTCCGAGAGTATCGCACGCGCAACGCGGAAAACCCTCCGGCGGAGTTGTTGGAGATCTTTACCGAAGACGTTTTGACCACCGAACAACTGGTGTTCCTCGGCGTCAAACCAGCGGCGAGCGAGCGTGAGGAAAAAGTTCGGCTGGCGGAGAGGGGGGGATTCGAACCCCCGGTACCGGTTTAAGCCAGTACGACGGTTTAGCAAACCGCTGCTTTCGACCACTCAGCCACCTCTCCGTTCTCTAACTACTTTCGATTCACCCGTTTACAAGCCATGCAGTGGTTGAACTACTCGGCCTTGGACGGATCTGTCACTACTTTGTCACTAAGCAATTCTACCGCATTCCGTTTTGCCCGTTTACCCGTATGAGCATACCGCATCGTTGTCTTGATCTCGGCATGGCCCAGCAGTTCCTTTACAGTCACGATGTCAGTTCCATTCGCGATCAGCCTCGTAGCAAACGTGTGCCTAAATGTGTGCCACGTAATGCCAGTAAGCCCAGCATCCTTGACGGCCTTCTTCAAGCCCGTTTTCACGTCCTTGAAGCGATCCCCGGTGAGCTGGTTATAAAACACGTAGGGGCAGGACTTGATGCCGCGCCATTTGGCGATGACTTCGGCGGCCACTTCTGAAAGCGGCAGCTCCAGTTCTTGCTGAGTCTTTCGAACGATGATTCTGAGTTGCTTTTCGCGTGTGTCGATGTCCTCCCATTGCAATCGAAATAAATCGCCTGATCGCAGGCCGGTATGCAACGCAAATAGAACCATGTCGCGAAGGTACAGAGGACAGAACGGCAAAAGCTTGGCCTCCTCTTCCTCTGATAGCGTCCTGAGCTTTAGATTGTTCTCGGCAAGAAACCGGACGCCCTTCACGGGGTTGCGACCGTGATGAAGGCCCCACGCTTCGGCAAGATTGTAAATATGCTTCAGCAGGGCTATTTCACGATTGACAGTTGCCGGGGCGACGTCGTTCATCCGTTGACGTTTGTAGCTTTCAACAGACAAAGCGCCGAT
Source organism: Bryobacterales bacterium (assembly GCA_963771405.1). Classification (GTDB taxonomy): domain Bacteria; phylum Acidobacteriota; class Terriglobia; order Bryobacterales; family Bryobacteraceae; genus Bog-105. The sequence continues at coordinate 4,201 of CAVYUL010000063.1, forward strand.
GTCTGAAAGCAGCGCTGGGCCATAAAAGCCGTTTAGCTGTTTCAGCATTTGCTCGTCCCGGACCCAGGATCGTTTGTTGGCTTTGGCGTACTCCATGTAGCGCCGTCCAAATTCCTCAAGCGAAATTCGGACCGGCTTGGCTGTATCGCCAGCAACCAGGTGCTTGGCCATGAACCGCTCGGCCTCGCGTTTATTGGGCGTGCCGGTGCTTGTTTGCACGCGCTGCCCGTTAATGTAGAAATCGGCATACCAGATACGACCGCGTTGGTAGAGTGCCATTCTATGTGCTCCTTCTACCTCTGTCAGCCCGTTCTAATGATGACATTTCGCGTAAGCTCGATCAATGAATGGCTCCTTGGATTTGCTCCCAAGACCAGGTCCGCAGCCTTAGTTTTTGCCTTGAGGTAAAGTCGGTCGCCGATCAAGATGAAGCCCAGTGAGTTGTCCGCAGCGCAGAAGATCAGTCGGTCAACATGGCCATCCTCATAAGCAAGTTGAATCGACCAACGGTCAAGAAAATATTTGCCGCCAAACTTGCTGGCCCTCGTGTTGGAGGCGCTACCGGTACCAGCTAACGACGCCCAGGATCGGTTGACAAAAACCGACCATCGGCGACGAATGTAGTTTCCGCTGATCAACAAAAGATAGACCGCGTCAACCGCCGAGGGATTGATGCCTTCGGCAGGCATTGAGGCAAAAAAGCGTTCTCTCGCCATCGGTTTCCGAGCAAATTCGTTCGGCGTGACAGCATCTCCGATCCGCCTGCGCGGCCTCATAGGAGGATGGCGAAGCCAAGCACCAAACGATTTTGGAGAGTGTCTACGAAGCTATTGACACTATGGAACGAAAGAAAGCTTCTCGGCGAGAACCGCTCACCTAAAATCGCTATGCCGCCGCGCCCGGAGCGAGACGGCTTTGCAGAATTTCCTTGACCCTAATAGATGCTGGTTGGACAGTTGCCGGTCGTGCAACTGCCTGAGCTAGTTTGTACTTCGCGTCAGCCACGAAAGCGGCGACAATTGACGTCTCCGCCATGTCCACTGAGTCCCACGCGCCGCGTGCCACCGCAAGCGCGGGAAGCGCTGCAGAGAGCCGGGAATTGATTTCGCCGAGTTCTTGTTCCCGTTTCGACACCTGATCCCGCATCTTCGTCGCTGCCCTTGAATTCCTTAGTTCATGCACTCCAAATATGTAGAAGAGCGCACCGTTAACGGTCAGCGCGAGCGACACCAACAGCAGCGAAAGGTTGACCACGTGCTGTTGCGTCGCCGTCATAACCGTGGCAGATTCGTCGTTCATAATAGCGCTTGCGACGGCCCGGGCATCAGCCAAGACCCAGACACTATAAAGGGTCACCGCCCCGGCCAATGTTAGAAATAACACCCGCGAGAGGGACCGTAGACGGTCTGTAAGACCGCAAGCTTTTGTTATTGCCTCCAAAGGATCACAGATGCCTAGCAATTGGACGAGTATCCGATCGAGCAATACGGGCGCAGTAGCAGGTGCCAACGCTAGCGCCATTCCAAGTATAGATTGCGGGGGAACGCCCAATATCCAAGGCAGGATTGCACGATTAAATACAATCTCGGACCCGAAACATGCGATGAAACCGGCGACGAAAACGAGGCCGACAACCCAGCCTCCCTTCGGCAACACCGCTAGGCATTCTTTAGCTATCAGTAGCGAACCCTCTGCTTGTTCTTTGAGCTGCATGAGGTGCTCACACGAGCATTCGGCCTCCTTCAGCTCACGGAACTTCTGTCGTCGATAGAATTGGCCGTAGCCAACGCTACTCGCGTCCAACAGATCGGTTAAGCAGGCGAATTCTTCTTGTGAAATGCGCTCACCGACCGTTTTGAGCGCATCGTCAAAAGATGGGATTTTGATAGTTTCTAAACTTTCCATTCTATTTTCTCCTTTGTCTAAACCGCAAGCCTAGCGGCAGCGGCCAAGCCCTTGTGGTACTCGTACTCTGCAACGAGATAACTCAACTGATCGCTGACCCACTGGTCTACCCGTGCACGGTGGTCCTCCGCAGACCAGCGGGAGCGCCGCAACTGATGGCACCTGGAGTGCGCGATAGCGGCCAGGACCACGTCACACACGTAGGTGGCACCCGTGAAGCCCACACACAATAGGAGCTTAGCCGCAATCGGTACGAGGGGCAGAGCCAGAACAGCAATCGCCGCCAAAATAGCCAACATGGCACAGTCCCTTAAATCGGTGGCCGGTCGGAGTACGCCAAGGAGGATCGCCGTCAGCACTATAATCAAACAGCCGCGCCAACCGAGCATTGGGTGAATCTGATTTCGAGTTAGGGGAGCGGCTGTCATCGTTGCGAACAATGCAGCCGCGCGAGAAGATGCCTCGACGGCCCGTTTTCGGAACTCGATCTCGCGCCCTTCCAGAACTTCGGGCTGGACAGTCAAAGGCCCGAACAAATCCCACGCGATACACCGCAGCTGAGGCGCAACAACGTCTGCGAACCGGGCATCCACTGCGTGAAGTCCGGCTTGAGATGCCATATCAACGGCGCAATCACGAAATCCGGCGAGACGATCGCGGACTCCCGCGGAAACTATAGGTACTTGTGGCTTTTTCATGTACACTTCCTATTGAATTCGTGAGTCGAAACTCGCCAAGTTGCCGCCAAGGCTGGTCACAATCAGGCGCCAGAAACTCTCCAGAGCGAGGCGGCTATTCACTTTTTTGGCCACTGCTCCAATTGAGGGCGAATCAAGAACGCAATAAACATTCACGCCCGCGAGATCACCCCGGGATAGTTGGTATCGGTTAATCGCCGACCGGGCGAGTCGCGCCAGATTCCACTGAGTTATCCGCGTTCGTTCGAGGTCAAGTTCGCTCGTACTCTCCTCCATATCAGAAAGAAACAGCACTTCGGTAACGCGCTTGGAATCCCTGGGTATTCTATGGAATGACTCGATCAAGTGGGTTGTGCGCGAGCGAATAGGAGCGTTAAGCACGGCCCTTAACTTCGCGAGGCCATCTATTCGAGCCCGCCGCAGAGCCCTCCGAGCATTGATTGTCACTTCCATACTAGCGTCGGGAGCAAGATTGGGGACGTAGGCCTCAAAGATCGGTGCCGATTCAGCGGTATGGTCGTGGACTCCGAAGATTATTACGGAGTCGCCGAAGTGCGTTTGTTCGAAAACTATCTGCGCGGCTGCGCCCAGCCAGCGCTCCGCGTCTGCAGGTGCTGGGGAAGCCGATAGATCGACGAAGATCACGCGCAGAACGGGAGCTTGAACTTGCCCTTTACGCGAGAAATCTGTGCTCTCCGCACTCGCAGCAAGATGACTTGAGCCCATAGATAGCGGCGCGACAGCGCCCACTCTAGCGGCCATAACACCGAGTGTCGCCGCGAAAACCACAAATGCCGAAACCTGTTTGCGAATTGCCATTGACTAATCTCCTTTGGGCGGATGCGCCAGCAGCAGCCAGCACACCCGCCGTGGAATTAACTGGTCGGCAGGCTCGATACCGCATTCTTTCTGAGTTTTTTTGCGAACGCCAAGAAAAAACCATTGCTTTGGGGGAGTAGACAGTCCGGATCTTTCCAGAAAAGTTGATGGGCGTTTTGCGCTATTTGCGGTAATGCGTACGCGGCCCCGTTCATTGTTCAGCCGCTTGGCTCTGGCGGTTGAGAGGGGGTGAACGTGCCAATGGGTCTTATCCTTTTGCTTCTCGCGATTTTCGGGCAGGGCGTGGGTATGTAGTTGGCCGGGCGGGGGCGCAGGGTGACTCCGCGCCCCGGCGCTCTTTTTTCGACGGTGAGTTGTTATTTAGATGTACAATCCTTTTGGTATGTTGTTGTTGCGACGGGCTTGGTCGATAACGGCGTGTGTCTTGGTCCTCCTTTCGTGCGCTTGTGCGCTACGACAGACCAGATTACGAATAGCCGAGCCAATTAAAGGCTTCTTGGCGCCAGGGGGTGAGGCGACCTTCAGACTTTCTTTAGCTCGCGGCGAATTCGCTCACATTCTGTTAGACCAAGGCGAAGAGGATCTCGCGGTCGATCTGTTTGACTCCCACGATGCGAAGCTGCTGACGGTCGATGGCTTCGATTACGGGGTGGAATCAGTCGCCTTCGTCGCTCCCGTCGGTGGTGACTTTCGCGTGCTGTTACGTACCTTGAATAAGCCTGCAGCTGCGGTCTCTTATCGGATCGAGTTAAAAGAATTGCGGCACCCTTTACCTAATGACTGGCTGCTCGTGACTGCGGTCACAATGTCATCGAGAGCCAAAGAGATCGAAGTGTCGGCTAAGGGCACGAGTTCCGACACGGCGGCTCTGTTGTATGGACGCCGGGCGTTGCGTTCATGGATCGAATTGAAGGATAACTCAGCGGAAGCGCGCATGCTTCTCCGGATCGGCGAATTACTCTACCACTCGGGGGATTTTGTGGCAGCGAAGACAGACTTCGCTTGCGCGTTAAGCAAGAGCCGCGATTTGCAAGACTCCAGAACTATTGCCGAGGCGCTCACCGATTTCGGGGTGTCTGCGTGGCAGCTCGATCAGATCGACGAGGCCGCCGACTCCTTAAGTGAGGCTCTCCGCATCTGGCGGCGCCTCGGCAATCGAAGGGGAGAAAGTTCTGCACTCAATAACCTGGCTTTGCTGCATTTGCAGACTGGCGAATGGCAAAAATCTCTAGATCTCAACTTGCGTGCACTTGAGTTGATTCGGGGGCGGAAAGATCAGGACGAGGCGGTGGTTATGAGTAATCTCGGTCTGGCGTATCTGTCGCTCGCCGATTACCCCGACGCCGCGGATTACTTCGCGAAGGCACTAACTTTTCTGCGATCGGACAACGCCAAGACCGCAAGGGCACGGACCCTGATCAACTTAGGACGGGCGCGGATGTTTTCCGGCGATAAAGACGGAGCAAGCAATGCCTTCCAAGCGGCAGAAGACTGCCTGAGTACATCGAACGATCACTTGTTACAAGCACATGTGTTTAACAATCGAGGGCAAATGTATTTAATGACCGGTCAGCGAGTTAAGGCGCTCGGCGAATTAAAGAGCGCATTAAAAGAGTACAGGGCAGCGGGCAGTCGGCGCGGCGAAGCAAGTGTTTTGCATCACTTGGGGGTCTTGAATTCAATGACGGGCCGCACGATTACCTCGTTAATGTATCTCTCGCGGGCCTTGACAATTCGCGAAAAGCTTGGGCTTGATGACGACATGGCGGAAACGATGTTTGAGATGGCACGTGTGCGGCGCAGCAGAGGTCACCTTATCATGGCGCGAAGTCTGCTACTTTCCGCAATCAAAACGACGGAAACGCTCCGCATAAGAACTTCGGGAGAGTATTTCCGGCTATCATACTTCGCCTCCAAGCAGCGGTATTACGAGGAACTCATTAACCTCCTGATGCAGATGCACAGAAGAAGTCCAGGCAGGAGCCTTGACGGGCAAGCCTTCGACATCTCTGAACGCGCCCGCTCTCGGGTACTTCTGGACGCTCTTGGAACGACCCGCGGCCAGATAAGGCAAGGGGTTGATGCCAGCCTGCTAGGCAAGGAAAGTAGTCTTGAGAGAAAGCTCAATCTCCTTGCCATGAGGATGACGCGACTTGCCGACTTGGCAAACCCGTCCCCACAAAGGGAAGCCCTCGATAATTTCAACCAAACTCTTCTGGATTACCGTCAGGTAGAAAGCGAAATCAATGAGACCAATCCAAGGTATTCGTCGTTTGTTCGTCCTACACCGCTGACTTTCAAGAAAGTTCAACGCTCTTTGAAGTCCAATGCCGTCCTATTGGAGTTTTCCCTCGGTGAGCAAGAGAGTTATGTTTGGGCGGTAACGCGTGATCACGTCCGGGGCGTCATTCTGCCACGGCGATCGAGTTTAGAAGCTCAGGCGCGGGATGTGATTGTTAACGTTAGAGCATATCGACTTCGCCTTCGCAATCAAGACGCACAGGAAGCGTACAAACGAGCTGCTAGCATGCTCAGCCGCAGCTTGCTCGCGCCAGTCGCTACACAAATAAAGGGCAGGAATCTGCTCGTCGTCAACGACGGCATTCTCCACTATATTCCGTTCGCGGCTCTTCCCGACCCCGACGATCCGTCGCGCCCACTTGGGACATGTCACGAGCTTTCATTCTTGCCATCCGCTTCGACACTCGCAGCTAGGCAGAACGAACCAGTTACTAACCTCCCTACTCCTCAAAAGAATTTAATAGTATTTGCATATCCGGTGTACGACAAAGACGACTTCCGTGTTCGCCGTGCACCTGGTAACGGCGCTATCACAGCTGCTCGACCGGACCCACGAAGTCCAGGTTTGCCCCCTCTGCCCTCTACTCGGCTGGAAGCTGAATATGTTGCGGGCGTTGTACCAGGGGCAAAAATTAATCTCGGATTTCGAGCCTCAAAATGCATTTTCTCTGGCCCAGAAACGAGAGAATATCAATATTTGCACGTTGCAGCCCACGCACGAGTGGATGATAATCGGCCCGATCTATCCGGATTAATTTTTTCCCTTGTGGATGAGAACGGAAACGAACAAGACGGATTTCTTCACCTATTTGACATCGTCAACTTAAATCTACGAGCGGAACTCGTGGTCGCGAGTGGATGCGAGACGGCTCTGGGAAAGGATGTCCGAGGCGAGGGGATGATCGGATTGGCCAGGAGCTTCCTCTACGCTGGAGCGAAGAGGATTGTTGTGAGTCTTTGGCCAATTCGTGACGACGCAACTGCCGAATTTATGCGACTTATGTACACTGCTATTTTCGGGTCTGGGCATTTGAGACCATCCGCCGCATTGCGCCGTGCACAGGAGCAGATGTCGAGATCGGATCGCTGGCGAGATCCATACTTCTGGTCAGGTTTTGTGCTTCAGTCGGCGGGAGAATAGCATCAGGGAGTCGGCGGGGGATGATTTTGTGTCTGAAAAACAGAGTGGTGGTCCGTTTGCACAATTCTTTGATAACGATCCCGATCAGGCTAATCGGAGTTATCGCGGAATCCGCTCTAAGCTCATTTTCTACTTTTCGCATCGGCGTACACCCGACCCTGAGAACCTAGCCGACGACGTAATTGCCCGAGCTTGGCGGCGTTACACTGACGGGGCTAGTTTTGAAGAGTTGCTCCAATACTGTTATGGAATCGCAGCAAATGTTGTAAGGGAGATGCAAAAAAAACCGCAGGATAACCAATTGACACCGTATGACGATGCACGTGATCTCACGGCCGAAAAGGTTGCATTGGCATCCGAGAACAATATTTTGGTTGATGAGTGCCTGCAAACGCTATCCACTCAAGAGAGCCAAGTGCTGCTGGACTATTTTAACGGTGACCGCACGGCATTAGCCGCCCGACTTGGCATTACCCCGAACGCCCTGAGGATTCGTGTTTCGCGAAGTCTGGGGAAGATCCAAGTGGAATTGAGCAAGAATGACAAGATTCGCAAGCCGACGGCTGAAATAGAATGATATGGATTGACATAAGAGATTGGGTATACGAGTGCCGCTAAGAGAAGAAGACGAGATTATGATCCGGTATTTACTGGACGATCTAGCTCCTTCCGAGCGAGAGGCGGCGGAGCGGCGCTATTTTCTTGACGACTCTTTTTTTGAGGCTCTTGCTGCGGTCGAATGCGAGCTGATTAGGGATTACTTTTGCGACGATCTTTCTGCGACGCTACGCCGGAAGTTCGAGGCGAAGTACCTCACGTCAGAAGGGTTAAGAGAGAAAGTCGACTTGGCACGCGTGTTGATGCGCCCATCCCTGCCCGAACCTCCCACGTCAGAACCTCCTTTGGCAGCGCGCCAATCGCTATTCGATCGCATTCTAAGTGGCTTAAAGTTCGGATCGAACTCCTTAAAGCTGGCGCTCGTTTGCTCATCCCTCGCGGTCGTTGTTAGCAGCGCTTGGTTTGGTTTTGAGGCTAGCCGATTGCATTTGGATAATGAGCGGCGTCGGCATCTCGACCGATCCGACTTAGCAGCCTCCTTTGTCCTGGCTCCGGGATTGACCCGAGACGGATCTGAGAATAGCGCAGGCAGGTTACTGATTAAGCCAGAAACTATGTTGATTCATTTGCGCCTGGACATCGATACCCACTGGGATGCGAAGGGTTATCGGGCATTCGTTAAAAGGGAAAAAGACGTTGTATGGAGCGGTGACGTTGGTGCGGCGGTATCCACTCCCGAGGGAAAGGCGATCGATTTCGAGATTCCAGCGCCGCTGTTTATTGACGGCGGTAATTATATAATCAACCTGCAATTCCTTGACCCAAATGAAGGCTACACATTGTTCGAGTCTTATTCTTTTGGTGTAGTGGGGCGATAGCGTAACTATGGGATTCTTTGAAGACGTGGCTGCAAGAATACCCGGATTGGTCCGGACAATTTTCCGGAACATTTCAGACGACGAACACAATGAAATTGTGCAGATCGTTTCGACCAAATTGGTCAATCGGCTAAGCACTCCATTTCTTTGGAAAGTGATTTACCACACTGGTATTGATATTCTTCGCCTCCCTCGCTCGGAACCGCTCCCCGCCGACCAACCTACAGTTAATGTCTCCGGCGCCGAGGAGCAGCGGCCTCCGTTTGCCGTCCTGAAGGAACGCTTGCGATTGGTTTATGATGATCCCGACACCAAGCATCACGAGGCTTTGGCGTTCGGTTATCACGTCCATCTAAAGTACAGCGCAGAGGATATTGCACTAAACCTTGCGGCTGTGCCGTTTGAAGATCTGGCGAAATCGCTCGTTGACCGAATTGCGACCGCAGCGGATCTTCCCAGCGCTCAAATTAGGATGTGCTTCTCGCGAATTCTCTCCATATGTGGAACTCCGGATGGGATGACCACGTTTCAGGATCATTGGAAACCGGAACTAACAGTTGAAAAGTGGATAGAAGATATTAAGGAGGCTGTTGGGTTTGCGGTACCTCCGCCGAGCGGCGTGCCAGATCTGTCGTATGCAATACCCAAGCCGCCGAATCGACGCATTGCGTTCTGTTTGGGGAGTGAACTTGGCTTGGGATATCGTTCAGCCGAGATTGTTGGCTCCTTCGGCCACCTCACATTACAAGAGATCCAAACTGACTTCGAAGCCCGGTACCGCGCGTTAGCACCTTCGCGTGCAGTTCCCTTGACGGAATGGAAACGTTTGATGCCCGTTGAAGATGGTGGCGTGGGGGGACAGAAGGGAAAGAACAGCGCGCCGAGCCGGCAACTTATGTCGTATTACACCCCTAAACGCGCCGTTGCGCAATGGGTTGAGGCTACAAAAAGGAAACTGGACAGCGAAGAACTCAAGCAGGAACAACTTGGCCTCAAAGCCCTATTCGATTTCACGAGGTACACCGCCGAAGAATCCATGGTCGCTTTATTCACCTCCACTAGCTTCCTTTTTCATCCGGCCATGAATTTCATAATTGCAAATAAAGTACTTCAGGACGTTGAAAAAGAAATCGAGATAGAGTACGCCGCCAAATGGAATTTCGAGCGAGAGGCAGTAGCCCGCTGGTTCAAGCCCCTGCGCGAAGAACTTTGTCGGACGGGAAAGGGGAGTACGACCGTTGTTCATTACTTTCCCAACCCTGAGAGCGTAAATAAAGCTCGACAAAAAGTGCTCGACATTCTTGGCCGCACCTTTGCGGGTGGCGGCAGGCAGCCGCTGTTTGCGTGGAGGCATCGCTTGTTATGACTCACGACGCAAAGAAAAAAGGTACTAACCATGACAGATAAAGCAGCCTTGATTCATCTCAGCCCTGGGGAATTGGACAACTACTTCTTGGACGTGTTGTCAGAGGACGAGTCAAAGGATGTGGAACTCCACCTAGCGGCATGTGCAGACTGCACCACGCTGGCCCTAAATATTCAACGGTCGTGGTCAGACCTTTACCAAGAAATGTCCCCGGACTCCTGGAAAGAAGAATACTTTAAGGATTGTCTGAAACGCGGTCTGCTTTGTGGTATCGAAGTGGTCACTGAGCAGTTGCGTACTAGATTCGCCGACTGGCTAAGATTATCGATGGGTCGCGCTGAAGGGGTCGTTCGTGTGGTGGACGGAGGCCTAAGTGCCGCCGCAGAATCAGCATCGAATCTGTTGTTTCCAAATGCATGTTTCCCAGCACTAACGACTGTACCCTTTCGCGAAGCGGTGACTACTCGGCACAGTGGCGAAGCTAGCTTGAGTTCTTTGGTGTTGGGTACCCGCGCCGGGCCGCAGGCAATCGTTTTATTGGAAAACTTGGAGCTCGTTGTGCGCTTTCAGAAAGTTGGCAAGGGCGAAGCGCCGCCGCTAGTTTTCCTGATTCCCACTGCTGTTCCCGAAAAGACTCGCACGATTAAGTTGGACTGGAGTAATGTCCATAAAGAATGGATAGCCCGCATAAAGGTTGGCCCGGAAGATTTTCTTGTAGTGATCGGGCCGCAACTTGATCGTTAATTTGAAGGCGCCGATGAAACACTTTCGCTACAGAAGGCATATAGTAGTGCGGCGCGAGGGGGCGTGGTGGCCGCCGCGATTGCTATATCGCCTTGTGAGTATTGTGTCGCGATGACCAAGGAATATGACGAACTTCGGATCAGGATGTGGTATCTGGGAAGCGAGAAGTACTTCGCCCTGGCGAGCGGGTTCGTGTGTGGTAGCGCCATTCTCGATTTGACCGGTGCGCCGAATTTTCACACGGATTTCGATGATCTACTGAAAGAGGATCTCGGTGTAATACCCAAGGGGGAACGGCCAATTTGGGAGCGGTTGCAGTCGATCGGCGACGATCTCGGCAAGTTTTTTTTGCCGTCCGTGATCGAGGACTGTTTCAACCGCTGCCACCGATTTGCCCAACAGCGGAACAATGGATTACGACTCCGTTTCTTTCTTCCCAAGACGCTGTCGCGCATTCCTATTGAGTTACTGAAGACATCCGGGAACTTCCTGGCGCTGAATCAGGGAATTTCGATTGTGCGCTCGGTCGCATCAGAAATCTTGCACCTGCGGCGCAAGCGCCACCCGGCCGACAATCAGGAGCCGTTCACAATTATTTTGGCCAGCGCTTCGCCGAAAGGATACAAGGCACTTGGCGTTGATCAGGAGATGACCGAGCTCCAGGCTCGGCTAGCATTTGCAATCGAAGCCAAATCAGTAAAACTCGTTCCTTTGGAGCACGTGACTCGGCAACTTCTCCAATCCGCTCTGGAGGGCGTCCAAGGGGAGTGTGCCTTATTGATGCTGGGACACGGCGAATACGAAAAAGAAGTAGAACAGGGGGTCATCTTACTGGAAGACAAGTTGGGGAACGTTGACCGTGTCAATCAGGATGTTCTCGCGGGAGTGTTAGCCGCGACTCCAGGTTTGCATTTCGTCGCGCTCAACTTGTGCAACGGTGGCCAGACTGCGCCTCATGACCTTTTTTCTGGAATTGCCGGTCGGCTGATCGGTGTAGGGATTCCGATGGTCGTAGCATTTCAGTTTCCGGTGAGCGACGTCGCTGCTCGCCAGTTCAGCCTGGGGCTGGTCAATGAGATTTCTGGCGGGTCATGGATCGACAAAACTGTCGCTTCGGCGCGGCTGACGATGCACGGAAATCGAACCAGCATTGAATGGTGCACTCCAATGCTGCGTCTGCATGAACATTGCGATCAGACGCAACTTCTATCCGACAATAACGCTGGCCAGCAAGTGCCCTCGGATGGAACCGTTGAACAAGCGAGATGGCTAGTACGCGAGGCACGTCGCAACGGAGGCTGGAAGATTGCTGCGAATACTTCTCATGGGGCTACCAATCGTTTCCCGGCAGACTCGCAACTGGCATCGGCCTATCGGGAGGCCCTGGTTGAAACCGAATTGATTCCGCACTGTCAGAGCATCTGCGCAATTCTTGCAGAAGGCCGCCCACTAGAGGCTCTTAATCGGATTGAAAACTCTGAGATTCCGCCCCAGATTTCGGGCTTGACACGGCCTCTTCATGATGTTGCCAAGGTGCGAGTCCAAGCCCATCGCGACCTTTCAAATCAGTATGCGGTAGCGAAAACACTCGAGAAAACTGGGGATTTCGCGGGTGCTTATCCCGTATGGCGGGAAATTCGCAATGCGGATCCCGACTTCAGCGATGTTCAGGATCACCTTCGCGCGCCTTTCGATGTGTTTGTAAGTTACGCAGCCGCTGACTTCGGCCTCGTGCAGGAGCTTTGTGCCAATTTGCGGGGACAGGGGAGACGTGTTTGGTTTCAGACGAATAAGGACCACAGCGAAGCCTTGCGCGGCGAGGAGCTAGCGGATGTGCTCAATCGCTGTAGCTCTACAGTCGTCTGCCTCACCGACGCGTACTGCCAGGACGACGACACCAAGCTTGAATGGAACCTGATCCACACGAAGGATCTTGCAGATGCGCAGAGAACGACGGTCGCCGCCATCATTCGCGGTGGTCCTACGCGTCCGGTGCCACATCATGCGCGAACTATTCCTTGGATCCCTTTGTCTTGCTATCAACAGATTCTACAAACTCTCTTAGGGACGAGCAGCCGAGCGTTTCCGTCGGTAGTAGATGTAGGGATTCAAATCGCGCCGTCAATCCTGAAAAGGCAAGCCAGGCAAGTTTATGACTTTCTTTATCAGCAGGAGATTGGGGGAACAGCGCCTCAAGAAACAAAGGAACTCATTTCCAAGTTGCTTGAAAACGGTAATTTCAACGAAAGTGTCAGAACTTGGATCAGCATACTCCAACGACATGGTGAGTTGAGCGAAAAGGGGGCAACCGGTAGAGTTTCTCTGAGCCCTCTACCCAGGCGCTTCAAAACCTAATCGCTTGGGCTTCAGATGCCTACAACGTCCGCAGCGGTCCTTTGGATCCTTTTCAGGCTTTTTGGAGCCATGCCGCACAGAATTGGGGAAATGGCGAGGTCGCACGGATCGGTGATTCCAACTGGGAATTAGCGGAGGGCCGGCGCCGGCAGGTTTCGTCAGGAACGATCTTCAGGGTGATGGATGAACGCGAGGTGCGTGCGGACCTTCTCTTGATTCCTGTAACTCCGGCGTACAGGGACAGTGTTGTAAGCGAAGTCAAACACTGTTTGGATCTGGGCGAGAAGAGCCCGCTGACTGTTGTAGCAGACGAAGACCTCGAAGCCGGTCCAATCGGCGGTTGGAAGGCTCTGGTACTTGGTTGTTCGGCAGGGTGCACGCTAGGGGAGTTGCGCAGCCGTTTTCCGCAATTCCGGAGTCACATGGCTCTAGCAGTGGCTCGACAGATCGTTGCTGCTTTCCACTCCCTTCAAAAAGGGGCCGCCACTCTGGCACATGACTTGTTTCGTTACGACAACGTTGTGCTTGATCCGTCTGGGGCCGTTCGGCTCGTATGGAACTGGGAGTCGGAGAACTTCCCAATCACGTTTTCGTCTTGTGCTCGTCAGCAGTTTTGGTTTTCACGGGAAGCTAGTGGACAAAATGCAAGTGCTCCCAGCGGTTGGCCATTATTGAGGGAAGAACTTGTGAAGGCATTGGACAGGTTCGAGGTTCCGGATGAGGTCCTTCGCGGCCTTCGCAACGCTAAATCTCCGGAGGAGGCCCAATTGGCGCTTGTAGCTATCAGACAGATACAAGCCGAAGACTCCCTTGTGGTCAGTGTCGCAGTAAATTGCTGGATCAAGAACGAGGATCTGCCGGATTGGCTGATTACTCCCCCAGCAATCGATCCCGATCCGCCTGCAGCCTCTCCGATGACTCAGAAAACTCCAATCGTCGGACTTCAGATGGCTTTCAGAGTTCCGGGCGACTATCTTGGTGCATGGCCGCTCGGGCACACGGATCTGCTGGTTTGGCAGTCCAACCGAATGCTTGCGGTAATAAGCCAAAACGGCGCGCAGCAATGGTCTGATGAAGAGCCAAGCATGCTTCGCATTGTTGCTAGTTCGCTCGAAGGGGGCCTAGCAGCCGCAGGCTGGGAAGGAAACCTCCGCTGGTTTCAGTCAGGTAAATTGCAGGGAAGCGGCAACTCAGGCTGGACCGTCGGTGATTTAAAACCCATGGGCAACGGTTGGATTGCTGGCTCATGGAATGGTCGCCTATACAACCTGAGCGGTGGACTAATACGACCGATTTTGCCTGCTGCGGAGGATGGGATCTGTCGAATCGCGGTTTCGCGTTCCGAGCGTTTCGCGACGTTAAGCATGCAAGGTGTCGTGGCGATCTATACGAACGGGAAAAGGATCGCTCAGACGTCACTGATCCCTGGGGCGAAAAGTCTTGCTTTCGCAAGCGGAATGCTTGTCGTGCTGACGGAACACGGTTTGGTCTCCATCAAGACCAATGGGCAAACCAGCAGTCCTGATCGCTTACCATCGCGCGGCATGCTGCGCTTGGTGACTTCTCAATCTACAGGGGAGTGTTTTGTCGTCAACGAGCAGGGCCAATCGTGGCTAATAGACCAACAAGGAACGTACCCTCGGGGTCCCGCGCTTCGCAGCCATAATGGTTTCCTCGCCGTAGGCTCAGGGATTCGCAGGTACGTCGCTGTCGCCGACATAGGAGGGTACAGTTATTGGCGAGAGGGGTTTGAAGTTCAGCATTGGCCGGACGCGCTGTCTGCCGAGATCTCTACCGACGGCTCACGCGTAGTCGTGGTGCGACTTGGTGCAATCGAGGCTTATGAGGATCCAGTATGAGCGCTCAGTCAATTTGCCCACTTAATGTTCGGGCAGATATGGAAGCTGTTCGGAGAAAACTCCAATCTGTTCAGGGCGGGATGGCCGAACGTCTAGCTCTTGCCGAGGTGTGCTTCAGGCTTGCAGTATCACCCGACACCGAGCCGGAAGCCGCCTTAGAGCTTATGCAGCAAGCGGTAAACTTCGATCCGTATCACCCTAAGCTTTTCTATCATTTGGGCCGGCTTCTACATAAGAATGGTAGCCTTGTTGCCGCAATTTTTGAGTACCGCCGTGCACTGCGCTTGGCGCCGACAAGTCATCGGACACTTGTGCACCTAGCCATTGTGCTGAGCGAAGCGGGAGGCGAAGAGCGGAGGATTGGACTCGCCATCCTCGAAGCGCTTCACAAAGGAATCGAGGCTCGGCTTGCCGAGTTAACAGTCGAATTGGATGAGCTACTTCAGGCACGATTGGCGGGAAAGCGAAGACTCAATAAACAGCCTGACGGAATAGCCGATGGCCAACGGTCCGAGGTGCCGCAGGGGCAGTCGCGTTGGAAGGGGATTTGGAGATTATTCCTGCTTAACCAACTGGCTCACCCAAAACCGGCGATTAAGCTGGCCGCTCAACACTTGGAAGTGGGAAAGCAAATGATTGAAGGCCAGCAGGGCGTATCCGAATATGCTCTAGCAACTTTATTCTTTGTCATGGACGGCCCCAAAGCGTGCCGCCAGATAGCGAGCTGGCTTCGCGATTCCTCGCTCGCAGCACATGTGGACCGGCCTTCAATTCGTTTGGTACTGGCAATTTGTGAGTTGGGAGACGCAAATGGGGTTCCCGAGTTTATTGAAATGGCCTCTGCCAAGATAGAAGCCGGTGAACTACCGCCGGACTTGGTGTGCTGCCTCCACTACGCTTGGCATGGCACTGCGCCAAACATAGATGTCGTGGCGGCTGTGGCGCTCCTTGACGGTTATCCCGAGCAAATTCGCTATTTGCCGTCATTCCGTGAGCTACGCCTGGCGATTTTTGATCATCACGCGCGTGCCGCCTGGACCGCGGAGCGGCTTGATCGTGCAGAGATTTTCTGGCGGGAAACCATCCCGCTTGATCCTTTTCGCATTCCCGTCGCGCATAATCTAGCGATTGTGGCAACACGCGTGAAATCATTAGAAAAGTATCAGCCAGCATGGGAGCGGGCCATCGAGCTACGGTATCTTCTTGCTGCTAGCGCAGGCGATGTTTTAGTTGAATTGACTGATCGCTGCCAGCTTCACGGTTCCTTTATGCGACAGAGCCTCTTGCGGTACGTCAAAGAGAATCCTGGAAAAGCTAGCGACGACCCTACCGACGAAGAGTTAAGGTCGTGGATGAAAGACAGAGATGCACTGGGGATCTGGTTGAGACATGGAGCCTTATTGTATTTGAACAGCCGGTTGCGGTTTCGATCCCCGTTTCATTTTTTGGGGATCGCGATCGACTGCCCGGAGGAGGACGTGGAGGGCGCCAAAACAAACCTAATCGGCTACTTCGAACTGTGTTTCCGGAACCGGTCGTGGGCTGGAACTAAGGTGTTCCTCGACATCGTTGGAACGATGGCCGAAAGCGCGTGTGTCAAGGCGAAAAGTCCTGTAGCGCTGAAGAGAGATGTCCACTATGAATTAGAGGCAAACGATTCCTCGCAACTTGCCGACGAGGCGACAACTCGGGGTCTGTTGATGTTTCGGATGGTTAAGTTGGCCGCCTCCTCAAGCGACCAGGCGCTGAAGCGCACCGGCCTGGAGACGGCTCGCTTCCTGCTACGCATGCCATGGAAATCATTAGAGCCCCGGTGGAAGAAGAAGGGACACCTATCAGAGGACACTGACCTACTTGCGGTGTTTGTTTCCTACTTGAATGGGTTGCTTCTGCAGGCCGATGACAAAAATTTCGCGGGGACGCCCCCGAAGCTGGAGGCAATTGAGGACTTCATTGCTGCAGTCCCGGGTGACCTGAAGCTTCGTCTGATGCAATGCCGCCTCTTTCTTGACGCCGGTCTGAATCGCCGGGTGTATGAAAGTGCTCTGGTCGCATACTCTTTAGCTTCGAAGATGAATGACAGGAAAGAAGCTGCGACGCTCGAGGAGCAATTCACAATCTGTATTGACAATGCCGCCTTTTCGGAAATGCCAAATGAGTTGCAGTCACCGAGCAGAGACAAGGTCCCGCAGATGGTTGCTGCTGGCCGGAAAGTGCTAGGCAACTTCCCACGAGCTGGAGGTCTTCGACTCCTTATGGCAAAATTCTTAATTCAAACAGCAGACGACGACCGTAAGCGGTTAGCAGAAGCAAACGAACTTCTCGAAGAAGGACTCGACCTGTTTCTCACCGATGGGCAACTGAACGAAGCCCGGCGGCTTTTGGATAAGGTCGGCTCTCGTTCACGTTCGTTTGACGAGAACCAACAAATACGTTCCTTGCTTGCGTCCGCGTCGACGCGAGTTCGCCAAGTCGTCCCAGCACTAGCGTCGGAAAGGACCCCTGCTATTGTCCGCCAGGCACGGGAAGAACTCCAGTCAGCCCTATTTGAGGCCGAACAGGCGGAGGCCATCGCGGGTGGTGCGGGGCTTCGTACGGCCGCCGAGAAGGCCCGCGAGTTCGTAGACGAACTTCGAAAGATGATCCAAAACCTCGATGAAGGATAGTGCAGAGAAAATGTTTATGGTCGACTTGGGAGCTCAATCCCACTATTCCGTTTTGGGGCTTGCGCCTGGTGCAACTGCCGCCGAAATCCGCGCCAGTCTCAGTAAGGTCTTCGGTGAGTTGGAGCGTCAAAGACAAAAGGCGCGATCACCGGAAGAGGAGCGGAACCTTATCGAGCGGCAGATGAACCTCAATAAGATCGGTGATCTCCTGACACATTCTGAAAAAAGGGCCAGCTACGATAACATCAACGCCCACCTAACATTCTTTCAAATTCGAAAGGCGGTCACTCCAGTCTGGGATGAGCGGGAGCTCCTTCTGCGGTGGATGCATCGGACTGTTCGAGAGTTTCTAATCACAAAAGGCGAGATGGTGCAGCCCATCAGCGATCTCGAACGAACGGACTTTAGCGCCGATTTCACGGAGAACGACATCGTTGAAGGTTTACTCCGGGCACAGGCACAAGAAAAGAGGACATCTTGAACGCAAGATTGACAAAAAAAAGGGAAAGAGCGTTTCGAGCGACGCCAACCTCTGTTTTCACGCAGGAACTGGTTGCATTGGTCAAGAACATTCCAGAAATCCACCGCGTTGTAGAAGAAGTAGCTGAGGACAACGTGACATTGCTACGTGCGGTAAAGCGAAGCGCTGATGAGCAAGAAGCCTTGCGAGGTGCGCTGCTTCAAGAGTTCGGTCGACTACGAAGTGAGATCGCAAACGAGCTAGTGACGCACTCCTTGCGCACCTCGTGCAGGGAACTCTCGCCGGTGCTAAATGCTTTAGAAGGAATGTTGGAACTCGCAGATTTTTCTGATACTCAGACAACGCGGCAGCACGTGGAGAGTTTAGCCCTAACACTTCAGGCGGCGTTAGGCCGCCTCGGCATCCGACGCATCGCGATCGCTGTAGGTAGCGATCTTTTCGACTCACACAGCCATGATTGTGTCAGGGTTTGCACAATCTCAGACTCACCGATGCCCGATGCGCCGGCGAGAACTATCGTGCGAGTCCAGGAACACGGCTATACAGTTCATGGCACTCTCGCATTGCCGGCTAAAGTTTGGGTACAGAAATTAGCTGATTAATAGGATTCGAGAAAAGGACAACAAGGATATGAGATATCACAAAGTTGTGGGCATAGATCTTGGCACGACGTATTCGGCGGTATCAGTCTGGGATTATGACAAGAAAGAAATTGTGGTGATCCAATCGGCGGTTGGTGAGAATACTTTACCCTCGGTGGTGGGATTAGATGATGAGAATAAAGTCGTCGTGGGTCGCCCTGCACAACAGCGGCGATTGTTTGATCCCAGGAACACGATAATCGAGGTGAAGCGAGATATGGGCGTTTATGCCCGAAAACCAGACCCACAGCGTCAGGATGCGGGCGAACCGAAGCGCGTTCGTTTCCGGGATCGTGAGTATTTACCTCAAGAGATTTCTGCTTTTATCCTTGCCGAACTGAAGCGTCAGGCCGAGAAGTTTCTGGGCGAAGAAGTACACGACGCGGTAATTACAGTTCCTGCTTATTTCCAAGAACCTCAGCGAGGGGCTACTGAAGACGCTGCAGCGATCGCGCGCTTGAACGTCAAACAGCTCATTAACGAGCCAACTGCGGCCGCGATCTGCTTTGGGAACGACGAGGACGATGGACGCCCTCACGTTTATGCGGTTTATGACCTTGGCGGGGGTACTTTTGACGTCTCAATTATTGAAGTGGGCGGCGGTAATGTCAGCATTGTTGGAACCGGTGGCGACCCTCGGTTGGGAGGCGGCGACTTCGACGACCGCATCACCGATTGGGCCCTGGGAGAGATTGAGAAAAAACACGGTGCTAACCTACGGCAAGACGAGGCAGTGAAAGCTCGAATCAAACAAGTGGCTGAATTACGCAAACGCGAGCTTTCCGCCACCAGTTCCGCAGTTCTCGACCTCCCTTTCTTAACCGCCCAATTGAGCGTGAATCTTGTTCTCTCTCGCGCTGTTTTCGAGTCACTGATTGAAGGTCTGCTGCAGAAGTCTTTTCGCTGTCTAGACGAGGCTATTAGCTCTGCCGAGTCGACCCGAGGCATCCGAAAGGAGGATATCGAGCAGGTGCTACTGGTGGGCGGTTCTTCGCGGATCCCCCGCGTCCGGGCGCTGCTGGCTACCTATTTCCCTAACCTCGAAACGAAGGATTTTCGGTCTGATATTAATCCGGATGAGGCGGTTTCTCGGGGCGCGGCCCTGGTCGCTCGCAAACATAACCCTTCAGAGGCTTTTTCGGGTCCTGAGATAGACCTTCTCGCTACAGGTGCGATCTCCCAAGCTGACAAGGACGATGCCTCCTCGCTCGTGCTGCAGGATGTCACCAGCCACACGTTGGGAATTTTAGTCAATGAACAAGATTTCCATCGCATTATTCCCAAAGAGAGCCGAATTCCAGTTGAGATGACTGAAGGAGGATTTGTCAACGCAGGCCCGTCAAAATCGGTCGACGTCTTGATTTTTCAGGGCGAAAAAGACATCGCGTTTGATAATTCTCTGATCGGCAAGTTGCCCATACCGTTGCCCGAGGCTAAGGAAAAGGGATATTGGCGATTTGAAGTTACATTCAAGCTCAACAATGACGGTATGTTGAACGTTTTTGTAAAAAGACTGAACGATAGCCTGACGTTTGAAGTGAAGGTGCAATGTTCTTTGAGATCTGGTACAGCCAGACTGGAGCAGAGTTCATCACACCTCGTACAAGTAATGGCTAACGGGAGTGAAGGTGCTGACATTCCCCCACCGCCGCCTCCTCCGGCGAGAGCGGCGGCAGCGGCGACAACTGCTTCAACGTCTGCGGTATTCGCCGCCGTGGAACCGCCTCCGGCGAACACACCGGATGAGTTTCGTCCACTCGCGAGGCGCTGCAGCAAATTATTGGAGCAGTTGGGCGATTCTGGGAAACGCCAACGCCTTATAACGTCGTATTGTGCCTTCGTCGCAGCCGTCAAGAGCGGAAGCGGCAACATTGAGGAACTAGGCGACTCGCTTGACGAAGTCTACCGGGACTGTAGACCTTAGGATCTAAATTAAATGTCCCTCAATCTTAGAGAACGCCTGGCTGTCACCGATCGCGGCGATCTTTGGACAGCGGAATGTGATGGAAGGCGATCTTTGGTGCGAATGCTGGATCGCCGAGTTGCTACTGTTGGCTTCAAGCGCGCCCTGGATCAACTCGCGTCAGTCACTGCCCACAACCCGGCACCCCGTCTGCTCCAGATTTACCATCATGATTATTCTGGTGACAACTACTATATTGAATACCTATCTGTGTCTGGATGGTTGGTGAAATCGTTGCCCGTCTACTTTTCTCAAGCTGGGCACTGGTTGAACCGTCTTCACTTCGTAAACGGAATAACCAAAGTTTACGAAGAGTGGCAGAAGACGGTTGCGCCGCCGATTGGGCCTCATGCGGGCCGAGTGGTGGCATGCAAAGTTAATGGTCGGTGGCTGGCCTATCTAGCCCCCTGCCCGCATATTCCGTTGGCTTCACCATGGGATCTAATGCCAGCCGATCTCGAAGTCCTTCTCGCGATGCCGCCGGAACGGTTGCGCGGAGTAGCTGCTTCGGGTGAAATGGAGGATATTTTTTCCGCTGGGTCGCTGGTGCTTCAAGCGTTGGGCCTGCATCAACCGATTGGCGGCCTTACGACGCACGCCAGCATCGAAGCTCAGGCTCGGGGATCGAATAGTTGGGATCTCGAAAATAGCGAAATCGAGGGGACGCTTTTAAGTGTTTCACGAACTGGCGGGTTGCTTCGTACACTCGGAGAGGTGGTGCGGCGCTGTACCGCTTTTGCTGATGCCGCTCGCCCCCATGGCATCTTAGAACTGGACAACGCTCTCAGCGCGGTGCTCGTGCTTCGGAGTTCTGCCGCAGCATTCGCAGAAGACTTAGATAGCCGAAACCGGCTCCCCGAGGCGCTCCAGTTCGTCGAATGGGTCTTGTCGCTACCGGACGAATCGCCTGCAGAAATGCCTACGTTCTACAGCTTGGCCGCCAATTATTGTGCCAGGCTTCGAATGCCAGCTCGCGAATTGCAATATGTTGAGAAGTTTCTGAAGCTGAAACAAACAATACCGATGGTGCGGCGCAGAATGGAACTTCATTATGACACTTATCTGTCAAGAACCAACGCGGCGATATCCGAGATATCCGACAGCGATGAGGAAGGTGACTGCTTACTCCGCGACCTTAAGAACCTTGAGCGTTGTTGCGACCCGCAGGACCCGCGAGCCGAGGCAACTCATAGGGAAGACCTGATGCGCGCCGCGATGATTTATGGTCGGCGGCACGACCTTTACCGACGCGCGGAAGTCTTTTACAGGATCGCCCAATTGGATGCTGCCGATGTAGAGGGCTTGTTCCTCTATTGCTTGAGTCTCCGTGATTTGGAAGACCGCACTAAGGATCGAAGCACCTTGGATGCGGCGATACGAGGCGCAAATCAAAGAATGGCAAATATGGTAAAGGCCGGCGTTCTCGCCGAGGAAGAGACGAAAACATGGATGGAACGGTTTCAGTCTTTGCGTCAATACTGATTACGCTGGCGCTGGGTAATACTTTGCTTCGGGCCCAGGGCAAGCCGGTTGAAGTTAAAGGTACTCTCGTGCTGCCACCCGGCTCCACTCTTCCTCCTGGCAAGTCCTACAAAGCTGAAGTCTTACTCGGAGGACAGCGCATTCGCGCGAGTTTCAAGCTTAGTTCGGAGTTGACAGCAGATTCTCCCGCTAAAAAGGAATCGGCTCCGAGACCTCTAAGAAATGAGGTTAATAGCGCCAACCGTACGGGTGTCTCGAAGCCCACGGAAGCACCCCAAGTGCAGACGATAGCCCTGCATAGTCAGGTCAATGAAGCCCAGCTTCCGAACTGGATTTGGATAGTAGGAGCTTCACTTGCCTCGATTGCAATCGGGGCTGGCGCGTTCTGGTACTATTTTCGACGTTATCTTCCACGCCAAGAATTGGATCCGTACTGGGACGCTCTCAGGGCGCTACGGGCGCGCAATTACGACGCTGCACTTCCAGGCCTCACCAGCATGGAATCGAAGCTACCCCCAGAACTTCGGGAGAACGCAAGATTCTTCATTGCACTATGCCAGTTTCACCTTGGGGATGAGGTCGAATCAGAACACATCCTGACCTCCCTCCATCGTGAAAACCCATCTAATGAAAATGTGGCCTATTTACTCGCCTATATTCGGATACGCCGTGGTCTTGACTCCGAAGCCTCGACAGTGTTGGAAATTTTGCGCGATCATGGCAACGAAGGCTTTCGGGACACACGTCGCCTGACTGGCGTCGTGAAGTTCCGTCAGGCGATGAGCGCATACCGGGCTGGCGACATAGAGTTGGCAGCGTCCCTTTTCGCAGAAGTGGAGAAACTCGGCGACTATGCGGCATTTATTCCCGGCGATCTTCGTAACCGACATATCTCCCTGGGCACGCGTGCTCTTTTCGACAGCGACGTTGATGGTGCTCGGCAACATTTCGAGGCTCTGCGAAATGCCGCGGCAGGAATTTCACAGGAACTAGGACGGCCCTTAATGGCTAAGGCCGACCTTGGTTTGGCGCTGGCCGCTTGGATACAAGACGATACCCAACGAGGCATGGATTTGGAGAAGCTTCTCACCGATACTTGCATGAGATTTCATCCAGATGGTCCGTCCGAACTACCTTGGCCGCAGCCCGCACCGGGCTCGGCTAAAGGCGACGTAGAAGCTCTAAAGCGCGCCTTGGAAGAGGCGGATAAGAATTTCGATCTTCCTCAAGATCAGAAGGATTTGCGGCGTTGCCTGCGCGACATCCACTTTCTTCGGGCAATGGAAGTCTTGCGCTGTTGGACGCGAATGGATGGACCAGCAGCAGCGAAGGCCATCCCGGAAAAACTGAAGGAGATCCTCTCCCGGCTTGCTTGTGCGCGCGCCCTCGACGAACGGTTTGCAGATATCTATCTCGTCTCCGGGTTGTTGATGTTTTACCTGCACGAGCCGGGTTCGGAGCGAACGACGGGCATCGATATTCTCGCGGAAGCCCGCAAACTGGGCGTCCGTGATCCTGTCGCGTTGGAGATCGTGAATGACCGCGACCGAATTGAACGAGAAAACGCTGGTGCGGCCGATCTCTATCAACAGGTTCTTGATCGGTATCTGCGCGACGAGACGGTTCGAGAGGAAGTCCGCAGGGACCTGCTTAGCCACCTTGCGACGCACCGCAGCCTAATGAATCGCTATAGGCCGCCGGACCTTAGCCGTGCGCGGCTAATCCCGCCGACCGTCCAGGAAATGTTCGACCGTTCGGGCATTCTACATGAACGTATCCGCGCCATTCGTCTGGCGAAACCCAATACGCGATTGGATGAACAAAGCGAGACTCTTAAGAAGCAGGGCGAGGCCCTTGCACAGCAAGCCAAAGAATTGGAAAAAACTGAGGCAGACTTATTGGTTATAACCGGTGAAGCCCTCTTCGGAGATGATTAGAACTATGGCGAAAAGCAAGATGCGAGAAGCAGCGATCACCCCAAGAGATTCCCTCGACAGTCTCCCCAAACTGGTGTTTGAACCTGATCTCGCCGAAGAGGAATCGGATTTGCGACGCGCCGAATTGCTCCAGTCGGTTCTGGCGATAGCAGGGATGGATCACGTGAGCGAGTCGAAGTTGGTGCGTGACGCTGTTCGAAATGCTCTCGGCCGAGTGCCGGAGTCGAGAGAGTAGGAAGTATAAACCGAATGAGTTCCGAAGAGTCCGATAAAACAGGGAAATACCGCAAACGTATCGACGCCGATTCTGGCACCTTAGTTAGGCAAGAGACACCACGGACGGGCGATGGGCAAGGTCTCTGTTTCGAGCGGATCGGCGAAGCTGGAATGCCGCCCCAACTGTCGTTTACATCGGCTGTTGACGACCTTCTACTTACCGATGATGAAGAAGATAGCGCAGTCGGCGATTTCGGTATTGGGTCTCTTCTCGCCGAACAGCGCGAGAGCCGCGCGGGAGCGCTGCTCCAACGCG
The DNA here is from genome assembly GCA_963771405.1 of Bryobacterales bacterium. Taxonomy (GTDB): domain Bacteria; phylum Acidobacteriota; class Terriglobia; order Bryobacterales; family Bryobacteraceae; genus Bog-105. The sequence goes on from CAVYUL010000063.1 coordinate 28,548, forward strand.
TGCAGTCACTTATTTCGTCGGGTGAATACCGGGCTGCTCTCGTCCTTGCGGAGCAGGCTTTAGCTGTAGATGGCGATTGTGACGAAGCATGGGTACTGAAAGGCCGATGCTTAGCCTTGCTAGACCACCATGACGCAGCTATTCGCGTGTTCCGCTACGCGCGCAGTCGCGTTTCGGATATGCAACTCAGAGTCCACATACTCAAGGCCGAGGCAGATTGTGTTCGGAGAAGCACGAGCATGCTTGAGAGTCAATTGATCCAGTTGGCAGATAAAAAAGAATTTGCTCAAGCCTTGAAGTTGGTCAATGAGGGGCTCAGTAAGCAGCCCTCTAATCTCGTTTTCCTCTACTATTGCGCGAAAATTCACTGGCTATCTGGTAATCGCCATGAAGCTGTGCGGACACTTGAGGAGGCCAAGCGGCTGGCTGGCGACGACAAAAGCGATTTGATTGCTGACCTGGAACGTAGAATCGAGTTCGGTGATCACTTCCCAACTGCTGAAGCCGCTCGTTTGGACATGCGCCATGGCAATTTGACGAAGGCATTGGAGCACCTAGATGCGTGCGCCGAAGCTTTGTCTAGCAGTGAACAATATAGCAGTATTCGCGCCTACGCAGAGGGCAAACGCCGTAGGTTGGGGCAATTCCTCAGCCGGAAGACTCAGCCTGTGGCTGAATCATTACGACAGAGCACTCTTCGCTGGCTACTTGCTGAGGAAATAAGGGAGGCTGACGATGCAATGCGGGCGGACGATCTTGCGCGGGCTCGACTCGCTTTTGAGCGAGCTGAAAGAATCGAAGGTACCTGCGGAGCTTTGTGTTACAGGCACGCTCGCGCGATTTTCCTGTCTTGTCGTGCAGCCAGAGAAACGCCGGAGCGAGCGGGGGTTTGGAACGGTTTGGAAGATCTAAAAATCGCCGAACTGCTGATTGCTAAAGCCACTCTCGACCCAGGATTCAATGAAGCAGCTAGAGTCTTAGGCAAAAGTATCGCGAATTTGCGCCTTCAGTGGAAACCGTAGCTTTCCCGCTCTATACCGCGCCGGCAGAAGAGGACCGCGCATAGCCGGATTTTGGCTCGATCTCCAAATCCCCTCGCAACCGGCTTATATCGTCCGAGAGTGAGGATAGATCCTCATTTTGGCTATTGGCATGAATCCTCGAATATGCCTCGTCTAGGTACTCGACGGCACACGAGTTGCGGGACGCCAATACCTCAATCACTCCGATTAGCCAACAAGCATACGCTAGACTTTCCTCAAATTGCTGTATCATCCCAACTATCCTACTGAGGGCCAGCATGTTCTCGGCCTGTTTCGTTCGCCGCGGGTCTCCGCTCTGCTCGGCCAAGCGCAGTAGAGTCATCCCGAAATTTTCGTAACACTCGCTCAAAAGGTTAAAAGAGCCAGTTTTGAGACAGATTGGCAATTGTCGTCGCAGAACCTCAGAAACCTCGATGTCGCGGTCGCAGAACTGTAGCACGGCTATGCAACATGAGTAGCAGGCGCAGACATCTTTTGGAAGCTGGGAACTTCGTTCCTCCTGTGCCAGGAGTGCAAGAGCCTGTAGGGCGAGCTCCTCTTTAGTTTCTTCAGTCATTCTTTTTTTTTCTGTGGTAATAAACGAATCCTCGAGGGGACCGTCGTCGTGCTGGTTGGTTCCAAACTGCTCCGATCCCAACTCGAAGGGCTGGTGATGTGCATACTGGCTTGTCCAATTCCGAAGCAATTCATACTGAGAGTCTGTCGTCCAATCGGAGCTCAATGACCACCAAACCCACGATGGTTGAGCGCCATCCTCTGGAAAGCGTTCATTTGCCCTTTCGCTTATCATTTTGGTCTCGCAAAATTCAAGTAGGCGTTTTGATCGGTTTTCGTGACCAAGTCTCTCCAGAACCCAGGCGCGAATCTCACATGAATCAGAAAATCGGGACCAATCCTTTTCGATCCAAGAGTTCTTCATTTGTTTCTTTAGCATACGGTCTGACGTCTCAAAATGAAGCGGGGATTGCAGGTTTGCGTGCCATGTTTCGCTGAACTGGCCAGACGACTTCGGAGACAGGGCCGCATCGGTCTCTGGCGAAACGATTTTCGCGCGGTTACTATAGGGTTTATGATACCGCCTCGCTTGCAAAAGGCGGCCCGTCATACGAAACAACTTTCCGCGAACGAGTCCGTGCCTCGATATCCATGTCTTTCCGTCTGGGACGTGGCGCCTGGATTCAGCTGTTTCATCGACAGTATATTCGAGGGCACACTGTACCAGTTGATCAATTCCCTTGCCGATTAAAATGGGGCCGACATTTTGGATTTCGTCATGATGCCTTCGAGCAGCGACCAGAATTTCACCCAAACAATCCGGTCTGCCGACACCTATCGTTCCAATACTCGAGAGCAAGACAAGTAGGTGCCTTTTGGAAGCTTCCTGCCAACCCTCCGATCTTTCAAGCGTCGCCCGCAATAGAGAGTTCAACCGGAAGTACTGGCGTTGAATGGCTACACAACGCAAAAGATGGTTGTGCACAAGTAGATCCCGAAGCCTTTGAAGTCGCAATTTATCTCGGATATTGGCTATCTCGCCTACAAACTCTAATGATGCTCCTCCATCTGCGCACACGGCGAATCCCAACAACAAATGCTTGGCATCCCGGGGCAAACTCTCAATTGCCCGCTTCCATCTATCCTGTGCCAGCGTGGTGTCAAAGTTGAGTATCTCCGCCAAGATCTCGCCGTCTGTGGCTGGACTATCAAAGATCTTTGACGCAGCCGCAAGAATTTCAGGAGATCCGTCCACACTATCTGCCAGTTGACGCCACGCTTCACGAAAGGCCGCCGCATTTCGATGATACTTTGACTGGGTCGTAGCGCGGACAAGAAGAAGATCGGCCTGCTGAGGAGTGAGTGTCGTTAATTCGAAGGATCGATCACAGCTTATGAAATCCATCCTTACCTTTGAGGATGTGCATATAACTGAGGCCGGTGCTTCAGGCAGTAAGTTGGCGATTTCCTCAGTCGAAACATCTTCAAGGATTATGACTGCTTTATCTTTCATCCACTGTTGCTTCAGAGCCTCAATTTGCTTGGCCGCGATTCTATCCCTCAGTTGGAACAGGGCTTTGCTTGTCGCTTTAGAGAGTGCTGTAAGAATCTTCGCTGGCGTCAGGCTCGCACATTTCACCCAAAGCACGACATAACCTTCCCCCAGCAGTGCCTCTCGCGCAAGAGCGACGAGTCGGCTCTTACCAGTCCCCGGTTCGCCGTGGAGCAGAAACCACCCTGCTTCGGTTTTGACCCTCGCAAGCAATCTCTTCAGTAATGCGTCCTCCCCAACGGAGTCGTGGCCAGCCAGTTGATTCAAGGGTTGCAGTAAATGAAATGAATCGGTTTCTGCTATAAACGGTAGGGCGTTGATCCGCGAGAGAGCCTGTTTAACCGAGCGGTTTACGTTCAGATCTTCGCATATGCCGCTAATGGCTGGTACGAGATCCACTTCCACCGACGCCTCTCTATATTTGTCCAAGAGTTCTGCACACACAGGATCACGGCGTAGGCGAGCCATAGCGTCATTTCGCCGGTCGGAATTCCACGCCTTCTCGATTGGAGCCTTTCTACGTTGCTTCCGGATCAACTGAGTGCAGTAATGGTGTTGATCGATGTAAAGCGTTGGCGTACACCATTCGATGGAAGTCGAGGGCAAGTCTCCAATCCGTATTCGCGCATACCAGCATGCCTCATCGAGCCAAGAACCCCGGGCCAACGCTCTAAAAAGCTCGGGGCTAAATTGGCAGGCGGCCCAGTCGGTGACTTTAGTCTGAAATGCCGCCACCATAGGAACACCGTGGGCGCTGAGCCGCTTTGCGACTCCCGAGAAAGGATCGTGATTATCGGACTTGCCACCCCTGCATAAATTCAACACGACTAGCTGTAATTTACGCCTTACCAATAAGCCCGCCAACAGTTCTTCGCTAACCAGATCAGGATTCCCATTGTCGTCTTCGAGGACTACATAACCCTCTTCTGCATCCAACTCATACTTTCCGTGGGCCGAAATTACAACTACGAAATTCCCCTTCACGTCGCGCAGCACCCCCCCAATCTTGTCGCGAGTAGCGTTTAGTAAGATCTTTCGTGAAACTCCTTTGGGGAGCGCAGCTTCTATTCGAGCGAATTCGGCAGGAATTTCGATTGCCGGTAAAGTTCTCGGAGATGCGCCGACAAGTAAGACTGTTAACACGTTTTCTCTTGGGGCAGGTGCTTGGTCCGTCGGAAGAGCCGCTGCAGGCACTGCTCGAACGATAGATATGTCTTGACTCATTGCGAGAAATTTCCCGTGTGCCCTCAGCAGTTCAACTGGAAGCCGGCTCAAGTCTGGCGGCATCTCAAACCGCAGACGCAACCCCAGTCCTTGCCGTCTTGCCGTGTCCATGCACTTCCAAATACAACGTTGGATGACGTTCGGAAGTAGTTCAGCAGTGATATCTTCCCCAAGTTTTCTCAGTTTTTGCCCTTGGGGCTCGCGTCCCCGAGAATCGTCGCTGAGCAGGAGATTCAAGTCATCGTGGTATCTCCTGGCATCGCTCGACAAACGTATTACGGCACTTGCGGATTCTGCGCCGTTGGCTAAAACAAAATATCGGGCATCTCCCACTCCCCAGTACCGCAACCGGATCTCATCGTAGTCCTTGGACATTTGAATCTGTACGTGTTTCTAGTATTTGGGATTTTCCTCTATCTTTTTCTCTAGCCGTCTCATGGTTTGCTGCAATCGCTGAAGTTGCACGCGCAGTTGTTCTTGAGACTGCCCTTTAGCGCTTTGTTGACGGCCCACAACCTGAGCGAGTCCCTCAATGTCGGTGTGTGATCTGGCGTCGGCGCTTATTATCTCTTGTTCCAGCCGAGTCAACCGCTCATTCAGCCCGGAATCAAAAGAACGATTGTGCGGAATTGCGGCTACCCGCCAAACCACGAGGCAAGAAACTATGGCGAATACCAATCCCATTGCTAACCGCCGAGCGTGCAGACGCATTCGGCCAAAGGGCGATTTGGCTAAGCGTTCGGCCAATAATAGTCCTCGTTTAGCCCCCTCGTCTTCAGGATTGGCTGCCAATGCGGCCTTCCAGAACCGGACCGCTTCTTTGAGACGGCCTTGTTGGCAGTATATTCGAGCCCGAAGCGCTGCCCCTTCTGTTTCTGGAAGCCCCCCTAGTAGTTCAAGAGCTGCATTGCGCATTCCGCGCACAGCTAACTGGCTCGCTTGGCCTTTTAGAAGAGCCATTGTATTTGCATCCATAGTCATTTCCTCGCCGACTCGATGTCACTTAAATCGACGGGAGCTTCATTTCCCTTGCCAAACTCCTCGAGTTTCTTTTGTCGAAGACTGAAAAGATCAGGGTGGGCTGCCTCTATTTCGTTATGCATCCGTTTCATTTCAGCAATGTCGGCGTCGGTCGCTTTAGCTAGTCCACCTTTTTCCTCAATGCCCTGCACTAAAGCAGTTGCCCTGACGAAAACCGCATTCTGTTGAGAAGTCACCTTTAACCCGGAAAGCGAGACGATATCCAACCTCAGCTCGTTCCACGGACGTCCGCGGACTGCAAACGCCAAGCTACCCAGCGAACCGTCGCATTTTGCCAGATCCTCATCCGTCTTTACCCCTATATATTCTTTTTCAATCTCGGCCAATTGACTTTGTTCGTGGCCTTGGACGGAGCCTCGTAACGCTCCCAAGGACATCTCGATGCGAGCCCGCCGTTGGAGTCGATATAGCGCCCGAACTGTCCCCTCCACTTCCATCGTCCGTTTGTATGCTCGCACTTCGGAATCTCGGTCGCCTGTCCGAGCTCGCTCTAGATCCGTAGCCACGCTGTCCAGCAGTTGTGTAGTTCGAAGTGTCTCCAGTATGTCCGCAACTTCTTCGTTCGACTTCTCCGCCTGAACTTTCCTAATCTCCGCGATGTTGTACTTCGCGATCTCCAGGCGTGATTGGAGATCTTTCAGATCGTACTCGAATTTCTCGCCGACAAAAATCGCATCGAAATGCTCGTCGAGCAGCGGGATATACGCTACCGCAGTGATCACGCGCGATTCGTCCACTTTTAGATGCACTTCAATCTCAGAGCCTGCCGGGACGTCGGACGTCACCCGTTTATCGCTTCCTAGAATCTTGAGAGTGCCCACGTGCAAACACCCCTCCGCCCAATCGTCTTCTTTGCCCAAAAGGTGCGTCACCGACTCCAGCACCGCTATTCTAAGAACGTCTTCCGATGAACCACGGCGGAGCGCCTTCGTTGTCACGAACGTCCCATCCCCTTCAGCCGGCAACTCCGCACCTGGCGCGATCAAGAGCCTCGTCTGCTTTCCCTTCAAAGCCACGCGCAAGGAGTTCGCCAAGCGATTCTCTACGCCGAGCGATGGATACCAGATTTGTGGCTCGTTCAACCTGACCAGTTCTTTCCCTCTCTCGTCCAGCAAAGTCGCGCAAAACTCCGACAAAATTGGCTTTCGGCCCTGGATAAGTATTAACTCGCACGAGAAAACTCCAGAGGGGTCGACAGGAATTAGCGGGCTCTGCCACCCATTGTCAAGACGCTTTATTTCCACCCGTAAGCCGTTCATATGAGGCCCGTCTACAATGCCAACCCCGCAGTAAACGGACACCGACGATTGGCGTTCGCATTCCATACGCAACGAGAAGCCGCTCGCACTCAGAGTAGACGAGCTTCGCAAGGTTTCCGGTATTTCCACCTGATCCGCATAAATTGCTGCACCTTCCGCCACTGCGGTCATCGGGTCAATCGAGTGTTCAAGCGGAATCCCCAGGCGTTCAGCCAACAGCTTCCGAACTAACGGGGTCTTCGATGGACCGCCCACCAGGATAAGACGCCCAACATCACGCGGCTCGATGCGGTTGTTTTTCAGGAGCATCTGGCAAATCTGCGCCGCGCGCTCAGCGTCCGGGCGAATGATATTTTCATACAAATCACGCGTCACCATCACACTTACGATCACTTCTTTACCCTGATCGTCGCAACACAGTGGTTCTTGTAGTTCAACCAGTGCCTCCGGCTTGGCCGAGAGCTTTACCTTTGCTTCTTCCACAGCCATTAACAGTTTTCCCCACTCGTTGGAGTATTTTCTGCGATCGTTACGGAAGTTGCTCAATTTCCATTTTTTGCTTAACTCGTCTAAGACGAAGCCGGTCAGTTCACGATCAAACTTGGAGCCGCCGAGGTTGTCGTCACCTGCGTGCCCGCCTTCGGGGACTACCAGTTTGCCTTTTCGCGCAATTACTAAAGACACGTCCAAAGTGCCACCTCCGAGGTCGAATACCATCCACTGGGCACGTTGTTCTTCTGCCATAAAACCGTAGCGCATCGCTGCAGCCACGGGTTCCATGATCAAAGGGTAGTATTTCAACCCCGCCATCTCCGCTGCCGCTCGGGTCCCCTCCACTGAATTCTGTTTGAACTTCGCCGGAATCGTGATAACGCAAGCCTTGGCGTCTTCTCCCGTTGCTGAATAGTGCGCCCGTAACAGACTTTGAATGATCACTGATCCAAGTTCTGGTGCGGTCATGGACTTCTGGGCCGCACTAAACTCGTACCTCGCTTCGCCACCGATCTGCAGCTTATATCCAGTGAATCCCTGACCCTCTTCTTCGGTTGTGGTCATGATCGCTTTGCGGGCCGCCGACCCGACAAATAGACTTCCACGTCGGTCATAGTACACGGCAGAAGGGAGGATCGCCCCTCCTCCTGCAGATCCTTGCTCAGCGAGAATCACTTCAGGGCCCTGCGGCGTCATTCGTGCAATGCATGAATTCGTCGTCCCATGATCGATAGCCAACGACACGTAGCGGCTGGACATTCTACTCTTCCTTTCTCCCTGTCATTCACGCTTTGGAAGAACGCTATTCCAAAGGCTTGCCAACCGTACCGCTGGCGAGTTGGATAATGGCCCCGTCCAAACGAATTGCGGGCCGTTCGCACTTGATGATGGTCTTCTGCAAGAGGCCCGGTGTAGTCTGTGGTTCCCCCAGCGGCTCGAAATCGGCGCGACCCGGGTGATAAGCTTGACCGGTTAGGTCTTCCCAGCGGACAGATCGTTCGTCAAGAATTTTACCGAGCCGGTCCAGGTGACCCTTAAGTTTTAGGGCGTCTGAGCCGCCTTGTTCTTGCGCCTTTGTTACCGATTTACTAAGGCGGTAAAGCTGATTGCATAGCTCTATCGCGAAGGCTTTTTCTATGGCCGCACCCGAGCTTTTCGCTGCCGTGGCTACTTCCTCAGAAATCGCTGCATCTAACGGCGCCGGTCCGGGTTTCATCAAGAGCTCTGTGACGCCCATCAGCCGAGAGACCAGCACGGCCATTGAGGCTTCGTCGTCCTGCACTTCTATCCTGAATTCAGGTGGATATAACCATTGGTTGAACTTGTTCCACAGTCTGATCATCGTCGGTTCCAGTTAGTTCCTCAACGTTAATATCACTTGAGATCGTTCAGCGGCGGTCATCTGCATGTCCGAGTTGGGAGGCTTCTCGCCGTCCTTAAAACCGCGGGCAAGCGCGGCCAAATAAGCAGGGAATTCCTTCGCTTGCGTTTCTCGCTTGACCGGCTCCAATCGAACGATTTTTGCCCGAAGTGGATTGGTCTGCTGTTGGAATTCTTCATCGCTCTCGCGGATTGCTTTCTCCCAGCGTTTTCGAATTATCAATAAGCGATCTTGAGTGGCATTGCGTATCTGCGAAATCTCCTTCGCGACTCCGTCTATGATCTCTTGTGGTTCTTTTCGTTTCACCGCAAACTTTTCGCGCAGTTCTCTAGATCTAGCCGAGGAATCCTCGCGACATTTTGAAATCTCAACGTCGCGTGCCGATTGCGCTTTCCGCATTCTTGAACTTGCCAGCTTGTAGGTAGTAGACCGAAACACCTTTCCGATACCAACAGCGCTTAAAATCGCCGCGACAGCCTCGATCACGTCAAATTCAAAGGAAAGCCAAAACAGCAGACCGAATAGGATGGCGAGTGGGAACTCAATACATAAAATTCCTCTAAGCCCCCCCAACCGCCGGAGTGCTTTCTCTGCGGCGGATCGGGCGGCTTGTGTCGCATGTTCGTGACAGCCTTCGATTGCTCGCTTTGAGGACTCCAGTGCATTCGCTTCAACGACGAGCGCTTGCTCTTCCTGGACCCGCAGATTCTCAATCAGCGCCTTCGCCGCCGCAACCCGAGGGGCCGCTGCTTCCTCTTTGTTTCGCGTCTCCTCCGACCCACGAGCCTCGGCCGAAAGAATTTCGGCATCCCTGGCTTCCGCTAACTGCCTTTGCGAACGAGAGCGCTTCACTTTAATTGAGGCGAGTTCAGATGCCGCTTCCCGCTGTTCTTGAGTAAATTCCGACGGCTTAACTTCCACCTCAGCGCTTTTTCCGTGGGTCCCTGCCGCCACTATCGACCTAGGAACTAAAACCTTTCGAACCTCCAATGATACGCTCACCCCAGCAGTACCCCGTACGCGGTCTACTTCCACCTTGCGCTCTTTGATTCGGTGCATCGGAATCAAAATACTCTTGTCAGGGTCGGCTTCAGCACCGGGCACGAAGTAGCAGTGGATTGCAGCGGGCAAAGCCCCACGATCGAGACCAAAAGGTGAGTATAGGATTCGGTTATCTTCTTGTATCGATTGCTCAAGCATCCGGCGAGTGGTGGTTGAAAGCGGCAATATCAGAAGCCTCTTCACGAACAGAGAACTATACAGAATATTGCGTTCCCGCGCGTCCCCATCAAAGGTCAGTTTGGTCGCGGTCGCTTCTCGCACTGATTCAGCGAAATCGTCAAACGCCGACTGCTCTAGCAGTGAATCCGGTATCCCCAAGCGGTCCACCAATAATTCGCGGATCTCCGTTGCCTCTTTTAGCAGTGGCATCATCGTCGATTCAAACGTGACGCGGTCCGCTCTAGCCTTCTTCCCATCAAAGGCTAGTTTCGTTCGCTTACACAGGTTTTCTAAGCGGGTCCCGGCAACGTTTTTCACGGCGTTCCACGTTGACGAACGCACAATTGCTTCTGGAAACCCTGATGTCCCAATCAGCTTCAAGTGGCGGACGCACTCCTCGTAATTTTCTTGTTGTGCGTATTTTTCCACAAACATTTCGTGCAGTCCTAGAATGAGGAGCGGGGTATCAGTTCTCGCCGTTTCTACGTCTTCCTTCCGGAGCCGAGGATCATCTAACTTCTCCACGCGACCGGACATATAGTGCCAGAAATCGTCCGACTCAAACACCTCCCGCCATCCGGCAATTGCCGTCTCCCACAGTCTTTGCGGTGCCCCGCCCCCATTGTCGAGATGTGCGATCTCGCTCTCAATGGCAAGACAATGATTTGCAATTGCGCGCAAATGTGTTGTGAGAACTCGCGCTAGTCCTTTGCGGCCATCGGGCTTAAAATGCTGCAGCAGCGCAGCCGAATCCAATCGGCCAACCTCCCGTACCGCCGCAAATTCGGCCTCTTCGATGTGTGGCCAAAACAACTCTGCGCAAAACCGATGTCGCGGACTTTCAAGTCGAGCGACAGCCGTTAGGATTGCATCGGAGTCCAGATGCAGATCGGATACTGTTCTAATAGCGAGTCTGCGAGCCCGATCAGGATCGATTCGAGCGAGGTTCCGAAACTGCTGGCAACGGCTGGCGATCGCATCCGAATTTAGCCACGCGGGCACGGACAACATACGAAATCCATTCCGGGCATAGAAATCGAATTGCAGCCGCTCTCCTAGCAGAGTCTGCGAGAGAGGCGTCTTAAGAAGCCGAGCCTTCCCCACCGAGTACGGCCTATTATCGGCCCCTTCAAACCCAACCGAGACCGCTTGTTGTGCCATCTTATGTCACCTCTAACGACGACCGAGCAATTATAAACTGACCGAGAGCCGGTAACGCCCCACTTTGGCTTATGTCACATTCATAAGGTTTGTTTCATCGCATTTTCTTGGACATAGCCATGAATTGCGTTCACACACAGAAAGGGATGCTAAGGCTGCCCCCGCGGGACGTCGCGAACACATCGAAAGCCGATAATGACATACTTCGACTCTGGATCGTGACTGTGGCGGAAAGATAGCCGGGAGTGGGTTGGACCGCTATTCCAAGAACCTCCTCGAACCACGCGGCCCACACCAGTCTGGGGACCTTTCGGGTCGACTTGTTCTGTATTCCCTTGGTACTTCTCTGCATACCAGTCCGCAGTCCATTCAAAGACATTGCCAAGAGTGTCATATAATCCGAATCGGTTGGGAGACTTGAGCCCAACCCGATGCGCCTCGCCACCCGAATTTTCCACGTGCCAAGCGATTTCATCCAACTGTCCGTGTCTCGAAGCTTCTGTTCCAGCCCGTGCCGCGTACTCCCACTCTGCCTCGGTTGGCAGTCGCAACCCCGCCCAGTCACAGTACTCGACCGCATCGCGCCAACATACATTGACAATCGGATGGGAATCGTCCTTCCAACCGGCGTTAAAATTTGGCTCTCTTGGCATCTTGCGCTTCGTTGCTGACACAAAGCGTTTGAACGTACCGACAGTCACTGCGGTCGAACCGATCCAAAATCCTTGCTCTATTCGAACAGAGTGACTTGGTTTTTCATTACTCAGCGCGTCAGGATCGTCTTCCGGTGCACCCATCAGAAATTGCCCCGGCGGAATCCACACGTAAGTCAAGCCGTCACATAATACGGGTTGCTGACGGGTTCCTTTGTTCGCAGTCGTCTCTTTAGCAGGGAGAACTGGCGGATGCTCAGATTCGTGTATCAAGCTCGCTGCCATTGTCTGAACCGGGATTAGATCGGAATGTTGAGTTAAAGCCCAAACGGCGCGGGCGAAAAGGCCCTGCTCCGCGTATTCCGCCGCCAATCGCGCGGCTTCTGCTGCACGGGTCATGATCGTATCCACCGGAAATTTTGGAAGTCCAGCGATTGCAGCCACATAATCGCGGCGAGTAACCAAGTCCGCTGCTAGATCAAGCGCAGGAACGAGGGCGGAATCCAAATCTCGTTTCAATTCGTCGAACAGCGTATCGCACTCTGGCTCTCCACTAATTTCCTCCAACAACGTAAGGCCCCGTTCCCACAATCCGGACTTCAGCGCATCACGGAAATCCTGGACCAGTTGATCACGCCAAAGCTGCTTTTTAATTTCATCTAACAATGATCCGAGCGCACGCCCCTGGTGCAGTAGCGCCAATTCCTCAATCTCGGCTACACAATTCGAATCTGCAGCTCTAACCGCTCGCACAAGATCACGAGCTAAGGTCTCCCAAGTTTGAGGCTCTAAAGTAAACGGCAACTCCGGCCGGCTGTCGAGCGCTTTCTCAATAATCCGTGCTGCATCCAGGTATGCCCGCGAACGCGACAGAGTACGAGCTTCCACCATCGCCCGCTTAACTTTTTCCGCGAAAGGCTCAAGTCGCACTTCGACAATTTCACCGAACGCTCGGAGAATTTCTTCTGCCGAGAGCGGCTTGCGTGATTCACGATTTGGTTGAATTAAGCCGATTACTAGATCATTTAGTCCGGGCCAATCCGAATCTGTTGTTAATGGTGGTTCGGGCACAGGTTGTTCAGGGACCAACACGTCGCAATTGTAAGCCTTACGCCCCGCCAACATGAAGTACAGTGTTGCACCGAGGGAAAACAAATCGAGTCGCTGATCTTGATTTTCCTGTGTAAGGACATACTGCTCCGGTGGCGCATACCCTGCTGATCCGGCGCAAAAGGTAGTTCGGGTTCCACTCGGATCGACGGCTAGCCCAAAATCGATAATGGTTGCCCGCGGCAGACCGCAATCATCTTTGGGCAACAGAATATTCGCAGGCTTTAGATCGCGATGCAACAAACCTCGCTCGTGGATCGCCTTTAAACCAAGAGCCAACTGCACCGCGATTCCTACGGCTTGGGCTGTGGCGAGGCCTCCTGCCGAAAGATAAACTGCCAATGGCTCTCCGTCGACATAGCCCATCACCAAAACTAGACGTCGGTCCAGGATTTCAAGTCCGTATACATCCACAACATATGGGCATCCGCGAAGCTTAGCAAGCGCATGTGCCTCGCGTTCGAGGCGGCGAGGGAAATCTTTCAGTCGCGCGAACTGCTCATGCAATCGTTTGAGAACTCGGAATCCGCCACCGTTCACGCATTCCGCCAGATACGTAATGGCAAACCCACCGGCACCTAATTCCCTAACAATCCGATATCTGCCGCCCACAACCGTTCCCGTAGGCCATATGTCTGGTTGTTGAAATCCACTGTCGTCCACGAAACAGCTCCCAGAGTACACGTTAATACAAGTCGCATACCCCGCGTTAAACTCGTTCTCGGCGAAATGACCTTGTCGGGCCCACGACGTTGCTGAAATCCAATCCGGAAGTAAGCGGCAAGAACATCAGAACTAAGGCGTAAAGACAAATGCAAAAGACCACTTTGTTAACAACCGTGTCTTCTCATTTTCGGCTTGCCAAATAAAAAAACAAATTGCTACCGCGCCTCAATCCTACGGGTTGTGCCGACGTGGGCGACGCTGAGATCGCCAGCGTTAGCAACAACAAAATCATGGGGACAGAGTGTACCGTTATAACCTAGCCGCCTGACCGCGGCGGCGCAACCCGCGATGGAGGCGGAAACGAAACGCGATTTAGAGAGAGCAAGATCCCCAAAGACCGAACGGCCGGTCACGGAGTAGAGTGTTGCCGCCCCGGCGTAGCAATCGCCGCAACCGCAAACGCCAGAGTGATCCCGCAGATGGGCTCGCACCTCCTGACTCTTCGCGGAATTGAGGCGCACGTGAAATACAGCCATTTCTTCGGGGTCTGAGACCAACGCGCCTTCCTTCCCGAGCGTCAAGTGGATAACCGGCGAATGCGCGCGCTCCGCCAGCATGCGGAGGGCATCGAGCCCACCCTCCAAGGAATTGCGGACAGCAACGCCCAAGGCGGCGCCGAGTTCGTCGAGGCCAGCGACTACAACTCGGGCGTGCGGTATCAGAGTGTCGATCAAATAATCCCCCGACAGCGACGGCGTCAGAACGACGTGTAAATCGACGATATGACGCGCTGCCGCACTAGCTAGCCTTGTAACCCAAGCCCGGTGCTTGTCGCTGTTGATCAAGACAGTCCCGCCCTCCGAGATCCACTCAAACTGGTCCTCAAATGGCGACTCGTTTGCCCAAGGGGCCGCCGATTTGAAGACAAGTTTGTCCTTTACCTGGGGGTCACCGGTTACGACGTTGTCGAGGATAGGATAAAGTGCTCGCGATCGGTAGTAGATTTGGTGCGCGGCCAAGTCCGTCTCCAATTCGGCGTTCCACATTCCGGAGTCCGAGTATCTGATCTCGATCTCTGGCGTTATCCGCGCCATTTCCACCGACGAGTTGTAACCGCCGCCACCAAACCTCTTAAAATCAGCATGGGCTAGCAAACCTCGATCAAAACGCGCGAAAGACTTCCTGTCGCCGCTAGCTGGTGTCGCAAGATCCACGCGGAACTCATCGGCGCTCGAGGTGATCCAATATGAATCGTTTCGATGCGAAACTCTCGTTGCGCTAAAGAAATGGTCCGTTACCGCCGTGCCCGTTACTCCAACAATCCGTTTCATTCCGACCTCCGTTTACACAACGGGGAATCGGAACGTTTACCGCAACCATCCGAAGCCAATTCGCTTATCGCTGGCGAAGCCCACTCAAGTCCTCCGTAAGAACTTCGTATTCCACGAAGGCAGCACGTGACTTTGCTTTCCTTTCAGCCGGTGTCGCGTTGTAAGCCGTTTCCGACGGTGGAACAGTTCGACCCGTCTTTTGAGTTGGGTAAATTAGTGCCGGGTCAATTTCGACCTCCCGTCACGAGGGCTATCTCCGGTTTATCCCGTACCTCTGCTGGGTATCGGCCACGACGTAGTTGAATTTTGATCGAGAAACGATTAATCACTGCCTCAAAGCTGTAACGCTATCAAGGGGTAGTCCTCCCGAAGTTAAGCTTTTCTCCGGAGAAGTGCAGGAACAAGGCGCGTTGGTAACCGCTTAGGCTACCTATTTGCAACCCCGAAAATCTGAATGTCCGCTGGTATTCAGCGTGGCTGCAGCGGGATTTAGCCGGGAATTTTGACGGAGCCTCGTTTGGCAAACACTTTTTTGCATCATTCTTTTTTGAGTTGATTCTATGAAGCGGGAGACTGGTTCGGGAACCGGCGTGAATTTCCACCTATTGCGGCGGACGAACACAAGCCTTTCGCGTAAGGCAAAAGTAGACGACAAAGTATCACCAGACCAGCGTGGGCATGGGCTAGGCGTTAGCCTGAGCGTCTACGCGATTAGCGACCTTGATCAGAAAATCGAGGTCGTAACCAAGTTGGAATCCGACGCTTCGAACCGCAAAAAGACGATTGATGAATCCGGTCACATCCAAACGCGGTTCCAGAGGGAAGGCGAACGGCATTCCGGTGGGAAGGTGAACGCGATTCCGGCCGCAAGGCGAACGCTGTTCCGGTAACGAAGCCGAACACTTTTTCGGTGAACAGCGGAATGGCGTTCGGCTTCGGCGGAATGTTTTCCACAGGCGGCGGAAAACGGCGCTGGACATAAAACACGGCAGTCTGCTCTTGTTTGAAACAAGGGAGAGCAGATTTGCCGGCAAGGAGAATGTCCATGCGTAAATTGAAAGACGTTTTAAGACTGCGATTCGAGTTAGGTCTCAGTCATCGCCAGATCGCCCGCAGTTGTTCGGTCGGCCTGGCAACGGTGCATGACTATTTGCAGCGCGCGGAAGCGGCGGGGGTGAAGTGGCCTTTGCCAGAGGGATGGGACGAGCAGAAGCTGGAATCGTCTTTATTCGCCGCCAGCCCAGGGTGCCTTCCGCAAAAAGCGAAAGAAGAAAGCGGCAAAGCACTACCCGATTTCGCGAAGATGCATGAGCAACGGCAGAAGCATCGCCATCTTACGTTGCAGTTGCTGTGGGAAGAATACAAACAAGCGAATCCGGAAGGGCTGGGTTATAGCTGGTTTTGCGAACTCTATCATCAGTGGCGCGGCAAGCTGGATGTCGTGCTGCGTCAGGAGTATCACGCTGGCGAGAAACTGTTTGTGGATTGGGCGGGAGAAACGATTCCGATCCATGATCGGGAAAGCGGAGAGACGCAAAAGGGACACTTGTTTGTGGCGGTGCTAGGCGCCAGTTCCTACACATATGCGGAAGTGACCGCCGACGAGCAGATGGACCACTGGCTGAGCGCGCACATGCGGGCGTTCGAGTTCTTCGGTGGCGTGCCGAAGTTGATTGTGCCCGACAACGCCAAGACAGGCGTAAATAAAGCCTGCCGCTACGATCCCGATCTCAATCCTACGTACCAGGAGATGGCGCTGCACTATGGCGTGGGGGTTGTGCCGACGCGGCCTTATAAACCGCGCGATAAAGCGAAGGTCGAGTCGGGTGTTCTGTTAATCGAGCGTTGGATTATCGCTGCGCTGCGACACCATCGTTTCTTCTCTGTCGGCGACGCCAACCAAGCAGTTCGTGAGTTGCTCGACCGAGTCAACCAGAGACCATTCCGCAAACGTCCTGGCTCACGCGCATCACTCTTCGTCGAACTCGATAAGCCGGCACTGCGTGCGTTGCCGGCGGAACGGTTCGATATGAGCCAGTGGACACGCGCCAAAGTGAACATCGATTATCACGTGGCCTTCGATACCAACTTCTATAGCGTGCCGTACAACCTGGTGCATGAAGTGGTGGAGATCCGCTCCACGCCGACCACAGTAGAGATTCTGCACAAAGGGCAGCGCGTGGCCTCTCATCTGCGCGGACGCGGCCATGGCAAGCAGTTACCAAAGTGTTAAGTCGATTCTGCAGCATTCACTCGACGCGTTGCCGGTAGAGAAGCCCAAACCGTCGGCAACACCGCCCGCGCGGCATGACTTCATTCGCGGTGCGGAGTACTTCAACTAAGGAAAAGGAGACCAGACGAACATGTTGCAACAACCATAGATCGACAAACTACTGGCCTTGCGGCTACCCGCCATGGCCGAGGCGTTGAAGGCGCAGGAACAAGACCAGACCGCCAGAGAACTCAGCTTTTTGGATCGACTGGGCATGCTGGTGGATCAGCAATGGAGTTGGCGCGAAAACCAAGCGCTAGCACGGCGCTTGAAAGGAGCCAAGCTGCGTGGCAATGTATGCGTGGAAGACATCGATTACCGCGCCGTGCGTGCTTTGGACAAAAGCGTCATCCGCTCGTTGACCCAGGAATCGAAGTGGGTGGCGCAGCACGAAAACATTTTCGTGTTAGGGCCTACCGGCATTGGCAAGAGTTACATCGCTTCAGCGCTGGCGCATAAAGCGTGTCGCGACGGCTACTCTGCTTACTACACGCGGGCGGCCATGTTGTTTCGCGATCTCGGTATCGCGCGAGCGGATGGCAGCTTCCGAACAGTGCTGGCGCGACTCAGCCGCATTGATGTCTTGCTGATCGACGATTGGGCGATGGCGCCGCTCGCCGAATCGGAGCGGCGCGACTTTTGGGAGATCTGCGAAGACCGTTACCAAACGCGCTCGCTGATTCTCACTTCGCAGTTACCCGTCAACAAGTGGCATGAGCAGATCGGCGATCCAACGCTCGCAGACGGCATCCTCGACCGCATTGTGCATAACGCACATCGCATTGAAATGCTCGGCGAGACCATGCGCAAGCCCCGTTACAAGCCGGAGCGCTAACCACGCGCTCCGGATCTCGACAGTACTGCGGCGGGGCAAAGGACTGCGTCCCTTTCCCCGCACCCCTTTCTCCCCTTGTGGCCTTCTTCCTCCGCTTCGCTCCGGATTACCCCTTCTCCCCATCCAGCACTTGACGAAGTCGAACACTTTTTGCACAATCGTAAAGCCAGCGTCGCTCCGCTCCGATGGGTGTTCACCTTCCTACCGGAATGCCGTTCGGCTTCCTACCGGAATCGCGTTCATCTTCACCGGAATAGGCAACGATGGCTTTGAGTTCGTAGCTTCTGGAAAAAGGCACCCCAAAACGGGCTCGGACAAGTAAACGGAGTAAGGTGTGAAATTGAAGTTTCATGCGAGTTGTTGAAAACATGGAGCGGGAGACGAAAATCGAACTTGCAACCAACAGCTTGGAAGACTGAAATCAATGCAATGTTAATGAAAAGACACGATCCGACCTGAGCCCTGAACACTGGCCCGGAAGTGAGTTAGGATTTCGGAACAAGGAGAAAGGGACGATTCAGCGAAGAGCAGATCATCGCCATATTGAAACGGCACGAAGCGCGGCCGAGGATAGCGAGCTGGCGAGCGAGCACGGGATCAGCGAGGCAACAATCTCTTGGGACCTGCTTTTGCCGAAATTCAACATGGAATCTAAGATTGTGAATTAGAGTGGGAAACTAAAGGTTAGCAAACCGCTGCTTTCGACCACTCAGCCACCTCTCCAGCGTCCCGTGGTGCTACTCGAATCGTAGCACGGCCCGACCCGCCGCCAAAGCCAAACCTTTGCTACCGATTCCGCTGGTAACATCGTCTAAGAGGTAAACGTCCTACCTTTATCACCAACCTCTAAACGTCACTTGGGAAAAGGGATGAAGTCACCTAGCGCGCTGGAAGAACCACATCACGAAGAAGAGCGACAAGCCGAAGCGCTCAAACCGGAAAAACCCGCAGGTTTATACCCGGATCTCGATCTCGATCACCCGGGCCCCACCAAAAACCACTGGTGGATCTGGCTCCTCGTCTTCGCGTTAATCGGATACGGATGCTACGAACTCTATCAATCGCAAAACGCTCGTAAGGCACAAATGGCGGCCATGCGAAGCATGCACGGTCCGCGCAGCATCGCCGTCGTCACCGCCACCGCGCGTAGCGGCAACATGCCCGTCTATCTGCAGGGCTTGGGCACGGTCACCGCCAACAACACCGTCATTGTGAAACCTCGTGTCGATGGCCAGCTGATTAATGTTAATTTTCGTGAAGGCCAAGAGGTCAAGCAAGGCGATCTACTAGCGCAACTTGATCCGCGCCCCTTCCAGGTCGCTCTCGATCAGGCTGTCGGCAATCTCGCTCAAGCCAAGGGAAATCTCGCCAAAGACCAAGCCGCCTTACGCGACGCGCAGGCGAACTACGAACGCGATAAAGAACTTTTCAAAGATCAAATCATCGCTCAGCAGCAGTTGGACACCCAGTTGGCCTCTGCTGATCAGATTCGCGGCTCCATCCAAGCCGATAATGCCGCCATCGAAGCTGCGCAAGCGACTATCGACAGCGCAAAACTGAACCTCGTTTACACCCGAATTACCGCGCCCATTAACGGCCGTATCGGGTTGCGTCAAGTCGATTCCGGCAACCTGATCCATTCCACCGATCCCAACGGCTTGGCTACCATCGCCCAGCTACAGCCCATTGCTGTTCTCTTCACTATTCCTGAAGATCAACTGCCGGAAGTGTTAACCAAGCTGCGGCAAGGCGTGAAATTGCGCGCTGATGCTTTTGATCGCGATCAAACGAAACAACTGGCCGAAGGCACTCTTCTGACCGTCGACAACCAAATCGATCCCACCACCGGCACATCTAAACTCAAGGCCGTTTTCCAAAATGGGGAACACTCCCTCTTCCCCAATCAGTTCGTGAACGTCAAACTCTGGCTCGATACCAAACGCAACGTCGTAATCGTTCCCATCGTCGCCATTCAGCGTGGGCCTTCTGGAACCTTTGTGTACTTGGTCGAAGCCGATAACAAAGTCACCGTACGTCCAGTCAAGATCGGCCTCAGCGAGGATTCCGATGTCTCCATCGACGATGGCCTTCAGGCCGGCGACGTCGTTGTGGTCGATGGCGCCGAAAAACTCGCCGAAGGCATGTCCGTCACCTTCCGGCCGCCCGGTGAAGCGAAACCTGGAAGCAGAAAGGGTCCTGGGAGCACCTCGGAATGAGCCCCTCACGGCCGTTCATTCTGCGGCCGGTGGCTACGTCGTTGCTAATGGCCGGCATTCTCATCGCCGGCGCCATTGCTTATACACAACTCCCGGTCGCCGCTCTCCCTGAAGTCGATTACCCCACCATTCAGTGCACCACATTTTATCCCGGCGCCAGCCCCGATGTGATGGCTTCCTCTGTCACCGCGCCGCTTGAGCGCACCTTCGGCCAGGTTCCCGGCCTAAAGCAGATGACCTCCGTCAGTTCGTTTGGCAGCTCCATCATCACGCTGCAATTCGATCTGAACCTGAACATTGATGTCGCCGAACAACAGGTGCAGGCTTCCATCAATGCTGCCGGCACTTATCTCCCTCCCGATCTTCCCAACCCGCCCATCTATAGCAAGGTCAATCCTGCCGACGCACCCATTCTCACGATGGCGCTCACGTCCAAGACCATGCCGCTCACCCGCGTGGAAGATTTGGCCGATACGACGCTCTCACAGAAAATTTCTCAATTGCCCGGCGTCGGCCTGGTTACCATTAGCGGCGGTCAGAAGCCTGCCGTGCGCATCCGCGTCAACCCCACTGCACTGGCCGCTTATGGCTTAGGCATGGAAGACCTGCGCACTGCGCTGAATCAAACCAATATCAATGAAGCCAAAGGTACCTTCGATGGTTTGAAGCAATCCTACATCATCGGCGCGAACGACCAGATTCTTACCAGCACCGGCTACAAGCCCATCATTGTCGCCTATCGTAATGGCGCACCGATTCGTCTCCAAGACGTAGCCACCATCGTTGACGGAGCGGAAAACACGCGCCAAGCAGCCTGGATGAATTCCACGCCCGCTGTCATTCTCAACATCCAACGCCAGCCCGGCGCTAACGTCATTGCAGTTGTTGATCGCATCCATGCCCTGCTCGGCCAGCTCACGGCGTCCATTCCGAAGGGCATCGATTTAACCGTCCTCACAGACCGCACCACCACCATCCGCGCCTCGGTAGACGATGTCAAATTCTCACTCGTCCTCACCGTCGGCTTGGTCGTGATGGTCATTTTTCTCTTCCTCCGTAACCTGGCCGCTACCGTCATTCCGAGCATCGCAGTGCCTCTCTCCATCGTGGGCACGTTCGGCATCATGTACCTGCTCGGCTACAGCCTGAACAATCTAACCTTGATGGCCCTCACGATTTCCACCGGCTTCGTTGTGGATGACGCCATCGTGATGATTGAGAACATCGCGCGCTATCTTGAGCAGGGCGAAACACCTTTGCGCGCTGCGCTTCGCGGCTCTGAGCAAATCGGCTTCACCATCGTTTCGCTCACTGTTTCGCTCATCGCCGTCTTGATCCCGTTGTTGTTCATGGGCGATATTGTCGGTCGTCTTTTCCGCGAATTCGCCATCACGCTCGCCCTCACCATCCTCGTCTCGGCCTTCGTCTCCCTTACGCTCACGCCCATGATGTGCGCCAAACTCCTAAAGCACAAGCCGGAAAGCGAGCAGGGGCGTTTCTACCGAAAATCGGAGTACGCCTTCAACTGGGTTATCGCAAAATACGCGCAAACGCTGCAATGGGTTCTGCGTCATCAGACGGGAACGCTCTTCGTAACCGCCGCCACCCTTGGCGTCACCATTTTCCTCTTCGTCATCGTTCCGAAAGGCTTCTTCCCAGTCCAGGATACCGGCGTGATTTTGGGTGTTTCTGAGGCGCCGCCCACCGTTTCCTTCACAGACATGTCGCATTTGCAGCAGCAACTCGCAGCCATCATTCAAGAGGATTCCGCCGTCGCGAGCCTTTCCTCCTTTATCGGTGTCGATGGAATCAACACTGTTATGAACAGCGGCCGCATCCAAATCAACCTGAAGCCGCTAGCGCAGCGCGCTGGTGTGGCCGCCGTCATCCGCCGCCTGCAAGATAAGCTCACCGCTGTACAAGGCATCACACTTTACCTCCAGCCCGTGCAGGATCTCAGCGTGGAAGATCGTGTCAGCCGAACCCAATTCCAATACACGCTGGAAGACGCCGATGCTCAGGAACTCACCACCTGGACCGCGCGCCTGGTACAAAAGTTGAACACCTTGGGTTCGCTTCGCGACGTCGCCACCGACGAACAGAATGGCGGCCTGCAAACCACTCTCGTTATTGATCGTGATACCGCCTCCCGTCTCGGTATCGGCATGCAACAGATTGACGACACGCTCTACGACGCCTTTGGGCAGCGCCTCGTCTCAACCATGTTCACCCAGTCGAATCAGTATCACGTCGTCTTGGAAGTATCCAGAGATTTCCGCAACAACCCACAAGATCTATCCAGTATCTTCATCCACTCCGCGAGCGGCGGCGAAGTCCCTCTGAGTTCCTTTAGTCGCGTTGAGGAAACGCATGCGCCACTCACTATCAACCATCAGGGTCAGTTCCCTGTTGTCACTTTATCTTTCAACCTGCCACCAGGTGAATCGCTCGGCACAGCGGTGAAAGATATTCAGAAGGTTGAACAAGATCTCGCCATCCCAGCCAGCATTCACACTGAATTTCAAGGCACCGCCGCCGCTTTTCAGAATTCACTCGCCAACGAGGCTTACCTCATTCTGGCCGCCCTCGCCGTTGTCTACATCGTCCTCGGTGTTCTGTACGAAAGCTACATCCACCCCATCACCATTCTGTCCACTTTGCCTTCGGCAGGCGTCGGCGCCATTCTCGCTATCTTTATCACCCATGACGATTTCAATGTCGTCTCGCTCATCGGTATTATTTTGCTCATTGGCATTGTCAAAAAGAATGCCATCATGATGATTGACTTCGCCCTCGAAGCCGAGCGGCAAGGTGGCAAATCGCCCGTCGAAGCCATTTACCAGGCTTGCCTTCTCCGCTTCCGTCCCATCATGATGACCACCATGGCCGCTCTGTTCGGCGGCCTTCCCCTGGCACTCGGCTCCGGCGTTGGCTCCGAGTTACGCCGCCCCCTGGGTATCACTATCGTCGGTGGTCTTTTAGTCAGCCAAGTCCTCACGCTGTACACCACACCAGTCGTCTACCTCTTTTTTGACCGGCTCGCGCTTCGAGCCCGTGGCGGACGCCGTCCTATTGAGGCTGCCGAACTCGCCCGCCTTGAAGATTCTCTCGAAGTGGAACACGCCCGATGAACTTATCCGCGCCCTTCATCAAACGCCCCGCCGCCACTACGCTCCTCACCGTCGCACTCGCCGTGTCGGGGGGGCTGGCTTTCAAATTCCTGCCCGTCGCCCCGCTGCCTGCCGTCGAGTTGCCCACGATTAACGTGCACGCCAATCTCCCGGGCGCTAGCCCTGAGACCATGGCTTCCGCCGTCGCCACCCCGCTCGAGCGTCAATTCGGCCGCATCGCCGGCGTAACCGAAATGACCTCCTCCAGCCAACTCGGCAGCACCTCCATCACTCTCCAGTTCGATTTGGATCGCAATGCCGATGCTGCTGCTCGGGACGTCCAAGCCGCCATTAACGCCTCGCGCAGTCAACTCCCCGCCAACCTTCCGAGCAATCCAGGCTATTGGAAAATGAACCCCGCCAATGCCCCCATCATGATGCTCGCCCTTACCTCCTCCGACTACGACCGCGGCGCAATGTACGATCTTGCCGATTCAATCCTCTCGCAAAAACTAGCCCAAGTGGAAGGCGTCGGCCAAGTTCACGTCTGGGGCAGTTCTCGCCCCGCGGTCCGCGTTCAGGTCGACCCGCACTTGCTTAACTCCATGGGCCTGAGCATCACCGACGTCGCCACCGTGCTCCAGAACGCCAACGCTCACCAAGCAAAGGGCGCGCTGGGCAACGATCGTTTCTTTTGGCAACTCGGCGCCACCGACGAAATCTTTAAAGCCAAGGAATACGCTCCTCTCATCGTCAAGTACCGCAACCAGGCTCCGGTCCGCCTCGAAGATGTTGCCAATGTCATCGATTCAGTCGAAGATACCCGCAACGATGGCTCCGATAACGGCGATCCTTCCGTCGTGATGATGATCACCAAACAGCCCGATGCCAATATCATCGATACCGTCGATCGCATCAAAGCCGTTTTGCCCCAGTTGCGGGCTTCCATGCCGCCCGCCGTCAATCTCCGCATTTCGCAAGACCGCACCACCACCATTCGCGCGTCGGTCCATGATGTCGAACGCACGCTTCTCATATCCATCATCCTCGTTGTCCTGGTTGTTTTCCTCTTCCTACGCAACGTTTGGGCCACCATCATTCCTGGCGTGGCAGTCCCGCTTTCTCTGCTTGGAACATTCGGAGTGATGTATCTGCTCGGCTATTCGCTGAACAACCTGTCGCTTATGGCTCTTACGGTTTCCACCGGTTTCGTCGTCGACGACGCCATTGTTGTCATCGAAAACATAACTCGCTATCTCGAAATCGGCTGGAATCCGATGCGTGCCGCACTGCAGGGCGCACGCGAAATCGGCTTCACTGTGCTGTCCATGAGCACTTCGCTGGTTGCCGTCTTCATCCCCATCCTGCTTATGGGCGGCATCATCGGCCGTCTCTTCCGCGAATTCGCCGTCACCCTGACCGCCGCTATCCTCATCTCGCTAGTCGTCTCGCTCACCACCACTCCGATGATGTGCTCGCGCTTTCTCAAAGCGCAGCATGCGGAAAATCACAACCGTCTCTACCGCATCAGCGAACGCGGTTTCAACCTGCTGCATAAAGCCTACGCTCGCAGCCTCGCAGTCGTCCTTACCCATCCCCAGTTGACCCTCGTCATTACCCTCGTAACCATCGGAATCAGCGTTTATCTCTACATCATCGTGCCGAAGGGCTTTTTCCCGCAGCAGGACACGGGCCAAATCGGTGGCAACATCGTCGCCGATCAGGATATCTCCTTCACCGCCATGCGTGAAAAGCTTCACGAATATCTCAGAATCGTTCAGAAAGACCCCGCCGTGGATGATGTCTCAGCCTTCACCGGCGGCGGCACGCTAAACACCGCCGGCATGTGGATGCAGCTCAAACCTCTCAGCGAGCGCAAGGTGTCTGCCGATGATGTTGTCAATCGCCTCCGCGGCAAACTCTCGCGCATTCCCGGGGCGCAACTCTTCCTCATGCCCTCGCAAGACCTTCGCGTCGGCGGCCGCGGCGCAAACTCTCAATATCAATTCACCCTCCAGGCCGATAACCTCAAAGACCTGAATGAATGGGCGCCAAAACTTCTCGAAAAGCTGAAAACCGTACCCATCATTCTTGACGCCAATAGCGACCAGCAAATCCACGGCCTCGAATCTGAACTGGTGATTGACCGCTCTACTGCCGCCCGCCTCGGCGTCTATCCGCAAGCTGTCGACGCCACTCTTTATTCCGCTTTTGGTCAAAGCCAGGTTTCCACTATGTACACGGGCATGAATCAATACCACGTCGTGTTGGAACTGCTCCCCGAATACCAACAAAACCCTTCCGCGCTAAACTCCATTTACGTGAGTTCAAGCAGCGGCACCCCCGTCCCGCTCTCCGCTATTTCCCATTACAAAACTACTCTGAACTCGCTCGCCGTCAATCACCAGGGCCCATTCCCATCCATCACCATCTCCTTTGCCTTGGCGCCCGGCATCGCCTTAAGTCAGGCCGTGGATGCCGTGGAACAGGCCAGGCAGGACATTGGTATGCCCGGCAATGTGACCGCGCGCTTCGCCGGCACCGCCCAGGTCTTCCAGTCTTCCTTAAAGAACCAGCCCATTCTCATCTTGGCGGCCCTCCTCGCCGTTTACGTGGTTTTGGGTATTCTTTATGAGAGTTACGTCCATCCCATCACCATCTTGTCTACGCTTCCGTCTGCCGGCGTCGGCGCTCTGCTAGCCCTGCTTCTTTTCCACGTCGAATTAACCGTCATCGCCATGATCGGCATTATTCTGCTAATCGGCATCGTCAAAAAGAACGCCATTCTGATGATCGATTTCGCGCTCGAAACCGAGCGCAAGCAACGCATCTCACCAAAGAATGCGATTTATCAAGCCTGCCTGCTGCGTTTCCGCCCGATCATCATGACCACCATGGCCGCACTGCTGGGCGGCTTGCCTCTCGCCCTCGGTACCGGGACCGGATCTGAAATGCGCCGCCCCCTCGGCATCACGGTCGTGGGCGGACTCATCCTCAGCCAATTGCTAACGTTGTACACCACGCCCGTCGTCTATCTTTATCTCGATAAGCTTCAGAATTGGTTTGGCAGCACCAAGCAGTTGAGCCCCCGTTTACAGCGCGTCCTCACCGGCCCCCGGCCCTCCCCAACGGGTACCGCCTAGTCGTTTTCGGCGTTACCTGCTAGGGCATATACCGGCTAACGCCCGGCCACCAAACACCGATAAATCCTGTATGACCGCAGTACTTGCGCCCCCAACACAACTGGTTTCCATCGTCTACGTCAGTTCCGCCACCCGGCCATTCGCGGACGAAGAAATTCTCGAACTTCTTCGCATCGCCCGCCGCAACAACGAAAGGCTTGGCGTCACCGGCATGCTTCTCTATCGCGACGGAAACTTCCTCCAGGTGTTGGAGGGCTCCGTCGGCGCGATCGACGAATTAGTTCAAATAATTCGCAAAGATCCTCGCCATCAGGGCTTCATCCTCATGTCGCGCAAAAACATTGAGGAGCGCAATTTCAGCGATTGGAGCATGGCTTTCCGGAATATGAGCAAAGATTGCGCGGTCGAACACGGCTATAGCCCGTTCCTGCAGCCCGATTTCGATGACACCGAATTGGGCGACGAATCGGAGCTTATCTTCCGGCTACTCCGCCGCTTCAAACAAGCCATGCGTTAGCCTCGACTCACGTAGGGATTGCCGGCTATCAGAAATCGCAGCGGCCAATCCGCGCACTGGCTAATCCCGATTCTCGGCGTCACGCCGATCTCGAACTCTGGCCTCTTACGCCAATGCCGAATGGTCAGCGGTCCGCGGTCAAGGCGTGCTCCATAGTGTTTCCGCGAAATCGCCATCGCCCGCGTCAACTTTCCCGGTCCATTCGCCAAGCCCTTGGCCGGTCCCTTCCAAGCCCGCCGTTCCGTCATCAATTCCAACCCCGCTAAAGGTTCCAGCGCTCGAATCAAAACGCAGCCCGGGGTCCCATCCGCCTCCGCCACTACGTTCAAACACTCGTACATCCCGTAAATCAGATAGACGTAAGCCCGTCCAGCCGGCCCAAAGATCACTTTCGTGCGCTCCGTCACCCCGCGCGCTGAATGGGACGCTAAATCGTCGATCCCCAGGTATGCTTCTGTCTCCACAATCATCCCCGCCGTACCTTGGTGAAAGATCACACCACCCAGCAACCGCCGCGCCAGTTCCACCGTCGGAATCGCAAATTCGCTCAATTCCATTGGCTTGGTCAACTGCCATAGCTCGCGGTACGTTCGAAAAGATTTGTCAGAAACGGCCACTCAAAGATAAGCTAGAACATTAGCACGGCGAATTCTTATGCGACTGTTTACCGCCATCGAACCTCCCGCGGAAATGCTCTTATGTCTTGAGCGCCTGCTCAGTACGCTCAGACCCGAAGCCTTGATCAAGTGGAGTCCGCTCGATAATCTCCACATCACGACAAAATTCATTGGCGAATGGCCGGAGAGCCGTCTCCCGGAACTCGACCCCGTCCTCGCCACGCTCACTCCGCGCGAACCTTTCGATATTGAAGTCCGCGATCTCGGCTGGTTCCCCAACGAACGTTCCCCCCGCGTGCTCTGGGCCGGCGTCCACGGTGGCGCGCCTCTTAAAAACCTGCTGGCCGACACCGAAGAGCGCCTCGCCGCTCTCGGCATTCCGCACGAAGAAAAAGCCAACAATCCTCACCTTACGCTCGCGCGCATAAAAAATCCTGTGCCCCTTCGCAATTTGCGTAAGAAGGTCGAAGAACTTCAACCCGCCGCGCTCGGCAAGTTCCCCGTCCGCCATTTCTGCCTCTTCCGTAGTGACCCTGGCTCCAACGCGAGCATCTACCGCCGGCTCCGCGATTATCGCTTCGAAAATGCCATGGCCGCTCCCACAGCGACGTAATAATAGACCAAGTGCTTTCCTCACTCCCTTTCTGGCTCGGCGCAACCATCGCCGCCATTCTTGCCTATTTCATCGGTGGACTGCCCTTCGGCTATTGGTTCGTACGGCTCTCCCTAGGCAAAGACATCCGCACCATGGGCAGCGGCAACATCGGCGCAACGAATGTCCAGCGTTCCGCCGGCACCAAAGCGGGGCTCATCGTCCTCGCCCTCGATATCCTCAAAGGTTTCCTCGCTCTCTGGCTTGCCGCTCTAATTTCCGCCCACAATCCGCTAGCCATCGCGCTCGCAACCCTTGCCGTCACGCTCGGCCACTGTTACCCCGTCACTCTCAATTTCAAAGGCGGCAAAGCCGTCGCCTGCTACGTCGGCGCCGCGCTCTACCTCTCGCCCTTATCCCTTCTCGCATCGGTCTTCGTCTTTGTCGCGGTCGTGGCGTTAAGCAAACACATCTCCTTAGGCTCCATCGTCACAGTTGCCGTCTTCCCGGCAATTTATTGGTTCGTAACCCGCCCGTCGCTGTTCCTTCTCATCGCCGCCGTCCTCGTCTCCCTGCTCATCATTTACCGCCACAAAGGAAATATTGAGCGTCTTCGTGCCGGTACCGAGAACGTCTTTTCTTTCAAAGGCAAGAAGCCGTGAAGTCGCTCGCCATTCTCGGAGCCGGCAGTTGGGGCTCCGCGCTTTCTATCGCCCTCACCGCGCGTTTCCCCGACATCCGGCTCTGGGCCCGTGATTCCCATCAGGCCCAAGCTATCTCCGCCGCTCGCGAAAACAAACGCTACCTGCCCGGCTTTGCTCTGGCCGATCACATCCGGGTTTCCTCTGATCTCGAAACGTGCCTCGCAGGCGCGGAAGTTATTCTCAGCGTCGTTCCCTCGCGCTATCTGCGTTCCGTCTTGACCCAAGCCGCTCCGCTCATTCCCGCCGGCGTGCCCATCGTCAGCGCCACCAAGGGCATCGAAGAACAATCCTTGCTTCGCATGTCCCAAGTCATCGCCGAAACCACCAGCGGGCGCAATCCCATCGCCGTTCTCTCCGGTCCTACCTTTGCTCGCGAAATCGCTATCGGCGAACCGGCTGCCATCGTCGTCGCCGCGGAAGACACATCTGTCGCCGAAACCGTTCAGCGCGCTTTTTCTACCCGCATGCTTCGCCTCTACGCGAGCCAAGACGTCATCGGCGTCGAAATTGGCGCAGCTCTCAAGAATGTCATTGCGATTGGTGCAGGCGTCTGTACGGGTCTTGGCCTCGGCAGCAATAGCGTAGCCGCGCTAGTCACTCGTGGCCTCGTCGAAATCACCCGTCTCGCGCTCGCTCTCGGCGGCAAAGAACGCACCCTCGCAGGTCTCGCAGGTCTGGGAGATCTAGTCCTCACCGCTACCGGCCCGCTCTCACGCAACCGCAGCGTCGGCATTCAACTCGGCGAAGGCTCGAAACTCCCCGAAATTCTCGCCCGCACCACAATGGTTGCCGAAGGCGTATCCACCTGCCGCGCCGCCCACCAACTCGGCCTTAAACAAAGAGTCGAACTGCCCATCACCGCCAAACTCTATGATGTGCTCTATCTCGAAAAGGCTCCTGCGCTCGCCATCCGCGAACTCATGGATCGCCCCCTCACCAGCGAGTAGTCCCGCTACTTCTTTTTCTTCGCCTTCTTCTTAGCCGCTTTGCGCTGATCCAGCCAGATCATAAATCCTACCAGCGTTTTCCCGTCTTCAATCTTCCCTTTGCGGACCATCTCCAGCAGCTCTTTGCGCTTATACCAACCCACCTCAATCCGCTCATCTTCCATCGGCTGCTGCTCGCCCGCCGTCAAATCCTGCGCCAGATAGACATTCATCTTCTCGGCGACATAACCCGGGCTCGCCCAATACGAGATCAACTTCTTCCACTTCTTCGCCTGATATCCCGTCTCTTCCCGCAGTTCCCGCTTCGCCGCATCCAACGGTGATTCGCCCGCATCCAGCCGCCCTGCCGGCAATTCCCACAAATCCTTCTCCGCTGGCAACCGGAACTGCTTCACCAGCAGCACCCGCTCTTTTTCATCTACCGCCATCATCACGGCCGACCCCGGATGCCGTACAATCGCTCGCTTTATCTCAAACCCGCTCGGATCGTGCGCCACCTCTTCCACAACGGTGAACAGCTTGTTCTTCAATAATTCTTTCGACGAAATGATCTTCATGCTCTGACTAGGTTACCTTGAGGCTTGGACACCATCACAGCCTCTCCTCCTGCCGAACTCACGAAACCCATCATGCGCCAGATCTGGCGTCATCTCACCTTTCTTCACTGGCGTTACGATCCCGCCGTAATCGCTCCCACCCTGCCGCCCGGCCTCACTCTCGATACCTACGACAATTCCGCCTGGATCGGCCTCGTTCCCTTCGTTCTCTCCGGCGTTCAACCGTACGGCTTCCCCGCATTCCCCTGGATCTCCGAATTCCCCGAAACCAACGTCCGCACCTATGTCCGTGACGCCAGCGGCCATCGCGGCGTCTGGTTCTACACCCTCGAAGCCGCTCGCCTGCCCGCCGTCGTCCTCGCTCGCACCTGGTATCACCTTCCCTATCGCTGGGCTTCTATGCACGTCCGGCGCAACGCCAATTCAGTTGAATATTTCAGCCGCCGCGGTCAGCGCCGGACTGAAATTGCCGTTGAACCCGGAGCACCGATGCAAGCCGGCGAGTTCGATATTTTCCTCACCGCCCGCTTTCGTCTCTACACCGCCACCCGCGGTCGCATCGCCTTCGCGCAAATCGAACATGATCCCTGGCCGCTCCAACATGCCACCGTGACCAAACTCAACCAAACCCTCATCGAACAATTCGCCATCCCAAGCCCCTCTGGTCCCCCCATAGTGCACTATTCAGAAGAACTCCACGTTAAAGCCGAGGGCCTGCGATGGCTTTAGTCTACGAATGCCAAGCCATCCTTTTCGACATGGATGGCACCCTTGTCGATTCCACCAAAATCGTCGAGCGCCAGTGGCAACGCTTCGCCAACCTCCATGGGCTCGATTACGCCCGCATCATGCAAATCTCCCACGGCCGCCGCAACGAAGAAACCATC
The DNA here is from genome assembly GCA_963771405.1 of Bryobacterales bacterium. Classification (GTDB taxonomy): domain Bacteria; phylum Acidobacteriota; class Terriglobia; order Bryobacterales; family Bryobacteraceae; genus Bog-105. Next base: position 59,574 of record CAVYUL010000063.1, read on the forward strand.
CGCGAAATCGCGCCCCATCTTGCAACCCCCGAAATCTTCGCACGTTTCGATAGCGATGAACTCGAGGACCGTTATGGCGCCGTCGCGGTTGAAGGCGCATCAACCTTGCTCGCTCAACTCAAACCAACCGAATGGGCCGTTGTCACCTCTGCCCACCGCGCCCTGGCGCGCACTCGCCTTCAATCTGTGAATTTGCCGCTTCCGCAAGTTCTCATCGGCGCCGACGACGTCTCCCACGGCAAGCCGCATCCCGAAGGTTATCTGACGGCCGCCCAGCATTTAGCCGCCGATCCGCACGCCTGCATCGTCTTTGAAGACACTCCGCCCGGTCTCGAAGCCGCACAAGCCGCCGGCATCCGCGCTATCGCCATTTCCACCACTTACCCCTGCGGCCATCTTGGAGCGTTTGATTGCATTACCGATTTCACGTGCATCCAGTTGGAACGCCTGGCCAACGGCACCCTGCGGCTCGCGATCAGTTCGTCACAGCTTTGACGCGCATGCCCGCATGCAACTCCGCATCCGACGGATCCACCACATGGTCAACTACTTCGTCTCCCGCTGCGAGCCCCGATACTACCTGTACGTTATTCACATCACTGATACCCGTCGTCACCGGTACCCAGCTAATAATTTGATCCGCCAGCCTGTAGACTCCCGCCGCACCATTCAGCGTTCGCAGCGCCTGCCGCGGTACCCGAATCGCATCTTTCACAACTTTCGAAATAATCGAAACGTTCACCGACACACCCGGCAGCAAATCGTGATTCGGATTATCCACCACCGTGGTCACTTCGCCCACTGTCCGCGTGCCCAAAGCAATCACTTCCGTCGGCAATTTTTCCACTCGTCCGGTCCATTTCATCCCCGGCCGCGCATCCCATGTAATGTTCACCGGTATTCCCAACGCCACCCGCCCCAAGTCCGGCTCATCCACGTATACCGTCACCTTCACCTTGTCCAAATCCCCCACCAAGCCCACCGTGTCGCCGGGCTGCAAATACGCCCCAACTTTTAGATCAAATTGGTAAAGCGTTCCCGCAATCGGAGCGCCAATCCGAGCCAACCCCAACTTGTGTTCCGCCAGTTTCACCGCCGCGTTCGCATCATGTACTTTTGCATCGGCCACAGTCCGGTCCGTCTCGGTCACTAGAGTTGCCTTCTGATCTTCCAGAGCCTTCAAATGTAGCCGCGCTCTTTCTACCGCATCCTTCGCATCCTGCACCTGCAATTTCGTGGCTGCCTGCTTTTCCTCTAACCGCGCCTGCGCTTCGTAATTTCTTTGCGCGACTTCCAGCGCAGCCTGTCCGCTCGCGATCGAGTCATTTAAATCCGCCAGCGTCTGCGCTTTTCCGCCTTGGCCTAAGGTGGAAGCCTCTGCTTGCGCTTCCCGTTCTTTAGCCAAAGCCGCCGCGAGATCCGACGACGCCGATGTCGTATCCAGCGAAACCAAAACTTGCCCCGCCTCCACAGCCTGCCCTCGCTGTACTTCCACATCGCGCACAATACCCGCGCTATCGGCTCTCGCCGCCGCCCACTCCGCCGGCTCCACTTTGCCGTTCGTCGAAACCACGCTCACAATCTTGCCCCGCTCCGCGCTCACTACATGCAAAGTAACCGCCGGTTCACGCCTGCTAAAGCCCCACCACGCCAGAAGAATCCCTACAAACGCTGCAATCGGCCAGTATTTTCTCATCGTGCGGGGTTGAAAACGTCTCCGAAAATCATTGTGCCAGACGCACTCCTACATCCATTAATATCTCCAGCCGCCAAAACAATTTTCCCATTTCTTGTTATTTTCCCCCATCTCCTATTCCTTTTGCGGAATGGCCGCGATAGACTGAGTCCTAAATGCCTTCCTATCGAATCCATCGTATTCGGGAAACTGCCAAAGAGCAGTTCCGCTGGCACGCACACACAGGTGGCGCTGCCGCCGTGAAACCCAAGGATTACGAGGCAGACATAGAGACCGAAGCTCCCACGCCTTACGCGCTATGGAGTAGGATGAAAGCGGAGGAAAAACCGCTCTGCCCGGGCGACGTCTTAGAAACCGTTCCGCCAGACGGAACGCCGGGTGATTTACAAATTTTCAAGTTTATCGGTTTCGAACCAGCCAAATGGTGGGTTCCCGAACCCAAGCCGGACCTGAAGGCCAAACTGGAAGAAACTGCGGTCGCCGCACCGCAATCTGCCTTAGATTCACACGCTGGCTAGATGACACCTAATTCCCCCGCTATGTCGGAGTGGGGTTCCTTTGCTCTAGTAACCTACATTCCCGAACCGCTAAGTTCGTTTCTCCATTCCCTGCGCCGCGCGCTGCCAGGCGAAGAGAATCCACAAGCGCACATCACGCTGCTGCCGCCGCGTCCCCTCGCCGCCCCAATTGATCCGGTCTCTCGCGAAGCGCAGAACACCCTCGCCAGGTTCTCGCCCTTTGTGATCAAGCTCTCAGACATCAAGCTCTTCAAAGAAAGCAGCGTCTTCTATCTGGATATTTCTACCGGCAACCAGACTCTGCACGAAATTCACGATGTCCTTGCTGCCGGTTTGCTCGCCCACCAGGAAGACTTCCCCTTCCGCCCGCACGTCACCATCAGCGGCTCCATTCCGCCCTCGGATACCGCCAAAGTCCGCACCAAAGCCAAGGCCGCTTGGCGCAAGTTTTCTGGTGACGCCTCCTTTGAAATCAACGAAGCCACCGCGCTCTGGCAAAAACACTACACGTCCCCAGACAACTGGACCCGCCTCTGGACCCAACGTCTCGGCGATACCGGCACCTCAGCCCGCGCCGGCTCCCGGGCCTAATCGAACATCGACATCTGCCGGCCTGACGGGTCCAGTTTTTTCGCCGCCGCCTTCTTCTCGAAAGCGCTCCCTTTCCCAATAATGCCCCGCAGTGCCGTTTCGCGGACAGCAAGTCGCGGCAAAAACACCCTCTGCCGGTAAACATTCGCTCGCGGCGGCGTCAGCAAATACCCTTGTGCCGGCCATTCGAGCAGGTTATGCGGCAGGATACCCTCCAGCACGTCATCATCGCGCAGCCGGAAGCTCGCCCACAAACCTGCCGTTTTCGGTCTCCGTTCGAACGCAGTTTCGTTTTGAAATAGGTCCGCCGGAGCACCCTCCGCGCTAAAGCAAACGGCTTTAACGCTATTGTAATCAATTATTTGCAGAGTTCCATCGAGCAGCATCAGCTCCATACCCTGCTCCTGCAAATAGCTTTCCGCGTACACCATCGCCTCTACCGGCTGGCGATCAAAGCGGTATAAAATCAGGCGTTTGGCGGTGCTCGTGGACACAAAAAGGAGAGAAATCGCTTACTTTTGTTTCAAACAATTCCGCCAATATTGTATCATTGGCAGAATGGCGGAAGTAGACACATTCGAACGTCACGTGCGCTCCTTCCTGCAGTTTTGCCGAGCCGAAAAGGGTCTATCTGTCAATACTTTAGAGGCCTACCGGCGTGATCTCGCAGGGCTCGGCCTGTGGCTCGCCCGCGCGCCTCGGTCCCGCGATCTCATAGTGCTCTCACTCGAAGATTTGCGCCACTATCTTGATCACCTGCGCCGTGGTAAACTATCCAATCGCTCGATCGCCCGTCAGGTGACAACCTTGCGTGGTCTCTTTGGCTTTTTGGTCGAAGAAGGGCAAATGGCAAACAACCCGGCTGAACTTCTGAGCGCGCCCAAAATCGGCGCCTCTCTGCCGAAATATCTCGACCGCGAGCGCATCGAAAAACTGATCGAAGCGCCTGAAAGTGATAAACCCACCGGTCTCCGTGATCGTGCCATGCTCGACCTTCTTTACGCTACCGGCCTCCGCGTCAGCGAGCTCATCAAGCTCCGCGTCGCCGATTTTGACCAGTGGCAAGGCATCGTACGCGTCATCGGCAAAGGAAATAAACAGCGGCTGGTCCCCGTCGGCCGCAGCGCTCTTGCCTCGGTTGAGGAATACCGCCATCAACAACGCGAAAAACTCTTGGGCGGGCGTGTGAGCCCGTTCTTATTCGTTACTGCCCGCGGAACCGCCATGACGCGTCAAGGCTTTTGGAAACTGCTCCGCGCCCATGGCAAACACGCTGGCATCTTTCGTTCCCTGAGCCCGCACGTCGTCCGCCACACCTTTGCAACTCACTTGCTCGAAGGGGGCGCGGATCTCCGCAGCGTGCAAGCCATGCTCGGTCACGCCGATATAGGCACCACCCAAATCTATACCCACGTCATGCGTTCACGCTTGCGCCAAACCGTCGATCGGCACCATCCCAGAGCCGCCCGCGCCCAGTCTGTGCCCGATCGCAACCACGCCGTGGAAGGAAAGAAGACAAAGTCATGAGCGACTACATGTTCATGCTGGATAGTCACCTGAACGGTGAACAAAGCAAAGTGTTGGCTGAGGTTCGCGATGCCGCTGAGCAGGCGAATCTGAATCTGTTCCTCACCGGCGGCGCGATGCGCGACATGATGGGAGGCTTTCCCATCCGCGATCTCGATTTCACCGTCGAAGGCGGCTCCGTCAAATTCGCCAAGTCTGTCGCCCAAAAAGCCAAAGCCGAAGTCCTCTCAGTCGACGAACTGCGCAAATCGGTTGAAATCCTCTTCCCCGGCCACGTCTCCGCCAGTATTTCCATGGCTCGCTCTGAAAAATTCCCCAAACCGGGTTCGAAGCCCCAAGTCACCCCCGCCACCATTCACGAAGATCTGCGCGGCCGCGATTTCACCATCAACGCCATCGCGCTTTCCCTCGGCAAAGCTTCCCGCGGCTTGCTCCTCGATCCCGCCAACGGTCTCGGCGACCTTGCCCGCCGCGAACTCCGCGCCATCCACAACTACGCCCTTTACGATGATCCGTCGCGCATGCTCCGCATGCTCCGTTTCAAAACTCGCTTCGGCTTTGCCATCGACGAGCGCACCACCTTGCAATATCAGAACGTGCGCGAAGCTCAGCTCGAAACGCTCATTACCGCTCCCGCCATGGAACACGAACTTCGCCAAATGGCGCTCGATCCCATGGCCGGCGAAATCCTCAAATCCCTCGAAGACGAAAAGCTCATTCATCTCTTTTCGCCCGCCCTGGCCGGCGCCAAACTCAATCTGCTTGCCTTCCAAAAATGGCAGAAAGCCCGCCAATCTCTTCCCCAAGATGTCGAAGTGAACTCCCACGCTTATGCGCTGTTCCTGTTCCTGCTGCTGGAAAAACTCACCGCGAAGGAACGTTCTCAGCTCATCAAAGCCATCGGTATTCCCAAATCTGAAGTCGACGCTTCCACCCGGCTCGAAGCCCGCGTCAAGAAAGTCGAAAAAGAACTCTCCGCCGCCAAACTCCAAAGACCCTCCGCCCTCTACGCCATCCTGTCCAAAGTTCCCGGCGAGATTATGGCATTCCTTCTCATGCGCTCCAGCCAGCGCCTCGTCATCGACCGCGTCAAGAACTACCTGCAGAAGTATTTGCCCATGGCGCAGGAAATCACCGATCAAGTCGTCACCGAAGCCGGCGGCGGTCCGCCCGACACGCCAAAGTTCGCAAAGCTGCAACAAAAACTCATTCAAGAGAAGCTCGATTCGCGCCCCAAGAAAGTCGTTGTCGAAGAGCCGCCTCCGCCTCCACCACCCGGCCCCGGCCGCCGCTCCGCCAGCTTCGGCCGCTAGCGCAATGCGCCTGCTTGTCGCATTGCTGCTGCTGTGCTGGCTTGCGTCCGCGGCGTCACCGCTTGTCTGCATTGGCGCCAAGGTCTACCCCTCCCCTACCGACTCGCCCATCGACAACGCCGTCCTCATAGTCGAGAACGGCAAAATCGTTGAACTCGCCGCCCAAAACCTCCACAAGCCCAAATTCCCCGCCTCTGCAACCCAGCTGGATTGCGCCGGCAAAATCGTCGTCGCCGGCTTCTGGAACAGCCACGTCCATTTCGAAAACGGTTGGGACAACGCTGCAGCCACTCCAGCCGCTAACTTGCGAACTCACATCGAGCAAATGCTCACCCGCTGGGGCTTCACCACCGTTTGGGACCTTGGTTCCCTTCCTACCAATACCTTCGCTATCCGCCACCGCATTGAAACGGGAGAAGTGTCCGGCCCGTATATTCACATGGCCGGCGACATCTTTCCCAAGAACGGCCATCCCATTTACCTGCCGCCCACTCTCCAGCTGCCCGAAGCCGCGACGCCCGAAGAAGCCACCCGCATGGCTCAGCAATATCTGCAAATGGGTTTAGACGGCATCAAACTCTTCACCGGCGCCTTCATGGGAGACAAACCTGTCATCAACATGGATACGACTATCGTCAAAGCCGCCGTCGATATTGCTCACGGGCAAGGCAAGCCCGTCTTCGCGCATCCTCAAAATCATACCGGCGTCGAAAACGCTCTGGCAGGTGGTGTGGATGTTCTGGCCCATACCCTACCGGCCGCTGACGGTTTCACGGCCGAAGAATTGGCCACCATGAAACGCCAGCACACTGCCCTCATTCCAACTCTCACTCTTTGGACCACTGTTGCCGACAACCCCAATACCACCAAACTTCTTATCGCCGTTGCCGTGAGTGAACTGAGCTCGTTTTTCAAACAAGGCAATCCCGTCCTCTTCGGCACCGACGTCGGCTTCATCGACAAATACAACACCGCTCAAGAATTCGAATTCATGGGTCGCGCCCTCGGTTGGCGCGACATTCTTGCCTCCCTCACCACCAACCCCGCCACGTTCTTCAAAGCCCAAAACCCAGCCGTTCTGCGCCAGGGAGCACCCGCCGATCTCGTCATCCTCGACGCCGACCCCGTTGACGATGTCAAAAACTTCTCCCGCGTCGCCTACACCATCCGCGCCGGCCAAGTGATTTACCATTCCGCCCGCTAGAGAAGCCTCGCGCTTCCCTCAAAACCTATACAACATCTCCAAATACCCCAACTGCCCTTCCGTCCCCTTCGGATAAATTTTGTGAATCGCCGCCAACCCCTCCATATACCCTACATACGCCGTTAACGTCACCTGCCGCGAAGCCCGGTATTCCACACTCGTGTCGTACAAATTCGCCAGCGATCGATATCCCGACGTTGATCTTCCCGTATACCCAAACGTCCACGGCTGGAAAACCCCTCCGCCGCTATACCAAAGGTCTTTCGCACTGTTCAATCGCAACGAATGAAATTCGCTCGAAATCGTTACTTTCTTTTGCGGCCGCAAGATGAAAGCTCCGAACCCATCGTCCAAATTCATCATGTTGAAAAACGGCGTCCGTGCATACACTCGAGGCGTCGGCAACAACTGAAAAAACGTCCCATGAGTCTTGTCATTCGCGTTTCCATCTCCCGAACCCACCGTGTATCCGCCCCGAATCCAAGGCCTCCACTTCGGCCAAATCGCTGGCTGAAAACCGCCTTCAAAGTCGAAAGCGTATGCCTGCTGTCTCTGTGTACCCCATCGCCCTGTCTGCACAGCGCCCCATCCCAAAACGTCCAGGGTCCCAGCCGAATAAGTAAAGTCATGCACCGTATGCCCGCCGAACGTCCCAATCAGAATGTTCTCTTTATCCCCGTTCCGCACCGTCAGCGGCCGGTTGTCCGTCTTCAAAATGTGCCGCCAATCGTCGTATCCGATCGCGAATAATCGGGTATCGCTCGAATGCTTCGCGCTCGAAGTCTCATGCGTATACGACGCATAGCCAAATCCCACCCGGTTCCAGCCCCAGCCATCTACCTGAAACACGCCTCTGGTCGGTGTCGCGCTCACTAACGTAAAATTATCGTTTCCCCGCGTGTACGAATACTGCACGCCGTCAAAACTTCGCCCAATATCGGAAAACCCAAAATCTCCAATCAGCCGCTGATTAATGTGGTCTCGCTTTACCGCCGCCAAACTCGTGTCTTTGGGAACAAGTTCATTTCCATCTGCAAAAAGCAGCCGCCCGATTTTGAGCTTCTGCCTCTCGCCTCCCAAATGCAGCCGCAAATACAACTGCCGCGGAAAAATCATCGCCGCATTGTTGTTCGACTTGTTTGCCGTGTAGTAGTTGGAACCCAATCCCAGCGCCCCTTGCGGCGCTGCCTCCGTCGCCTTGCTCGGCAGCCCAAGCAAAATCGGAATCGTAAATTCTGCGTCCCAATCGTAGGCCGCCTGCGTCTCCGCAAAATTGAGTCGAATGAAATTCCCTGAATACGCGTATTCATTCTGCCCGGGCGGCGCCTTGAACCAATCCCAAACATACAGCCTCGCCCGGATCGTCCCGGTAAACGTCACATTACCGATCTTCATCGGCTCAGCCGCGCCATCCGCCGCTGCTGGAGGCTGCGCCAGAGGCACCTGTGCCCAACTCGCACCGCCAAGCAAAAACATCCACAAGAAGCGAACTTTCAAACTGCTCCTCCCAAAAATCGCGCGCCGTCACTTCCCAGTCTCCCTCGTGGCGTTTTTGATAACTTTCTTAGGTCGACAAAAAATGAAAAATCTCATCCCCGCCCTCGCCATCGCTCTTGCGCTCACAGCCTCCGCCGCCGATAAAAAAGCCAGTCCCGCGCCGCCTCGTTCCCTCGACCTCCCCCTTGTCAAACCCGAATCCGTCGGCTTCTCATCTGAGCGCCTCGAGAACCTCCACTCCCTCATTCAAGGTGAAATCGATAACAAGCAACTCGCCGGCGCCGTCACCATCCTCGCCCGCCACGGCAAGATCGTCGACTACCGCACCTACGGCCAGAAAGACATCGCCAACAACACCCCCATGTCCAAAGACGCAATCTTTCGTGCCTATTCCATGACCAAACCTGTAACCGGAGTAGCCATGATGATCCTCTGGGAACAAGGCAAATGGCTCCCCTCCGATCCCATCTCCCGCCACATCCCCGAGTTCGCAAATCTGAAAGTCTTTAAAGGCATGGACGCCGACGGAAAAATGATCCTCGTTGATCCCGACCACGCGCCTAACATGCTCGAACTCATGACCCACTCCGCTGGCTTTTCGTACGGCGGTGGTCACTCCGTCGTCGACGGCCTCTACCACACGCAAAGCCTTATGCAGTCCCACGATCTTGCCGAAATGGTCAAGAAGCTTTCGTCCATCCCGCTCAACTATCAGCCCGGCAAAGGCTGGACGTATAGCGTCTCCATGGACGTGCAAGGCTACATTGTCGAAAAGCTCTCCGGCATGTCTCTGCCCGAATTCATGCGCAAGCACATCTTCGAACCGCTCGGCATGCAAGACTCCGGCTTCTTCGTGCCTGCCGATAAACGTTCTCGCTTCGCCACCAACTACAAAGACAATCCCGATGGCCAACTCGTACCCGTCGCGCCAGCCGGCAAAGTTCCCGAAGATTACGCAACCGAACCCACCATGCCTTCTGGCGGTGGCGGACTCGTCACCACGGCGGAAGACTATTACCGCTTCGCCCAAATGCTCGGCAACCGTGGTGAACTCGATGGCAAACGCATTCTCGCCCCGGCTACTGTCGCCCTCATGACGTCCAATCATCTCCCGGCCAATTTGCTCACCGGCGAATTCGGCATCGGCCAACACATCATGCGCCCGGGCTTCGGCTACGGCTTCAACTGCGCTGTCGTCTTCGATCCCGCCGCCGCCGCGCTTCCCGATGGCAAAGGCACCTTCTTCTGGGATGGCGCCGCCGGCACCTGGTTCTGGGTCGATCCTACCAACGACATCGTCTTCGTCTCCATGATCCAGCGCATGACCAGCAAAGACAACCACAGCCTCGCATACCGCAGCCACTCAACCGTCTACCAAGCCCTCACAGACCCATCCAAATAACGGCAGGCGCGAAGCGTGCTACTGTCCACACGTCCTCACCGGCGCAAATTCCGCGCACGCTCGCTTATGTTTCCTATCCGCAAAAACTCTCTCGATCCCCAACGCCTTAAACAGCCCCGTCACCGTCAACCCCGCCTCCTCCGGCCTCGTCGCCACAATTTCAACTCGCCTCGACGCTTCCCCATACTTCCACTCATCCGGATTCGACGCCGGCTTAAAATCCTGCACATCGAAAACTTTCCATTGCCCATCCGGCCCGGCAATCGCCAACACCAGCGCCACACAATCCCGCGGCCCCTGGAAATACGAAACTCGCAACTTATGCCCGCCGCCTTCCAACTTCACCGCCGCGAGTCGCAAATCCGGCGGATGTTGGCAGTCATTATCGATAATCGGAACATCGTCGATGAACAACCTCGACCCATCATCCGAAATCAAAGCGAACGTATATCGCCCTGGTTGATCAATCCAAAACTTCCCGTCATAATCAATTGCAAACCACTCAAATCGGTCGGTCAGTCCCGGAAATCCGTCGCTCCAATGCCGCGGCGGCACATTCAGTGAGTTCGTCCAAACTTCCCCTACCCGCTCAACCCCCTGCCCGTCAAAATTCGGCAACACCCTCGTATCGTTCGGAATAAAGTAAATCGTTCCCCGCAGCCCAGCCGGAATCACCACCGTCGTTCCAAAACTCGGCGTCTTCTCATTCTCCTGGGCAAGCACGCCCATCGCCACTAGCAGGCAAGCAAAGCAGAACTTCACATCAGCAATTACGATCTCACCTCACCCTAAGTTTCGGAAAAACGCCTCCCGTTCACTTCCGCAGCCGCACAACATTCGAATACGCCGAGTCACCTGCATCATTCGTTGCACGCACCCGGTAAGCCGTTACACCCCTGTCGGCAGCCGCATGGTCCACGTATTGAGTCGTTCCCGCCGGGCCCTTCGCAATCCGCACCCACAGTCCGCCATCATCTTCTCTTCGCTCCAACACAAAGCCCGTCGCTCCGCCGCCATGCATTTCCCATGCAAGCTCAACCTGGCCTGCGGCAACGGTCGCCCGCAACCCACTCGGCGTCTCTGGAATCATCGCCCAGTCAAAGTAACTCGCATCCGCAATCGCCATCACACTGTCCTTCAACGGAAGCGCCTCCAAACTTTCTGCGCCGTTGTCCCCCCACTGCAGCGCCCGTATCTCACCCGAGTCCACATCAATCAATACCGGATTCCGAATCCCGCTATTCCGCACTAACAACTTCACCGTGTGTTCCGGATACGCTCCGCCCGGCTCACTGTGCGCCGCCAGCCAATAAGCCAAAATCGCCTTCCCGTTCCTGTTTCGAAACGCATAAGTCAGTAACGGTGTCTTGTCCACCGCGCGCCATTCCGGCGTCTCAATCCGGATCGCCGTCTCCAAATGCGTATCCGAAAAAAGCGCATTCGTGTTCTCCAATGCGCCAAAAACCGGCCTGGGAGCAAAATCATCCGGCAATCCCCGCATCCCATGCAACATCCCGAAATCGTCAAATTCGTTCCCATCCACCCCCGGCGTGAGAATCCAAACAAACGTCTTCACTCCCGCCGCCAGGTTGTACACCAGCCCGCGCGGAATATACTTCGCTTGCACGCTGTCGTCCGAACCAGTCCACGTCCCGATCGAATTAAACTCGTCATCCCAGAATTCGATATCCCGCCGAATCCCCGTGTAATCTTTCACCAGCGTCCGCAGCTTCACCGGAGAATCCGCTCCATACGCGCCCGCGTCCATCATTTCCGGATTTACGTTCTTCCCATACCCCGGATATGTATGATAGGCAAACACATCAATCTGCGCCGCGCACTTACACTCATCCAACGCCCGCTTCGCCCAATCGCTCGCCGGATCCGCCTGCCCGCCATAAATCACCTTCGCCGTCGCGTCGGCCTCATGAACCGCTGGCGCAAATGCCGCCAGCAATCGTCCATACTCCTCCGCATTGCCCCAAGGATTCCAATACCCGATATCGGGCTCATTCCACAACGCCCAATAATGAACGCGCCCTTTGAAATGCCTTACCATCCACTTCACATAGCGAACAAACGCCGCAATCTCGTCCGCTGTTTTCGGCGGCCAGAACACCGAGTTAATACTCCGGTCGTCGTTATGAAACCCACTCGGCGCTGGCGTGATTTCGTCCGGCTTGTGTCCGCTTCGGCCCGTGTACATAGGGTTGCCGTATTGCAATTGCACTTGCACCTTCACGCCGTTCTCAACCAGCGAATCCACATAGTCGTCCACTTCCGGCGCGATCGCAAACACACCGCGCTTCTGCTCCACCCAGTCCCAACTCGTGAATTCCGAACTGTTCTCATACTGCCCAATCCGAATCCAACTCACGCCCGCATCGAACATCCGCGTCCACCACCATCCGTCCCACGGCAAATACGGCCCACGCGGCAAATTCGAATTAATCCCAAACCCATCCTGTATTTGCGACGAACGCTTCGGCGGAACCCGCTTTGGAACAAATTGCGAAAAGCCCATCGGCTCCAACGCAGTCAACACTACAATCGAACACGCAAATTTCCAACTCACCATCGCCAACCTCTCCTTCGTCCTTGTATTTTTCTTCTTTCCACAAGCCCCCAAGCGTGGTATTCTACCCCCAGCACAATTTATGAGTGGGGCGCCGTTTGACGGCGTGAGTGGAACTTTTGTCTTCAAGCGTCGCGTTACCGGCTCAGGCATGTGCATTTTTACTTGATTATGCCTGGATTCGCAATCAACGAGGGAATGTTTCAAATTCCCGAAGGCTGGGAAGATAAATCCATCACGGCCCTTTCTTTTCCCAAAGGCGCCGCTATCCCTTCCGCTAGCCTCACCGTCACTCGGGAAACACTAACTGATCCCAATCTCGCTCTTGCCCCTTACGTCGATGCTCAACTAACCAAGCTCGCCAAAACCTGTCACGCCTTCCAAATCCTACACCGCGATGATTGGGAGATCTGTGGTGACCCCGCGCAACGCATTGAATTCACCTGGACGACGCCCGAACGCATGCACATTCACCAGTTGATGACCGTCATGTTCTGGGGTGCTCAAGCCTTAGTCATCACCGCAACCGCCACTTCCGACAAATTCCCGGAGTATCATGCCGTCTTTGAAGAGTTCGTCGCCAACTTCCGCGTGCGCCACTAACTAACTTGAGTAGCCGATAAAGGTTTCGAAAATGCCTCCAGCCGCAAGAATCATTGATCCAGTTCAACATGGCGTTGGGCTTCTCGGCATGGCCGCCGGAGTCGTCGCAGGTGCGCTGATTGCCGCCGCCATCGTAACCACGGGCGGCTTGGCGGGCGCTGCCATGTGCGCAGCTGTGATCGCTGGCACGGGGCTCGCCGGAGGTACCATCGCCGCGGGCCTTGCCGAAATGTACAGCATTCCAGGCATCACCACCGGCCTCGTTGTCATGCAGACCTCGCCAAACGTCTCCATCGGCCATATGTTCGCCGCTCGTGCCGAAATCGATGGCGCCACCTGCAACGGAGTCTTTTCCACTTTCCACTTCTTCAACCCAGCCGCACTCATCGCCCAAGGCTCCTCAACCGTTTTAATCAACGGGAAACCCGCAGCCCGCGTCGGCGACAAACTCGCTTGCGGCGCGACCATTCAAAAAGGTGAAAACTCTGTCCTCATCGGCGGCAACACCGCCACCGTTCTCCCTATTGATGACCCCGAAGAAGAAGTTCGAAAACTTCTCGAAGGTGTTGCCCTCGTCGCCGGTCTCGTCTTGCTCGGTGGCTTCGCCGCAGGCATATTCGCGGGAGCCATCGGCCTGGTCGACATCCTCGCAACCATCGGTGTCGGCGCTGCCTTTTTCGGCGCGCACCAAGCCGCCATGAAGTATCTGCCCCCCGGCTTAAACAAGGTCGTCGCAGGCACTACTGATATCGTTGGCATCGTCGTCGGCACCAAACTCTTGGAGCGCCTCAGCGATCCCGTCTATCCGCCAACCGGCGAAGTCTGCACCATGGCCACTGACTTCGTCCTGCCCGCCGCCCTCCCACTTCGCTTTGAACGTTCCTACGCTTCCGCCCTCGGGCAAAGCGATTGGCTCGGCCCTAATTGGACCTGCACCTGGGGCCATCGCGTCATCGATACGTGCGCCGGCGTTGTTCACTACCAACCTGGCGACGGCCGCCGCATCGCCTTCGTCCTCGACGAACTTGACTCCGAAGGTTGGGTTCGCAATCCTAAAGCCGACAAAATCCGTCTCCGCGCCACGCTCACCGGTTTTGAAGTCCACAGCGAACTCGGCCAAACTCTTCTCTTCGATAAGACCGTCTCCAACACCTACCTCGTTACCGCCATCCTCGACCGTAATGGCAACACCATTCACTTCCACTACGATGCCGATGGCGCTCTCCGCACCGTTGACCACACCGGCGGTTACCGCCTCCGTGTCGAAAGCACCCCCGGCCAAATCACCGCTATCTCACTCGAACTGCCCGGCGGCCAACTGTCCCCCTTGGTCAAGTTCGTCTATGATTCCGCGGGCTGCTTAAGCGGCGTTGACAATGGCAGTGGCCTCTTACTTCAATACGAATACGATGCCGCTGCCCGCATGACCCGCTGGTGGGATCGTAAAGAGACTTTCATCGAATACAAATACGACTCCCATGGCCGCTGCGTCAGCACCATCGGTACCGATGGCAAATACCGTTATCTTTTCCGCTATAACGAAGTTACCCGCACCACCACCGCCGTCGATTCCTACGGCGGCGTCATCGTCGTCCGCTACAACGAAGATCTGCGGGTCGTCTCCAAACACGATCCCACCGGCGCCGTCACCACCAAAGAATGGGACGATCGCGGCAATCTTCTCGCCGTCACCGACCCTCAAATGCGCCGCACCTCGCGCGCCTTCGACTCGAACGGTAACCTCACCCAGACCACCACCCCCGCCGGCGAAACCACCAGATTCGATTACAACGACCTTGGCCTTCCCACCACCATCACCGATCCCACCGGCCACCGCTGGGTCCGATCTTATGATTCTCGCGGCAATACCCTCACCGCCGGCCTCGCTGACGGACCTCTTTGGTTCTACGTCTACGACGATCGCGGCAACTTACTAACTGCCTCCGATCCCTCCGGAGCCGCCCGCCATTACACTTTCAATGCCGCTGGCCTTGTTCTTGCCGCCACCGACGCCGCTGGCCACACTCGCCGTTACGAACGCGACGCCTTCGGCCGCGTCTCCGCGCAAATTGACCCTTTGGGTTACAAAACTGCCTTCCATTACAACAGTCTGCAAAAGCTCGCCTCCGTCACCCTCCCTGACGAAACCCAAATAGAATGGAACTATGACGTTGAAGGCAACCTCACCGAACGCACCGGCCAGGATGGCAGCGTTTATAGCTATACCTACGGCGCCTTCGACAAACTCTCTTCCATTGTTCGCCCTTCCGGCGCAACCCTCGCCTTCACCTACGACCTCGAAGCCCGTCTGACCCAAGTCATCAATGAGCGCGACGAAACCTGGCAATACGAATATGACAAAGCCGGCCGTGTCGTCCGCGAAAAAGATTTCAGTGGCCGCACTCAATACTACAAATACGATGCCTCCGGTCTCTTAACCGAACGCCGCAACGGCAAAAGCGACCGCATCGAAATCACGCGCGACGCCAACGGTCGCATCATCCAGAAGAAAACCTCCGATGGCGAAGTCACCGAATTCACCTACACCGCCAACGGTCTCCTCCAATCGGCCAAGAACGAATCCATCACCGTTGAATTCGAACGCGACCCTTATGGCCGAGTCCTCCGCGAAAAGCAAGGCGAAAACATTCTCGAATCAGCCTATGACGCCCGCGGCCTTCGCACCCAACGTCGTGTCAATGGCGACGAAACGAACTGGCAGTATGACGCCAATGGCCAACTCGAAGCTCTAGGTTTCCCTGGCGACGATTGGCTTTCATTTACACATGATGCCGCCGGCCGCGAAACCGAACGTCGCCTCTCGCAAACCACCAAATCCGGCGGCGTGATCATCGACCGTGAATACGACTCCATGAGTCGACTCACCGCCCTTCGCGCCAGCGCCGGCATATTGCCCGTTACCGAACGCCACTGGCGCTACGCCCCCAGCGGCGATCCTGAGTCGATGAACGAATCGCTCTGGGGCGAAACCCGCTTCGCCTATAATTCCGACGGCCGCCTTCAAAGCACTCGCTCTTCCAGCGGAACCGAAGAATTTGGCTACGACGAAGCCGGCGACATCCTCACCAAATGGACCGGCGGCTACCACGCAAACCTCCAGCGCCCCATCATGGGCAGCGTCGAAATGCGTTTCCTCGGCGACGGCGGCCGCCTCAAAAAGGTGGCAGAAACTACATTCATCTACGACGCCGATGGCCGCACCATCGAAAAACGTACCGGCAACCACACCTGGCGCTATCAGTGGACCGTCGAAGGCCAACTCCGCTCCGTCGTCACTCCCACCGGCGAACGCTGGACTTACGAATACGACCCCTTCGGCCGCCGCATCCGCAAATCCGGCCCCTCGGGCACAACCACCTATGTGTGGGATGGCCCCGTCGTCGCCCAGGAAATCACTCCCGGCTCTCACTCTTCTTCGTGGCTCTTCGAACCCGGCACCTTCCGCCCCATCGCAAAGGTGGAAAACGGCCAAGCTTACGCCTGCGTCACTGACCAGGTCGGCACCCCTCGCGAACTCCTCACCCGCGACGGCACCATCGCCTGGTCCATTCGCCTCACCTCCTTCGGCGAAACCGAAACCCTCAAAGCCACTTCCACCAACTGCAACCTCCGCTTCCAAGGCCAATGGTACGACGAAGAATCCGGCCTGCATTACAACTTCAACCGCTACTACGACCCCGAACTCGGCCGCTACCTTAGCCCCGACCCCATAGGGCTCAACGGGACAAGGGGCTATGGCTACGCTCACAATCCTGTAACTTGGGTTGACCCCTGGGGTTTAGATCCCAAGATGAGTACATCCCTGGATCGAACATACGGACCACATGAAGAAGGCCCGTTGGGCGATCCCAATGATCCCTACTCTCCTGCCTCAACCTTTAGGTCAGGTACTTACACACAAAAAGTCGCCACTCAAGACACGACCTTTTACCGCGACTACGGCGGAACAGCTAAGCCAACCGGTCGATTTTGGACCCCTCAGCCATCGAATGGACGGCTGCAATCACAACTTGATTCGGCAGTTCTGCCGGAGTGGGGGAATACCTTCGAAAATCAAGCGCAAATCACCATTCCCAAAGGTACCGTGTACTATGAGGGAGCGGCTGCGCCGCAGGTGGGCACAATCGGTACCCGTCCATCCTTACTTGGTGGCGGCACACAAATCTTCGTCCCAAACCCGGACTCCGCATGGATAGCGACACCTTGAATGAGAAACGCCGGCTCACGACTGAGTGGCTGAAGAACGCGAAATCTCTGTACTTTTTTCTGCCCGACGGTCCTTACGGAAGGCCATTCGACAGCGTCTTCAGCCTTAAAGAATGTCGGTTGAACGGTCAGTGGTTTGAGATCTATCTGTCTGACGGAGTCGTTTTCAAACTGGGTGGGGAGTGGTCCAGCCAGGAGGAAAGCACCAAGCTTCGCATTAGTGGCTTCGAGAAACTGGAATTCACCGATGGTGACAACGGATCGCGCGAATATGCTGGTGGCGAACTTTGCTTTGTTAAGTTCTAGTCCGCCTCCTAGCGTCACCCCGGTTTATCGAATTGGAACAACGAGCAAAAGTCAGGCAGCCGAAGCGAAGTTTTGGTCCCTGGAGCATCCACTCTCGGCGGAGTTTCACTTAACTCCTTCAGCACCGGACCATTTTGAATATGCCGACAAACGACCCGTATTCCCTGGCTCATAACATCGCGCAGAAATTGCGCGCAGAAGGACTTCAAGATTGGAGCGAGCGCACTGAGGACGCAATTGCAAGCGGTTCCACCGCCACAGAGATTCTCATGGCACTGAGGTGGAATCTCACAAAACTCCTCGCTGCAGGCGTGCATTTATCTGGCGACGTCAAAGAGTCTGTAGCTCAGCTAATTCAGCAGATTAATGCCCTTGGAATCTGAGACAATTCCCTACAATTCCGCCGTCAGGTCCTCCGGAATCTCGCACGAGTCATACTGGCCAACGAAGTGCCAGCGTCTAAAACCGCCCGCCCATTGCCGAGAAGTTCTTGAACCGCTCCCTCAGCCTCCGGTCACGCCGCCACAACCGAATCCTCATCGCTAAATTCTCACCCCCTGCCTGCACTCCTGATAGCATCACCTCAGGATATGGCACATTCGGAATTCCCACTACTTTCTCCGTTTTCCCGCCGCGCCTTTCTGTTTTCCGCCGCATCCACTCTGCTCGCGGCGCCCGCGGAACCGATTCACGTACTGCAGAACGAAACAATGCGCCTTTCACTGCACGCCGGCCCGGAGGCTGTGTACCTTGCGAAGCTCGCTCTGAACCGTGAGCCCGCCTGGCCAGGCCAAGGCTTCAGCGATAATCTCCTGCCGCCCGCCCCAGACACCACTCTGCTCCGCAGCGGCACGGCCATCTGGGTCGAAGGTTCGGGCTGGTATGGCAGCCGCATGCCCGATCCATCCAAGGTCACTGCCGGGCCCGGCTGGCTGCGTTTGGAAGGCATCGAACTCGGACCCGCCAACCGCCCCATCGCGCGCGAAGAATGGTCCATCGAGCTAGGGCCAGCCGGTCTGACATGGCGCATTACCCGCACCTTTCTCGAATCCTGCCACCTCACAGCCGACCGCTTTCCGGCACTTGTATCTTCCACCCACGCCGCGCGCGGCGGATATTCCGAAATCCCCGGCTTCCTGGATTCGGCCATGCTGCTGGATGGAACGAAAGGCTTTCCTATCGAGCTGGCCACCCAATGGTATGAAGTAGTCTCGCCCCGCCGCGAACAGAGCATTCACTTCGCGCCTTCAAATCTAAACGCGAAGCTGCACCTCACCTCCGGCTTCTTCAGCTATGCCAAAGCCGTTGCCGATGGCACCGCCTCCGCTGTCACACTGGGTGCCGAGTCAGTGGATCGCAACGGGTCCACCAAGGCCTGCGAACGCGGCGCCGTAGAGAAACAGGAATGGTCCTTCGCTCTCGATCCCAGGGAAAATAGCCGCCTCGATATAGAACTGCCCGATCGTTTCCTCACTACCCAGCTCACCAGCTTCGCCGGCGTCTACAACCAATGGATGGGCTGGATCTTCGGAAACAATCCCGCCAGCGTCCCTTGTCTTCATGAAATGGGCTGGTTTCCCATGATCCATGGCATCCAGCGCGCAGACCCCGAACTGCAGAGCGCCGCCGAACACGAACTTGCTTTCTTTGCCCAAACCGGCGTCGACAAGAATGGTTACGTCATGCCCCGTTGGTGGATCGAAGGCTATTATAAAGTGCCATGGGGCAACTTACACGATCAGATACCGCACTTCATCTTGGCCGTCTATTATCACGCAATCTACTCCGGCAACCAGGAGTTTGTTCGCTCGCTCATGCCCGTCGTGCGCCGTGTGGCGCAGTACATGAACTCACTGGACATCGACGGTGACGGCGTCTTCGAAGTACCCGACACATCCGGCCTCCCCGATGGCAAGCGCCATTGTTCCAACTGGTACGACATCATCGAGTTCGGCCATAAAGACGCCTACATCAACATCCAATGCGTTGAAGCGCTGCGAGCGGTTGCGGCGCTGTCCGCTTGGCTCGGCGACGCTGAACTCGCAACCGACTACCGACGTCGCCACGCAAAGGCCGCCGCCGCGCACAACCATGTTTTCTGGAGCGAAGCCGAGTCGCTCTACAGCGATTGGATCGATGTCCACGGCAACTCCCGCCACTACTTCTATACTGACCACAATCTAATGGCCGTAATTCAAGGCGTCGCCGGTCCTGAACGCTCCCGCCTCCTCCTGCGCAACTTAGACGAGCACTACGCGAAGCTCTGCCGCGATTACAAAGTGTCCCGCGACGCCTTCTATGCAACCCCCTGCAACATGCGGCCGATATCGCAACTTGGCGACATGGTCGATTTTGGCAAGCGTAGCGGCCAAACCGTCTTTCCAAATTACGAAAACGGCTGCTCGTTTTTCCACTCCACAGGCTTCGAAATCGCCGCTCGCGCCTCCGTTGGCGACTCAGACGGCGCCTACCAGGTCTTCGAGCGCTGCATGCGCTTCGGTTACTCCCACAATCGCCTGTGGGGCGCAGCTCTTAAATGGGATACGGGCGCCCTCGTCAGCGAACCACTGTGTGACTCACTCTTGATCGCCTGGGGCTTCCTCCGTGGCTGCTTCGGCGCTTGGCCGGACCTGGATGGCTTGCGATTCTTAGGCCGCCCGCCCGCAAACATGGAAGGAGCCACTTACACATTCTGCCACCTGGGCCATGATATTTCAATCGAAGTCCGCAACGGCGTTACTCGCAGGATTTGAATAACATGCGCGCGAAGCTCGTCTTAATAGTCGCCATGGCGTCATCGTGTCTTCGCGCCGGCGCCACTTCCCCGCTCTTCGCTCGCGGATATCGCGTATTGCCCGAACCGCAGCGGGTTGATTTACGGCCCTATGATTTCGCCTTCGGGAACAGCTGGCATCTTGTCATTGGCAACGGCGTTCCATCAGACTCTGTCGCCATCGAAAGCCTCTTAGACGATCTAAAAGCACGCCATCAGCTCAGCCTAAGTCGCCATTCCGGCTCCGGCGGAGAACTCCTTCTCGAAATCGTAAAAGGATCTGTCACGACCGGCAAAAGTCAGGATCAAGACCGCGACGCCGTCTCTACCCAAGCCTATCGGATCGATCTCGCTCCGTCCCAAGTCCATATCCTAGCCAATTCCGACACCGGCCTTTTCTATGGTGTCGAGACTTTCATTCAACTGCTCGCACCGCGCAACGGCGCATTCTGGCTGCCGGAAGGTTCAATTGTAGATTGGCCCGACCTGCAACTGCGCCAGATCTATTGGGATGACGCTCACCACCTCGAACGCATGCCGGAACTAAGACAAGCCATCCGTCAAGCCGCTTTCTTCAAAATCAATGCCTTTGTCATCAAGCTGGAGGGTCACTTTGAGTTTCATAGTGCTCCCGCGCTGGTGGAGCCACAGGCTTTGTCGCCGGAACAGCTCCAACAACTCACTGACTACGGTCTCCGCTATCATGTCCAGCTCATCCCTTATCTCGATGCTCCTGCGCACATCGCCTTCATCCTGAAACATCCCGAATACGCCCAGTTACGCGCCTTTCCCGACAGCAACTATGAGATGTGTGTCACCAACCCAAACGCAATCCGGCTGATCGAGTCAATGTACGATGACCTCTTGGCCGCGAATAAGGGTGTTCGTTATTTTTATTTGTCCACCGATGAAGCCTATTACGTCGGCCTTTCTGACCAAGCTGGCTGCCAGGAATCCCTGCGTGCCAAACAATTGGGAAGCCCTGGCAAAGTACTGGCCGAATTCATCACAACTGCGGCCAATTATTTGCACAACCGCGGCCGCACCGTCGTGTTTTGGGGCGAATACCCGCTCAAACCAGCCGACATCGCTTCCCTCCCTAAACACTTGATCAACGGCGAAACCGCTGGCCCCGACCTCGATCCTGTCTACCGCCAACACGGAATTCTACAGACAATCTACAACTCAACGCAGGGCGAGGAGCCGCTCTTTCCCCATTACTTCCTCCGTCCCCCCACTGAACGCCTGCATCCTCTCTATGAAGACTATGAACGCATTCCCACAGCTCTGAACCAAATCGCCGCCGACTCAGCCCGCCGCAATTCTGACTTGATCGGCATAGTGATCGCCGGGTGGGCCGATGCGGGCCTCCATCCAGAAACCTGCTGGCTTGGCTATGCAACCATAACCGCCGCGGGTTGGAAACAATGGAGCGGCGGCCCTCAAGAAGCCATGAGTACCTTCTACCCGCTGTTTTACGGAGCCGCCATACCCGGCATCAGCCGCATCTATCAGCTCATGAGTTACCAGGCTCAGATCTGGACTGATTCCTGGGAGACCAGAGACTCAAACGCGCGTAAGCCGATTTGGGGCGACTCAGAAGGCCCGTTTCATCCGCCCAAAGCGGCACACGATCAGTTCCTGACAATCCCACCCTCGCCTGACGCCCGCTTACACTACACCGGAGATTGGGCGCTCAAACACCAAGCCCTTATCACGATGACCAACGCCGCCATTCCCCAAAACGACGAGTTACAGAGCCTCCTCCGCACGGCCATTCCCCTGGCAACCGCGAATCGCTACAATTTAGACGTCTTTCTGTCCATCGCCCGTCTCTGCCGGCAGAATCTCGATATGGTGGCAGCACTGGCTCACATCGACAAAGATCTAAAGCAGGCCGACGATCTCGCCCGCAGCGGCAAACCGCCCAAGCTATTGCCGCCATCGATCGTGCGCTCAGCGAATCCCAACACTTGCGCAGCGTCCGAAATGATGTGTTGGCCGATGTGACTCAGACTTGGTACAAATCCTGGCTGCCGCGTGTAGAGGAAGCCAATGGCCGCCGTTTTCTGCACGAACTGGACGATGTCAAAGACCATCTCCCTGATCGAACCATTGATATGAGCTACTTGATCTACCGCGAATTGCAGCTCCCTTTGGAAGAATGGTACTCACAAACGGAGAAGGCTCGCAATGTCTTTGCCGCGCGCCATTCCTTACCAGCTGGAAATTCTCCGCTTCACTGGAAAATAACGAATTGAGTTCGATTATTGCCCCTCCGGCCCCAACGTCCCGTTTCAGAACTTACGAATTGTTCGCCCCTCCTAATCAATCCGTTAACTCTTGCCCGCAAAGGTTTGTAACCTGAATAATGTGGGTGCCGTCCCTGTTTTGATTGCTTTTCGCCAAGTGGGGGAGAAACACGCCAGTTCTTCCGGCGGAGCGCTTGACATCGCGCCGCCTTGCGCATATTTCCCAAAACAACGGGGGAAATTTAGGAAAATGACCGTGATCCGGCTTGAACTTTTGCTATGGGCAGTGCTGTGCCCGGCGCTGGCAGGGGGTTTCCAATTTCCAGTCAACCCGCTAGCCCCTCAGCCCCCAGGCCCGCTTAGAACCGTAACCGGCACCGTCGTCAACGGCATAACGGGCGAACCAATCCGGCGGGCGTTAGTCCGCCTGAACGGCGCAGCCTCGGCGAGCGCTCTCACGGGCGCCGACGGTCGCTTTCAATTTGAAGATATCCCGGAAGGGCCAATCGCCCTTTTTCCGCAGAAACCCGGCTACTTCGATTCGCGGTCCGCAGTCGGTAATCCGCTGAGCCCTGGGGCGTTTGGGTTCACCGTGGGACCCGGCAAGAACGATTTCCGAGTCCCTCTGTTTCCTGCAGCTCGAATCATTGGAACCGTTAGCGACACAAACGCCGACGCAATCGAATTTGCTCAGGTATCCGTCCTGTTGGAGCAGATCGTTGATGGCCGCAAACAATGGCAGAATCGCGGAACTTCTCTCACCGACGACGACGGTTCATTTCGTATCGACGATCTTGTGTCGGGGCGCTACATCATTTTCTTCGCTGGACATGCTGCCAACGCGCGGAACTCCGATGGGTCATGGGACGTCTGGCCGCCGGCTTACTATCCGGATGGCGCTGACCTCGCCTCCGCCCAGCCAATCGAATTGCAGCCCGGCGAGATATCCCGCACGGATTTTCGTGCGCATATGCAACACGGCTTCAGTATCAGAGGCACAGTCACCGGCATGACGGGCGCCCTCATGGGTGGCCTTTCTCTCTGGGGGTCGAGCAGTCAATCCATCCAGGTAGGTGGAACCCACTTCGACCAAACCAAAGGCGACTTTGCAATCGACGGCGTTCCGACTGGCCGCTGGACGTTGTCCTATGAGACGAATGACAACCAAGGACACAGGTACCTG
This sequence comes from Bryobacterales bacterium, assembly GCA_963771405.1. Classification (GTDB taxonomy): domain Bacteria; phylum Acidobacteriota; class Terriglobia; order Bryobacterales; family Bryobacteraceae; genus Bog-105. Next base: position 83,241 of record CAVYUL010000063.1, read on the forward strand.
GCGAAGCGGGAAATTGCCGTTGGCCACACGGATATTTCTAATTTGCAGGTGGCCCTGTTCCCAGCGGCTTCCATACCCGTTACCGTCACCCATGCTGCCAGCTCAGACCAATCTCCTAATCCACAGCAGCCTGTAACCCCGTCCTTCTATGGCACGCTCATCTCCCAAGATTCCTTGAACCCAACGCAAATTGGAATAACGAATCAGGGAGATCCGCCTCAGCCTCGGTTTGAAAATGTCGCCCCCGGTAAATATCGCCTGCGTATCCAAACTGGGGGTGAGTGTGTCGAGTCGGCTTGGTACGGGAGTATCGACCTCTTGAATGACTACTTGGTTATCGCTGAAGGCGCAGGCGGAAACCAACCCATCACCGTAAACATGCAATCCGCTTGCGCCACAATCAACATCCACGTCCAAGCGAAAGATCGGCAGCAGTCGGGCGTCGTACTCGTGATTCCCGCCAATCCCATCCAGGAAACATTTGTTTTGCCTTGGGTCGGCGAGATACAGTGGTCTCCCCCGCTTCCGGCAGGTTCGTATCAACTTTATAATCTTTCTAACATCTCAGGTTTAGAATACGCGAACCCGGAGGTGATGCGCGGCTATCCCAGCCAGAGCGTAACTTTAACGGCCGGCCAGAAAGCGGATGTCACGTTGGAAGTCACTGAGCGAAAGGGAAACTGAGTTTGACCGGCCTACGCGTGTTGGCTCTCCTAATGGCGTGCGCGCTCTTCAGCGGCTCCCATCAACCTTCCGCCTATAAGATTGCTGGCCATGTCGTACACGGAGATGGCCGCCCTGTGAGGCATGCCCGCGTCACCATTGCGATGGTAGGTCAGCCCGGCGGCCAACTTTCGGCGGTCACTGGCGATAACGGCGAATTCCTGTTCTACGGCCTACCTGCCGCCAAGTACAACATGCGGGTCGACGACCACGGGTGGTCGCAGCTTTACGAACAATCGCAAGGTTACTCCACCGCCATTGCCGTCGGCACTGGCGTCGATTCCGAACACATTCTTTTTGTGCTTGCCGCTCCGGCCGGTATTGCCGGAACCGTTCTCGACGACGAAGGCGAGCCCGTACGTTTCGCCACCATTTATCTCTTCGGCGGGGAAATCGTCGAAGGCAAACCGGAAGGTGGTCTGAAAGGGCAAACCGCCACCGACTCGGATGGGCGCTTTCACTTCAAGAACCTCAAACCCGGTGTCTATTATGTGGCGGCTTTTGGCCGGCCCTGGTACGCACAAGAGCCAGTGCAATATGTCGCCAATGGGCAAGTGGTGACAACTGAGCCGAAACCCGAGTTAAATGTCGCCTTTCCCTTGACCTATTACGGCGGTGCTCGCACTCCCGACGGAGCAGCGCCGCTAACACTGGTTGAGGGTATGAAGGCCGAAATACAGATCGCGCTGCAAACTGTCCCTGCTTTGCGTATTACTTTTGATGGTGTAGAAAAGCAGCCCGAACAACAGATTCAGGCATCGCTGAGTCAGATTGGCCCGGGAGGCGCTCGAATACAACTTCCACTATCGGGCTGGGGCGGATTAATGAGTGCGCCGCCGGGTGACTACCTGTTGTCAGCCTCCCTCAGCGGTCAGAGCCAGCCACTGATGCTCGGCTCGCAGTCAGTGACATTGTCCGGCAATTCCACCGTCCACCTAAATGAGGCTGTGAAGACCACAGTAACGGGCAAAGTGGTGATCGCCGCCGGCGATCTCCCCGAAGGACTCGCAATCTTGCTTAGAAACTCCGAAAACAGTGACCAGCACGCCGCGCCGCTGGCGAAGGATGGACAGTTCGATTTTCAGCAGGCGCCAGAAGGACGCTATGCGCTCAGGCTCGCGAACTATCCCGATGTCTACATTCAAAGAGTCCAGGCGAACGGCGCAGCTTATGCGAACGGCGAATTACAGATTCCGCACGGCGCCCAAGTGAGCCTTCTGATTCAACTGGCCAAAGGCGTGAGCAAAGTAAACGGCGTGGTGGTGAAAGACAAGAAGCCGTTCCCCGGCGCGATGGTGCTCTTGGTCCCGCAAGATCTCACTTACTGCAACTACATTCCAAGAGATCAAAGCGATAGCGATGGAACCTTTACTTTAAATTGGGCTGCGCCCGGGCGCTACACATTGATCGCCATCGACAATGGCCAAGAGCTCGCGTATGCAGACCCGGCTGTGATCAAAACCTATCTGCAACATGGGAAAGTGTTGGATGTGCCGGTTCCAAAAGACACGCAAGTCCAGATTGAGGTGCAAGCACGAAGCAGAGCAACTGCCGCAAAATAAACGTCCGCCGCGTCCGCAACGCCGGCGAGTCGATTCCGTCTTCCACCGCCGTCGCCGCGCGGTAAAATTCCCTGCGCTCCGCCCGTAGCAAAGTATTCCATCATCTCGGGCCTCAGCCCCGCCGCCAGCACTGCATCCCGTGCCACCATGCCGCAGTCCCTCAGATCCTCACTCGTCGAGGACATGAAAACACTGCCTGACTTCACCATGGATTCAGAATTACAGCGACAGACACCATAGTTCGAAGGCCATTACTAACAGTGGTTGTTGAAAATATGCTCGAACCTCCCCAATGATATGCTTTGCGCTGGAGGGATTGATGAAAATCGCGATTGCTGCTCTTCTTTTCGTTGGTTCTGCTTTCGCTTCCAGCGTGGAAACCTCGGTTGGATACTATTACACGGGAACTCCCTTTGCAGACGGCATTGTTCCTATTGGCGACTTTTTTGCTACTACCAATTCTTACTCGTCCGCGCCGGCCGCTTCCGGCGTCGTAGGCTCAAGCCTTCCCGTTAACACGATAGGGGGTCTCGGCGTCTCTGCCAACGCGATCGCAGGTTTAACCACCGCCTATGATCCCTACTTGAAAATCAACGGCCAAATTGCCGGCAATCCAACGCCCGGTGGTTGGGTCACTATGTCCGCAACAGTGTCTGACACCCTCACCGTAGCTGGCGGGCCCGCCAACGGGACATTGGAATTCACATACACTCTTATCGGATCGGTTTCGTCGACTCAAGGAGTAGGTGCAGCACAGCAACTCGAGGGTCAGGGGGCCATTGTACGGGTCAACGGCGGCAACCCGGTCCCCCTTCCGAACATGCCCAATCAGATGTTCACTCCCATCTCGGAAGAGGGGGTTTTCAGTGTTCCCTACGTAAACGGAATTGGCGTGTACTCTCTGACATTGGAGGGGATGGCGTCATGCGTAGCCCCTCAACAAAACGACCCTTTCTGCGACAGCAATATCGATCTTGGCGACACACTGAATATCACCGGTCTCCAAGTTCTCAACTCTTTGGGAAATCCTGTTTCGAACATAGACGTGACCAGCCAATCCGGCTTGAACTATTTGGCTTTGCCTGGTTCGGTGGACGCGCCGGAGCCGTCGTCCCTTGGATTTATCGGCGGTTTGTTCGGCCTGGCCCTGCTGGTACGAACCAAATATCGGTGATCCACTTCGCGCGTCGCTTCCTTACGCCCGGTACGGCCTGTCCAAGATTATTGATGGCTTCCGCAGTCCAGCGGGTCTTCATTTCGGCTGCAGAGGCCGCTCAAAGCGGCCACCACTTCGACCCACAACAAATCTGAAAATACAAAGCCAAACCCCGAAGTCAGCTTCGCAATTCACACAATCTAATACATTTACTAACTGGGCCCCACTCCCGCGGCAACCCAAACTCAAAACCTTACAGATCCATCCGATTCCCTCGCCTCCCGCCCCAAAATTCCAGTCACAAAAGTTTGAAAATTTTTATTTCCCTTCTTTCCTTTCACTTACAAGAAACTTTTCGCTCGCGCCGTTCGCGGGCATAGCATGCTGAGCTCAGGAAGGGAATTTAATGCACCAAGACCAACTTCAAGAAAATCGCGCCGCGGAAGAACCCGAGCAACTCTCCCTCTTCCCCGAACTCGAATCAGAACCACCACCGCAACCAGACCCACACCCCAACTCCGCCCAAAATCCCGCCTCCGAAACCCCCAAACGCAACTCCGGCCGCACCGGCCCCACCACCCCCGAGGGCAAAATGAAAACGCACCTCAACGCTCTCCGCCACGGCTGCTGCGCCCGCACCCTCGTCCTCGGCCACGAAAATCCCCAAGACTATCTAAAGCTCTACGAACATTGGGAACAAGATTACCCGCACGAAAGCAACTTACTCAAAGACTTCCTCCTCCGCACCGCCCAAGCCGAATGGCAGCGCATCCGCGCGCAGGAAGAATACAACACCGTTCTCGATGGCTTCACGCGCCCCGAAATCTACAACCTCACCGAAGAAGAGCGCCACTCACTCGACCTCCAACAGCGCTATCTCACCACCGCCGAACGCAAATTCCAGCGCGAATTCGGCATGCTCGAACGCTTCTGGAACAATCACTGCAAACCCGATCTGAAGGCGTCCCCCAAGCCCGAACCGCAACCTGAAAAACCCGTTGAACCCAAGTCATCCAACACCAAAAACAGCAAAGAAGAATATCTCGAACCCTGGGAAGAAGACCCGCCCGCCGGCATCGATCCCACGAAAGTGCGTTTCACCGACGCCGAAACCGGCGAATACTGGCAAGACGGTAAATTCTATCCACCGCCGCCCGATTGGAAACCCGTCAAACTCTATCCCGGCTACCGCCACCCGCTCGACCCCGCCAACTGGCGTTACGAAGGCGATCCCAAAGAAAGGTTCAAACCCAAACTTCGCCCGAAATGATTTCCATTCCGGGTGTTCACTTGTTGCCATTTAGGACAATCAAAGGGTTAGGTAATAATGGCGGTCTTTCAGCTTACTTTCCACAACTCAACTCATTACGAAGATGCCCTCGGCCGTGCTGCGGCCGAATACGGCATTGACCATCAGTACTGGGATATCTTCGGGCAAAGTCACGAAGCATCGCCCGATGCGCTCAAAACCATCCTCGCCTGTCTCGGCTTGGATACCAGCAGTGTCTCCGCCATCGATCAAAAGCGCGCACAAATGTTCCGCGACCTTTATACATCTGTGCTGCAGCAAACCATCGTCGCCGGTGAGTCTGATCGTTCCGTCTCGCTCACGCTCCCCGCCCACGCGCCCACCTCGCTTTCGTATCAAATCGTTCTCGAATCCGGCGAACTGGTCTACGGTGAATTCGACGCCGCCCATCTGCCCCTTGTGCGCGAAATTCATTTCGAAAATAATAGCTGGCTTACCTACCAGTTGCCTCTTTCCTCGCAGCTTCCCCTCGGCTATCACACCCTCACTCTCAAACGTCCCAACGCGCCCGATGTCATAAGCAATCTCATTCTCTGCCCCGATCGCGCTTATCTCCCCGAACGTCTGGCCAATGGGGGCAAAACCGCCGGCTTTAATATCGCGCTCTACGGCCTTCGCTCGCGCCGCAATTGGGGTTGCGGCGATTTTACCGATCTCCACGCGCTCATCGATTGGTCTCAACGCGACGTCGGCTTCTCGTTCATCGGCCTCAACCCGCTCCACGCCTTGCATAACCGCACGCCGTATAACACCAGCCCCTATTTGCCGCTCTCTGTCTATTACAAGAACCTTATTTATTTGGATCTCGAAAAGGTTCCCGAATTCTCCGCTTCTTCCACCGCGCAGGAACTCTTCCGCTCGCCCGATATTCAATCGCAAATCGCGCGCCTCCGCAATGCTCCCTTCGTCGAATACCACGAAGTGGCCACGCTCAAAAAGGGTTTCCTCTGGCTGCTCTTCGAAGATTTCAATTCTCCCGGCAATCAATCTTCGCCGCGCGCGCACGCCTTTGCCGAATATTCCCAGCGCGAAGGCGATCTCCTTCAAAAGTTCGCCCTCTATTCCGCGCTCGATCAGTTCTTGCACGAAGAAGATGCCAATCGCTGGACTTGGCGTGATTGGCCCGCGCCCTATCAAACTCCCGATTCCCTCGAGTCTCTCGCCTTCGCCCACGAACACGCGAAACTCGTCGATTTCTACAAATACATTCAGTTCTTAATCGATGAGCAACTCGCCGAGGCCCAGCAATACGCCAAACAAGCCGGCATGTCCATCGGCCTCTATCACGATCTCGCCGTCGCCACCGATAGCTGCGGCGCCGATCTTTGGGCTCATCGCTCGTTCTTCGTGAGCGGCTGTCGCGTCGGCGCACCGCCCGATGATTTCTCTCCCAAAGGCCAGGATTGGGGCTTCCCTCCTCCGAATATTGTCGAAAACCGCGCTACCGGCTATCGCCTCTACCGCGAAAGCATTCGTAAAATTCTCAAATTCGGCGGCGCTCTGCGCATTGATCACGTCATGCGCCTCTTCCGCCTTTTCTGGATTCCCGCTGGCATGGAAGCCGCCCAAGGCACGTACGTCCGCGATAACGCCGTCGACCTTATGCGCATCCTCGCGCTCGAAAGCCACCGTTCGCAAAACGTCATCATCGGCGAAGACCTCGGCACCGTCACCGACGAAATTCGCGATATGCTCGCCCAATATCGCATCCTCAGTTACCGTCTTTTTTACTTCGAAAAAAATCGCGACGGCTCCTTCAAACACACCTCTCTCTATCCGCATCAAGCCCTCGTCGCTTCCACCACGCATGACCTGCCCACGCTCGCCGGCTTCTGGCTCAATCGCGATATCGAAGCCCGCAAAGCCGCCGGCCTTGTCGATGAAACCGGTTACCAGAATCAGCTCGCCGATCGCCGCCGCGAAAAGCAGCACATGCTCGACGCCCTTCACTTCGAAAACCTTTTGCCCGCCGCCTACGAACGAAATGCCGATAAGCTGCCCGAACTAAACGGCGATTTGCACAACGCCGTCATCGGCTTCTTGATGAACGTGCCGTCCATGATCCTGCTCATCAATCAGGAAGATTTCACCAAAGAAACCGAACAGCAAAACCTCCCCGGCAGCACCTCGCAATACCCTAATTGGCAGCGCAAAATCCGCTACTCCATCGAAGACCTCGCCCTGCCCGAAGCCCAAGGCTATTCCGCCATGTTCCGCCACCAACTTGCCCGCGTCCAGCGCAGGTAATTTATCAATTATTATCAACAACATGCAGACAATACTTTCCGATTTTTCTTGCTAAATATTGCAATTTGCAATAAAGTGATAACTGTTTGCAATATGACCGTCGGAGAAAAAATTCGCCAGTTGCGCCTCCTCGAAGGTCGCTTCCGTGGCCTCGGTCGCGAAATGACCCAAAGCGAGCTAGTCGCTGCCATCAAAAAGGAGTTGAAAAAAACAATTAGCCAGCCTTATCTTTCGCAACTTGAAAGCGGGCGGCGCAAACATTTAACCAACACATCACGCTTGCTTCTCGCCAAGTTCTTTAAGGTGCATCCCGGCCATCTGGTCGATGATCCCGAAGGCTTCCAAACCGAGCTCTTAACGGTAGACCTCGGCGAGCGTGAAGACAAGCTCGACTTGTGGCTCATTCAAGGAGCGGAACGCTTTCGGCGCGACCCCCAGTTAGCCACAGCGCTCTTAAAACTGGCGCGCCACGAAAACACGCGTCAGTGCCTGCTGCTCTTGGGTCGCCTGCTCGACACTCCGGAACTGGTCGGACGCTTATCGTCCGCTGAAGGAGCAACCTTATGAATTGGTCTGACTTTTATCTACTCTGTTTCGGCGTCGGTTCGCTGTGGAGCTTTGCCGCTCTCCTCATGGGCGGGATGCATCTCGGTCACGGCTCTCACGGCCACGGTCATGGTCACGCGCATGCTCACGGTAACCACGCTCACGGCCACATGCCCGGCTGGTTAGGCATGCTCCTCACGCCCAGCTGTATCGCCGTGTTCTTAGCCTGGTTTGGTGGCATCGGCTATTTGCTGACCCGCCACTCCGCATTTGGCCTCTGGATCGATCTCGGCCTGTCAGCCTTGGTCGGTTTGTTCGGTGCTTTTTTGTTAGCTGTGTTTCTTCGTTGGTTGCTTTCTCACGAAAAGCCGCTCGAAGAAACCGAAACCGATCTCATCGGAATGTTCGGCAATGTGTCCGCCACCATCCGCTCTTCGGGTGTTGGCGAAATGATTTTCGTGCGCGATGGTTCGCGCCGCGCCTTGCCCGCGCGCAGTGAAGACGGCAACGAAATAACGAGAGGTGAAGAAGTAGTCATCACCCGCATTGAAAAAGGAACTGCGTTTGTACGCACCTGGGCGGCATTGACCCAGCCGGAAACTGATTTAAACCAGCCCGGAAACTCTGCCAATGGAGACTAATTATGTTTGGAATTCCCAATGAAATTTTGCTGATCGTCGTAGTCGTCGTGCTCGTCCTATTAGCCGGCATGATGACCATGGCCTCGCTCTTCCGCAAGGCCGGCCCGCATCAGGCGCTCATCGTGTATGGTTTGCGCGGCACCCGCACTCTCGTGGGCCGCGGCACGTTAATTATGCCGATGATCGAAACCTATAAAGAACTCTCGCTCCAGCTTATGTCTTTCGACGTGGCCCCGCAGCAGGATCTTTATACGATGCAGGGTGTCGCGGTCACCGTGGAAGCGGTCGCCCAGATCAAAGTGCGTAGTGACAATGAATCCATCCGCACCGCGGCCGAACAATTCTTAACCAAAACCGACGACGACCGCGAAGGCCTCATCCGCCTCGTCATGGAAGGCCACTTGCGCGGCATCATCGGCCAGTTGTCTGTCGAACAGATCGTAAAGGAACCCGAAATGGTGGGCGATCGCATGCGCGCCACCTGTGCCGACGACCTCAGCAAAATGGGCCTGGAAGTGATTTCTTTCACCATTAAAGAAGTCCGCGACAAGAACGAATACATCTTGAATATGGGCCGCCCCGATATCGCTCGCATCAAACGCGATGCCGACGTTGCCACCGCCGAAGCCGAGCGCGATACTGCCATTCGCCGCGCCGACGCTACCCGCGAATCCGCCGTCGCCAAATCTAAGGCCGATCAGGAACGCGTTCTCGCCGAAGCTCTGTCGCTCGCCGCCCAAGCCGAAGCCCAACGCGATTTGGAAATTCGCCGCGCTCAATACGTCGAAACCGTCAAACGCCAACAGGCCCAAGCCGACAAGGCCTATGACATTCAAACCAACATCATGCAGCAGCAAGTCGCTGCTGAGGCGGTCAAGGTTCGCCAGGTCGAAAAAGAAGGCGAAATCAAGGTGCAGGAATTCGAAATCCAGCGCCACGAAAAGGAACTGATCGCCACCGTTTTGAAAGGCGCCGAAATCGAGCGTCAGCGCATCGAAATGCTCGCCGAAGCGTCTCGCCGCAAGATGACCATCGAAGCCGAAGGTTCTGCCTCCGCCACCCGCGCCCAAGGTGAAGCCGATGCCGATATCATTCTGCGCAAGGGTGAAGCCGAAGCCAAAGCCATGAACGTCAAAGCCGAGGCTTATCAGGAATGGAACCAGGCCGCTGTCGTCGACAAGCTGATTTCCAGTTTGCCTGAAATCGTTCGCGCTCTCACCGCCCCGTTGGCCAACGTGGACAAGATCACCATCGTTTCGACTGGCGAAAATGGGAACAGCGGTATGCATAAGATTACTGGCGATATGACCCAGATCGCCGCCCAAATCCCGGCTTTGTTCGAATCGCTCTCGGGCATGCAAATGTCAGACTTGCTCGGCAAAGTCAAAACCCTTGGCCCCACCGCCAACGGCGGAAGCAAAACCTAAAGGAGTTCCATGCCGCTATTAGAACGGATAACAACGCTCATCAAGGCGAACGTCAACGATCTGATTACGAAAGCGGAAAATCCGGAGAAGCTGCTCAAGCAGCTTCTCCTCGATATGCAAAATCAGTTCATGCAGGTGAAAACGCAAGTGGCTCAAGCCATTGCGGAACTGCACCTGCTGGAAAAGAAGCAGCAGGAAACCCTGAGCTCGCAGCGCGAATGGGTGCGCAAAGCCGAAATGGCCTTCAACCGCCAGGATCAAGATCTGACCCGAACCGCGCTCGAACGTTCGGTGACGTTTGAAAATGCCGCCCGCGGTTACGCCCAGCAAGTCGAAGAACAGTCTCATCAGGTGCAGCTGTTACGCGAAATTATGCACCGGCTGGAGCAGAAGATGAGCGACACCAAGCTCAAGGCCGATCTGCTCATTGCCCAATTCCGCCGCGCCAAACTCGCCCAGCGCGCCGGCCTCAAACCGGAGATCGAACTAAAACAGGACCTGCTGCTCGAAAGCGCCCAGACCAAAATCGAGGAAGCCGACGTGCTTGCCTCTGCCCACTTGCGCGTCGCCGCCGCCGAACCTCTCGATCCCGAAGCCGAAGTCGACCGCCTGCTCGACCAATTGAAACAGCGTGCTAACACGCGCGCCATCGGCCCTGCCCGCTAAATACTTCCTCCACGAACTCTGCGCCTGGCGGCATCGCACACCGCGCCCTTGTTGCTCGTGGTTCCTTACCAGAGGCGCGCCGTTCAAGCACTAAAGAGCATGGCTTAAACTTGTGAAGGGTGAAAGGTTATGGGCGGGGAACTGGGCACATTTGCGCGCGTGAAGGCAGTCGGCATCATACCGGCTATTCGAACCGCCAATCAGGGCGATGCTGTTCGTGCATCTGAGGCGATTAGACTCGGAGGCATCCCAATCATAGAGGTTTCGCTTGCACCCAAGAACGCTTTGGACGTCCTGAACGCGCTCGCCAGCGAACATAGTCAGTCAATCCTTATCGGCGCCGGTACCGTCGTCGATGCCGAAGGCGTTCGCCAGGCAGCGCTGGCGGGCGCAAGGTTCATCGTCACCCCCGGCTACAGTGCGGAAGCCATCGAAAAGGCAAAAGAATTTGGTCTCGCCATCTTTGCCGGGGCGTTGACGCCAACAGAGGTGCAGGCAGCCTCCGCGAGCGGTGCCGACGCTGTCAAACTTTTCCCTTGTTTTGCCACTGGAAACGCGCACTACTTGAAGGCGCTCCGCGGCCAATATCCCGCAACCGAGTTCATCGCTTCGGGCGGAGTTGGTCTAGACAACTGTGAAGAGTACATTCGGGCTGGCGCGTGCGCCATTGGTGTCGGCGGGGAAATAGCCGATTCTGAATCCATGGCCGCCGGCAGTTTTAGCATATTCACAGTGCGTGCCAGGCGTCTCCTTGCCTGCGTCCGCAGTGCTCGTGGCCTACTGGAACTCGATTCGCTTAGCGTCGGAGAGGGGCGTTGAGGTTGCAGCCAACGTCGGAAACATTGGTTCCGCGCCCCGCATCCGTGGGCCAGGCATTTTTGCGCATTTTCCGCAAAAACAACCGTCCGTTGCGAGGCATCGTTTTTCATATCCCGATCAGTCTCGCCCTCGCCGCTGCGGCCTTCGGCCAAGCGCCTGCCCCCACCACAGCTTTGACCTGGCAGCAGACCCAAGAACGTTTTCGCTCCAATAACCAAACGCTGCTCGCGGGGCAGGTCACCATTGACGAAGCCCGCGCCCAAGAGATCAGCGCGTTTCTACGGCCCAATCCAGACATGACACTCGGCTGGGATCAGCTCACGCCCTTCACCGGCAATCCCTACCGTCCGGTATCGCAATCCTACCTTTATTGGAACTTCAGCTACTTGCACGAGCGTCAACACAAACGGGAGCTTCGTTTAGCGAGCGCCAAGGGCGCAACCTCGATTGCCGGTTCCACCCAGGCGGATCTGGAACGAAACTTGATGTTCAACTTGCGCGACGCTTTTGTGCGCGTCCTGCAAGCCAAGGCCATTGTGGCCTTAACGAAAGATAGCCTCGATTATTACGACAAAGTATTAGCCATCAACCACGACCGCTTCAGTGCCGGCAGTATCGCCCGCGTCGATTTCCAGCGCCTTGAGTTGCAGCGGCTCCAATATCTTTCCGATTTGCAGACGGCCGAAGTCAATCTGCGCACCGCGAAGATCGATTTGCTGCAGTTGCTGAACGATCGCACGGAGGTCGAACAGTTTGACGTAACCGAAAACTTCGACTACGCCGAACCGAGCCTGAGCCTGGACGACCTGCGGACCGACGCGTTGAAGAACCGGCCCGATTTCAGAGCAGCGCAGCAGACCGTCGAGAAAGCCAAGACCGATTACCAACTCGCCGTCGCTGACGGTTCCACCGACCCGACTTTCGGTTTCGACGCATCCCACCAGCCCACCCCACTGAATACTTACGTGGGCTTCAATGTATCAATTCCTTTGCGCATCTTCGACAAGAATCAAGGAGAAAAATTGCGGACTTCGCTCGATGTGGGACACGCCCGTAAATTGCAGGACGCGGCCCAGATGGCAGCCTTGCACGATGTAGACTCCGCCGCAGCCACATTGGAAAGCACTCTCAACTTGCTTCGGCCCTACAAGCAGAAGTATCTGACGGAAGCGGACGAAATCCGTTCCACCATTCGCTATTCATATGAGCACGGGGCCGCTTCCCTGCTGGATTTCCTGGATGCGCAAAATCAGTACCGAGCCACCAGGCTCAGCTACCTGAACCTTGTCGGAGCCTATTTCTCCGCCGCCAACCAACTGAACTTTGCCGTGGGGCGTGAGGTGATTCGATGACACCGCCATCAAACTTTTCCCTCACGCTGCTCGCCTTGCTGGCCTATGGCCTTTTGAGTTGCAGTTGTTCCGGCTCGAAAGAAAAGATCGACGAAGCCGCCGCGGCGCCCCCGGCCGTGCAAGTCGTTGAGCAACACCCCGATCTAAACGTCGTAAAGGTTGATCAGCCGGAACGATTCAAGCTTGTCACCGTTACCGAACGCGAAGAGAAACCCGAAGTGCATGCCACCGGATCGGTCACGCCCGACGTCGAACGTTCGGTGCCGGTGGTATCGCTCGCTTCCGGGCGGGTTGTCGGCATTTACGCCAAGCTCGGCGATGACGTAAAAAAGGGCCGTTTGCTTTTGAAAGTCCAAAGCAATGATCTAACCAGCGCCTTCCAAACTTATGCCCAGGCGAAAGCTGACGAACATTTGGCTTCAACCCAGTTTGAACGCGCCAAACTTCTCTACGACAAAGGCGCTATTTCTCTGAATGATTTGCAAGTGGCCGAAGATGCCGAGGAGAAGGCTCAAGTCGCCGTAAAATCCAGCGCCCAGCAGATCCACACCCTCGGAGCCGACGTGAATCAGCAGGATGGAATCGTAAATGTCTATGCTCCCGCTTCGGGCACCATTGTCGAACAGAATGTGGTCAACGCGTCGAGTGTTCACACACCCGACAACCAACCCAATCTCTTCACCATTGCCGACCTCTCGCGCGTGTGGGTCTTGTGCGACGTTTATGAGAACGACTTGCCGGCGGTCCGCCTGGGCGAAATTGCGGACATCAAGCTCAACGCCTACCCCGACCAAACATTTCACGGACGCATTGGCAATATCGGCAAAGTCTTGGATCCGAATTTGCGCACCGCCAGGGTCCGGATTGAGCTCGCCAATCCTGGCATTATGCGGGCCGGCATGTTTGTCACGGCGACTTTCTACGGTCTGAAAGGCGAGTTGCACGCATTGGTTCCTAGCGGTGCGGTGTTGCATTTGCATGACCGTGATTGGGTCTTTATCCCGCAACCCGATGGCCAGTTCCGGCGCAGCGAAGTAACCGGCGGAAAAATCGACGCTGGCATGCAGGTTATTTTGAAAGGTCTAACGGCGGGGCAGCAGATTGTTCAGGACGCGCTCGCGTTGAACGCCGAAAGCGGACAGTAACTTATCTATGATCCGCGCTTTTGTCGATTACTCGTTAGCCAACAAACTCCTCGTCCTCGTAGTCGGCGCCATTCTCTTGGGCTGGGGTGCAGTTTCATTCAAGAATCTGCCTGTGGAAGCCTACCCCGACGTTGCGAATAATTATGTTCAAGTGATCACCCAGTGGCCCGGACGCGCCGGCGAAGAGGTTGAGCAGCAAGTTACTATCCCCATCGAAGTCCAAATGGCAGGCATTCCCCAACTCGCCAACATCCGTTCCATTTCCGAGTTCGGCTTGTCGGTTGTCACTATGAACTTCGAAGACGGATCTGAGAATGATTGGAACCGGCAGAAAGTTCTGGAGCGCCTTTCGCAGGTGACCCTTCCCAACGGCCTCCAACCGGCCATTGGCCCCGACTACAGCCCCGTCGGACAGCTCTATTGGTACACGCTCGAAAGCACAAACCCGCAATATGACTTGATGGAGCTGAAATCGCTCGAAGACTGGGTGCTGGAAAAAGAGCTGAAATCGGTACCGGATGTGGTCGATGTTTCGAGCTTCGGCGGCGTGACAAGAGAGTATCAGGTTCCAATTGATCCCAATAAACTAATCGCTTACGGTCTCAGCATAGGTCAGGTGGAACAGGCGCTGGCCAATAACAACGTTAATGCCGGCGGCAGCTTCATACAAGCGGGCGAGCAGCAAGTGAATGTGCGCGAAGTGGGATTGTTTCGCAATGTTGGCGATATTTCGCAAACTGTCCTGAAGAATCAAAACGGCACGCCCATTCTTGTGCGCGATATCGCCATCGTCGCCCAAGGCGCCAAAATCCGCCTTGGAAAAATCGCCCGTGCTACCCACAAGGAAGCGGGCAAGGTCATTGACAATCCAGATACGGTGGAAGGCATCGTCCTTCTGCGAAAAGGCGCTAATGGAGACGCCATGCTCGCAGCCCTGCACGAAAAAGTCGACTATCTGAACAAACACTTTCTGCCGCCTGGAGTCAAGATTGTCCCTTTTCTCGACCGCAGCGAACTGGTGCATTTCACAACCCACACCGTGCTTCACAACCTCACCGAAGGAATTCTGCTGGTCTCAATAATTTTGTTTTTGTTCCTCGGCAACTTGCGTTCGGCGTTCATTGTGGTGCTGACAATTCCTTTCGCGCTGCTCTTCGCCTCCATTTGTCTCGACTTAGACAAAGTCCCGGCCAATCTACTTTCCTTAGGTGCGTTGGATTTCGGCATGGTCGTCGACGGTTCAGTGGTCATCGTTGAAAACGTCTTGCGGCACATCACCACCTTGCGGCACAAAGAAGAAACAATTGGAGAGGTCATCCGCGATGCGGTCCGCGAAGTGCAGCGGCCTGTGTTTTTTGCTCGCGCCATCATTATTACTGCCTACCTGCCCATCTTCACCCTGCAGCATGTCGA
Organism: Bryobacterales bacterium; assembly: GCA_963771405.1. GTDB lineage: Bacteria > Acidobacteriota > Terriglobia > Bryobacterales > Bryobacteraceae > Bog-105. Next base: position 98,247 of record CAVYUL010000063.1, read on the forward strand.
AGGGCGGCTCTTCCGCCCCATGGCCCTGACGGTAGCCTTTGCCCTCCTCGGTGCGCTCCTGTTCTCACTGTCCATTTTGCCCGTTCTCGCGGTAATGCTCTTCGGCCCCCAAACCAAGGAATGGCATAACCCCGTTTTGGCTGCGGTCATTGAAGGGTATCGCCGCTCCCTCCGCTTCTTAATGAGCACGCTCGCCAGGCGTTTGCTGGTTGTGGGAACGGCCGCTGCTCTGCTCGCCCTGTCGGTAGGGCTTATGGTTTCCGGCGCAATCGGCTCCGAGTTTCTGCCGCATCTCGACGAAGGCGCTATTTGGGCGCGCGGAACTTTATCGCCTAGCACCGGACCCGAAGAGGGCGAGAGCGTCATGAATCAGGCGCGCCTCATTTTCGCGAGTTTCCCCGAAGTAACCACTGTAGTGAGTCAGGTAGGCCGTCCCGACGATGGTACCGACTCGTCTCTCTTCTCGAACACTGAGTATTTCGTCGATTTGAAACCAAAGGAACAATGGCGGCCCGTGTTTCAGCGCAACAAAGAGGAGTTGATCCGCGCCATGGACCGTGAAGTAACCAAAATGCCAGGAGTCATTTGGAACTATTCGCAACCCATTGCCGACAACATGGAAGAGGCCGTCAGCGGCGTCAAAGGCGAGTTAGCCATCAAAATCTTCGGCACCGATCTGAAACTCCTCGAGGATAAAGGCGATGAAATCATCCGCGTCATGCAATCCATCAAAGGCGTGCGGGATCTAGGGTTGTTTCGCGTAGTAGGCCAGCCGAATCTGAACATTACCGTCGATCGGGCCAAGGCCAGTCGTTTTGGGCTAAATGTAAGTGACGTTCAGGATGCCGTGCAAACCGCCATCGGAGGTAACGCGGTTACTCAGGTTCTGCAGGGCGAACAACGGTACGACGTGGTTCTTCGTTACCTTCCCCAATACCGCAATAACATCGATGCCATTGGCAACATAAGGCTGCTTGCGCCTACAGGCGAGCGCGTCTCGCTTCAGCAGCTGACAAATATTCAAATGCGCGACGGTGCTTCACAGATCTATCGCGAAAACAACTCGCGCTATGTGGCTATCAAATATAGTGTGCGCGGCCGCGACTTAGGCAGCACAGTCGAGGAGGCGATTCGCGACGTCGATCAGAAAGTGAAACTTCCGCCCGGCTATCACCTGGAATGGGCCGGTGAGTACGCTAGCGCGAAAAGAGCCAATGCCCGTCTAGCCTTGATTGTTCCTGTCACCGTCATGGCAATTTTCTTTCTGCTCTATTCCATGTTCAAATCGTTCAAGTGGGCCGCACTCGCAATGGTTAGCTTAGGGCTCTCTCCCATTGGCGCCCTGTTTGCCCTTTACTTCACAGGCACACACTTTAGCGTTTCGTCCGGCATCGGTATGTTGGCCTTGTTTGGCGTCGCGGTGGAGACCGGCGTCATCATGATTGAGTACATCAATCAACTGCGTTCCCGCGGCCACCCAATCCAGGAAGCCGCTGTGGAAGGCGCCGTGTTGCGTCTTCGACCCATTATGATGACCATGCTGGTGGCAACCTTAGGATTGCTGCCCGCTGCGATCTCATCTGGCATTGGATCTGATTCGCAAAAACCATTTGCCATTGTCATCGTCGGCGGCCTCAGCGCTACCCTGCTCTTGAGCGTTTACTTGCTTCCGACAATCTATACCTGGATTGCCCGCGAAGGCGACGTTCTTCCGAAATACTTGCCGGCGCCCACGGATCCGCAGTAAGCCGGGTTTACCTTTCACCATCGCGCCCAAACATTCTCTAACTCAGATGTTTGGGCCACCCGGTGAGGGGGTCTAACGAGCAATAGATGACCCCGTTCGATCAATGCTGAGCGTGGACAACATGGAGACCAGCGTGTCCGGGCGCGAGCCCTTGAACAGCACTGCCGAACCTGGATTTAATCTCATAAATACGGATCTGTCGCGCGCCGTGCGGATTCCGCAGCGCGAAAGTGTCGAGTCCGGCGCCAAAGATGACAATCTGCCGAGTCCCTCGTTCGACCGCTCCCGACAAAGCATCTTCCGCATGAGCGGCTCGTTGTCGTGCGGGTATCAGGGCTGTCCGGCTGGGTTCAGTAGGCTTCATATTCAAAATCTCCATTCTCATCAATAGCTCAGTGCCAGAGTGATCGTGTGCGGCCGGCGCCGCGTACACCGCGATACGGCGATCTTCCGTGGGCGACAGCACAGAACACACTCGCAATTCCAGGCGTCCCCCACCCCTCCCCCGGCTGAAGCGATAATAAGAAGTGCCAACGCACGCGATTCCAAAGCTGAGTGAGGAGTAATAGCTCCGAATGGAACGCGCTGCGGAATACAAGAGTGAGTTTGTCGCCCAGTTTTACCCGCCAAGCTGACGATAGCTGGCTTTATCGCGATGTCCCCAGCCTCGCTTCGCTCGCCTGCGAAATTCCTCTCAGCGTCATTTACTCCGGCATCGAATTCTGATCCCTTCCAAGAACTGTCTGAAAAACCAGCCTTCGTGAGACGGGCCGCCGTTCAGAAAATCGGCTTCAGGACCATTCTGCCGTACGCAATGAACGCCATAAGCAGACCCAGCCCGCCGCTCAAGACGACTGCCTTGATCTCGCCATACTTAACGTGAACCCAGACGAACACGAGGCTCTCGATCGTCAGAACCGCGGCGGCCACAACCGTGAGCACCGCATGCCAGTGGAAGACGCCCGGAACGATCAGCCCGACCATGCACACGAGTTCGACGACGCCGAGGGCCATCCAGACTCCCCGCGGCAACGCACCAAAGGACGGGACGCCCTCGCTTACTTTGTCGAACAGGAAGACCTTCATCACGCCCGACGCTCCGTACACGAGCGCGGCAAGGGCCTGCAGGATCCACAACAGGATGTTCATCGTGTGCCGTCTCCCGGTTTCCGTATCGGCTCGCGCACAGCGGCTTCGCCCCGCGCGATCCGCATTCTGAGCACAAATCTACTCGTCATGGATAACCTCATGATCATACCCCTCCGTCTCGATGAGAAGACACACCGCACACGGCCCGAAACAGCGGTGCGGATTCGAACAGTATCGACTCAATAGTGGACGCGTGTTCCGGTAACCGGCGGCGGGACACCTTAGATCTTCGCCCAATTAATCTCGCCCACTGTGGCGTCCCAATTGCCTCAGTAAGCGCCCGTCGGCATAATCGCCGATTTGGTGGGGACGGGTGGAACAAAATGAAAGTACATTCAATCGACCTTTTACGGAGAATATCCTTGCGAATCATTGCGATCCTAGCTTTATCGATAACAATGTTCTGGTCCAGCAATGCGCTTGCCGCTGATGGCGTCGCTCGGAAGGTCAACGTAGGTGGATATGCGCTCTGGATGCAAAGCAGGGGCCAGGGAACCCCAACGGTTGTCTTCGAAAGCGGCGGCGGCGAGGATTCAAGCGAGTGGTCCAATATCGAACCCGTCATCCAGCAACGAGCAAACGTAAGAACCGTAGTTTACGACCGCGCCGGTTTGGGGAAAAGTGAGCCCAATCCGCGGCCTTATCGGATCGAGGATGAGGCCACGGCGTTACGGCGCGCTCTCGATCAACGCCACATTCGCGGGCCTATTATTTTAGTGGCTCATTCCTATGGCGGATTCATCAGCGAGATCCTCGCCTCTGAGGACAAGCGAGTGAAAGGTCTTGTATTGGTAGACGCAAACATCCCGTCTTTTTTCGACGATAAAGAAGCGGCGCTCATCTCCGCGCGTTATACACCGCTGGCTGAAGATCTAATCGAGGAAAAGCCCGGCCTTGGCCGCAATCTATTCCGCCAGGACCAAGCCTATCCTGCGACCGCGCGCCACATGCGCGACGTACACATACCGTTGAATCTCCCCATAATCGATATCACTGCCGAACATACCTGGGTTGACGCACCCGACGAGGTTGCCGCAATGCGCCGCGCGCACTCTGAATTCGTAGCGGCCTCTCCAAACCGTGTCGCGATCTTTGCTAAAGGGAGCGGGCACTACATTTCCCGAGACCGGCCCAACATCGTGATCGACGCCGTCCTCCATCTCATTTCAGAAATACAGCAACAGAAATCGGGAGTGAAGTGATAGATGAATTGCGTTCTAAGCGCGAAAGGTGCGGATGCGCGCCACCACGACAGAAGAAACACTCCGCAGCCTTTCCGGTGGTCGCTTGACACTGCGACCGTCTTCCGCGTGTTCCTTGGAAGGGAAGGCCGAGACAGACATAGACCTTCCCTGCCCTCACCTCCGTTGCGGTCGATTATTCTTTTGGGCCGTGAAGGCGTGCAAATGAACGTCCAGATGCTTCGTTGTGAAATCCCCCTGCAAACGCGGAAGAAGTGCCTCGATATAGCCCATCAAGGTTGGCACTCCAAGCGAAATTCTTACCGCAACCGATTTGACCAAGACCGCTTTGTTACTCGGGTCTAATATACACTTGCCGCCGTTTAGAGAATAGCGAGCGGAAAGCTCTTCCAGCGATCTGACGAAGCCAGCGAAGCCGGCATTCTCATAGATGCCCGTCCGGTCGATTATGCGGAGGCCCTGTTTAGTTGCCTCTATGACGACCCGATGAGCGCCGGCGCCCTTACTGCCGATGATTCGAGCCATTACGACTCCTTGACGCCCGTTCACAATATTGCCCAAGTTCTCCCAACTTGTCGCCGCCGGAATTACTTCATGTTGGATCCGCAACGCTCTCAGAGCGGCAATGCTTTCGTCCATGCTGATCCACTCCGCGCTCAAAATTCCGCCGGCTCTGCCGTGAGCAACAGCGATGTCGTTCAAGCTGAGCAGTAGCCTGTGTGCCGTTCTTCTGATCGCGTTCGCGACCGCGATCGGCGCGCAGATTGCTTTGGCCGGAGCAACGTCTTCATACAACCCTAATGCCCGGCCGAGAGCCGGTCCGACCCGTCCTGCGATCGCACTGCTTCCCAAAACTTTCGCCGATCCGGAGGCGATCGATAAGCCTCGGAACGTATCCTGAATGAGCAGCCCCAATCGCCCGGTGTCTCGTGATAAGCTGCCATTCCCTGGCCGAAGCGCACAATATCGACGAATCCAGCGCCCACATCCATACAGGTCTGAACAGCTGCGGCGATTGCCCAATAATGCGGGTGAGCGTCGACAAAATCGTACAGCGCTTGTTCGGATTGTTTTTTGTTCTTATCCCACCAGTCGGCAAGATCCCCGGCCGGGTGGTTCAAATACCAATCAATCATTCCCATGGAGTTACCTTCCTTTTGCCAGACTTAGTCGGCTTCGCTCGGGAGGCCATCGAACGAGAGCGGTTCGATCGCCTCCCGGGCAACACGTCCTACGTCCGTCACTGAACCTTTTGAAACTCAGCCAGGTTGTGATCAAACGGCGGCCAGTTCCCGTCGCCGGATAAGTGCACAACGAGTCCGTCGGCAGTCCAGCGTCCGCTGTGCGTACCACCCAAACTCGGCGCGCCCACGGTTCCCGCTCCGCCATATCCCGACGTTCTGGCCGTGAACGTCTTGGTGTAAGTGCCGTCAGGCCGCAAAGTCAACTCAATCCGTTTGTAATAGACCGCGCTGGCAACTTCGGACACCCATACACCTGCCAAAGAGCCATCTCCGCCACCACCGCCTACCGGAACAAAGCCTACGCCAGGAGCCGTTGGTATAACCATCGGGCGGCTTGCTGCCGCTGCGGCCGCCCGCTGCATTTCGGATACTGCCTGCTGAACGGTTAAGTTCGTTTCACGCCGCCAGCTCAGATCCTGGCGCGCGCAGTTGAGCACATGCTGCGACGAGCCAGCCATGTTTGCGATCGCTGCCGCCGTTCGACTATCGCAACTGTTCGCTGATGCGCTGTTTTGCGGGACCAAGGCGTAGCCTGAGATGACATCGTCAGAAATAGAATTGATCAGGAAGAACCCGTGCTGCCCTCCGTTCTGCCAGATCCCCATAATGTGATGCCGGCCCTTTTTGTCCACCTTAATCGGCACATCGGCTGAAAACTGAACGGAACCCAAGGGGATAATCCGCACACTCGAATCTGAGGCCTCTACTTGATACAAGCTGTCGGATTGAATATTGCGCCATGGGAAGTCCGGCCCGTTTTGCGCCGGCGCCGGCCGAGCGAATCCACAGCAAAGGTACAAAAAGATCCACAGTAAACACTGCTCAACTTTTTGGATAGTGATCTTAGTCATTTGCTTTACCTCTTTTGCCGTCTCTACCGCACCCTGTGAAACGAGGAAAGATTATGCGTGTAAGGCGGCCAGTTACCGTCGCCCGACAAACGAACGTTCATTCCATCCGCGTTCCACGTCCCGCTATGCGTGCCGCCATAGGGCACGCCGTTCACGGAAGCTTCGAGCGTTTTGGTGTATGAGTGGTCGCGGCGTAAAGTGAGCGTGATTTTCTGCTCGGCTGAGCCCTCGCCACCCTGGAATTCCCAGGTACCCACCAGATCACGGTCATCGGCCGTGGCCCCATTCGCAAAAGCTGTGCTGCCTGACGTCCCACAAGCCACAGTCCCGCACAAGCCTAGAATCATGGCGGCCATGGCGAGTGTAATTGATCTCATCTTCATTGTTTCTCCTTAAAGCGGCATCTGCCGTCGTTAGAGAATTCGGAAACCGTAAGTTTTTTGGCTCATTCAGGCTTAGATTTCCTGCCCGGCACCGAAAAGGAGGATACTAAAATATTGAGTCGTGGGACGTGCATCCTATGGAAGAGAGTCCATCTCAAATCACTTCTCTACTTACTAGATGGTCTGCCGGCGACCCTGACGCCCTTAACCGGCTCGTCCCGTTGGTCTACGCGGAACTGAAAAGACTGGCAAAACTGCACCTACATTCGAAAATGTCGACCGTTCAGCCGACCGCTCTAGTAAGTGAAGTGTACCTTCGCCTCATGGGTACGTCGAAGATTGAATTGCAAAACCGTGCGCATTTCTTCGCCGTCGTTGGGCAACTTATTCGCCGTATCCAAGTTGACCATTACCGCGCGCACGTGGCTCAAAAGCGTGGTGGCGACCAACTGCAAGTCACGCTCAACCCCGCTGTAACCGGCCAGGAGCTAGGAAATGCCAACTTACTCGATCTGGATCAGGCACTGCAAGAACTGGAAAAGCTCAACCCGCGGGGCGCTCAATTGATTGATCTCCGCTTCTTTGCCGGTCTCTCGCTGGAAGAAGCAGCAGATGTTATGGAAACATCTTCAGCAACGCTCAAACGCGATTGGATTGTCTGCCGGGCTTGGTTGAAAGCGCGGCTCGGTCCTCAAGCCGAAGGCACATCGGCATGAGCAACTGGGTCGAGCTTGAGTCGGTTTTCTGGCAGTGCGTTTCAGGATCGACCGAGCAGCGGGCTGCCGTTCTTAAGGAAACGGCCGTGCGCGATCCTGGCCTCGCTGCCCAAGTGGAGCGCCTGTTGGCAGCGCATGAGGACGATTCGACAGTTCTCGAGCATCCGCTCCGAAACATTGTTCCGTTGCTACCGCCTGGCGCGGGCCCTGATCCCATTCCCGAGCAGATCGGCCCGTTTAAGGTCATTCGCGCATTGGGGCATGGCGGCATGGGATCGGTGTACTTGGGACAACACGCCGCTGCCGATTTCGAACAGCTTGTAGCCATCAAGGTTGTCAAGAAGGGCTTCGATATTCAGTCCGTCATAGAGCGTTTCCGTCGGGAACGGCGGATCTTGGCGCGCTTGGAGCATCCCCATATCGCCCGCTTCTACTATGGCGGGGCCACCGAAGAGAACCTGCCCTATTTCGTGATGGAGTTCGTGCCGGGAGACCGCATCACCGACTTCTGCCGCTCGCGCGACCTCAGTGCTGCCCAGGCCATTGCACTTTTTCGCAAGGTCTGCGATGCGGTGCACTATGCCCATCAGAATCTGGTGATTCACCGCGACATCAAACCCAGCAATATTCTGGTGGACAAAAATGGCCAACCGAAGCTGCTCGATTTCGGTGTCGCCAAGTGGCTTAGGGCGGACGACTCAACTCGAACGGTCGCTGCGATCGGTGCCGGCTTTACCCCTGATTACGCAAGCCCCGAACAGCGCCGCGGCGAAACCGTTACAACCGCAACGGATACTTTTTCGCTAGGCGTGGTGCTTCACGAAGTCCTTGCCGGCGAACGCCCGGAAAACGGGAAGGGCATAGATCTTCGCCCGGCGGATTTATCGCGAATTGTTCAAAAGACGCTGGAAGAAGATCCTACTGACCGGTATCGCTCAGTAGACGAGCTCTCTGCCGACCTCCAACGATATTTGGATGGCAAGCCTGTTTCCGCCCGGCCGCAGACTTGGCTCTACCTGCTTGGCAGACTTACCCTGCGCCACCGAGCCTTAACCGCTACTTTCGCCGTCTTTATTCTCTGTCTAATGCTGGCCAGCGCCTGGGCCATCCGCGAAAGGTATCGGGCGTTGAGCGAACGCGGCAATGCGGATCAAAGCTACGCCGCACTCGACAGTACATCGGACAGGCTCGTGTTCGAGCTTCCGGCCCTGCTCGACGAATTGCCGGGCGCCACGGCGGCACGTGGTTTGACGCTTGACAGCGCGGTACAGGCGCTAGATCGTTTGGCTGCGAATCCCCATCGGACACGTCAGCTCACCCAAAAAATTGCCTATGCGTACGAGCGTTATGGCGATACGCAGGGCAACACAGCGTTCCGTAATCTAGGTGATTCGTTAGCTGCACTGCGCAGTTACGAAAAATCTCTTGCCCTGCGCGAACCCCTGGTGGCGGCTGCGGCCCCGCACACAGAATTCTCGTTGCGGCGCGAACTTGCCGGCACCTACGAAAAAGCCGGCGAGTTAGAAGCTACGCGCGGTGATCTGCCGCGGGCCACTCGCCGCCTGCAACAAGCATTGAAATGCTACCGGAGCCTTGCTATCGATTTGCCAACAGACCGCGGCGTGCAAACCGGCCTCGCCGAAGTTTATCTCGACCTGGGAAGAATGGCGCAAAGACTCGATGATGACACACAAGCCGCCCAAGATTTTCAAGCCGTGCAGCAGATTTTCGAGGGCCTGCTGGCGGCGAATCCCAGTGACACCGAATCTAAACGCAACCTATCTTTAATTTACAAGCAAAGGGCAGTGATCGCAGCCGATTTCAACGCTGCGCACCAGTTGCTCGCCAACGCAAAATCGCTCGACGAAGAACAGCTCAAGGCGAATCACGAACCGGTGCGGGCGCGGGAGGATCTAGCACAAGGCTATTCCGACTTGGGAACGGTATGCCTTCGTGAAGGCAATATCAAATGCGCCGAAGCCGCGTTTGACAACTCGTTAGCAATGCGCACGGCGCTCTATGCGCAAGACCCAGCCGAGGCCAGAACGCGGCGCTATCTAGCGATGAGCTATTGGAATGTAGGCCGTGCGGAGATGCGCTCCGGTGCCTATGCGCGCGCCGCATCCGATCTAAAGGCCGGCATTTCCTTGCTCAAGACCTTGCTTGATCGCGATCCGGGCAATACCAAACTTCTGCGTGAGTCTGCGCTCGGCCACCAATCTCTGGCCGAGGATTCGTTGTTGTCCGCCAAAAGGCACATCCCCCTGAAAAGCGTATCCGAGCAGTGCGACGAAGCTAAGAAGAATATCTTGTTATGCCGAACCTTCTGGAGTCTTGAGGATCACATTGCACCGCTCCCGCCGGCGGACGTCAAATTGCGAACCCAACTGACGACAACTGTCGCCGATTACGAGCGCACCTGCGCGGGTTCGATGACGGCGGCCAATCGGCAGAACCCTGCAAATCTGCGATGAGGACAACGGTTGGTCTGCTGTGCAATTGCATTATGATCGCCCCTCGATGCATTCCTCAAACATTTCCTGACTCAAATGTTTGAGCTCCCCCACTTACCCGTTCTGAAGAATCACCGTATCTCCCTCAAACCATTCACTATCTCCGCCCTCCCGCAGCGCCTCCTGAAATCCCGCGCCCAACCACCGAACGCACCACTTGCCGCCCCCCGTTTTTCAATCACAAAACTTGCACTTCTTTTATTTCCTCTCCTTTCTTCCACTTACAGGAACTTTTTGGTAACTCGGGAACGCGCGCATACAAGAATCAAGTCAGGAGCAATAACTTCGTGCAATCTGATAACGAAAAACATAATCCCGCGATGAACGCCCTTAAACACGGCCTCGCCGCGAAAACGCTCGTCATGCCCCAGGAAAATGCCGCCGAGCTCCATAAAATCTTCGCCGCCTGGCTCGCCGAATACGGCAATCCCGCTGAGGATTCCGTTCTCTACCGCTTCGCCGAAAAAGTCGCTCAATCCGACTACCGCCGCGAACGCTTCGACCGCTATTACGATCAGTGTCTCCACAGCATCAGCGAAGATCTCGGCGTCTGGATGCCCGGCGACAAACTCCGTTTCGACCTCGCCCTGCGCTACAAAACCGCCCACGAACGCGCCTTCCAGCGCGATTACCGCATGCTCGACTCGCACTACAAAGCCAAAGTCGCCAAAGAAGAACGCGACGCCCGCTATCAGCAAATGCAGGCAGAAAAGAAACAACGCGCCGAAGCCGCCAAAGCGAAGGAAGAAGAACCGAAACAACGCGCCAACGGTTACGACCTCTCCATCCCCGTGCCCGACATGTATTACGTCCTCAACCTTCGATACCGGCGACCGTCAATCCATGGACGGCAAACACTTCATCCCCGGCCCGCCCGATTGGGTCCCGCAAAAAATCACGCCCGGCGAATACGGCCCCCTCGACCCCCAAAACTGGTACAAAACCATGCTCGAACTCAAACGCCTCGGCCTCCTCCAACTTGTCCCCAAGGAGCCAGCCGCTTGACCCGACGTCTCCCATCTCCTGCAGATATCCGAAACCGAGCCGTGAGCGTAAGCGAACATGACTGGGCACCCTTCCTTTCCCCCGAACTTCGCCCCCGCATGACACGTCTACTCTTTTGTCATAATGCCAATGGAAGCTCTCCGACCCACAAGGACCATCTATTATGTTTAAGCGAATAGCCAATCTCTTCCGCGGAATGTTCGGCCGCGCCGTCTCCAGCGCCGAGCGCGCCAATCCCGAGGCCCTGCTCGAGGTCGAGAGCGAAAATCTCCGCAAACAACTCGCCAGCTATAACCAGGGATTGATTTCCCACGCTGCCCTCTGCGAACGCCTAATGGCGCAAGTCCGCAAACTCGAAGCCGAGCAAGGCGATGTCCGCGCCAAAACCGCCGCTAATTTACGAGTCGGTAACCGCGTCTCGGCCGGTCAATATGCTCTGCGCCTGCAAACCATTGAAGGCGATTTAACCGAAAACCGCAAGCAGCTCGAACAAGCCGAAACCACCTATCGCGATCTCGTCAAAGCCCGCGACGTTTCCGTCGCCGCCGCCAAAAACAAAATCGAAACCATCAAAGCCGATATCAGCGATCTCAAAACCAAGAAGGCGCTCGCCGCTCTCACCGAAACCGCTTCCGGCATGATCACCAGCATCGGTGGCTCCGGCGATACCCTCAACCGCCTGCAAACCATGGTGCAGGAAGAAAAATCCAAAGCCGCCGGTCGCGTTCGCGTGGCGCAAACCAGTCTCGATTCAAGCGGTGTCCTGCTCAAGGAAGCCGAACAACAAGCCCTCGCAGATCAGGCGCTTGCAGATTTCGCCGCCCGCGAAGGCATCGCGCTCGATGGTCCCTCCACCGCCGTTCCCCAAGTCGCCGCGCCTACGCAGAAAACCATGGGGCCCGTTTCCAGCGGTCCTACGGCGGTCAAAGAATAACTCTTGCGCGAGCCTTCGATGGCCTTACCAGCATGGGCGAGCCGCTTGGTCGATCTGTATGAAAGCGGCGCTTATAACCAGTTCCTTGTGTTCGGGAATATTCAAGATCGGCTGATCATTCCCGGCACGCCCCCGCGTCTCGGCAGCTTAACCGAATTTCTAATGGCCGTATTGCTCCCGCGTTTCGACGTGGTTTTGAGCTACGATTTGGGCAACGGCATTCGCGTTGAAAAAGGCGCCGAGCTCTTCTCCACTTGGCCGGCACTCAAAGAAAAGCCGATCGTGAAACAGCCGCTCGCCGCCGTCGAAGCGCTCACTCATTATTTTCGCTATTGCGGCAATCTGGCACGGCTCCAAAGGCAGAACATCCAGGTAGCCTGCATCGTCAAGAACACGGAGTTGATCGCTCCGGCCACCGGCGGCGCAACCGATCATGATTTGGGCGCGCTGCTCACTTTGATTCGCGATTGGTCGATGGACAATTTGATGACAGGCCATCCCTTGGTCACGTTTTTGCTAACGGAAAATTTGAGCGATATTCATCCGCTCATTGCCAAGAATCCGCGCGCCGAACGTGTTCAGATTCCGCTGCCGTCGAATGATGAGATGCTGCAGTCGCTCGAGGCCATGATGAGCCGTTACCCGTTCGTGCTCGGTGGCCGTGGTGATCAACGCATCGAATTGGCCGGAGCGCTCGCCGGCGCCACCGTCAATGCCGCCGAAAGTTTGGTGAAAGGGCTTGAGCACACGCGCAAGAGCCCAACCGGTCCAGATCTGGCCGAAGTGAAAAAGCAGATCATTCAAGCCGAATCGCAAGGCCTCGTTGAGTTCGTACAAAGCAAGGCAACCCTTGATGCCATTCAGGGGCAGGAAGCCGTCAAAACCTGGCTGCGCCAAGACATCGCGCTCTGGAATAAAGGCGATCTGAACGCATTGCCCAAAGGTTATTTGCTCAGCGGCCCTGTTGGAACCGGCAAAAGCTACCTGGTGCAATGCTTGGCCGGCGAAGCTGCCGTGCCCATGGTGCGGCTCAAGAACTTTCGCGATCGTTGGGTCGGCAGTACCGAAAGTAATCTCGAACGAATTTTTCGCCTGTTGCGCGCTCTCGGCCGCTGCTACGTTTTTATCGATGAAGCCGACCAGACTCTGGGCAAACGCGAATCCGGCGGCGATTCTGGCGTGTCCGGCCGTGTGTATTCCATGATGGCCGAAGAGATGAGTGATCCGGCCACGCGCGGGCGCATCCTATGGGTGCTCGCTTCCAGCCGCCCGGATTTAATTGAAGTCGATTTGAAGCGGCCCGGCCGAATCGACGTGAAGATTCCGCTGTTCCCTACCTCCACTGCGAAAGAAAGTTTTGACCTGCTTCGCTTTCTCGGCAAACAGCGCGGCTTGGAACTAAAGGACGAAGATTTCGCGGCGCTCGAAAGTCTATTGCCCGATTGGTTAACGCCCGGCGCTGCCGAAGCCATCGCCGTGAAAGCGTATCGCGTGCAGCGCACCCAAAACAAGAACGCCGTCGAAGCCATGAAAGCCTGTCTCGAAGGTTATCGCCCTCCGGTGTCGCGTGACGTCTTGGCCTTTCAGATGCAGATTGCAATCGCTGAATCGAGCGACCCGTCCTTCGTGCCCGCCGCCTTCCATAGTTTGGGAGGTCCAGCGTAATGACGCTTGAAGAAATAGATAAGGAACTCGGCGCTTGGAAGAAGAACCTCGGCGCGGCCGCCCAGAATCTGATGGATCTGCACTCGTTGCCCACCTACCAGCGTTTGACGGGTGGCAACGGAATAGACAAGGTCCCGCTCGTAGGCGTTACCGCCGCCCGCGTTTACCCGGCCATCGAAGGCATGGGCCGCTTATTCCAGAACTTCGACGAATTGCAAACGGCCATCGACAAAGCGCGCGAAATACGCCAAAGCATTTCTCCCATCTTTCCATCGGAACAGAAGATACGTGAGATTGAAACGCTCTTACGCGGCAAAAGCGTCCGCCTGCCGGTCGACCCGACTCCCATCAATCAGCGAACGTTGTCCATGGCCGTTGACGATGTGCGCTGGGTAACACCAGCCGAATTGATGGCTGCCATGGCGGGCAGTTTCACCGCCGCGCGCGATGTAGTCCTGTCCGTTGATGTGGCTTGGCAAAAGCTTGGCATGGAATTAGACCAGGCCATGAAGGAAGCGGCCACTTGGAAAACCCAGTTCCCTGCCTTGTCTGGCGCGGAAGCGGCGCTCTCCGATATTCGCACTCGGATTGAGATTGATCCGTTAGGCTGTGCCGAAGAATATTCGTCTTCTGTCGAGCCGGTGTTGAGTCGGACGCGTGCTGCCATCGCGCATGCCCAGGCGATGCGCGTACGCCTGCAACGAGGCTTTGACTCGGCTCGCAAGCAGCTAACAGGATTGCAGGAGTTGCATAGCCAAAGTTTGGCAAGTTGGAATGATCGTCGCGAAAAAGTGACCTGCGCTACCCAACCCGTCACGCCGCTGGCCGATTCAAATCAAATCGCGCTCGAAGCTTGGCTCGAACGCTTGGAAGATAAGTTTCAGGAAGGCCTGCTCGACCCGCTCGAAGTCGGCCTGCAAAAATGGAACAAAGCGGCCCTCGATTGCGTAAATCAAGAGCGAGCGTGCCTCGAAGCAAATCAGCAGCCGGTCAAGGAACGGAACGAATTGCGAGGCAGGCTGGAGGCCCTGAAGGCAAAAGCGCGCGCCAAAAACGCAGCCGAACTCCCGGAGCTGACCCGGCTGGCCACCGAAGCTAGTGAGCTTTTATTCAGCCGGCCCACCCCGTTGGAAAAAGCTTCTGCTCTTGTGGTTGAGTATGAGCGGCTACTGCGGGCGACAACATAGAGATTGAAAATGGCCACCGAACGTTGTGCACAACCTGGCTGTACCGGGACCATTGAGGACGGCTACTGCGATATCTGCGGCCACGCGGCCGTAAGACGTTCCACCAGCGCGGTTTCAAGTCGCAGCGCCACCACCGGCTCGGCCATCACAACCGGAACCGGTTCTTCGCCGCGAAGCCGCGCCGCCACGGGCTCGAAACGGTCGCGGCGAACTTCTTCGCGCAGTTCTACCAGACGTCAGCTAGGCGCTGGCCTGATTACGTTGCCGGAACTGCCGCCTACCGATCCGGAAAAGGCAGTGCTGGCGGATCCGAGAGTGCCCGAAGGCAAGCGCTTTTGTGCCAGTTGTAATAATCCCCTGAAACGCGAAAACGGTTTTTGCGGCAAGTGCGGGCAGCGCTTTTCGTTCGTTCCCACCTTGCAACCCGGTGACTTGGTAGCCAATCAGTACGAGGTGCGCGGCGCCATTGCGTTCGGCGGCCTAGGCTGGATTTATTTGGCGTTCGATAATTTGCTCTCGCGCTACGTCGTCATGAAAGGCTTGCTGAATGTGCATGACGAATCGAGCGCGGCGGCAGCCGTCGCCGAACGCAAGTTTTTGGCGGCGGTGAAGCATCCGAACATTGTCGGTATTTACAACTTCGTTCAGCATGGAGCCGAAGGCTTCATTGTTATGGAGTATGTCGGCGGCAAAACGCTGAAGCAGATCCGGCAAGAGCGCGGTCCGCTGCCGGTCGCCGAAGGCTTGGCATACATCCATCGAATTCTGCCGGCCTTTGCGTATTTACATCAGATGGGCTTTGTCTATTGCGACTTCAAACCCGATAACCTGATGCTCGAAAAAGATGACGTCAAGCTGATTGATTTAGGCGGCGTGCGCCGCGTCGACGATCTGGCGGGCGATATCTATGGCACCGCTGGTTTTAGCGCGCCTGAAGCGGGCGAAGGTCCAACCGTCGAGTCGGACCTCTATACAATCGGGCGAACTTTGGCTGTGCTCGTCGCTTCTATCTCGGGCTTTCAAAAAGAGCATCGCTATTCCCTGCCGAGCCCGCAAGATGAGCCTCTGTTTGCCCAACAGGAATCGCTCTACCGTCTGCTACTCAAAGCAACAGCGGAGAAAGCGGACGATCGCTTTGAATCGGCCGATGTAATGGCAGATCAGACGCTCGGCGTTCTGCGCGAAGTAGTCGCGCGCGAAACGCATATTCCGCGGCCGGCCCAAAGCACAAATTTCGGCGGCGATCTGCTGGGTTTTGAAGTCGCGGGCGAATTGCAGACGGTCAAACCCGATCCGTCGCTATTGCCCATTCCTACCATCGATTCGAGCCACAAGAGATTCGCCGAAATCATGAATGCCGAAATGGTGCCCGATGGCGATAAGCGCATTAGCGCTTTGCGAGCAGTCGTGTCGCGCAGCCCTGAATGGGCCGAAGCTCGTTTGCGGTTAGCCGCCGCCTTGGGCCGCATCGGCAAATATGATGAAGCGGAAGAATTACTGGCGAGCGTCGAACGCGAAGACGCTTGGGATTGGCGCGTTCTTTGGTATCGAGGCTTGATGTCTCTCGCGCGCCAACGCGCGGCCGACGCCTTGAAGTTCTTCGATCAAGTGTTCTTTGACTTGCCGGGCGAAGTGACGCCGAAATTGGCATTGGGCCTGGCAGCTGAGATGGCCGGCAATACCGATTTGGCTATCCATATGTATGACCTGGTGTCGCAAACGGATCTGAACTGCGTCTCGGCTGCTTTTGGCCTCTCGCGCTGCTGGCGCGCCAAAGGCGATCGCAAATCGGCGGTCGTAGCGCTCGAACGAGTCCCGCAAAGTTCGGCCGTTTACGTTCGGTCACGCGTCGAAGCGACGCGCATTCTTGTCTGCGCCGATAGCGGTCCGAAAAAAGCCTACGTACCGGTCGGCGATTTGGAAGCGGCCTCGGCCATCTGCGATTCCTTGGTTTTGGATGGAGTCAACCGCCACCTGCTGCGGCAGGAAGTGTTAAAGAGCGCGCTCGATTCAGTGCGTTCCAAAAGCAGCAAAGCCGAAACGCTAAAAGGCAAGAAGGTTCTCGGTAACGATTTAGAGGAGGCTCGGATTCGGCTCGATCTGGAGCGATCGCTTCGAGCCCTGGCCCGGATGAATACCGGCACGGCGCGCATTCGTTTAGTGGAACAGGCCAACAGTATTCGACCAAGGACGTTTTTCTAATGCAGTGCCACCAGTGTGAAACCACGAATCCGGAAGACAACGCATTCTGCGAAGAGTGCGGCACGCGCATTGGCGGCGAAGCTGCCCCCGCCGTCGAGGCGTGCGTCTGCGGCACGCCGTTGAGCGAAATGGATGAAGATGGCTTCTGCACCGGCTGCGGCCGCCGTCTCAAACGGCCCGATTCAGACCATATCGAAATCGAAGTGAGCCCCGATTTCGCTGGAGTATGCGACCGCGGCTTGCGCCACAGCCGCAACGAAGATCGGTTCGCGCTCGCACGGATCGCAGATGGTTATGCGCTCGTCGTTTGCGATGGAGTCTCGATGTCGCCCGATGCCGATGCAGCCGCCGCAGCCGCCGTCGAAGCGGCCATGGCGAATCTTGGAGATGTCCGCACGGCTGTACATGCCGCGGCTGAAGCAGTCAAGAAGCTAGCAGAGGGTAAGTCCGATGCGCCTTCCACCACAATCGTGGTAGCGCTGGTTCAAGGATCTCGAGTCACCGTAGGTTGGCTCGGTGATAGCCGCGCCTATTGGATCACGGGTCAAGAAGCCATTCAAATCACGCGTGATCATTCATGGCTGAACACTCCGGCTGGCCAACAAGAAGGCGCCCAGGGTAACCCGCATGCGCTGACTCGATGGCTGGGCCCCGATGCCGATGATTTGGAACCGGAAATCGCGGAGCAGGAACTGAAAACATCTGGCATTCTGCTGCTCTGTTCGGATGGCCTTTGGAATTATGCGGAAGAGAGCGGAGACATGGCCCCGCTCGTGACAAGCGTGAACAGCCCGGGCGAGAGCGCGTTGAATATGGCACGCGCCCTGGTAGAGTTCGCCAAGTCAAAAGGCGGTCACGACAACATCACGGCGGCAATTTTGCGAAATCCGGTCTCGGAGGAAGAAACTCATGGCGGATAGCTTCAAGGCAGAAGTTTTTCAAAATCAATACGTGCCGAAAGGCGCGGACGAAGTACACGCGATCATGACGGTGACCTCGCAGGGCGAAATCACTGCGCCGGTGACGCCGCCAACCCAGGGGGGCGGCCGTTTGTTCGGTATCATCTGTGACATCTCGGGTTCCATGGAAGGTGAAAAGCTGGTGCAGGCTAAGGGCGCCATGATCCAGCTCATTCATCTGCTGCCGGAAGACTGCGGCTTCTTTGTAGTTCTGGGTGAAGCGGATGCGCACACGGTGTGCCCATTGGCGCTCGCTTCGCAAGACGCGAAAATCAAGGCAATCACTCGCATCCGCGACGTGAAGGCGGCAGGCGCAACGTTCATATCGAAGTGGCTTGAGGCGGCTTTGGATCAATTCAAGTATGCCCCGAATGCAATCCGGCAGGCCGTGCTGCTCACCGATGGGCAAAACGACAAAAAAGACGAGAGCCCGTTACAAGACGCGCTACGCAAATGCGAAGGCGTGTTCCAGTGCGATTGCCGCGGCGTAGGAACCGATTGGAAGGTGGATGAATTGCGCCGCATCGCCACCACTTTATTGGGCACAGCCGATATCATCGTGCGGCCCGAGCAGATCAAGAGCGATTTTGAAAGTGTGCTCGGAAAGGCCATGTCGAAAACAGCGGGCGATGTCATGCTGAGGCTCTGGACACCGGTAGGCGCCGAGGTGCTGTTTTGCAAAGAAGTGAGCCCGCATATTCTCGACTTGAGCCAGCGGTACCGGCAAGTGAAGCCGCAGATGCGAGAGTATCCAACCGGAGCTTGGGGTAAAAACGAAGTCCGAGACTTTCACTTTGCCATCAAAGTAAAGCCGGGCGAAGTGGGTGATGAAGTACTGGCTGGCCGCGCCAGTTTGGTCTATAAGATTGGCGATGTGGAACAAAAAGCCGCCGAAGCGCGTATTCTAGCCATCTGGACGGACGACGAAGCCAAATCGGCCAAGATCGATCGGGTCGTCGCGCACTATACCGGCCAGTCTGAATTAGCGGAATCGATCCGGCAAGGCTTAGACGCGCGGTCACGCGGCGACGTAGAACAAGCAACCGCGCTCTTGGGTAAAGCGGTACAAGTGGCGCATCAAACCGGAAACGACGCAACCGCGAAGTTGCTGCGAACCGTGGTGGATGTGCAAGATGCGGATACAGGTACGGTGAGACTGAAGGCGCTGGTCGCAAAAGAGGACGAGATGGCGTTAGATACGCGCTCTACCAAAACGACTAGGCTGCCGAGGAACTGACGGCCATGGCAAGCACTTATTTTCTCTGCCCCAAAGGGCATGATTCGACGGATAGCGATTTTTGTTCCGAATGCGGATCGAAGATCCAAGGCAATCCCGGTAGCCCGCAGAAAGCGAACGCGAATGGCTCAGCTTGTCCCGATTGTGGAGCACCTGTGCCGGCAGGCGGCATAAACTTTTGCGAGATCTGCGGCTACAACTTTGTGACCCGAACCAGCGGCCAATTTCCAGTGGCGAAAGTGGTTGAGCCGCCACCGCCGCCGCCCGTCACCGCGCCTGCCCCAGCCCCCGCGCCGGTTGCTGCCACAGGGTTCAAAGTGGTGGTCACAGTAGATGCAAGCTTGAAAACAGAGGCGAGCCCCGATGCTCCGGCCAGCGTCGCTTCAGCCACTTATGCTTTAGACAAGCCAGTGAGCTTGATCGGCAGAAAGAGCGAAGCCAAGGCCATTTTCCCTGAGATTCCGCTCGATTTCGATTCCGCAGTTTCACACCGGCATGCGCTGATCACGCTTGGGACAGATGGAAGTTTGACATTCCGGGATCTGGGCTCATCGAACGGAACCAGACTGAACGGAACAGATGTCGCCCCGCTCAGTGACGTAGCGCTGAAAGCGGGCGACCAACTCACGTTGGGGCATTGGACGCGGATCAGCGTAGAGGCGGGTTCGTAACCAACGATGCCGAATCTTGTCGTTCCGCCTCCGGTGCCGAAGCGCACGGAGTGGAACCTTTTGCAGAGGCTGAAGTTCGGTCTCGCCGGGGTCATTGTGTTGGACGTTCTGTTTGTGATATCGCTGCTCAATTCGCAAGAGCGGCATCGCCAGTTACTGCAAACAATCGGAATTGATTCGGCGCCGAGTATCATCGCCGCGAATCACATCAAAGTGGCGATCGCGGATATGGACGCCGAAGTGGCTAATGAGATGTTGCTCAAACCGGGCCAGGGCGACACGGCGCGAAAAGTCTATGAATCGAGAAGACTGGAAGCCGCCGAAGAACTGATCACCGCGGCCAAGAACATTACCTACAAGGGTGAATTCGAGGCGATTGAGAAGCTGCAGGTAGGTCTCGGCCAATACGAAATCGGAGTGCAAAAGGCGCGTGATTTCCATGAGCGCGGCGACCCGCAAGCCATAGATCTCTACAAGAAGGCATCGGCAACACTTACCGATTCACTTTTTAAAGCTGCTGATGACCTCGACGGTGTGAACTCCAGTGCCCTGAATGCTGCGTATGACACCGAAAATGCGGACGCCGCCCACAGGCGCGGATTCAGCAGCGGTCTCGGTGTGATTTTGTTGGGTTATCTTTTGTACCTCCAATGGGATTTGGCGGGCAGAACGCGCCGGCTGGTCAATCCCGGTTTGTTAGCGGCGTCTTTCGTTGCACTGATCATGCTCTCTTATAGTTCCCGGCATCTGAACGACGTCAAAGAAGATCTTCGGGTAGCGAAGATGGATGCCTTTGATTCGCTCGACGCATTGTGGCATGCGCGCGCGATCGCATTTGCCGCGAATGCCGATGAGAGCAAGTACTTGCTGGACGGCGACTCGACTCCGTACGAAAACTCGTTTTTCGAAGAAGCGGAAAAGTCTTCGAGCTTTCTGGCTAAAGAAATGCACAACATTACTTTCGAAGGCGAAAGTGCCAAAGCACAAGAGGCCGTTGATCGCTGGCAAGCGTATCTGAACATCGACAAAGCGATTCGCAGCGACAAGAAGGCCAAGAAAGTCGAGGCAGCGATTGAGATCTGTGTCGGGACAAAACCAGGACAGTCGGACTTTGCATTTGCTCAATTTGATGATTCGTTGAGGGAAACAATCGAAATCAATCAGAAAGCATTCGATAAAAGCATTCAATCGGGCTTTGCGGAATTGGGCACATTCGATCGCGACGTGGAGATTGGCGCGGCGATGATCGCTTTGTTTTGCGGCGCCGGCCTGTTCGTCCGAATCCGAGAATTTCTGTAGTTTGATATTTTGAAGGTCTTGGAGCGGGCGACGGTCAAACTCGGTGATTCCAGATTACAGGCGCTACTTGAATCCGCCAAGCTGCTCAGTTCGTCGCTCGCACTCAACGATCTACTGGCGCATTTGATGCGCACCGTCATGGGCCGTTTGCTCGTGAGCAAAGCGCTGATCGCGGTTGATCTCGATGGTTCCATGCGGGTCGCGCTGGCGCGGGGCCTGCCGGGGATCGCGCAAGGCGACCTTTTCGATCAAGAGATTGGGCGAAAAGCGAAGCTCGAGCGCTTCTTTCCCATTGAGCAGACGGGCCAATCCACCGGGATTTTGGCAATCGGCAAGCCGCTGAAGGGCGATCTTGAGCCGGAAGAGCAAGAGTTCGTAGAAGCGTTGATCGGGTTAGCCGCCAGTTCGATTGCCAATGCGCAAGCGCACGAGGCCACGCTTAAGAGCAACGAAAAGCTTGAGCAGAAAGTGCAAGAGCTGCGGGCGCTGATTGATTTAGGCCGGGGCCTATCGGCATCGATCGATCCCGAAGAGATCGCCCAAATGCTGATTCTGACCTTGGCTGGACGCTGGGTGATCGCTAAGCACGGGATTGTGACTTGGAAAGAAGGTCAGCCGGAGATCCAGCGTCAAAAGGGCCTGGACCTTAAGTTCCTGACAGAGGGAAAGGAGCATTGGGCCGAAATGATCGAGCCAGAACTCGCTCCTTCGGATACGCAACTGCCTGGCGGAAGTTTGCTCATCCCGCTGCGCAGTTCCTCGCAGACCTTCGGCATGGTGGTGTGCGGGCCGCGCATGAACAAGCAGCCTTATTCGAGAGGCGACATTGAATTCGGCGCGGGTCTCGCTGCGCAGGCCGCCGTTTCGTTCGACAATGCCTGGCATTTCCGCGACACGCTGGTCCGGCAGCAGATGGAAAAAGAAGTTGCGCTGGCGGCCAGCATCCAGCGCGACCTTTTCCCGGCTGTGTTGCCGCAACTGGCGCATAGCGATATCGCGGCCAGTAACCGGCAGGCGAAGCTGGTGGGCGGCGATTATTATGACGTGCTGCCCATCCAAGGGTCAGGCGCTGAACTACCGCACTTGTTGTGCGTGGTGGATATTTCGGGCAAAGGCATGTTCGCGGCCTTGCTGATGAGCAACATTCAGGCTACGCTGCGGGCACTGCTGAGCCAGGAGCAATCGCTTTCGAATGTGGCTCAACGGGCGAATACGCTGCTGCACGCAACGACACCCGGAAACCGCTACGCGACCGCGTTTCTGACGCAGTATGATCCGACAACCGGCATCTGTCAGTGGGTAAACTGCGGTCACAACGATGGAGTCGTGCTGCGGAAATCGGGAACAGTGGAGATGATGCCGTGCAGCGGCATCGCACTCGGTTTGTTTCCCAATATGGCGTATGAAACACAGACGTTTCAGCTCGAACCGGGCGATTTGCTGGCGATCTACTCAGATGGAGTGACGGAAGCAAACGATGCGGCCGAGCAGGAGTTTAGTTTAGAACGCTTCGTGGATGCTTTGAAGAAAAATCGGGAGCAACCAGCGAGCGAAATCGTCAGCGCCGTGATTCGCGAAATTGACGCCTTCGTGGGCGATGCGCCGCAGTTCGACGACATCACGTTGATGGTGATGAAACGCATATGAGCTTCGAATGGCTGGAGAGTTTGTCTCCCAGGCCTTTGCTTTCCTGGCGCGCGCGACTTCTCTGGTTCTTATTCCTGGCCCTGTTTCCGCTCGCCTATTTTGGCGGCACGTATCTAGAAATGATTGAAGACCGCCCGGCGCGAGTGAAGGGCGCGCTAGACCGGGCTATGTCCATTCGAGCCGCCGAGCAATTTGCGGAGTCGAAGGGCGTTTCGGTCTCGGACTGGAAGAGTTATGTGATTGTCGAAGACCACGACGATCTCTTGCGATATTACGCCGCCAAGAGCACCGATCGGATGGAGGCAAGCGGGTTAGCTCCGGCAAGAGAAGTTACTGTCTTGTTTCGCTCGCCAAATGGGGTGCATGAATTCCGCACTTATCTTGCTTTGACAGGACAAGTGACCGGCTTCGATATGGGGAAAGGTGCCTTACGCGGCAAGGTCGATGTTGAGGCCGGCGGGGTAAACATCAAGTCGGACAGCAGCGACGAAGCGAAGAGCGCAGCAAGTTCCGAGGCGGACAAAGGACAAGCCGAAGCGATTGCGCGGCAATATTTGGCCGCAAATCAAGCTTTGCAGAGCTTAGTAAAACTGGGAACTCCAGAGAGCGTTGATGAGAACTCGGAAGATCCGCGTCGCATGGATGTTCGATGGGATGTCAAACCGCCGCAACAGCCCGAATTGACGCTGAAGGTGCAGGCATCCGTGCGCGACTCGAAGGTGATCGCAGAGCGCATCACGGCCGACTTGGATTCAGACTACGCAAAGAACACGCTGCCGAAGAAAAGCAGATTCCCGGTTGTATTGAATTCGATTTACGGCCTGTTTCTCACTCTCAGCACTCTCTACGCAATCTTTCGTTATGCAAAGCGGACTCTGCAAAAGGAAGTTTCTCATGTAAGAACGTTGGTTGTCGCCGGCCTTTTCTGCATTTCGTACACGATCTATGTTTACTCCATTGCTTACGATCAGGTAGCTGTACGAGTGGACGCGGAGAAACTCTCCACCATTCTTCTACCCTCGGCCGGCGCGGCAGTGCTCGCATTCGGAGTTCTCGGACTGCTGGTTGGACTCGGGTATGGGAGCGGCGAAGGTGAAGTTCGGGAGGCGTATCCAGGCAAATTGACGTCTCTCGACGCGTTGTTGGCTGGGAGACTATTTTCGCGCAATGTTGCGTTGTCGATGCTTTATGGTTCGGCGATCGCGGGTTGGCTCATGTTAGGCCAGCATGTGATCTGGTATTTTCTGAAGCCGGACATGTTGGGAGCGCGCAGTGAAGGTCTGGAATACACATTCGCCCGCTTACCTTGGCTGAGTTTGATTGCCGGGCGGCAATACAGGTCGCTGTTGATTGCAGTGGCTGGACTGCTTTTGCCGGCGGCGTTACTTGTCAGACGGAAGTCTAAAGGAAAGCGGCGTTATTTTTGGCTGGCTCTGTTTGCGCTTTGCTCAGTGATGCACGACGCAGCCAGTTATCCGACGGTATTAGCGTCGCTGCTTGCGATGGGTGTGTTGGCAAGCGCGCTCTTGGTACCTTTTTTTACCTTCGATCTGCTGGCGGCTATGGTGAGTTTATCGGCACTCGCGTTCGTAAATGAGTTGGCGCGGCTGAGCGCGGTGTTTCCCAGTTGGATTGAACTTTCATGGTTGTGGGCCGTGGTTGGAACTGCGTCGATTGTATACACGATCTACTTCGCTCTGTACGGCAATGAGGTTGATGAAGAAGAGGTACGGCCGAAATACGCAAAGAATTTAGCCGAGCGTATGGGTTTGCAGGCAGAAGTAGAAGCAGCACGTGAGGCTCAGCTGCGTTTGATGCCGCAGGGTGCTCCCGATGTGAGCGGCTTCGAGGTGGCCGCCCTCTGCATACCTGCAAAGGTGGTGGGTGGAGATTTCTACGACTTTTTCCCACTCGATGGGGGACGGCTCGGGGTATTTGTGGCACAGGGAAGCGACCGCGGTCTGGCGAGTGCCCTCTCCATCGCCATGGCGAAAGGAATCCTGATGCATGCGGCCGAAACTAACAATTCCGCGCTGCAAGTGATTCTAACGTTAGAAAGCTCGATGGCGAAGCTTCTGCAAAGCGACGTCCAAGCGGCGGTGAATTTTGTTTACGGAGTGATCGATACAAAGAAGCAAACTCTGAGCTACGCAAGAATTGGGAGTTCGCCGCGAGTGTCGGTTCATCGAAACGGGAGCGGATTCGCAAAAACGGAGATGTTTGAACGAATGGCGAGGCTGCCGGGCCGTCCCGCAGATAGTCCGTCAGTTTATGAAGGGGAAATTGAGCTTGGATTAAGAGACTACTTAATCGTCTTTACAGATGGTGTTAGTTCTGTAAAACTCAAACGCTTTCGAAGCAAGACCAACCAATGGCTAGAGGCGTTTGCGGGCGAAGTTGAAACTCACGCCGGAAACCTACAAAATCTGCTGATTTCGTCTTTAAGCAGGCAACAAGATCGTGCGCGCGACGATTTGACCGCGGTTGTCTTGAAATCGATTGAGGTTCAAGCAGCAGTGCGCGAGGTGGTGGCTTGAGGGGCTGGCCCTTCTGGGTGGCTTGCGGCTCAGGATGCGCTGGGGCTGCAGTACTGGCCATTTGGTTCTCAACCTATTGGCCGGAAAGCGCGTGGAGGATTTCACCGCGAGAGGTAGTGATTGCCAAAGCGCGAGAAGTAGCCCAACACTTCGGATTCGATACCAACCATGCGGACGTAAAGCTTACGGCTTCGGTGGCGAAGGGTCAGGCGATTTACGCGCGCGAGCATCCGCAAGATTTGAATGCGCGGGTGATTTCGCCACTCAGCGAGCGCATTGAATTTAAGTCGCCTGGAGGGAAAGAAGCCCAGGTCGGTGTGGATTCCACCGGGCTACCGACGCTTTGGCGCCCGCCTGACCACGGAAAATCAACAAGAAAAGCCGGTTCCGAACGAGAGCAGGCGCAAGCGGCATTTGCTTACCTGGCGGGTTCCGAGGCGGCGAACTTCTCGGAAACGACGCGCTCAATGGGAGATGAGGCTTCCGAAGAGGATTATGAATGGAAGAAGCCACCCGCCGCGCATTCGGACGTTCGCGACCGGATTAAAGTGACTGCGAAGAATAGCGCGGTTGAGAAAGCCGAACGAACGATTTCGATTTCTTCCGGGCAGGACATTGACGATGAAACCGGCAGCCTGCAAGGCTATTGGCCATTCTTCGCCGTGAGTTTTTGGGTTTTGTGTACGGCGGGATTAGTAGGCGTATTTGCGCTGTACGTTCTGTGGTTGACGCATCGGTCACTGAACCACAAATTCCCCATCATGATCGCGGTAGCAGCGTTCGTAGTGATGGGCGTGCAGGTGTTGAGTCATGCCGATGTTTCGGACGATGCCCATTCATTTTGGGGAGCGCTGGTCACGGCCCTGGTGCTGATGTGCATTGTGGCAGCGGGACGGGGAATTGCCGGCCAAGCGAAGGACAAATGGATGTCGCTTGAACAACTGTGCCGGCGAGCGCCGATTTCAAAGAGCGCCGGATACTCGCTGGCTGCTGGGTTGGCGTGCGGATTGTTGTTGGCAGCGGTTCCTTTTCTTCTTTGCGGATCGAGGCTCTTTGGAGATAGCGCGGTAGTGACGCGAAATGCCGAGATGGTTTATAGCCCGGTGCCGCTGCTCGCCATTGTCAGAGTTCCGAAAGAAGTTTACTTGCTAGGTTTTTTTGGATTTGGGACCGCGGCGTTGCGACGGATGTTCAAGAGAAAGTGGTTGCGTTGGACAGTTCTCATTGTCACGGGAACACTTTTTTGTGCCGATTTAACGCGGACGGTTACGGGGCCGTTTGTGACGCCGACGGTGGCGGGATTTTGCATTTTCGCGATTTACGGCTTCTTATATCGATACTTTGATTTGCTAGCGGTTTTGACGAGCGAATTAGCGAGCCGGATTGTGCTGGGCATGCTGATTATGGAGCACGCCGGCGGATCGATTTGGCCATTTGCCGCTGCTTTTTTTGGATTACTTTTGGTGGCGATGTATTTTGCAAAAAGCGGACAACCGGTAGCTGAGGGAGACCCGCAAGCAACGCAGCCCGAACTGAGTTGGTTTCGGGCTGAGCGGGAAAAATTGCAGGCGGAATTCGGTTTGGCGAGGCGGGCGCAGGAAGGAATGTTGCCACAAGTGCCACCGGAAATTTCAGGATATTCGATTGCGGCCTCTTGCACACCATCGCTCGAAGTGGGTGGGGATTTGTATGACTTCCTTAAGTTGCCCGATGGCCGGTTTGGGTTTGGCGTAGCGGATGTGAGCGGCAAAGGAGTGCCAGCGGCGCTCTACATGACGCTCACAAAGGGATTACTGAGTTCGGTAAGTCAAGACAGTGCGGAATTGGCGACGGTGGCGACGGAAGTTAACCGGCATCTCTATGGAGTGACGCGGAAGAAAGTGTTCGTAACGATGGCGATCGGGTTTTTGGACGCGGAACGAAAGCAGCTTGAATGCGTGCGGGCGGGACACAATCCGATTGTGTGGAGGCAAGCTTCTAAGGATGTGACAACGCTGGTTTCGCCAAAAGGATTGGGGTTAGGAATCGCGGGGAGCCGGGTGTTTGCGTCGCAACTTCGCGTAGAAGAGTTGAATTTAACTGACGGCAATGTGGTGGTCTTCTACTCGGACGGCATCACGGAGGCGATGAACCGGCAGTTAGAGCAATTCGGAGAAGAGCGGCTGATGGAGGCGGTTACGGCGACCGACGGAATGGATGCGACTCAGACGCGGGACTTTATTTCGCAGGCTGTAAGGAAGTTTCTAGATGGGGTTCATCCGCAGGATGATATGACTCTGGTGGTGTTACGGGTGGGAAGTGAGAGGATGATGGTACGTGGCTAATCCATTTTCGATTCATAAAGCAACAGAACAAGGCCTTTCTGTTTTGGGTCTGGAAGGATACTTGGACGCGCACACAGCGCCGGAATTCGAGAAAGCGGTGCAAACGGAGTTTGAGGCCGGACGCGTGCAGATGGCGATCGATTGTTCGAAGCTGACCTATATTTCTTCAGCGGGCTTGGGCGTGTTTATGAGCTTTATCGAGGAAATTCGGGCGGCGGGCGGCGATATCAAGATTTGTGGACTGACACCGAAGGTGTTTCAGGTATTCGACATCCTGGGCTTTTCGGCGCTGTTTGACATTGTGCCCGATCTGCCGGCGGTAGTGCAAAAATTCAAGGAAACTCCGGTGAAGGAGACGTAAACGATGGCTTGGGAACGGACGTTTGCTTTGCATGTGCCGTCTTCGACTGAAAATCTGGCGATGATCCGGGACTTTGTGAAGAGCGTGGGGCAGCAGTCGGGGTTGACCGACATGGAAGTGGCGCGGCTGGAACTGGCGGTGGATGAGGCTTGCGCCAATGTGATTGAACATGCGTACAACTCGGACGCCAACCAGGAGGTTAAGATCCGGGCGCTGGTGGACGACGAAACCGTCCAGATTGACGTTATCGATACCGGCAAAGGCTTTGATCCGGCGGCGGTGGAGCAACTCAAACTGGAAGACCTGGTGACGGCGAGGAAGTCGGGCGGACTGGGCATGCGGCTGATGAAGTCGTTTATGGATGAGGTGCATTACGAGATGCAGCCTGGGGTGAAGAACGAATTACGGATGGTCAAGCGGCTCAAGGCGAAGTAACGGCGAATTTTACGAAACGGGCACGATACATTCTTGAGCCGCTAAATGGGTTCGAAGCGTAATTCGAGGCGTTAGCTTTTGACCTTGGTGACGGTGGTTTGGGATGAGGCGGAAAGGCCGACCCCACCACCCGGGCCGCCTGGAGGGCTCAAGGAAAGATCCCAAATGGGGTCGCCTTGGGGGTTATCTCCGTACGAAAACTGTATGCCCAGTTGAACACCGTCAAAGCCCACGTTCACAGAGTCGGTTTTGAAAGGACCTTGCAGATCCTGGACAGAGCGAGCGTTGCTCGTCCATAAGCCAGGTCCTTCACCCGCATACGCACCGAGAACGGCGCTGCTTTGTCCGTTTTCCGGCTTGCTGAACTGACCACCCGGACCGTAGCCCGACGTTCCACCAGTCGCGAATTGGCCCGTTGAAATGCCCTTGGGGTCAAGCAACGGGTCTGACTTGGAGAAGACGCCCCATCCAGTGGAGCCAGTGGCAGTTACACCAGCGCCGAGACCGGTACCGGCGTCCCCCTGTATTCCGTAGTCGACTCCGGCAGCGTGAGGCATGAGGGATCCGATTGTTCCCAGAAGAGAAGGTTTTTGCGAGGCTTGGACGCTCACGTCGGCTTGGATAGGCTGCGATGTGGGCGGTTGAGCCTCAGGCGACGGCTGGGCGGATTGCGTTTGTTGACGTTCGTCGGCGCGGGCATGGGCATTGCCGGCGGCGGGCGCGCTTAACGAGGCGGCGCCGCTCGCCGGTTTAGCAGGCGGCGACAGATGCTGAACAATATGCTGGGCACTCGGGTAAGGCACGGTTCCAGGCGAACTCGGTTCCGCAGCAGGATTGGCGGTCTTTGGCTTTGGTTTCGCGGCAGCTGCGCTGGCGCTGCTCGTACTGGTCGCGCCGCTCGTGGCAGTAGGGGCGCTGTGGGGGTCGTGACAAGTTGATTGTAAGTTTGTGTTAATTGTGTTACTCATCGACCGAGTTATCGACTGCGTGTCGGTAATGTTGCTAGAGCAGCGGCAGGGAAATTGAGAAGGTCGAGGGCTGGATTCCGGTACCAAGCTTGAATCATTTACCTCGTCGATTCGGGACTGGTTAGAATTTCGGAGTTCAGGAAATCGCGGTGCCAAGCTTTGATCACGCCCGTTTTCGTATTGTCGGGAATGAACAACTGCGGGCAACCGCCGTAGAACTCCTTCGGGATGCGGCTGATGAAATCGTTTGCGGATCAGGTACACTGCGAAGTCCAGCCCCGGGCGAAGAACGAATGGGAAGCGGCTCAACGCGAAGTAACGCCGAATTTGGTGAAACAGATGCGACACCTTTATGGAGCCGCCAAATGGGTTCGAAGCGTTTCAGAACTTGAGTGTCTGTAGTTTGGAATGAGGCAGCAACTCCGACACCGCCACCCCAGTCCGGCGGGTTCCATGAGAGATCCCAAATTGGATTGCCTTTCGAATTACTGCCGTACGAGAATTGGATGCCGAGCGAAGGAAGGGGATACCCTAAGCTCAGGGTGTCGGTCTTAAAAGGACGCCGCCGCCCACGTAGGCACCGCCAACCGCGCTACTTTGATTATCGACCGGCTTACTAAACTGAGGCCCAGAACCCAAACCGGGGACCTTCAGGTTGCCTGAAACTCCCCCCGTCAGCAGCGTCCCGCTTGAGGTGTGGCCGGAAGATGTGGGAATCCCGAATGGCTCCGTGCTGAATACTCCCTGCGAGATGTTGCCGGTTCCAGTAACGCCTGGGCGAGCTAGCGCCAGTATGCGGTGATTGGACATGCGCTCCGCCGCTGTGTGCCGGAGTAGAAGCGCTATGGTCGGGACAATGTGGTGTGTTGGTGTTGATTGTGTTCCACTTGCCCGAGTTATCGCAAGTGTATCCGTGTTGTTGCCAGGAAAAGAAAAATGTGACGCGCGTTACAAGTTATGCCGGGAAGGAAATGGTAAAGACCGAGCCTTGGCCCAGTTGGCTACCTGCATCGATTTTGCCGCCGTGCTGTTCGATGATCGAGCGGGCGATGGCAAGGCCAAGGCCGACGCCGCCAGTGTTGCGCGAACGATCTTTGCTCACGCGGTAGAAGCGATCGAAGACTTTGGGGAGGTCATCGGGGGCGATGCCGACACCAGTGTCGGTTACAGCGACGATGGCCTTACCCGCGAGTATCCACTTCACCTCGACGCTTCCCTGCTCCGGGGTGAACTTGATGGCGTTATCGAGCAAGATGCAAATGACGCGACGGAGCGACTCGGGGTCGCCGGTGATTGGACAGGGGCCACCGGCGTGAACGGTAAGTTGGATGTTCCTGGCATCGGCGAGGACGCGCATTTCCTCGACAGCTTCTTGGATAGTAGGGGCGAGGTCCATGGGTTGCAAGGCGAGGCTAGCTTGGCCAACGTCGGAACGGGCGAGAAGAAGGAGATCGGCGAGCAATTGAGCAGTGCGTTCGGTTTCCGAGTGAACGCGATGCCAGGCAGTTTTGTGCTCTTCAACGGTGCGGGGACGATCCTGCATGAGTTCGGAAGTTGTTTGGATAACGGCAACCGGGGTGCGGAGTTCGTGGGAGGCATCGGCGGTGAATTCGGCGATGCGGTGGAAGGCGGATTCAAGGCGATGGAGCATGTCGTTGAGCACCGACGAGAGCCGGTCGAGCTCATCGCCGATGCCGGTGGATGGAAGGCGGGCGGATAGGTCTTGCGCGCTGATGCGTTGCGCTGCTTGCGAGATTTCATCGACTGGCCGAAGGGCGCGGCCACTGAGCCAGTAACCACCCAACGCGGATAAGCCGAGGAGGATGGGACTCGCGAACGCCATGGTCCATAAGAAACCGTCTTTGACTTGTTCAAACTGATCGGTGACCAGGCCGATTTGCACAACACCTACTTTGATGGGAGCGGTGAGGATGCGGACGTGCTGGTTACCGACGCGGAGAGTTCGATTGCCGGGGTGGAGATCGACTTGCCAGGATTCGGCACTGGGAGTTTGGAAAAGCCAGTGACCGTTGAAATCGGCGATGCGAATGTTAGCGATGGATTGACTCAGGAGTGACTCTTCGCGGAATTCGTCTTCGAGATGGCGGAGGTCATCGGGACTGAATGAATCGACATAACGGCGAACTTCGGCTAGACGGGCTTGGAGGTCGCGGTCGGCGGTTGAGGTGATGCTGGTTTCGAGAGCAATCCAGAGAGCGATGCCCATAAGGATGAAGGTGAGAGCGAGAAGGGTTGTGTAGTAAAACGTGAGGCGGGTGCGGATGGAGAGTTTAGTCACGGAGGATGTACCCGAAGCCGCGGACGCTATGGATGAGACGTTTGGAAGGATCGGTATCCACTTTGTCGCGGAGCTGTTTGATGTGAACGTCGACGGTATTGGGTTCGACGTCGTCGTCGAATCCCCAGACAGCTTCAATGATGGCGGAACGGGAGACGGCGCGGTTGGCACGGCGCATGAGGAGTTCGAGCAGACGAAACTCGGTGGGGGTGAGCGGGATTTTGAGGCTGCGGCGTTTGACTTCGCGGGCAGCGGGGTCGAGCGTGAGATCGCCGGCGGAGAGTTCCTGGACCGGCGGTTGGAAGGAACGGCGGGCGAGGGAGCGGAGACGGGCGAGGAGGACGTTGAAGGAGAACGGTTTGACGAGATAATCGTCGGCGCCGGCATCGAGACCGGCAACGATGTCTTCCGGGGCGTCGCGAGCGGTGAGCATCAGGATGGGGGTGCTGTTTTTGCCGGTACGGAGACGGAGAGCGATTTCGAAGCCGTTGACGCCGGGCATCATGACATCGAGGATGATGGCGTCGAAAGTGCTGGTGGCGAGGGCGGCGAGGGCCTCTTCGCCATCGCGGGCGAGAGTGACGGTGTGGTTGTGTTCCTGAAGGCCCTGGCGCAGGAGGTTGCCCATGGAGGGTTCGTCTTCGGCGACTAGAATCCACATGGGGAAACTATGGGAAAACGCCGGTCTAGGTCGCTAACGCTTCCGGCTCGGTTTGAGAATTGCCGTTTGGGGAAGTGTCGGTTTGAGGTGTGGAGATAGATGGGTGACATTCAGCAACTAATCTCGCTCTTCGAAGATACCGGTTTGTTTGTTCTTGAAGACGCGGCCTGCGGGGAAACAGCGGCCGTTCATGGCGACGTAGACACCAGCAGGGAGGGTTTGGACGAAGGCGAGCGCGCTGCCTAGATTGAAGAGACCGTCGGAGCTACCGAACTTATAAGGAATCATGGCGCCGGTCAGGACGATTGTCTTACCAGTGACGCGTTCGGCGATGAAGCGGGCGGTTTCGGCGATGGTGTCGGTGCCGTGGGTGATGAGGATGCGGGCTCCGGGAGTGGCGCGACATTGCTCAGCGATGAGGGTGCGGTCGGAGTCAGTCATGTCGAGACTGTCGACCATCATGAGAGTGCGAACCTCTAAAGGGAGTTTGGCGCGACCGAGAGAAAGCATTTCCGGGAGGTGGGAGTCTTTGAAGAAGAGGCGACCGTTGATTTCGTCGTACTCTTTATCGAAGGTACCGCCGGTGATGAGGACGCGAATGGGTTCGAGCACTGGTGCGTCTGCTCAGCTATGCATGTTGTGGAAGGCGACCAGGCAGCGGTCAGCCGTTTCGATTTCAGGGTATTGGCTGCCTTCCTGCTCGATGAGATAGTACTCGACGCCGCCGGCAGATTCAGCGGCAGCGAAGATCTTTTTCCAGGGAGCGCTGCCTTCTCCGAATAGAACTTTGTAACCGTTGGCGGCAGACCAATCCTTCAAGTGAAGAGAACGGATACGGCCAGGGTTTTGGCGAATCCAGGCAACAGGGTCGGCGCCGGCTTCGACACAGGTGCCGACATCGAGTTGGAGGGCAATGGACTTGTCGGTGTTCTGAGCCAGGATGTCCATGGGGCGCTGGCCGTCGATGGGATGCCATTCGGCGTCATGGTTGTGGTAGCCGGCGGAGATGTTGGCTTTCTTGAACTCCTCGTTGCCGTGATTGAGGGTTTCGGCGACCTGCTTCCAGCCATCGACGGTTTTGGGATCGCCAGCACTAGCAAGAACGATGTAGCGAGAGCCGAGGATGCCATTGAGATCCATGGCCTTGTGGATGCCATCAGGCGAATAAGATTTCAGGTCATTGTGGGTGGAAAAGCATTTCAGACTCAGGGAATCGAGTTGAGAGCGAACGGTTTTGGCGTAATCCGGCGTCCATTCAAAGTAAGCGGCGTAAAACTCAACGCACTCGTAACCCTGCTTGGCGACGGCATCGAGGGTGGCGGGAAGGTCGCGCTGCAGCTCATCGCGCACTGAGTAGAGTTCGAGGCCTACGGGGATGTGTTTCTTTTTGGCGGAGGCCGCGAGCGGGGCGGCAGCGAATGTAGCGAGAAGCCGGCGGCGAGAGATTGAGAGAGATTCGGACATTTGGAGAAAAAGATAACACAAAAGCGAGGCGCAGGCCAGAAAACGGTTCATTTTTCAAAGAGTAAGAGAGATAATGAGGGCAGCAAGCGGTGACTAACGAGATTACGCCCTCGAACACAGGGACGGGACGGCGACCCTTCAAGGTTTTGACGCCACCGGAACGTTCGACGGCGATGGTGCTTGCCCGGTATTCGAACCGGCAAAAGACCCACGCGGCCAAGAACGCGGAACTGGCGGCGCGGGAACTCATGTGGAAAGCGATCTTGTTGGGCACGGCCTGCGCGGCGTTCGCGTTTGGTTTTTTCTTATTGAGCCAACGGAACTGGCTTCTGCAAAGCGGACAGATGGTGGGCGCATTGCCGAATTCCGTGCAGCGAGTGCAATTTGCTACGCCCCGCACTGCGCCTGCGCCAGCGGGGGACGCGGACACGCCCGACGCAAGAACGGCGGGCCCGACTGTGAGGGCCGATGGATTTACGATTCCGACGGACGAGAGCGCCAGTATTACCGAATTCGACCTTCCGGTTACAGGCGATTTCCAAACCGTGGGCAGTGTGAAGCTGCGGCTGATGGGCGCGAACCCAATGGCGAAGACTTACGACATCTCGGTAAAGACGCCGCAGCGCGAGTTTTACCGGCAAGACGTAAAGCTGGCCGAACATATTCTGTTGGGGCGAAGCGATAAGAGCGGCGAACTGGTGGTAGGGGAGATTTCACCAAGCAGCGTGCATGGGTATGTGAGCGAACCGCGGTATCGCGGGCACCACCGGCGTCGACGACATCAATCATAATCATTGATTGAGGCTAATTTTGAAAAACACGCGCAAGACGGTCGCGGCGCCAGGCGGCCACCGGAAGAGTTGTGGAATGTTTCTTCTCTCATGGTGGCGCGCATCCGCGCCCTTTGCACTTCCATTGAAACCATTCCTTCGGCTGACGTTGCCGTTAGCCCTGCTGGCTTTGTCGGCATTCGGGCAAACGTTTAATCCTGATTTGTTTCACGAGATGAATTGGCGGTCGATTGGGCCGATTCGAGGAGGGCGCACGCGCGCACTCGCAGGAGTGCCGAGCCAGCCGAGCGTGTTCTATGTGGGCGCCGTGAATGGCGGCGTCTGGAAAACGAACGATTATGGACGGACGTGGAAGCCGATCTTCGACCACGAAGACAGCGGCTCGATCGGCGCGATTGCGGTGGCGGGATCGAATCCGAACATCGTGTACGTAGGTAGCGGCGAAGGGTTGCAGAGGCCGGACCTTTCGGTAGGGGATGGGGTTTACCGTTCCGAGGATGCGGGGCAAACCTGGACGCATCTGGGATTGCGCGATGGGCAGCAGATTGGGCACTTGGCGATCGACCCGACGAACCCGAACCGATTGCTGGTGGCGGTGATGGGACACCCGTATGGGCCGAATCCAGAGCGCGGCGTGTTTCTTTCCGAAGATGGCGGGCAGAGTTTTTCAAAAGTGCTTTATAAGGATGAGAACACCGGTGCGAACGATGTGGAGATGGATCCGAAGAACCCACAAATCTGCTATGCGGCGCTTTGGGAAGCGCGGCAGGGGCCGTGGGAGAACAGTGCCTGGAGCGGTACGGAAGGCGGGATTTTCAAGTCGGTAGATGGCGGAAAGACTTGGACGCAGTTGAAGGAGGGTCTGCCGGAGGGAGTGATTCAAGCCAATCTGGCAATCGCGGCGAATGACTCGAAGAGGATTTATGCGTCGGTGGCAACGCGCAAGGGGGTGGGTATTTACCGCTCGGACGACATGGGCGCGCATTGGGAGGTGACAACCTCCGACCCACGGCCAGCGCAAAGGATTGGCGGCGGAGACTTGCCGGTACCGGCGGTTGACCCGGAAAATGCGGACATTGTCTACAGCGCGAGTACGGTGACCTGGAAATCGACAGATGGCGGCAAGACTTGGAACGGCTTGCGAGGGGCACCGGGCGGAGACGATTACCAGAGCATTTGGATCAATCCGAATAACAGTGAAGTGCTGCTGATTGTGAGCGACCAAGGCGCGATTGTGACGGTGAACGGAGGCGAAACGTGGAGTTCCTGGTACAACCAATCGACAGCGCAGATGTATCACGCAGCGGCGGATAATGCGTTTCCGTATCGCGTGTGCGGCGGCCAGCAGGAGAGCGGGTCGGCGTGTGTGGCGAGCCGGGGCAATGATGGAGAGATCACGTTTCGCGATTGGCATCCGGTGGGAGTTGAGGAGTATGGCTATGTTGCACCAGACCCGTTGAATCCGGATTTGGTGTACGGCGGGAAGGTGACGCGCTATGACCGGCGGACGGGACAGACCGCCGAAGTGGGACCGAAACCACTGCGAACGGCGGGGTATCGCGCATTGCGAACGCAGCCGGTAGTGTTTTCACCGATTGATCCGCATGTGTTGTATTTTGCGGCGAACACAATTTGGAAAACGCGCGACGGCGGAGAGCACTGGCAGGAGATTAGTCCCGATCTTTCGCGCAAAACGTGGGAGGTTCCGGCCAGTGTGGGCAAATACAAGGATGAAGCGAGCGCGAAGCCGTCGCAGCGGGGAGTGGTTTATGCGCTGGCTCCTTCGCCGCTTGAAATCGGGCGATTGTGGGCGGGTACCGACGATGGATTGATTCACTTGACAGTGGACGGGGGGTTGCACTGGAAAGATGTGACGCCGCCGCAGTTGACAGCGTTTGCGAAGGTTTCGATTCTGGAGGCCAGTCACTTTGATAAGAATACGGCGTATGCAGCGATTAACACATTGCGCTTAGACGATATGCGGCCGCACATTCTGCGCACGCGAGACAGCGGGAAAACCTGGACTGAGATTGTGAATGGTATTCCAGATGGCGCGGCGCTCAACGTGGTGCGCGAAGATACGAAGCGGCGCGGTTTGCTGTACGCCGGTACGGAACGGGCGGTTTATGTTTCGTTGGATGACGGCGAGCATTGGGAGCCTTTGCGGTTGAATATGCCGGCGACGTCGATTCGAGATTTGATTGTGAAAGACGATGACCTGATTGCGGCGACGCATGGGCGCGGATTCTGGATCCTGGACGACGTGACGCCGCTGCGGCAGATGCAGAGCGAGAGCAGCGCGACCACCCTTTTGTTCAAACCGGAGATCGCGACTCGTGTGAGGTGGGACACAAACACCGATACGCCGATACCACCGGATGAGGCCGCGGGGCAGAATCCGCCGGATGGGGCGATTTTGAATTTCTATCTGACGAGCGATGCAGCGGGACCGGTGGCGATCGACATTTTCGACAGGAGCGGAAAAGAGTTGGTCCGACACTATTCCAGTGAAGAGGCGGACGTGAGCGCGGATTTGAAGAACCTGCAAGTGCCTACCTATTGGGCGCGACCGCCGAGGACAATTGGGACGAAGGCTGGGCTACACCGGGTGGTTTGGGATATGCACTACACGCCGGTAGGGGTGAGTCGAGAGGAATTACCGATGCAAGCGATTGCGGGCGATACAGCACCAGCGAATCATGCACCGTGGGTGATGCCGGGCACATATTTGGTGCGGTTGACGGTGAATGGAACCAAGTACGAACAGCCGGTGACGGTGAAGATGGATCCGCGAGTAAAGACGCCCGAGGTGGGATTGAGCGAACAGTTTGTTTTGTCGAAACGGTTGTACGATGCGATTCGACGTGGCAGCGAAGCAGAGAAAGAAATCCACGCGGCGCGCGAAAACTCTGCGGGCGATGGGGAGTTTATTCGGCAGTTAGACGAAATTGAAGGGCACCTAGGAGCGCGCTTCGGAGGCGGCGGGCGTTTGGCAGTGGAAGGACCTCCGACGTTCTCAAAGGTCACGACTGCGCTTGAGACGCTGATGGGCGCTATACAAAGCGCAGATGTTTCACCGACGGCACCGCAGAAGATCGCGGCAGACGAGCAACTGAAGTTGATGGATAGCCTGCTAGCGCGGTGGGGGAAGATAAAGAAGTAGGACGACAAGCTTCCGCGCGAAAAACGGCTGGGACGGTAACGTAACTCACTCGCGAGAGTCGGGCAAAAAACGGTACTGACCTCATGGTTGAAACCTGCCACGAGGGCGTCCGTCTATTGCGAAAAAGGGTTATGGCGACAATTTCTCACGACATTGAATCGGGTATTGAAGAACAACAGTATGTAGACGGTGTAAACCCGCATTGGGTAAGGCTACTTAAGCTGTTGCAAATGAACGTGCGCTACGCGCGTTGTAGTGGAGCTGAATTAATAACGACGACGGGCGAGACGATTATCGACTGTTTATCGGGCTACTGTGTCCACAATCTTGGACACAATCATCCGGCAATTATCGAAGCTATCAAAGATGAGCTGGACCGGATGGGGCCAGCGATGCTGCAGAGTCATGTGCCAGAGCGGGCGGGAGAGTTAGCGACACGATTGTGTCGTTTAGCGGGCGGTGATTTAAAGAAGGCATTCTTCTGCAGCTCAGGCAGCGAAGGAGTGGAATCGGCGATCAAGTTTTCTCGAGTATTCACCGGGAGAACGGGATTGCTCTATACACAAGGCGCGTTTCACGGTTTGACGTGCGGCGCACTTTCTTTGATGGGCGATCCGTTTTGGAAGAAGGGCTTTGGGCCGATGCTGAGCGATACGGCAGAAATTCCGTTTGGCGATGAGAAGGCCCTGGAAGAAAAACTGAAGAGCAAGAAGTTCGCGGCCTTTGTGTTGGAACCGATGCAGGGCGAAGGTGGAATTCGCGTGCCGGCGGAGAGTTATATTCAGCGCGCGCGCGAATTGTGCTCGAAGTACGGGACGCTGCTGGTGTTCGACGAGGTGCAGACGGGCTTTTACCGGACCGGGAAATTTCTGGCAGGGCACCACTACGGCGTGAACGCGGACATTGTGATTTTGGCAAAGGCATTAAGCGGCGGGTTGATTCCGAGCGGCGCAGTGTTGATGACGGATCCGATTTATAACGCCGTCTATGGCTCACTGAAGAAATCGCTGATTCATACTTCGACGTATTCGGAGAATGGTCTGGCGATGCGGGTGGGACTGGCGGTGCTGGACACGCTTGAAGACGAAAGAGCGGGTGAACGAGCTGAGGAGATGGGCGAGTATTTGCGCGGACGTTTGCGGGAAGAACTGGCGGCGTTCGACATGGTGGAGGAGATTCGTGGAAGAGGTTTGTTTTGCGGGATCGCCTTCAAAGCGCCGGGCAAACTGACGTTGCGGGCGTCGTGGGAAGCGTTTATGGCCATTCATCCGGCGATGTTCGGCCAGGTATTGGTGATGCGTCTGTTCCGGGACCACGGAGTGCTGACGCAGATTTGCGGAAACAACTTCAAGGTGTTGAAGGTTGCGCCACCGTTGATTGTGACCCGGAGACAGATTGACAAATGCGTCGGGGCGATACGGGAGGTGGTGGAACTGGCGAATTCGCCTTCCGCGTTTTGGAGTGAATCTCTTGGTTTAGCTCGGCGGGTGGTCAATATCTAAGATGCAGGAAGACGTTTGTGTAGTAGGCGGCGGCCCGAGTGGATTAGTGGCGGCGTTGGCTTTGCGGCGAGAAGGTTTTTCAGTAACGCTGGCCGACTGCGCCGTGCCGGCGATTGATAAAGCTTGCGGCGAAGGACTGATGCCGGACAGTTTAGCGACGCTGCGGCGGCTTGGGATCGAGTTGGATGAGAGTCTCGGATTTGCATTCAAGGGAGTGCAGTTCAGCGACGGCGAAGCCACGGTAAGCGGCGATTTCCGGCATGGCAAGGGTCTGGGACTGCGGCGGCATCTTTTGCACCAAGTTCTGGTAGGCCACGCGGAGAAAGCGGGAGTGAAGCTGCATTGGGGCGCGAAAAATGTGCGGCTCACGGCGCACGGAATTGCGATTCAAGGGCAGGAAATTCAAGCGCGGCTGGTGGTAGGCGCCGATGGTGTGCAATCGGGAGTGCGGCGCAGTGCCGGCTTGGATGCGATTAAGAGCGAGCGCCGGCGATATGGGTTTCGGCGGCATTATCGGACTGCCCCGTGGTCGGAATATGTGGAGTTGTATTGGGGAAGGCGCGGACAGTTTTACGTCACGCCGGTGGCTGAGAACGAGATTTGTGTGGTGTTTATCTCACGCGATCCGCACTTGCGGTTGGATGAAGCGCTGCGCGAGTTTCCGCTGCTGGCGCGAAGGCTAGATGGAGTGGAGCACGGGTCGCACGAAATGGGAGCGTTATCGGTTTCGCGCACCTTGAAGCGAGTGTATAAAGACGGACTGGCGTTAGTAGGGGATGCGTCGGGTTCGGTAGACGTGGTGACGGGCGAGGGGATGTGTTTGGCCTTCCGGCAGGCAGAGGCACTGGCGCAAGCGGTGCGAAAGGGAGATCTCGGCGTCTATGGGGCCGTTCATCATAAAGCCGGCTCAAGAGCGCGGTTGATGGCGAACTTGATGTTGAGCATGGAATGGCACAGCGAAGTGCAGCGGCGGGCGCTCAAGAGCCTGGCGAAGCGGCCGCAGTTGTTCGAATGGTTGCTGAGCTTTCATGTGGGTGAAGTGCTGACGCCGAAAGCATTTTCGCCACGTATGCTATTGGGGTTCGGTTTTGATTTCTTAACCGCATAAGGGAAGGGGCAACGTTTTGAGAGTGAGTACCAAGAAGGCTGTGGGGATGGCGCTGGGTGTTTTTGCCGCGGTACAGGTTTGTTGGTGTCAGAAGATGTCAATGGAATTCGATCCGGCGACGACGAAAATCAATTGGAGTTTAGTTGGCAACGTCCATACGACGCATGGCATTTTTGAACTGAAGCGAGGCCATGTGGAAGTGGACGAGGCGAGCGGCAAGGCGATGGGGGAGTTGATTGTCGAGGCTACGACGGGGAACAGCAACGATGGGCTGCGCGACAAGCGC
This sequence comes from Bryobacterales bacterium, assembly GCA_963771405.1. Classification (GTDB taxonomy): domain Bacteria; phylum Acidobacteriota; class Terriglobia; order Bryobacterales; family Bryobacteraceae; genus Bog-105. Next base: position 138,757 of record CAVYUL010000063.1, read on the forward strand.
ATGAAGAAGGAGATCTTAGAAACGGACAAGTACCCGGAGATTTGGCTGGCCGTGCAAAAGGTTGAGGGCGTGGACCATTTAAAAGGCGAGGGCACGGTGCGAGTGTTAGGACAGTTCACGATTCACGGAGCCAGCCACGCCGTGAGCATCCCGATGGAAGTCAAGATCAACGGCGATGAGTTTAACGGAACGGGAAAATTCGCGATTCCCTTTGTGGACTGGGGGATGAAGGATCCGAGTAATTTTTTGTTTAAAGTGAATAAGACAGTTGAAGTGGAATTGGAAGCAGCGGGGCACGTCAAGCGTTAGGAGCGAACGATGCGGACAAAGATACAGCTATGCATGTGCCTGCTGTTAGGCGTGAGCGCGGCGTGGAGTGCGCAGTTTCCTAAGACGGCGAGCGAAAGTCTGGCGGGGCAAGCGGTGACACTGCCCGAGGCGGTGCGCGCACATGGAGCGGTGGTCATCATCGGATTTACGAAGGGTTCGCAGAATGGCGTGAAAGCTTGGGACGAGCAGGCGCGGAAGCGTTTGGGCGATGGCCTCGATGTATATCAAGTGGCGGTATTAGAGGATGCGCCGGCGTTTGTGCGAGGGATGATCAAGCACGCGATGAAGAGTGGCGTACCAGCCGACCGGCAAGGGCACTTTCTGGTTGTCGTTAAGGGGGAGGCAGAGTTGAAAGGAGCGGTCCATTATGCCGTGGGCTCGACAGAGATTCTGGATGAGCCGTATGCGGTGTTGGTGGATGGCAGCGGTGAAATTCGCTGGCTGGGCCATGGGGCAGTGAGTGACGCAGCGTTGGACGAGTTGAGTGCCGAGGTAAAGAAACTCCGATAGGCCGTTTGTTACTTTGCGGAGTAAAGGAGTTCCTGCTTTGGCTTAGTGGGAATCAGGGCACCGACGATTGCTCCGGCGATGACTCCAACGGCCGCAAATATGCCGCTCGCCTCGCCCCGTGAGACGAAGCATAAAGAGCCTTGTTTGCAGCCAGAGACGCCGGCGCCAATACCGGCACCCGCGCCACCACCAATGATGGCGCCAATGGCAATGTGTTTTCCGCGGCTACTCGCGCTGCCGCCTCCGACGCGCTTGATGGTGAGCACGTCTTCCCGTTTGAGGGTTGCCGAATCGGTAGTGAGATTGGCGGAGTCGGCGGACTGAAAGACTCCGTTCACCGGACCGGCGGCGAGGGAGATGAGTAAGCGATCGCCCGGGTGGAGATGAGCGATTGCGGTTTGCCAATCGTGGCGGGGTTCGCGGGCGAAAGCGGGAGTCAGAAGGCTCAGGACGGTGAAAAACGCAAGGCAGGTGCGCATTGGGATTTTCTCTCTTTCATTAGAGAGTGCGGATTTAAGTGCGAGCGTTGAACGAGATTACTCGACTTTTTAACAATCGAATGGACCAGTAGTAACAGGACCGGGTTAAACGGTGGTGAGAAAAGACCGTGCGCTACGGTGATGCGAAGGGACGGACAAATCTGTCCACTGAAGCCAGATTGCGGGCAGTTGATGATGCTTCCGTGTGTTGGGAACGGAGTAGCCCGTTCCCTCTTGACTTCGGCGTCGACCGGAACTTAGGTGGCTGGAGATTGAACGCTTGTTAAGCGGCTTTTTTCTCGGCGGCAAGGCCCTGATCGAGTCTTGCTACCTGGACATTGCTAACGATGCCAATTTTGCGCAACAGTTTCAGAGTGAGCCAGGAAGGATCGAATTCGTACCAAGCCAAGCCATGGCGGGCTGAGGCGGGATGAGCATGGTGGTTGTTGTGCCAGCCCTCGCCGAAGGTGATGGCGGCGACCCACCAGTTATTGCGGGAATCGTCGCGGGTATTGAAGCGGCGTTTGCCCCACATGTGAGTGGCGGAATTAACCAGCCAAGTGGCATGTAGGCCGAAAACCACGCGAACGAAAATACCCCACAAGAACAGGGGCGTGCCACCGATGGCATAGAGGGCCGCACCCAAGATCACCATCGGAACCCAATGCCAGTTGTTGAGCCAAACGTAAAAGGGTTTCTTCGCGAGATCGGGGGCGTATTTCGCCATGGCGCGGGTATTGGAGTGATTGGACTCACCGAAAATGAGCCAGCCGACGTGAGCCCACCAAGCGCCGTCGCGAGGGGAGTGCGGATCGCCTGCTTGATCGGATTTCTGATGATGAACGCGGTGGGTGGCGACCCAGGAGATCGGTCCGCCTTCGAGCGTCAGCGCGCCGCAAACGGCAAACATGTAATCCATCCAAGCGGGGCACTTGTAGGAACGGTGGGTATGCAGGCGATGGTAGCCCAAGCTTATCCCCAGACCGGTAGTGGCCCAATAGAGGACGACGGTCGCCAGAAATATTTTCCAGGTAAAGAAAAAAAGGCCAACAATGGCGCCGATGTGGAACAACAGCATGACGATGGTGGTGGGCCAATTCAAGCGAGTGGACTTATGAAAGAGAATTTCGTCGGTTATGGGTGTGGTCACGTTTTGTCCGTAAAAGACTGGTGTTCCCACGCTAGCAAGAATTCTTTCGATGTTCTGTAAGACTTGTGTAATATCGAAAGCCGCCTGGAAACGGGTGTTTGAGCTAACGCAAACCTTGTAGTTGGAGCCAGGCGGCGAGGCGGTCAGGCCAGGTGCGCAGAATGGGATCGGAAGCGGCTAAGCCGACTCCGTGAGGGCCTTTTTGGTAGATGTGCATCTCGACGGGGACCCCATTTTTTCTGAGAGCTAAGTAAAAAAGAATGCTGTTTTCAACGGGAACCACCTGATCTTCGGTTGTGTGGAAAAGGAAGGTTGGCGGGGTATGGCTTGTGACTTGAAGTTCGTTGGAGAGAAACAGCGCGAGTTGCGGGTCGGGCTTATCGCCGAGGAGGTTTCGTCGCGAACCGAGATGGACGTAAGGATCAAGCATGGTTATGACGGGATAAGCGAGGATGGCGAAATCGGGGCGAGCGCTTTCGCGGTCAATGGGGTCAGCTTCTTTGTCGAGGGCGATGGTGAAGTGAGTGGCGGCGGTGGAAGCGAGGTGGCCACCGGCGGAAAAGCCCCAAATGCCAATGCGGTCGGGGCGGATTTCGAAATCGGCGGCGTGGGAGCGGACGTAACGGATGGCTCGTTGGGCGTCCCAAATCTCGACGGGGTAGTGGTATTTGGGGCCGAGGCGGTATTTGAGGATGAAGGCGCTGATGCCGAGGTCATTGAGCCAAGCGGCGATTTGCTTGCCTTCGTGGTCCATGGCAAGGTGGGCGTAGCCGCCGCCGGGAAAGACGATGACGCCGGTTTGGGTTTTGGATGGGCCGGTGGCGGGATAGATGGCAAGGGAGGGTTGGTCTTCGTCGGCAGTGCCTTGCGCGCCGGGTGCGCCGTTGGGCCATAGGAGGATTGTGTCTTTAGGGGTTTGGGCGACGCTGAGCAGAGCGAATGCCAGGGTGATGGAAATGAGCCGGACAGAGGACATGCCCTCTTTTATATAACGGGCGGGTGGGGCGCAACGCTGGACTTTGCTAATTTTACGTTGTCTGGTCAGCCCAGGTAGCTGAAGAGAGATTTAATGTTAATGGTGCCCTCCGCCGAGATGGCGGCGTTGAGGGCAGTTTCGGCGCTGGAGAGATTGGTGGCTGCCTCGGCCGCATCGGCATCGCGCAAGTTTGAGATTTGGGACGTAAGATTAGTGAGCTTCGTGGCGGCGTTGTCGGAGGATTGCTGTAGCCAGTCTTGCGTGTTACCGGAAAGCGTGGTGCTTTGTCCGAGCTGAACGACCGATGCTTTGATGCCAGTGCCGGCGGATTGAATACCGGCTAAGTCATTATTCTGGAGAGCTTGGCCGAGCGCCCAGACGTTTTGGAAAATATTGCTGGCGGCAGCTGAGCCATCGGGATTTGTGGCGCCGAAGATCTGTTGGGCGGTCTGGGCGGGAATGACGATGGAATCGCCATCCGAATTGACGATGCCGATGGTGCTGGAGGCGGTATTGTTCTGGATGACGCCGCCGGGAACGCTCCAATTGAAGGTGTAGGGCTGGGTTGACGGATTGTCACCGCCGAAGATGTACTGACCTTGGAAGGTTGTGTTGGCAACCGAGACGAGTTGCTCTTCGATTCCCTGGACTTGCTGGGCCAGCGCGGCGTTGCTTTGTGCATCGGAGGTGGAACTGGAACCTTCGGTGGCGATCGAGGTGAGTTCGTTGAGCAGATTAGAACTGGTGGTGAGGGCGGAATCGGCCAAGTTGGCAACCGTAGTCGATTGCTGCAGGTTGCTCTGGATTTGCGTGACCTGATCAATTTGGCCTTGATAGTCAAGTACAGCATCGATGGCCCCAGGATCGTCGGAGGGGACGTTGAGACGGTAGCCGGTACTCAGTTGTTCATTGGCTTGACTGATGCGCTGTTCGGTAGCGTTCAGATTGCTGAGAAAAATTTGCGTGTATGAATCGAGTCCAGCGAGCATGTTCGGGTTATTTCCTCAGAGTTAGGTGATTTGCTCCATGACTTGCAGCAGACCTTGAGTCATAGTGTTGATGGTGGAGATCATCTGGGCGGATGCTTGATAGGATTCCTGGAACTGGAGGATCTTGGTGGCTTCCGCGTTCAAATCGACGCCGGAAACTTGGGAGCGGAGATTTTCGGCCTGGTTGAGCAGGGCCGTGTTCGTGGTGTCCGTATCAGATGCGGAACTTGCCTGCTCCCCGACGCTGGTGGCGACGTTGCCATAAAACTGCGAATAACTGAAGCCGTTGATCATGTCGGCCGTATTGGTGGGATTCGCCATATTCGCCAATTCGACTGCGACACCGTTGGCGACGGCGGGAGGGCCTGGACTGATCGGGGCGAGTTGGGATCCGGTGATGGTGGAGGAAACGGACAGCGAACTCGCGATGCCGGTAGGCACGGCGGCATTATAGGTAAAAAGGGGAACGCCGGAGGCAGTTGTCGTGCCGGAAGTAACTTGCCCGTTGCTCAAGAGAGTGTTGACACGGTCTGCAATTCCCTGGGCCAGCTGATTGAGCGAGCCTTGTTGAGTGCCGTCACCTAAGATCGCCGGTATGACGGTGTTTCTGAAATCGAGCTCGCCGCCGATGGTGCCCTGATTTACCAAGGCGGTGATGTCCTGACCGTTTGAGTCGAGGATTTGGGCGTCGGGAGATGCACCGGGATTGGTGGCAGTGGGGGAGGTGGCGTAGCTGAGGCTGACGGCGAATTGAGAAGCGCCTTCGACAAGCGGCGATTGGCCGTTGAGCAGGACAGTTGCCGTGCCATCGCTTTGCATGTTGACTGTGATCGGGGCGAGACCTGACATGTCTTGGAGCGTGTTATACAACTGAGCCTGAAGGCCAGCGTCACTCCCGGGGCTGGTGCGGATTTCCTGGTTGATGGTTGCGACCTGCGCGCTGTCTTGATTGAGCTGAGCCACGGAAGCAGTCAATTGTTGATTGGTATCGCTGCTGATTTGCTGGGCCTGATTGAAGGTTTGTTGAAACGCGCTCGAAACCCCTTGCGCCGCGGTGATAACCGCTTGCTGGGCGGTTGCGTCACCGGGACTGGTGCTCCAGGCGGAGAAGGCGGAATAGAGAGTGCTGAGAGAGCCGGGAATGCCGGAACTGCCGGTGACGTCAAAAATTTGTTGCAGCTGATTCAAACTGGCAGAGAGTTGACTGGAATAGGATGACTGTTGGTTGGCACTCCAGACGGATTGTTCGGCGTAGACATTACGCGCACTTTGGGTACCGGTCGCTTCAACTCCGCCCCAAAGATTTCCGCTGGGGTCAAACGGGCGGGAAGCCAGCTGTAGCGTCTGCGTGACGTAACCGGGCGTAGTGGCGTTTGTGACGTTGTTTTGAACAACGCCGATGGCTTGCTCAAGCACATCCATCGAGTTGGCGGTGGTTGATAGCGCGGTAAAGAGACTCGCCATGAGGGACCTTTCCGTTCAGCCTTCGAAAGCCAACAAGACGGGTCCGACAGGAACCTCATACAGCGTGATGACGGAAGTGGGATAGGCAGGAGGCGGTGCGGCTGCGCACCAGCCGCGGTAAAACTCGGCGGCGGCGTGTAAGAGACGTTCGGCTTTCATCAGGCGTGGCAACAAAGACTTTAGTTGCAAGCCAAGGGCCAAGCGGTCAGTCGGTGATAACGAGCTGGGCGAGGGGGAATTGACGATTGTGGCGAACGAATGGAGTTCAGAAAAGGCGGACTTCAGAATATCGGCACTTTGGGTGCAGGGCGCAGCCAGACCTTTTCCCGTCATGTCAAGGAGGGCCTGATCGAGCAGATCCTCCACCCGCTGCAGGCGTTGACCTGCGCGCGAGACCGATGACGGGGGCGGCTTCATTACAGGTGACCTTGAATGACGGCTTGACTCACACCGGAGGGATCGGTGGAATACTGACCACTACGGACCAAAGCGGCAATATCGGCCACTTTGGCTGAGCGGTCCGCCGAGCCGGATTTCGCCAGGTTGAGAAGTTGACTGGCGCTCGATAAACTCACGCTATCGGAGCCTGACGCGTTTGCGGAAGCGGCGGTACGGCTTTCGTTGCTATTGACGCTGCTGACCGAGCCTGTATTTCCGGTGGAGGCGGGGGCTAATGTTTCGATATTGGCATTGGTAATTTTCATAGAGGGTTAATGCTCTAGAAGTTGTATCGGCAGCTTCAGACAAAATCAGAGAGGGTTGGTTGCGGATAAATCATGAACCTTCAGTAGTAATTCAACCTCACCCTGAGAGATTTGCAAGTCGGACGCGATTTCGGCGCTGCTGCGGCCCTTCCCATGAAGGCGAAGAATCTGCCCCCGCCGGTTCAGGTTCAAAGCTGTGGGTCCTGGTTCTGCGGCACCCCAATCGCGATTTGACGAGCGAGCGTCGGTGTTGGCGATTTGAACCCGCATGGACTCAACTTCGCTAATCACTTCGCGTAGGCGAGCGTCGAAGTCGGCGCGACTGACGGTGTGGCGCGTCATCAACCTTAGCTCTACCTTTAGCGAGAGGTAAAAGTAAGCCGCTAGGACCACGGCGGGTACAAGCAGAACAACAGGTGCCCAGAAGATCAAGGGGTTTGTGAGGTGCATCTCAATTCCTTTGGTTTAGTCAGAGGATTCATCGTTCGCTTTCGGAAAGCACTTTAGTAGCCGTTTTTGCCAGCCGGCCATTTGCGTTCCAAATAGGAACGCAGGCGCAGGATGCCTTGGGCGCGCAGTTGCGAGATGCGAGTGATGTGCAGATCCATGATGGAAGCGATTTCGCGCAGGTTTAATTCTTCCTTGTAGTAGAGGCTGAGGACGAGGCGCTCGTTTTCGGGCATTTTTTTGATTCCATCGGCCACCACGCGTTCGAGTTCGGAGCGCTCAAGGATGCGCTCGGGGGTTTCCTGCTCATCATCGCCAATGAACTTCAGCAAGCTCATTTCTTCGCCGTCCTCGACGACTTCAAGGCTGCCGAGCGAGACGGCGCGCAACTCTACCACCCACTGCTGATAATCGGCGAGCGAAATGCCGAGTTCGGCGGCAATTTCGTCTTCGGTGGGTGAGCGTTGAAATTTGCGCTCGGCCGCATGCATGGCTTCCTGGACGAGTTTGACGCGCTTGCGCTTGTGGCTGGGAATCCCATCGAGACCGCGAATACTATCGAGAATCGCGCCGCGGATCTTGTATTCGGCGTAGGTTTTGAGACTGGCGTTTCGCGACGGGTCGAAATTGTCGACGGCGGCGAGCAGGCCGACAATGCCGGCCGAGATGAGATCGTCGAGTTCCACGCTGGGAGGCAGCTTCTCGTGAATGCGCGCGGCAATAAAGTGAACCTGGCGCAGATGCTCGAGAATGAGAGCCTCGCGTTCCTGCTCCGTGCGCGTGGGTGTCTCGTAAGCGTACATAGAAAGCCGGTTTAGGCGGCCGAGGCGATGCGACGCGAAACCGGAGCGACGGCTGCCAATGAGCCGAGAATCCGGTCGAGCGATGCTTCATCAATATCTTCGGGAACTTGTTGGCCTTTGGCGAGAAAGGAAAGCGGCAAACCGGCGCGCAAAGCAGTTTCGAGCAGCGGGCCGGGGCTTTCAACTTCGTCGAGGTGAGTGAATAGCAGCTTGGACGGTGCGAAAGCGCGGAAACGTTCGAGAGCAGCGAGGTGGGTGCGCGAGGTCATGGGCGCGGAAAGAACCAGATGCACGTCCAGCAGTTCGCGCTGGGCAGCAAAGCTCCCGACCATGCCGCGCATTTGAGATTCTTCGGCCGGGGAGAACCCTGGAGTGTCGATGAACAGCAATTTCTTCTGTGCGTGCTCGGCAAAAGCCTGCTGCAGGGCGGCAGGCGTGTGGACGGGCTGGCAGGGAATGCCGGCAATGCGGGCGTAGGCGGCGAGTTGTTCCCAGCCTCCGATCCGCAGCGTATCGAGGGACAACAAATGGAGCGGCAGACGGGAGCGCAGGCCGTAACGCAAGGCTAGTTTGATTAAAGTTGTGGTCTTTCCGGCGCCGGCGGGCCCCACGAAAATCATGGCTTTGGGCTGTTCGTTCACAGCCGATAAAGTCGGAGAAAAGCGGAGGCGCTGTTCGCACTCAGCGCGGAGCGCCATTTCGAAGGAACCGCCATCGGCTTCGCCTGCCTGGCGGTTCTCAATGGCAGAAGCGAGCTCGAGCGCGAGAGTTTGGGAGAAATCGACAGCGGTCAGGCGCGCGAGGGTCTCGCGGCTATCGTGGCTGAGAGGGCCGGCGGCAATGGGCGTGGCCGGAAGCGCGGTTTGCCGGTCGACGGAACGCTTCACAGTTTCGATCTGCCTGCGCAGCTCGGCTAATTCGCGGGCCAAATCGTGCGCCATGGCAGGCGCAGGTACCGCCGGAGCGGTCGATGCAACAACGGCCGGCGCTACAACGGCGGGACTCGGCAGGCTCTTCGGCGCGAGTCTGAGCGGCTGAACGTCACTCGCGCGCGCCACCTCCGGAGGAACGGCAAAGACGACTTCGTAGGCGCCCAGTGAGCGCAGCTCGATTTCCGTCTTTTTAGAATTCATCAGCATGGCTTCCGACCCGAGTTCGCGGCGGGCTTTGTCCATGGCTTCTTCAACGGTGGCAGCAAAGTAGGATTTGATTCGCATTTATATGGTCCCTAGTGACAGAATTTTGACGCCCGAGGGCACTTCATTGTGAGAGATCGCGCAGACATTGGCTAACTGCGCTTCGATCATTTGACGCAGGAAATAACGTGCGCCCGAAGAGGTAACGACGACAACTGGTATTTCGCGGCGTTCAATTTTGCGCTCCAGGCGGTTGATCACCTCGCGCACCACTTGCGGGGCGAGCGCCAAGATGCTGTTTTGTTCGCTGTGTTGTACCGCCGACTCAATGCTTTGTTCAACACTGGAATCGAGGAAGTAAGCCGGAAGTTCGCCCTTAGGATTGAGATACGGCTTGACCACCTGGCGGCGGATGGCTTGGCGGGTGTATTCGGTAAGAAGAACAGGATTACGGGAGGTAACCGCGGCCTCGCTTAAGGCCTCAAGGATGGAAACACCATCCCGAATAGAAACGCGTTCGCGTAACAAATTTTGCAGCACTTTTTGTATCGAACCCATTGAGAGCAGTTTGGGGACCAAATCTTCGACGAGCTTCGGATTCTCCTGAGCCACGCGATCGCAGAACTGTTTGGCATCCTGGCGCGAGAAAAGTTCACCCGAATACAGCCGAACTAATTCGGATAATTGCGTTCCCATGACATTCACCGCGTCGACCACCGAATAGCCGGCTGTCCGGGCTGCATCCACCTTATCGGCGGGAACCCAAATCGCCGGGAGACCGAAGGCCGGCTCACGCGTCGCTTCACCTGGAAAGTTTTTATCGGCTTTATTGGTGGGGATCGCTAGTTCGCAGCCGGGCAAAAGTTCATAACGGCCGATTTCGCTGCCTTTAAGGAGAATCAGATACTCCCGCGCTTTGAGGCTAAGGTTATCGGTCACACGCACAGGCGGCATCATGTAACCCAGCGTGGTAACAAATTGGCGGCGTATGGCGGCGATGCGCTTGAGTAAAGGCGAAGTCTTGCCCCCCGCCACCAGATTCGCCAAACCAAGTCCGACTTCGATGGCAAGCGGTTCCACACGCAGCAAGACTTCCAGGTCTTCTTTGGGCGTAGTCGTGGGCTTCCCGGGTGCAAGAGCTTCCGCCTCGGTTTTGACGGCCGCGTCAATTTTCTTACGCTTCATCCAGCCGAGCGTGCCCAAGCCGCCGCCCAGCAGGAGAAACGGAAGGGTTGGGAGTCCAGGAAATGCCGCCAGCACGACCAGCACGCCCGCCGATAACAACATCGGTTCCGGCTTGCCGAACAGTTGCCGGCTGAACTCCTGACCGACGCGCACGTCGGAATTGGCGCGCGTCACAATAAGGCCGCCCGAAACGGAAATCATCAAGGCCGGGATGACGGTGACGAGACCATCGCCAATCGTTAGTACGGTGTAAGTCTGTAGCGCGCGCTTGAGTTCCATACCGTGTTGCAAGACACCGATGAGAAAACCGGCGATGATGTTGATCGACGTAATGAGAATGCTCGCCACCGCATCGCGCTGGGTAAAGCGTGAAGCGCCGTCCATGGAGCCGTAGAACTCGGCTTCGGCCGATAACTGCTTGCGGCGCCGGCGCGCCTCGGCTTCATCGATCAAGCCAGCGTTCATTTCCGCGTCGATCGACATCTGTTTGCCCGGCATCGCGTCTAAGGTGAAGCGCGCCGAGACCTCTGAAATGCGTACCGCGCCATGGTTGATGACCACGTACTGAATCGCAATCAGAATCAAGAAAATGACAGCGCCGATTACATAGTTGCCGCCCACGACGAAGTTGCCAAAGGCTTCAATGACGTCGCCCGCCGCCGCCGTACCGCTATTTCCGTTCAGGAGAATAAGGCGGGCGGAGCTGACGTTGAGCGCCAACCGGAAGAGAGTCAACAGCAGAAGAGTCGTGGGGAAAACGTTGAATTCCACCGGCTTCAAAATGTACATAGTCACCATCAAGACGATGACCGACATCATGATGTCCACCACGATCAGAAGATCAAGGAGCATCGCCGGCATCGGCGCAATGAGCGCGATGACAATGGCTAAGACGGCCATCGGCACGGCCATATCGCCCAAATTCGGAAGGCTGAACTTCTTGGCGGCCGGCAAGGCCTGGGATTGGGTGGACATGGAGGGGCTTGCTGCCGTTATTGCAATTTACGGCCCATGAGACGGTAAACGTAAGCGAGGATCTCTGCGATCGCCTTATAGAACTCCGGGGATATGGCGCTGCCCACCTCCACAGCTCCGTATAAGGCGCGAGCCAAGGGAGGGTTTTCAATCACCGGCACTTCGTGCTGGACTGCGACCTGTCGAATTCGCAGCGCCAACCAATTCTTCCCTTTCGCCACTACAATTGGCGAATCCATGGTTTCGTTGTCATAACGAATGGCAACCGCAAAGTGCGTCGGGTTGACAACCACCGCCGTCGCCTGCGGCACTTTCTTCATCATTTGACGGCGCAGCAGTTCGCGCCGCAGGCGGCGGATGCGCTGTTTGATGTGAGGATCGCCATCGTTGCGCTTGTGTTCTTCTTTGATCTCCTGCTTAGTCATCTTCAGTGAATTGGTGTAGCGGCGATAGTTTTGGACGAAGTCAAAGACGCCGAAAACGACGAAGAGAGCGGCCGCTTTCCAGAGCAGATCGTCAACCGCACTAGCGATCTGGCTGGCCGCCACCCGCACGCCCATCAAGGGAAGTCGCAAAAGCAATTCGGCGTGCGAAACCAGAAACGAACGCAGAAACAACCCCAACGCCACAATCAAGACGACCGCCTCGGCCAAAGCCTTCAGGTTCTGAGACGGCAGATCTTTAAGGCGTGAGACCGGATTCAAGCGGGATAACTGAGGCGTAAATTTCTTCAAGCTGAAACCCAGGCGCGTGACGGCCAGTTGAGCTGCGAGGGTAGCAGCAAAAAGGGCTGCCCCGAGAGCGAGTAGCGGGCCTAGCGTTTCGAAAAACAGGCCGCGGAGCAATAAGGGGAAGGTAAAAAGATCGATTTCGCCTGTCAGCGACGTCCGGTAAAGGCGTGCTACCGCGCGCACCAGATGGTCATTCCAAACAGGCAAGACAGTGGCGATGAGCCAGATGAAAATGACGAATTGCGCGGCACTCAGCGCTCCGCGGGACGAGGGGAATTGACCTTCTTCACGCGCCTTCTTCAGGCGCTGGGGAGTTGGTTTTTCGCTCTTCTCGCCGGCCATCGACAGCGTTACCTCTCAAACAGCGGCTGCAGCAGTTCGGCGGCGTAAGACTCATACAATCCCGGAATCACCTTGAGCAACGCCGACAAGGCGAGCAACGTGAGGAGCATCTTCAAAGGCGCGGCGCTGTGTCCCAAATGTAAAACGGTGCTCAATCGCCCAACTAAAGCAAGCGAGATTTCAGTCAATAACAGCAGCCCGAGCACCGGGAGAGCGAGGCGTAAGGCCAGACTAAACAGATGACCGGCGAGAGTGAGAACAACAGCAGCGATATTCCGCGTCAAGTGAAACTGGCCGGGCGGGTGAATTTCTAAACTGAGCGCCAGCGCGCGCAAAATTTGCGCGTCCAGCCCGAAGGCAAAAAAAAGCAATCCTCCCAGTAGGCGCGCGACCACTTGCAAGACTTCTGAATCGGCTTGGGTGGTTGGATCAACGACGGACGCGTATCCATAACCGGCCTGCAGACCGACCAACTGCGCACTCAAGGTCAAGGCCTCCGAGACAAAACTAACCAACAAACCGGCCGTGAGCCCGAAAGCGGCTTCACCCACCAGCCAAACCGTGAAGAGGCCAAGGCTCGTCTGTTGCACGTCGACCACCGGCCAATGACTGTATAGGGCAAGCGCGGCAGCCATGGAGAAGGCAACCCGCGCCGTATTGGGCATGGCATCACGCACGGGCAGTGGCAAAAAGAAAAAAACGCCCGCCACGCGCGCCACCACGAGACCGAAAGCCAGTGGAATTCCGGCCGGAATATTGAGTTGCGGTGCCATCCTCTGTCGCGGAAATCTAATGCACGAACCGGGTAAGGTCGCGCATGATGGATAGTGCGTAGCCGCTCGCGCGGCCGAGCATCCACGGCATCAAGAACAAGAAGCCGGCAAGGCAGGCAATCAGACGGGGCACGGTGCTGAAAACCTGATCCTGAAGCGAGGTGGCAATCTGAAACACGTTAATGACAATGCCGACGATGAAGGCGATTAAAAGTAAAGGTGCGCAAATAAACAAGGCAGCCAAGAGCGCGTCGCTCATGACGTGAATCGCGAGTTGAGGTGTCAAGATGAAGACTCCAATTACAACTATCGGAGAAACAGACTAAGATCTGTAGCCACTGGGCGCGCCACAGAGCCGCTGTCACGACGGCAGGAATGTCTTCATGAGCGAACCGACCAGCAGGTTCCAGCCATCAACCAAAACGAACAGGAAAATTTTGAAAGGCGCTGAGACCATGGCAGGCGGCAACTGCATCATGCCGATAGACAGCGTCACCGAAGCCACCGCGATATCGATGACCAGGAACGGTAGAAACAGGACGGCGCCGATTTGGAAGCCCGCCTTCAACTCGGAGAGGATGTAGGCCGGAATCAGGATTTTGAGCTGCAAATCAGTGGGCTTATGCGGCGCGGGTTCCCGGGTCATCTCAAGAAAGAGTTGAATATCTTTTTCGCGCGCAAAGCGCAGCAGGAAGTTGCGTAAAGGCGCGGCACCTTGATCCAGTGCCTGTTCAGTGCTGATTTGGCCTTTTTCGAGCGGCTCCCAAGCGTGGGTGTACATGTCCGAGAACACCGGCTCGACAATCAACAGAGAAAGAAACAAAGCGAGTCCGGCGAGCACTTGGTTCGAGGGGGCCGTCTGGGTGCCGAGCGCTTGCCGCAAAAAATGTAAAACGATGGAGATTCGCAGGAACGGCGTGATGCAAACCATCACCGCCGGCAGCAGACTCAGTAGCGTTAAGCCCAGCGCAATTTGCAGTGGTGCGGAAAGCCCGAGCCCATGGCCCGTCGGGCCTACGGTTATACCGAGGGTATCGAGAGGACTCGGTGAGTTAGCAGAGCGCGCGAGGCTGTTCGCCAGGAGAAAGAGAAGCAAAACGCGCATCAACGGCTCCCGCCCACAGTAGACCACGCCGCTTCGCGATCCGGTTCGGCGAACTCGGCCAAAGTACTGCACCCGGCTGGCGAAACCGCCACTACCAGTAAGCGCCCCGCACAAGTAACCAAATGCAAGGAATGCTGCCCGGAGAGCGGCACACGCTCGATGACGCGCATCCGCGCCTCCGAGCGCGCATTTCCCGAACCCCGCAGGCGGAGAGAAATCGCGGCTATCCCTTTGCGCCGCGCGAGCCATAAGAGCCCGAACAGCAGGCCAAGTACAAAGAAAACCGCCAACGCTTGCGACATGATCGGCTGATTTCCCTAGTGGATGAGCTGCATCAGATCCTGCGTCATGTTGTTGGCAGTCGAGATGACGCGCGAACTAGCTTGATAAGCGCTCTGATAAACGATGAGGTTGGTGAACTGCGTAGCCATATCGACGTTCGAACTTTCGAGGGAACCGCCAAGAATTTGCCCGCGGCCGCCGGTTTGCGCTACTCCGATCGCCGGTGTCGCGGTTTGCGTCGACACGGCCAAGTTGTTGTTGCCGACATTTTGCAAAGAATCCGGATTCTGGATCGCGGCCATCGCCAATTGCGCTTCCACCTTCTGTTGGCCGTTCGAGTAGATCGCAACCACTTGGCCGCCGTTTTGAATGGCAACCGAAGTGAGCTGGGCCGCTTGGATACCATCCTGCGTGGAGGAGCCAAGGTTTGAGGTTTGGGCGTAGTTGGTAAGAGTTCCGCTGCCATCGGAGTTGAAAAGATTCCAGTTGACTGCCATGTTGGAGGCGCCATCGGCCAGCCCGTTAATGTTCACTGCTACCGGCGCCGTACCGCCAGCCGAACTCAGGGTGCCGTCCTGATTGAAGGTAACGGTGCCCGGGTTCGCCAACACGGATTGCTCGGTACCGGTAGTCCCGCCGGTCAGATCGCCGCCGGGAATTGTGACGTCATAGCTCCAGGTATTGGGCGATGCGGCGCTCTGGGTGAAGGTGATCGTCAGATTGTGGGTATCTCCGAGGGAATCCACCACTTGCATTGGCACTGAGAACGTTCCCGTTGAGGTGCCGGCAACTGACTGTGCGTCCAAATTGGCGTCGAGGGTGAAGTTCTGGGTAGCGGACGGTGGCAGCGTAGTCCCGGCCGGCAGCACAATGTTCCCGGTCGGACCGGAAGTGTTGATCGTGCCGTTAGTCGAGGCTGTCCAACCTTGCACATCCTCCCCGGTCTGCGTTTGCAGCACTCCACTCGAATTCTGGGTGAAATTGCCATCGCGAGTGAACAACTGCTGGCCGGTCGAGGCGCTATTCACAACAAAAAAGCCGTTGCCTTGAATGGCTGCCGCCAACGGCGCCGACGTCGATTGAATGGCCCCCTGGGTGAAAATCTGATTGTTTACCGGCAGGCTGACGCCCAGTCCGGTTTGAAAGCTGCTGGCATCGCCAATATATTGGCTGAATAGATCTTTGAAATCGACGTCGCTTCCTTTGAAGCCATCGGTATTCATGTTGGCGAGATTATTGCCGGTGGTGTTGATGGCTTCCGATTCGGCCTGTAACGCGGAAAGCGCGATGGAAAAAACACTGGACATACTTGATCTGGACTTCCTTTCCTTGATTCTTGAAGACGGGATT
This sequence comes from Bryobacterales bacterium, assembly GCA_963771405.1. Lineage (GTDB taxonomy): Bacteria > Acidobacteriota > Terriglobia > Bryobacterales > Bryobacteraceae > Bog-105. The sequence goes on from CAVYUL010000063.1 coordinate 154,488, forward strand.
TGCTTTTTTGGAATAGCGCTGGGCCGGATTTATCCCCCCGATGTGCTCGTCGTTCCGCTCGTGCCGCTTGTGCTGCTCGACGAACTGCTGCTCGAATTGGAGTTCGGGACCACCGTGCCACCGGATGGCACGTAACCCAAGTATTGCTGAGTGACTCCGTCCATATCCTGGCGCACACCGAGGTTTTGCTCCACGTCGGTGAAGGTGGCAAGCTGGGTCACAAACTCGGTGCCCTGAACCGGCTGGGTGGGGTCCTGATTCTGCAACTGCGCGACGAGCAGTTGCAGGAATGTCTGTTGGCTGGCTAAACTATTTGAACTCGAACTGCTGCTGCTCGTTGCCGAGGTGCCTGTCGAAGTCGTCGGAAGCGTAGTTCCTATCGATGCCATGAAGTGAATCTCCTTACCGGAATTGAGTTAAATTTTGTCACTGGTTTGTCCCTGCTTCTACCGAATCGGCAGGGAGCGATACGGCTGCGTAAGAGGAACTTGATTTCTGCAGCGCGGCCCATTGACGCGACCACGCGTCGGACTGGTTCTGCGAAGAATCTCCATTTTGCCCGTTGGATTGACGGCCGCCCGCATCGCCACCCGAGGACGAGCCACCACCGCCCGAAAACGACTGGCTGTTCGATTCGTGATTTTGGCTGGATGGCTGCTCGGAAGCGGAACCGCCGCTGCTGGTCTCGCTGGCCGCGGGCACGAAGGTGTGGGCTTGATATTTCTCGGCTTCCAGCCGCGCACTCAGTTCCGGCAGGTTCTCCTGCAGTCCCTTTGTGAGATTGCTGTCGGTGGAACGCACACTGACCGAGAGTCCGCCGGCATGCTCGACCAGGCGCAGGTCCACTCGACCGGTATCCTGATCGGTGAGTTGGACTTGCACACTACGAACGGTTTGCGGCGCAGCCGAAGGGTCGGTCTCATCCATCTCCGCAACTTCACTGGTGATAGACACGGGGGCGCTAGCGGTGCTCGTAGAGTCGGCCGCAGGGCTGTTCGCGGTCGAAGACCAAGCTACGGCCGATGTCGTGAGAGCAGTGTTATTTAGGTTCTCGCCGCCGCCTACCTGCGCTTGCGCGCTGGCTACCGCCGCAATAAGATTGCTTCCAAAAGCGGCTACATCCCCCAAGGAAGCGGCATCGGAGTCCACGCTTGAGACAGCGGAATTGACCGCATCACTGGCGCTGGGGTTCGCCGACTGATTCGTGTTGGGCGTGATGTGCATAGCAAAAGCCGCGCCTGGAAGCGCCTTGGCGCCGCCCAAGGCATTGACCGCCGCTGCCGGCAGTGTGGTTTGTCCAGCCGATGCGCTCTGGTCCTTTGGAGGATTGATTTTAGAAGAGACGCCAGGCAGCGTCTGAGAATTCAGGGACTCGTCTTGATCGGCACTTTCCTTTGAACTCGTCTGCAGCTGGGCTTTACCGGAATTGCCGGCTTGCCAACGATGAACAGGTTCGGTTTTGCTTCCGTGCATGGCTGCGCTTTTCGTCGCCGTCTTGGTGTTGGCGTGCGGGGTTGTATTCGACCCGGCAACCGTCGATTTGTTGCTTTCGGCGGGAGCGTTCAATGAAGCCGGCGTTTGGTAAGGAACTCCGGAGCTACTAACCGCCGTCCAACTCGGATCTGCGGAGGTATTCTGCGCCGCACCGTCGGATGAGGATTGAGCACCGGTCGCCTGCGTGAAGATATTTTGAAAGGACTCGCCGGTATCGCCGGTAGCGCTGGAATCACTGGCACCTGTGGCTGTGCCCAAATTCGCTGTGACATTTAAGAATGAAGCGGGCGACCAGCCGAGTTCGGTAAGGGAGGAAGGCGAAATCACGCTGGCCCAAAGTGCACGAAACGGGCCAATTGCCCGCACGGCTATCTTGAGGCCGCATTCTCAATAGGATAGAAACAGAAAGAAGAGAAGCGGAGGAACCCCATCCAGACGCCCGCGCGTCATAAAATGGGCTGCTTTCAACGGCTGCCGCGTCGAGACTTTGACGGAGTTCGACCGGAATCTTTTAGGTTCAAGTCTCTATCGCGCGTGTCCTGGCGAAAGTCGAGGATTTTTCGGGGCTTTTTGGCCAGGCTGTGCGGAATACATGACCGGCAACCTTGGCCCTCCGTGTGCACTTTCTGCCAGCGACAGCATGGACCCACTCACAACTGCGGCCGCCAGCGGAATGCAAGCGCGCCTCGACTCACTTGATCTTCTCGCCAACAACTTGGCCAATACGTCCACCAGCGGTTTTAAAGCCGATCGGGAGTTTTACAACACCTATTTATCGGCGGAAGCGCTGAACAACAACGATCCGGCGGTAGGTGATTCGCCGGTAGTGCAGCGCCACTGGACCGACTTTGCCCAGGGCTCGATCGCCAATACGGGCAACCAGACGGATCTAGCGCTCTCGGGGCGCGGTTTTTTCGTAGTCGGCGGCCCCAACGGAACCTTGTACACGCGCAACGGGAGTTTTCAGGTTTCGCCGCAGGGAACTCTGTCAACTGGCGAAGGGTATCCGGTTCAGTTGAACAACGGGCAAGCTTTGACACTGGATCCCGGCGCGGCCATTACCGTTGCCCCTGACGGGACGGTCTCGCAAAACGGGGCGCCGCTCGGGCAACTGCAACTGGTCGATTTTCCGGATCAGAGCCAGTTGCAGAAGGCAGTCGGTACCAATTTTGAAAATCCAGATCCGCAAAATATTGTTCCGCAAGCGGCCACGAACGTGCAAGTAGCCCAAGGGAAACTGGAATCTTCAAACGCTTCTCCGGCCGAATCGGCCGCCCGCATGGTGGTATTACTGCGCCACTTCGAAATGCTCGAAAAAGCAGTGAAAATCGGCACTGAAATGAATCGTGAAGCCCTCGAAAGAAGTGGCTAAAGTGGGCTCTTGAAACGAGACCTACAAGAAAGACAACCAGGAAGGAACCAAGCAAAAGAATTATGATTCGCGCACTAAACGCCGCCGCGAGCGGCATGACAGCCCAGCAGCTGAATGTTGACAACATCGCCAATAATCTGGCCAACGCGAACACCGAGGGCTTCAAGATGCGGCGCGCCCAGTTTGAAGATCTGATTTATCAGAACATGGTGCAGCCGGGCGCGGCCGCCGGCCAACAAACGACGGTTCCGGCCGGGTTGCAGCTGGGCCTTGGGGCGCGCGCCGCCGCCACTGAAATTATTTTTACCCAGGGTGCGTTTACCCAAACCGGCAACCCGCTCGATGTCGCCATTCAAGGGACCGGCTTTTTGCAGGTGCAACAGCCTTCCGGCACGATCGCCTATACGCGCGCCGGTTCGTTTCAGATGGACAAGAACGGCAACGTTGTGGATATGAATGGCAACACCTTAATACCGCAAATCACCATCCCCGTAAACGCCCAGAACATCACCATTGCGCAGGATGGAACGGTGAGCTATACGTTGGCTGGCCAGAGCGCGGCCCAAAAAGCCGGCCAGATTCAATTGGCCAATTTTCAGAACTCGGGCGGACTCAATAGCATCGGCAATAATCTCTACCTACCCACCGACGCCTCCGGCAATGCGCAAGTGGCCAATCCGGGCGGCCCCGAAGGGCTGGGAACACTCGCGCAGGGCTACACGGAACAATCCAATGTGGATGTGGTGGGCGCCTTCGTGGACCTGATTCAAAGCCAACGCGCCTATGAAGCGAACTCGCGCGTGGTGAAAGCGGCCGACGAAATGTATCAGCAGATCAATCAACTGGCGCAGTAGGTGAGGAGTAGCGGATGCTTGGTTCAGCCACACGTCTTTTGTTATTGGGCTTGCTTTCGGGGCTGGCCTGGGGGTTGCCGCCCGCAAACGGCGCGGCATGCATGATTCCGAAAGGCGAGTGGATCACAGGCGCAGATCTGGCAACAGCCGTTCCCATCTTCGCCGCCCTGCCGCCGGACTTCAAAGTCGGTTATGCTCCCACCGCCGGCTTGGTGCGGGTTTTCCATCCCGACGAATTACGCCGTCTGGCGCACGCGCATGGCTTAAGCGAAAGCGGGTTGAACCAAAACTTGTGCGCCGCCTGGCCGCTGGCGCCCTTGCAGTCGGATTCGTTGCGTTCGGCGATGGAAAAGGTGTTCGAGGGACGGTCACCGCAAATCGAAATTCTGGCGCGAAGTAATGCGGATGCGCCGGCGGGTGAGGTCGTTTTTCCGTTGGACGGCTTGACGGCTTATTCCGAAAACCCGGTGATCTGGAAAGGCTATGTCGTTTATGCCGGGAACCGGCATTTCGATACCTGGGCGAGTGTACGAGTACGAGTGAAAGAAACGCACCTCGAAGCGAACGGCGCTATTCATGCGGGCGATCGTTTGACGCGAACGCGCTGGCGCGAAGAAACTTACGTCGGGCCACCGCTGCGGACGCCGATACTGAGCGGCCTGACGGCAGAGGGGATGGTGGCGCGCCACGATCTCGCCGACGGCGCTCCTTTGCTCGCAGCTTTTTTCGAAACTCCCAAGGCAGTGGAACGCGGCGATATGGTGACGGTGGTATCGGACGCTGGCGGAGCGCGCATTGAGGCGATTGGCGAGGCGCTCGAAGGCGGCCGTTGCGGCGATGTGATTCGGGTGCGCAATCCGCGTTCTCAAAAAACGTTCCGGGCTCGCATTGCTTCGGCGGGACAAGTGCAGGCTTTACCGGGCACATCCACAGGCTTGGCTGGTAGCGATAGCAACGAAAGGACCTCTTTATGACACATCCGCTCCGGCGTGCTCTGCGCGCATCGCTCACGAGTGCCGCTTTCTGCACGCTCGGCTCTTTCGGAGTGCAGGCGCAACAGCAGTTAACGCCTCCCGCGATTAAGAAGATACTTAAGAAATTTCAAGAGCCGTCGGCGTTAGATCAATACGTGGAACAAGCGCACAAACGGGCCGCCAATAGCGAAATGGGCAGTCCAGGATCACTCTATTCGGGAACCGCGATCTGGGCGAACCTCGCTACCGACGACCGGGCTCGCTCGATTGACGACATCGTCACCATCGTGGTGAACGAACAGGCTTCGGCGGTCTCGACGGGTGCGACCAAGACCTCGCGCGCATCGAGCGCCAATTCCTCCATCGCGTCGCTTGCGGGTACGTTCCCTGCCGCCGGCAAGCTGGCAAACCTGGCGAACGTAACCTCATCCACGTCGCTCAACGGAGCGGGAACCACCAGCCGTCAAACAACACTGACTACGACAGTCACGGCGCGCGTCACCGACGTCTTACCCAACGGCTATCTGGTTGTCGAGGGTCATCGCACGGTGCTGGTGAATTCCGAAAACCAGATTGTGACGATCCGCGGTGTGGTCCGGCCGGCCGATTTAACATCGGCGAACACCGTTCAATCCGGCAGCATTGGCCAAATGGAGTTGCGGATCAACGGGAAGGGCGTGGTCAATGATGCGATCCACCGGCCGAATTTCCTTTTCCGTCTGTTCTTAGGCCTCCTTCCGTTCTAGAGGATGAATTTCCGAATGACTGCAACTGGCTTTAAAAGCTTTTCGAAGCCCGCGACCGCGGCTGCGGCGCTTCTTCTCGCGCTGATTTTCGGCGCTCCATGCGCCGACGCGACGGAGGGTTCTGCCCACGCTGTTCGGCTGAAGGATCTGGTTTCGATTGAAGGCGTTCGCGAGAATCAATTGATCGGCTACGGCCTTGTGGTCGGCCTCAACGGTACCGGCGATCGGCAGCAGACGTTTTTCCCTGTTCAGAGCCTGATCGACATGCTCGAACGCATGGGCGTGAACACGTCAAGCCTGCCGGTCGGCTCAATCACGGTAAAAAACACCGCCGCCGTACTCGTCACCGCGACATTGCCTCCCTATGCCCAGCCGGGAACGCAAGTAGACGCGGAAGTGGCGGCCGTGGGCGATGCATCGAATCTGCAAGGAGGGTTGTTGGTGCTCACCACCTTGCGCGGCGTGAATGGCCAGGTTTATGGCACGGTGCAAGGGCCGGTGGTCACGGCCGGTTTTGTGGCCGGCAGAAGTAACAACTCGACCACGGTCAACCATCCTACCGCGGGGCTCGTCCCGAATGGTGTCAGTATCGAACGCGCTGCGCCTTCAGTACCCATTGGCAACGTGGTCAAGCTGCAACTGCGGGAAGCCGACTTTGAAACCTCCGCGCGCATCAGCGCCGCCGTGAATACGCGCTTTCCCGCCGGCGACGCCTTGGCCCACGCGGAAAATTCTGCCCTCGTTACGGTCACGCTGCCCGCGGAATACAAAAACAGACCAACGGAATTTGTGGCCGAGTTGGAACGTCTGACAGTCGAACCGGATCGCGAAGCGCGCGTAGTAGTCAACGAAAAAACCGGGACGGTGGTGCTAGGCGCCGATGTTCACATAGCGCCCTGCGCCATCATGCACGGCAACCTGACGGTATCCATTAAGACCAAACCCTTGATTGTGCCAGCCGGTCCCAGTTCCACCACGGGCGCAACCACTGTACCGGTCACCACCGTCAACGCCAAAGACGATAAGTCGCACAATCTTGTCCTGAACGAAGGCGCAACGGTCGAGGAATTAGTCCATGCGCTCGCGAATATCGGATCGACAACGCGCGATGTCGTCGCCATTCTCGAGGCTCTGAAGGCCGCCGGCGCTTTGGAGGCGGATTTGCAGATCATCTAGGATGTCCATCCTTTTACCCAAGAGAATCAAATATGAACATCTCTTCGCTTGACATTTCCCCGGCGTTGACGCCTGTTGAGGATGGAAAGCAAAGCCAACAGTCAAAGGTGGCTACGGCCGCCACCAGCTTTGAGGCTTTGCTGATCGGTGAAATGCTTAAGTCTGTGCGCGAAGCAAGCGACGATGGGTGGCTGGGTGGTGGCTCGGACTCGAGCGCGGAATCAGCTTACGGGGTCGCCGAGAATCAACTGGCTCAAACCATTGCGGCGCACGGCGGTTTCGGATTGGCTAAAGTCATTCAGAAACAGTTCGAGAAAGTGGAAGCCAAACCCTCTACCGGTGTTCAACTGCCGCCGGCGAAGCACTAAAAGCGCGCTCGCCGCGGCACTTTCCTTCCCTTCCCTTCAAAACGAGTATGCAGTCACTGCGAACGAAGTCACATCCTGGAGATAGCTACTGTAAACGGGAGCGCTAACGCTCGGCGCTTCCGAATGCCGGTTGACTTCTTCGACCGGCAAGGCGGGGGCGTGATGACGGGTACTATATTGGGAATTCTCAACCTCGCGCCAGCCCTCCAAAAGCGTGTTCAGCAGCTTCTCAACCTCCACCAGAGGCTCCGCGACTTGCCGAAAATGTGCATTGAGCAGTTGTTGCTGCATATAGGTGTACAAGCGCTTCAAATTCTGGCTGATTTCGCCGCCACGCTCAAAGTCGAGAGCAATGAGCAGTTCGCTCAGAATGGAAATCGCTTTGTTGATAGCGCGTGATCGCGCTGGAATATCCCGTGCCTGTAGCGCTTTTTCGGCTTGCCGGGTAGCATCGATAGCGCCTTGATAGAGTTTGACGACTAAGCTCAAAGGGCTGTCGCTGAATATGGTGCCATCGGTATATGCCTGGTAGGGATTTTGATTGTTGCCCACGTTTTTCTCCGCAAGGCTTTATCGCACGAAAACCCCTTGTTTCTAGGTTGGCTCGATCTTTTTTCGGCGATTCGACCTTACCCATAAAAATAGTTATTCTCGGGTGAATCCTCTCACTGCCATTCCCCCTTCATCCGATAAGTCCTCCAGAGGTTTTGTTCAGAAAGCATGTTTTCGATCATCGGAATGGTTGTAGTTGTAGGCGCCATTATCGGCGGCTACCTCATGGAGCATGGGAACTTAAAAGTGCTGGTGCAGCCTGCCGAACTCGTGATCATCGGCGGAGCGGCCCTTGGGACACTGCTCATTGCCAATCCGCTGCCCGTCATGATCCAGATGATCAAGATGGTGCTCGGCGTATTGGGTGGGGATAAATACACGAAAGCGCGCTACACCGATACGCTCAAGATGTTGAACGACCTGTTCTCGCGCGGCCGCAAAGGCGGCATCAGCAGCCTGGAGCCGGATGTGGAAGCGCCGGACAAGAGCGAAGTTTTCAAAAAATACGATTTCGTCATGAAGGATCATCACGTACTCGATTTCATCTGCGACACGTTGCGAATGGCGATGACGGGTACCGTTTCCCATTTTGACCTCGATCAGATGATTGAACTCGATCTCGAAGTGCACCACAACGAAGTCGGCGCGCCGATCGCCGCGCTTTCAACCGTGGCGGACTCGCTTCCGGGCCTAGGCATCGTGGCGGCTGTGTTGGGCGTAGTGATCACGATGGGAGCTATTGGCGGTCCGCCGGCGGAAATTGGGCACAAAGTAGCAGCGGCTTTGGTGGGAACCTTTTTGGGCATTCTTTTGTGTTATGGATTCCTGGGTCCGCTGGCCGGCATGATGTCTAAAATCAACGGCTCAGAGGCGAATTATTACAACTGCCTGCGCACCGGGCTGATCGCATTCGTGCGCGGCGCCGCGCCCATTCTCGCGGTTGAGTTCGCACGCCGCTCCATACCGTCGTCTGTGCGGCCGACTTTCAAAGAAATGGAAGCCGCCTGCAAGGGCATCAAGGCGGAGGGCGGCGGCCACTAAGCCCGAGGTAACGAGGATTTATGTCAGCACCGGCAACACCACCCATCATCATCATCAAAAAGAAAGGCGGCCACGGCGGCCATCATGGTGGCGCTTGGAAAGTCGCGTATGCAGACTTCGTCACGGCCATGATGGCTCTGTTCATCGTGCTGTGGCTGCTCAGTTCGAGCGAAGATGTCAAGAAAGCCATCGCCGGTTATTTTCGCGATCCGAAAGGCCACGGTAAGCAGATGGGGAGCGCCATGGCGGGGAGCGGTGAGAGTCTCACCATCTCCAAAACAAATATGGCGGCCTTGAAGGAGAAACTTGAGCAAGCCATGAAACAAACCCCGCAATTCGAGAAACTGAAAGATTATGTCCAGATGACCGTCACCGGCGAGGGTCTGCGCATCGAGTTGCTCGAAAGCGAAAAGGGAATGTTTTTCGAAAATGGGCAACCAGCTCCCACCGAATTAGGGCGTGAGTTACTCATCAAGCTCGCGAGCGAGTTGGGTCAGATGAAGAATACGATTCTGGTGGAGGGTCACACCGATTCCCACCAATTCCAGGATCAGCAGTATTCCAACTGGGAACTTTCGGCAGACCGCGCCAACTCAGCACGGAAAATCATGCAGGAAAATGGCTTACGGGGGAATCAGGTCACGCAAGTGCGGGGCTTCGCCGACCAGCAATTACGTTTGCCCGCCAAACCGGAGGATCCTTCCAACCGGCGAGTCTCGATCATCGTGCAATATCCGGATAATCCCGAACCTGAAACGCCACCGGCTAAGGGCGCTAAGGAAGGTGAAGGCGGGGCTGAAGGGGAAGGCGGCAAAGGCAAGTCTGCCGAGGCGGCCAAAAAAGAAGCCGGCGACAAAAAACCGGCTGCCGAGGCGGCTAAGGCACAACCGTCCAAACCAGGCGAAGCGAAGCCGGAGCCGAAACCAGCGGAAAAAAAATAATCTCGCAACATCTTCTAGAATTCTCGAAAAATAGAGCGATAAAGCGTCAGGTTTCGAGTGGCCTACTCACCATGCAAAAACTCATAGCACCGGTCGTCGATCATCCTGTCAAGGAGATTTCCGTGGGCGCGAATGAATGCCGATTGGCAAAATCGGGAGAGCGGCTGATCGCACGCAACATTCTCGCCGACGTGTGTGTCACTATCCAAGTACCTTCGGCCAAATTCGCAGCACTACTGCGTTTTAGTCCACCGGAGGAAAGAAGCGTTTCGCGCGAGCGATTAAGCGCCCTTTGGGATTTCGCCGAGGAATCTCTGACGCTTGTTTTTCAAGGCATTCGTTCTATGCACGTCGCGCGCGAAGCGGTCATCGTGTCCGCCATTGGAGGCGCTGATGTGGACAACGTGACTTTCCGGCGCGGCAAACAATTGGCGCTCGCCGTTCAACGCAACTTGTGGCGGCAAGGCATCTCACTGAACGGCAATGACTTGGGTGGATCGCAGAACCGCTTGGTCTGGCTCGAATCCGCCAGCGGGAGGCTCATCGTAAGATCCAACGTAAGCCGCAACGAGAACGAGGTAAAGGCTAAGGCAAAAACGGCCTAAAACGCCCCCAAAGTTTCTCTCAGACATTCGGCGCTTTGTGCCGATAACACTATTTGATTGTCTCTCGCCCAAACTGTAGCGTAGCCGCGCTCGTCCTAACGCTTTCCGCAGGTGCGTTGTTTGCTCAAACCCGGGCCACTTCGCTCCCACTTCCCAAATCCGACCCCGCTCCCGTGTTCAACGCGCAAGCCGCGCTTGAAGAATCGCTAAAGAAACAGAGAGCTTCTTTCGAACAACAGATGCAGGCGGTCAGCCGGCAAATCGCCAGTAGCGTCAAGTCTTCCCCTGTTCCCGTTTCCAGCATTCCAGTGCAACAATTGATCGAACCGTTAGCGATCAACACCAACCAGCCCGATTGTCCGACGCTCGATCAAGCGCGAGTAAACGAAATCATTTCAACGGCTGCCGCCAAAAACTCGCTCGCTCCTGAACTCCTGCGAGCGGTCATGAAACAGGAGTCCGGCTTTAAGCCCTGCGCGGTTTCAGTAAAGGGAGCACAAGGTTTAATGCAGCTTATGCCGGGAACTGCACGGGAATTAGGCGTCTCTCACGTTTTTGATCCCACCGAGAATGTGCGCGGCGGCGCGGCCTATTTGCGCCAATTATTGGACCGCTACCAGGGTGATTTACGCCTCGCGCTGATCGGCTATAACGCAGGACCGGGGCGAGCGGATCAAAGCGCCGAAGCTCCCATCCCGTTCGAAACTGAGAACTACGTGGCAAACGTTTTCGCGGATTTGAATGACGCCCAGGAGGATGAGGTAGTCAGAGAAGATTTGGCGCCGGTTGGCTTAGAATCCGGACCGGCTCAGCAAGCAGCGTCCCCTCGTCCCAAACCCTAAGCAAAGCGGTCAGACCTGCTTTCCGACATATTTTTCCAGATGGAAGCCTAAGAAGAAGAGACCCGGACTCTTTTCTCGGCAAAATCGAATTTCGCCAAAAGCTGTACCTTCCTCGAGGTCGATAGTCACTTTGGATTGCGGCTCTACCGCTTCCAGGGCTTCCATACCCATGCCCGTCGGCGACATGTCGACTATTTTGACCCGAAGCTCGGCCGACTCCGCGCTTCGAGACAAGGTTGCGTATAAATCGGTCGGCAAACGTAATTCTGACCGCACGTCCCCAAGTCTGTAACTGTCTCCAACGAATTTCTTTTCGGATGTTGCTTGCACTTCTTTTTGGCTGCCCTGACGAGCTGCGTCACCTTTCTTATCGGATTTCACATCCCGATATTGAGTTAGGCGGACCCGGATCCAGCCAGTTTGGCGGGGTTTGCGATGCTATTCTTGGGGTGAGCCAAGATGATTGGGGTCATTCTTGGAACAAATTAGAACTGAGGATCAATGCATCCAACACCCATCGCATACGTTGCGCTTGTGGTTGCAACATTTCCGTTTATCTATTACTTGCTAGCGATTTGGGGAGCAGTTCGTTTTTTTGCGCGTCCGTCGAAAAAGCTCAATGGATTCACGCCGCCGGTCAGCATTTTGAAGCCGGTGCGCGGTCTCGATCCGGATGCCTATGAGAACTTTGCAAGTTTCTGCCGGCAGGATTACCCGGAGTACGAAATCGTCTTTTGCGTGGGTGCACCCGACGACCCGTGTATGCCGGCCATCGAGCAATTGAAACGAGATTTCCCGCGGCGACAAATTCGCGTCCTGTTCGGTTCTGGCCGCATCGCCGCAAATGATAAGGTAGCGAAGCTGGTCCGGCTGGCGGATGAAGCTCAATACGAATATTTGGTCATCAACGACAGCGATGTACGCGCTAGACCGGATTATTTGCGCCAGGTCGTGGCTCCCCTCGAAAATCCGAAAGTGGGAGCGGTCACTTGCTTCTATGTTTCAATCGGCGAGCACAGCTTCATCGAAAATCTGCAGACAGCGGGCATGTTGTCAGATTTCTATGCCGGCCTGCTGGTGGCGCGGTTACTCGATGGCGTCAAGTTTGCCCTCGGACCTACCATTGCGACGACACGCGCTCGTTTGGCGGGCTTCGGCGGGTACCAGGCAATCGAGAACCGCCCGGGCGACGACCTACTCGTGGGTCGATTGATCGCCGAGCAGGGCTATGAGGTAGAGCTTTCTCGCTACACCATTGACACAGTGTCCGACTATCAAACCCTCAGCGAATTACTCCACAAGCGTTTGCGCTGGCTCGTAGTCATGCGGCACATGAGGCCTGCGGGACACTTGGGGTTGATTTTTACCCAAGGTCTTCTCTGGTCGATCATCGCCGTATTGGCTTATCCGACTGTGACCACGGCTCTGATTTACTTCGGCCTTTATTTCGCTTTGCGAGTTTTGATGACGTGGCTGATCGGCGGCTATGGATTAAAGCAGGAGAAACTGTGGCAGAAAATGCCGATCGTATTCTGCTGGGATGCCGTGGCATTGGCGGTGTGGGCAGCCAGCTTTCTGCGCAACACCATCCGGTGGCGCGGTGGATCGTACTACATCCGGGGCGGTGAGTTAGTGGCCGCCGGCGACTAGCGCGAGCCTGCGGGAACGGGCGCGGCTTGCGGCCGCAGAGTGCGTTCGTTGGTCGCGTTCCGCCAGTTGACCTGCGGCAGGAACATGGCGCTATCGATCCGGTCGCGGTAACGGATGGCAATGTTCATCAACGAATCGAGCAGCGAATCCGAAAGCAGATGCGGCTTGAGACCAAGATCGATCAGTTTCGAATGTTTGGCATTGTAGTAGTGCTCTTCGGCCTCGACGCGAGGGTCGGGGAGTTGATCGATTGTGACACTTAAACCCATTTTCTTGCCTGCCGTCTGCACCAGTTTCGCGAGTTCAAGCACTGAGAACTGTTCTGTGAATTGATTAAAAACGCGGCACTCGCCTGGGCCGGCCGGATTGAGACACGCCAGTTCCACGCAGCGCACAGTATCGCGAATATCCAGAAACCCGCGCGTCTGACCGCCTTTTCCATATACTGTCAGCGGATGCCCAACGGCCGCTTGAGCGCAGAACCGATTTAACACCGTACCGAAAACTTCGTCGTAGTCGAAGCGGTTGATCAATGCTTCGTCAAGAGCCGTTTCGTCGGTGATGGTGCCGTATACCACGCCCTGGTTCAAATCGGTCGCGCGCAGTTTCCAAATCTTGCACGCAAACATCATGTTGTGGCTGTCGTGGACTTTCGAAAGGTGATAAAAAGAACCAGGCTGTTTTGGGAACGGCAAAACATCCTTGCGGCCGTTGTGCTCAATCGAAATGTAGCCTTCTTCAATATCGATGTTCGGAGTGCCGTACTCGCCCATCGTGCCGAGTTTCACCAAGTGGCAATCGGGTTGCAACTCGCGCAAAGCGAATAGGAGATTCAGGGTACCGACCACATTGTTGACTTGGGTAAAAACGGCGTGCTTGCGGTCGATCATCGAATAAGGAGCGGCCCGCTGTTCGGCGAAATGGATCACCGCTTCCGGCTCAGTCGATTTCACATAGGAAGCCAAGAAATCGTAATCGGTGCAATCCCCGACGTGCAAATCGATCGTGTGTCCGGTCAACTGCTGCCAAAGCTTGAGTCTCTCCGCGAGCGTGCGAATCGGCGTAAGCGTCTGGACCCCTAATTCGTAATCCCATTGCCGCCGGGCAAAATTGTCCACGATGGAAACGGAATGGCCGTGGGCCGATAAGTATAGAGCGGTTGCCCAACCACAGTAACCGTCTCCGCCAAGTACACCGATCTTCATATTCCGAGCAAGTTCTCCTAATTAAGCTTCTAAACCGACTGCCCCGCGGGAGGCAGCGCCGACTTTTCCGGGGTCGTACCGACAAAAACGACTCCCACGAAAATCATACACGTTCCCAGCCATTGATTGGACCCTACGTATTCGCCCAGGAACACCTTGCCGAGATAGGCGGAGATGATGTAACCGGTAGCGGTTAGGGGCAGAACAAAGCTGAGATCCGCTACGCTCAACAGCGCCATGCGCGTGAGCAACGCCAGAACCAGCATAGCAATGCCGAGGGCCACAAACGGGTTCAAGAGTGCCTCCAAGTAGGGAAGCGGCTCCGCCCGCAGGAGCTTCGGAAAATGACGCATCCCCTTGGCAAGGAAAAGGTTGCCAAACGGCCTGAGCAGCAGAGTCAGAAGTAGGAGGCGAAACGTGCGAAGCTTGTGACCGTCTTTTGGGAACACGACTTGATTGTAGGCTACCATCGAGTTTTGGGATGCGGTTTTTAGCTCTTTCGCTGGGTTTCTCGCTCGCTTTTATCGCTTTAGGGTTCCAGTTTCGCGGCCCCGAAGACGATTTCGATTTCGCCATTTTAGGCGACCGCACAGGCGAGCCCGTGGAAGGTGTTTACGAAGAAGCGTGGCGCGAAACGAATCTGGACCATCCTGCCTTTGTAGTAACCGTTGGCGACACAGTCCAGGGCATGACTGATCGCCGGGTGGAAACGCAATGGGAGGAAATCGAAGCGGAGTTGGCGCCATATCGCCGCTACAAGATTTTATTTACTCCCGGCAATCACGATGTCTGGTCTCAGACGTCGGCCCACGCCTACGTGGAACACACCAAGCGACCGCTGCATTATGGCTTCGACTACAAGCAGGTACACATCAGCGTGCTCGACAACAGCGAAACCGAAGACCTTTCAGCAGCCGAAATCGAGTTTCTGAAACAGGACTTGGCGGCGCATCAGAAGCAGCCAGTGAAGTTTGTCTTTTCGCACCGTCCCTCCTGGATTCTGCAGGCGGTTTTGGGCAGTCCTGCGTTCCCGCTGCATCAGCTCGCGTTGCGTTATGGAGTCAAGTATGTGATCGCCGGGCACATTCATCAGATGCTGCACTTTGACCTGGACGGGGTCATGTACCTGTCAATGGCGAGTTCGGGTGGACACTTGCGGGAAGACAAATCGTACGAACATGGTTGGTTCTTCCAACACACGCTGGTTCATGTAAAGGAGCAGCAAGTGCGGTTCGAGATCAAAGAGCTTGAGAAGCCCTTTGGGAAGGGGCGAGTAACCACACCAGCGGAGTGGGGTGCGGCCGGCCTGATCCGGCACTAAGTATACTCGGTCGTAGATGCACTGCGCGGGATTCAATTCCGACACTTACGACCGCTACGTGTTGGGGCTGCTGGAGGAGCCGGATCGGTCGCAGCTTGAAACGCAAATCCAAGAGCAATGTCCAGCATGCCTGACAGGTGTGCAGCGGAGCATGAACCTGTGGCTCGCTTTTGCCGAGACACTCGAAAATGCGGAACCTTCGGAAGACTTTCGCGGCCGCATTGTACGGATCGCCGAATTGAGCCGCAAGGTGTTGACGTTTCCAAAAAACTCGGCAGCGCGCGAACGCCCATCTGTTCCGATCTCGACGTTAGTCATCATCTGTGCCGTTACCTGTCTATTGCTGGTCATGACCTGGTACGCGGCACGCGCCTGGGCACGGGTTGACCGGCCCAATTCGACGGTGGATCTCGAGGGTTTGGCTCAGAAGTTAGCCAACGCTGAAAAAGCGTTGGATACTGAGAAAGACAAACGGCAGAAGGCGGAGAGCGAAATCAGGCCGTCCGATCGCAGCGCGCTACAGAGCGTGGTACAAAAAATGAAATCCGACGAGGACGCACGGCTCAAGGCGGAGGCTCAAGTCGAGCAATTGAGACGCGAAGACAGCAGCGCTAATACGCTTGTAACCACACTCCAGAGAAGCGGTGCACGGTTGTTGCCGATGAAGGCCAGCGAGGCTGCCGCCGCCGAGAAAACCGTGGGCTACACAATTCTTTCGGCGAAGAATTTGGTCTTCATCGGCTCCAACTTACCGAAGCCGCCCGACGGACATACGTACCAGTTTTGGATTTTGCGCAGCGAAGAGCCGCTCCAGGTACCGGCTGGTTTCATGCCGGCTGAAGCCAGCGGAACGTGGCTGATGCACTACGACGACGCGACCATGCTGACTAAAATCGAAGGCGTCGAAATCACGGACGAGCCGATTCAGGGCGATTATCAGAAGCCCTCTGGTCCGAAGCTGTTGGAAGCGGTGATCGGCGAAGAGAATTAGCGGAGAAAATCTTCGAGCTGAATCTTGGCTTCGGTGCCGGAGTCGCGATACTTGACAATGACAGGAGTATAAAGCGAAATGCCCCAGTCTTTGCCGGGTCCCGACTTAACGGCGCGTGAACCGGCAACCACGACCGCTTCTTCTGGAACTACAAGCGGTTGATCGTCGGTTGCGCAATAGACGGTTTCGCGGACAAGATCGTAAACCGGCGTGGAGCGATTCAGAATGGTGCCGCTGCCCAATACTGCGCGTTTCTTGATCACCGTACCTTCGTAGACGCCACAATTGCCGCCGATAAGCACGTCATCTTCCACGATGACCGGAATGGCGCCGACCGGTTCCAGCACACCGCCGATTTGCGAAGCGGCAGAGATGTGGCAGTTTTTACCAATCTGCGCACAGCTTCCAATCAGTGCGTGGGAATCCACCATTGTTCCGTCATCTACGTAGGTACCGGCGTTGATAAACATAGGCGGCATGCAGGTAACGCCGCGGCCTATGTAGCAGCCATCGCGGATGCTCGAACCGCCAGGCACGACGCGGATTCCGTCTTGCGCGGTAATGCACCGTAACGGATAGGTGGATTTGTCAAAGAACTGGCCGGACATCTCAACGATTCCGCCGATGCGAAAGCCAAGCAGTATCCCTTTTTTGACCCAGGCATTCACGCGCCAGCCAGTGGGCTGAGTGGGATCGGGTTCAGCCGAACGAACTTGGCCGTGATTTAGTAAGTCGATGAACTCGGCGAACAACTTCTTGTGTTCGTCGGTATATTGAGGCGGCTTTTGATCAAATAGTGCTTCTATCGGTTGGCGGAGAGGATTACTCAAGCACGGACTCCGACCAGGAGGCCGAGAGATTCGAGGACCGCATCCACTTTTTGCTGCGATGCGAGAGTAGGCGGGACCATCGGCAATCGCCAAATGGGTTCGCATAAGCCAAGGCGCGCCATGGCGAATTTCACAGGTCCGGGGCTGGTTTCGACGAAGTTGACTTCCATAAGAGATTGGTATTTTCTTTGAAGCTCGCGAGCACGAGCAAAGTCTCCCTTGAGCGCGGCTTGGACGAGCGAGGTAAATTCAGCCGGTATTTCGTTTGAGACCACAGAAATGACGCCCTTCCCGCCGAGAGCGATGAGCGGCAGGGCGACGACGTCATCTCCGGAGAGGACGGCGAACGACTCGGGCACACGCGCAATGATGCTGGCCATTTGCGAAATACTGCCGGAAGCTTCTTTCAGGCCAACAATGTTCTTGATCTCGGCGAGGCGTACAAGCGTGGCGGGCTCAACGTTGACGTTGGTACGCGGCTGCACGCTATAGATGACGATGGGCAGCGGCGTGGAATTAGCGATGGCTTTGTAGTGCTGATACAAGCCCTCTTGTGTGGGCTTGTTGTAGTACGGCGTGACGGACAGGATGCCGGAGACGCCGAGTTTTTGAAGGTCGGCAATCAGATGAATAACGTGATCGGTATGATAACTGCCGGCGCCGGCCAAAACGGGAACGCGGCCGCGAGCTTGTTCGAGCGTGATTTCGACGACGCGAAGGTGCTCGGCATGGGAGAGAGTGGGGCTCTCGCCCGTGGTGCCGCAGGGAACAAGGAAATTGATGCCGGCGGCGATTTGCTGGTCGACGATGTTGCGAAGAGCGGCTTCGTCAAGCGAGCCGTCTTTCTTAAAGGGTGTGATGAGCGCGGTACCGCAGCCAGTGAACATATGCTTCCTTACTCCTTAACCAAACAATACTTCCTCAAAAGTGAAGACGCCTTTGCGCGGTAGAATCCAACGGGCGGATTTGAGCGCGCCGCGTGCAAAGCCTTCCCTGCTCCGCGCGGTGTGCCGGAGCGTAATGGTATCGGCGGCGGAATCGAAACCGATTTCGTGCGTGCCCGGGTGCTTGCCGGCACGGCTCGAACTGGTATCAATATTGCGGCGATAACCCGCATTCTTCATGGCTTGCACCAGGTGGATCAGAGTCCCGGAAGGTGCATCTTTCTTAGCGTCGTGATGAATCTCCCACGCCCAAGCGCCGTATTCGGCTTCGTCGCGCAAAAGCTGGGCGCCAAGAGCGGCAAGCTTGGTGAAGACGGCGACGCCAATGGAGAAATTCGGACTCCACACCAGGCCGGTTCTCGCCTGCTCGACGACGCGTTTCACTTCAGGCAAATGATCGCCCCAGCCGGTGGTGCCGGCGACTGCCTGAACGTTGAGTTCAGCCAAGCGCTTGAGATTCGCCGGCGCGGTTTCGGGCGTGGAGAACTCGATCGCCACGTCGATATCGTTGAAAGCGTCGGGCGTCATGCCTGCGCCGTCGATGTTGTTGAATTCGTCGAGGCGTAAAACAACATCGAAGTTATATTCGGGAGCAAGTTGTTCGATAAGCCGGCCCATTTTGCCGTAACCGATGATAGCGAGCTTTTGATTTTGTGCCATTAGGCAAACACCGCCGGATCAAGAGTAGAAAAAAATTCTTTGTGCAATGCGGAGACCGCGACCGGAACGTCTTTATCCGCGATGACGAAGCCCAGATTCAGGAGCGATGCACCTTGCGAGATCATCAGAATGTTCATTCCGGCCAAGACCTGAAACGCTCGTCCGGCGATGCCGGGCGTGTGGCGAATGTTTTCGCCCACTAAGCAAACAATGGCTTGTTTCTCTTCCACGCTGATTTCCGCAAATTGACAGACCTCTTCACGAATGGCAGAGAGGTTCTCCGTATTATCTAACGTCAACGAGACGCTGACCTCGGAGGTGGAGAGCATGTCGACGCTGGTTTCGAAGCGATCGAAGATCTCGAAGATGCGGCGCAGGAAACCATGAGCCATCAGCATGCGAGTGGAACGGATACTCACGATGGTGATATCGCGTTTGCAGGAGATAGACTTCACCGGATTGGCGCAAGGGGCAGCATCGAGAGTGATGCGCGTTCCTTCGATTTCAGGGCGGCGCGAATTCAGTATAAGGACCGGAATGTTTTTTTCGACGGCGGGCAAAACAGTAGCCGGATGCAGGACTTTTGCGCCGAAGAAAGCCATTTCAGCAGCTTCGGCAAAGGAAATACTTTTGACGCGATGACCGCCTGGCACAATGCGGGGGTCGGCGGTAAGCATTCCGTCGACATCGGTCCAGATTTGGATTTCCTCAGCTTCGACGCCGGCTCCGACAATGGCAGCGGAGTAATCACCGCCGCCGCGGCCAATAGTGGTGGTGACGCCGTCTTTGGTTGAGCCGATGAAACCGCCCATGACGACCACGGAGTGTTCAGCAACCGGGCGAACTCTTTCCGCGAGGGCGGCGTAGGTTTCATCAAAGAGTGGCTGGGCTTGGGTAAAGCGATCATCAGTAACAATCACGCGGCGTGAATCAATGTGCTGCGTGTTCATGCCGGCGGCGCGAAACGCGAAGCTGACGACGAGACTCGAAAGGCGTTCGCCGGTGCTGGCAATAGCGTCTTTGGAACGATCGGAAAGTTCGCCGACAACCGAAAGGCCTTTGACCAGTTCATCGAGCCATTCGAAATGGGTGCGGATGAAGCGATCCAGATCGGCAGCGGCAGCGCCCGCGACGGCGAGACCATGAGTCAAGTGATAACCGCGCAGTTCATCAACAATAGCTAGAGCTTGATCGCGACGGCCCGCAGCCGCTTCGTGGGCGGCCATGAGTAGTTTATTCGTGGTTTTGCCCATGGCAGAAACGACCACAATGGGGCGGCGGTGCTCGTATTTCTTGACGATGGACGCAACTCGAGTGATGGCATCGCGAGATTCGACGGAGGAACCGCCGAATTTCATGACAATCATGTCAGTCGAGGAATCCTTCCGAGGCCATGAGCTCGGCGTTGAGCACAGCGGCTCCGGCCGCGCCGCGAATGGTGTTGTGGCCACAGGCGACGAGTTTTATGTCGAGAACAGGACATTCGCGAATGCGTCCGATAGTAACGCCCATGCCGTTTTCGCGCATGGCATCGCGGCGAGGCTGAGGACGGTCTGGCAAGGGCAAATAAGTAAGCGGCTTGAGCGGAGCACTCGGCAGCTTGCGTTGCTGCGGGACGCTTTGAAAGCTTTCGATAGCGGCTTGTACGTCAGCAACAGACGGCTTTTTTGCGAGTGCAACGGAAGTGGTGACTACGTGGCCGTCAGTCACAGCGACGCGGTTGCAATGGGCACTGACACCCGCAGGGAGCGGAGTGACTGCGCCGTTTGCGAAAGTACCGAGGATTTTCTGCGTCTCTTGCTGCATCTTTTCCTCTTCCGCGCCAATGAAGGGAATGACATTCGCCATGATGTCCATGGAAGAAACACCGGGGTAACCGGCGCCGGAGATGGCCTGCAGCGTGGCCGCGATGACTTTTTCAATGCCGAATGGAACGAGCGGCGCGAGTGCCATGGTGAGCACGATAGTAGAGCAATTCGGGTTGGTAACGATCATGCCTTTCCAGCCGCGCGTTTTTTGCTGGCCGTGCAAAAGAGCGAGATGGCCCGGGTTGACTTCGGGCACGATGAGCGGCACGTCGGCTTCCATGCGATGGTTGCGCGAATTGGAAACAACAACGTGGCCCGCCTGCGCAAAATCGCGTTCGATTTCCGTGGCAACAGAAGCGTCCATGGCGGAGAACATCAAGCGCGGTGCGCTTGGGGAAGGCTTCGAATCGGAGACAACGATTTCGGCGGCATGCGAGGGAAGGTCGCCGTCGAGACGCCAAGACGTGGCGTCTTTGAGCTTCTTCCCAGCGGAACGGTCACTCGCGCCCAGCCATGTGAGATTGAACCAGGGGTGACCTTGCAAGAAGCGGATGAAGTGTTGGCCCACCATGCCGGTGCCGCCCAGAATGCCGACATCGATTGTTTTCATTGTTGCTGTGACAACCTTTCCACCAGTTGAGAATAGATTTCAACCGCAGCCGTGATTTCCGATTTAGGAATGCGCTCTTCGGAAGTGTGAGCCACGTGGATGGTGCCTGGACCGAGCAAAAACGGGCGGCCCCATGCGGAGCCGAAGGCCGGAATGTCGGTAGTGTAGGCCACGACCGTGGTGGCAAAACCCGGGAGCGACCCGAGATGAACGGCTGGGATAAAAAGAACTTCGTCCGCCTCCGCATCGGGGGCGGCAGCAGCTTTGATTTGCGTGCGCAAATCTGTAACATCGCCGACAACGCGGATAAAAATTTCGGCAACGGCTTCGTCGGGAATTACGTTGGGTGCGCGTCCGCCGCGAATGACACCGATATTGAGAGTGCTGGGGCCGAGAACAGAATCGACCGGCAGCGGGAGATTGCGAATACGCTCCATGGCGTTCAAGAGTTTCTCAATGGCGGATTCGCCGAGTTCAGGATAAGCGGAGTGAGCCATGCGGCCACGCGCGATAATTTCAAAACGGAGCGCGCCTTTTGAGCCAAGAGCGAGCTGGTTTTCCGTAGGTTCACCGTTAATGAGAAACTTACTGCCGCGTGGAGCCTTTTCGGCAGCAATGGCGCCGGCGCTGTTACGTTCTTCGCCCACGACAAAAAGAAGGCCGAAATTGCGCTTGCCGTCGGCCAACAGACGTTCGGCGGCAAAAATCATCGATGCGATGATGCCCTTGGTGTCACACGCGCCGCGACCCCAGATGTGTGTTTCGTCTTCGCGTGACGGGATGAAAGGCGGGACGGTATCCATGTGGGTGGACAGCGTGACCACCGGATTTCCGAAGCGAAGGAAGAGATTATCGCGACCGGGTTCAACCGGCATGCGCTCGATTTCGCCGCTGAACCGTTGAGCGAGGGCGCTGAGGTAATCGAACAAAAATTGGCCGATGGCGCACTCGTTGGGCGTGATCGATTCGATGTCGATAAGCGTGCGAGTCAGTGCGAAAACATCGGCAGCCATTTTATGTTTGAAAGAGGCGGGGGGATGCGGCTCGAAATTCAGAATAGCAAAGGGCGAAAGTGCAGGAGCTGAAAACGACCTAGATTGCCGGTTGTTTTGCCGATCTGGAAAGGGGCAAAAAGGGGTGAGTTTTTCCCGTCTATAAATATAAAGGGAAAAGCGACGGTAAAAACTCGACACTTTTCGCGTTGCGCGAACGTACTTTTGCCGGTCATTTTGCCGATTGTTTTTGAGGGCGAAAGTCGGCGAGATTTTCACTCGTTTTGTTGTACTCAGACGCATGACTTTTTGATTCCTTTTCGTGAAAAAAATTGGTCCGGATATAGGGTCCGGCAGTTTTAGCGTAGACGTAGCGTCAAGCGGCGAAGTGGATTGAATTGGGATAAGTTATTGAAAAGAGAGGAAATATAAAGTTGGCTGGTTTTGTGACCCTCGAAAACGGCTCGGCCAATCCTTCGTTCTTGGCTATTAAATCCAATATACTCATAGTGTTACGGACAATTATTCAGAGATTAGTAGAGGTTGGCCGGAGCGGCTTGGCTGGTGTCGACGCGAAGTTGTTAGGGCTAGAATTCATTGAAGGAGGCGGATGAAATGAACCCTATAACTCCTTTCGATGAACTTTGGGGAACCTTCGCTGTTGACGATCATACGCGCAGGCACGCCTTTGTCGCGGAAACGATTCTCTTCGATCGCCTCGTGATTCCGAAGCCGCCCGAGGACGACCCTGAGCAGCACGCTACATGGATTAATGAAGGGTGGCAACCCGATTTGCTTAAAACGGCTATCGGGATTCTCGGCAAGCTCGCCGTTACCATCCCTTGGGACGAGAATCTTCGCAACGTTTGGGCCGGTGAGTACGCGTCTCGCTTTGGAAAACGATCGAAGCTGGCAAAAAACGTCAGCTTTGACTTTCAGACCATACGCTCGGCTCCCCCGGATCATCCCGCGATGTGGACCACCAGGATGGTGCTCGCGGATCGAATGAACACAAAGGCCGATGAAGAACTCTTCCGGAAGCTAAAGAATCTAGACGTCGATCCGGCAGCGAATATCGAGTCGGTGGTGGGCTTTGGATCTTATCAGGATTTCCGCCGGGAAATTCCGGTCGAGGGAATGCGCATGGAGGGACCTCCGGCACCGGCCGCCACCATACCGGAGAACGCCTTCCTGTTCCGTTGGGATTTCGTTGTGCCCGAAGACCGCGACGCCACAGATGCAAAACTTTTGGAACGGGCGGTAGTACTGAGCCAGCAAAGTGAATTTCGCGAAAGCCGGCGACGGTTCCACAACTGGCGCCGGAGGTTGATCGCAAATCAAGTAGACGCTCAAAAGGCGCGCGACGAGATGAGCCGATGTTTAGCCGTATGCAATCAGGTGAGCGAACAGTCGGCAAAACGTCACCGTACTTTGACAGCCTTGCAAGTCATAGCAGCGGCGGCTCCCCTCGCGGATTTCATCCATCCAGGCGTCGGAGCCCTGGGCGGCGTAGCTTTCGGCTTGGGAGCTATTGTAGCGGACAAATTAGTTCCTGAGCCCCAGATAGGGGAGCGCGAAAGAGTAGCGGCCTTGGTCTACGATAGCCGAGCGGCGTTTGGATGGTATTCCTAAAGGCCGTTTTCGAAGGAACTCGACCCCGTAGCGGCAACCAAAACATGGGCGTCTGAGACCTGACTCTCCTGGTACCGTGAATGACTATCTACCTTGACAAACTACCTACCTAGAATGATAAACTCTTCACATGGCTGAAAAAGCAAAGAAGTCAGAGCTGCTGCAAGGGACGCTGGACCTGCTGGTATTGAAGACCCTGGCGCATAGTCCGCTGCACGGTTATGGAATTGCGCAACGAATCCTGCTGACTTCGAATGAGTTGCTGGAGGTGCAACAGGGATCGTTGTATCCGGCGCTGCATCGTTTGCAGCGGAAAGGTTTTTTGAAATCGGAGTGGAAGGAATCGGGCAGCGGGCCGATGGCGAAATACTACGCGCTAACGGCGGCCGGCAAGAAAGCATTTGAAGAAGAAGCGGCGCAATGGCGGCGGTATGCGGGGGCGATCGCGCTGGTACTCGAATCGTAGCGGACGGGAGGATGAGATGCGACTGCCTTGGAACAAAATGCGCAAGGAATTGGACGGCGAAATTGCGCACCACCTTTATCACTTAGCGCAGGACTATGAAAGGCAAGGCTATTCGCCGGCGGAAGCGCGGCAAATGGCGAAGCGGAGCTTTGGAGGAGCCGAACAAGTGAAAGAGATTTGCAGCGACGAATCGGGCTGGGCATGGCTGGCCGGCATTACACAGGACCTCACCTTCGGTTGGCGCATGATGAGGCGGACGCCCGCGATCACGATTGCGGTGGTTTTATCGCTGGCACTCGGTATTGGCGCGACGACGGCGATGGTTTCGTTGATGGATGTCGTGTTGTGGCGTCAATTGCCGTTGCCCAAGGCACAGCAGTTGAAGTTAATCTATTGGCAAGGTTTTGGATTTCCGCGCGATTTAGCGAACGGAGCCGCCGGCAGCATGTGGGCCGAAGACGGTCTCCGCGTTGCCGACTTTTTTTCTTACTTGAGCTTCGAGCGGATGCGCAAGGGGACCGAAGGAAAAGCGTCGATAGCGGCTTATACATTTCCAAGCACCGTGAGCGCAAGCTTCGAAGGAAAAGCAATGCTTGCGCAGGAGCGGCCGATCAGTGGAAATTTTCTCTCAACCTTACAGGTGCGCCCGGAAATGGGCCGCTTGCTTTCAGAAGCTGACGAGAATTCATCGGCAGCGGGCGCCGTGGTGGTGACGCATCGCTTTTGGGAGAAGGCGCTAGGATCCGATCCGGCTGCCATTGGCAAAACACTTCAACTGGACAACAAATCAGAAACGATTGTTGGCGTTTTAGAGCCGAGGTTTTACGGAATTGTTCCCGGCGACGGCGCCGAGGTCTACGCACCACTGTACGTGGACAAAAGAGTTGCACAGCGCGGCTTGAACGACCACCGGTATTGGGGCTTCTCTCTGCTGGCTCGCCGTTCGGACGGCATCAGCGACGCGCAATTACAAGCCTTGCTGGACACATTGTTTCGAGGCAGTTGGGTAGACAAGCTGAAAGATCCCACGAAAGCGCCGCGAATCCGTTTGGACGACGGCGCGCAGGGATTGGATTTCTTGCGCCGCGAATTTCGCAATCCGCTGTTTGTTCTAGGCGGACTAGTGGCGCTTTTGTTAATAATTGCTTGTAGTAACATTGCGAATCTGTTATTGGCGCAGGGAATCGCACGCCGCAGAGAGACTGCCGCCAGAGTCGCGCTTGGGTGCAGCCGGGGCCGGTTGATTCGCCAGTTCGTAACGGAGAGCGGCCTGCTGGCCGTTTTGGGTGGTGTGGCGAGCATCGCAATCGGGTGGACAACAGCTAACCTAATGGGCCGATTTCTAGCCGTCCGTGACGGTCTTCCCATAGAAGTGGATTTGGATTTGCGGGTGCTGGCGGCCACTATGCTGGTTACCGGCGCGGCCCTGCTTTTGTTCGCCGTGCTTCCCGCGCTGCAGGCCAGCCGGCTCGCGCAGGTGACATGGGGCCGAACCGGCATGAGCGGATTGGGAACAGTGACAAGGTCCGGGAAATGGAATGCGGGACATATTTTAGTAGCGGGCCAGATGGCGATGGCCGTGTTGTTGGTTCTGAGCGCGGTGATCTTTGTGCGAAATTTCCTGGCGCTTCAGAATGAAGACCCGGGATTCGACCGCCGGAACCTTGTGGTGTTTGGCATTCGGCCGGGAACCAGCGGTTACGCGAAGGACAAATTAGCGCCGTTTTACTTAAATTTGGAGCGGCGCTTGGCAGAGACGCCGGGAGTGATGGCGGTGGGGATGGCGCAAGTTCGGCCGATGGATGTGGGCGGCTGGTGGGAGAGTGTCCGGCTGGCGGGGCAGCAAACGGCCGGCGATGCTTCGATTAATGGCATCACACCTGGATATTTGCCTCTTTATGGCGTGCGCGTGTTAGCGGGCCGGAACATCAGCCGTGCGGACGTCGATAGCAAGGCGAGTGTGGCGATGATTAGCGAAGATCTAGCGAGCAAGCTCGGGGGCAAGGGTGTATTGGGACAGATGATCGAGTTTCCCGATGTGCCGCCGGGCGCCGATATTCCGCATTATCAGATCATTGGGATTGTGGCGAAAATGGCGGTTACTTCAATGAAAAGTCATCCTTTCGCGGTTTGGTTGCCTGCGGAGAAGGATGTACCGGGGCTTTCAGTGGTGCTTCGGACAGCGAGTTCTCCGACACAAGAGTTGGGTGCCATTCGGAAGACAGTGGCCGACATGGACCGAAACCTCCCTCTAGTTGAGGTAACAACGATGGAAGAACAGATCGCTAAAGGACTGCAACGGGAGAGGATGTTCGCCACACTGTGCGGGGGCGCGGGGACACTGGCACTCATTTTGACAGTGGTGGGATTGTACGGAGTCCTTTCCTACAGCACCTCTCGCCGCAAAGGAGAGATTGGCGTCCGTATGACATTGGGCGCGCTGCCGAAAGATGTGTTCTCCATGGTAATGCGAGAAGGGCTTGGAACCGCGCTAATTGGGATTGTGCTAGCGGCGCCGATAGCGTGGCTGGGCGCTCGGCTGGTTGAGAAGCTGCTATCCAATATGAAGCCGCTTGAAGCGGGGACGTTGACTTGGACGCTGGGAGTGCTTTTTGTTGCGGCCGTTGTGGCGGTGGGGATGCCCGCGTTTCGGGCATCGCTGGTGCAGCCGGCGGAGACGCTACGGGAAGAGTGAGAGGAAACAGAAGCAAGTCCGCCGGGAAGGTTTTCCCACAGCGGATTTACGTGTGGATTTCGTTCGAAGATGGTGGCGGTGTCGCCATCCACTTTCTGGAGCGTTACGGTGAATTTCTCATTGTAGGTACGCGCCAAGTCATCGAGAATACTCAGGGCGACTGCCTCACCGAAGCGAATGGATGAGTGAGTGTCACTGCGCCAGTGGATGCCGGAGTGAATACCATGACCGAAGCTGATGTTGCTAGCGAGCTTATTTAATTCCCCATTGACTGTCAACGATCCGGCGTCGGAACCCATATAGGACGCGGCTGATGCACCCCCGGTGGACGGCATCAGTGGTTTGGGAATGACAAAATTGCCATCGAAAAAGAACTTCAAGATGGTGATACATGCGCCTGCGACGCTCCCATGGCCGGTTGGATAGGCGGGATGGGTGGGCGAGCCTTCCGGGAATGCCTGGGAAAGGAAATAGCTCTTGTAGTTTTTGTGGCACGTTTGTACGGCCTGTGAATTGAGCACAGCAGGATTGAGCTTGCCATCTACTTTGCCATCAGCCGGATTAAAAGCGAGATGAACAATGGCTCCGCCCGATTCCGGACGATGGCGGAGGTGCACATACCACTTCAAGTACCAAACCGCCTTCAATGCCACGGAAGCCGCGGTGGCCAAGAGGCTGGCGAAATCAGGTTGGCCGAACGTCGCGAAGCCGTTTTGAGTTGTGCTCGCGGCATACGGGTTGCCCGGATTCACGGGCACTTGGCTTCCTTTATTGATTGTGTTCATCACCAAATAGGCGATGAAATAGGCCTGATACAGAACGTCCTCGTGAGTGTAGGCTGTGAGACCGCGGCCGTCGTACAGATAAGCGGGCGCAGTGGGGGTGAGTGACAGACCCGTGGCGATGCCATTCTGTACCTGCTGGAAAGTAGTCTTGTCCATCATGAAGTTGACTTTCGCCTGGTTGCTTGAATACTTTTGCGGCAGCGAGAGAGCACCGAAGGAGGTGTCGTTTATCAGGAACTGAGAGAGATAGGGGCCGGCTGTCTCACCCTTGAAGGGGCCGCGAAACAGCAGGCCCGGCGTTACTTCCTTCGCGGAGTTCCTCGGCCCTTTATAGGACGAGAAACTAGAAAGCTCTTTGGCCGCGGCTTGCGCGAAGGCGTTCGAGTCGTAATCAAAGAAGGCAACGTCGCGCAGCAAAGATGCCCAATACAGTTCCATCAACTCAACGGCATAGTCTTCGCTTTCCATCGCCGGCGCGGGCGGTTGCGCGAACTGCGAGCTATCTAGGCACCCTAAAAGAAAAGCCAGACCGCCTTGGGGGCCATTCAAAGTGCGGGGACCACCGAGGGTGATGTTGTTGAAATCGGACGGCCTACCGGACTCCAAGGCTTTCTTAAACGTGTGATAAGCAGCCAGATTGACGCGGCCAATCGAATCCTGTTTCAGGCCTTTGCTGTAGGTGCCGCATTTGTCCGCATAACGAGCCTCGTCGCCGTTATCCTTCTGCCGGGGCGCCGGGCCGGCGGCGTCGCGCTCCGCTTCGTCTCTGCGCAGATTCAAGCTCTTCTGAATTCGATCCTGCGTGCTCGGGGTCAATTGATGTTTTGTCTTCATTGGATTTGCAGCCGTGGTACCCATGTTATTCCTCCAGATAGAGAAATCCAAGCAGAAGTTTTGCGATTGTTCCTGCTCACACCTGTATCAGTACGGGCCTTAGTCAAAGCGTTGCAAGGAGAGTAAGCTTTTCTTGGATGGGCGCCGGACGTGATCTATATCACGTTCGCGACTTCGAAAAATGGGCCGCGAGGTTCGACTTTCGACTCCTCGCGGCATTGCGTCCTTAATTTGAAACAAAGACAGCGGTGGTTAAGCCGGGCACAGTGGCGGTGCCCGTCTTGTTATTGAATGACGACGAACGAGTCACCGGGTCATTCGAACTTCGCTCTAAGGGGTGGAGCGAAAGGTGTAGACCTTGGAGTTGGGCGCTCTGGAAATTGATTGTTCCCAGCGTGGCATTGAAGACCACGACGATGTGGCTATAGGGGCTGTAATAACCATTGCCGTTATCGTTCGCATCAAGTTTCATTACGATTACGCCGGGAATTTGCGACGGGCCTGTATTCAAGAAGTGAAGATTCTTTTGCACTTCGGCGAGCGTAGCCATATGGAAAAGCGGCGAACTCGAGCGGATACCGAGGAAGGCATTGAAGGCTTCCGCCGCGGTTGTGATGTTCTGCGGAGTTGGCGTAAGAACAGGGTTGGCGAGCAGCGGCGTCATAAAAGACCACTGGCTGCCGTTTTGGCTCTGTACGGGAAGGCCGATTCCCCAATTGTTCGAGAGTCCGTTCCACTCGATCTTATTAAACCAATCGCCTGAATTGTAACTGTTGTTATCCATGTCTTTCGAGCGCAGTAAGTCATCGCCTGCAAAGAAGAACGGAACCCCTTGGCCGAGCGCGACAATGCTCATGGCCAGCGCTTGGCGGCGAGAACGCATGGCGGCGGAATCGCCTCCGCTGGCTGTGGTGCCGGGAATAGCGCTTTTGAGCTGGACGGCGTCAAACAGAGGTTGATTATCGTGAACGGAACAATAGTTCACGTCTTCGAGCGGGCTAGCGGTATAGCCGGCGGCCTGACCACCATAGATAACCTGGCTGCCTTTCACGGTCGCGCCGGCGCTATCGACAAAAGTGAAATCGCGGAGATTGCCCGCCAGGCCGATTCGAATCCAGTCAGCCATTTCCAGGAGATTGGATTGTTGAGAAGCCAGACTTTCATTGATAGTGGAGGTGGTGTAGAAGCTGGGATCGGTAAAATGCGATATATCGTC
>CAVYUL010000064.1:0-342513 GCA_963771405.1 Bryobacterales bacterium
ACACTGTTAATAGGATTAAAGCCGTCATCATGACTGCGGCACTCGCTGATCTCTCGAGCTGAATTTGCAAGACGGGTCAAGAAAGGCATGAATTTCCCAATTCTCCATTTAGAGACAAACGCAGAAGATTAAATCCGTGAAGTGGGGATCAATAAAATAAAGTGTACAAAACAATTCGGCAAGGCTTCGGACAAGCTGCCGACCGGTAAGGTGAAGATCGAGGTCGAAACCAGATACGCCGTGAAGAAGCCCTGCTGGCCCGCTGGATGTGACGCTGAAAGTGAACGGCCAGGAGGTCGCCAAGGGCACGGCGCCGGTCAGCGCGCCGCTGATGTTTACGGCCAATGATTGCCTCGACATCGGCGTCGATCGGAGGGAGGGTCGCCGACAATGCAGAGGATCACTTTGCCTTTGACGTCGATGCCGGCGTAGTCATTCCAGGAGAATTCAGGGGCGGTGACGCCGTAACCGACGTAGACGATGGGCGCGTCAATGTGGACTGTGGGAGTGAGGGTTTGATTGGAGACAGTGTAATCTTCGCTGTAGGCGAGGGAGACGGGTGTGGCTTGTTGCGGGGCGAAGGTGAAGGTGGTTTGGGCGGGAATGACTTTCATGCCGACGAATTTGACTTGTTGTAAATAGCTGCCGGAATCGCCGCCGGGTTTCAGGCCGTCGAGAGCGAACTGGGTGGCGATGTATTTGGCGGCGAGCTCGCTGCCGCGCTGGCCCGGGGCGCGGCCTTCGAGCAGGTCGTCGGAGAGGAATTTGACGTGGGCGCGGATTTTTTCCGGGCTGATGGAAGATTCGGCGTGTTTGACGGCATCCGGTATTTGCTGGGCAACGGCGAGTGAAGACGCAAGGGAGGCGATGACGAGGGAGATGTATACGCGAGGGGGCATAAGTTTTGTTATACGTTATTCCTTTCTTAGGCGGCGACGGCGGTGTCGACTGGTTTTGGGTGTAGATGAAGACCGAGTTTTTCGAGTTCTGCCTCAAATTGCGCTTCGAAGCCGGGATTTTCCTTCACGGCGGCGTGGCGGGCGTTCATATTGAGGATCAATTGGTGGATGGCTTTGCTGTCCTTGAGCAGAATATCCCAATAGTGGCCTTGTTTTTTCATTTCGTGCTTTTCAAGTTTGAGGTTTAACGCAGCTTCGGCGCGTTCTTGCGCTTCGAAGCCATTTTGGGCGGTGCGGGTTTCTTTACGAAGCTTAAGGAGGTCGTTCAACGATTTGTGGAACGCGCGGGTGTGGGTGGTTCGATAGCGCATATATAGGTTGAACATCTTTGCGTCTGTGACGGCACCGGAGTCGGGGTCGATGACAGTTTCGATGAGCTTTTCGGCACGCTTGGAGAGCCAGTGGGACTCGGCCATGTTGTTGACGAGGATGGATTCGGTTTCGGTGTCTGGTTTATGTTCTGTTTCGAGTGCCTGTTTGAGGTGGTCGAATTTGGCGGGGTCTTCGGAGGTCAGGAGACGGAAGACGCCGTTGTGGCGAGCAAGGCCATGGATGGTGCGGTTTTGAGAGGAGATGGCGAGGCCGGCTTCGGTTTTTGGGCCGATGGATTTGAGTGCGTTGGCGCGGTTGGCGGCGAGTTGGGCGTCGGAGATGGAATGCAACGCCTCTCGTTCAGACGAAGCGAGAGTTGGTGTGATGGCGGACAAGGGCGGGAAGACACCGCCGGGCTCGGGGATGTTCAAGTCAGACGCAGCGACGGCGGCGGTGGCCCGAGCGAGTTTGCGGGCTTGTTTGCGCTCCTTATGTTCGAGAGCGCGACGTTCTTGACGATTCATGGTTATTACCTCAGAAATTAGAAATTGAATGAGGGCCGAGGCCCAATTCAGAAATAGCGGAGGAAGGGGAAAGGCCAGAACGGCGATGCGCGTTTGTCGGCGGGCGTTCTCTGTAAGTCATTGGTGGGAATGGGGATAAAAAATCTGTGGAAAAGTGCCAAAGTTGTGACCGGGCTAAAGCGGAACGACAAAAACTGCATGACGATGGGAATCACAGAAGCCGGGCTTGCATGAAGTGGTTGTCGAAGCGAGGATCATCTCGTGGTTGCGGTCATCCGGTAGGCCCCATTTGATGGGGCGCCATGTAAACGAGTGCGTTGCGCTTGCGAATGCTGAGGAACACTCTTATGCCTGACGCAGACTTTGCACGCGATATGCGCGGAGGGGTGGAGCGGAGCGGGAGCCAAGAGGTGAACCCTGGAACGGCCCAGGTATCGACCTAGTGTCGGACGGCTGGGCGCTCGGTGGCCTGCTAGCGACGTTCTCATTTATTCTGCCATGTTAATGTCTCCAGCCTGATGGTGCCGTCCTTTTGCGCGACGGCAAAAAGGTTCAGGTCCCGGGCGAAAGCCACGTCTTGTTCACCTGATTCAGCTTTAATCTTCGATTGTGGCCGGTCCCAGGATGGAGCAACCCAGAGCGTTGCAAAATCGTCATAGGTCTCTGACGCCAGCCGCAGCCCATCGCGGCTGAAAGAAAGCTTCTCGACCGTATCGTCATGGGGAAGCGAGTGCACGATAACCCATGTCTCCCGCGACCACATCTTAATTTCCTTGCCTGCTGCCGAAACTAACCATCGGCCGTCAGGGCTGAAGGCAACGGCTGTGACGGGCTGCTCATGTGGTAGATCGTGGTCCAGCTGCCCTGTTCCCGTGTTCCAGACTCTCACTGCGTTGTCGTCGCCTCCAGACGCTAACAGGCCACCATCTGGGCTAAATGCCAAATCGGTGACATCATCTCCGTGTCTAACGGCGTGCATGACTCGACCTGCTTGCACGTCCCAAATATTTATCGTGTTGCCCGTTGTCGACGCCAGGCGCGTGCCGTCTCTGCTCAAGGCCACCTGTGCGATCGTCCTTTTATCGGGATCGCTAAATATCTTGAAGGGCTGGCCTGTCTTGACATTCCAAATCCTAACCGTTCGGTCGTCGCCTCCCGAAGCTAACCAGTAGCTATCGGCGCTGAAGGCCAGGGAATGAACGGCTCCATCATGGCCGGTCAAGGTTTGCCTTTCCCGCTTGCTCTGTACATCCCAAAGTTTGATCGTTGCGGCCTCGCTGCCGGATGCGAGTGTCCGGCCGTCCGGGCTGAACTCAATCACGTTAACTCTTTCGTGGCGCATGTTGGGGCCATGTGCAGGATTTTTTCGGAAGAGAACCAGACTAACGATGAGCACTGCAAGCAGCGAGCTGATCACGACGGCGGGCCACCTTAACGGGCGTGCTTTCAGACCCCACTTTCCGGTCGAGCCGGATTCGGTTTTGCCTACGGTGGCCACGGCTGTGATAAGTTCTGTCGCGGTCTGAAATCGCCGCCCCGGGTCGTCTTCCACGCATTTAAGGATTGTGTCGGAAATGTGGGCAGGGACATACGGATTCAATTCGCTCGGCGGGGTGCGATTTTGAGGGTCCCACTGCACGCCAGTGAATAACTCGTGCATCAGAAGCCCCAGCGAATAAATATCGCTGGCTGGAGTGATTGTTTTCCCACGCGCCTGTTCAGGGCTCATGTATCCGGGCGTTCCGATTATCGTTCCGGCGCTGCGATCTTTGGCTTCGATTGACCGGGCGATGCCGAAGTCCATCACCTTGGCGCTGCCGTGGTGATCGATCATGATGTTTTCCGGTTTCAGGTCCCGGTGAACGATCCCCTTATCATGCGCCGCGGCTAGACCGGCGGATATCTCCAGAGTCCAATTGATTCCCTGCGGCACCGAGACGCCCCGGACGCAATTGAGGATGGTTCTCAAAGTTTTCCCGTCGATGAATTCCATAGAGATGAAAATTTTCCCATTCACCCGCTCCAAGCCATAGGTACGGCACACGTTTTTATGCGTGATTTCATGGGCTAGCCGAATTTCGTTTCGGAACCGCTTGATCGCCAGCTCGTCATCCGCAATGGCGGGATGCAAGACTTTTAGTGCCACTACTTTATCGAGTTCCCGGTCGTGTGCGCGGAAAACGAGACCCATCCCACCCTCGCCAATCAGCCCGATGCGCTCATAGCGTTGGGCGAGCGCCAGGAGCACATCCGAGTCGAGCAATTCTGTTCTGGGTTCCTCGGGGGCGGGTCCACGGGTTCGCACTTCGGCGTACGACTCCAGCAGATCCCGCACTCGCCGGAACAACTCGCTGTCGTCGCCACAGGCCTCCTCGAGAAACGCCGCTTGATCCTGCGTCTCAAGTGCCAGTGCCTGGTGGAAAAGCTCCACCGTCCGGTTTCTAGTGTCGTCAGCTACGGCGGGCCTCCGTCGCGAGCGGCGAGATTGAGCCAGGCCTTGGAGAATTTCCAGTCGCGCTTTACCGTTTCGACAGAGACCCCGAGTGTCGCCGCAATTTCGTCTTCGCTGCGACCGCCGAAAAACCGCAGCTCGACAACTCGGGCCTGCCGTGCGTGGCCGCGGGCAAGCTGGTCAAGCGCCTCGTGCAATTCAACAAGTTCAGTCGGTCGTTGATGCGCCATGATGAGCGCTTCATCCAGGTGAAGGCGCTTTTGTCCTCCCTCCCGTTTCGCAGCTTTACGGCGGCGCGCGTAGTCCACCAAAATGCGCCGCATCTGGTGCGCGGCGACACCGAAGAAATGAGATCGGCTTTGCCAGCTTATTCGTTGCGGTAGCAGTTTGAGGTAGGCTTCGTGAACCAGCGCCGTGGCCTGTAAAGTGTGTCCAGGACGTTCTCCGCGCATATAGGCTGCGGCCAAGCGGCGCAACTCTCCATAGACAAGCGGCATTAGCTCGTCTTCCGCTGCGCGGTTGCCCTTGCGGGCCTCGGCGAGCAGCTGGGTGATCTGTCCACTTTTGTCCACGCCTGCCTATCTCCGGTTTCGGGAGCTATATGAGTCTACACCCTTAAGAGATGTACACACCGGGTTGAAGCTTTTTACACGAATGATGACACTTTTCGTCGAAGGATCCCGCGCTGCGGAGTGAAAGCCAAGTTGATCGCAGAAAGTGACCTATTTGGCGGCAATCAAAAAGGAGATTATTTCGTGAAGCGACCATTCGGTGTTCGGAGGGGCATGCCATGACTGTGTACTTGGCAGGTGCGGGACTAACCAGGTCCCTTCAGCGCACTCGCAGCGTTCCCTTGATGATGGACTTTACTCGGGTGCTTACGGAATTCATCGCCAACGATGTCGTCTTAGCCGCCCTAGTCGGGATGGAAATCTGGGACGTGTATGAGCAACCCTGTCCCGAATGTCGGCAAATGGCTGAACAAATCGCGAGGTGTCGTCCCCTAGCCTCAGCCTCTGATGCCGTCCGGCAACGGTTCGCAAGGGCGGTATCGTCTCGGAAGCCCGAATCGATCGAGACACTGCTCGAGCGCATCGAAACCAAGAAGGTGGCGAATCCCCACGCACCAAGTCTGCCGACACATTTCCGTTACGCAATTAATCAGGTGTTTGCCGATTTAGGCTGGGACCTCGAAATGGCGGTCCTGGAGAGTTTTCTTCGCACAAGATTCGGAGGCGGAGCACCTCACGTATTTATCAGTTTTAACTACGACCTAGTGCTCGATAAGTGTATCGAGTCGGCGTCGGACGGCCGCTGGCAGCCGAGGAATGGCTACGGCTTCGAAATTCCGTTTTATACGACGGACGACGTGCAGGGGCGCTCGAGCCAGGACCTCCGGATGGGGACGGGTCAAATCAAATTGATCAAGCCCCATGGTTCTCTAAATTGGCTGGTACCACAGGATAATTTGGGTGCCGTCGATCCCGCTGAAATGCTTCTTCCTTTGACTCCGGACGCTAAGATTCGCTACTGGCCTACCCGCCAGACGTTCAATTACACATCGCGGCCCGGCGAAATGCCGTGCGATATGAAGATCCTCATCGCACCGCCATCGCCCCGAAAGCCTAAGGTGTTAAGTCGGGCTGCATCCGACGGGTTCGAGGCGTTGATCGTAGCCGACGACGTGTTTGTTCTTGGGTATAGCCTCCCGAAAACCGACCGGGACCAGATTGATTTGGTACGAAATGCGATCAGTCAGCGCAGCCTTCCCGTCAGCTCGGTCACCGTCGTCAATTTCGGTGAAGAGGAAGAATATTTCGATGAGGTTGAAGGACTATTCAAGCCTCATACCCTGAGACGGTTCAACAGGGGTTTCGCCGACTTTGTCGCCAATGGTCTTGGATATTAGGGAGCTTACACAGCAATCGGATCTGCCATGAGACGAACAAGAAAAATGCACTTCAGACCGGAGCAGACCATCCAGTGGGCCAACCAGCAGATGGCCTTGCAGGAAAAATGGCTCGCTAAGGCTAGAGAAGCACTTCGAGAGTTCGACCTGTCAAAATTTGATTTAGCCACGGCAAAAGCCCGGATGGCGTCTCTTGATGGAGAACTCCGTGGAAAGGGAATTTTCGCCAGATTTGTGGGCCGAGCCGCCACCGAAAGGCGGGATCTGCAACACCAAATCTCTTGCCGACCTGCGTACGAAGAAAACAAAAGACTTCAGCTTGTTGCGGAGGTTGATCGGTGTTTGAGTTCAATCGAAGGCTATAAGGAACGGATAGCTGAGGCAAATGGCAAGATTCTTCGTCAACAGCAGCAGGCGTGTCGCGAAGCTCGCCGGCGCGAGCAACGTGAGGTAGATCGCGCGATCATTGCGCGCGTGAATAACGGGACGCGAGCGGCGGCTCGATCAGTCAAAGTGAACGCTTCGAAGGATCACGACTGTCCATACTGCGGAGGGCCGCTTGGGCGGCAACCCCACCTCGATCATATTTATCCGGTTCGGCTCGGCGGGTTAAGCACAAAGGAGAACACGGTCCACGTATGCCAGGAATGCAACCTGACGAAAGGCTCTTTAACCTTGAACCAATTCATCGCCGCGGCAGGGCTCGACAGATCGGCGCTGTTCGCACGGCTAAGCAATTTAGGCAAGAGCTACTAGCGACCGCGCTCCTGGGTAAGGCTGAGCAACAACACGCAAGCTTGGGGTCTCTGACCGAGAAAATAGGAGGGCGACTGTCCGTCCTTTCTAAATGGCTACCCGGATTACCCCTATGCTGGGGAAGAGATCCAAATGACGATGGTAGGCTTACTGTCACTCAGCTCATAAAACGAAATTCTGCGCCCAGCCCACCAAGATGCGCCGCATCTGCTCCGCGCGGCTATGCCCATGAAGTGGGACGGGCTTTGCCAGCTGACTCGTTGGGGCCAGAGCCTCATATACGCTTCGTGGCTAGGCGATTGCATCGCCGCGCAAGGCACAGGGTGCCGCTGCCTACCGCCGATATTTGGAAGCGAAAGGGGTCTACCTACAGGCATTCGATCTTCTCTGTAAAGGCGCAAAAGGAAAATCTTGTTTGAGATCGGTTTCAGATGACACTTTTCGTCGATGGCTACCGCGTTACAGGGCGGACAGGCGGAATCAGAACTTGCCGCCGCTCAAAGCGTTGATCGCAAAGCAGAAAGGAAAGAAGAAATGCCATATATAGACGTTACTTGGTTGAATGGTCGAAGCGGATTGAGGTGGAAAGCCAAGCTCGGGCTAGCCTGGGACTCGAAGTATCGTCGATTTAAAGAAATTGAGATTCTCCAAATAGAGGCCGACTTTAAGCTCCGGTGCGAGCTCAGGGTGGCCGGGCCTTTTTCGGAGTTTCCTGACTTTTTGAGCTACGAGGTCGACGGGCCCGATGGCATTGTCAGGATCGCCGACGGGTTGCGTGATCTGGAACTCCGTCACATATTGGAGCCAGCGTGCTTTGCAGGAAATGAACGAATAAGCCGGTGGGTGAAGGATTTGTGGATAAGTGTTGGCTCGCAAAACATTAGCATCAAGGCGTTAGCAACTCTTCTGCCGCCGCGCGGGATGTGTGTGCCGGATGTCTATATCCGATCTCCATTTCTTCAGGGAGGACTGCCAAGCTTGGGAAGGGGAAGCCGGTGAAATGCGCTGAACAATTTTCGGCGTAGTGCCCACGTCCGGGATATTCCGGTTGATTAGAAAGATTGCGGACCTAAAACGTATGGAAAGAAGAAACGTTCGAAACTTGATCGCAGATCAGATCACCGGCAACGTGCGTTGCCTCACCTGTGCGAAAACAGCTGAAGAAAATCTCAATAAAGCTAGCGTATCGGAAGCCGCCGATGCAATCATCAAGAGCCTCCGGCTTTGCATCGAAAATCGGATGAAGTGGCCCGGCGAGACCGCTGTCGTATCCAAGCATGGGCAAGAAAGGCTTGCACGCATAATACGGCGCGCCGATTATTTAGAGAAGCGCATCAGCGAAACTTCTCCAGCCAAGGAGGTAGGGCATCAATCTGGTGAACTTTCAGCACTTCGGTGGGCCATTGGTCTTATCCGAGACGTCGGAGTCATCGAAGAAGAAGAAAGCGGCGCGCGGCGAAGAGGACGAATGGTGAGCGAAGCAACATAAATGTTGTTATACGTTGTGACTCCTGTGACGCAGTCGACTGGACTACTACTCGAAAATGGTCAAAAGCTTGGCGAGCGCCTCGTTCAAGACAGCATCTGGCACTGTCTCCAACTTCTTGCCGGCGCGGGCGCTGAGGTCGAGGGCGCGGGGCTGATCGCAGCGCACGATACCCGTCGTTTTAATTCCAGCACCTTCCAGCGTCACGGCGAAGCCAGCCGTGCGCGCGGAATTTCCGCCGCTGGTAATTGGGACAACAATGGGGACTTTCGTCACCCGATTGAAGGCTTCGGGCGAAACGATTAAGACGGGCCGGCGGCCTTTTTGTTCGTGTCGGTGCGTAGGGTCGAGCGCAACCAGCCAGATTTCGCCCCGCTTCATCAGAGCAGCTCGCCACCGACGGGGCCGCCTTCAAGCCATTCGCGTTCGTGCTTGCTCCGCGGAGCTTTTGGATTGCATTGCGCCAGAAGTTCGGCGAGTGTGTAGCGCGGTTTAGGTTGTGGCTCGACTATGAGCCGGCCGCTACGCACCGCCAAGCCGACTTTGGCGCCCGACTTTAGACGCAAAATATCAAGCAAGGCGGGCGGTACCGCCAACATGATGGAACCACCCACCTTGCGCAGATTGGTAATGTGCATCGTATCCTCAAATGTTATATTTCAGTATAACCGAGGGCGATCGGGTAGCTTTTGAAAGCCCGATGGGCGCACGCGAATGTGCGCGCGCCAATCACGCTACTCAGAGGAGCGGCTTGAGAGGCCCATAAACGTGGCTGAGTCCGTCCGGATTCAGGCCATTCTGGTGGCAAGTGAAGCAATTCGATACGCCCTGTTGGTAGGTCTCCATGGTGCTGTTGGCCAGGCGATTGGTTCCCACGCCGGGAATCGCGCCAGACGGTGGCGCGCCGAAAGGAGTCCAGGTTGCGCCCAGCATGAAATAGTTACCGCGCACATCGCCGCTCGCCATCATTCCGAGCACATTATGACTCATGGAGAGCACCTCGGTATTCGAGAAAGCGTTGCTGCCGTCGATTCCCCAAGGTTCCGAGCGGAGCGTATCGCTGGGGCTGATGGTGAAGGCGGCATCCGACTGGACGGTGTTAGAGGGAGGCCCGGTAAAGCTCATGTGTGGGACGTTGAACGGGCCACTGGAATTGGAGGCGGAAAACAGCCAAGTCCCGGCAGTGTTCTGAGTCACGGTTGTTGTGCCGCTACTTGTGTTGTAAGAATAGGTGGCGGGCGGTGTGTTGCCGATATGTTCGAATGTCGCCCAAACCATTTCCGGGTGGCCCAGCGTGCTGCCCACCACATGCATACCTACCAACGCTAACTGCACGGTTTGCTGCCCCGTTTGGGTCCAAAGGTTGGGGTTCGATCGATCATATATCGGAATTGAGGCATTGGTGGTTATATAGCTGGTGAGGTTGGGAAGGCCGGCAGCGACTACCCACGATGCCTTGACTTCTATTGCGAGGGCGTTGGGGTCTGGAAACGGTGGAGATCCTTTGCCGTGGGCTGTTGCGAAAGCGACGATGTTGCTTAAGTCCGCGGCGGTTGTCGGGAATTGGCCGGGAGTGGTGGTGGTAATGCCTCCATCCTTCACTCCAGTGAGAAAGTACGCATAAACATCATTCACCATCGTTGAGTAATAGATTAGTGAACCATTGGCCGCAGTCTGCGCCTGCAATACGCTCGAATCGGCCTGGCCTTGTTCGACATCGATGACAGCCAGCGAGGGGCTGATAAAGATCGGAATCCGGTCAATCACGAATTTAAGAATAGGCGCGTTGGCGCTGTCTTTCCCGATGGAAGCCACGGATTCAGCCGATGTTGCATGTTGCGCTTTGATCACCCGTGCTTGCGCGTCCAAGAGGACGACGACGCCGTTTTCGATACGCGCGTGCGCAATCAGAACACTGTTGCCGGACGGGTCCCGGATCAGCGGTTGCGCGCCGGCGGCGGCAGGGGCGAATTCAAACAGTTGTCCGGAGCGGTCTGCGATCACCGGAAGTTCGTTCGGCCCCAGTTGCGCAACGCGGACCGGGGCAACGTGCAGGAAACCAGCCGAATGCGGGAGGAAGGTGCGGTTGCCGCTTGCATCTGGCGGCGAAACATCGAAGAATGCCGGCGAATCGAAGATATGCGCGCCACCCCCATAGGCGGCAGGAGCGGGCGAAGTAAGCCACATAAACATTTGCTCCGACCATTGATAGAAGTCGCAATCGGGATTCAGAGTTACCAGGCTATTGGCGGGGTTTATCGCGCCGTTGAGGGAGACGCTTCCCGATTGAAACCAACCCGCAAAGGTGGCGGCCGGGAGCGGGCAGGCATCTTGCGCGTCTGCAGGGACCGGTGGCGGTGATGTGCAAGCGGTGAGGAAGAAAGTGAGAGTTACGACGGCGATGGCGTGCGCCGCCAAGAGGCGATCGGAGAAAGTGCGTCCCATATTCAGAAATCCTTTTCTGTAATATTTAGTGGGCGCGATGGGCCTAGCGTTCCAAGCCGGTGACAAGAAGTGAGGTTTTGCGGGAGATCTGACTATTGAACGAACATTTGCGCTGCGAGATTGGTGTTCTGTGTTCGGAGGCCGAGAGCGCGGCGATGGGCACTTTCAATCTGTTCCGCAGTCATGGTCTTTTCGAGGGAATGAAGAATGCCGGCGCCGCGGGGATCTCCGGCGACAGTAGCGGCCGTGAGCCAGAGATAGGCAGACTCGATATCTTTCTTGACGCCCAAACCGTTCGCATAGAGATAAGCCAACTTGATCTCTGCCCCGGTGTGGCCTTGGGTGGCAGCTTTGTGAAACCATTGGAAGGCCGCTTCGAAATTGCGGGGCACGCCTTGGCCGAGCAAATAGAGGTCGGCTAGATTGTTTTCGCCAAGCGGGTCGCCGGCAGCCGCGGCTTTGGCGTACCAGGCAGCGGCGGTGGCAAGATTCTGTGCGCAGCCGAGACCCCGGTCATACATATAACCGAGATCGGTTTGCGCGCCGCTATCGCCGCCGGCGGCGCCTTTCTGAAACCACTGAAGGGCTTCCAGGTAGTCAGTGCGGACGCCTTTGCCTTCCAAATAAAGAAGACCCAGATTGTAATCAGCGCGAGCGGAGCCTTGGGCAGCGGCTGCCAGGAGCCAGTTTAGGGCCGCGCCATAGTTGACCGGTACGCCCCAACCGTTGGTGTAGAGGACCGCCAGATTTACCTGCGCCGGGGCGTAGCCGCGTTGCGCTGCTCGCTGAAACCAGGTAAGCGCATCCTTGCGAGTGAAATCGGGGCCGATGGCGAGAACGGAAGCGATGCCTAATTGATTCTGCTCGAAGACCTGGCCTTGGCGGGCCAGTTCGCGAACCTTGTTTACATCACAGACCGAACCCGTCATCTGAGCTTGCCGAGTGACGAGTACTAGGCTGCACTGATCGCCAGCCTTGGGGGGTTGCGCGAGTGCGGTGGTCCGCAAAAGTACCAATAGAGCCGCGGTTGCTGGGACTGCCATTTGCATTTTCATGGTTCCGATCATGATCGGAATGGGCGGAAGCGGCAATTCACGCTAGGTCTGCGGGTGATCGAAAGCGCATCATTTGGAGGACAAAGCTACCTCATCCAGGAAACCTTTGATTCAATGGGGCTTGCGGGCGTGAAGAAAGGGAACTCAGGGCTGCTTCGCAACGTTAAAAGAATGTACTATCTGAGCAAGGTGAAGAAGAACTTAGCGTGACCAAAGGAACGGCAGCCAACGGTTCGCAGCGGGCTCGCTTCGGACCTTACGAGGTAGACCTGCACACGCACGAACTTTGGAAGTTCGGCACGAAGCTGCGGCTGATCGGCCAGCCGTTCGAGATACTGGCTCAACTGGTCCGGCGGCCCGGTGAGCTTGTGACACGAGAGGAATTGCGCCACCATCTTTGGCCCTCCGATTCGTTTGGCGATTTTAACCATGGGCTGAACGCGGCTGTAAACAAGCTGCGGGATACGCTGAATGACTCGGCGGCGGAGCCGAGGTATATCGAAACGCTGCCGCGCCGAGGATACCGGTTTATTGCGGAAATTGAATGGCTCACCGAAGAGAGACCGGCGAATACGGCTCCGACCCCGCCAGTTGCAGTGCCGAGGTTTCTTGACAGCCAAACGGTGGCGCGGCGTCCGGCTCCTTACTTTGTTGCGATCGGCGCGGTGCTTTTGCTGCTGTTGCTTGGCTCCTGGGTTTTACAATCCTTTGCAAAACACAACGATTCTGTGCGGGCGCGTGTGCTGGCAGAGCAAACGATCAAACCGCTCACGAATCTGCTTGGGGTCTTCCAACCTTCCTTTTCACCTGACGGCAACTCGGTTGTGTTTGTGCGCGACACGCGCAATCACGCAGAGTATGGGATTTATGCGATGACGATCGGCGCCAGCCAAGCGATTCCCATCTCGCGCAATGAGGGTGACTGTTGTCCAGCGTGGTCACCCGACGGGCGGCATATCGCTTTTTCGCGAGAGGTTCAGAATCGAAATTCGCTCCAGATGGTGGATGTGAACCAAGCCAACCAGGCTTCGAATGAGCGTGCCATCGATATGCGCGGGGCGGTGATGAGCCGCGGCGAGGTGGATTGGTCGCCCGATGGTAGCGCTATCGCTTTTGCGGCGACAACAGGCGTCGCTGTACTGGAATTGAAAACCTCCTCCGTTCGGCGGCTGACGGAGCAACCTCCGTTATCGGAAGACTGGGGACCCAAGTTTTCGAGCGATGGAGAACGCATTTTGTTTGTGCGCAACCGGCAAATTGGGCAACCCGATGAATTGTGGGAGATGCCCGCGGTGGGGGGTTCGGCTACACGGATTCTTTCCGAGCCCGGGCGGATTGCGAGCGTTCCGCAGTGGTCGCCTGCCGGGGCATCCGTGGTGTTTGCGTCTGATCGCAACGGCCACCCTGTACTGTTTAGGGCACCGCTGGATGGACACGGAGCACCCACGGAGATTGGCGAAACGGGACAGTGGGCTTGGAACCCGGTGTTCTCACGCAAGGGGTTTCGTTTGGCTTACGAACGGACACTCAAAAGTTTGAGCGTTTGGGAGTTGGATGTGCGGCACGCCCAGACGGAGCACCCGCACATTTTGATACCCGCAACCACGGACACAGACCAGGGGCCAGGCGCGCAATTCTCGCCAGACGGGGAGAAATTAGCTTATATGTCAGACCGTCTGGGCACGTTGGAGATATGGGTGAGTGACAGAGACGGGCGACATGCGTTTCAACTGACGGGGGTGGGCTATGCGGGTACGCCACGCTGGTCGCCCGATGGCGAATCGATTGCATTCGACAGTGACCATTTGGGGCAAAATAAAATTGTCACCGTGAGCCTGCGGCAAGGGACGCCGCACACTCTGATCCCCCAGTCGTTTTCGGGCAATTGTCCGAATTGGTCGCGCGATGGGAAGTCTGTTTACTTCGCCTCTGAACACACTGGGGTCTATCAGGTTTGGAAAGTGCCTGCCGCCGGTGGCACGCCGGTGCAACTCACAAA
This sequence comes from Bryobacterales bacterium, assembly GCA_963771405.1. Classification (GTDB taxonomy): domain Bacteria; phylum Acidobacteriota; class Terriglobia; order Bryobacterales; family Bryobacteraceae; genus Bog-105. The sequence goes on from CAVYUL010000064.1 coordinate 13,898, forward strand.
ACAAGGTGGACACGCGGCCTGGGAATCGCCGGATGGAAAAACTGTCTACTATGCGAAGAACGCGGCCGCCGAGCCTGAGGTTTGGGAGATGCCTTCGAACGGCGGGTTAGAGAAGCTTGTGCCGCAGGTGAGCCCGGGTACGTGGGCGAGCTGGCAAGTGGTGGACAAAGGGATTTTGTTTGTAGGGCCGGCGCTCGGCCATCATGCGGTGCTGAGCTTTTTCGATTTCGCGAATCGGCACGTCACTCCCATCGCAACGCTCGATCGGACGCCGTTTTGGCTGGGCGCCACGCACGATGGCAATACGGTTGTGTTTGACCAACCGGGCGATGAGCAGGCACAGGCCATGCTCATCGAAAACTTCCGGTAGCGGAAAGAGAGTTACTTCTTTTGGGCTAATTGCTCGGTCAGATCGAGGCGATGCTTCCAGGCATCAGCGGCAGCGGCGGGACCGTTGGGAGTGAAGTCCATGAGTTCATCCTTGTTCCCGTTGTAGCGGGGCCATTCGGGCAGACCTTTGCGATTGGGGTTGCCAGTTTTGGCGAAATTCACCCAATATTCGTTGGCGGCTTCGGCAGTGGATTCGTCTTCGGGAACAAGGTCTTTGCCATATTTTACGGAGACGGTATCGAACACGTAAGGAATTTCAGTAGCGTGCGGAGCGCCCTTCCACTGGCTGCGCATGGAATGGGCAACATATGAAAAGCGATACTCATAGACCGGCTCACCGGCAGCGGTCATGGTGCGAACGATGAAACGCGCGGGCTCGATCATCATTCGGTCGGCGGCCATCGAGCTGCCTATGGCGCGGAAGTCGGTGGAGTGGTCAGGATTGTAGGCCGATTCCGCTTGAGCGCGCTGACCAGCGAAGGGAGCAAAGACCTCATCCATGTTTTTCGCGAAAGAGAAGCCGATGTCCATGCTATTGGCGCCATCGATTAAAGGGACCTTTTGTTCATGGCCAGAGAGGAATGCCTGCTCCACACTCTCCACAACAACTTTGCCATCAATCATGGGGCCAGCGTAGGTAGGAGTCATCATGGTGGCCATATTCAAGCCGTTCACCACTTTTTCCGCGGGCAGGGCGCGCAGAGCGGCGAGGGCGGCCGAGTCATCACCGGCGATGCCGGCGGCTTTCGCGAAAGTGAGGCCGACTTGCTCGCCGGACGGAACGCCGCCCTTCGAGTCGCTGACATAGCGATCCGGCCCGAGCAGGGCGCGGCCGCCGCCAGATTCAATGATCGCTTTCTGGAACAATCCGTGAGTTTGCGGAGACGTCAGCATGGTGAGCACGGAGGCGCCTCCGGCCGACTCACCAAAGATGGTGACATTGCTGGGATCGCCTCCGAACGCGGCGGCGTTACGCTGAACCCATTGCAAGGCGGAGATCTGATCCATAAACGCGTAATTGCCGAGTGGGCCGCTGGGATTCTCTTTCGTTAACGCGGGATGCGCGAAGAAGCCGAAGCGACCGAGACGGTAATTGAAACTGACGAGCATGACCCCGCGCTCGGCGAATTTGGAGCCGTCATAGACCGCGGGCGAACTGCCGCCGTTGACAAAACCACCGCCATAGAACCAGACCATGACGGGCAGCGAGCCGTGGTGGCTTGCGGGCTCCCAAACATTTATATAGAGGCAATCTTCAGCGGGAGTTTTGCCGAGAGGTGCAGCATCGCTCGGGAATGGTAGCTGCATGCAATCGTTGCCATACTCGCTGGCTTGGCGAACGCCGGTCCAGGAAGCGGCAGGTTGAGGCGGACGCCAGCGGTTCTGGCCGACGGGCGGCGCGGCGAACGGGATGCCTTTAAAGGAAAGAACTTTGCCGGCGGTGACGCCTTGGAGTTCGCCGGTATCGATTTTGACGTGGCCGGAAGACGCCGCTGAAGCAGGCGCGGACATGGCGGCCCAAGCGAATGCCGCGGCGAGGAGGCTATGACGAAGAAGCATACCTTCCGTTATACGTTACTCGGCACTTTCGTCCGTATTATTCGCAGTGGTGCAACGATTTCCGGGTCGTCCCCGACTTTTTTGGAAAGTTTGGCGGACTGGTGGGTATTTCACCGCTTCTCTGAGTAAGACGGCTTACAGAATAGGCCAGTCCGAACAGAGGAGGTTCGAAAATGCCGATGACGACAGCGACTGCAACCGCAATGGTGAGGGCGCCTGGGGTGGTAGCCTTCGATGCAAATTACTTGACCCGTGTCCGCCAGCGTGATGACAGCACGTGCACGCACTTTTATAACTACTTTTATTTGCCGGTTCGCAATCTTCTCCGGCATCGTTTGAGCGATCCGGAGATCGGCGACACGATGCAAGACGTATTTGCGGCTGCGCTCAAAGGCATCGAGCAGGGGCAGCCGCGCGAACCACACAAACTGCCCGGGTATATGGCGGCGATTTGCCGGAATTTGGCGCATCAGCGGTATCGCCGGCGGCGAATGGAGTTCGCCGAAATCGAAATCGACCGGCTGGCGGATGCGAAGGCCTCGGCGGAAGCGGATCTACTCAAACAGTTCGATCGGCGGCGGGTGAGAGCCGTGCTGCAACGGTTGCTGCCGCGCGACCGCGAGGCGTTGGAACGGGAGTTTCTGCTGGAGCAGGATCGGGACACCATTGCGGGCGCGCTAGGCGTGACGCGGGTTCAATTGAGGTTGATTTTGTTTCACGCGGTGAGAAGATTTCGGGCGGAATGGAGGAAGTGTGAATAGAAGGGCGAGCTTGCCCGCCGCCATCGCCCACCAGCTTAATTGACAAAAACCCTTATGAGAGCCTATGGTTAGCGTCATGGAAGTGCATTTCTCACCCGATGTTGAAACCCCACTTGCGCAGGTCGCCGCCAGCCATGGCAAACTCGTGGACCACGAGGAAGTCGTCAGCCGGATCGACAGGCTATTTAATTCGTGAGGCGAATACGCTGGACTACGCAAGCGTCAGGCCAGCTGGAAGCGACCGTTGAGGGGATACGCCAAGAGATTCCTATTGCCGCGCGCAACTGTTGGATACGCTCCGAATAGCGTTTCAATGCGCCAATGCGGCGGGATGTCCTCACGCTCTCAGCGAGCATCTCATTTGTGGCCAGTAGTTCGCTCCAACTCCTGCCCTGGGCGGGCAGCCCATCTTGCCCTTCTTGCGCGTTATGCAATCGTTTTGTTTTCAATCACTTAATAGCACCGCTGTGCTTCCTCACTGCGGCGTCAAAGAGAAAGGCGAATTTCCCGGCCTGATAATCACCTTCTTGTAGGTGGAATACAGTCTGATCGGTACAGCCGAAAAATACCGCTAACGGAGACCACACGGCCCACGTCCGTTAGGTGATAATCAAATCATCCGTGTTCTCTCTCTGTCGGTGACTCGGTGTCCTCCTTCGAAAGGGATTTGGCTTCCAAAATGCTATTGCGGGTCGTTCTAGGCGTTACCTTCTGCCTTTATTCCATCTCTGCGGCAGTTCCAAACATGACGGAGCCGCCTAAAGCGGGCAAGGTTGAACTGTTTCCGGAGAACCAGCTGAAGCCGGGCATGCAAGCTGTGGCCTGGACCGTTTTTCAAGGAAGCAAGCCCGAGGCGGTACCGGTAGAAATCGTGGGTATTTGGGAAAACGCGTGGGGACCGAAGCAGAACATCATCATCGGGCGTATGGGTGGTAAGGCGATCCGCACAAACGTTGCCGGTGGCATGAGCGGCAGCCCGGTCTATATCGATGGCAAACTTGTGGGCGCGATTTCGCTGCGATTGAGCGTCTTTTCGCCAGATGCGATTTGCGGTATTACGCCGATCCGGCTGATGCTCGAAGTGAGCGATTTTGACAAGACTCGGCCAGCGAATAGTTTAGCCCCGGGCACAGTGAGCCGGGCCGATGCATCGATGCAGTTGCCTTCGGGATTGTTGAAGCAAGTGATGGAAGCCGGTGTTTCCTCGGCAAATTTGGCCAACGACGTGCCCATGATGACGCCGATCGCCACACCGATTTCGATGGCGGGCTTTACCGATGACGCGGTGCAGGAATTTGCACCGGTGTTTCAGCAGCTTGGACTCAAAGTTTCGCAAGGCGGGTCGGCCGGTGCGCTCGATTCAAACAAGCCGGCAAAGGATTGGGCTTCTTCGCTGCAGCCCGGTGAGCCGATTGCGGCGGTGCTGGTTTCGGGCGATGTCACGATGACGGGCGGCGGCACGGTCACTTATAACGACGGCAAGCGAATACTCGCATTCGGGCATCCGATGTTCAATCTGGGTCCGGTGGATATGCCGATCGCGAAGGACGACATCATTACAACGCTCGCTTCTTCGTATCAACCCACCAAGATGGGGAATGCGACTGAAGTAGTAGGCGCCTTGAAGCAGGACCGGCATTCGGCGATTGAAGGCGAACTGGGCGCAACCGCGCAGATGATTCCGGTGAATATGCATGTCGCTTCGTACAACCCGGATAACAGCATTCATTCGAAGTGCGATTTCCACTTCAACGTATTTGTGGACCACAAGTGGACGCCTTACCTGATGATGGCGACGCTGTTCAACTCGATTTCGCAGCTCAACGATTTTTCAGAAGAAGCCACCTACCGGCTGCGCGGCGAACTGAAAGTCGAAGGCCAGCCGAAGATTGAGCTGAGCACCATGCAGGCGCCCACAGAAGCGCAGATTCCGACGCCGATGCTGCTGGCCGGCTGGTGGGGCGATAAGTTCAACCGGCTTTTCGTCAATACGGCCAAGATGCCGAAGCTGGATGAAGTGGAAGTGAGTGTGGATCTGGTGCCGCAACACTTGAGCGCGCAGATCGAATCCGCGTGGATTGCGGATAACACCGTTACCGCAGGCACCGAAGTGCCGGTGAAAGTTTTCCTGAAGCCGTATCGCGGCGACCGGATTGAGCGGACGATCAATCTGAAGATTCCGGCGGGCCTTGCGCGCGGCGATCACGAAATTCTGTTCAGCGACGCCGATACGCTGGGACGCTTCCACAATATTGCGCAGACGCTCAATCGCATTGAAGACATTCCCCAGACTGTGGCCATGTTGAACGATGAACTCGCCAACAATCGCCTCTATGTTTCACTGATCGAATCGCAGCCAACGGTTTATTCCGACGAAAAGGTGCTGCCCAGCCTGCCTGCTTCCATCTTGAACGTGATGCAAAGCGGGCGCGCGGTGAACCATCAATTCGTCAGCGTGCCGGAAAGCGCGCATGAGCAACTCTCAGTGCCGCTGGATACGGTGGTTTCCGGCAGCTATTCGCTCAAAATACACGTTAACTAAAGGGATCTCCTCGTAAGCATGAATCAACATTCTGGCCTGCGCCGCGCAGCGGTGATTTTGCCGCTGATCGTCTTGACGCCTACTTTCTTGTGTGCTGTGGATACGCATGTTTGGGATCAATCCGACCAAACGGATTTTGCACGCGGCACCGCCACTAAACTTTCGATTCGCAGCGATGGGCGGGTGACTTTAGCGCCCGAATTTAAGGAGTTGGATTCCACTACGGTGCCTTATCTGTGGGCCGTGACGCAGGATTCAAAAGGCGTTCTGTATTACGCAGGCGGCGCGCCTACGGGCGCGTCCACCAAGATTTATGCGCTGGGCAAAGGCGAAAAGCCGCGCGTGTATGCGGAGATTCCGAGTCTGGAAGTACACGCACTGGCGATTGATTCGAGCGACCGAGTGTATGCCGCGGTGCTGCCCGATGCAAAAATTTATCGGATTGAAAACGGCAAGCCGCAAGTGTTCTTCGATGCGAAATGCAAGTACATCTGGGCACTGGCGTTCGATAAGAGCGGCAATCTGTTCGTAGCCACCGGCGATTCCGGATTAATTTACAAGGTGACGCCCGATGGAAAAGGTTCGAAATTTTTCGATACCGAGGAATCGCACGCACGCTCGATGATTATTGATAGCGAAGGCAATCTGATCGTGGGCACAGAGCCGAGCGGGCTCGTGTTGCGCATTACACCGGCGGGCAAAGGCTTCGTGCTATATCAGACGAACAAGCGCGAGGTGACAGCGGTGGCTGAACATGATGGCGTTATTTATGCCACTGCCGTGGGCAACAAGCCGGCGGGGGGTATTATTCCGCCTCCGATGGTACCTGTAGCCCCAGCAAACCCCACGGCCGCCGCCGCAGTGGCGCAAGGGGGAGGTGCGCAACACGCTATGATCCAATTGGCTCTGCCGCCACCAGTGAATTCGCTCAGCGCCTCTGTTTCCGGCGGTTCTGAATTCTACCGGATACAGAAGGACGGCTTTGCCGAACGGCTCTGGACTTCGGCGAACGATATTGCGTACGCGATCGCGTTTGACGCGCAGGGCCGGCCGCTGTTGGGAACCGGCAACAAAGGCGTGATTGAGCGCATTGATTCGGAGCAGTTCACCACAACCGTGCTCAATGTGCCCCCCACGCAGGTGACTTCCTTCCTCGAAGGCAAGAACGGGATCATTTACGCCACCACGGGGAACGTGGGCAACCTTTATTCCATTGGGCCGGGGCTCGAAGGCTCGGGTACGTTTCAAAGCGAAGTGCTGGATGCAAACGAGTTTTCCATCTGGGGAAAAGTTCATATGACCGACGAGCTGCATGGGGGCACGATCGAGGTTGAAACCCGCAGCGGGAATGTGAATCATCCGGAAAGTAACTGGACGCCGTGGAGCAAGGTAGAGATCTCTGAATTGGGCGGGCAAGTGCACTCGCAAGCGGCGCGCTATCTGCAATACCGGCTGACCATTGACAAGGCTCATTCCGGGGAATCGCCGGAGCTGAGTGCGGTGGACATCGCGTTCCTGCCGAAGAATATTGCGCCCAAGGTAAGGCTTATTGAGATTGCGCCGTTCAACTACCGGCAGCCTCCGAGCAATCAATCGCTGGAACGCTCAGTGCAACCGAGCGGCTCGCCTTCTACCATCACGCTTCCGGCAGTAGGCTCGAAACGGTCGGCGCCGTCGCTTGACATCAATACGGGCGGAGCGGCCACCATGCAGTACAGCAAAGGCTTTCTGACTGCGCGCTGGAGTGCGAATGATCCGAATGGGGATCAACTGATGTTCAAAGTAGAACTGCGTGGAGAGGGAGATCCGGTGTGGCGCGTACTCAAAGAGAAGCTGCTCGACCATTTCTATGCCTTCGATTCGACAACATTTCCGGATGGGAAATATCAAGTGCGCATTACGGCCAGCGATGCGCCCAGCAATATCCCGAGCGCAGCTTTGACTGATTCGCTCGAAAGCGAGACGTTCACTATAGACAACACGCCGCCCGTCTTGACAATCCATTCGAACGAGGGCAAAACGGTGAAGCTGAACGCGAAAGATGCGTTGAGCTGGATCGATAAAGCCGAGTACTCGGTGGATGGTGGCGAGTGGACGGCGCTCCTGCCCGATAACCAGGTAACTGATTCGCAGTCGCTCGATTACACCATTTCCGCGAACGCCGGCCAGTTAGTTTCGATTCGCGTTTACGATGAGAACAACAATGTGGCGGTGAAGTCGGTGATCGCGAAGTGAAGAAGCATCGAGTTTAGCGGTTCTGCTGGCGCATCACTTGCCAGCGAATCAAGCTGATCACGTATCTTCTTCTATGGGGGTTGAGCAAACTGCCGAACTTGAAGGTGGGTTGCGCGCCGCCCCTAAATTCAAGCGCAATGTAGTGGCGCGAACTGTCCCGGCCCGCCAAGGTTTCTTCCACAGCGTGGATATCCGTCCACAGGAACGGCCAAGTGCGGCCGATTGTCCCGAGGCCCTGAAAGATCGAGCCTGTGGCGCCATTCCCCTTGACGACAATATGGCCTGCGAGGTTCATCGCCGTTAAGACTACCAACGCGCCGATAGCCAGTGCGAACGGCGTCAAAAGCAGCACTGTAGTGGCAGTAAACTGGCCTGTGGCGTGCATTCCACGAAAAATGGACAGAATTACAATCGCGACAACGAGCGTGAAAGGGATGAGAGCGAGAGCCAGCGCCGATCGTGTGCTCACTTCGGCGACGAAACTGTCACCGGCATTTTGAAAACGCACGCCGCGCGGTGTTTGAGCGGAATCGAAATCCGGCAGGTTGCGGCCAGACGCGAGTTCGTGCCCGCAGTTCGGACAAAGGACTCCCGCTTGCAGCAAATTCACTGACGCGATGGGAATAAATTTCTTGCAGGTCGAACACCAATAAACGTTACCCAGGTCCATATGGCTTCTTCCCTAACCGAAGACGGGCAATTCTGAAACTTCTTCCAGCGGCACGCGTTCGAGCGGCAAGCCGGCGGCTTTCCACTTGCGCAAGCCGCCGCGAATGACACGGCAAGCCACGCCCTGTTCGAGAAGCAGCAGCGCAACACGGGCGCTCGTCGCTTCGCGTACGCAGGTGCAATACAAGAGAATGTGGACGCCGCCCGGCACTTGTTCACTCCAATGGTGAAAGGCGTTGGGGTCGAGGCGGCGCGAACCTTGAATGCGCATCGCGCGACGGTCATAGTAACCGTGGCTGCGCACGTCATAGACGATGGCCCGGCCGGCCGCGAGTTCGGCGGCGGCTTCATCCACTTCGATGGTGGGCGCATAGCGCAGAGCCTTAGCGCGAAACCAGAACCAGATCTGCAGGCCGGCGTAGACGATAACGGCGCTAATCAAAATCGTGCTTAGAACGTGGTTGAACGTTTTATAGCCTTTGATGATGAGATCGAGCGCGCCGTTGAACAACACACCAATGAAGACGAAGGCGAAGTTGTAGAGCACAGTGCCGACGACGTCGTAACGCAAGAACATCCAGTACTTCATGTTCATGCTGCCGGCCATGGGTGGAGCAAGCGTGTTGATGCCGGGAACGAATTTCGCAAACATGAGCAGAGCGCGGCCGCGTTTGAAGAAGGCGTCGGCGGACTTCAGGATGCATTGCTCTGGGTTGAGAGAGAGCCGGCACAACAGTCCGAGCAGCCACCAACCGGTATAGCGGCCCATAAAGTACATGACGCTATCACCCAGAAGCATGGCTCCGATGCCGCACGCAAGCGTGGCCGGAATGTGGAAGATGCCGTGCCCGGCCGCGGCGCCGGCGACAAAGAGTGCGACCGCTGAAGGCACGGGCGCGCCGGAGGTTTCAAGCAGAACGAGCGCGAACAGCACGCGGTATCCGTGGGCCCAAAGCGCGGCTAACAATGAATCCATGCCGCTGCGCTTATCTTTCCTTCAGCTTCGGCAGATTTGACCCCACGCTTTTCGGGCGGTGCAATGGCAGCATGCCATAGACCTGCAGTTCGTTCGATTCGGTAATCACGTACACTTTGCTGTTTGCCACAACAGGAATGGAAAACTTGGTGAACGTTCCCATCGCATCGCGCGCAGCGTTCATATCGCTATTCCAAAGTTCGTGAGAGATGTTTGAAGCGTCATAAGCATGTAACGTTCCAGGCGCAAGCGTCTCTTCGGTTGCGGTGGTTGAAGTGGCCCATTCAATTCCACTGCCGACTGTGCTGCCGTTGGCGGAAACGGAGACGCCGCCGGTATAATCCGGCGCAAGCGAACCGACAGCCAACGGGGTGGTTGAAAGACTTGTGCCGTTAAAAGTGTAGGCGCGCAAAACGTCGTTTAGATCCCAGACGAAAAGATGCGCATCTACCGTCGGCGCCTGGAAATTGGCGAAGCCGATGTAGATCATATTGTTGGCTGCGAGTAGGGCGGCGCGTTGAATAGTGTAGGGTGTGGCGGAAACCACCTGGCCCGAACCGTTCGGAAAAAGAATTTGCGCCGGCGGTCCGTATTTGTCTTCTCCGGTAGTGATATTCAGCGCTGCCAAATAGAACGGCCACTCTGTTTCGTTTGAGGAAGGAACAGCCGTCACGTACATTACGCCATTACCAATGACCGGAGTACTCAAAATGCCCCAGTTCGGCTGCACATCACCACCGCCAGTGACAACGGAAGGCCCTAAATTACGCGACCAGAGGGGGGCAGATTGAGCCGCAGTGTCGGCATCGAAGGCATAGACGGCGTTGTTGCCGGTGGCCACGTAGACCACGTTGTGCATGCCCTTGCGCGGAATGCTGACGTGCTGCACGATTAAGGGATGCGCGTAGATTTCGGAATCAACGTGCCGGGAAAACAGTTTGCCGAAGGTGGTAGGGCTGACGTTTGCCACGTTCAGGATGGTTTCGTTCAGGTTGGTCGCAGAGCGCGAATTGTCGTATTGGGCTGTCAAAACGGAGATTTGGGCGAATCCGCTGGAAGTGAAAGCGGCCAACGTTAGGGCACGCAGGAAAAACTTCATCACAAAACCCTCCCGTCAAGAAAAATCGCGTAGCGGCAGCATACTTCGCGCCATGGAACGGAAGCGAGACCCCGTTTTGTTCGAGCGAGCAACTGCTCGTCCCCATCGCATAACCAGCATATAATGCGACCCTTATTTCGATTGGGCAGTACTGTTCAGGGTTATGTTTGGCCGACGAACGTCCGAAAAGGGATTTGGAGACTCGCAAAGGCGAGCGGAAACAGAAGGAAAAGAAGCGTGAATCTCGTTGAAACCGGTCGCAGCGCAGGCGCCGCTGGCGTTTTAGAAGAGCAAGAACCAGCCGTGGTGAACGGTACACAGCCCAGCCGGGCTGAATTGGAATCGATTGTGGCCGCCATCGGCAAATCCACCGCGATCATCGAATTTTCCATGGAGGGCGCCATATTGAATGCCAACCGCCTCTTTCTCGAGGCCATTGGTTACTCTCTAGACGAGATTCGAGGTAAACATCATAGCTTTCTGGTGGAGGAAAGCTACTGGCGCAGCGCTGAATATCGTGAGTTTTGGAAGAATCTGAATCGCGGTCAATATCAAAGCGGCCAGTTCAAAAGAATCGGTAAGCATGGCAAAGAAGTTTGGATTCAGGCGTCCTACAACCCCATTCTGGATGCCAACGGGAATCCCTACAAGGTAATCAAGTTCGCGACGGATGTGACGCAGCAGAAATTGCTTGACGCGGATTCTTCAGGTCAGATCGCGGCGATTCGCAAATCGACATCTGTGATTGAATTCGGCCTGGACGGAACCATCCTCACCGCCAACGACAATTTCCTGGACGCGATGGGTTATACCCTCAACGAGATCAAGGGAAAGCATCACAGCATCTTTGTGGAAGAGGCGTACAAAGGCTCCCGTGAGTATCGCGCATTTTGGGAAAAATTGGCGCTAGGGCAATTTCAGCAAGCGGAATACAAGCGCATTGGCAAAGGCGGGCGCGAGGTTTGGATTCAGGCGTCTTACAATCCGATTTTCGATTTAAACGGTAAGCCGTTCAAGGTGGTGAAGTTCGCCACGGTGATCACAGAGCAGGTGAAAGCCAAGATCGAACTGCAACAAAAGGTCGAACTGATTTTGCAGGCGGTGAAGGCGGCGAGCCACGGGGATTTGACAAAGCAAATCGCGGTAGGCGGCTCGGATGCGATTGGGCAAATCGGCGAAGGTTTAGCGGAGTTACTAAAATCGCTGCGCGAAAGCGTCCGCATGATTCTGCAATATGCGCAATCGGTGGGGACATCAGCGGATAGGCTGATGTCGCTGAGCAATCAAATGGCCGGCGATGCATCACGCACCGCGCAACAAGCTAAGAATGTTTCGCAAACGAGCGGCGACGTGTCGAAGAACCTCTCGGTTCTGGTCACCGGCGGCGATGAGATGATTCACTCCATCCGGCTGATCGCAAAGAGTTCCAATGAGAGCCTGCGAGCGGCGAAGGAAGCGGTGTCCTCGGCAGGCAACGCCAAAGTTACGATTTCCGAATTGGGCGATTCCGGAACGGAAATTGGCAAAGTGATCAAAGCTATTACGTCCATTGCTCAGCAAACCAATTTGCTGGCTCTCAACGCCACCATCGAAGCGGCCCGCGCCGGCGAGGCCGGAAAAGGATTTGCCGTGGTAGCGCACGAAGTGAAAGAACTGGCCAAAGAAACGGCTCGCGCTACCGACGAAATTGGCCTCAAAATCGATGCGATCCAGGCCAGCACGAAGAGCGCAGTGCTGGCGATCGATCAAATCGATTCTGTAATCAATCAGATTGACGCCATTTCGGCATCCATTGCGTCGGCGCTGGAAGAACAAACGGCCACTACCAACGAAATGGGTCGCAACGTGAATGCGGCGGCCGACGGCGCGACTGGAATCGCTCAGAGTATTTCGGGTGTGGCTAAGGCGGCGGAGAATGCGACTGTTGTGGCAGATGAAACCCGCAGCGCGGCCGAAGCACTCTCGTCCATGGCGTCGGATCTACAAGCAGCTGTGGCGCGGTTCAGAATCTAAACACATTTAGCGGCGCTTTGTCTTAATCACTATCGGCGTGCCGTCGAACCCGAAACGTTCGCGCAGGCGGTTGATCAAGAAACGTTCGGTGGAAAAGTGTAGATTATCCGCCTTGTCGGTGAAAACAATGAAGGTGGGAGGACGGACGGAGGCCTGGGTCATGTAAAAGACTTTAATATCGCCGTCGAACTCGACAGTTTCCATAAAGCGGTTCAGTTCGCCGGTGGTGACGCGTTTCGACGCTTGCTCATAGCAACGGCGGATGGCGGCGAACATGCGCCGGATGCCTTCGCGGTTCTTGGCTGAAGCGAAGATGATGGGCGCGTACTCTAGAAACTTGAGTTGATCGCGGACGGTTTCCGTAAAGGCGCGCTTACCCTTCTCATCTCCGACGGCATCCCATTTATTGACGACAATGATCACCGCTCGCCCTTCCTCATGGGCATAACCGGCAATGGTCGCGTCGGAACCGACAACGCCTTCGGTGGCATCGAGTATCAGCAGAACGACGTTGGCCATACGAATATTGCGCCGTGCCATCACGACGCTCATCTTTTCGGTCATTTCGGTGGTTTTGCCTTTGCGGCGAATGCCCGCCGTATCGACGAAACGGTAGGTAATATCGCCATCTTGAACGGTTTCGTCGACAGCATCGCGCGTGGTTCCCGCAACGGGCGAAACAATGGCGCGCTCGGACCCAACCAGTGCGTTGAGAAGAGTGGATTTCCCCACATTCGGCCTGCCGATGATGGCAACTTTGATCAGGCGGTGCGGCTTCGCATCGGTTTCGGTCTCTTCAGGCTCAGGCGTGTATACCGGAAAGGGTGCGGTGACCGGCTCGAGCAGATCATCAAATCCAAGTCTGTGTTCGGCGGAAACGGCGACCGGGTCGCCGAGACCAAGCGAATAAAACTCCGGTACGAGATTTTCACGCACTTTGGCGTCGATTTTATTGACTACGAGCGTGAGCGGCTTGCCGAGTTTGTGCAGAAGCTTAGCGAGATCGCGGTCAGCAGCGGTAATTTCGGTGCGGCCGTCGATTACGAAGAGGACGTGCGCCGCCATGTCGAGCGCCACGCGAGCCTGCTTGAAAATTTCCGACGGGATGAGCGCATCGTCGTTGGGAATAATACCACCCGTATCGATCAAGCCGAACCGTTTGCCGCGATATTCCCCTTCGCCGTAAATGCGGTCGCGGGTAATGCCGGGCTCATCGCCGACAATGGAGCGCCGCTGGCCGACAATGGCATTAAAAAGCGTGGATTTGCCCACATTTGGGCGGCCCACAATCACCACAACCGGCAACGGTTCGTCTGCAGCCATTGTGTTTAGGTTCGCACAAGCGCAAGGCCGCACTTTCAAAACGCTTGCGCGTGAGACCATGTAAATTCACAGATGTCATCTCACAACGATTCCCCAAACACGCGCAATATCGCCATTATTGCCCATGTCGACCACGGTAAAACCACCTTAGTAGACGCGCTTTTGAAGCAAAGCGGCATTTTTCGCGCCAACGAAGCGGTCGCCGACCGGGTAATGGATTCGAACGATCTTGAGCGCGAGCGCGGGATCACGATTCTGGCCAAGACCACGGGCGTGCGCTTTCACGGCATCAAAATCAACATTGTCGATACGCCCGGCCACAGCGATTTCGGCGGCGAAGTAGAGCGCGCGCTCAAGATTGTCGACGGAGTAATGCTGCTTGTAGACGCGAGCGAAGGACCGCTGCCGCAGACGCGTTACGTGCTCATGAAAGCACTCGAAGCGAAGCTCCCGCCGGTGGTTGTCATCAATAAGATTGACCGGCCCGACGCACGCATTCAAGAAGTGTTGAACGAGATCTACGATCTGTTCATCGATCTCGACGCTACCGAAGACCAACTGGATTTCCCGGTGGTCTATACCAATGCGAGAGCGGGCATCGCCAAGCTCGATCCAAACGGCGAGGGCGAGACACTCGAGGTTTTGTTTCAAACGATTGTCGATCGGATTCCGGCGCCGGCGGGCGATGCGGGCGCGGTTCTGCAGTTGCTGGTGGCAAATCTGGATTACAGCGATTATTTGGGGCGCTTGGCGATCGGGCGCGTGCTCAACGGAACGCTGCATCTGGGCGATGAAGTGGCCATCGCCAAATTGGACCACTCGCTGCACAAGACGCGAATCACTAAGCTGTACTCTTTTGAAGGTTTGAAGCGAGTGGACGAGACAATCGGCAGGCCGGGCGACATTCTCGCCATTGCCGGTGTAGAAGGAATCACTATTGGGGAGACGGTCACGAGCGCCGAAACGCCCAGCCCGCTGCCGCAGATTCAAATCGATGAACCCACCATTGCGATGACGTTTACCATCAACAACTCGCCCTTCGCCGGGCGCGAAGGACAATATGTCACATCGCGCAACTTGCGGGATCGGTTGGATAAGGAACTACTGACCAACGTTTCGATTCGCGTGGAAGAAGCCGGCGGACCGGATGCGTTCAAAGTGATGGGACGCGGCGAACTCCAGTTGGCGATTCTGATTGAGATGATGCGGCGCGAAGGCTATGAATTGCAGGTAGGCAAGCCGGAGATTATTACGAAAACGATTGATGGCAAGCTGCATGAGCCGTTGGAACTGCTGGTGATCGATTGTCCGGAGGAGTTTATCGGCGTGGTGATTGAGAAGATGGGGCCGCGCAAAGGCAAGATGTCGAAGATGGTGAATCACGGTTCCGGCCGCGTACGGCTTGAGTTTGAGGTACCGTCGCGCGGGTTGATCGGTTTGCGCAGTGAAATGCTGACGGATACGAAGGGCATGGCCATTATGAACTCGCTGTTCCATGGCTACATTGAGTGGCAGGGCGAAATTGAAATGCGGCCCACAGGCTCGCTGGTAGCCGACCGCTCCGGAATAGCGACGAGTTACGCGCTTTTCAATCTGCAGGAGCGCGGAGTGATGTTCATTGCGCCGCAGACGGAAGTGTATGAAGGGATGGTTGTCGGCGAGAACTCGCGTAATAGCGATCTGGACGTGAATATCGTCAAGGAAAAGAAGCTGACGAACATGCGTGCCTCGACCTCCGATGAAGCCATCCGGCTCATCCCACCGAGAATTCTGAACTTAGAGCAGGCGATTGAGTTTATTGAAGAAGATGAGTTCGTGGAAGTAACTCCGAAATCGATTCGCTTGCGGAAGAAAATCTTGAAAGCAAATCAGCGCCACTAGTTAAGACCGCCTCGTTTCGAATTTAGTAGCATCAGCCCAGATGCCAGGCCTTTTGGTAAGTAGGTCAATCTCCGACAGAGGCATCTGAAGGGGTTAGCTATGTTCGCTACTTTATCGAGAAGAGGTCCCGCAGCCGGTTTTTTGCATACGCATCGTCGGGCACTCGCCTTGTTGCTTTTTTTCGTCGCCGCGTGCTCAACGAGTAAAGCGCAGCTGACAACAGCCGATGTGGTCGGCACTGTAACCGACGCATCCGGCGCGGTTGTTCCGAACGCCACTGTCACCATCGTCAACACTGGTACTGGCGTCTCGCGAACCACCAGCAGCAGTTCCGGCGGCGATTATGCCTTCTCCACCCTGGAAGTCGGCGCCTACGATCTCACCATCAAAGCCTCCGGCTTTGCTCCGTTCGAAGCCCATTCTCTAAAACTGGCCGTCGGAGACCGTCTGCGTATCGACGCGAAACTGGCGGTCGGTCAACAAGCGGTGGAAGTCGATGTCAGCGCCACCGCCGCCGCGCTGCAAACCGATAGTTCCTCGGTCGGCACCATGATCACCGACCGCGCCGTCCAAGATCTGCCCCTCAACGGCCGCAATTACATCAGCTTGGTTCAACTGTCGGCCGGCGTCGCGCAAGGTCTGTCGAACGCTATGAATAGCGGCACCCGGCCCGACGATCGGCGCTTGTCGTCTTCTTATTCCGCCAATGGCCAAACCGACGAAGTGAACAATAATCTGATGGATGGCATGGACAACAATGAGCGTTTTATCGGCACCATCGGCGTTCGTCCCTCCATCGACGCGGTGCAAGAGGTTCGCGTCACCACAAACCTGCCGCCTGCTGAGCTGGGCCGCACTGCCGGTGCGGTGGTCGATTTGATCACCAAATCAGGAACCAATCAGCTGCATGGCTCCTTGTTCGAATTTCTCCGGAACGACACCATGGACGCCAACAACTTCTTCGCGAATACGGCGGGTTTGGCGCGCAATGAACTGCGCCAAAACCAATTCGGCGGGAGCGCCGGCGGCCCTATCGTCAAAGACAAAACATTTTTCTTCGCCGATTACGAGGGGTATCGGCAGGTGGCCGGCACCACCTCCACGGTCACCGTTCCTACCGCTTTCGAGCACGCAAATTTGGGCAATCTCAGCGATATCGGAGGCCCCACCATCCCCGGATCGCAGCTCAATCCGCTCGGAACCACCCTCTTCGATCTCTACCCCAACCCAAACGGACCCGGCACGGTGAATAACTTCACCGCGAGTCCGCGCAGAACCCAATACAGCACGACTTTCGACGGCCGCGCCGATCATCACATTACTTCCAATCAAACAGTCTTCGGCCGCTATTCGTTCAATAAAGTCGACACCTTCACGCCCAATATTCTTCCTCAGACATCGGTAGACGGAGTGACGCTCTATCCCGGCGACGGCTACAATGCCGCTGGTGGTTCGAGTTTCGCGGGAACCGCGAAGGAAACTGCCGATAGCGCCATGCTCGGCTATACCGATGTGCTCACCCCGGCGCTCGTTTTGGAACTAAAAGCCGGCTATCTACGCACAGACATTCAATCAAGCCCGCTAAATTACGGGGCGAGCGTCGCAAACAAGTTGGGCTTTGCGTGTAACGCCGTCAGTTGCATTAATACACCGGGAGATCTGGCCGCCACTGGAATACCGTTTCTCAACATGGGCGGCGGTTACGAAGGTCTGGGTGATGCGAATTATATTCCCTTGGCCACTATCGACAATAGCTTTCTGTATCAAGGCTCGCTCGGATGGAATCGAGGCTCCCACAACTTCAAGTTCGGAGCCGCCCTCATCCGCCGCCAGTTGTCAACCGGCCAAAGCGCCCAGCCGCGCGGCGAATTCGATTTGAACGGCAGCGCCGTCAACGTGCTTAGCGACCTGCTAACCGGAATCGCATCCACTGAGGAACGCAATGAGACGCTGAATTTCGCTTCCTACCGAACCTGGGAGCCGAGTTGGTTCGCGCAAGACGATTGGCATGTTCGACACTGGCTCACCTTAAATCTTGGCCTGCGTTATGACGTCTTCACGCCCTTTACGGAGCATCTGGGACAATTTGCCAACTTCGATACCGCCACCGGCTTGCTTTATGGCCCCAGTCTGTCGGGCATACAGCATAGCGACGCCACTGCGGGCGTCAAAACAGATTACGGCGACTTCGCGCCGCGTTTCGGATTTGCCGCCACGCTCGCTCACGGCTTCGTGATTCGCGGCGGCTTTGGCATGACGTACTGGCCGGGCAACTCGGCTTCCGGCGCAGTAATGAAGAATGCTCCGTACACGTTCATTTATGGCTGCGGAGAATTGCCGTATAACCAGTCTCCGTGTGTTGGCCCGTACCAGGCGAATCTGCAAGGCGCAGCTCTGCTTTCCGCCGCCCTGCCTGTTTCCGTCATCAACCCCGCCCTCGCCACCAACCCTCTCCTGTATCGCGGAACCACCATCAACGCTACAGACTTCAACGCGCAATCCAGTTACTTGGAGCAATACACCATGCAGGTTCAAAAACAACTGGGCGGCAACATCATCACTGTGGGATACGTCGGAAACCTGGGCCGGCATTTGACGGCCAATCCGAACATCAATTTGCCCGGAAATCCGAATGCGAGCCTGCCGTTTCCCATGCTCATCGGCACCACCATCAACCAGCGTGAAACCGGCGGCGTGTCGGAGTACAACGCGTTTCAATTTCAGTTTCAACGCCGCTTCAGTCATGGTCTCACCGCGAACGTCAATTACACCTACGCCAATGCCACCGGCAACACGCCCGTAATTGATGAAGGCCCAGGCTCTTCGTACAACTGCGTCGGCTTCTGCTCGGTGGATAATCCTTCAAGTCCCGGCACGCCGCTCATTTATCACGGTTGGCAGCAATATGACAACGGCAATACCGATGAGGACGTGCAGAACGCCTTTACCGCCATGGTGAACTATGATCTTCCTTTCGGCAAGAGTCTCAAGGGCTTCGCCGGCGTCGCAGGTAAAGGCTGGGCGATCAACGTAATCGGGCAATGGGATTCGGGACAGCCCTTCACCGTCACCAATAACCACAATCAAAGCGGCATTCCCGGCATCGGGAGTGACCGGCCGGATCAAGTCGCCTCCATTTCGATTTCAAATCAGTCCATTGCCGAGTTCTTCAACACCGCCGCTTTCGCAGTGCAGACGGCGGGAACACTGGGCAATGAGAAGCGCAATCAAATCTTTGGCCCTTCGCAGCGCCACATCGATCTTTCGCTGTTCAAAGAATTCCCCATCCGTGAGCGTTTTACGCTGCAGTTCCGCGCTGAGGCGTTCAATCTTACCAACACGCCGAATTTCGCCGCCCCCGCTCCGACTTTGGGCAACGGCGGATTTGGGACAATTAGTTCGATAGCCGTCGGTTCGAATCCGCGGCAGATTCAGCTTGCTCTGAAACTATTGTTCTAAACGTGAATGTTTGAGCCGGCCGATCGCTTACTGCGCAATTTCCGTCACGCTGTCCGATCGCTATCCCGCTCGCCCGGTTACTGTGCCGCCGCGATCTTGACTCTTGCCTTGGGCATCGGCGCAAATACCGCTATTTTCACGGCATTGGAGGGAGTGGTACTCAAGCCGCTGCCCTATCGCGAACCAGACCGGCTTGTCATCGCGCTGCTCTACAATCGCAGCCTCAAATACCCGACTGAAATTTCCTATCCTGATTTTCTCGATTGGCGTCGCGATGCGCATTCCTTTGAGCAAATCGCCGCGTTTAGGCCCGCCGGGTTTGACGTCACCGGTCCTGGTTTGCCGCAACACCTTGACGGTTATGAAGTCTCTTCCAATTTTTTCCGCACGCTGGGAGTAAAACTCGCCCTCGGTGCTTCGTTTTCGCCCGAAAGCGACCGCATCGGCGGAGCGCCTGCGGCCGTCATTAGCAATCGCCTTTGGCGCGAACGCTTCCATGCGAACCGCGCCGCAATCGGGCAGCTCATCATTGTGAACGGCGTCGGCTTCACCATCACTGGCGTCCTTCCACCCAGCTTTCACTTCGAAAACGAATTGGCCGAAATTTACACACCCATTGGCCGCGGCAATCCTCTTTACCAAACGGACCGCACCGTCCATGACATTCTCTGCCTCGCGCGCCTGCGCCCGGGAATGGAGATCGGCCAGGCACGCGCCGCGCTGAACGCCCTGCAGGAACATATTGACGAACTGAATCCCACTACTGAAAAAGGGCAGAGCACGTTCCTGGTTCCGTTGAAGCAAGAGATCGTAGGCGACGTTGGCGAAACCCTTGTGCTTCTCTTCGCTGCCGTCAGTTTAGTTCTGCTCATTGCTTGCGCGAACGTCGCAAGTTTACTGCTCGCGCGTTCAGCCGTGCGGGCCCGCGAATTTGCCGTTCGCAGAGCGCTGGGGGCGAGCCGGATGCAAATCGTCCGCCAATTGATTACGGAAAGCGTATTGCTCTCGTTGGCGGGTGGAATTCTTGGGCTTGCAGTCGCAAGACTTACGCTGATCGCGCTGCTGGCCGCCTTTCCGGGCGACCTGCCTCGCGCGGGAAATATTAGCCTGAATCTTCCGGTCCTGCTGTTCGCATTCGGCCTGTCCATCGCCATCGGCATCTTGTTCGCGCTTGTGCCCGCGCTGAAATATGGAAACACCGATGTGCAAGCCGGTTTGAAAGAAGGTGGCCGCGGATCTACCGCAAGCCATCGGCGCACGCAAAGCGGATTGGTGGTCGCTCAAATCGCGCTGGCACTCGTCTTGCTGTCGGGCGCCAGTTTACTGTTTCGCAGCATGCTCAACTTGTGGGCCGTCAACCCTGGTTTCGATACGCAGCATGTTGTGACGTTCCAAGTAGGGCTGTCAGCGTCCGCCACCCAAACGGCAGCCGCCACCCGCGCTGGGTATGAGCAACTCACAGATCGCATCCGCCAAATCCCGGGCGTAGAGGCTGCGGCGATAACTGCGCTCGTGCCGTTAGGCCGGACTTACAATTCCGGGCCGTTCTGGATCGGTCCGCATCGCCCACCCGTTTCGATGGCCCAGATCCCGCGAGCTACTTACTATCCAATTAGCCCGGACTATCCGCGCACAATGCAAATTCCGCTTTTGCTCGGCCGCTTTCTTGGGCAAACAGATGATACCCACTCCGAATTGGTGGTTCTGGTCGACAGCCAAATGGCGCGCACCTACTTCCGCGATCGCAATCCGCTGGGCGAGAGCCTGACAATTCCGCATTGGGGCGCGCAACAGAACGTGTTGGCGCGCATCGTCGGGGTGGTGGGCCATGTCGAACAAGATGGCATCGATGGCTCGGGCGGAGAGAAACCGCAGATTTACTTTTCTCTCTACCAACTGCCCAATGACGCGCTGCCGGTGTTTCGCCAGGAAATGAGCTTCGTGGTGCGCACTCGACTGAGCCCGTCGGCGATTACGCCCTTGCTGGAAAACACGCTGCAAGCGCTGGGCACAGTAGATCCCGTTTATAATGTCCGCTCGATGCGTGATCTCGTTTCCGCGTCGCTCTCGCGTCAGCGCTTCCCAATGATTCTACTGGTGGCCTTCGCGTTATCGGCATTGCTGCTAGCCACCATCGGTATCTATGGGTTGATTTCGTACTGGACGGCTCAGCGAGCCCGCGAAATCGGACTTCGCATGGCGCTTGGCGCTGCCAAAGAGAACGTATTGCGGATGCTCGTCGGCCAAGGTCTTCGACTCGGCGTTGCCGGCATCGTGATCGGCGGAGTGGCGGCCGCAACGCTCACCCGGGTCTTCGCCAGTTTTTCACGCTTACTTTACGGGGTGCGCGCCACAGATTGGTTGACATTCGCCGCTGTTTCGCTCTGCCTTTTACTCGCCGCGCTCTTCGCATCTTACTTACCGGCCCGGAGTGCGGCTCGCGTCGATCCCGTTGCCGTGCTCCGTCACGATTGAACTTCAAAAGCGCAAAGGGCGTGCGTTCGATCACACAGCTCTCTTATTTATCGTCTGTTGCTTTTTGCGCTGCTCGATTCGTCATCTAACAGTAACCCAGTTCACATACTCAACGAAAATCTCCTAATTAACCTTAGACATCCGCAATTCTTTTTTGACAGAGGGTAGGAAAACTGTTACTATCAGAGACCATGAGGAAACCTCTTTTTTTAGCCGCTGCATTTGTGGCTTTAGCATTTCTACCGAACTCACTGCGCGCTGGCGTGGTATTGAGTGAAAACTTCGACGAACTCACCCAGATGCTGACAGCAACTTCTGTTGGGGCGTTCTCGGCCATCAACGGGACAAACGTGGATATCGTTGGCCCCGCCTATGCTCTCTGCAATGGCCCGGAATCCGGCAATTGCATTGATATGCTCGGGACGGGCGGCAATTCGCAAGGGCAGTTGCAATCCAACATGACGTTCGCGGCCGGCACCTACACGTTGAGCTTCGATCTCATTGGGTCGCAGCGTGGACCCAGCTCTTCGGTGACCGTCACTCTCGGCAATTACGATCAAACATTCACCTTGGCCAGCGGTGATCTTACTAGCGGTATCGTTATTAACGCGCCCGTCACTGTCACCACCCCAGGGCAGTTGCTGTTCGTAAGCAATGTCGCAGGAAACCAAGGACTTTTGCTGGATAACGTTTCTGTCAGCACAGCCACGGTAGCCACGCCCGAACCCTCTAGTCTTCTTTTCGCGGGATTAGCGGCAATCGCATTCGCAGGGATGCGCAAACGCAAGTAAATTTCGTAGCTTGGCTATCTTTTACGTTCCCTTCATGGCGACCCGAGTAAATCGAGTCGCCATGAAATTTATCTCCCTTCTCACCGTCCTCGCCACCTTCCTTCCCGGCCAAACCCCCACCGCTACAGACGAACTGAATCGCGGCATTTCCGTCTACGAAGAGGGAAAATACGCCGACGCCGTCACCCATTTCAAGCGCGCTTTAGAGCTTGACCCGGCAAACCTCACGGTTCATCTCTATTTAGGGACAGCCTATTCGATTCAGGTGGTTCCGGGACTAGACTCTCCCGCCAACAAAGAAAACCATGATCTCGCCACCGAGCAGTTCAAGTGGGTGCTTGGCCAGGAACCCAGTAACGCGTTGGCCCTCGCAATGCTTGCGTCCATGGCCTACAACCAAGCAGCAGCAGGAACGCCGGAAGAAAGGGCCGCGGCACTCGACGAAGCTCAGTCTTGGAACGCCCGCCGCGTGGAGGTGAATCCCCAGGACCCTGAGGCTTACTATTACCTCGGCGTCATTGCCTGGTCGAGAGTGTACCAACCTATCCAGGCCCAACGCGCGCTACTGGGGATGCAACCAACCGATCCTGGCCCCATCCGTGACAGCGCGCGCCGCCGCGATTTACAGCGGCAATTTTACGCAACCATTGTTGACGGGATAACGAACCTCAACAAGTGCCTCGCACTCGACCTCCAAAACGAGGATGCGATGAGTTACATGAATCTTATCCTGCGTAAAAAAGCCGATCTCGACGATTCCGCCGAAGCGGCGCGAACCGATATCGCCGCAGCCAACGATTGGGCGGACAAGGCAATCGCCACGAAGGAAGCAAAAATCAAGGTCACCACAGAGATCACCGTACTGTTCACATTGACTGATAATTGACGCGCTTTCCGGCGCCCTCGTCAAACCCAAATAAGCAAACAGCGCGACAGTCATGGCATCCAGCGCCAACTCTCCTATGCGATAAGCTCACAGTTTCACGGGAGAAATAAATGTCTGGCAGTAAGCTGATCCTCACCGGCGCCGCCTCCATCGTCATTCAATTCGGACTTGCCATCGCAGGCTGGGGTGGATGGCATGCCTTTTTTTCTCATCCTGCCCGCGTGGCGCTAGCCTGCGTGACGATCGCCCTGGGCATCCTTGCCGTCTTTTCCGGCGGTGGCCTGACCACCGGCGAAAAAGAAGACCGCGGCAACCGCTGGGTCCTCGTTGCTTTCACCGTCATTGCGTTGCTCATGTCCTATTTCTCCGCCTATACCGACCGGCTCAACTTCTGGACCTTCGATGGCGGCACGTTGCGCTGGATCGGCGTTGTTGTCTGCGCTGTCGGCGGCCTATTGCGCATCTTGCCGGTGTATGTCCTGAAAAATCGCTTTAGTGGGTTAGTCGCCATTCAGCCTGGCCACAAACTGGAAACCCGTGGCATGTATAGTGTCATCCGCAACCCAAGTTACCTCGGCATGCTGACCACTTCGCTCGGCTGGGTGCTAACATTCCGTTCGGTCGTTGGCGTCATTCTCGTCGCCTGCCTGCTCATCCCGCTGATCGCTCGCATGCACTCCGAAGAACGCCTTCTGCGCCAACAATTCGGCCCGGAATACGACGCCTATTTCGCCCGCACCTGGCGGCTGATTCCAGGAATCTATTGAGCGGCCCCAGGCTAGGGGAAAGCGCTACCTGGAAGAAGCTTATCTCGATCCGGTCACCAGTTTTCGACAACCTCACCTCAACACCGCAAACGCCCGAATCGCTAAAACCGGACAATGCAAGAAGCTCACTGTGATGAGATAGGCGTCATGACGAGTGCTGGTCTGAATTTCATACCGCTGTTTCTCTTGTGTGCCCTCGGAGTTTTTTGGATCTTCGTCCTTTGGCTTGCGTGGACAATCGCTCAGTCGCTCAAAGGCATCGACTTAAGCCTGAAACGAATCGCAAATGAGCTCCAGACGCAGAAGCACGGGCAAGGCGGTTAGCTAAGGCGTCAGTTCCCAATACGCATTCCCATACATTTGCCGCTTTTTTAGCTTCCGGTCGCCTGGGCCCAGCCCGTTCCGTATCAGATAGAACAGGTCCGACAAAACAGACTGCCCTTCCGCGAAATACGAATGGCCGAGAAAGTCGGTTTTAACCGCGCTGGCGTCAATCGTATCGATCGGCGGGACAATCACCAAGTCCATTCCCGATTGGCCGGCGCGCGGATATTTTTGGGCCGTTTGCGATGCGCACAAGGCCTTGTCGTTCGATGAAGCGTACAGCGTCATTCTCTCCGCTTTCCCTGGAAAGGCTTTTGCTAAATCGCGAAACGTGCCGGCATCGATATCCGGCGCGGCAAACACAATCTGGCGCAGGCGCGCAGCTCCCGGCCCGGACGCCGCTGCGTTTGGCCCCAATATGCTCGCCAGCAGCCGGTTGCCCATGCTGTGCGCCACTACATGCACTACCTCCGCTCCCAGTTCCTCCCGAACCAGCTTAAGGAAGTCTGCAAAACGCGGTTCGGCCCAGGCCGCATTGTTGGCGTCAATCAGGTAGTCTTGGACTTTTCCCTCTGAAGGCCAGCTGTAAAGAGCCGGCACGCCGGCGAATTGCAAATCGTAAGCGAACTGCCCCGCGCGCCTGGCGGCATTCTCGAAGCTCACGTTAAAGCCATGTAAGAAAATCAGGACCTCTCTGCTCGCCGCTCCTGCTGTTTCCGCGCGCGCCCGGCGCGCAAACTCCGCGCGTTCCATAGATTCCACGCTTAACAGCACCACATGCTTTTCAGGATTCTCGCGGAACTCCAGCTTGAACCACTTTGGCCTCTCGATTTCGCCCATCCGATGATCGTCGGGTATGCTCACTTTCGCCACCCCGAAGGAGTTGCTGGCGCGCTCCGAACCGAAAAAATCAGCCGGGTCTGAGCGGCCCGATGCCTGTCGGCTGGTTCCGAAGTACACCGGAACCTGGGCATATCGATATCGCTCCTGGATGAGACTGACACCCGGAGCTTTGGTCAAGTGCGCCATTGTCCGCTCCATTCCCGGGCGCAATAGTTGAGCCGCAGGGGGGTACTCCTCAAATAGCTTTCGGATGGCGGCCTTCGCACCCTCATCCGCGGGATTCTCCTCCATCTTCCGCAGCAGTGGCAGAAGTTTCGTTTCAAATTCTCCCAACTTTGCGCCGAGAGCGTTCTGAATGTTTTCCCATTGGATTGCGATGGCCTGCGTTATTTGGTCGCCTAGCATGACTACGATCCTGCCTGCCCCATTGGGCTTTTCAGCCTTGACTCCAGGTTCGCCACCGCATCTGACACTCGGCCCGCATCGGGATCGGAGTTCGTTCTTAACTCGTCCGCAATGCCGCGCAACACATCTAATGTCGTCGTCGGCGATTTAAGGTCGGCCTTCTTGATGAATGTCGCATACGCCCGGTCCGCGCCATCCAAGTCGCCCAGCAGCGCCAGGCAGTCTCCCAGATCGGCCCAAGACCAGGCGTTGTCGCTGAATTTTTGCGACAACGGATTGGTCACTCCCTTTTCGAGCGAATCTGCCGTGCTTCGGATCTTCGGCTCCAGTTCCTTCAGTGTGGTCTGCCCGGTTCTCAGCAAATATTTAAGTTCGTTGACGCGGTTATATGTCTCGGGTAGCTCAAACTCGTCTTCGATCTTGGCGCCTTTCTTGTATTGCTCGAACGCCTCACTATTCTTGCCCGTCCTGCGCAGCATGCCGCCCAGCGAACCAAGAGTTTCCGCACGTAGCGCCGCCAGCTCCGTTGACTGACTCCAATTCACGCCGTCGAGAAACTTGAGCACATCCTGCAGTGTTTTTGCACCGCTTTCAAAGGCTCTGATACTGTCTTCCTCGCGTCCCGCCTTGCGGAAGGCGTCGCCCCGTTTTCGGTCGAGTTCCGCCTGTCCAAGCAAATCTTTGACTTGCTGCTGTTCGCTTTGCACGTGACCTGCTCCTTGCTAGTTTTGTCTTCTGTTGAGAGTCTGAATTTGCTTTTCGATGTAACCGGCCAGCTCAAGGTCGTCTGCCTCGCCCCGTTCATACAATGCTCCTGCGGCATCTTGGCCTAGTTTGCGATATGCCTCGGCCGCGCTGCTAGCGCGCAAGAGTTTTTCCAAGCCCACGCGCCGATCCAGATATAGCCAGGCCGCAATGCGTCGTTCTAAAGCCGCTTGGCCGCTATATTCTTTCAGCGCATCCGACTCCGAAAATAGAATTCTTGGTTCCGGTCGCTTGCCGCTGCTCTGCGAAAGCGAATCGGCGGCGGAGCTCAGTTCGTCGAACACAGCCGGCCACGCCGGCTGAACCTGCGATATCGCGCGCCACGCCACTGCGTGCACCGGTGACAAATCTTCGGGAGCGTCCCGGTTCGCGTCGCTCGTCGCCAGCTTTCCCGCCACCTTATCGAAATCTTCACGGTTTCCCCGGCCTGAATATTGCACGGGCTGCAACAGCTTTCGCAGTTGCCTGGTTTGCCGCAGTCCCGCGCGATATTTTGCCAGCGAGTCCTCGCTTTCTTCTCCGAACTGGTCGTCCACAATCGAGACCGCTCCCCACGCGCTCACCGCCAGTCGAATGCCCAGTTCCAGAAATACCGACGGGCTGTACCCAGACCAGTCCGCCACACAAGCCGCCGTTCGGCGTATCTGCTCATAAATACTCTGTGAGACCAATTGCGGGCTGCCCAGATCGATCACTCGCACAATCTTTTCCGGCCGCAACTCGTACGGCGGCTCAGCCAAACGATTCGTAAGCTTTTTGCTTACGAAGTCCCAGCGCCCGAAGAATGCTTTTTCGTAAGGGCACAGCATCAACACTTGTGACTTGATTCCCACAATCGACGACGCTGCAGGCTCCGGCCCTAGCTGCCTCAGCGCGTCAAAGGCCGGCAAATCCAGGTATCGCGGTTGCCGTGCCAGCTGGTGAAAACCGCTCAACACCCTGTCGATAAATCTAGCCTCTACCGGGTCCGGCCCCGTGCTTGGGTCTCTCGGCGTGTGCGAACCAATGCTCAGGTCCGACAAGTTGAACGGAAGCTCCAGCGGTTGACCTTCCCTCCAGCCGTTGCCGTGGCTGCACAATGTCACGCCGCGCCGGCACGCCGCCCTTACCCCCAGCAGCAGCATGACTCCCGGTTCGAATCCGGTTACGTCAATCACAGCCAAGTCCGCTTCAATTAACCCGCGCACGGCTTGCTCTAACGCGGCTTGGCTCGCAAGTACGTCGTTGATAGAAAGCGCGGCAGTGCGAACTCGTTTGGCTTCGAAAACCTGTCCCAACTCTCGCCTCTTGCCGGACACCAGCGGCAAACCATTCTGCTTTTCCCGAAATGCCTCCCAAAGCTTGGGCGCATGACTTGCGATTGCCGGAAGCGCCAGGTCGGCCAAGCTAGAGCTCCCGGTCGCTTGCGTTTCTCGTTCCGATGAGATTACCAGGCAGTGAAACTTCGCCGGGTCGAACTCATCCCAGAGTGAGGCCCCAGTCCCAACCTGCGCAGCGGCGCTGAAAATAGGCGCGTCCAACAGTTGCACACTATCTGCCGACTCTTCCCCCCGATTCAAACGCGGCGTCTGGCTTTGCAAAAGTCCCGCCTCGGCCAATTCGCCGCAGTGGGTCTGCACCTTTTTCAAAATCTCTTTAAGGGTTGGCGTTTCCCCTTCCGCCAGGACATCGCTCAGTGCTTTTGTGAACAGGCTGATGGGCTTCCCCCCGCATCCCTGCTCCAGCACTTGGCACACTTGGCCCGCCGAACAGCCGAAAAGCCGTATAAACGACTCACTGGGAACACTCAACCCCCCTTCGCCCCAGCCTCCGCCTGCCGACTTCGCCGTTCGAGCGTGCTCGCTGGTGCGGCAAGCGTCGATGATGAACAACACCAGCCCATGCTTCCGGCTGCCGAACCATTGGGTCAAATCGGTCGGAATGCGCTGGTCTGCGCGCGCCAGCACGCTTCTCAGTTTCGCACCCGCCGGAATCAGGCAGTCCCGATTGTCTAAGATCATTCCATGGCCGCTAAAGTAGATGATGTGCGTATCATCGATTTCGCATCGGCTACAGAAATCTTCCATGGCGTTCCCAGTCTGGTTCGCCGACCGCGCTATTTCCTCCGGCAGTATCTCGATTTCGTATCCGCAAGATTCCAACGCTCCGCTCATCAACCGTATGTCGTTGTGGACGGCGGGTAGTCGAACAAAATCCTCCCCGTCGTAGTCGGCCGCGCCAATCAGCAATGCTCTTCGCTTCGCCATTTATGCCGTTGTCAAACTCTCGCCTCGCCGTCTTTTAATCGGCATGTGAAGAATAATCAGATCTTATACCAAACCGCCATTTCTTCAGCGCAAGTTATCGGGACATATCCACGCGATGTGGCTAACTGGCATGCGTGCGGCCTGAACGACCTAAGATGTGATATTCGCCGTCTATCAGCCTGGACTGTCATCTATTGAGGAACCACGCAAAACGGGCGCGGATGCCAGTCGTGCAGGGAACAAAACGCGGTCACAGCCTTTAGGCGACATCAGGCAGCAAAAACGTTTGTCGCTCGCCGAATTTCCGGATGACAGCTTCGGCCGCCAAGTACCCGCTGCGAACCGCACCCTCCATCGTCGCCGGCCAACCCGTTTGCGTCCAGTCGCCAGCCAGGAAGAGATTGGGAATCGCGGTGGTTTGAGACGGCCGGTGTTTTTCCAGTCCCGGCACAGCCGAATAGGTCGCGCGGATTTCTTTCACCACATGCGCTTTCTCGAGTTTCGCCTGAGTCACCCCGGGAAAGAATTCGGCAAGCTCCCTGAGAGCGAGATCTATCACTTCGCCGCGCGGCATTTCGGTCAGATTCCGAGAGGCGCTGACAACGAGTTGCAAATGCTTCCCGGCCTCTTTGTTGTACATCCACTGAATAGTCCGGTCGAGCAAAGTGGCGTGAGGAAGGTTGGTAATGGGTCGATCGAACCAAAGATGAATGCCGGTGATCGGAGAGTGACTAAAGGCAGCCAGATCCAGATTGAGTTCGGGCGCGATGGCGGCGACCCGTTCGAACGGAACAGCTAAGACGTATGCATCGGCCTTGATCGGTCCGGTGACGGAGTTACCTTGAATCTGCAACCGCTCGATAGGCGAACGGTAAACGAATTTTACGAACTCATAGCGAGACCAGGCTTCGGGTGAGTAGAGGCGCGCCAGCGGCACGCGCGGAACGCCCATTTCGTAAGAAGTCGAATTGGCCAGGAAGCCAAGAAAAAAGACTTGCAAGCCGTGAGCGGCCGCCATGCGGTCGAGTTCTTCGTTAATGGCGCTGACAAGGATCTGCCGCCAGAAGCGCTCGATCGCGCGCGGAGTTTGCTTTTTGTCGCGCAGCCACTGCGCCATGGTGATTTCGTTGAGGTCGGTGCGCTTGCCGTATTCATACTTCACAGCCAGCAGCCCGCTGGCGATGCTCATTTTGTCGCCGATCGAAAGGAAGCGCAGTTTGGCAAAGGAACCGGTGAAGTGCGCGGGCGCAGGGAGGAAACCGCGCTTCATCACGGACATGCGGCCGCCTGGTTCTATCCAATAGAATTCGCGGTAAAAGCGAATCTCATCAAGCACATTCAAACGGCGGTAGAAGTCAGTCAGATTTGTGCAGCAGCGCAGCAGAATGTGCTGGCAGTTATCGATGGTGACGTCGTTGACGGCGTAAGAAGTGGCGCGGCCGCCGAGAAAGGGTCGCGCCTCGTAAACAGTGACCGGGTAACCGGCGGAACCGAGCGCAAGCGCCGTTGCCAAGCCGGCCAGTCCGCCGCCGATCACCGCAACCGATGGGTTCTCTGCCACAGTGAGTTATGGTTGGCCTACTGCTGTGGGTTTCGGAGCTTGGGCGTACGCCTCAATCATGTTCTCCATTAAACGCAGGCCGCAGTCGCGTTCGAGCGTGAGAATGGATTCGGGGTGAAATTGCACGGCTTCAATGGGCAGTTCTCTGTGGCGCACGCCCATGATGATGCCGTCTTCCGATTCCGCTGTGATTTCCAGGCAGGCCGGAAAAGTGGCTCGATTGGCGTAGAGCGAATGGTAGCGGCCAACACGGAAGGGCGATGGCAGTTCGTGGAAGACACCCTCACCGGTATGAGTCACGAGCGACCCTTTGCCGTGCATCGGATACGGGAGAACTTCCAGTTCACCGCCAAACGCTTCGACAATGCCTTGCAGGCCCAGGCACACGCCGAAAGTGGGAATACCGCGTTTGGCGAGTTCCCGCACAAGATTAGGAACACCGAAATCAGATGGACGCGCAGGACCGGGCGAAATCAGTACAACATCGGGCCGCTCGGCATCAATCGCTTCGAGCGCAACGGCTGATCGGTACGTAGAGACTGTGGCTCCCGTTTGCCGGGCATAATTGGCGAGCGTGTGAATAAAGCAATCGTCGTTATCGACAAGCAGCAGACGGATGCCTTCACCCACCTTGCGCGCATGATGGCCTTCTGGTTCAATCGCAACTTTGGGATAAAGCGCGCGAAAGAAAGCAGTGGCCTTCAATCGGCACTCGCCATCTTCTGAACGCGGATCGGAATCGTAGAGCAGCGTAGCGCCCGCAGCATATTTGGCAACGCTGTTTTTCAGATGAATAGTGCGGATGGTGATACCGGTATTGATATCGCCATTCAACCCGATCATGCCGACCGCTCCGCCATACCAGCCGCGCGCGTCTTTTTCGAGATCTTCCACGGCTTGGGCGGCTGCTTTCTTGGGTGCGCCGATAATCGTAACGGCCCACATGTGAGTAAGAAACGCATCAAGCGAATCAAAGCCGGGTTGAAGAAGGCCTTTGACGTGATCCACCGTGTGGAACAGACCAGCGTACGCTTCGATCAAGCGGCGGCCCACCACCTGCACGCTGCCGGGAACGCAGACGCGCGACTTGTCGTTACGGTCCACATCGCTGCACATGGTGAGTTCCGATTCTTCTTTGGTGGAATTCAGCAAAGCGCGGATGCTTTCGGCATCGCGAATGGGGTCGCCCGAGCGCCGCGCCGTACCGGCAATCGGGCAAGTCTCAACTTGGTTGTCTTCCACCCGGACGAACATTTCCGGCGATGCGCCCACTAGTTGTTCATCGCCCATCTGGACCAGGAATTCGTATGGGCTAGGGCTCGATTTTTGGATTCGTTGAAAAAGGTCTGAGGGGCTTTGCGCAAAGGGCGCGCTAAAGGTTTGGCGGAGTACCACTTCGTAGTAATTGCCTTGGCGCATGCCTTCGCGCACCGCTTCCACCTTTTCCATGTACTCTTCGGTTTGGTGATCGGAAACAATTTCAGCGGCAGCCGGAGCTTTCTTGGTTTTAGGAATCGGCGTCGATGCCCGGTCCAAGCCTTCCGTTGAACCAGCCGCCCCGCTGAAGTCATATTGATAATGTTCAATGACCTCTTTCTTGCGATCCATAAAGTAAATGTCATCGCAGAGAAACAGGTGCAGCGTTTTCTGATCGTTGCGGGGCAGGCGCAGTTTAATTGGGTCGAACTGCAGCAGCAAATCGTAACCAAACGCGCCGGCCAGCATGAGGCGCGCGTCGGCGGGATTGCCGAATTCCTGAACCAGCAGCCGGACCAGCGAAAAGGGTGACGGCTGTTTGCTGCGCTCTTCTTCCGGGAAACGATCAGCCAGCGGTTTTAGATTGAGCTGTAATGCATCTTCGGCTGTAGACTCGCATTCCCAATGAGCGTGAGTACGAACCAGCGGATCGAGCAAACGCAAGAAAACCTTCCCGCGTTCGTTTAACGCGTTGACCGTGAGGCTGCGGTCGCGCCCCACAATTTCAATCGGCGGCGAGATCGTAGCAACATCCCAGCGAGAGTAGCGTTCCGGGTATTCGTAGCCGGACGAAAAATAGGCGCCGCGCTTGCTATCTAACTGCCGCAGAATGTGGCCCAGCCCGCGCGAAAAAGCAAGCTTGGTTTCGGTGCGAGTGACGGTAATTCCGTGCTGGGTGATATAGCGCAACTGCGGCATGGGAGGGTACTAATTACACAGGATAACAGTGAATAGACGATAATTTGCTCAATGGCGACGCCTTTGTTTAATAGCGATCACCGCCTGCGGCGGCGCGCGGCCTTTGTCGCCGCCCTGCTCGCCCTGATGCTTTGCATCGGCACCTTGGGCTTTTCTCTCATCGAAGGCTATCCGCTGTTCGACGCGTTTTACATGACGCTGATCACCATTACAACGGTGGGCTACCAGGAAATACATCCGCTCAGCCATGCCGGGCGGGTGTTTAACTCATTCGTGATTTTTTTTGGGGTGGCGGTGATCTTTATTGCTTCCGGCGCGATGACGCAAACCATCATCGAACTGGAACTCGCTAATCGCTACGGGAGGCACAGGAAAAAGAAAATGATCGAAAATTTGCACGACCATTTCATTGTTTGCGGCTATGGACGCGTGGGCCGCAACGCTTCCGCTGAATTGCAGCGCATGAATGCTTCGATCATCGTCATCGATAAGCGCGAAGAGCGGGTGCAGCGCGCCATGCATGCGGGATTGCTCGCGGTTGAGGCGGATGCCACCCTGGACGATTCGTTGCGCGCGGCGGGCGTGATGCACGCCAAGGGATTGGTTGCTTCCCTCCCGGGCGACGCTGAGAATTTGTTCATCATTCTCTCCGCCAAAAACCTGAATCCCGGGCTCACCATCGTGACGCGCGCTTCTGAAGAAGAAGCGGAAATCAAGCTGCGCCGCGCCGGGGCGGATATTGTGTTCGCACCCTATGCCATTGTCGGCCACCGCATTGCGCAATCTCTATTGAAGCCGCATCTGATGGAGTTCTTGAACATCGCCACTACCGACGTGGGCCCTCAGGTGATGATGGAGCAGTTAGCCCTGTCTGAGAAGGGCCAACCGCGACTCAAAACGTTCGGCGAGGTGCAGAAGTGTTGTACCGCGGGCGTAATTCCGCTCGCGATTCGGCGCTCTGGAGGGCAAATGGTCTTCAATCCACCACCCGATACGTTGATTTCGGTAGGCGATTCCCTCATCGCCATTGGCGAGAAACCAGGGTTGGAAAAACTCGAGCGCTTGTTTGGCAATGGTTAAAGATTCCCGAGTGTGGGAAGCTAGAAGTATGGCCAGAGGCTGGGAAAGTAAAGCGGTCGAATCTCAGATCGAAGCAGCGGAGGCCCGAGCCGAGCGATCGAGAGTAAATGAAATTCAAGCCGCCGACCTGAGCAGGCGGCGCGAGCGCGAAAGCCTGGAGCTCTCGCGCACGCGAGTGCTGCAAGATCTCGAAAAAGCCACCAATCCGCGGTATCAGGATATGCTCAATCAGTCGCTGCGGTTTTTGGACGAAAAGATTGCCGCATTAGAACCGCCCGCTCTGCCGCAGACGGCGCGGAAGCACCACGCCTAGAACAGCCATACTGAGGCAAACCAAAGCCCCTGACATGGGTTCCGGCGCTGCGGTCGCATAGAAGCCCCTCTGCACGCCGTTCGGGTCTACGTAAAAGCCGGTAATTTCATTCGCATCGTTGATTCCGGTAATCTGCGTGATCTCTATGCCGTTGTTCGTGCCCGCGTTGGGATCGTCCAGGAAAGAGTATGTGCTGGTGTTGATGTTGTACACGAAGCCGTGTTGGCTGCCGGCGTTGTCCTGCCAGTACCCCACCGCTAAGCCGTTGTCATTGATGCCTAGGAACTGCGTAAGGAAAAGATTCGGCTGGACCGGATCGGCCAGCAGGCTGAACTGATTGGTGCCTACGTTGTAAAGAAAGCCGTGCTGGTGCTGGCCGTCGGTGGAATAGAAGCCGTCCACCAAACCGGCGTTGTTGATGCCTTGGGCGTTGGTGACGGCGGCATTCGCAACCGGATTCAAAACCGTAAAGTGCCCGTTGGAATAGACGAATCCGGGCTCCGTATCGGTACTGTTTTCGACGAACTGCCCGACAACTGCCGAAGAATCATTAATCCCGAAAGCGCTCTCGGAAGCAGTGTTTCCAGGCAGAACAGGCGGCAGAAGGCTCAGGGGACCCCCGTTCAATTGAAAAGCTTGGCCGTTCGATGCGCCCACCACCGTTCCGCCCGCGTTGATGCCATTGGCATTGGCCAAAGGGTCATTGTTGATATTGAGTGTATTGAAAGTACCGCTGGGATTGCGAACGAAATTGGTGAGCACGGTTCCATTGGCATTCGAGCTGAAACCGACAATGGCGCCGGTATTGCTGATGCCGTCGACAGTAGTGCCTCCGGCGTTGTCGCCGGGGCCGTTAAATGTGAAAAAAGTGTAGATCGGACCCGCGTCGGCAGCGACGGCAGTTACTGCTGCGAGGGTGACGACCACAGCTATGGATTTTGCTGACATAAAGCTCCTTCTCAGGGTTAAGCGCTTTTTGCCGCCGGATTCCCTCACCGGGAACTAGAATTTCGTAAAAATGATGGCAAAACCGGCTGGCTGAGGCCGGCAAATTCATTCGCGTGCCGCTTCGCTAACCCTCGTCAGGTGGATGGCGTGGACGGGAGAGTCCTTTTGCCGAGGCCTCGGCGCCCGGTGGTTCACGGAAAGGTTCCACCGAAATGCGCTGGTAACACACTTCCAGCACGGTCAGGTATTCCATACCGCCCGGCGCGTGGAGAACGACTTCATCTCCCGCTGCCGCCTTCAGCAACGCCCGCCCCAAAGGCGATACCCAACTGATGTGGTTGCGGCTGAGATCCACCTCGTCGGTGCCTACAATGCTTACCACTCTCTCCGTTCCAGCGGCATTGGCATAGTGCACGGTCGCTCCGAAGAAGGCCCTCGTCGCGGCCTGCCCGGCTCTGGGAGTTTCCGGGTCAACCACATGCGCGGCCTCAATTCGTTTTGTGAGAAAACGAATCCGCCCATCGATCTGGCGCAGTCGCCGCTTGCCGTACTGATAGTCCGCGTTTTCACTGCGATCGCCGTTGCTCGCCGCCCACGTCACCACCTGGGTCACGGCCAGGCGTTCCCTGGTGAGCAGAAAACGGAGTTCCTCTTTGAGGCGCTGCAAACCGCCGGGCGTTATATAGTTCTTGCTCTGCGTCGCGGGCTCGTCGCCTTGCGGTTTTCTCGTAAACCCTTTTCGCAAATCTTAGTCCTTCCAGCGCGACTCCAGTCGGTACAACAAAGCCTTCAGGCAACTGATAGTGCGATAGCTGTTCATACGTCGACGCCTCGATTCTACCCTGTGCCGGCGAAGGCATCGTGAGCGCGGAATACCCGCGCAAATGGGAATCGCACGCATTCGCTCATCGAGCCACTTTGCTTTCCAACGTGTCATCGGCGCACGTGCTCCTGTCTACCGCCCGTGATGGATGACGAAGGGGAACGCTGTTCACACGGCCACTACGTTTCAGCTGAGTCTTAACGCTGGCCTGACCGTCAGCGAGCACAGATCTGAACTAAGGCGAGCTTGACCGCATCGGCCTAGGGCCATACACAACACCCGCAGCAATTCTCTCCTCAGAGTTTCCCTAAATATACCGATCAGTAGTTTTACAGCTAGCCCGGATTGTGCCGCCTTTGAGAGTGCGCCGGTCCAGCAACAAATCTATGAATGAACCGCGTGGTTCCGCAGTTAGGCTTTCTCTAATTCTCTGTACTGCCGGTATACTCGCCGCGCAGATAGTACCCCAAGATCGAATTACTCAGCAAATTGACGAAGGCGTCCGAGTAACTCTAACCGGCAACGTACATCCGCTTGTTGCGCAAGCAACTACATCAGCGCCGGCTGACTTCGCCACTCCCATGGAACATATGGTTTTGCATTTGCAGGCCAGCGCAGAGCAGGAAGCTCAACTAGCGACGTTGATTGCGCAGCAGAGCGATCCGAAGTCGCCCAACTACCGCCATTTTTTAACTCCGAAAGAGTTTGCCTCAAAATTCGGCGCTTCCGCTTCCGATATAGCCAAGGTGACAGGCTGGCTGCAGAGCCACGGCTTCACGGTGGAAGAGGTTCCGGCCGGCAATCGCGCCATTATCTTTAGTGGGAACGCGTCGCAAGTCAGCGACGCATTCAAGACGGAGATGCGGCAATACAACATCAATGGTGTTCAGCATCTGGCCAACGCCGGCGATCCGCAGATTCCTGCCGCATTTGCAGGCATTATCGGCGGAGTCTTAAAGCTGCATGATTTCCGCTACCAGTCGCATGCAGTGAAAGGCGCACCCATCGCTTCCGCTCAGAATATCGCTTCCCTGTTCAATCGGGCGCCTGGCCTGAACATACTTGGACCGGCCGATTATTACACGATTTACGACAT
Organism: Bryobacterales bacterium; assembly: GCA_963771405.1. Lineage (GTDB taxonomy): Bacteria > Acidobacteriota > Terriglobia > Bryobacterales > Bryobacteraceae > Bog-105. The sequence goes on from CAVYUL010000064.1 coordinate 50,304, forward strand.
CACTCCGTTGTTGAGCGCGGAGATTAACGGCGCCGGGCAAACCATCGCAGTGCTCGCTCGTTCTAATATTTATTTGTCCGACGTACAGAGCTTCCGCAGCATGTTCGGTTTGAAAGCGAACGATCCGAAATTCATTGTGACCAATAGCGATCCCGGTCAGGTGAATGGCGACAACCTGGAAACGACGCTGGATACCGAATGGGCCGGCGCGGTCGCGCCAAATGCCGGCATCAAAGTAATCATCTCGTCGTCTTCAGGATCATCGGATGGCATTGATCTATCCGCCACTTACGCCGTGAACAACAACGTAGCTCCCATCATTAGCTTGAGCTACGGTGGCTGCGAAGCCACCATGGGCAGCACTGAATTAGCATTCTATAATTCGCTCTGGAAACAAGCGGCGGCCCAGGGCCAGACCGTACTCGTTGCGGCGGGCGATTCCGGCGCGGCGGGGTGCGACAGCTCCAGCGCTGCGAAGGCAGTCAACGGCAAGGCGGTAAACGGACTTTGCTCGTCTCCCTATTCAACGTGCGTGGGCGGAACCGAATTCGTGGAAGGAACCAATCCAGGGCAATACTGGTTGCCGGCCAGCAACGCCATTACTTTAGCTTCAGCGCTTAGCTATATTCCGGAAACTACCTGGAATGAAAGCGGAACGGCGAGTCTGGCCGCGGGCGGCGGCGGCGCCAGCACAGTGTACGCGAAGCCCTCATGGCAGACGGGTGACGGCGTACCGGCGGATGGCAAGCGCGATGTACCGGACATTTCGCTGACGGCGGCCATGCACGATGGCTACACGGTGGTCCAGGGTGGCGAGATGGGCTATATTTTTCCGGTCGGCGGCACCTCCGCTGCGACCCCTTCCTTTGCCGGTCTCATCGCCTTAGTCAACCAGAAATACAATGCTGCGCAGGGTTGCATTAACCCGGTGCTGTATCCCCTAGCGGCGAAGCAGGCCGCCGGCGGCGCTTCCATTTTTCATGACATTACAACCGGCAATAACTCCGTCCCTGGTCAAGCCGGATTTTCAGCCGCAGCCGGATATGATCAGGCAACCGGGCTAGGCTCTGTCGACGCCAATAATTTGGTAAACCATTGGAACGACGCCGCGGCGCCAACAGGATCTCTGACGGTTACTACGTATGCGGCGACCGTGTCGCAAGGTCAATCCACCACGGCAACCGTCAAGACGACAACCACTGGCATCACTTCGGCAATTGCCTTGACGGTGTCGGGCTTGCCCACCGGTGTGACTGCGAGTTTCTCTCCGGCTACAATTGCAACTCCTGGTTCCGGTAGCTCGACTTTGAACATCGCAGCTGTCTCCACGGCCACTCCGGGCAATTACACCTTGACCGTAACCGGAACGGCGGCCTCACAGGCTACTAAGTCCAGCTTCACGCTAACCGTGCTGGCGCCTTCTTTCGGGCTTGCTGTGCCAAGCACAGCGCAAGGCATGGAGAATGGCCAAACCATTACCGTAGTGGTGGGCATCACCCCGGCAAACGGCTTCAATGGCGTCGTTACGCTGGGAACAACCGGTTTGCCCACGGGCGTCACGGCAACGTTTTCGCCGGCCACGCTGAGCGGGTCAAAGGCAGGCACCACTGTTATGAGCATTGTGGCCGCCAAGTCAGCCCACGGTGGATTCTACGGCTTCAACGTTACTGCCACAAGCGGATCTATGATCCAAACAGCATCAATGAATCTGGCTGTGAATGTGACACAGAGCTGCAATATGCTGTTCACACCAGGCACCATTACCGTGGCTCCAGGCGGCGCCACGACGGTGGCTCTGACTTGCCCTTCGGCTGCATCCGCCATTAGTATGTATCCGTTTGGCATGCCATCGGGCATCACAGCCACTTTGTCTTCGTCAACACTTGCCGTGAACGGTTCCGTAACCATGACGGTGAGCGCGGCGGCCACGGCTGTGCAGGGCTCCTCCGTCATGGGAATCTACGCCACCGAGGCGAATGGCGCGCTACAGGAACCGAACGTTGGCATAACGGTGACCGGCCCCAATTCAGCAGTAACCTTGACCCCGTCGACCATGACGCTCTCACCCGGCGGCTCAGCCACCGTCGGCGTATCGTGGTCATCAGTAGGCTTTCCAAATGCGAACGTCGCCGTTGGAGGCCGGCCCCAGGGAGTGAGCGTCAGCTTCAATGCGGCTTCGGCCACAAGCCAATTTCTCACGTTCTCAGCGTCCTCGGCAGCGGTGAACGGCAAGTATACGATTTTGCTTCAAGTCATGAGTGGCGTGAACATGCGAACCGCAACCCTGAACGTGGTGATTGCGCCGCAGCCCAGCTGTACGCTGGCTACGAATCCCCCTTCTGTCAGCCTGATAACTGGTATTTCGGCTACGCTTTCGGTGACCTGCCCAGTGACTCAGGGCGCCTTTAGCGCACCGCTCAGCCTGGCTGTTACAGCGGCTTCAACATCATCCAGCAGCGCTACGGGACTCACGGTTCAAGCTCCTTCCACTCTAACCGCTGGATCGTCGGCAAGTGTCACCATCGCCGGCGCGAGCACAGTCACGGCTGGATCCTACCAGCTGCAAGTGACCGCTTCCGGCAGTGGATTTTCGAAGACGATTACAGTGCCATTGACCGTGGCCGGGCGGCCAGTTTGCACTTTGGCCGCAGCGCCTTCATCGGTCAGCCTCACGCTGGCTCAATTCACCACGACGAAGCTGACCTGTGCCGTCACTCAGGGTTCGTTCAGCCCACCGTTGAGCCTGACATTGGCTGGCGCTCCGACTGGTGTGACCACGCAATTGAGCCCGGCAACGCTCACGACGGGTTCGTCGACGACGCTCACCTTAAGTGCCGCGAGTACGGCAAAAGCGGGAACCTCTAACCTCACCTTGTCGGCAGCCGGCGCCGGCTTTAGCCAGACCATCACGGTACCGGTGACTCTGACGGCGGCGCCGACATTTGCTCTGACTGCCGCGCAAAGTGCCCTTACTCTTAAAGCCGGTTCCACCGTTCAAGTCAGCTTGTCGAGCCAGCTTTCCGGAGCCTTTAATTCGGCTATTGCGGTTAGCTCCACGGGTCTTCCAACGGGAGTGACAGCATCCTTCTCAAAAGCCAGCTTGGCAGCGCCGGGTAGTGGCGCCTCCGTCCTGACGTTCACCGCAACAAGCGCCGCCAAGACCGGGACCTACACGATCAACGCAGTGGGAACCGGCGGTGGCGTGACTCAGTCCGAACCAATTACGCTCACAATTACGAAGTAGCTCGATGACTATAAATAGGAAGCGCGAGGTCATCCCGGCCACTGCAATCAGCAGCGCGCCATCGCGCCGCTGACGGAGGAGCAAATCCTCAAATACGAACCCAAACCGATCCCCGTTCTGCAGAATCACCAGATCTCGCTGAAAACGCACGCTTCCCACCCCAAACCTCCTAACACCTCCGCCAGCAAACTGTGGGGTGGGCTTTCAGCCCGCAGCCGGACGTCCCCGTCCGGCTTTCGCGCGAAGCGCCTCCACCTCGTATGCTCGCGGCCATCTTTCATCCGTCCTCCCAGCGGCACTGCAGGGGCCGGATTTTTGAGTCACAAAAAACTCACTTTTTTATTTCTATTCCTTTCTTCCACTTACAGGAACTTTTTCGCTCATCGCGAACTCGCGTTTCGGAAAATCAACGCAGGAATCGAAAATTCCGCCATGACTACTAACAACGAAACCGAAAAACAAAACCCCGCGATGAACGCCGTCAAACACGGCCTCGCCGCGAAAACGCTCGTCATGCCCCACGAAGACCTTGCCGAGCTCCAAAAAATCTTCGCCGCCTGGCTCGCCGAATACGGCAACCCCGCTGAGGGTTCCGTTCTCTATCGCTTCGCCGAAAAAGTCGCTCAATCCGACTACCGCCGCGAACGCTTCGACCGCTATTACGATCAGTGTCTTCACAGCATCAGCGAAGATCTCGGCGTCTGGATGCCCGGCGACAAAATCCGCTTCGATCTCGCCCTGCGCTACAAAACCGCCCACGAACGCGCCTTTCAGCGCGATTACCGCATGCTCGACTCGCACTACAAAGCCAAAGTCGCCAAAGAAGAACGCGACGCCCGCTATCAGCAAATGCAGGCAGAAAAAAAGCAACGCGCCGAAGCCGCCAAAGCGAAGGAAGAAGAACCGAAACAACGCGCCAACGGTTACGACCTCTCCATCCCCGTGCCCGACATGTATTACGTCCTCAACCTCGATACCGGCGACCGTCAATCCATGGACGGCAAACACTTCATCCCCGGCCCGCCCGATTGGGTCCCGCAAAAAATCACCCCCGGCGAATACGGCCCCCTCGACCCCCAAAACTGGTACAAAACCATGCTCGAACTCAAACGCCTCGGCATCTTGAAGACAGCAGCTGAAACCGAGTCGGAAGCGTGAGCGCCCTCAGTTTGGCTCAGAGCAAATCTGGGGACTGCCACAGCGAGCATGTATCGTACCCTCGCAGCTCCACACTCCAAAAACCGCGTGCGGCAAGTCGCAATATTTGCAACCCTGCACCGAGCGAGCCTGAACTAAACGCGTACGGCCGACCCCAGTACGCTCGTACCGATTTTGGCGTAAAAAAGGCGAAACAAAGGACTTACAAGAAAATTCTTACCAAATTTCTCTTGCAATTTCTCGCGGTTGCGTGTGACCATCAAGTTGTGGTCTAAATCGGACCAAAGTGGACTGCAGTGGAAGAAAACGGACAAATCGTCCCCGCAGGCGCGCCTAACGGCGTCTTCGCCGTCAGTGTGGACGAAAAGGGCCGTCTGAAACTTCCCGCGGCGCTGCTTACGTATTTGGAGAGTTTTAAAGAAGACAGGAAAGTGTTCATCACCACGTTTGACGAGTCCGAAGCTCGAATATACCCGATTTCGGTCTGGCGCGAAACAGCAAAAAAGCTGCAGGAGCCCGGTGATGATTTTGAAGCGTTGGATGCGTTAGCGCGGATTGCCGACCATTACGGCAAAGACGTGGACGTGGATGCGCAAGGCCGGTTGACGTTACCGGATACGCTGCGCAAGACATTGAGTTTAGAAAAAGACGAAGTGCGGATGCGCTGCTTTCAGGGCCGCATGAACGTGATGGGAAGCGCCGAATACGAGAAGCGTTTGGCCGCGGCCAAGACCGGCTTGGCCGAGAAGGTCAAGGTTTTACAAAGGAAGGCGCTGTGAGCGCACGAGTGAACGTAACGTATGCCAACGGAAGCGGAACCTACAGGCTCTGGCCCTTGGCACTACTCGGTTCTCTTGGCCGAATCGTTGGAATATCTCGCGATTCGGCCCGAGGGCGTCTACTCGGATGTCACTGCGGGGCTTGGCGGCCATACGGCGGCCATCGCCCAGCGGCTTTCCTCGGGTTTGGTAATTGCATGCGACCGGGATGCCGAATCGCTAGAGTTAGCGCGAGCGAATACCGCGGCGTGGGCCGAGCGGATTCGGTATTTTCACGGAGCTTTTTCGAAGTGGCCGAGCGCCCTCGAAAGCTTTGGAGTTTCGAAGGTGGATGGTGTGCTCGCTGACCTCGGCGTGAGCCGCTACCAATTCACCGCTGGAGAAAGAGGATTTTCACTCATGGAAGACGGGCCTTTGGATATGCGGATGGATCGCAGCCACGGCTCGCCGGCTGCGGATTTTGTCAATCAACTGCCTGAAAAGGCGCTCGCCGATCTTATTTATGAGTTCGGCGAAGAAAGGAGGTCGCGAAGAATCTCCAGAGCAATCGTTCGCGCGCGGCCGATTCACACTACTGGCCGTTTGGCGCAGGTAGTGGAAGAAGCCGTGCCGCGAACGGGGAGAATTCACCCGGCCACCCAAACCTTTATGGCGCTGCGGTTAAGGGTGAATGAAGAGTTTGAGGAGCTTGAGGCATTGCTTCGCTCGGTGCCGGAACATTTGAGTGCCGGCGGAAGGTTTGTGGTGCTCACGTTTATGTCGCTCGAAGATCGCATTGTTAAGCGGTCGTTCCAGGCGCTAAAGGCGAGCGGGCGGGCGCGAATTTTGACCAAACATGTGGTCCGGCCCGGTGAGCAAGAGGTTCGTGAAAATGCGGCGTCGCGCAGCGCGAAGTTGCGAGCGCTGGAAATGGTTTAAAGCGTGTTTTGAAGTAATAAAAAGGGACAAATTGATATGTCTTCCATAGCTACACTTGTTAATCGATTCGTCGGCGCAAAGGAGCTGGCCGACGCTCCTTCGTCCGTCTGGAGCCGCACCGATACAGCGCGGCTGCGCCCGCTCGCCAACGAAGATGTCTATCTCTTCGTAAAGCGCATCGACAACAGCCCGGTGATCCGGGCTGCCGATCCGGCTGCGCAATCGGCACGCAACAAGAGCATGGCTACCGGTTTTGCGGCTGCCGTGCTCATCATCGCCGGTTTGATTCCCACCGCCTATAACGTCACCTCCGGGTTTACACTACAGCAACTGCGCGACGAGCATGTACAGCTCGAGCGGCAGCGTGCGATTCTCGAAACGAACGAGGCCGAACTGGTGAATCCGGAACGCCTGCGTCAACTAGCCAAAAGTCTGAAGATGACCGAGCCTGAGCCGCAGCAGGTGCAAACCTTGAGCGGCATGACGCGAACGGACTCGCCGGCGGAAGCGCGCATTCAACTGCCGTTTGCGGCGAACGGCAACGTCCGCTAAGACGTACGAAGCGAAACACCTTGGAGCCCGCGCCTTGTCCCCGCGCGGGCTTTGATCTCTTATGAGTCGAATACCATGGAAACCCCGCCGCTCTCCAGTCTGACGAAGACACAAGAACGAGCATTGATCGCCGGGCTCATCCTTCTGGGATGGGCCTTCGTCGTCCTGGTGCGGCTGTTTACGCTGCAAGTGCTGGAACATGATTCCCTGGCGCGAATGGCGCGGCATCAGCAAGAGCATTTGGAACCGATTGAAGCGCCGCGCGGAACAATTTTTGATCGCAGCGGGGCGGTTTTAGCCATCAGCTACAGCTCGCACATGGCGGTGGTGAATCCAAAGCGGATTCCCAAACAGGGCTTAGACCTGGCGGCTGCGATGCTGGCCGGAGCTTTAGGCGAAGACGGTACGCAAGTGCAGGCCAACCTGGAACGGGCTGCGGCTTCGCGCACGCATGACGGCTATCTGGTGGTGGCTGACCACATTAGCGACGAACAAGCCGCGAGTTTGGAGGGCATGCATATCGATTGGCTGGAAATTCGGCCGGCGAGCGTGCGCAAATATCCGAACGACGATGTGGCGGCGCATGTCATCGGCAACTTGGATTGGCAAGGCAAAGGCGTGGCCGGCGTGGAGCGGAAGCTGAACAAGGAGCTTGCCGGAACGCCCGGTTTGCGGCGGACCGAGCGCGATGGCAAAGAAGTTTCGTACGAGAGCGAAATCGTGAAGCCGCCGGTAATGGGCAAGAGCATCGGGCTCACGATTGACCGGGAGTTGCAGTACATCGCCAAAGAAGCGATCGCGCAAGCAGTGAAAGAGAATGGCGCCGACCACGGAAGCGTAATTGCGATGAACCCGCGCACCGGAGAAGTGCTGGCGCTTGAGAACTACCCGACGTACAACCCGAACGTGCGCTTGCAGCCGGGTCAAAAGGATCTGGGCCGGCGGGATTTGGCTGTCGGGACGCCGTTTGAACCGGGTTCGGTGTTTAAGATTGTTACGCTTTCGGCGGCGTTGGAGACGACGAAGTTACGCCCTTCCTCGCTGATTGATTGCGACAACGGCGTGATGCACATGTTCAACCGGGTCATTCATGATTCGCATCCGCACGGCGTGCTGGCGATGGAAGATGTGTTCGCGCGTTCGAGCAATATTGGTGCCATCAAGATCGGCATGCAGGTTGGTAATGAAAACCTGTACAACTACATTCGCCGTTTCGGATTTGGGCAGCGGACGGGAATTGAGTTGCCCGGCGAGGCGCCCGGCATTTTGCGTTCCTTGAAGCATTGGCAGCCGACGACAATCGGTTCGGTGCCCATGGGACATGAGATCGGCGTGACATCGTTGCAGTTGGCGCAAATGGGCGCCATTGTTGCGAATGGCGGCTATCTGGTTGCACCCCACATTGTGGCTTGGGAACAAGAGCCGGGTGGACCGCGCCTTGCACCAACACATCCAGCGCCGGTGCAAGCTCTAAATCCGGAAACCGTGATGACGATGCGGCAGATGATGCGGCGAGTGGTGACGGATGAGCACGGCACCGGGCACCGTCTGCATGTGATCGGATATTCGATTGCGGGCAAGACCGGCACGGCGCAGATTTACGATTATGAGCACAAGGTCTATACGCATCGCTATAATGCATCGTTCTTAGGATTCGCGCCCGCGAACAATCCGGCGATCGTGATCGTAGTTACGGTCAGCGGCACTACCGGCACCGCGGGATATGGCGGAACAGCGGCCGGGCCAGTGTTTGTACGGTTGATGGCTGCCACCATGAACCGGTTGGGTGTGGTGCGCGATGTGCCGGAAGAGGTTGAAGAATTGATCGCCAAAAAGGACGCGAAGACGAAGAAAGCGCCTGCCGAGGAAGAAGAAGCCGATACGGACACAGTGGCTGAGTTGACAACGCCGTTTACTGCGGAAGAGATGAGCAATGGTTCGGGCGGCGAGGATGTAGTAGCCGTCACCAGCGGCACAGCGCCCATGGTCCCGAATTTCGTAGGTAAAACTGTAAGAGACGTGATGCAAGAAGCGACGGCTAGCGGTTTACAGGTGGACCTATTTGGCGACGGGTTGGCGCGCGCCCAAAATCCGCCGGCGGGCAGCTTATTGAACCCGGGCGAACATGTGCGGGTGAGGTTTCAGCGATGAACCTCAAGCAGGTTCTCGATGGTGTGCCCCTGCTGCGAACTTCCGGGCCGCTGCCCGATGCGGAGATTCGCGGCATCGCTTATGACAGTCGAAAGGTTGAGCCCGGATTTCTGTTCTTTGCGTTTGCGGGCGCGAAAACGGATGGGGCACAATTTGCCTCCACAGCCTTGCAGAAAGGCGCCGTAGCGGTGGTGGCTGATCGGCCGACGCCCGGGGGATTTGCCGGCTTGTGGCTACAGGTGCCGCATGGACGCGAGGCGCTGGCAGTGGCGGCGCGGAGTTTCTATAACAAGCCGGATGAACGATTAGCGCTGACCGCGATCACCGGAACGAACGGTAAGACGACCACCACGACGCTAGTGGACGCAATGTTGCGAGCGGCAGGCAAGACGACGGCGCTCATTGGGACGATTGAATACCACTTGGCGGGTCGAGTGTTGCCGGCAGTAAATACAACGCCCGAGTCTTTGGATTTGTTCGCCATGTTTGCGGAATTGGAACGGCTGGGCGGCACGCACGTCACGTTGGAGGCTTCTTCGCACGCGCTGGATTTGGCGCGTATTTACGCGATGACGGTGCATACGGCCGGTTTCACGAATTTCACGCGCGACCATCTGGATTACCACCACACGATGGAAGCGTATTTCGCCGCGAAACAGTTGCTGTTTAAACCGCGAAGCGGCCCTCCCCCCGCTTCGCGGTGCTGAATGCGGATGACGAGTGGGTACGGAAGATCGAACTGGCGCCGGAGACGCATGCCTTTTGGTATGGAATGAAGCAGGATCCACCCGTTACGGCCTCGAATGTAACTTGGATCCGGCCTCTCAATCTGGAGATGTCGTTTGAGGGTTTGCGGTTTACAGTGGCTGCGGGCGAGCGCAAGTTTCCTATTGAGTCGCAGTTGGTCGGGTACATCAACGTTTACAACATTCTGCTGGCTTGCGGTTGTGCGATTTCTCTCGGCTTGACCGATTCCGAGATTCAGAAGGGCTTGCGCGGGCTGGCGCGTGTCCCCGGGCGGTTCGAGCGGGTGGAAGAAGGGCAGCCGTTTATGGTGGTGGTGGATTATGCTCACACCGACGACGCGCTGCGCAATGTAATTTCTGTGGCAAGGGCTATGAAGCCGAAGCGCATCATCACCCTGTTTGGCTGCGGCGGCGACCGCGACCGATCCAAGCGCCCGCTAATGGGAATGGCGGCGGCGGAACTAAGTGATTATGTAGTGCTGACCTCCGACAATCCGCGCAGTGAAGATCCGCTCGCGATCATGAATGACGCAAGCGTGGGTCTAGGGCGGTTCGATACACCAAGTTTGGCGGATCCGGACCGCGAACGCGCGATCAAGAAAGCGATTGAGATGGCGGAGCCGGGCGACGTCGTCATTCTGGCCGGCAAAGGCCACGAAACCTACCAGATTCTCAAAGACGGGCCGATTCCGTTTGATGACCGCGAAGTGGCCCGGCGGGTGCTGCGCGGATTCGGCTATTCGCGCAAGAAGAACGGATCCGCTTAAGATGGAGCTTTCTCTCGCGCAGGTCCAAGCGGCGACCGCGGCGCAGATTTCGGGCGCTGCCTCGATCGAAGCAAGAATCACGGGCTGGTCGATTGATTCGCGAACCGTTGCGCCCGGCGATTTGTTCTTTGCGATCAAGGGCGAACGGCTCGATGGACACGCGTTTGTGAGCGAAGTGCTGGCGAAAGGCGCCGCTGCTGCAGTGGTGAGCGAGCCCGTAAGTGATGCCCCAGGCACTCAGCTGGTGGTGAACGATACTCTAGTGGCTCTGCAAGAACTGGCGCACTGGGCGCGGCGCGATTGGGCGAAACCGATTGTGGCGGTCACCGGGAGCGCCGGTAAAACAAGTACGAAAGACATTATCGCGGCGCTGCTTGGCGTTCGTTTCCGGGTTGGCAAGACGGCGGGGAATTTCAATAACCATATCGGATTGCCGGTTTCGATTTTGCGCCTGGCCTCTGACGCGGAAGTTGCGGTGCTCGAAATGGGCATGAATCACGCGGGCGAGATTCGGCAACTCGTCGAAATAGCGGAGCCGGAATACGGCGTGGTGACGAACGTGGGTTTTGCACATGTGGAAAACTTCGCGTCGATCGACGGTGTAGCGGCAGCGAAGCGGGAATTGATTGAAGGGCTTCCGGCGAGCGGCGTGGCGATTCTGAATGCCGATGACGCGCAAGTGGCGCGATTTTCGGCTGCGCACAAGGGCCGCAGCATCACCTACGGCTTTTCGCCCGGCGCGGAGATTCGGGCAGAAGACGCCGAAATTGGCGCAGATCACGCGAGTTTCACAGTGCAAGGCGTACGTTTTTCGACTTCGCTAGCGGGTCGGCACAATGTTTTGAACATCTTGGCCGGGATTGCGGTGGCGAGCGTTTTTGGCATCGCGCCCGGTGAACTGGTGGGCGCTGTGGCAGCCCTCGCGCCGGGCAAGATGCGCGGTGAGAGAAAACTGTGGCGCGGAGCCACTGTTCTGAATGATTCTTATAATTCGAACCCCGAAGCCGCCCGCAACATGCTGGATGTTCTCCGCTCTGAGCCGGCCCAGCGCCGCATCGCCGTGTTGGGAGAAATGCGCGAGCTAGGCGGAATGTCGGAACAGTTACACCGCCAAGTAGGAGAGCACGCAGGACGCACCGGGATCGATGTAGTGATAGGAATTCACGGCGCGGCGCGATTCTTAGTGGAGGCGGCGAAGGAAACGGGGGTGGCGGAGAAAGCCGCGTTTTTCTTCGATCAACCTGAACAAGCGGGTGAATTCTTAAGGAATTTTGTCCAAGCGGGCGATGCCGTCCTGTTTAAAGGATCGCGCGGCACGCAAGTCGAAACCGCATTGGCCAGAATGGAGTCCTAATCGCAAATGCTCTACTGGCTTCTGTTTCAGGTTCTTCATCGCTGGGTGCCGGTGTTCCGTGTCTTCGGCTACATCACCGTTCGCACCGCTCTGGCCAGCTTGACAGCATTGGCCTTCGGCCTTGTCTCGGGCCCTTGGCTGATCCGGAAATTAAGGGAAATGAGCTTTGGGCAACATATTCGGGAAGAAGGTCCCCAATCTCACCGCAAAAAAGCCGGCACGCCGACTATGGGAGGCTTGCTGATTGTAGTTTCCATCGTCGGCCCCACTTTGCTTTGGGCTGACCTTCGCAATCCTTACGTCTGGCTAGCCCTTCTCGGCCTCGTCGGTTTCGGGATCATTGGGTTTTTCGATGATTTCGCTAAGGTGAGCAAGAAGCGCAACCTCGGGCTGACCTCATGGCAGAAATTCTGGGCGCAGGTTGTCGTGGCCATGGTGATCGGCTTCTGCCTGCTGATCCTGCACGCGCATCAATCGTATTCAACTGCCATTAACGTGCCGTTCTTCAAGCAGTTCAAACCTGACCTGCTGGTTGAATCGTGGACGCGAAATTTCTGGACGTATCCACTGGCCTTCGTTTTCTTCTATGGGTTTATTGTTTTCGTGATGGTTGGCTCCTCAAACGCAGTGAACCTCACAGACGGTCTGGATGGCCTCGCCATCGGGCTCATGATCATCGCCTCCGGCGCCATGACCATCCTCACTTACGTTTCGAGTCATGCCACGCTCTCACAATACTTGGGATTGGCTCGTTTGCCTCGTTCGCAGGAGCTGACGATATTCTGCGCGTCGATGGTAGGCGCTAGCCTTGCCTTCCTTTGGTATAACTGCCATCCGGCTGAAGTATTCATGGGCGACGTTGGCTCGCTTTCGCTCGGTGGGGCACTCGGCATCGTGGCGGTTTTGATCAAGCAGGAAGTGCTGCTTGTCTTCATTGGCGGTGTTTACGTCATGGAGGCGCTCTCGGTGATCCTGCAAGTAGGCAGCTACAAACTGCGCGGCGGGAAACGTATTTTCAAAATGGCGCCAATTCACCACCATTTTCGAAGCGCTGGGTTGGTCGGAATCGAAAGTGATCGTGCGCTTTTGGATTGTCGGCTTGGTGATGGCCCTTTTTGCACTGACGACTTTGAAGTTGAGATAAACGAGGCTGCCTACGAGATTCGCCGGACAGGAAATCGTGGTGATTGGCACCAAGCGGTCAGGCTTGGCGGCGATTGAATTGCTGCTGAAGCATGGAGCAAAAGTGCGCGGCATGGATTCGGCTCCGCTTTCGGCGGAAGAACAGGATCATTTCGCGCATCTGGGCGTGCCAGTGGTTGCGCAGGAAGAAGCTAATCTGGGCAACGCTAGCATGATTGTGCTTTCGCCCGGCGTTCCCCACGATTTGCCCATGCTTGAAGCTGCGCGCGGGCGTGGCATTCCAACGATCGGCGAAGTGGAGCTGGCTTCGTACTTCTTGAAAGGCCCAGTTATAGGGATTACCGGTTCGAATGGCAAGACGACAACGACGGCGCTGGCAGGACACTTGTTGCAGCATGCCGGCATAGCTTGCCAAGTGGGCGGCAATATCGGCACGGCGGTTACCGCTTTGATCGATTCCTCCGACGCGAACCGGTGGAATGTGCTGGAGCTTTCGAGTTTTCAATTGGAATCGATCAGCCATTTTCGCGCGACCGTGGCGGCGTGTTTGAATGTAACGCCGGATCATCTGGACCGTCACCATACGTTTGAAAACTACGCGAATGCGAAGGCCCGGCTGCTCGATACGCAGCAAGCCGATGATTCGGTGGTGCTGAATTACGATGATGCGACCTGCCGCGCTTTTGCGGCGCGAGCAAAGGGCAAAATCTTCTGGTTCAGCGCGACGCGAGCAGTACCTGTGGGTGCGTGGCTCAACGGCGACCAAATCCTGTGGAACAACGCGCCACTCATGCGACGTTCCCAAATCAAGCTGCGCGGCCTGCACAATGTGGAAAACGTGATGGCGGCGGCGGCTTTGGCGCATTTGGCCGGCGCGCCGCTTACGAGCATTGGCGCGGCAGTCGAAACGTTTCCAGGCGTGGAGCATCGGATCGAGTTTGTCCGCACGCTTGCTGGCGTCGAATACTACAACGATTCGAAAGCAACGAACGTGGATGCAACGCTCAAGGCAATTGATGCGTTTCCGCGCGGATTGTGGATTGTTCTTGGCGGGAAAGACAAAGGCAGCGACTATACACCGCTTCGAGAACCGCTACGTGAGCGCGCTAAAGGCGTGTTGCTGATCGGCGCTGAGCCGCCCTACCCCTATGCCGCGGCGCCCATTATCCGAAAGGCTTTGGAAGGCGCAGTTCCTCTGATGGATTGCGGCACTTTGGAAAAGGCGCTGGAATATGCGCGCGCGAACGCGCAGCCGGGCGACACAGTGTTGCTGGCACCGGCTTGCGCCAGTTTCGACCAGTTTCAGAACTACGAAGAGCGCGGAAAACAGTTTAAACATTTAGTGACACAATTGTTGTAACCAAAAAATGGCCCAACGACTGAAAACAGACTGGATACTCTTTCTCGCGGTCCTGACCATGGTCTGCTTTGGCCTGGTCATGGTGTACAGCGCGTCGTCGAGCGTGGCGGTATTGAAGTATCACTGGGATAGTACCCATTTCTTCATCCGCCAGTTGGGCTGGGCGGTGTTTTCGTTCTTGGTGTTGCTGTATTGCATGCGGCGCGATTACCGCCACTGGAATACGCCCAAACATGCATTTACCGCGCTGGGTGTGGTGGTTTTGCTCCTGCTGGTTGTGTATGTAACCGATAGCGGCAGCCATCGGTGGCTGCGCGGCGGTCCGCTTTCGCTGCAGCCTTCCGAATTAGCCAAGCCCGCTCTGGCGCTGTTTCTGGCTTTCTTTTTGTGCCGGCGGATTGGCGCGGTGAACGAGCGGTCGACGCTCGCCCCCATTGCGATTTCGATTTCGGCAATGGCGCTGTTTGTGGCGGTTGCGGACCTGGGCACCGCGGTGGTCTTGGTGCTGACGACGTTCATTGTAATTTTTGTCGCGGGTGTTGATTTGCGGTATCTGGCCGTGTGCGGGGCTTTGGGCTTGGTATTGGTGGCTGCCTTCGTGGCAATGAAGCCCTATCGGCTTGCGCGCGTGATCGATTTCGTGGACAAGGACCACGCGATCCTGAACAAGTTCGACCCCAAGGGCCATGTGCTCGCTTATGCGCATAAAACGGCATCAACGAGCGATCCCGGCTATCAGCAATTGCAGGCGCGCATTGCCTTGGGCTCGGGCGGATTTACCGGCGCAGGATTGATGGAAAGTAAGCAAAAGATGCTCTACCTGCCCGAAGCGCATACGGACTTTATTTACGCGGTGGTGGGTGAGGAGACTGGGTTTATCGGCGCGACTTTGCTGCTGGTGGGTTTTATCGTCATCTTGTGGCGCGGCTTGCGGGTCTCCCTGCGAGCGAACGACAATTTCGGCCGCTACCTCGCCCTGAGCGTGACAGTGTGCGTGGTGGTGCAGGCGCTTATCAATATCAGCGTAGTTTTGGATTTGATTCCGAACAAGGGCATCCCTTTGCCATTCATCAGCAACGGTGGAAGCTCGCTGTTGAGCACGCTGCTGCTGATGGGAATGCTGTTGAGCGTAAGCGAGAACACCCCATAAGATGGCGCATTCGTTCGTTTTGACTGGCGGCGGCACCGGCGGGCATGTGTTCCCTGCCCTGGCGGTCGCTCAAGTCCTGAAGTCACGCGGACACCGTTTGCTTTTCGTCGGCACCAAGGAAGGAATGGAATCGAAACTCGTGCCAGACGCGGGGTTCGATATTCAGTTTGTGCAAATTGGCGGATTGAATCGCGTTGGAAGAACACAACAGATCCGCAGTTTAATGCAATTGCCCAAGAGCGTGGCGGCGGCTTGGGGGTTGCTGCGTAAGTTTCGAGCGGAAGCGGTCTTCAGCATGGGCGGATATGTGGCAGGGCCGGTAATGCTGGCGGCGTCGCTCGCGGGGATTCCGCTGGTGATTATGGAGCCGAATTCAGTGCCCGGCTTTACGAACCGCAAAATGGCGAACCGCGTTTATCGAGCACTGCTCGGCTTTGAAAACACGCGGCGCTGGTTTCCTGCGGATCGAGCCGAAGTGACCGGCTTGCCGGTTCGGCCGGAATTTTTCGCACTGCAACACAAGCCCAGCGACCAATTTACGGTTTTGATTACCGGCGGCAGCCGTGGTGCCCGAACCTTGAATCGCGCTTCGAAAGAGAGCTGGCCGTACTTTCGCGCGAGCCCCATGCCGATTCGGATTGTGCATCAAACCGGCGCGACGGAGCATGAAGCGCTGGCGCGCGAGTTTGTGTATGCCGGCGTGACTGGTGAAGTGGTGCCGTTCATCAAGGACATGGCTTCGGCGTTTGGAACCGCGGATATCGTGGTGGGCCGCGCAGGGGCGGGTGGAGTGAACGAAATCGCCGCCGCGGGCATGGCTTCCATTCTGGTGCCGCTGCCCTTCGCGGCCGATGACCACCAGAAGGAAAACGCTAAAACGCTGGTGGATGCAGTGGCGGCGCGTATGGTTCTGGATAAAGACATGAGCGGCGAACGCCTGTATCAGGAGGTAGAAGAACTGCTCAACAAGCCTGAAACGCTAGCCTCAATGCGGCAAAAAGTGAGGCAATTCGCCCATCCGGGGGCGGCCGAACGCGCCGCCATAGTACTCGAAGAAGCGGCAGCGCGCAAGGGGCGCCCATAAAATCTGAGGTTTTTATTTGACACGAGACGATAAAGCCGAAACAATAGTGGCAAGAAATGTTTTTTAAGCCCCAACACGTCCATTTTGTTGGCATCGGGGGCATTGGGATGAGCGCGATCGCCGAAGTTCTGCTCACTCTCGGATACCAGGTTTCCGGTTCCGACTCCAAACTGAGCCCGATCACCGAGCGGCTCAGCAAGCTCGGTGCAACGGTACAGTTGGGGCATCGCGCCGAAAATGTGACCGGCGCCAAAGCTGTTGTTGTGACTTCTGCGCTCGATCCGGCGAATCCCGAAATGGCGGAAGCTCGCCGTCTGCAAATTCCCGTGATTCCACGCGGCGAATTGCTGGCGGAGTTAATGCGCTTGAAATTCGGTATCGCCATTGCGGGCAGCCATGGCAAAACCACTGCAACTTCGATGGTGGCATCTATTTTGAACACGGCGAATTTGGACCCGACGGTGGTGGTGGGCGGCCGTGTGGCGGCGATGCAAGGCTCAAATGCGCGCGTGGGCAAAAGCTCTATTTTGGTGGTGGAATCGGATGAAAGCGACGGTTCGTTCCTGAAGCTGGCGCCGATTCTGGCGGTGGTCACCAATATTGACCGCGAACATCTGGATCATTACGCATCGCTGGAAGAAATCCAAGCGGCGTTTACCGAGTTTGTAAACAAAGTGCCGTTCTATGGAGCGGCGGTTTTGTGCATGGAAGATGCCAATATTCAGCAGATTTTCCCGAACATTCGGCGGCGCACCATTACCTACGGCCGGTCCGCGCAGGTCGACCTGCAGATTTTAGAGATCAAGCTCGGCCCAAACGGCAGCGATTTTTCGGTTCACCGGCGCGGAGCGGCCTTGGGCGAGTTCCATCTCAGCGTGCCCGGCGTTCACAATGTGCTGAATGCAACGGCGGCTATCGGCATCGGCTTGGAAATGGATGTAAAGGTGGAGCAGATTCGTGACGGGGTAGCCGCATTTAGCGGAGTTGACCGGCGTTTCTCGGTGCGCGGCGTGGAAAAAGGCATTACTGTGGTTGACGATTATGGCCACCACCCGACTGAAGTGAAAGCCACTCTGGCGGCAGCGCGCCTGGGTCCGCATAAGAAGATCCATGTGCTGTTTCAGCCGCACCGGTTTTCGCGCACCAAATTCCTGATGGATGATTTTGCGGGCGCGTTTAATCAGGCCGATAGCTTGTATTTGCTCGATATCTATGCGGCGTCGGAACCATCGATTGAAGGTGTGAACGCGCCGGCATTAGTTGAAAAAATCCGCTCTTTCGGACATCGCAACGCGAATTACGCGGCGAATATGGACGAAGGCATAGCGGCGATTGCGGCTACCGCAGGCCCGGGTGATCTGATCATTACACTGGGCGCGGGCAGCGTTTCGCAAGCGGCGGAGAAGATTTTGGACAAATTGCGAGGTGAAGCATAGTTGGCGCGGCGCAAATCCAATCCGGATGCCAACGCACGCCCTGGGCTGTTCGCGGACATGCCTTGGGGCCGGGTAGCGCTGTGGTTGTTTGCCGGCATTGTTTTGATGGTCGGCACGCTCTTCACCTGGCACCTGGTCGAAGAATTCTTGATCAAAGACGACCGTTTTCGCGTAGCGGAAGCGGAAGAATTAACAGGAAAAAGCCCAAATCTCGTGGTGGAGGGAGTTCATTATGCGTCAGCTTCCCAAGTCCGTCATGTCTTCGCGCAGGACTTTGGCCGCAGCCTCTATTTGGTTCCGATACAAGCCCGGCGCGAGCAATTGCTGGCGATTGACTGGGTTGAAGATGCGGCTGTCTCGAAGGTATGGCCGGACACGGTGAGAGTTGCGATTCGCGAGCGCGAGCCGGTAGCATTTGTGCGTCTGGCGCAAGGCCGCAGCTCGAGTTCGGACGGAGCAGCCAAGCTGGCGCTGATCGATCGATATGGACACATTCTGCGCCCGCGGGTGGCGGCGAAATTCACGCTGCCGGTGATTTCGGGCGTCAACGAGGGTGAATCGGTAGAGAGCCGGAGAGCCCGTGTGATGCGCGCGACCGATTTATTGGCCGCGATTGGACCGCTAGGGCAGCAGGTTTCCGAAGTGGATGCCTCCGACCCGAACAACTTGATTGTGGGGGAGCACGTAGGAAACGACGTTGTGAATTTGATGTTGGGAGATGAAAACTACGCCGAGAGGTTGAAGAACTTCCTGGGGAATTATAACGAGATCAAGGAAAAGCGTCCCGACGCCAAGACGCTGGATTTGAGAGTGGATGGCGTAATTACAGCAGTAGGGGATCAGAAATTTGGGCAGTAAAGCCAAACTAGCCGTTGGTCTGGATCTGGGCGCCAGCAGCACGCGCGTTGTTATTTGCGCGCTCGAAGACTTCACCACGCGCTTTTTAGGCTATGGGGAAGCACCGGCTCACGCCTGGGCCAAGGCTCGCTTAGGTGACCAGGAAGCGCTCGCCGACAGCGTGCGCGCCGCGCTGAAAGAGGCGGAAAAGAAGGCGCAGGCCTCACCCGATTCGGCGTTGATCGGCGTGGGTGGCTGCGTGGCCGGCGTCAACAGCCGCGGAGTTTACGAATTCGGACGGCGGCGTGAGATTGAGCCTGAGGATTTACGCTACGCGGTGGAATTGGCGGCGCGCGTTCGTTTAGAAGACGATCGCGAGATTTTGCAAATTTGCCCGCAAGACTTCACACTCGATGGGCGCTCCGGCTATCGCAATCCAAAGGGCATTTTGAGTGCGCGGCTGGAAGCGAACATTCTGGTGGTGACGGTTTCGCTGCAGGAACATCAAGCGATTGTCAGCGCGGTACATCGCTCACACCTGGCGGTGGAAGAATCGGTGTTCGAAGGCATCGCGGCGGCTTACGCATCCATCTTGCCGGAGGATCGGGCACGGGGGGCGGCGATTATCGATATCGGAGCGCAGTCGACAGAGTTGGCCATCTACGACGGCGATTCGCTTTTGCATGCGCACAGCATTCCGGTGGGCGCGGACCATTTCACACGCGATGTGGCCCGGTTGTTCAAAGTGAACGTGGATTTCGCGGAAAGCTTGAAACGCGAGTTTGGCTCGGCTGTGCCGGAAGCGGCGCCGGAAAACCGGCTGGTGGAATTGCCTTCGGCCGACGGGCGCGGCATTCGCGAGGCCAGCGGCCGTCATCTGAACGAAATTTTGGAAGCGCGCGCGGAGCAGATCTTCGAACGCGCTTATGAGGAAGTGTTGCGGCTTGGCATGGAAGAAAACCTATTGGAAGGCGTTGTGATTACCGGCGGCGGCGCGTTGCTGCCGGGGATGTGCGATGTGGCTGAACGCATGATGCGTTGCCAGGCACGCAAAGGCTTAGCGATTGGGATTGAGGATTGGCCCGCAGAACTCGACAACCCGATTTGGACCACTGCCGGTGGACTAGCCATGTACTCCGGGAGGTTGAAATTAAAACGCGATTGGAAGCGAGCGTCGACCAGCATACCTGGTTCCGCAGTCAGATAAGCAGGAAGGGAGTGTAAACGATATGTCAGACGACTTAAAGTTCCTCATGGCTGAGGAAGTGAATCTGGGCACACGCATCAAGGTTGTAGGCGTGGGCGGCGGCGGGTCAAACGCGGTCGGCCGGATGCTGCAGGAGGGCCTCAGCGGCATTGAGTTCTACATTCTCAATACAGACAAACAAGCGCTGGCCGCTTCGGCCGTGGCGAACAAGCTGGCGGTTGGCAAGAAGCTGACGAACGGCTTGGGCGCGGGCGCCGATCCCGCGGTAGGCCGTCAGGCTGCGCTCGAAGATACCGAGCAGATCATTGAGATCCTCGAAGGCGCGGACATGGTGTTCGTCACGGCTGGCTTAGGTGGCGGCACGGGTACGGGCGCGGCGCCGGTGGTGGCGTCCCTGGCCAAGGAATTGAACGCTCTGACGGTGGCTGTTGTGACTAAGCCGTTTTCGTTCGAAGGTCCGCGCCGCATGCGTCAAGCTGAGCGCGGATTGGCGGAACTGGCGGCTTCGTGCGACACGGTAATCAGCATTCCGAATGAAAAGCTGCTTGGCTTGGTGCCGCGCGGTTCGAAGTTCATTGATGCGTTTCGAATGGCGGACGATGTCCTGCGGCAAGCAGTGCAAGGGATCGCGGATATCATCACTACGCCTGGCATCATCAATCGTGATTTCTCAGATATTCGCACCATCATGCTCGGCATGGGTTACGCCATGATGGGCACGGCCATCGCATCGGGTGAAAATGCGCCTGTAGACGCAGCGCAGAAAGCTATCAACAGCCCGCTTATGGAAGAAGGCGGTGTGTTGGGCGCGCGCGGCGTGCTGATCAACATCACCGCTTCGAGCGAACTCGGCCTGCATGATGTGAACGAAGCTTGCAACCTGATTCGGGCGGCTACTAAGAATGAAGATGTCCAGATCAACTTCGGCGTCGTGATGGATGAGCGGATGGGCAATGACGTAAAGGTGACGGTGATTGCCACCGGATTTAAGCGCGATTCCCTTCCCGAGTTTGACCGGCGCGGCACCCACTTTCCATTCACGCCGGTGATAGGCGCAGAAGTTTCAACGATGCCAGCGCCAGCGCCGCTGCAAATCGAACCGATTGTTCCCGAGATGGAGCCTGAGCCTTTTGTTCCGGCAGCGGCAGCAGCGGAAGCGGAACCACAACAGGAAGAGTTGCTCGCCGACGATGATTACGAAATGCCCGCCCTCACTCGCAAACAACGCCGCGCGGCAGGCGCATAGGCGCGCCATGCGTACGTTTTGGGGGAGTGTGGTTGCGGCGGCGGTTTTATTGTTAACCAGCGCGGGCGTGCCTTCTTCAACGGGCACGCAGCGCATTGAGCAGTTTGAGAACAACGACGTCCACGTGTGGAAGGCAATCATCAACCCAGGCGCGCCGCTAACCCCGCACCGGCATGAGCATCCGCGGGTGCTGGTAGCGCTTGATGGCGGCAATGTAAATATTGTTCAGCAAACCGGAGAGAGGGAACTGGTTCACTGGGAGACCGGCAAAGCCTATTGGCTGCTGGCGAGCAAGCCAGGCACAATGCACACCGATGCGGTGATTGGCCGCAGACCAATTGAAGTGATGGTCATCGAGCTGAAGAACGCGCACTGACTGCCCTCCAGGCTTCTTTGGTCAATTCCCATAGTTCACGTTCTGTGTAGGCAGGATCAACGAACTCGGCAGGCTCAATGCGGACGAGCCGGGCACCCGTCTTTTCTTTGATACGGCGCGATGCCAGATTTCCTTTGGCGTTATCGAAATAGAGCCGGTCAAAATTGAGGTGATCGAACGCGTAATCGGTAACAGCGGCTGCTGCTTCGGTCATGATGCCTTGGCCCCAGAATTTCCTGCCTAACCAGAAACCGCGATTAGCAGGATTCGGGATGCGCCATAATTCGATGACGCCGATCAGTTCCTCAGGGTTGTCTTTCAAAAGAATCGCCCAAGTCCAATGGTCGGCGCCTTGTTTCGGAAGCACTTCGGTGCGCAAGAAGGCAAGCACGCCAGCGTCCGGATAGGGCCACGGTACGCGGCGCGCCAAATGGCGGATGACTTCATAATCAACAAAATGTTTCGTCCAAGCGGGCGCGTCGTCTTCGCGCACGGGGCGCAAGATGAGCCGTTCGGTTTCGAGTGAGATCGGCGGCGGCATCTCCGGTCAATCATAACGGAACATACACTGGAATTTGTGAAGCCGACAGATCGTTTTACGCTCGTGGGAAAGCTGGTTCGTCTTGAACCGCTAGAGTTGGTGATGGCCGACTCCTTGGCGAAGGCATCGGCCGAAGATCCGTCCCTCTATCAGTGGAGCCCCATCCCGCAAGGCACTGTGGCCGCCACCCAATACATCGAAACCGCTGTTTCGTGGCGCAATGCCGGCACTGCGGCGCCGTTTGCGATTGTCAGGGCGTCCGATGGCGTCATCATCGGTTCAACTCGTTTCTGGAATATTGAACACTGGGCGTGGTCGCCGGGTCAGATCCGCCACGGCCGCGTGTTGCCGGATGTGTGCGAGATCGGCTATACATGGTTCACTCGCTCAGCCATCAGATCTGGAGCGAATACCGAGGCGAAGTTTCTGATGTTGACCCACGCGTTCGAAGTTTGGCAAGTTTTGCGAGTGTGCTTCCACACCGACGTCCGCAATGCGCGATCCCGGGCGGCACTGGAAAGAATCGGCGGAAAATTCGAGGGCATCTTACGCGCCCATCGAATGGCCGCCGATTTTACGACACGTGATTCGGCTCGCTTCTCTATTGTTTCGGCGGAATGGCCGGAGGTCGAGGAGCGTTTGCAAGGGCTGTTAGCGCGATAAGGCGCGTGCGCGTTCTCTGACGAAGACGGGTTGCAGAGGTTGTTCTTCCAGGGGCGCCAATGCCAATACGGTGGCGCGCAGACCTTCGGGTAGCTTTTGCAAAAGAACCGCTTCGCCGTCCGGCAGACGTAAAGCATCGCGGTAGGCGAAACTACGCTCGGAGAGCTGAGTAAAATCGACGGCCTTCATTTCAAGAGAGCCCCACACCGCACGGGCATGGGCCGGAACTTCGGAAATCAACATCCGTGCCCCGGGCGGAATGCAAACAGCGGTGACGCAACCTGCCTGTTTGCGAGGAAACATCCACTGCAGGAAACTCGACCAACTGCGTTCGAGTTTGCTTCGCCTCAGCTCTTGCTCGAGTTCGGCTTGGGCGCAGAATCCAAGGCTACCGGTATCAAATCGATGGAGAACTAGATCGTCCGATTCGCAGGCCAACCTGCTTTTGACTGTATAGAGGGAGTAATCGCACATTTGGAGAGAACCACTGGCTCCTTGCTTTTAGAAGTGCGGTATGGAGTTCGGAAGTCTCAGAGATGGGAATGCAAATTCGCACTGCGAATTTGCCGGAATGTCGGCACTGTTTTTTCATGCCAATTAGTTTTGTGCCGGACGCGGGCGACGTACTGATGTGCGATTTCACGACCGGGTTTCAACCGCCGGAGATGGTGAAGGTTAGGAAAGTGGTGGTCTTGTCGCCGCGATCACGAACCTCAATCCCGTCGACTTATTTGGTGGTACCGCTTAGCAAAACCGCGCCGATCACGCCTGAGGGGTGCCACCACGAGTTTCGACCGCGGAGTTATCACTTTCTTGATCCGATCGAATCTGTCTGGGCAAAAGCGGACATGATCAGCTGTGTAGGCCAAAGGAGGCTAGACCGGGTTAAGTGCAATGGGCAGTATTGCAGGTTGATGATTCGTAGGGAAGATCTGATGGCGGTGAGACGTGCCGTTTTGCATGCCCTGGGCCTTCAAAACTGGAGGCAAGTGGAAGAAAAGACAGAGGTTGCGATGAGGTCGGTCGGGAATTTCGTGAAATAAGAAGTGCTTGAAGTGGGACCTGGGATTTGTTATTGTTGAGTTGTCAGCCCGTAACCATCGGGAATGCGAAGTTTCTCACCCGTTCAGCGGGAATGAAAAGCCCGAGTGCATCGCACTCGGGCTTTTACTTTGAGCTGATGTAATCGATCAAAGTGTTGATCTCATCCTGAGTCAGACGCTTCCCAAATGCCGGCATCACTGCACCACCGAACTTGATTCGCGCCTCCACATATTGCCGGCTTGGCTTGCCGTGGCTCAGGGGCAGCCTCTCATTTTTGAAGAAATGATTCAAACTCGGACCGAATTTGCGGGAATGGGCTTTGTCTTTATCAATATCGTGGCAAACGGCGCAGTTTTCGCGATACAGATCACGGCCGATTGCCAAGTGTTGGTTTTGCAGGTCGACGGAATAAGAAGAAGCCGCGAAAAAAAGGATGGCCCAGAGGCTCTTCACTTCGTTCTCTCCAATTTACCGACGCTGGTTGCGCCGGATTTCTCAAGCAACGCCGCTGCCGCGCTCAATTTGTCGTCGCTTGAGCAGCGGACACGGAGGCAGATCACTTCGGGTTCAATACGCGGCAAAGGAACGTTCTTGTCTCGTCTGAACAGACCACTTTCCCAAATGAACCAGACCACAGTGGTGAGCACGGCACCGGCCATGGTGACTTCATAAAAGACTACTGCCGTCGGCCAAGGCGAAAAAAGCGGCATACCTCCGGTTCTGAGCTTGTAGTCGTATTGAGTGAAGCGAACGAAGGCAATGACCGTCAGAAAGAATGCGATTGCGCTCAACACCACGACTAGCGACATTTTGCTGGGCCGGTCGAGCACACCGCGCGGGAATTCGATGGGCTCGTCGGAGAAGACGGTTAGGTCGTCCACGCCGTATCCATTGGCTTTGAGGCCTTTGATGGCAGCGATTGCTTCGACTTTCTCCGTGAAGGTGCCGGTGAGATAGAGACTCACTCTTCCTCCTGCGGATGCGGTTCAAACTCCCAAACCGACACGATCGGGAACAATTTCGAAAAGATCAGGTACAAGGCGCCCATGGCAGCGAACGTCGCCACTGTGATCGAGATTTCCACCCAGGTTGGAGAATAGGTCCCCGAAGCGGCAGTGAGCCGCTGAATGCTGAGGGTCGGAATGATGATCAGATAACGTTCCAGCCACATTCCCACCAGAATGCCGACGGAAGCGATGGTGGCGGTCGTAATGGAACGTAGTTTTTTAATTCCGAGCAGGACAAACGGCACCACGAAATTGACGAAAACCATGATCCAGAATTCAGGCGAAAAGCGCCCGCGGACACGAGCGTCGAAGACGTTCATCTCTTTGGGGTCGTTGCCGTACCAAACCGTGAGGTGCTCGGCGAAAGTGAAATACAGCCACAGAAGGCTCATCAGCAACAGAAGCTTGGCGAGATTACCAAAGTGATGCGGCGTTAAGTAATTTTCGAGATGAAGGGTGCGGCGAATGATGTTCAGCGCAATGATCAAGCCCGCGAGGCCGCTAAAGATCGCTCCGACGACGAAATAAGGGGCGAAAATGGTGCTGTGCCACATCGGCGCGATGGCCATAGCGAAATCCCAGGCAACCACGCTGTGTACCGAAACGGCAACAGCAAGAATGATGCCGGCCATCAACTTCATAGCGCGTTCAAGCGCGTGCCATTCGCGGTCGCTGCCGGTCCAGCCCAACGCCATGATTTTATAGAGACGCAGACGCCAGCCAGTTGAGTGTTCGGTCAGTTGCGCTACGTCTGGAATCATCGGAAGGTAAAGAAAGATCAGACTACCGGTTAGGTAGGTAGAGATGGCCGTGACATCCCATAACAGCGGCGAGCGGAAATTGGGCCACAAGAGCCGGGAATTAGGGTAGGGAAAGAGCCAATAGAACAACCACGCGCGGCCTAGATGGATGATGGGAAACAGTCCGCCGATCATAAGGGCGAACGCAGTGATGGCTTCGGCGGCGCGGGTCACCGGCTTGCGCCAATTGGCGTCGGTCAAGCGGAGGATGGCGGAAATCAGAGTTCCGGCGTGGGAAATGCCGATCCAGAAGACGAAATTGACCAGATAAAAGCCCCAGAACACAGGACGGCGGATTCCAGCCACACCAATGCCGTTGTAAAGTTGATAGCCCCAAGCGTACAGGCCCCAGGAAACTACGGCGAGCAGGAACGTGAGAGTCAGAACATAGCGTTTGCTCGTGCCTTGCAGCGGACGCCAAAGATCGTCACGAACCTGGTGATACGGAATGGCCGGGGGAACCATTGTTATCTGGCTCTCTCCAAATAGAAAACTTTGGGTTTGGTTCCGAGTTCTTCGAGCAGTTGCGTAGCGCGGCCGCTCTTTGCCATTTCGGAGACGCGGCTGTCGGGATCATTTAAATCCCCGAAGACGATGGCTTGCGCCGGGCAGGATTGCTGACAAGCGGTCTGTATGTCGCCGTCTTTGAGGTCGCGGTTTTCGGCGCGGGCATCGTCTTCGGCGCGATGGATGCGCTGGATACAAAATGTGCACTTCTCCATCACGCCACCTTCGCGGATGGAGACATCGGGATTGTGCTGCAGTTGCAGCGGTTCCGGCCACTTGGGGTCGAACCAGTTGAAAAAGCGCACAGAATAGGGGCAGTTGTTGCCGCAGTAGCGCGTACCCACGCAACGGTTATAAACCTGGACGTTCAACCCTTCGTCGTTGTGATAGGTCGCGTAAACGGGGCACACAGGCTCGCATGGTGCGGCTTCACATTGCTGACAGAGGACTGGGCGATATTTCACCCGCACATCGGGAAATTCGCCTTCGTAATAGCGATCGACCCGAATCCAATGCACCGCGCGACCTTT
The DNA here is from genome assembly GCA_963771405.1 of Bryobacterales bacterium. Lineage (GTDB taxonomy): Bacteria > Acidobacteriota > Terriglobia > Bryobacterales > Bryobacteraceae > Bog-105. Next base: position 76,904 of record CAVYUL010000064.1, read on the forward strand.
GGCGGCGGATTCGGGGTCGGAGAGAGACAAGTTGTTTTCAGCGTGGCAAGCGGCGACACAGGCTTGGCAGCCGGTGCAGCGGTCGAGATCGATTGCCATACCCCAGTTGTGATGCTGTTCGCTCATGAGCGCCCCCATGGTCCTTGTTCGCGGTCTTGCGGAGAGAATTGAGTCAATTCGCCGGCGCCGCCAGCGATTCGTTCTAAGCGAGTGTATGTGCCGCCAGTGATGAGTGCGCCGGTGGATTGTTCCCACTGAGCGGCGACGATTGAAAGCGGGTTAACGCCGCGGCCAGAGGCGTAGCGGCCGAAGTGTGAATGGCCTTGGCCGATGGCCATGCTGAGTACGCCCGGTAAAGCGGCGGGATGAACATAGGCGAAGGCTTCGATCGAACCTTTGGCGGAAGTTACGCGGACGCGATCGCCGTTGGAGATATTCAGCTTGGCGGCGGTTTTGGGATCGATTTCAACAGGCAGGTTCCACATAGCGCTCGAAACGGGATCGGGAAGCTCCTGCATCCAAGGTGAATTTGCACTGCGGCCATCGTGGAATTGAAGAGAAAGATACGGTTGGAATTCAAAGTGGTATTGCTCTGAGGCTGCGGCAAGACTGGGGGCCTTGAGGGCAAGGTTCGCGACAGTTTGTTTCTGGGGTTCAGGCGATGGGGCCAACGGGCTTGGCGTGAAGGACACGTTTAGTTTGCCCGCCAAATCGGAAAGTATTTGCGGCAAGGGGCGGGTGTCATAGAGCGGTTGGACAAACTGCTTCGCTGCGGCGACGGTGCGCGTGATGGGCGACAGAACGGAGGCATCGGCTTCGAGCGAGTGGTGAGTGGGCAAGATCACGTCCGCGTAGGCCGAGGAATCGTCGATGAAGCTTCCAAAACTGACAATGAAGTCTTTGTCAGAGAGCGGGGCGCCTTGCGTGTAGACGGGATTGTCGCTGTCGAGCAGAAGAGCGCGGGCGTCAGAAAGAGATCGAACGGGGTTGGAAGGCAGAGCGAGGCCGGGCTTCGTGGAAACTCCCAGCATTAGATTGAGGTAGTGGGCGGCGATGAGGGCATCGAGGGTATTCGCATGAACGGTGGAGGCACCACCGATCACAAGCGGAGACTGAGACTCGCTCAATTCCTTAGCGACGCGTCGTAGTCTTTTTTCCTCGATGCCAGTGGCTTGAATCAGAGATTTCAGGTCAGCGGAGGCAACGGACTCGCGCGTGGCGGCGGGCAATGCAGCGCCTTTGTTGTCGAGCAGCATGTGCATCAACGCCAGGACTAAATGGGGTTCTGCGCCGGGCCGAACGGGCAACCATTCATCGGCGCTGGCGGCAGTGATGGACATGCGCGATTCGGCTTGAATGAGGCGGCCGCGGATATCGGGCCGGCCTTGGCGCATGGAAGCGAACTGTCGGGCGTAGTAGACCGGCGAAACCCAGCCGCCCAGGAAATCCGCGCCGATGCTCAAGACATAGTGGGCAGAGGCAATGTCATAAACCGGAACTGCGCGCCAACCGAGAGCCATCTCGGCGGCTTTTTGTTCGAGTGCAAAATGGTCGAACGAAGAGGTTTGGGCGGGCGGTGCGTCCAGAGCCGTCAGAAATGCAGCCAGCGCTTGCGAACGTGCGCTCAGTTCCGGCCGGCTCAGGCAAAGGATCTTGCCTTCTGCCGCGTGCAGTTTCTCCGCAACAGCCGTGAGCGCTTCATCCCATGAGGCGGCTTTGAATTGGCCCTTGCCGCGATCGCCGGCGCGCATCAAGGGGCCTTGGACACGATCGGGATTATAGATTCCTTGCAAAGCGGCATGGCCGCGCGCGCACAAGCCGCCGCCGCTCACCGCATCGTCGGGGTTGCCCTCAATTTTCTTGACCGCGGCAATGCGTTGGCGAAAGGGCTTGCCGTCCCGCTCAATCACCCGCTCGCCCGCCATCACACGCGCCAGAGTTCCACAACCCGCCCCGCATTCGGTACAGACGGCGGCGTGCCATTGTTCTTCGCCGGGAACGATTTCACGATCGGAAACAAGCAACGGAATAAGCTGATTCGTCTTGCTGCTGCAACCGGTGGTCGCAATGCCTGCCGAAACACTGGAAACGATCTTAAAAAAATTCCGCCGATCCATCTACCTACCCAAAACTCCTAATAGTGGCATGTAGCGCAATCCTCCGGAGCGTGGTTTTGGCGGTGGCAGGTAAGGCAACTGCCCATGTTGTGATTCACTGCCTTCAAGGCAACTGTCATTTGGGCGACGTCGCCATGACAAGTGGCGCATTGAATGCCGGCTCTATAGTGGGGCGCGTGTTTAAACAGGACATGAGCCGAAGGCTTGAACCGATAGACACGCTGCCAGGGAATTTCGATCTTCTGGTTTGAGTATTGAATCACCTTCTTGACTTCAGCTTTGTCGCGGCCCAACTTGGCGTGGCAGAGCATGCATTTGGTGACCGAAGGAATAGTGGCGTCGGCATGAACATCGGCGCCGATATGGCAATCTACGCAGGCAAGGCCCATTTTCATGTGCCTGTCGTGCGGGAAAGCGATTGGTTGTTGCGCAAACGTCCCGGCAGCGGATGCGGCCAGAAACGCGCACAACTTCACCCACCCCCATCCATGAGACTCCATGTCCACCATCGGATTGGACTAACTTATCATGTGAGCGGGCGCACAGCGGTTTTGTGCCGGATTTGCTTCATGATTCACTAGTAGCTGCAGGTTCTAGCGATGTCTTTTCAAAATTTGACCATTGAATTTCAAGGCACTACAGCTGTTGCCACTTTGCACCGGCCCAACAAGCGGAATGCGTTGTCTTTGGAGATGATGCAGGAGTTTCTAGGGCTGCTCGGCGTTCTGGAACAGGATAGCGCCGTGCGCTGCATCATTGTGGCCGCGAGCGGCAAAGTGTTTTCGGCCGGCCACGATTTGAGCGAGATGGTGGGCCGTTCGGTGGGAGACTACCGGCAGCTCTTTGACACATGCACTCAGCTGATGGAGAAGATCCAAACGGTACCGCAACCTGTCATCGCGGAGGTGCAAGGCACCGCAACGGCAGCCGGTTGCCAACTTGCCGCCAGCTGCAATTTGGTGGTGGCGTCGGATGACGCCTCGTTCGCAACACCGGGCGTACGACTCGGGCTATTCTGTTCCACACCCATGGTGCCGCTGGTGAGGGCGATTGGACGGAAACGAGCTCTGCAAATGCTGTTAACGGGACAACCGATTGATGCGCAGACGGCAGCCGAGTGGGGTTTGGTGAATTTCACGGTGTCGGCTGGCGAATTGCGCGAGGCTTCGCTGACGCTTGCCAAGCAGATTACCGAAGCGAGCGCGCTTACGCTGGCGATCGGGAAACGCACTTTCTATTCGCAGGTCGATCTTGACCAGCGGAATGCGTACAAGCTGACGAAAGAAGTGATGACCAACAATGCGATGACGACGGATGCGCAAGAAGGCATGTCGGCGTTTCTGGAAAAGCGGCAAGCGACATGGGCGGGCAAATAGGTCTTACGCGGTTTCGATACTGGCGGCGTGTTCGAGCCCGCGAATGTGAATTTCGCTTTCGCGAATTTTGAATTTCTGAATTTTTCCGCTTAGCGTGGTTGGGAATGAATCCACAAAACGGATGTATTCGGGAACTTTGAAATGGGCGATCTTGCCTCGGCAGAATTCCTGAATTTCTTCGGCGGTGGCGGTTTGGCCTGGTTTAAGCTTGATCCAGGCCAGAACAACTTCGCCCAGCCGCTCGTCGGGCAAGCCCGTAATGTGCACCTCGGCGATTTTAGGGTGAGTGTAGAGAAATTCCTCGATTTCGCGCGGATAAATGTTTTCGCCGCCGCGGATGATCATGTCTTTGGCACGGCCGGTGATTTTGAAATAACCGTCTTCGCGCATCACGCCTAAATCGCCGGTACGGAACCAGCCATCTGGATCGATCACTCCAGCGGTCGCTTCAGGCTCACCGTCATAACCTTTCATGAGCATGTAGCCGCGGGCGCAGATTTCGCCTTGGACACCGGCATCAACGAGCTCACCGGTTTGAACGGAAACGATTTTCAGCTCCGTGCAGGGCATCACTTTGCCGACGGTATGGACGCGTTTATCCATGTCGTCTTCCACCTCAGACATGGTGATCACGGGGGCGGTTTCGGTCAAACCGTAGGCAATCGACATCTCAGAACAATTCATATCGCCAATCACGCGCTTCATGATCTCGACCGGACAGGGCGCACCCGCCATGACGCCGGTACGAAGGGTTTTGAAATTGCGGTCTGCAAAGTCTGGGTGGGAAAGTTCGGCGATGAACATGGTGGGAACGCCGTATATGGATGTGGCGCTTTCCGCTTCAACCGTGGCGAGCGTCGCGGCGGCGTCGTAGTGGCCGCTGGGCAAAAGCAGGGCGGCACCGCTCGTTAAAGCGGCCATAGTGCCAATCACGCAGCCGAAACAGTGGGCTAAAGGGACGGGGAGGCAGATGCGATCTTGTTCGGTATAGCGCAGAGCGCGGGCAATCAGGAAACCATTGTTAAGCAGATTGCGGTGAGTGAGCAGGACGCCCTTCGGAGAGCCCGTAGTGCCGGAGGTGTACTGAATATTGAAAACGTCGTTTTGCCGCGCGTTGGTCGAGACATGCGGCGCACCTTCGCGCAGCCGTTTCCAATCGGAGTTGCCGAAGCAAATGGCGTGTTCGAGGGCGGTTCCTTTACGCGCTTCGCTAAGAATCTCAAGATATTCGGCGCGGTGGTCGCGCTCATGCAGAAAAATGGCCTTGAGGCCGGATTTATGCAGAATGAAAGCCAGTTCGTGGGAACGGCTGGAAGTGTTGACATTGACGAGCACCAAGCCGGCGCGTGCACAAGCGAAATGAACAATAGCCCATTCGAGGCAATTCGTGGCCCAGATGCCAACGCGATCGTTCTCTTTGAGACCCATGTCACGCAAGCTGCTGCCTACGCAATCAGCGGCATGGAGCAATTGAGCCCAGGTGAGGCGCTGTTGCTGCTGGCGGGAGACAACGGCCTCGCGGTGGGGCCATTGGGCGGCAGTTTTGGCTAATTGTTCGCCGATGGTCGAGTCGAGCAAGGGCACATCGGGGCCCTTTGAGTAACTGCGCATCCGAGGCGATTTTATCCCAAACCGCTAACGCGATTGGTCATACTGTTAGAGACACGCAATGAAGATCATTGTCTCGGTAAAGCAAGTGCCATCCCGCGATTCGGCGATCAAAGTGGACGCCGGCGGCAAGTGGTTGGACGAATCAGACCTTAGTTTTGAAATGAATGAACCGGATGCGTATGCGCTGGAAGAGGCGCTGCAGCTCAAGGAAAAGCTGGGCGGCGAAGTGGTGGTGCTAAGCGCAGGTCCGGAGCGGGCGACGCAAACAATTCGAGAGGCGCTTGCAAAGGGCGCAGACCGGGCCATTCATGTGGAAACCGAAGACGACGGCGGGCGGGATGCACTGGCGACGGCGAAGATCCTGGCGAAAGCGTTAGAAGGCGAAACGCCGGATCTGATTCTGACGGGTTTGCAATCGGACGATTTGGGTTATGGCCAGACGGGCGTGGTGTTGGCTGAATTGCTGGGCTTTGCACACGCAACGATTGTGATGGAAGTGAAACCGCAGGGTTCGTCGGTAAAAGTAAAACGCGAATTAGAAGACGGCTGGTTCCAGAATGTGGTGCTGCCCCTCCCTGCCGTGCTGACGGTTCAATCGGGGATCAAAAAGCTGCGCTACGCAACGTTAATGGGTATCAAGAAGGCCAGAACCAAAGAGATGAAGACAATTCCGGCGGCGGCCGTGGCGGCCAGCGCCCCGATCGATAAGGTCTATTCGCCACAGCGCAGCAAACAATCGCAGATTCTGACTGGGGATGCGAGAGATGTGGCCAAGCAGTTGGTGGAGAAACTCAAGTTTGAGGCGCGGGTGATATGAGCGTCCTAGTGGTATTGGAGCAGAATGCGGGCAAGTGGAACCGCATGTCCTTTGAAGCACTAGCGGCCGGGAAGGTTATCGCGGACGGGCTCGGAGTGGAGCTGAATACGGCGCTGATCGGAGCTTCAGTGGATGCGCTGGCCAAGGAAGCGGCGAGCTATCCGGTGGCGAAAGTGACGGCGGTGCAGCATGAGTTGCTGGCACAGTACACGCCTGACGGCTACACGGCGGCACTGGAGCAGCTGATTAAGAGCGAGAAGACGGAAGCGGTGGTGTTTCCGCATACGTATCAAGTGCGCGACTATGTGCCGAAGCTGGCGACGCGTTTTGGGCAGGCGTTTGTCAGCGATGTCACAGACATCAAGGGCACCATATTTATACGCCAATTATTTCAGGGCAAACTGAACGCGGCTGTTGAAGCGACCGGAGACCCCAAATTTGTTTCCGTGCAGGCGGGAGCGTTTCGGGCGCTGGAGCCTTCTGGCGCAACTGCGACCGTCGCGACGTTTACGCCGCAACTGGAGGCGAGCCAGATTCGCAGCCAACCGGAAGAGCCTTTTCGCGAAGCGCAGCGATCGGTGGATCTGAGCGCGGCAGAGCTGATTGTCTCAGTCGGGCGCGGCATTAAAGAGAAAGACAACCTGCCGATCGTCGAAGAACTGGCGCGGGTTTTGGGCGCGGAACTGGCGGCTTCCCGGCCGATTTGCGATAACGGCTGGCTGCCCATGGAGCGGCAAGTGGGCAGTTCGGGACAAACGGTTTCGCCGAAGGTGTATTTCGCGATAGGCATTTCGGGCGCGATTCAGCACCTGGTGGGGATGAAAGGGTCGAAAATGGTAGTGGCGATCAATAAAGACGAGAACGCACCTATTTTTGAGACCGCCGACTACGGCATCGTAGGCGATTTATTTGAAGTTGTGCCTGCGCTTGTCGAAGCAATCAAGAAAGCAAAAAGCATAAGACTGGGATGAATACTTTGACTTGGCGCGCGCTGGCAGGCGTAAGCGTGGTGTTGTTTCTGGCGAGCTGTGAGAAGCCGGTTTCGAGCGACGTGGCGGCGGCTGTGAATGGGCGGGCGATCTCATACACGGAGCTGGATCGGGCGATTTCGCAGCAGTTTCCGCAAACCGATCCGAAAATGACGAACGACGAGAGAATCCAGCTTCGGCTGGAAGTGCTGCGGGCGTTGATCGACCGGGAAATCATGATGCAGCGGGCCGAAAAAGAAGGCTTGCTGGCGTCGGATTCGGAAGTAGAGACGAAATTCAACGAGTACCGGGCGCCTTACACGAAAGAAGAGCTGGAAAAAGAGTTCGAAAAACGCAAGATGACGGAGGCCGATTTCAAGGCCGATCTGCGGCGGCAGATCAGCGTGGACAAACTTTCCGCGCACGAGATCGATTCGCGGATTTCAATCTCAGACAATGACATCGCAACGTTTTACCGCTCGAACAAATCGAACTTCAACACGCCCGAGAATACGATCCACCTGGCGCAGATTCTGGTAACTCCGACGCCCGACTCAAACGTAATGAATCTGAAGAACAGCAAGGCGCAGAACGAGCAACAAGCAAAAGATAAGATCTCGATGATTGAGGGAGAGTTGCGACAGGGGCAGGATTTCGCGGCTTTAGCATCGAATTACTCAGAAGACAACAGCACGTCGGCAATGGGCGGCGATTGCGGCTTCGTTCTCGAATCAACGATTGACAAGGGCGCGGACCCGGAACTGCGGCGCGTGATTCTAAGCATGAATCCGGGGCAGATTTCGTCGGCCATCCACACGCATGAAGGCTACCGGATTTTCAAATTGCTTTCGCGTGAACAGGCCGGACAGCGCTTATTGAGCGACCCGCGGGTGCAAGAACAGATTCGCAGTGAATTGTTTCGCGACAAACAGCAGATGCTACGGGCCGCTTTTTATGAAGTGGCGCGCAGTGAATCAAAGATCATCAATTACTACGCGAAATCGGTTTTAGCCAACAGCGAGAAGAAATAAACGCGGCGATTTCAAGGCTCCTCCGGAGCGGCCTGTGACGGCGACGCTTTGTGCTTCTTTGCAGCCTGACGGCGCACTTGACTCATGTACTCGCGGACGTATTGCTGATACATAAGCGGGATTTCGTCGCGGTTGATCTCGCCGCCTAGATCGGAGTGATTGCCGACGCGCTGCGAGTATTCGGTTTGCAGGCGTTGTTTGCCAGACGGATTCTCAACCATGACATCGCCGGTGGCGCTGGCTGAGCGCTTGCCGATGATTTCGGCCAGCTTGCCCATGGCTTTCAGTTGCTCAGCGTCTTTGGTGGATTTATCGCCATCCTGACTACCGACACCGGAATGCGATTCGGATTTGCTGCGGTCAGCCGATTGATCGGCCGATCTGCCCTGCCCGGCGCGGCTTTGCTCTTTGGCCTGCCCCTGCGAGGATTGCGCGGTTTGCTCGCTCGCTTCCTGATTCGAAGATGCCTGCTGTGACGGGTTGTTTTGATCTTTGGCGGAATCGGGTTGCTCGCCGTTTTTTGGGTCGCCCGCTTTTTGATCGCTGCCGGGTTGTTTAGGTTGACGGGGAGGACGCATTTTGGCGGCGAGGCTGGAGAGCGCGTCTTTCATGCGGTCAATTAAGCCATTCGAGCTTTTGGGACTGTTGGCGGCATCGTCGCTCGAAGGTTTCTGAGCATCGGCATCCTGCTGGTTATCGGATTGTTTTTCGCCAGCCTTTTGCATGCTGCCGGCGCCATCGGGGGATTGCTTGCTTTGCTCGTCATTGGCCTGTTTGGCTTCGCGCATTTCGGCGGGCTGGTTGGGATTCTGACCCGGACCTTGCATGTCGCCGGGCGCTGTGGGCGGCGGCTGATCGGGACGAGTAGGATCTTTCGCATCCTTCTTGGCGTCGTTCTTCGCGGTATTGTTCTGCGGGCGTGACTGATCGCTTCCGTTCGATTCGGCTTTTTGACGCTGGGCTTCTTCAGAATCCTTGTCGTTGCGCTCGAAGACATCAGCGAGTTGGAACGGGATGAGCGAATGTTCGATGCTGAGGCTCCGGGTGACGAAGTAGCGCAAGCCGAAAAGCGTAGTGGCCAAAATGGCGAGGGCAGCGACGATCAGCCAAGGGCGGCGTCCGGTGAACGGGAAGGCGGAAGATACGTCGACGGTCTGCGCGGCTTGTTCGGCGTTATGAAGCTGGAATTCGGCAACAGGTTCGCGAGAGGGGACGCCGGGACGGGTGAGCAGGAACCAAGCGGTGGAAAGGGAATCGGCCAGTTGCAGACGGCGGTCGAGGATTTGCGCCACGCGATAGTGACCGATGAGGCTACGGCGGACTTGGTAAGCCGCGATGCCGAGGCCGACGGCGGCGAGAAGAAAGAGCCAGCGACTATCGAGCACCTGCGTGCCGACCAGCAGCATCATCACCAGCGCGGCTAGGACGACGGTAGCGGCGATGGCGCAGCGTTCCACAGCCACGACAAGCAGGCGGCGTTCCCAAGCCGAGCGCACGACTTTTTCCACGCGGGTGGTGCCGGTCATGCCCAAATTATCCCATGCGAAAAAACCCGGCTAAGGAGAGTTTTTGCCGATTATTTTGCCGCTTGGTTGGGGCGGGAAAAACTCGCCAGTTTTGGGCTGAAAACGTGCGAATTTTTCCCGCCTATAAATATAAGTAAAAATCGACGGGAAAAATTCGACATTTTTGCCGCTGCGAGTAGTGAGTTTTTCCCGTTTTTTGCAAGCGCTTTCCGCCGGTGAAAATGCCGGTTCGCAAACGAGGCAAAAAAGGAACGAGCCAGGAGTGTGTTTGGGCGGCAAGTTGGGCAAAGACACACTACGGGCGTGGGCGGGGAAACGGCCTTTTTGCCTCGGCGCGAGGGAGGTTTTAGATATTCGATTGTCAAACATCCGGGCGGCCGCTCGCACGATCCGAGAAACGGAAGATGCGCCGGACGCAAATGGGCGTAGGGGTCCCTAAACTGAGATCAGTGTATCTTGACGTCAAGCGAGGCGAGAAGAACATTTTAGGGTAAAGGTGAGTGTTTTGAGGAAGTTAGGGGCCAAAAATATTTCGCCATGTGCTGTGATCGAAAAAATGCGGCTCGCGATTGCGCCGTTCCAGCCATCGGTTTTTGCGGGTATTCGGATGGTGGGCGGATGGTTAGTGTTTTGAGAGAGTTGTACCCGATACCGGCGTGCTTTATGACATTTTTTGTCAATTGTTGCTCAAATCGGTGCAGTCTAGAATCGGTCAGACGCCCACATCGTCTGTTCCGATCTGATCATCCTCAGCACACGCCGCAGACTACCGGGAAGGCGGGAACAATTTTCGATAACCCTGTTGTTCAACAATCTGTGGCCTCGGCTTGCTGAACACCTTGCTCGCAGCGGCCGGCTTGGTTGCGGGTTTACCGCGCTGTGTTCGCTAAACATCAAGGCCGTAGCGACTGCGCCACTCTTTCGCCCAGCGCTCATTAGCCGGCCATTGGAAGCAGAGAGTGTAGCCATCCGGATCTTTGAAATAAAGCTGGCGCACGCCGTAGGCGGCTGTTTTCGGAGGTTTGAGATCGATACCCTGCGCGCGAAGATGATCGTAGACCGCATCGAGTTCGCGACAGGCGAAATAAAGGCCGGTATCGCCGTGAGCGGCGGTGCGCTTCTGGTCGGGCTCGGGCGGACGATGCTCACGCTCGTACATGGTGTTCAGCATGACTTCTGCGCCGTTGCTGATTAAGAGACACCAATCAAAAAATTCGTCCGGCTGTGATTGATTGACGAGTTGGAAACCCAGGACGTCACGATAAAAGCGGACAGCGGTTGGCATGTCAAAAACCTGGAGCAAGGGGGAAACTCCGAAGAATTCAGTTTTCATAGGACCCTCCCCAGTATTTTCACCTTTACACAAAGTATCCCCTGGCTTTCGAGTTTAAGCTGAAAGCATGCTGCAGTGGAATGACATTTTGAAATTGGCGAAGAACGGAGCGCCCGCGCCGGAACGGAAAGTGACGAAGACGGATGCGGAATGGCGGGCACAACTGACGAAAGAACAATATGCGGTGACGCGCCAGGCTGGGACCGAGCGGCCGTTCAGCTCGGAGATGTGCGGTTTGTTCGAGCCCGGCATCTATGCGTGCGTGTGTTGCGACACGGTTTTGTTTGATGCGTCGGAAAAGTTTGAGTCGGGGACAGGGTGGCCCTCGTTCACGCAACCGATAAAAGAGAATGCGATTGCCTACCATGCGGACACAAGTTATGGGATGACGCGCGTGGAAACAATTTGCAATACGTGCGAGGCGCATTTGGGGCATGTGTTTCAGGATGGACCGAAGCCGAGTGGATTGCGTTACTGCATGAATGCGGTCGCATTGAAGAAGACGGGGCAGGGGCATTAGGGCCGGATGGCAAAGGTTTTCGTCAGCTATTCGCGAAAGGATTCTGACTTTGCCGATCAGTTAATCCAGAATCTCGGCGCGAATGGGATTGACGCCTGGGTGGACCGGCAGAATATCGAAGGCGGCGATTTGTGGCAAGCCGCGATTAGCGAGGCGGTGGCGGCTTGCGAAGTGTTTCTGGTGCTACTTTCGCCGGCGTGCATCGAATCGGTAAATGTGGCGAAGGAATTGTCGCTGGCGGAAACACATAAGCGACCGATTCTGCCTATCCTTTTGAACGAATGCCAGATTCCACCGGCGATGGAGTATCAGTTAGCGGGCATTCAATATGTGAAGTTCGCAGGGACGACCTATCAGGATGGGTTTGAGCGGCTGCTGAAAGCATTACGAGCACGGCACGGAGTGGATGCGCCGGCAGCGCCCGTGACGCCTCAAGCGGCTGCGCCTGCACCTCCGGCTTCCTCGCTCCAGACACTGCTGTGTGGACGTTGGGATATCGAAGCGGGCAATTCTTTGGTGGGCCAAACCGCCCGGCTCACTTTGGATTTTTATCCGACGGGGGAATTTCGTGGACAGCTGATGACCGCCCTTGGGATGAGTTGGGTGGATGGGCGATGGCAAGTGGGGCCGGCCGCGAATGATGTGGTTCTGCAGGGCGTGCAGAGCAACGGTCTGAATAATGCGCAATACGTGGCGGCGGTGCAGTTCAATCAAATTTCTCCGAGCGTGTTGTCGGGGATTTCGGCGCAGGGGGAACAGGTGGTTTGCCGAAGGATCGGGTAAGTCAATCGGCTTTGGAATCGTATTGCATCGCGCCGGCGATGTTGCCTTCGGGGTCTTCGAAAAAAAGAAGTTGGCCAACGCCGGCAAGGGTGCAGATGGGCATGACAATCTTGCCGCCGTTTTTTTCAATGGATTTTTGAATGCGTTCGATGTCATCGACAGAGATGGTGCATTCGAAACCGTGCATGGGGACGCCTTTGACAATTTCGCGGCGTTTTTGCAGGGCACCGCGAAGTGGAACGGTCGCTTTCGCGGAGCTTTCATCGATGGTGTAAAAACCGGGCGGACCGTAGGGTTGGAATTTCCAGCCGAAGACGCTTTGATAGAAACGCAGGGCGCGGTCAACGTCGTTGGCGTTGATGGAGAAGTGGGCTACTTGAGACATGCAAAGCCATTGTAGGCGACTTAGCCTCGCGCAGAGATGCGCTATTTTGTCAAAGAATGTCGAAATATCGCCATCCTGATACGAGCGTCGCGATTCGCAGTTTTGGGGTCACGTTTCGCAGTGCGCAAAGTTTGCCGGCCAATTTGCGCGAGACGCCGGGCTGGCATCAACTGATTTATGCGACCCGCGGCGTGATGACGGTTTTGACGGAAGAGAGCGCCTGGGTTACGCCGCCGCATAGAGCAGTCTGGATTCCGGATGGCTGCCGGTTTCGAGTAGAGACGAGCGGCGAAACGGCGATTCGGTCGCTGTATTTGACGGCGCGAAAGCGATGGGTGACCCGGCATTGCGCGGTGGTGAATGTAACGCCGCTGTTGCGTGAGTTGATTGTGAAGGCGAACGCCATTGGGGCGCTCGATAGTGCGATTCCGCAGCAGAGACGCTTGATCGGCGTAATTCAGGACGAGTTGAAATTGCTGCAATCCGTACCGCTGCAGTTACCGTGGCCGAAAGATCGGAGAGCCAAAGAATTCGCGGCGAAAGCAACGGCAGCGGGCGGCAAGCTATCGACGGCGGAAGTGATGCGACAAACGGGCGCCAGCAGGCGGACGCTCGAACGGATCTTTGCTGCAGAGACCGGGATGAGTTTGGGCCGGTGGATGCGACGCCAAAAGCTGCTCGAAGCGCTGAAACAGGTAGCCGCGGGTGAGGCGATCAAAACCGTGGCTTCGCGACTGGGTTACAACAGCGCCAGCGCTTTCGTGGCCATGTTCCGGCGCGAATTGGGCGAAACGCCGAAACGGTATTTCGCCCAATGAGGAGAGTTACTGGTGTTTCTCGTCCTTGTCCTTGGGCGCAGGTTTCGGCTGGGCCTTCAGGTGCTCTTCGGTCTGTTTTTGCTGCAGTTGCTCGCGCTCGCGTTGATGCTGCTGTGCGAGGGCTGCTAGCTGCTGCTGATGCTGTTGTTGCAGAACCTGAAGTTTTGCTTCATCGACTTTCTGTTGCTGCAGCTTTTGGGCTTCGGCGGCTTGTTGCGCTTGTAGCTGTTTGCGCTGTTGATCCTGTTGCGCTTGGAGCGCCTGGTTCTGCTGTTGATGTTTCTGTTCCAGCTTTGGATCTTCGGCGAATGCCGTCGGAGGGTGCTGGCTGGTGGAGTTTGCCGGCGCAGGCATAGGCGGAGGGTTGGGCTTGGCGGCTTGTACTTTCGCGGCAGGCACGGGCGCGATCGGTTTGGCAGGCGGCGCAACTTTAAGCTGACGAACGGCGGCAGCGGCCTGAGGCTGCGGATGAGATTGTACGATTTGGCGCGCTTGTTGAATGGATATTGGGTGCCCGCCATTCGATTGGATAGCTGCTTGCCTTTGCGCGAAGGCCGGGGGCGGCGGTGGTGGCGCCACTTTGGCAACAACCGTGCGCGTTTGAACGGCGGCGGGAGGCTTCTTGTTGGATCCCTGATGGCCCCCGCCCAGCACCGCTTCGCGTTGCGGAACGGCAGGCGGCGTGAGGGCGTTCACAGGCGCCGCGGCGACCTCGTGCGGGTCAACATGCACGACATTGCGTGCGACGGGCTGGCCGGAGGTAAAAGCTTGCTGAGTGGTGGCGGCAACAGCGCCGGGAACACGTTGGTTCACGTAAGTAACGTTGGTTACATTCACGGTCTTGTTTACAACTACAGTTGTGTAGTAATTGTTCACCACAGTCGTGTTGACCGTTGTATTCGAGACGTTCACATTATTCACATAATTCCGGCTGACCGGGTAAGAAGGCATATACACTTCTCGCGGACCAAGCGGGAACCACGCGACTCCCGCAGAAAGTCCTACGCCGAAGTGAGTTCCTCCGACCCAGGCCACCAGAGCGGGCGCATAAACAGGCGCTATGTATGCGGGCGCAGACGGCGGCCGAGGCGCACAGGGAATCCATCCCCAAGCGCCATTCACAACTACCCAACGGCCATAGTGAAAGGGCGCAAAGCCCCAAGACGCATCGTCAACCCAGGTGTAGCCCCAAGGCGAGACGTAAGCCCAGTGCCCGTAATGATAAGGCGCCCAGCCGAAGACGACGGAGTGTGGGAACCAAACCATGCCGTACCCGGGTACAGGTTGCCATCCGCCGTAATCGTCAAGGTCGTCGTAACCTATGGCGTAGTTGGAAACGTAGCGGGCGGAAACTGAGACGTCCTCATGGTGATCCCGTTGCTCGCACCAGCTCTCGAAATCATCGGGGCCGCCGAGGTTATCGACGTTGGCGTTCAGATAATCGAAGCCGGAGAATGTGCCAATTTGGCCAGGATAGAGAGAATAGGCGGCCCCTTCGCCGGTCACTTCGCCTTGGCCGCGGCGATCTTCGATCATGGTGGCATCGCCGCGATCGTTCACGCTGATTTTGTAGATGCCGGGTTGCAGGATGGTGAACGCCAGATTCGGGGTGTCGATTTCGAAGTTTTCGTTATCACGGAGCCACTTGACTCGGACGCGCAAAGTGCCGGCGTTTAATTGGAACTGCGCGTTGTCGTCAGTCAGGTTCAGGACGGTGAAGTCACTGTCTGAGGAAAGGTGGAGAGAAGCCGAGCCGATGTGGAGAGCGGCGCGGGAATTGTCGTCGGTCCACAAAGCGTCGCCATTCGTAAGGGGGCGATTAACGATGGCGTCGATCCAATCGTCAGTACCGGCTGGCTGAAATGTCACAAACCCACTGACGTAAGCCAAGCGCGCGACACGGCTGGGCGGATCATAATCCTGGGCGTTGGCCCAGCGAGGGGCACCGGCCAACAGCGAAAGAAAAACTAAGAGAGACGGCAGAAGTGTGCGTTTCATATAGAAAAGATCGGCCAACGCAGAGGCTGGCCGTGTTCTCTATCCTAGACGCTACTGGTTCGATTTTTTCCTACATTTTGATTATTTAATGCAGGCTGGGAAACAGCTCACTTCTGGATACTTTCCAGATACTTCGTGATGTTATGAATCCGAACCTTGCCGTAATCGGCGTCAGTGGTAACTTGCGAGAAAATCGGGCCCCAGACGGGCATTTCCTTGGTGCCGTGAGCCGTGACCGAGGCGGCGTTGCCTTCGATTCGACGTTCGATCTTTTCAAAGGGGAACTTGCCGTTGTTGCGTTTGGCAATTTCGGTTAGATTCGGGACGGGAACTTTGAGGACGGAGGCCATGGGGCCGTCGCCATCGGCGAATTTGCCGTGGCAAACGGCACAGTAGTTCATGAAGAGAGTGCCTCCGTCGAGCGAGGGGATCAGATGTGCACCTTCGGGAGGAGCGGCGTGCGGTGTCTGCGGCCAAACGACGACAGACAGAGCCAAAGAGAGGATGAGAGCGCCAATGGAGTTTTTCATTGCGAATTTCCTTTGCTTAATGCTTGTGTTAAGCGAACCGGTTTGCCGAAGGGCGGGCGGATTTCGGCATAATCCACGGTGGCTTTCCAATGCTGGTACGAATGTTCGGCGTCTTCCTGGCTTTGGTGCGATTCAAAGATTTGCACCGGGCCGCGCCGCATGGAGAGAGTTACGCGATCGGGCGTTTCAAACGGCAGCCAGGGTGTGGCATCGATCCACCAGTCTTGGCCGTCTAAGCTTCGCTCTAAAGGGCCGTCGGGCGAGGCGTGGCGATTCGGACCCACATTGAGGGGAACACGGCGGCCTTCGGCGGTGTACAAATAAAGTCCCGAATGCCGGCTGGGACGACGCAGACTTTCCGCATCGGGCGGTGTGATGTGAACGCCGCTGACAACGCTATCGAAGCCGACGGTAAGGCGGTAATGAACGCGTTCCTCGCCGCCCGGCCACCGGAGGAGACCGTTGCCGGCCAGCATCACGCTTTGGATTGATTCAGCCATCGCAGTTTGTAGTAGAGCAAGACATTGACCGTTACAAGGCGTTGATAGCGAACGTGGTTAGGGCGTACCGATCAGACAACAGTAGGGTTGTCGCTCACAAGAATGCGTCAAAATGCGCATGCTGTCAAGGGGGCAACTCTTGGATGCGTAGTGGGTTTCCATCACGATGGTTCCTGCAACCGCAGGGGCTGAGACCCATCTAACGAGCAGAGGTTTATGAGGAAAGGATCAAGCTTTCCCGGGTTTCGCCGATCTGCTACACTAGCAGGAACATCTTTGGTGCGAAAACCGCGGACGCGGTTTGATTTTATACTACTTTGAAGTACAGAAGCATAGCTGTTAGTGCCATTCTTCTAGGCGAACCGCGCAAGACGGTCGCGACGCCAAGCGGCCGCGAAAACGGCTACGGAGTGTCTCATCTCTCGTGGCGGCGAGTGATCGCGCCCTTTGCGCTTCTGGCCGTTTCAGCCCTGCTGATGCCGGCAGCCGTTGAGGACACGTATGGCGAGCCGGACAGTTCGTCGAACGCGATCATCGACAAGTACTTAGAGGCGACGAATCAAAAAGTACAAACGGCGCATTCCATGGAAGTGGAGATTAACGCGTCGGTACCGAGCCTCAGACAGCACGGGAAGCTGCGTGCTCTCCGGAAGATTTCGAAGGTAGGGTTGATCACATACCGTGTGCTTGGCTTCCAAGGTGACAACACCGTCAAAAAGGAAGTGATCGCGCGCTATTTGCAAGCAGAGCAGCAATCGCAAAGCGATTCGGCGCTAGCCATCAACCCAGCGAACTACAAATTCAAGCTGAAAGGCAAGCGGGCTGTCGAAGACAACGAAATGGTCTACATGTTCCAGATCGCGCCGCGCCACAAGAAGGTTGGGCTCTTCAAGGGAGAATTGTGGTTGGATGCAAACAGCTACCTGCCTGTGCTCGAAAAAGGCCGTTTGGTGAAGAATCCCAGCATCTTCTTCAAGAAAGTCGATTTTGAACGCGCTTTTGCTATTCAAGATGGCGTTGCGTTGCCGGCTCACTTGACGAGCACGATACAGACTCGCCTAGTAGGAAAAGTGGAGCTGGACATCGCCTACAAAAACATCGCGGAAGATGTATCGGATGACAGCGCTACCAGCACCGAAGATTCGGTGGCGTTTTCTTCGCCTTCGACCCGATAACCCCGTGATTCGAATCACCGTTGAATGCGTTTAACTGCCTCTACACCCGCCGTCTTAGCCAGTCAGTTTAGGGTGGTTGAGAATCTCGATTTGCAGCAAGTATCCTGGAAGTTAACCCCATCGGGGAGCCCCCAATGAGAACTCTTTTTCTAAACCCTCCTTCTTTTGAAGGCTTTGACGGTGGAGCAGGCTCCCGTTGGCCAGCCTCGCGCGAGATTGAATCGTACTGGTATCCGGTTTGGTTGTGTTACCCAGCCGGCATGTTGCCGGATAGCAAGGTGCTTGATGCGCCGCCGCATGGCGTTTCGATTGAGCAGACGGTGGACATGGCGTCGGATTTCGAACTGCTGGTGCTGTTCACTTCTACACCGGGCTTCAATGTCGACGTGAAGATCGCGGAGATGATGAAGGATAAGAACCCGAAGTTGAAGGTTGCCTTCGTTGGACCGCCCGTGACTATCGAGCCGGAGAAGACGCTGCGCGCGACGACGGCGATCGATTTTGTGGTGAAGCGTGAATTCGATTATGCGATTCGCGACTTCGCGATGGGCAAGCCGCTTGAGGAAATTGCAAGCGTGGCGTTTCGGAAGAACGGCCAGATTGTGAACAACCCGGAAGCGCCGGTGATTGAAGATCTGGATGCTTTGCCGTGGGCGACGAAGGTTTACAAGCGCGATCTGGATTTCCGGCGCTACAACGTGCCGTTTCTGTTGCATCCGTACATCTCGTTCTATACAACGCGCGGATGTCCGGCTCAGTGCACCTTCTGCTTGTGGCCGCAGACGCATTCTGGTCACCGCTGGCGCTTGCGTTCTTCGGACGATATCGTGAACGAGTGCCGCTGGACGCTTGAGAACTTCCCGGGGCTGAAGGAAATCTTCTTCGATGACGATACCTTCAATTACCAAAAGGCGCGCACCATTGAACTCTGCTCGAAGCTGAAGACTCTCAACTTCACCTGGAGCTGCACTTCGCGCGTGACTACCGATTACGACACGCTGAAAGCGATGAAAGAGGCGGGCTGCCGGCTGTTGATTGTCGGCTATGAATCGGGCGATCAGCAGATTCTGAAGAATATCAAGAAGGGCGCGACCATCGATATGGCGCGGCGCTTCACGGCGAACTGCAAAAAGCTTGGTTTGACGATTCACGGTGATTTCATTGTCGGGTTGCCGGGCGAAACGCGCGAGACGATTCGCAAGAGCATCGACTTCGCGAAGGAACTGGATGTGGAGACGATTCAAGTCTCGCTTGGGCATCCGTTTCCCGGAACTGAGTTTTACGATCACGTCAAGAAGAACGGCCTGATTACGATTGACGCGATGACGGACGAGGGCGGGCACCAACTCCCCAACTACCACTATCCCGGTTTAGAGAAGGGTGAACTGGTCGAGTGGGTGGAGCGGTTTTACGGCGAGTATTATTTCCGTCCCAAGGTTGCGTTCCGGTTGGTGAGAAAAGCGATCTTCCACAACGACGAGCGCAAACGGCTTTACAAAGAAGCGCGGGAATATCTGGCGCTGCGGTCAAAGCGCAAGCAGTACGTCAAAGACCAAAAAGAAGAAGAAAAGCAACCTCCCGTCCTGAGCACTGGTGACTAGCGTTGTCCGCTGCCGGGTTGCCGAGCAAGACCAAGACGTTATGGTTGGCTCTGCTGGTGACAGTCCTCAATGCCAGCGGCAACTTGAGTTTGACGCTGGGAATGAGAAGCTTGCCGGCGAGAGTGTCGGCTAACCCGTTGGATTATATTCGCGCGATGTTTCATCCGCTGGTGGCGCTGGGGATTGTGCTGCTGATCTTGTGGCTGCTTACGCGCATGACGCTTTTCAGTTGGGCCGATCTGAGTTTTGTGGTGCCGGTGACGGCGGTGGGCTACATTCTGGCGGCGGTGCTGGGGCATTTCTTCCTGCATGAAACCGTGACGACGACGAACTGGATCGGCACGTTTCTCATTTTTTTTGGCACGGCGTTTGTGGGTACCACGAAGCCGCTCACTTCAGAATGTGGGAGGCAAGCGCCATGAAATGGGTGCTGCTTTCAATCATTGTGGTTGCCACCGTGATGGGCGACTTGCTGCAGAGCTATGAAATGAAGCGCAGCGGCGAGCAAGCGGTGGATGCGCGCGGGTTGGCGCGGCTGCTAAAAATGATTGTGAGCCGGCGTTACCTGCTATTGAGCATTGTGGCGATGGCGATTTCTTTCTTCGCCTTTATGGCGCTGGTGCAGATTGCGCCTTTGAGCTTTGCGGTACCGGCATCGGCGGCAACGTTTGTTTTGGAAACGGCGCTCGCGAAACTTATTTTGAAAGAGCAGGTTGGGCCGCGCCGGGCTGCCGGGGCATTGCTGGTTTTGGGCGGCGTAGTGCTGCTGGCGCGGTAGCATAAAGCCTTGCGCTCGTATCTCTGGCTGCTCTTCCTTCCGGCGATCGGGTATCAGTGTCTGGCTATCTTTGCTTCCGTGCGGCAAGCTTTCAAACGCAAATCCGCGCCCGGCACAGAGGCTGTTTCTGTTCTGAAACCCTTGCGCGGGCTTGATCCGAACACAAGCGAAGCATTTGCTTCCCAGATTGAGCAGCGGCATATACAGTTTGAAGTTCTGTTCGCTGCACAGGAGGCCGATGATCCGGCGGCAATTGAAGTAAAGCGGCTTGCCGAAAAGCATCCACAGGCGGCAGTACGGTTCTATAGCGGGGGAGATCAGACAGCGAACGGGAAAGTCGGGCTGTTAATGGAGTTGAGCCGGCAGGCACGCTACCGGCTGCGCGTGGTCAACGACAGCGATATTCGGGTGACGCCTGAGTATTTGAGCGAAGTCACAGGACCATTGGCAGATGCTGCGATCGGCGTGGTGACGTGTCTTTATCGCGTAAAGGCGCACAACGTGGCTGCGGCTTGGGAAGCGCTGGGGATCATGACGGATTTTATGCCGAGCACGATGGTGGCGCCGATTGTGGGAGTCAGAGAATTCGGCTTGGGTTCGACATTGGCGTTTCGCGCGGAAGACTTGGAGAAAGCCGGGGGCTTTGCAGGGATTGGCGATTTCATTGCCGATGATTACCGTCTCGCTAAGAACATCACGGGTTTGGGCAAGCGGGTTGAGCTTTCGACGTATGTGGTGGAGACCACGCTGGGGGATGCGACTTTTCTGGGAGTGTGGCGGCATCAATTGCGCTGGGCGCGCACGATACGGCTTTCCAAGGGCGCAGCTTACCTGGGACTTCCGATCACCCAAGCGGGCCTCTGGGCATTGCTGGCTTGGCTGGTAGGGTTGGGTCCGATTGCGCTAACCCTCCTGGTTTTGCGGGTTCTATCCGCTCTCGCGGCTGGTGGATTAGTACTGAAAAGTGGGCTGGCGGTGGGGCTTTGCTGGCTGACACCGATCTGGGATTTGTACTCGTTCGCGATCTGGGTTACGTCTTATTGTGGGCGGACGGTGCGCTGGAGGGATCGCACGCTCACAATCGGGCCGAACGGGCGTATTCTAAAGAGTTGAGCATGCTAGCCTGTTATGGGCGAAAAGTCCCCATCCCTATCCGGCTCAGCCCGGTTCTAATCGCTTTAACACAGGAGTCTAGAAGGTAATGTTCTCGCATTTTCGGAGCGCAACGCTCCTTATCGCATCGGCAGGTTTATTCAGTATCGGGAGTTTGCAGGCTCAGGATATTCCACCGGCCAAAATCGCGATCATTAACCTGCAGTTGGCCGTGAGCCAGACGCAGGAAATCAAAAAAGATATTTCGGTCATGGAGGCGAAGTATAGCCCCAGGCAGAAAGCGATCGAAGCTCTCCAGAAAGATTTACAGGATATACAAAAGCAGGGCGCAACGCCTAACCTGCAGCCGCAGAAAGAAGCGGAATTGCAGCAAGAGTTCACGATGAAGCAGAAACAGATGCAGCGATTGCAGCAGGATCTGCAGGCAGACGTGGATGCTGAAAGGCAAGACGTGCTGGGCCGCGTGGGCCGGCAAATGTCCGAGGTGGTGAAATCACTGGCGCAAGACAGGGGCTTGGATGTGATCATCGATGTTTCGAACACGCTTTACTTCAAGCCGACACTCGATTTGACGACAGCGGCGACGGCAGCATACGACAAAGCATACCCAGTAAAGTAGAGGTGAGTTGTATATGGCCGGTTATCTGGAAGGCTATGGAGTAGAGGAACAGCGGCGCAACCGGGCGGTGCTTTTCATTGTGCTCGGCTTGGTGGTGGCGGCGATTCTAGGCGTGATTGGCTACTTTGTTTTACACGATTACGGCGAAAGACGAGTGGCCAAGAACTTTTTGGCTGAATTAAACGCCCACGAATATCAGGCCGCTTACTCCACGTGGTGTCCAAAGCCGTGCGAAAACTACGACTATGGACGATTTTCGACGGATTGGGCGAATAAGAAAATCACGTCGCCATGGAAAATCGATTCCACCGACAGTTGCAAGGCGTTCCTGACCGTGAATGTAACGGCCGATGGAGCTGAGCTTCAGTCTTTGAGTGTGGAGCGCGGGACGAATATGCTGAGCTTCGCTCCGGCGCCTGAGTGCCAGGAATATAAATGGCACTGGAAGCAGTTTTTCCAGCGAATTTTCCATAGCGGCGGCTGAGTGAGCCTGATTCGCGAAGCGAAAGCGGCCGATGTCGAAGCGATTTGGGAGATTCTAGCGCCTGTTTTTCGAGCCGGCGAGACCTATACGGTTCCGCGTGAGATCGAGCGTGAGGATGCGCTGGCTTATTGGAGGTCCGATCCGCATGAGGTCTTTGTTTATGAAGACGACGGTCAGGTTCTGGGGACGTATTTTCTGCAGGCAAATCAGCGTGGTGGTGGGGCGCACGTGGCGAATTGCGGATATGTTACCGCGGAACGTGCGCAGGGGCGTGGCGTAGCTCGGGCGATGTGCGCGCATTCGCTGGAGCAGGCAAAGGCACGAGGATTTCGCGCGATGCAGTTCAATTTTGTGGTTTCGACCAATGAACGGGCGATACGGCTGTGGCAGAGCTTTGGGTTTGCGATTGTTGGGCGGTTGCCGGGGGCGTTTTTGCATCCAAGCAAGGGGTATGTGGATGCGTTGGTGATGTATAAGGTACTGGCGGACTAGGCCCGGCGTAAGGCTCGCGGCTTGATGTCGTATAGCGTGTTATCTTGAATTTAGAGGTAGATCCGCCGATAAGAGGTTTGGTGGTGGTCTAGTTTGGAGCAATTTTACATGCCAGCGTCTCAACCCGTTCGAAGCCGAATCGCCGACCCGTTGGCGATCGATGTGCGGCTTCAAGAACGGTTTGAATTGCTGAATAAGAAATATTCGGCTGGTTTGGAGCCGCACGAAGTCAGGCGTTTGGCGGAAATCGAAGAGCAGCTGGATCGTCAGGACTACGCCAAAGCTGACGAGACAGCCACGACTCCGAGCCATGAACGTATGGCCCGAATTGATGCGGCATTGGACCGGATTGAAGGGGCCATTCGCGATCTGAAAGCGTCACCAGTGAACTGATCGTGCGGTTCAACCGCGCCAGCGTTGATCTTCCAAAATTCGCCGATTACACTCGCTATAAGCCTTACATTCGGAAAGATTTTGAATACCGCTGCGCTTATTGCGAGATGACGGAAGCATCGGTGTTCGGCATTCAAGCTTTTGGAATCGACCATTTCCGTCCCAAGAAACGCTTCCCCGCCCTGATTTGCGCCTACGAAAATCTCTACTATTGCTGCAACGATTGTAACCGCTACAAGGGGCCGGTTTGGCCATCCGAGGACCGTATGGCGGAGGGGTTCTTTTTTCCCGATCCTTGCGTATGCGATCCCTATATTGAGCACGTTCGCGAACTGAATGATGCCCGGCTTGAGGCTATAACGAAGGCTGGTGCGTTTGCGATTGAAGTGCTGCGCTTGAACCGTGAGCCGTGCTTGCGGTTTCGCAAAAAACGGCGCGAGGTTCGAGAGAGAATTGCGCGCTATCGGGCGGCTCTTGCCGAAATTACTCCTGCTGAGGTTCGCGAATTGCTTTGCGAAGCCGTAGCGGCATTGGAACAGGAATGCGTTGAAGTCTACGGCGTGGAGTTACTCGTTGCGCAGCGCGCGGGCCGGGTCGATTGAGGCGGCGCGGCGCGCCGGAATAAGCCCGGCGATAGCGGCGGCCGCGGTCAGGGTGAGAACTGCGGTGGCGAGCACCGTGAAATCGACGTCTTTGATGTCGTAGAGCTGAGACTCAACTAAGCGCACGCAGAGGATGGCGGTGGGAACTCCGATGGCGAGACCGACGGCGGTCATCCAAATAGTCCCTCGCATCACCATGGCGACAACTCCGGCACGGCCGGCGCCCAGCGCCATGCGGATGCCAATTTCGCTGGTGCGGCGGGCGGCGCTATAGGCGGTGACACCGTATAGGCCGATGGTTGCGAGCAACAGCGCCAGTACGCCGAAGAGAGAGGTCAGGCGCGCGATGGTTCGTTCCTCAGTAAACCGATCGGCGATTTGTTCGTCGAAGGTTTCGAACTTGACGACAGTCAGGTTCGGGTTGATGCCTGTGAGCGTACGTTGAGTGAGCGTCGCCATCTGGGCAACGGGTCGAGCGGTTTCAAGCACAATGGCGCCGGCATAGAGCGATTGGTCTTTATCGGCAGGGCTTTTATCGCTGGGCGCCCGCTGCATGATCGGAAGGAAATACATGCAGTGGTTCTTCCAGTACACGGTCGTGTAGGTAGTGTTTTCAACCACGCCCACAATTTCATAGTCGCCTTGCGATTCGGGGCCCGGGTTGCCAAAACGGTGGCCGATCGGGTTGACGCCATTAAAGAATTTCTTTACAAATTCTTGGTTGACCACGGCGACGGCGGGAGCGGTGGAGGTATCTCTGGGGGAAATACCGCGACCCATTACGACGTGCGTGCCGACTGAGTCGAAGTATTCGTCATTCGCCTTAACGACAGAAGCGCCGTCGGACTGCAAAACAGGCTGTCCTTGTACTTGGACGCCGGTGCCCCAGTTGTTATCCTCCATGGGTGTATATAGGCTGATGCCAACGTTTTGGACAAGGGGAAGGGCGTGAAAGCGCTGCTGAATGGTCTTATATAAGACTTCGAGTTGAGCGGCTGAATAGCCAGCGGCTTGCGGATTAATGTGAACAATGTAACGATTGCGGGTGTCGAGGTGCAAGTTAGTGTTCTGAAGCTTAGCTAGGCTTTGCGAGAACAGGCCGGCACCGACAAGAAGAACAAGAGACAAGCCGGCCTGCAGGATAACGAGGCTCCGCTGAAGCAAAGATGCGTGTGAACTCGTGCTACGCACGCCGGTGCGCAGGCTTTCGCCGGGTTCGGCCCGTGCTGAGATCCAGGCTGGGGCGATCCCGAACAGTATTCCGGTAACCAAGGACAGGGCGAAAGCAAAGGCCAGCACTGGCAGCGATGGAGCGGGATCGATCGGCGTTTGCGGTGAACTGGGAAAGACGAGTGCCAGCAGCATCTGGGTTGCCGCATAGGCGACGGCAAGGCCCGCCAGCCCGCTCGCCAAAGCAAGTAAGATGCTTTCACTCAGCAATTGCCGGACAATGCGGCTGCGTTTAGCGCCGAGGGCGATGCGCAAGGACATTTCGGATTGACGGTTCATTCCCCGTACCAGCAATAGATTCGCAACGTTCGCACAAGCGATCAAAAGAACGAGACCGGCGATTGTCATCAACAGGCGCAGATGGGATTCGTATTGTTCCTTCAAATCCTGAATACCAGCGCCGCCGGGCGTGAGAACGACGTGTGCTTTGGCGAGGAACTTCTGGTCCTGTTGCGAAGAAAGGCTTTTGGTTTGCGCCAGAGCTTGCCTCAGCAACGAAGTAAGCTTTTCGCGAAGAGCAGGCTGTGAAACTCCGGGTTTGAGACGGCCGACGACGTAAAGCCAACGAGCATCAGGGTCGTCCACATAAGCCACGCTCGCGAGCAGAGGCATCGACTCAATCGGCAGGAAGAAATCGGGCGGAGTGCTAGACAGGCGGTCTCCGAAAAAGCCTTTCGGCGCAACGCCGGCAATCGTCACCGGTTTGGTGTTGATCCAAAACGTGCTACCGACAATAGAGGGGTCACTAGCATAATTACGCTGCCAGGCTTCGTAACTCATGACGCCGACCATGGGTGCGCCGGCAACGTCATCGCTCTCGCGCAACAGACGACCAGCTTCCGGTGTCAGGCCGAAGGTTCGAAAATAATTCCCGGAAACGAATTCACCCACGGCGGAACGGGCCGAGATGTCTCTGCTATCGCAACGGGTAATAATCGGCCGGTAGGAGAAGCCGGCCTGCATGGCGGCTAGATCTTCGAACTCCGGGGCGTTTTCTTTGAAGACTTGCCAGGTGCGCGTTGAAAAGAGCGTGTAGTCGCCGTTGTCTATGGCGCCGTCGTTGACGCAACAATCGCTGTTATCGCCGATGCGAACCAACGTTTTCGGATCGGCCACGGGAAGATTCTTAAGCAGGACGGCGTTCACCAGCGTGAAGATGGCGGCATTGGCGCCGATACCTAAAGCCAGAGTGAGAAGGACGGTGGCTGTGAAGCCAGGAGACTTCTTTAGCTGGCGTAGCGCGTATCGAAAATCCTGCAGCACGTTGTCATCACCTCAACTGAGCGAATGGAGCACGTTCACGACCAAAGGAATGCTTGGGTAAATTATTCTCTTTAGAGATGTTAGCGTCAAGGCGAAGCGGGCTGGTGTCCGCGTACGGAAAGGCAACGTCCCAAAACCGTTAATGCGCCGGGGGAGCGGGCAGCATGTTGCGAATGGCGGCAATGTGCCAAGCGCTGTGATCACGCGTTAAGACAATCGAAGCCCACATATGCCGCGTTGGGTTGCCGCTTGCGTCGAACAAATCGTAGCGGCCATCGGCAATGGCGACGTCTTTAGCAAGCATGCGGACTGTTTCGACGGTAATCGTGCGCTTGCCGGTTTCCCGCTGCGAGGCGGCGATGGTTCCTTTTACGACGGCATCGCGGCCTCTTCTCCATTCACCGCTCGAAACCAGTTGATCGGCATCGGCGGTGAACAGTCTTTCGAGCGCCACCGGATCGGGATGATCGCGAATATCGACGTATTTCTGTATGGCTGCGCGGATTTCGGTTTCGGGGCCGGCGGCTATGGCCAGGGAGAACGTCGCAAAAACCAGGATGGCGGCAAAGCGCGTGAGCATGAAATCATTGTCTCTGAATCGCGTGCCGTAAGCTGAAAAGCAGCGGTCATGCGGAATACGATTCGACGTTTCTTGTGTGTGTTGGCTGTTCTGACTCTAGAAAGTAACGCGCAGGCGCCAAGGACAGACGTTACTAGAGTGACATTAGATAACGGTTTACGGGTGGTTGTCATCCGCGACCCTCTGGCGCCGGTTGCGACTCTGGAGGAAAACTACTTGGTGGGCGCAAACGAAGTTCCTCTTGGAACTCCTGGCTTGGCGCATGCGCAGGAACACATGGCGTTTCGCGGTTGTAGCGGCTTAACGGCTGACCAGATTGCCGCCATCTACGCGCAACTAGGCGGTTTCATGGATGCCCAGACGCAGCAAACGACGACTCAGTATTTCGTCACGCTTCCTGCACAAGATCTGGATCTAGCGATGCGGATTGATTCTGCCTGCATGACGGAGGTGGAAGACGCACAATCGCAATGGGCGCAGGAGCGGGGCGCCATTGAGCAGGAAGTAGCTAGCGATCTTTCCAATCCCACTTACAAGTTCGTAACGCGGCTGAACCATGATCTGTTCGCGGGTACGCCTTACGAACAGGATGCATTGGGAACGAAGGCATCATTTGACCAGACAACGGGCGAGATGCTGAAGAATTTCTACAAAAAATGGTATGCGCCTAACAATGCGATTTTGGTAATCACCGGCGACGTGGACCCGGTGAATGTGATTGCGAAGGCGAAGCAGTATTACGGGCAGATTGCGCGCCGGCCTGTCGGGGAGCGGCCTGAAGTGAATCTTGGCCCTGTTAAAGCAGATTCGTTCGAACTTCCGAGTAACCTGCCCTATGTTCTGACGGGTGTGGCTTTCCGGTTTCCAGGCACTGACAGTCCGGATTTTGCGGCGATTCGCGTGTTGACCGATGTTCTTTCGAGCCAACGAGGGGCGCTGTATGATTTGGTTCCGCAAGGAAAAGCTCTGGGTACGGATTTCGATTTAGTGGAAACCTATCCCAAGGCCAGCGCGGCGTTTGCATTGGCCGCTTTGCCATCCGATAAAGATCCCACGAGCTTGCTCGCGGAGATCAAGCAAATTCTAGGGCATTACGCGAACGCGGGTGTTCCGGAAGATTTGGTGGAAGCGGCGAAGAAGGGTGAAATTGCGGGTGCGGAATTTGAGCGCAACTCGATTTCAAATTTGGCCGCTACGTGGTCACAGGCTTTGGCAGCAGACGGACGGCAATCGCCGGATGACATTGTGCAAGCCATTAAGCGCGTCACGCTGGCGGATGTGAACCGGGTTGCGAAGAAATATTTGTTAGCTGCTTCGGTGGTCGGTACGTTGAAACCGGCGGCATCCGGCGAAGCGGTTTCATCGAAGGGATTCGGGGGTTCGGAACAAACCTTGTCATCGCCTACGAAGCCTGTGGAGCTGCCGGAATGGGCGCAAGCTGCGGTGAAATCGCTGCGCATTCCGGAATGGCTGATGCGGCCGACCGATATGCAGTTGAAGAATGGAATCCGGTTGATTGTGCTGACAGAACGGACCAGCCCGACTGTTACGGTGATGGGTTCCATTAAGACTCAGAATGAACTCGAGACGCCGCACGGGAAAGACGGGGTAGCGGATGTTCTCGAACAGTTATTCTCGTACGGCACCAAAACCCTTGACCGCTTGGCGTTTCAAAAGGCGCTGGACGATATTGGCGCGTCGGAGTCGGCGGGGGCAAGTTTTGCGTTGAAGGTGATCGCGCAGGACTTTGAGCGAGGTGTGCAATTGCTGGCCGATAATGAGCTGAATCCGGCGTTGCCGAAAGATGCCTTCGGCGTGGTGCAGCAGCAAACGGCGGAACTGGCAGGTGGAGAGTTGCAGAGCCCGGCATATAAAACGCAGCGGGCCTTACTCAGTGCGCTGCTGCCAAAGACCGATCCGCTGCTGCGCGAGACGACGCCCAAGACGGTGGGCGACGTCCAATATGACGATGTGCTGAAGTTTTATCAGAACGCGTTTCGGCCGGATTTGACGACGATTGTGGTGATTGGCGATGTCACGCCTGAAGCGGCGCACGCGACGATTGAGAAATACTTCGGAGCTTGGACAGCAACGGGGCCCAAACCGGACGTTGTGTTGTCAGCAGTGCCCGCCAATACGTCTAGTTCGGTAAACGTGCCGGATCCGAGCCGGGTGCAAGACGAGGTGGAGTTGGCGGAAGAATTAGAAATGAATCGCTTTTCGCCTGATTATTTTGCACTGCAAGTGGGCAATCACGTTTTAGGCGGCGGTTTCTATGCGACGCGACTGTACCGCACGCTGCGACAGCAGGCAGGTTTGGTTTACACAGTGGAGGACTCGCTGAGCGCGGATCAGACGCGGGCGACGTACAGTGTTTCTTTCGGTTGCGATCCGCAGAACGTCTCAAAAGCGCGCGCGCTGGTAGAGCGGGAACTGACGGACATGCAGAAGAACAACGTCACGCCGGAGGAACTACAACAGGCGAAGGCGTTGCTATTAAGGCAAATTCCGTTGGGGGAATCGAGCGAAGATTCGGTAGCGTCGGGAATGATTGGCCGGGCGCGGATCGGCTTGCCGCTGGATGAGCCGAAAAAGGCGGCCGACCGCTACTTCAACATGACGGCGGATGAAGTGCGCGGCGCCTTTGCCAAGTACGTCAATCCGGCAAACTTTGTGCAGATTGTGCACGGGCCTGCACCACAATAGGAAGAATATGCCTGAACGTGAAGCAGAGAAGGACCCCGTGATGGTTCAACTGCGAGAGCAGTTTGAGCCGCTTGCGAAGCAACTGAAGCCGGAAGATGAGCCAGCGGTAACGTACAAGCTCGAGAAACCGGAATGACGGTACGCGAACTTGGGGGGCAGATACGGGCGCGGAAGATCTCGTGCCTGGAATTGATTCAGCAGACGTTGAAGGATATTGAGCAACGGGACAAGTTCGGCAGCTTTATCACCATCACGGCAGATCAGGCGCTGGTTGCGGCGCGCGAGCGCGATGCGGAGCTGGCGGCAGGGAAAGACCGCGGACCGTTTCACGGGATTCCGATTGCCTTCAAGGATCTGTTCTATACGAAGGGAATCAAGACCACGGGCGGATCGCTAGTGTTCAAGGACTTTGTTCCCGAGTACGACGCGACGGTGGTTGAGAAGCTTAGCGAAGCAGGCGCGATTTCGATCGGGAAAACCAATCTGCATGAAATCGCGTTCGGGATCACTTCGAAGAATCCGCATTATGGGTTTGTGAAGAATCCGCTGGATCCAAAACGATTAGCGGGAGGATCGAGCGGGGGTTCGGCGGCGCTGGTCGGCGGAAGGTTTTTGCCGATGGCGTTGGGAACGGATACCGGTGGATCGATTCGAGTGCCAGCGTCGTTTTGCGGGATTGCGGGTTTGAAGCCGACTTACGAATTGGTAAGCCGTCACGGGGTGTTGCCGCTCGGGTTTAGTCTCGATCATGTTGGTCCATTGGGAAGTTCGGTGGAGGATTGTGCGCTCGCGCTGAATGCGATGACCGGCGGAGACTACAACGTTGCGGCGCCAGCAGACTTGAAAGGGTTGCGCGTTGGGGTTCCGGAAGACCCGCTGTTTAGCCGTGCCCACGATGACGTGTTGGCGGCGGTGGACCAGGCAGTTGAATCGCTGAAGCGCATGGGCGCGGACGTTAAGACGATCAAGACGCCCAGCTTTGAAGAGATGAACGTGACGGCGCGGGTGGTGCAGCTGGCGGAGACGGCGGCGGTGTATACGAATTACCGCGACCGCAAGTTGTTTGGCGACGATGTTTGGGCGCTGCTTGAACAGGGGAACATGATTCTCGGTCATGAATATGTGAACGGGCAGCGATTGCGAAAGTTGTTCCGGGCGGAGTTCGATCAGATCTGGAAGAAAGTGGATGTTATGGTGGGGCCAACCACACCAATGACAGCGCCGCTGATCGAAGAAGACAACGTCACGATTCAGGGCAAGAGCGAGAACGTGCGGATGGCGGCGACGCGGCTGGTTCGGGCAATCAATCTGCTGAGCGAACCGGCGCTTTCGATTCCGTGCGGCAAGGGTGAGAATGGGATGCCTATTGGCATGCAGATCATTGCCGCACCTTATGGAGAGAAGACGCTGGTCAGCGTGGGCAAGGCGCTAGGGAACTGAAGTATCGTTGCCGGTGAGGCTGACCAGTTTGCCTTCGGGCGTCACGTAGAACACGTCTTCGATGCGGACACCGATCTTTTCATCGGGGATGTAAATCCCGGGTTCGATGGTGAAAACCATACCCTTTTCGATGGGCTTTGAGTAATCCCAGGGATCATGTACATCGATGCCGACGGAGTGGCCGATGCCGTGGATAAAGTACTTGCCGAGTTGGCCGTGGGCGTTCATGTAATTGAAGGCGATCGTATCGAGCGAGTCGGGATACTTGTGTCTAGGGTCGTTGATGCGTGAGACGCCGGCGACGAAACCATCGATAGCAGCTTGTTGCGCGCCACGGACGATGTCGTAAACCTCTTTTTGGCGGGCGGTGAATTTGCCGGAGACCGGAAGGGTGCGGGTGATATCGGAGGCGTACATGTTGCATTCGGCGGCGGCATCAATGACGACGACATCGCCGGGTTGCATTGTGCCGGAGTCAACTTCATAGTGCAGGACAGTAGAGTTCGCGCCGGAGCCGACGATGGGTGGATAGGAGGGGCGGGCGCAACCGGCTTTCATGATCTCTTCGGTGAAGTAGCCAGCGACGGCGCGCTCAGTGGCACCGGCGTCGACTACTTTGCGGAGTCCGGCTTGAGCGCGGGCGGAGATGCGACCGGCCGTGGTGAGGAGTTCGACTTCGATGGGATCTTTAATAGCGCGGAGTTCCATGAGCGGCCCGGATACGTCGGCTAGAGGCGGGCGAGAGTCACTGCCTAATGTAGTCGCGACCCACAAGGCGAGGGCTTGGGCAGGTTGCGAGTCAGCCTCGGCGAAAAGCTTTTTTAGGAGCTCCCGGTCTGCGGCGATGGTGGAGCTGAGATAGGTGGAGAGCTCCGTCATGGGCCGAACTTCATCGACATGCGCGACTTCCGCGGCGTGCGGAGTGGCAGCGTCCATTTTGACGCCGGTATAGAGTTCGGTGTGCAGATTGCGGGCGGGGAGGAAGAGGATTTCTTTATAAGGACGATCTTTAGTTTTGTCTTGCACGAGTAAGGCTGCGCCGGGTTCGGTCCAGCCGGTTAAATAGAAGAAGTCGGAATCCTGGCGGTAGGCTTCGAGTTCGGACTTGGGCTCGGGAGCAGCGAAGAGGATGGCGATGCCGCCTTTGAGCTTGTCGGCGAGCTTGACGCGGCGGGTGTGGAAATCGGGTGTGGCCGCGGCATTGAGAGTTGCCACGAACAGGAGCCAGGAAATGCAGAGTTTCATGGGCGCGGCGGCTCCAGAGGCAAATCAGAAGCTTCGATAGCGCGCCAACCGCCATCGAGCGAGAGGATGTTGTAATAGCCCATCTTCTGAATGTTGTCGGTAGCGAGAGCGGAGCGGAAACCGCCGCCGCAATAGAGGACGAGACGGGTGCTCTTATCGGGGAAGCGAACTTCGATATCTCGCTCGATGGTGCCCTTGCTCATGTGGATAGCGCCGGCGGCGTGCTGAGTCGCGTATTCGCTTTCTTCTCGGACGTCGACAAGTTGACCGGCTTCACCATTGGCGAGGAGACGTTTGTATTCGGGAATATCGATTTCGTGAATACGAGTTTTGGCGTCGGTGACGAGAGCAAGGAAACCAGGACTGTGGTGCTTGACGGCCATGAGTTACTCTTCGCCTCCGGCTTGTTTGGTTTGGCTGGTGTCTTGCACGCGCTGAATATGGGCACCGGCGGCGGCGAGTTTGGTTTCGATCTTTTCGTAGCCGCGATCAATGTGATAGACACGGTCGAGCAGGGTCTCGCCTTTGGCGACGAGGGCGGCGAGGACGAGAGAAGCGCTGGCGCGGAGATCGGAGGCGATGACTTGCGCGCCGGAGAGCACATCTTCCCCGGCGACGATGGCTTGACGCCCTTCAATACGAATAGTCGCGCCCATGCGGGCCAGTTCCTGCGTGTGCATGAAACGGTTTTCGAAGATGGTTTCCGTGATGAAACTGATGCCTTGCGCGATGGTCATCCAAGCCATGTATTGGGCTTGCAGATCAGTCGGGAAGCCGGGGTATTCTTCGGTTGTAATATCGACGGCTTTAGGGCGGCGGTGGGCGCGGACGCGGAGAGCGCCGGGTTGGGAATCATCGAACTCAGCGCCGGCTTGCTCCATCTTCATGATGAGCGAGCCGACATGTTCGGGATTCAGGTTTGTGACCAGGACGTCGCCTTGAGACATGGCGCCAGCGATTAAGAAGGTGCCGGCTTCGATGCGGTCGGCAATGATGGTGTGCTCTGCGCCGTGAAGCTTTTCGACGCCCTGGACTTTGATGATGGATGTGCCGGCGCCTTCGATTTTTGCGCCCATTTTGATGAGCAGGTCGGCGACATCTTTGACTTCGGGTTCGCGGGCGGCGTTGCGAATAATAGTTTGGCCTTTGGCGAGGACGGCGGCCATGAGGACGTCTTCGGTGCCGGTGACGGTGATGCGGTCAAAGTGGATGTTGCCGCCGCGGAGGCCATCGGGAGCTTGGGCTTCGACATAGCCGTGCGATTGCTCAATGGTGGCGCCGAGCTGTTCGAGCGCGGACACGTGCATGTTGATAGGCCGGGCGCCGATGGCGCAACCGCCGGGCATGGAGACGCGGGCACGGCCGGTGCGGGCGACGAGCGGACCGAGCACGAGACTGGAGGCGCGCATGGTTTTGACGACTTCGTAAGGCGCCTCGGGGCGATCGAGATTTTTGGCTTCAATAGTGACGCAGCCGTTCGATTGCGTGAGCTTGGCCCCGGCGTATTCGAGCAGGCTCTGCATAGTGGCGATATCTTTGACTTGAGGGATGCGGCGCAAGACCACAGGTTCGTCTGTGAGCAGCGCGGCCGCCAAGACCGGCAACGCCGCGTTCTTAGACCCGCTTACGGGCAGTTCGCCACTTAAGGGCGTGCCGCCTTGAATTTTGAATTTATCCATTGTTCGTTATTAATTCGATTCACCTAATGCGATTCGCAAGCGGCCATGCGCGGCGGCCAACTTGGCTTCGGCTTCGGCGCGGGTGACTTTCAATTTGTGCATGACGACAGCCGCACGGACTGAGCCGGCAGCGTTCAACAGCTGCGAAGCTTCATCATAAGATACGGCGGCGATGGACGAAATGATGCGTCGAGCGCGGTCAACGAGCTTTTCGTTGGTGGGCAGAAGGTTGACCATCAAATTGCCATAGACGTAACCCATGCGAATCATGACACCGGTGCTGAGCATATTGAGCGCCAACTTAGTGGCGGTGCCGGCGCGCATGCGGGTAGAGCCGGTTACGACTTCGGGGCCGGGCGCGGGCGTGATCGCAAGATCGGCGGCGCGGGCGAGTTCTGAATTCGGCGTGCAACTCAGGCCGATGGTGAGAGCCCCGACGGAACGGGCATAGGCGATGGCGCCCAACACATAGGGCGTGCGGCCGCTGGCGGCGATGCCGACGAGAACATCACCTGGGGCGAAGTGATGCGCGATGAGATCCTGCTTGCCTTGTTCGGGATCGTCTTCGGCTTTCTCCATAGAATGGCGAAGGGCACGATCACCACCGGCGATTAGGCCTTGCAGCAAGTCGGGCGGCGTGTTGTATGTGGGCGGACATTCAGAAGCATCGAGAACACCAAGGCGGCCGGAGGTGCCGGCGCCGGTGTAAAACATGTGGCCGCCGGATTCGAGGCGGGGGACGATGGCATCGATGGCGCGCGCGAAATTAGACAATTCGCGTTCGACGGCAAGGGCGACTTCCTTGTCGGCGGCGTTGATGACGCGCAGCATGTCGATGGTGGACAGAGCGTCGATTTCCATCGAGGACGGGTTTTGGGCTTCAGTGAGCAGTTCTTTTAGCATGGTTGCGGATAAACAAAATGGCCGCAAGAGCGCAAAGCTCTTACGGCCATTTTAAATGTCGTTTGTGTGCGGCTCGCGTTTAAACGTTAAATGAGCTGCCGCAGCCGCAGGTTGATTTCACTTGCGGGTTGCTGAACTTAAAGCCAGAGCCTTCGAGGCTTTCGACGTAATCGACTTCGGCGCCATCGAGGTAGAGCATGCTGGCTTGATCGATGAAGACTTTGAGATCGCCGAAGTTATAAGTTTTGTCGAGCATATTGGGGGCGGTTTCGAACGCCATGGAATAGCTGAAGCCCGAGCAGCCACCGCCCACGACGGCGATGCGCAAGCCAGCCGGTTTCGGGTCCTGCATGCTTAAGATTTCGGTGACTTTACCAACGGCAGTTTCAGTGAGTTGAATCATGTGAATCTCTTTGCTTTAAGTGTACAAGATTGTGATGCGAAAGGGGACTGTTTTGGTGCGAGATAAGCCAGGGGAGTCCAAGCGGCAGCGCGCGGAGGCGAAGAAAGGGTGAATTTTGCGAAAACGGGCTAGCCATCCGGGCAACCCGGGCATGGGAAGATGTTCGCGCTGGAGCAGATGAGAGCGCATTATCCGGCTTGGGCAAGATTCCGCAGTGTGGTGTAGAACTCCGGGAACGAGACCGAAGCGGCTTCCGCTTCGTGAATTTCACTGGGGCCACCGGAGGCGGCCAGCGCGGCGATGGAGAAAGCCATGGCAATGCGGTGATCGCCGCAGGATTGAATTTGCGCGGCGTGGAGTTGTTGCTTGCCGGGGATTTCAAGAGTCGATTGAGTGGTTGTGAGAGTGCCGCCCATGGCACGGAGGCTGGAAGCGATGGTCTCAATGCGGTCGGTCTCTTTGACGCGCAGTTCGGCAGCATCGCGCACGATCAACCCCTTTTGACTGAGTGCGCCGAGGACGGAGAGCACCGGGATTTCGTCAATGAGAGCGGCAGTAACGGCGCCTTCGATGACGCCGCCTTGGATGGGCGAACTTTTGATTTGCAGATTGCCGACGATTTCGCCGTTGATTTGTTCAATATGCAGAACGCGGATATTGGCGCCCATGTTGCGGAGTACATCGAGCAGAGCGGTACGGGTGGGGTTGAGGCCTACGTTGGTGATGATGATGTCGCTTTCGGGAGTGATGAGCGCGGCGACGATGAAAAAGGCGGCGGAAGAGAGATCGCTGGGCACGATAAGGGTTTTGCCGTGAAGTCGGGCGCCCCCGCGGACGCGGGCGAGGCGCGGCTCAATCACGACATCAGCGCCTAATTCGCGCAAAGCGATTTCTGTGTGGTCGCGCGTGGTGATGGGTTCGCGGACGGTGGTTTCGCCCGTGGCGTAAAGGCCGGCCAGGAGAACGCAACTTTTCACTTGGGCGCTTGCGACTGGCAGCGAATAATCAATGCTGTGGAGATGGGAGCCGTGAATGGTGATGGGCGGGAATTGCTCATTCGTGGCTTCCAGGCGCGCGCCCATTTGCGCCAGCGGCGCCATGATGCGCTTCATGGGGCGTTTCGCCAGTGATTCATCGCCAGCGATGCGCGTGGTGAACGATTGCGCGGCGAGGATGCCGGAGAGCATGCGGATGGTGGAACCGGAGTTACCGGCATCGAGCGTATCGGCGGGCGCCGAGAGTCCTGAGATGCCTTTGCCATGAACGGTGAGAACGCGGCGGCCGTCTTTTTCGCTGAAGCTATGGCTGACGCCGAGCGCGGCCATGCAGGAAAGCGTGGAACGGCAATCGGCGCCAGTGGAGTAATTGTGAATTTCGGAATCACCTTCGGCGATGGAGGTGAGCATCGCGAAACGGTGGGAAATGGACTTATCGCCTGGCAGCGCGACAACGCCGTGGACGCCTTTGGAAGGCGAAACTTGCTCGGTCATGGAAATTGTATTGTAGCGTTTGCGCCTATTTTCGCGGTGTTTGTGATACAACGCCCGTAGCATGATGAATCGTCGAGAATGGATCACGAATACGGCGGCGCTGGCGAGCGCGGCGACGGCAAACGGACAGGCGGGCCGAGGCAAGCGGCCGCTTGCGATTTCAAGCCCGAACGGATTGGCGGCTGTGGCGAAGGCCGTCGAGGTGATGAAGGCAGGCGGCGACACTCTGGATGCGGTGATTGCCGGCGTAAACATTATTGAGCTGGACCCGAATGACACGTCGGTGGGTTACGGCGGGTTGCCAAACGAAGATGGCGAAGTAGAGTTGGACGCGAGCGTGATGCATGGGCCGACGCGGAGCGCGGGGTCGGTGGCGGCGATTCATGGCATCAAAACGCCGTCGAAAATTGCCAAGTTGGTGATGGACCAGACGACGCACGTGATGATTGTCGGCGAGGGTGCGACGAAGTTCGCGCTGGCACACGGGTATCAGCGCGAAGATTTGATGACGGAGAAATCGCGCCTGGCTTGGTTGGTTTGGAAGGAATCTTTACGGACGCCGGAAGGATTCAACAACTGGGTTTCGTTCGATAAGAATTTGCGCGCCGATGCGGAGCCGCCGATGCAACGGTTGCGGAAATCGTTTCCAGAAGCCGATGAGGGCACACTGCGTTGGGCATGGAACATGGCGAATCATCCGACATACGGGACGATCAACTGCCTGGGGCTGAATGAAAAGGGCGAAATTTCAGGCGTGACAACCACGAGCGGATTGGCGTGGAAAATTCCCGGGCGGGTAGGGGATTCGCCGATCATCGGAGCGGGTTTGTTTGTCAACCCGGATGTGGGCGGCTCGGGGTCCACCGGCGTGGGCGAGTTGAATATTCGCGTGGCTGGGGCGCATACGGTTGTGGAAGCTATGCGTCGCGGGGCTGCGCCGCGAGATGCAGTGATGGAAGCGCTGAAACGGGTCTCGAAATTGTATAACGACGATAAAGCGCTGCTGAGCAAGTTGGGGATTGAGTTTTATGCGTTGCGGATAGATGGAGAATATGCGGCCGGTTCGTTGTGGAAAGGTACGCATGATTATCAAGGGTTCGCGGTGAACGACGGCGGGGAAAGCAGGCTGGAGAAGCCGGTGTTTTTGTACGAGAAGTAGTCGTGTGGTTCATCGAAATGCTTGGAAAGATAAAACATTTATTGCTTGTTTCGTTTGGCGGCGCGCTGGCGCTGGCGCAGACTGTGCAAATCCACGGCCGCCCATCATAGACGTGCATGTGCACGCGTTCGGCGGCGGTCCGGGCATAGGGCCGATGTGCCCGTTTCCGCCGCAATTCCTGGCGTCTGATCCAAAGGGACAGGAGGCGCCGTTCGGGTGGTCGATTTGTAGTTATCCGATTAAGGAAGTGGATGGCTACATACAGAGGATTGTGGAGGCGGGGTTTGAAGATCGGGTGATGTTTGGGACGGATCAGATGGTTTGGCCGAAGCTGATAGAGACCTCGATTGGCGTGATTGATCGGGCTAGTTACCTGACGCCGCAGCAGAAGCGCGACATTTTGTATAACAACGCGGCGCGGTTTTTGCGGTTGAATAAAGGGAACGGGGCAGCTTCGGCGCGCTGAGCGAGAATAGCCTCGCTGCCGTCATTAGTCTCTTGTACGATTCAGATCTATTGCTGATATACTCTGGCGGGAGATTGAAGCGTTTCAAAGCCCATGAGTACGAAGCATAAACTACCAGCCATACACAATGCCATGTGGCCCGGATTGGTGGGCAAAGGCCCCGATTCGGAGCCGGCGATTGATTTGGACACCATGTTGGATTTGACCGCGGCGGCGGAAGTGGATGGCGCGCGGTTTGACGGTGTCGATCTATTTCTCTCGCTGCCACATATCGATATCGATTCGAGTCATGACGACTTGAAGAAGCTGGCCGACAAGCTAAACGCGCGTAAGCTGGTGGCCGGATCCTTAGTGGCGCCGGTTTGGGCTGGAACGGGCGGCGGCTCGGCGATGGGCAACGAAGCAGAGCGCGAACGTTTCTTGACGCAGGTACGTAAGGCGTGCGTCATCGGCGGCAGGCTCCGCGATTTGGGCGTGCGGAAATATGGCGTGATCCGCGTCGATTCGGCGGCGAGCCCGGCGGACTGGGCGAAAGATCCGGAGGCGAATACGAAACGCATTGCGCAAACTTTTCGCGAGGCAGGTACGATTGCGGCCGGGTTGGGCGAGCGACTGGCGGCGGAAGGCGAGATTTGCTGGGCCGGGATGCATAGCTGGCGGCGTAACGTGCAGCTTTTGGAGCAAGTCGGCATGCCGGGACTTGTGGGTTTTCAAGCCGACATGGCGCACACCATGTTGTTTACGATGGGCTACAACGCGCCGGAAGACCGGCTGCTGCCTGAGAACTTCGATTGGAAAGACGATCACTTGTTGGCCGAGGCTTACAAAGTGATGGCGCGAGCGCTGCGGCCCTGGACGATCGATTTTCACGTCGCGCAGAACGACGGGACGGTGAAGGGCTCGGGTTCGCACGACCTGACGGGCCGGCATTGCCCGCCGAATGACCCGAATGGGAAGCTCAACATCGTGCGCGACGCCGGCGCTTGGATGCGGGACGACAACGGCAACCCGACGCGCGCCTATGCGCACATCTGTTGGGACGGGTGCATGTTCCCGAATTCGACAATGACGAATTCGAACATCTGGAACGACGTGCTGCGCGTGATGCTCGACGTGCGCGATGCGCATGGATGGGATTAGAACGACGATGAAGAAACTGAATATTGCCCTGGTAGGCTGCGGCTTCATGGGCCGCACGCATTCGAACGCATTCCGGAAAGTCACGAATTTTTTCGATACACCCTACCAGCCGGTGCTGAAGCGAGTCTGCGCGCGCAATGGCGACAGAGCGAAGGCGTTCGCGGATCGCTGGGGATACGAATCGGCGGTGACAGACTGGCGTACGCTGCTGACGGATAAAGACGTCGATTTGATTGATATTGCCAGTCCCAACGACACCCACGCGGAGATTGCAGTGGCGGCTGCCGAGGCGGGCAAGATGGTGATGTGCGAGAAGCCGCTGGGGCGCACGCCGGCTGAATCGGAAACGATGGTGAAAGCGGTGGAAGAGGCGAGAGTGCCAAACATGGTTTGGTATAACTATCGCCGCGTGCCCGCTGTGACGCTCGCCAAGCAGTTAATTGACGAAGGGCGGCTGGGCAGAGTTTTTCATTACCGGACGGTTTTCCTGCAGGATTGGACGATCTCGGCCGATTTGCCGCAGGGCGGCGAAGGCTTGTGGCGTTTGGATGCGAGCGTGGCGGGCAGCGGCGTCACCGGCGATCTGCTGGCGCATAACATTGATACCGCGATGTGGCTGAACGGCGGGATTTCCGAAGTGACGGCCATGACAGAGACCTTTATCAAGGCGCGCAAGCATAATCTAACCGGCAAAGAAGAGCCGGTGAAGATTGACGATGCGAGCGCTTTTTTGGCGCGTTTTAAGAACGGGTCGCTCGCGACGTTTGAAGCGACTCGTTATGCGCGTGGGCATAAAGCGCTGTACACACTTGAAATCAACGGCGAAAACGCGTCGATGATTTGGGATCTCCATGATTTGCACCGGCTGCAATATTTCGATCATGGGGATACGGGGAAGCTGCGCGGTTGGCGAAGCATTCACGTTACCGATTCCGAGCATCCTTATATGAAGCATTGGTGGGTGCCGGGATTGCAGATCGGGTATGAGCATACTTTTATTCACCAAGCGGCCGATTTCCTGATTGCTGCGGGCGAAGGCAAGAGCGCGGCGCCCACATTCCGCGACGCTCTGGCCACCGACTACGTGACAGCAGCGGTGCTCGAATCCGCGGCCAGCAGAAGCTGGGTCAAAATTCAATAACGGAACGAGGTAGAGAGAGATGAATCGCAAATATTTATTGTTGTTGCTGGTGTTGGGCTTGGCGGTGAGCGCTTGGACGCAGCAAGGCGCCCGCAAAGGCGGATTCCCCGATATCACGAAGATCATTCCGCAGGCGGAAGAGACTGGATTTACGCCGATTTTCGATGGGAAATCTTTGAATGGCTGGGATTGCGATCCGGATTTCTGGAAAGTGGAGAATGGCGAGATGGTCGGCCAGACGACGCCGGAACATCAACCGCCCCAGAACATTTTTTGCATTTGGAAAGGCGGCCGGCCGGCCGATTTCGAGTTGCGACTCGACTATAAGCTGATTGGCGAAGACGGCAATAGCGGCGTTCAATATCGAAGTGAAGAGATGCCGGAAGTCGCAAAGTGGGTACTGAAAGGCTACCAGGCGGACATTGACGGCAAACAAACATTCACCGGCCAGGTATATGAAGAGCGCATTCGCGGATTCGTGGCGCTGCGCGGCCAGATTGTTTATGTGCCGGATGGAGGAAAGCCTGGCTGGATTGGGACACTGGGAAACGCGGAAGATCTGAAGAACACGATCAAGAGCGGCGATTGGAATTCAATGGACATCATTGCGCGCGGCAATATTCTGATTCAGATGATCAACGGCCGGGTGATGAGTATTTTGATTGATGACGATAAGGCGCATCGTAAGCTGGATGGTGAGATCGGCATTCAATTGCACAAGCTGAAAAGCGGCATGACAATTGAAACGCGCAATATTCGAATCAAGAATTTCTGACGCGCAGCGGGAGGAAGCTCCGCGCAGTTTG
This sequence comes from Bryobacterales bacterium, assembly GCA_963771405.1. Classification (GTDB taxonomy): domain Bacteria; phylum Acidobacteriota; class Terriglobia; order Bryobacterales; family Bryobacteraceae; genus Bog-105. The sequence goes on from CAVYUL010000064.1 coordinate 118,125, forward strand.
TAAATGCCAACCATTAAGGAAGTGGCGGATCTGGCCGGGGTTTCGGTCGGAACCGTATCGCACGTATTGTCGGGCACCGTGCCGGTGAGCGAACCACTGCGCTTGAAAGTGCAAGAGGCGATTCGCGAACTCGATTATCATCCGAATCACGTAGCGCGCAGCTTGAAGACCAGCCGGACGCGAACGCTGGGCATGATTGTTCCGGATATGACGATTTCGTTTTATCCGTTGGTCATTCGCGGTGCGGAAACGGCGGCCTGGAAAGAAGGCTACTCCCTGATTGCGGTGAACTCAACCGATGGCGACGAGCGCCAGAAGGAATTGCTCTCATTGCTGCGTTCGCAACGCGTGGAAGGCATTCTGCTGGTGGTGGCAGCCGGGCCGGCGCCGATTGTGGAAATCACGCGGTTGATGGAAGCGGGCATACCGGTGGTTTGCCTGGATCGGATTCCGGAAACATTGCCGGTGGATTCGGTTTCGGTGGAAGATGTGTCGGCCGCGGAGTTGGGTACCGATCACTTAATCGAAATGGGATACCACAAGCTGGCGATTGTCACCGGGCCGCTCACCTTGACGAATGAGAAGCGCCGCTTGCAAGGCTTTGAGCAGAGCTTGCGGCGCGCAAGGCTGCCCGTGGATGTGGCGCTCGAGTGGCATGGCAACGTCCGGCCGGACGATGTGGCGGCGCTCTGCACGCAGAAGCTGCGATCGGGTCTGCGGCCAGAGGCGATTCTGTGCACGAATGGCCCGACTGCGCTTGGCTGCCTGCGAGCGTTGCGCGATTGCGGGTTAAGTACACCGGAAGATGTGGGTTTCGTAACGTTTGACGAATTGACGTTGGACGATTTCTTCAAGCCCGCCATCACGACGATTGTTCAGCCGGCTTATGAGATCGGGCATGAAGCCGCGGCGATGCTGTTTGAGCGCATTCAGGGCATGAAGAACGATGGGATGGCTCGGCCGCGAACCGTTCGCCTGCCGGCAAGTTTGAAAGTAAGAGAATCCAGCCGCCGCGTGACGGCTGTTTCGCACGCTTAGTGTTCGTGAACGCACGCGGGATAACTATCGCGCGCGGTGTTGCCTTTATATCCGAGTTCGTCAATTAATCCGATTTTGGACGTATAGTAGCCATCGGCGGTGAGGCGCTTGATCAGCGCGAAGAATTGGACATTGCGGCCTGGCATGGATTCGGAATCGGCCGCTTCGCACAGTGGCTCAAGAATGGAGAGTTGCGTGCGCTCATCCAGTTCGAGGAACTGCGTAGCGCCCTTCTCTTTCGCCTGCGCATCAAGCCAACGCAAACCATCGGCAACCAAGGCTTGGTGCAGCGAATCGCGCGAGATGACTAAATCGATATACGCGGGGACGCCGGCGCCAACGGCTCCTGGAGTCGTAGTCTCCGGAATGATGAGATCGGCGATGCGCGAAATGGTTTGGAAATCGCCGTCGTTGAGGAAACGGCTGCCGCTTTGAGGAACGTGACGCTGATGCTCGCTTTGGCCGTAGAGTTCAGCCCCGGCAAAGGGGAACGTGCAAGTGGCGCTGATGGCCCCAAATAGTTTGAGCATTTGGCGGCGATCTGCCGTATTGTCGGCCATTTAGACTTCTCCTTTTTTGAGGCGGTCGGCGATGATGTCGGCAGTGCGTGAGGCGAGCGCCATGATGGTGAGCGTGGGATTTTTTTCCGAGGCTGATGGGAAGGCGCTGGCGTCGGTCACATAGAGGTTTGGTACATCATGCGCGCGAGCGGTCGCGTCCAGCACAGATGTACGTGGATTGGTTCCCATGCGGCAGCCGCCAATTTCGTGATTGGTCGCGGGCTCGGTGCTTTCAGAAAGCATCTGCACGCGGCAAGCTTCCAGAATCTCGCGGCAGCGCCGCTTCATGTCGTTATGCAGGCGCATGTCCGTTTCTGAAAGTTTCCAATGACGCTGGGGTGTCGGCAGGCCGTATTCATCCAGGTTCTTGGTATCGAGATCTATGTAGCTATCGGCATTGGGTAGCATTTCCTGATACGGACTGAACGTCATATACGCGGGGTAGCGCGCTTTGATGGCGTCTTTGTAGCTTTTGCCCATGCCTTTAACCGAGCGGGCCCAGCCCACAGCGCGGTGATTGTGATAGCCGTATTGCACGCCGAAGCTGCGAGGATAGTCGCGTTTTTCGTTGTGCACAAAGGAAGGGATGTAGCCGTGATCGAGAAAGCCCTCATCATTTTCGCTTGGCGTGCCAATGAACTCTTCGAGGAAAAACTCAAACCCCGCGGTGATGTGCGGAATGAAGTTGCGCCCGACTTGGCCGCTCGAATTAGCAAGGCCGTCCGGGAAACGTCCCGACTTCGACATGAGAAGCAGCGCAACCGTTTGCGCGCAGGCGCAAGCAACCACAACAACGCGTCCACGAGCCGAACCGGGTGCGCGCGTTTCGCGGTCAAAGTACTTCACTTCGCTGATGCGCCCTTCATCATTCACCTTCAGGTTGTGAACAATGCTATTGCCCCGCAAGGTAAGCTTGCCGGTTTTGAGCGCGGGCACCATCTGCACGTCATAAGAGTTGTATTTCGCCACCACATCGCAGCCGGACATGCAATTGCCGCAAAAGTGGCACGCCGGGCGGGTGGTGCGGTGACGCGTTAACGTAGCCTTACGAACATGGATCACTTTGACGCCGAGTTTGGCGGCGCCTTTTTGAATGGCAATGTCGGTACACTTCAGCGGAACCGGTGGAAGGAAAATGCCGTCGGGCAGATCTTCGAGATGATCGAGATTGCCGCAGACGCCGACTTCGCGTTCTACGCGGTCATAATAAGGCGCCATTTCGGCGTAATCTACGGGCCAGTCTTCGCCCGCGCCATCATGCTGGCGGCCTTTAAAATCGCGCTGACTCAAGCGTAATGCCACCGCGTTCCACAGCATGGTTTTGCCACCCAACCCGCGGCTGCGTTCCGCATCGAAGCCGGGCTTGCCGGGGCGCATTGTGGGAATGTGGCGCGAAGGAAATTCAAACGGCAGCGCGTGCGTATTGAAATCGGTGCGGGTATTGACTTGCGGGCCGCCTTCCAGCACCAGGACATCAGCGCCCAGATTCGCCAGGCGGGAAGAAAGCGTGCCACCGCCCGCGCCCGAGCCGACAACCACCACATCATAAATTTTCTGTTGCATGAAGCGTACTACCTGGTTTTATTTTCGAAGAGGAACAAACCGCTCTTACCGCCAACCACGAAATCCAAATCGCCATCGCCATCGATATCGGCCACGGGAATTTGGATGCCGCCGCCAGTGCGGCCGCCGTAATCGATCACATGACGCGCCCATTCTACCTTCTTTGTCTTCGGGTCGAATAAACGCTCGTACCAATAAACGCCGAGCGGTTCGCGCGAGCCGGGATCATGCCCGTTGTGCGCAAAATAACGCTTGCCGGTGAGGATGCCGAGATTACCTTTACCGCGGAAATCAACCAGCGTGGTGGCATGCGGTTGCGACCAACTCTCGTCAATCATGTGTTTCTCCCAACTCCCATCGGCTTTGTGTTCGAGCCAAAAAATGCCGTAATTATGGCCCATCGAGGTGACGATATCGGGACGGCCGTCTTCGTTCACATCGGCCACATAAATGAATCCGAGATCTCCAAGCTTCCAATCGGGATGAAATTTCCACTCGCCTTCGCGCGGATTTGTCGGCGCTTCGAGCCAGCCGTTGGGCGTAAGAATATCGTTGCGGCCATCGCCATTCACGTCGCCCGCGCCAATGCCATGGCCGTAGCTCTTCGAGCTAACTTCATGCTTCAGGATGCCGCCCTTGCCATCGCGTTCATACCAAGCCGCTGGCGCTTCGTCATTACCGAACTGCGGCAAAATCTCATCAGCTTTGCCGTCATTATCCAAATCCACCAGCGCCGTAAACTCAATGTTGTAGCCGGTTTGAATGACGTGCTCTTCCCAAAGGTCGCTCGAATTACCCGGATTGCGCCACCAGCTCAGTTTCTTGCTGAACCAGCCGGAAGTCACCAGATCGATATGGCCATCGCCATCCACGTCGAGCGGCAGCGTGCTCAGATCGTCAATATAAAAATTCGTGTAAAGCAGATTGCGGAAATGATGTTTGATCCAGTGCGGCGCTTCGTACCAGTTTTCGCCGGATACGATGTCGGGCTTGCCGTCGCCATTGATGTCGGCGATCACCGCCGTTTCGGCCACACCTAAGTCAATCGTGTGCTTTTCAAACGGGATGTCCCCCGGCCATGTGAACTGATACGCGAGGAGCAACGAACCCGCGGCGGCGGCGAAAGGGAGAATTCTGCGAACGAGTGTCGATATCATTTGTCTTCTGCTTGGAAAGCAGTCAGCTTATCAAAGATAGGAGCACGCATGAAGTTTGGAATCAACACGTTCTTGTGGACAGGCAATTTTGGGCCGGAACACTTCCACCTGCTGCCGAAGATTAAAGAACAAGGATTCGACGGAATTGAAGTAGCGCTGATCCGTCCGGCGGATTTCAAAGCCGCCGAAATACGCAAGGCCGCCGCGCAGAATGGTTTGGAAGTCACGGTCTGCTCTGTTTTACCGGGCGAATTGAGTTTGATTTCTCCCGACGCCGAAGTGCGCAAGAAAACGGTTGCGCATATGAGCGAATGTCTGCGCGCTTGCGCCGAAGCCGGCGCGAAACTCGTTGCAGGCCCGCTGTATTCGCCAGTGGGTTATTTGCCGGGACGCCGCCGCACGGCCGAAGAATGGAAAAACGGCGTGGATAGTTGGAAGCAGTTGGCGCCGGCGCTGGCGGCAAATCGGATGGCCGTTTGCCTTGAGCCGTTGAATCGCTTCGAAACGTATTTCTTGAACACGACGGCGGATGCCGTAAGGTTTTGCGCCGAAATCGATGATCCGAATGTGGGCATTTTGTGGGATACGTTCCACGCGAACATCGAAGAAAAAGATCCGGCCCAAGCGCTGCGCAGCACCGGGCGATTCCTGAAGCACGTACACACCTGCGAAAACGACCGTGGCACGCCGGGCAGCGGCCATGTGGATTGGAAAGGCGTCTTCGCGGCGTTGCGCGATATGAAATACGATGGCTGGCTCACGATTGAAAGTTTCGGCTTTGCCATCGGCGAACTTTCGGCGGCAGCCTCGATTTGGCGCGACCTGGCGGCAACTCCGGAAGAGATCGCTTTCGAGGGCGTTAAGTTTCTAAAAGCGCAAACGGCGTGAGTGCGCCACGCGGTTCCCCAATAGCTTCGGCGTAAAATTCGAAGTACAGGATGGGAAAAAAGGAAGGGGCGGCAGTCCCCGCTGCGGGAGGCGTGTACGCCGCACTAGCGACCCCGCGCCTGCAGAATGCCGCCGAGGCCGATGCCGCCGCTTTGTTCGATTACATAGACGCGCTGAGCGCGAAGGGCCTAGCGGGATTGGTACTGTTCGGGTCGACCGGTGAGTTCATTCACTACGACATCGGCGAGCGCATGCGCGTGCTGATGCTCGCTCGCAAACGCAGCCGGTTGCCGGTGATCGTGAATGTATCGCACTCGACGCTCGTCGGCGCAATCGATCTGGCGGAAGACGCGGTCGAAGCCGACGCCGCCGGGCTGCTCCTCATGCCCCCTTATTATTTCCGCTATAACAGCGCACAGATTCGCGAGTTTTACCGCCAATTCACCAGGGAAATCGGAAACAAGGCGCGGATTTACATCTACAACATTCCGCAATTCACCAATGCGATGGCGCCCGAGTTGATAGAGGAGTTGCTCGCGAGCGGTGCGTTTGCCGGCATCAAAGATTCGAGCGGCGATTGGAGTCTGTGCGAACGCCTGCTCGCGCTGCGGGCGCAACGCGAGTTTCGTTTGATTATCGGCAATGATGCGATTTACCGGCGCGCGCGAATGCTGGGCGCGGATGGGATTATTTCAGGCGTGGCCGCGGCGGCTCCAGAATTGTTGCTGTCACTCGATCAGGCGATTCAAGCCAAAGATGACGCGCGCGCGAAAACACTCGATGCAAGGCTCCAGGAGTTCCTGGCGTGGCTCGATAAATTCCCGGCCCCCATCGGTATTAAAGTGGCTGCCTGCGCACGCGGCTGGAAACTGGACAATAGCGCGGTGCCGTATGACGCCGAAACAACCGCCGCCAAACACGAATTTGAGAGCTGGCTCAAAGACTGGCTTCCGCAGGTGTTATAAGACAAGAGATGTCTCCTGAGGAATTCCGCAAGGCGGCGCAAGCGCACTCCGAGTGGATTGCCCGCTACCTTGAACAGGTGCGCGATTTTCCCGTAGTTCCGCACGTGACGCCGGGGGAGATTGCCGCCAAACTGCCTACCGAAGCGCCGGAACGGGGTGAATCAATTGACGAAATTTTCGCGGATTTTCAAACGAAAGTTTTTCCGGGCTTGACCTTGTGGAATCATCCGCGCTTTTTCGCTTGGTTTTCTGCATCATCCACGCCGCCTTCCATCCTGGCTGAATTCTTGATGGCTACGCTCAACGTGAACGCGATGCTGTGGAAATCATCGCCCGCCGCAACGGAGCTCGAACAAGTCACATTGAATTGGCTGCGACAGTGGCTCGGGCTGGACCAACGCTGGTTCGGCATTATGTATGACACCGCATCCATCTCAGTCATGCAGGCCATCGCTGCGGCGCGCGAATGGATTGCGCCCGAATGCCGCACGCAAGGCATGCAGCCCGGTTTGATGGTGTACGTTTCCGAACATACCCACACGTCGGCGGAGAAAGCTGCCATCACCCTCGGCTTCGGGCAGCAGAACGTGCGCCGGATTCCGGTTGACGAAAAATTCCGTATGCGGCCGGCGTTGCTCGAACAAGCGATCGAAGCAGATCTCGCAAACGGAAAACGGCCTTGCTGCGTGGTCGCTTCCGTCGGATCAACGTCGGCCGCCGCCGTTGAAGACGTGCCCGCGATTGCGGCCATCGCCGAGCGGTACAAGGCTTGGCTGCACGTAGACGCCGCGTATGCCGGTTCCGCCGCCATCGTGCCCGAAATGCGGCATTTGCTCAACGGCGTAGAGCGCGCGCAATCCGTGGTGCTCAATCCGCACAAGTGGCTCTATGTCTCCATGGATTGCAGCATCCTTTATACTTCCCTGCCCGAGGTTTTTCGCCGCGCCTCATCTTTAAGCGCCGAGTACTTGAAAACCGCTGAAGATCAGCAAGTCGTCAACTTCAACGATTACGGCGTGCAACTCGGCCGGCGGTTCCGCGCCTTGAAACTCTGGTATGTGCTGCGTTACTACGGCCGCGAAGGGCTCGTTTCGCTGTTGCGCGATTCCCTTCGTCTGGCACAACTCCTAAAGACGTTGATCGAAGCCGACCCCGATTTCGAAATCGCCGCGCCCGTTGAGCTTTCGCTCGTTTGTTTCCGATTGCGCGCTTCCGACGACGCCAATCGCCAGTTGCTCTCCGACCTTAACGCTACGGGCCAGATCTTTCTTTCCCACACCATCCTCCACGGCAAATTCGTTCTGCGCTTCGCCATCGGCAATTTTCAAACCACAGAGCAAGACGTTCGCGAAAGCTGGCAGTTGATTCAGCAATGCGCGGCGAAGCTTCAGGTGTCCCAGCAGAATGCCTGACACTCGTTTGGCCACCAGCCTCTGCGGTATTCCGCTGCGCAACCCTATCATTGCCGCTTCCGGCACCTTTGGCTATGGAATCGAATTTGCGTCCATTGTGAATCTCAACAAGCTGGGCGCTCTCGTCACCAAAGGGCTTTCGCGCGAACCCATCGCTGGAAATCCCGCGCCGCGCTTGTGGCACACGCATGCGGGCATGATGAATTCGGTCGGCTTGCAAAACGTTGGTGTCGGCGCTTTTATTCGCGATAAGTTACCGAAGCTCAAGCCCTTCGATGTTCCCGTTATCGCTAACGTGTTCGGTTACGCGGTGGAAGATTACGTCGAAGTGGTACGAGCGCTTGAAGACGTTGAAGGCATCGCGGCCTATGAGTTGAATGTTTCGTGCCCGAACACCAAGCATGGCGGCATTTTCTTTTCGAGTGACCCGGCGCTACTCGGCACCCTGGTTCGTCAAGTACGCGCAGTAGCGAAGCGTCCGCTGATTGTAAAGCTTTCGCCGAACGTAGCCGCGATTCAACCGTTCGCGCGCGCAGTGGAAGACGCCGGCGGCGATGCCCTGTCTTTAGTCAACACATTCATCTCGCTAGCCATTAACATTGAAACTCGCACACCCCGCATCGGCGCTGGTTTCGGTGGCTTGTCCGGTCCGGCTATCAAGCCGATTGCCCTGCGCATGGTATACGAAGCCGCCTGCGCGGTGAAGATTCCCGTGATCGGTCTCGGAGGCATCGCAAACGGAGAAGACGCGGCCGAATTCCTGATCGCGGGTGCGAGCGCCGTGCAGGTCGGCACGGCAAGCTTTGCCGATCCTCAAGCTGTTGTGCGCATTGCAGACGAATTAGAACATGTGCTGGATCGCCTCAAAGTGAAGAAGGTCGGCGAACTCGTCGGCTCATTGCGTTTCCCACAAAAGTAAGATAGAGCAATGAAAGAAAGTATCATTCCCAAAGACGGACCGAAACCCGTCGCGCCGTATTCGCCAGGCATGCGCGCGAACGGTTTCATTTTCTTAAGCGGGCAAATTCCGGCCGACCCCAAAACCGGCGAACTCGTCACCGGCGATATTCAAGCGCAATGCACGCGTGTGCTCGAAAATTTGAAGCTCGTTCTGGCCGGCGCCGGTCTCACTCTGGACGACATGGTGAAGACCACCGTGTTCTTGAAAGATATGAACGATTTCGCCAAGATGAACGAAGAGTACGGCAGACATTTTCCGGCCAATCCGCCGGCGCGCACAACCGTTGAAGTGGCGCGCCTGCCGCGCGACGTTAGGATTGAGATTGAAGGAATTGCGCTCGAGCGCAAATAACCTATTGCGGATTTTTCGGCGGCTCATCTGCCGGCTTTAGCGGCGCATGTACGCTGTATTGACCCTGCGGCGGGCTCAGTTTGATCTCGACGATTTTCTCGTCACCCGTCGCTTCCACCTTGTCGCCCCAAGTCTGATAGTTCTTCTTGTTCACCTGCAACTGAACGCTCCCCTGCGGCACCGGCGGGAACGTGGCTTTGCCTTCCTGATTGGTGTGCACTTCCCAGTGAACTTTCTTGCGGAACTTCAGCATGGGAACTTCCTTTGAGCCAAGAAAGTCCAGAATCACTTCGGCGTTCTCCACCGGCTTATCAAACTGATTTGTGACAAGAACTTTGATCACCGTTTGAGGCGCTTCTTTCTTGGAGGCCCAAGCGCATAACGCGAAAATAAACGCGGCAAGGAGGATCACACGCAACTTCATGAGCAGATTATCTCATTACGCAGCGTCCAAGCCGTTAGACTGAGAATTGATTCCGATTCGTATCATTGGCGCTGGCTTGGCAGGCTGCGAGGCGGCATTTCAAGCCGCTGAAGCGGGCGCCCGCGTGGAGCTATATGAAATGCGCCCGCTGCAACGGAGCCCCGCGCATAAAACCGATTCGTTCGGCGAACTGGTTTGCAGCAATTCGTTAAAGAGCGAACAGGAACATTCGGCGCCATGGCTGTTGAAACAGGAAATGCGAGCCTTGGATTCGCTCCTCCTGCACGCCGCCCACACCGCGCGCGTGCCGGGCGGCCATGCCTTAACCGTCGATCGGGAACTTTTTTCTTCAGAAATCACACGCGCTATTGCGAGTCATCCGCTCATCACCGTAAAGCGCGAGGAAGTGCGCAACCTCCCCGCCGAGGGCATCGTTATTATCGCGAGTGGACCACTCACCAGCGAACCTCTGGCGCAAGAAATAGCACGCATCACAGGATCGGAACGGCTGTTTTTTTACGACAGCATTAGCCCCATCGTCACGGCCGATTCGGTGGATATGAACGTTGCATTTCGGGCTTCACGCTATGGGAAATCTCTCGATGGCAGCGACGATTACATCAACTGCCCTTTCAATAAAGAGCAATACAACGCGTTTCTCGATGAACTTCTGAAAGCCGAGTCTTACGAGCCGCACATTCCCGAAGACAAAACTCCTTATTTCGAAGCCTGCCTGCCGATAGAAGAAATCGCCAGACGCGGCCGCGATACACTGCGCTTCGGGCCAATGAAACCCGCGGGCTTGGATGACCCGCGCACCGGCCGGTGGGCTTATGCGATTGTGCAATTGCGGCAGGAAAATCAGCGGGCCGATAGCTACAACTTAGTCGGCTTTCAAAACCATATGCGCTTTGGCGACCAAGCCCGCGTCTTCCGCCTGATCCCAGGCTTGGAGCAGGCAGAGTTCATCCGCTTCGGCCAGATGCACCGCAACACGTACATCAACTCACCCGCGCTTTTAGCGCCAACCTTGCAATTGAAGAACGATCCGCGCATTTTCTTCGCCGGACAAATTTGCGGGGTGGAAGGCTATGCCGAATCCATTGCCGCGGGCCTCATCGCCGGACGCAACGCCGCCGCGTTCGCCGCGGACCGCGAGCCGCTGATTTTTCCGCGCGACACGGCTCTCGGTAGTTTGTGCCACTACATTACCACCGCCGACCCGACCCGTTTTCAACCGGCCAACATCACTTTCGATCTGCTTCCCGCGCTCGACGCCGCAGCGAAACAGAAATTCAAACGCGACAAACACGCCCGCCACGCCGAAATCTGCCGCCGTGCGCGCGCCGCTTTCACGGAGTTCCTCAATGCCCACGATTCGCGCTTGCACTGCGAAGTATCTGGCTGAGCTGGCGCGGCGCGGCGCTTCGAAACACACGCTGCGCAATTACGGCTCAGATCTGGAACAATTCGCCGGCTATTTCGAAATTGCCGGTTCCCAGCCGCCGGCGTTTGAGGAGCTAGATCTCGGTCTGCTGCGCGAATGGTTGGGCGGCTTGTACGATCACAAACTCACTGTCATTTCCGTCCGCCGCAAGATCGCCGCCGTCCGTTCTGTCTTCAAATTTTCGCTGCAGGAAGGCATAATCCAAAAAAATCCAGCCACTCGGTTGCGCACACCGAAAGTAAAACAGCGTTTGCCGGACGTGATGAGTCCGGAGAAGACAAACAATTTGATAGACGCTGTGGAATCGGGCGATCTCATCGAACCACCCCAGAAGGAACGCGATGTGGCGCTGCTCGAACTCATGTATGGCTGCGGAATTCGCGTCAGCGAATTGGTCGGCATCAACTTGGAAGATATCGATCTCGGGGCCGATAGCTGGCTGCGTGTGCGCGGCAAAGGGAATAAGGAACGGCAGGTTCCGGTGGGCGCGCGTGCGGTTCTCGCGGTTGGTCAATATCTGGAGGTTCGCAAAGCCCCCGCCGCCGAACGCGCTTTGTTTCTGAATTCCCGCGGCGCTCGCCTCGGCGACCGGCAAGTCCGTCGGCTGGTCAAAATGTATGCAGTGCTGGTCGCGGGCGATTCCAGCGTTCATCCCCACAGTTTCCGCCACGCGTATGCCACCCACTTACTGAGCGATGGCGCCGATTTGCGTTCCATTCAGGAGCTACTCGGCCACGCGCGGCTTTCGACAACACAAAAATATACGCAAGTCTCGCTCAAAGATTTGCAGTTGGTTTACGACAAGGCACATCCGAAGGCGTGAGCCCGACCCCACACGGCTGAAGTTTTTGACTGAAGACCTAAATGCCCTTATCTTGAAGAGGCAGTACGCGGCACGATGGCGTGCTTCCTTTGAAACGGCGCGTTGCATGCCGGCTTTCCAGCTCCGAGTTCTGGATTGGCGCCATGTAGTCCAGAGTGCTGCCGATAGCGCCAAGGCGGAAGTGCGATTTGAGCTTCGGCCAAACGCTGCCGTTTCCATGCCTGCGTCGCGGGGTGGTCCACCTCATAGATACGAACCCGTCGTGCGCCATGGGGGTTCCGAAGCGCGAAAGTGTCGAGTCCGGCGCCAAGGATGACGGTCTGTCGAATCCCTTTTTCGACAGCTCCTGACAAAGCGTCTTCCCCAATCCGGCTTCGTGCGGTGGTTAATAAACGTCCGATGCTGGCCAAGGGGTGTCCGTTCGCAAATTGCAGCACGTCCTTTTCGTCTTCGCCCAGAATTTTCATGGCAAATGGATCGTAGACGATTGAGCCATGATCGAGCACCTGATGAGCAGCTCGTTGTCGGGCGATCATCAGGGCCGTGCGGCTGGGTTCATTAGGCTTCATGTTTGAGGTCTCCGTTCTCATCGTTAGCTGATTGCACGAGTTGTCGAGTGCTCGACCGGCCCCGTGCCCACCGATATCTCCCGCTCAATTAGGTACCTCCCGAATCCGGCCGCGCTATTTCCTAATCTGTGCCAACCTTTTTTTAATCGCTTCTATAACGGTGTGACCCTCAAGCCACCGCGCAATGCGGTGGGGTTTGCCGTTGTCAAAGACAATGAGCATCGCCGCAACTGATCACCTGACTGCGTACGATCAGAAGTTCGAATTGGGTGCAATCAGGCACAAGCTTGCCAGCAGCGCGTGAATAGAGAATAGTATTCCGGACGCCCGCATCAGTCGATTGTTTTTGTTCGCGAGCCCCAAAACCACACCATATGCTGGGTATTGAACAACTGCCAGTACGATGAACGGCCACGTAATCGAACCCAGAAAGAGGGTCGAGAACATGCTCAATGGGAATAGGAGTTTAGCCAAGAAATAGTCGCCGTGTCCTCCGCCTCCTGAGGCGGTCCCAAGCAAAAGAAACACCGGTGTGAGTGCCAGCGACACGGACGCCGGCACCCAGAACCTGGACCTATGTGTACCTGAAGACACCCCAACAGGCTACCAGTGGGGCGACGACTCCCGCGGCACCTGCATTAAGCATAAGCAAAGCGCGCTGCGGGTGTCACGGTCGCGGCTCGGCGTCGAGACAAGCGGATAACAAGCAACGCGTCGCTGTCCCTTCAAGAAGAATAGCGAATAAGGAAAACGCGGCGACAGTGAGCGGCGCACGTTCTTATAACACCGTTACGGCGTTGCGCCTCTATCGCCTCGATCTACCGCTTTGATGAAAGAGCGCCCAGACAGGGCCGGAAACTCCAGTTTCGTCTAAGACAAAGCGCATCCGAAGGCCTAAAAAACCGGGCTCTCACCACGAAATCGCCACTCCGCGAAAAAACCATTAACACGCCTCGGTGCATATGCTACATAATGTAGCATTACAGCTTGTAGCGAATGTCACTCAAAGCCTCCATATCCGACCTCGAACGCTCGCTCATGAATGTCATTTGGAAACTGGGCCAAGCCACAGCCGCCCAAATCCAAGAGTCTCGCAGCGCTCAGCGTCCGCTCAAGGATTCCACCATCCGCACCGTCCTCACGCGCCTTGAAGCGAAAGGTTATGTCCGCCATGAGGTGGAGGGCCGGACGTTCCTCTATTCCTGCGTCAAGGCCCCCGGCAGCGTCGCAGCAGGCGCTGTTCAGCAAATTGTGAATCGCTTCTGCGGCGGTTCACTCGAATCCTTGCTCGCGGGGATGGTGGACGACAAACTGGTGGATACCGAGGAACTCCGCCGCATTGTGGATCGCTTAAGCCGCGAGCGGCAGGCCGAAAAGGGCGTGACTCCGGCAGAAAGGAAGAAACGGAAATGAGTTTTGCCGAGTGGGAAGGGTTATCGTCGAGCTTCGTCCAACTGGCGTTTGAAACCGTGTTGCGCTCAAGCGTACTTGCCATTTTGTGCGCCAGCGTCGTCTTTTTCTTGCGCTCAAGGGCTGCCGAGCTTCGGTTTTCGGTCTGGAAATGGCTGCTTGCAGCGCTCTTGTTGATGCCGGTCCTGATCCAACTCGCTCCTCCGATTCATAAAACATCCCGCGCCTTGGAACGCGTGAACTTCATGCCTCCTCCAATTCCCTTCGCAACCGCGCATCAAGGCCCGCAGTCATATCTCGAGCAAAACAGAGTGGAAGGCGAACCGCCGGCTCACATCTTGATTCTGGGCGCACTGACTGCATACCTCGTAATCACGGCTTCGCTTCTCAGCCGCTTACTGTTCAGCCTCTATCGGCTCCGCCGATTGGAAGCCGCCAGCGAGCCTATTTCCGAGTTGGCATTCCGCGAACTCGCCCTCGATGTCTGGCTAAAAAGTCTCGCCTCCTTTCGGCCTCGCATTGCCGAGTCTGAGCACGTGTCCGCGCCGGTAACATTTGAGTCAGACCAGCCTTGCATCCTCTTGCCGCCTTCCTGGCGCGAGTGGAGCGAGGAGAAGTTACGGGTGGTCTTGACGCACGAGATCGCGCATGTCCGCCGCGCCGATTGTCAAACTTTGCTGCTCGCATCAGTGGCCACTTGTGTGTTCTGGTTTCATCCGCTCGCGTGGTTCGTAAAACGTCAATTGCGCGACTTAGCGGAACAAGCCTGCGATGAGCTTGTCGTTGCCAGTGAAACATCGCCGGAACGGTATGCCGGCTACCTGATTGACTTCGTGCACGACGTCGAGCTGTCCACCAGCGGACTTATAAGCGGGGGCGTGGCTTTCGCCCGCTCTTCACGAATCGAACGCCGCATCCAGCGAATCTTCACACCCGCCAAAGCTTTAGCTGGACCCAGGCGAATGCTGGCCGCCCTAACGCTGACGCTGTTTCTGCCGGCAATTTATTTGACAGCCGCCGTTCGGTTCGACGAAGCGCCAAACCAGGCGGATTCTCCCGATCGTCGGATCGTTTGGCCCAACTATGTTGGCGTCCTGTCGCTCAGTCCAACGGAAGTGGCCGAGAGCGAGGCGAAACTGGATGCCAATCCAGAAGACTTGGATACCCGTATGGAGTTGCTGATCTATTACGGCTACAACAACAAGACGCTCTATTCAAACCATCTCGTTTGGTTCATCGAACATCATCCGGAAATTGAGACGCTTTCCATGGCAACTGGAATGTTCGGTCATCTTGCAAGCGAAGACGCCGGAACCCGGGCGCTCGTCTCGTCCGCCTGGGAACAGGCGATGATCAAGCATGCCGGTTCGGCTGCTGTTCTGGCGAACGCCGCCAGTTTTATTAGGATGCTTGATCCGGAGCGCGGCATAGATCTGTTGAGAAAGGCCAAAGCCCTCGATCAAGCGCATCCTCGAGAATACGATAAGGACATTGCCTCGATTTACGCGGCTGCCGAGTTTCAGGAAGTGGAGCCGAACGGCAGAATAAACGCGATCGAAATGGCGCCCGAAAGCGGGGCGAAGCTGCGTGCCGATTTGCAATCGCAAAACGATTCGGCCTTGTGGACAGAAGTAGGTCGGATGCTGTGTAGCTTGCTCTATCCGCCAAACCACGGTGAGGCTCCATATCAGCGTGGTCTCGAACTGATTCAGCAAGCTATTCAGATTGATCCGGAGAACCACGCATCGAGGGATGCTCTTGATTGGGCGCAACACCTGCCGGAACTTCGAAGAGCGCAGGAAATCATGCGGCAGGCCGGAACACCCCGGCCCGGCGTTGTCCGCATAGGCGAAGCCGTAGCGGAGGCGAACTTGCTAAAGAAAGCCGATCCGGTTTATCCCCCGTTGGCGCGGTCGGCCCGCGTTCAAGGCACTGTTGAATTCACGGTTACAGTGGGGTCAAATGGCAAGGTGGATCACATCGAGTTGGTGCGTGGGCATCCGCTCCTGGTGAATGCGGCGAAAGAAGCCGTCGCGCAATGGGAGTATCACCCGGCATCGGTAGATGGTCAGCCAATCCCTTTCGAGACCCAGGTTCTGGTAACTTTCCGGTTAGATCAATAGGCTGTCGAATCAGCCTAGCCGCAACACCAACTGGGGGCTTGGGGCTAAGCGCTCTAAACCACCTTCTCCCCATCACCTATCTTTTTCCCCTCCCTCCCAACCGATAAGTTACCTATACAAACCTTCCATCCCCCGGATGCTTACGAAACCCGAATCGAGTTCTGGTAGATTAAAAGCACGAGAAAGAGACACCATGGCATCGGCCATTGCAACACCCTTAAGCCTTCAAATAAAGGCGTTAGCCGAAAGCGAATCCACCGCTTTGCCCGTTAGAAGTTTAGACCGGTTTATAGAAATGGGCCTCACCAACGAGGAAGTCGCTCAATTGATTCCCCGGCAAAACCCTTCGCCTGTAGGTGATTTAGCTTCAAATGAAACCGCCCAAGTCAAAAAAGTCGCTCAATTGCTGGCTGACTGTCTAAGCGTCTATGGTCTTGATGGTGCCGTTCGCTGGCTGCGCCAACCTCTCAAGCGCTTCGGCCACCGTTCCCCATTAGACTTTCTTGCTGCTACACAAAACTTCTCCGAGCTTGAAGGTTACTTGATCGAAGCATCCGAAGGATACTTCCTCTAGTCAACTTCAGCGAAGCGATTTGGTCCTTGCCACAACTCTGGCGCATTTCCCAATTCAACAATCTTTCAGGTGAAGGTGGCCGTCGGCAGGCCGGACGTTGGCATAGCGCCGGAACGGCTGTCGTCTATCTGGCGGAGTCAGCCGCTGGGGCGATATTGGAGCGTATTGTCCATTTCATGGACGATCATATCGTCCCGCAGCAACTGCGTCTCCTGCGCGTCCATTGCCCAGACCGGTTGTCTTGCCCGGAAGTTTTGGAAAGCCAGCTTCCAGCCGATTGGCGCGAGAACCAGGCCGTGACCCAGAAAATCGGCACGTTGTGGCTGCAAAACACCCAGAGCGCTCTTCTCAAGATCCCATCCGTCGTCGTGCCGTTTGCCAGCAACATCCTCTTCAACCCAGCTCATGCGGAAAGCAGGAACGTGAACATCACATCCGAGCTGTCTTTCGACGTCGACCCGCGCCTGAAAAGACTGGCGGATTACGCGCTCTCGTTCCGTGAGGAAGTTCGCTTCGTGGCGCGAGATGAATAATCAAAAAATCGATCACAAAAGAAGAAAGAAAATTTTCGTCCAATAACTCCCTTCACTTCAACCACTTACCGAAATCCCACCCGAAAACTTCATTCCGTCCCGCTTGACAGGATCTCAAACTGAAATCGAGTTCGGAGCTATTCTACCCGGCGCGCATCGCCCTTCGCGCCTGGCCGGCTTCGTCCGTCATTCAACAAATTTCAGTCTTGGAGTCTATTCAAATGTCAGAACAAATCCTGTCCGAAGCGCGCCTGGCCGCAAACCGCGAGAACGCGCAAAAATCCTGCGGCCCCGTTACCGATGAAGGTAAAGCCGCTGTCCGTCTCAACGCCCTCAAATCTGGTCTCACCGGCGCCACGGTCGTCCTTCCCGCCGAAGATGCCGAGGAATATTACACCCACACCGAGTCGTACCGCACGCTCTACAAACCCGTCGGTCCCGAAGAAAGTGCTTTGGTCCAATCCATCGCCGATATCCGCTGGCGTCTCAAACGAATCCCAGGTCTCGAACAAACCATGATCACCATGACCAGCGTCACCCTTGTCAAGAACCATCCCAATCTCGCCGGACCTACCCAGAAACCCTACCTCGAACTCTTCGCCCGCAAAGAAAACGACCGCGATCTTCGCAACCTCAACTTGCAGGAAAACCGGCTCGCCCGCCGTCGCGAGCGCGAACTCGCCGAATTGACCAAGCTGCAGGAACTGCGCAAAGCACAAGAAGAAGAAAAGCTCAAGGAAGCCGCAAAAGCCGATTTGTTGGCTCAGCACCTCCGATCACCACTCAAAAAAGTGCCCGGCGTTGGGTTTGATTTTACAAAGCTGCGCTACGAAACCTGGTGCAGCCGCTTAACCGCTGCCCAAAAGACCGAATTGCTCAACCAAGCCTTGGCCGAAGTGGTCGAACCGCCGCAAACCATGCCGGCTGCGGCGTAGAAAAAGCAAAACTAGTTGAAAATGTTTCGATGCCCCAGCCCGAAGTAGGCCTGCTTATCAGACGTCCGCAGGCTCCTTGCGGTTCGACACCCATATCGCCTGCGGTGGCTACAGTCAATGTAGTATGCTGCCGGGCCGCGCAGAAAGAAGCAAACTTAACAGGGCCCGAACTTGACAATCTGGGACTCATATTCAATAATGGAGGCGTGCTAAGAATAGCCGGCAGCGAGTTGAATCCGTCGGCGGAGGCAAAAACATACTATGAGTAAGATTATCGGAATTGACCTCGGAACCACAAATTCGGTGGTTGCTGTGATGGAAGGCGGCCAGCCGGCTGTCATCCCGAACCAGGAAGGCGGCCGTACCACGCCGTCTGTGGTCGGCTTCACAAAAAACGGTGAACGGTTAGCCGGCAACGTCGCCAAGCGCCAAGCTGTGACGAACCCGGAAAATACGGTTTACTCTATTAAACGCTTCATGGGCCGTCGCTTCAACGAAGTGACCGAAGAGATGAAGCTTGTTCCTTATAAAGTCGTCTCGGGTGATAACGGCGACGCGCGCGTGGAAATTCAGGGCAAGAAATACTCGCCGCCTGAAGTTTCGGCCATGATCCTCACCAAGTTGAAGGAAGCGGCCGAAGCCTATTTGGGCGAGAAAGTGACGAAGGCGGTCATCACCGTCCCCGCCTACTTCAACGACGCTCAGCGCCAGGCAACCAAGGACGCCGGCCAAATCGCCGGGCTCGAGGTGATGCGTATCATCAACGAGCCCACGGCAGCCGCCTTGGCGTACGGCCTGGACAAAAAGAAGGACGAAACCATCGCAGTCTATGACTTCGGTGGCGGCACGTTCGATATTTCCATCCTCGAAGTCGGCGACGGTGTCGTGGAAGTGAAGTCGACCAACGGCAACACCCACTTGGGCGGCGATAATATCGACCAACGCATCATCGACTGGCTGATTCAAGAATTCAAGAAAGAGCAAAACGTCGACGTTTCGAAAGATCAGATGGCTTTGCAGCGTTTGAAGGAAGCTGCCGAAAAGGCCAAGATTGAGCTTTCTACCCTACTTGAAACGGAAATCAACCTGCCGTTCTTGACGGCCGATGCCACCGGTCCGAAGCACTTGAATATCAAGTTGACCCGCGCTCGTTTTGAGCAGATGGTTGACGATATTCTCCAGCGTTCGGTTGGTCCCTGTAAACAGGCTTTGCAGGATGCCGGCATCACGCCGAAAGATATCGATGAGGTTGTCCTTGTCGGCGGATCTACCCGTATCCCGAAAGTTCAGCAGATCGTTCGCGATTTGTTCGGCAAAGAGCCGAACAAGAGCGTAAACCCGGACGAAGTGGTTGCCGTAGGCGCTGCGGTTCAGGGTGGCGTTTTGGGCGGCGAAGTCAAGGATGTGCTGCTGCTCGATGTCACTCCTTTGTCTCTCGGTATCGAAACGTTAGGCGGTGTGTTCACGAAACTCATCGACCGCAACACCACGATTCCGACTCGCAAGAGCGAAGTGTTCTCCACCGCTGCCGATAGCCAGACCTCGGTGGAAATCAAGGTCTATCAGGGCGAACGCGCCATGGCTCGCGATAACCGTCTGTTGGGTGTCTTCCAACTCGTCGGCATTCCGCCGGCGCCGCGTGGCATCCCCCAAATCGAAGTAACGTTCGATATTGACGCGAACGGCATCCTCAATGTCACGGCGAAGGACCGCGCTACCAATAACGAGCAGAAGATCACGATTACGTCCTCTTCTGGCTTGAGCAAGGACGAAGTCGAGAAGATGGCGCGCGACGCCGAATCTCACTCCGCCGACGACCGCAAGAAGCGCGACGAAATTGAAGCCCGTAACCGCGCCGACGCTATGACCTACAACGTTGAGAAAATGCTCAAGGAACATCGCGAAAAGATCTCCGATGCCGACGCCAAACAAGTGGAAGCGGCACTCGAAGAGGTCAAAAAAGCGATGGCCGAAGGCGGCCTCGACAAGATCACGTCTGCCACCGACAAGCTCACTACCGCGAGCCACAAACTGGCGGAAGCCATGTACAAGGCTGGTAGTCCGCAGAACGGCGCGGGCGGCCCGGGACCCGGTGGTCCTGGAGCGGCTGGTCCGGCGCCCGAAGCTGAGAAGCCCAAAGACAATGTCGTCGACGCCGAGTTCGTGGACGTCGAAGACAAAAAGTAAGTTTGCAGTAAGAGTTGTGATTGACCATCGGCGGCGGCTCCAGGGAGAGCCGCCGCTGAAAGTAATGAGTTCATGGCGAGCGTTCCTAATAGTGTCGGCGCAGGGCTCTGTGGAATAAACCAATGCCTTCAACATCGAAAAAGGATTATTACGAACTTCTCGGTATAAGCCGCAATGCGGATGCCGATGAAATCCGCAAGGCGTACCGTAAGCTCGCTCGTAAGCATCACCCCGACCTTAATCCTGGCGACAAGGCTGCTGAAGACCGCTTCAAAAAGGTTCAAGAAGCTTACGACATTCTCAGCGACGATAACAAGAAAAAGGTCTACGACCAGTTTGGATTTTATTCGGACAACATCCCGCCTAATGGAGCAGGTTCGGGAACCGGACCCGCTGCGGGCGGCCCGAATTTTGAAGGCTTTGATTTCGCCGAATTTCTGCGCCAACAACAGCAACAACGCGGCGGCCCTGGCCCCATGCCCGGCTTTGAAGACGAGCGTGCGGGTGGTAGCGGCGGTTTCCGCGATATTTTCAGCCAGTTCTTTCACAAAGGCCCTCGGCAGGCGGTCCATCCCGAGCGCGGCGCCGATCTCGAATACGGCTTGAATGTGGATTTCTGGCAATCGATTCGCGGCACGCAAGTCAAGCTGAATATTTCGCGCCAGGAGATCTGCGATGTTTGTCACGGCAGCGGATCCTCGGGTAATAGTGTCGCAGTATGCCCTGAATGCGATGGCACGGGTACAGTGACCCAGATGGCCGGCGCCATGAAGTTTAATTTGACTTGCAACCGCTGCGGCGGTACCGGGCGCTTGAAGAATGCCTGCCCGAATTGCCGTGGCGAAGGCCGCATCAGCCGGCCCGATTCCGTGGAAGTGCGCATCCCTCAGGGTGTAGCCTCCGGTTCGCGCTTGCGAGTAGCAGGCAAAGGCAACGCCGGCACCTCGGGCGGAGCGGCCGGTGATCTGTACATCACCGTTCGCGTCGAAGAGCATCCGTTCTTTAAACGCGAAGGCGACAACATTTTGATCCAGGTTCCGCTTACGGTAAGCGAGGCTGGTTTGGGCGCGAAAATCGAAGTGCCTACCATCGATGGCCGAGCCCTCCTCAAGATCCCGCAAGGCACCCAAAGCGGGCAAAAGTTCCGGCTGCGCGAGAAGGGCGTTTTCAACGGCCGCAAGAACACCCGCGGCGACGAGATTGTGGAAATTTTCCTGAAAGCGCCCGATCCGCACGACGAGCGGACGCGCGAATTGCTGCGCGAACTGGCGCAGATTCAGACCGATGATGTCCGTTCCGACATTTGGAAAAAGGTTTCCCCTGCGGCTTAAAGGCAACGCAAGACCATGACTAAGAGCAAAGGCAAAGCGGCCTACATGATTTCGGCGGTGGCCGAACAATACGAAATCCATCCCCAGACCTTGCGGCTTTACGAACGCGAAGGCCTCTTAACTCCATCGCGTAGTGACGGCAACACCCGCCTTTACACCGACGATGACCTGGAACGCTTGGAAGTGATTCTCAAATTGACCCGCGACTTAGGCGTGAACCTGGCTGGCGTTGAGATCATTCTGAACATGCGCGAAAAGATGGAAGCCATGCAGCAGCAGATGGAAGGCTTCATCTCAAATCTGAACGAAGAACTTTCCAAGCGCGCCGCTACAGGTAAGAACAAGGAAGAGGATCGCAGCCTGATGCCGGTGATTCAAATCAATTCCCTCACGCGCGAAGACAACAAAAAGCTGTTTGAGACGAAACGCAAAGGCTCTCGCGGATAGAGACGTCATTCACAATGGAGTGAGTGAGCATTCAGAGCATTTGCGTCTATTGCGGGTCGAGTCCCGGGAGGCGTGACATTTTTGTCGAGTCCGCTAGAGCCTTGGGACAGGAACTGGCGGCCCGTAACATCGAGTTGATCTATGGCGGTGGGCGTCGTGGCCTGATGGGCGCCTTGGCGGATGCTGCCTTGGCTACGGGAGGCCGCGTTGTCGGCATCATTCCGCAATCGCTGGTAGACGCTGAAGTGGCGCATCGCGGCTTATCGGAGCTTCATATTGTGCGAACCATGCACGAACGGAAGGCCGAGATGACGCGGCGCGCGGACGCGTTCTTGATTCTACCCGGAGCTTGGGGAACGCTCGACGAACTGTTCGAAGCTCTCACCTGGGCACAGCTCGGCATTCATCATAAGCCCTGCGCTTTGTGGAACGTCGGCGGTTACTACGATTTGCTGCTCCAGTTCCTCGCGCAGGCGGTTGAAGAGAACTTCCTCAAGCCGCAGGATCGCGATCTGTTGCTCGTAAGCGATGATTTGAGTGATTTGCTTGAAAAGATGACCGAATTCGAGCCGCAAATCAGTATGGTGCCGCGGAAAGTTGTTTAATAGAAGTCGATGAAAAAGTTACTTCTTGCGGCTCTCTCTTGTACCATGTTGTGCTTGGGCGCTGATTCGAACTGGCAACAGATCCTGGCGGATCGCATTCCCGCCTACGGCCACCGCAATTGGATCGTCGTGGCCGATTCCGCCTACCCGGCGCAAGCTCGGGACGGAATCGAAACCGTTGTCGCCGATGCCGACCAATTGCATGTCCTCCAAGTTGTGCTGGATGCCTTGGGCAAATCGAAGCACGTCACGCCGATCGTGCATACCGACCGCGAACTTAGTTATCTCGACGATTCGGAAGCTCCCGGCGTCGAAGCCTATCGCGCGCGCCTGGCCGAGATTTTCAAAGATAAGACCGTCGATGCAATACCGCACGAGAAGATCATCGACCAGCTCGATAACGTCAGCAAAACCTTCAAAGTGCTGATTATCAAGACGAACATGACAATCCCGTACACGTCTGTCTTCCTCCAGCTCGATTGCGCCTACTGGGGTCCGGACGCTGAAAAGAACTTGCGAGCCCGCATGGCTGCGGCCGGAATTCGCTAAGTTACTTCGCCTTTTGCCGCGCCGCCGTTGAGGGCGGCACTATGCCGCTAGCGCGCATGTATCCCGCGATGTTCCCATAGATCTCGTTATTGTGAACCGCAATGTGCATGAAGGCGTAACTCATCTGCGGTGACGATGTGACTTTCTGATCGTCCAGCCCGGCCAAAGCTGATTCACAGTAAGCGAATGAATCCCTGAGCGCGCTGCTGATTTCCTCCTTGTCTTTCAGCCCAGCCGCCAGCTTCTGTGCTTCCGGCACAGCTTCGCCTTTGAGCGTGGCGCAATCGGTGTAATTGCGCTCAATGGAATGAATGAGCCATTGCCCGAAAGTCATTTGCTCGGGTGTGAGGCGGAAGTTGTATTTGTCAGCGGGCATAACGTCGGCGGCCGCTTCCAGGTTTTTGCGGACGCTGGCAAAATAGCGCTGTGACATGGTATTGGTCAGGTTGTTTTGAGCGGGAAGAAGACTAATGGCACAGCAGAAGCCGAGGATAAAACAAAGTTTCATGCGAGTGATTCCCTTCGGGATCATTTTCGCAATCATGAGTTGTAACGCCGCGAAGCGCGATCCGCTTGAAGACGTTCCGCGGGTGGTGTTGTGGGCCTGGGAAGAGCCCGAGGACTTGAGCTGGATTGATCCGCATGAAGTGGCGGTTGCTTTTTTCGCGGGCAACCTGAGATTTACGGAAAGTAACGTTTCTTTCACGCCTCGCCTGCGCTCTTTGGATGTGCCCAACGGGACGCGTTTGATTGCTGTTGTCCGGGTCGAAGGTACGACCGACGCCGCGCCGATAGATCAAGCCTCAACGGACATCGCAGAAGTCGTACGATTGCCGAAAGTCAGAGCGGTCCAGATTGATTTCGACGCCCTGGCATCGCAACGGGATCTCTACGCCGATCTGACCAGACGGGTCCACGCCAAGCTGCCGCCCAGCATGCCGCTGCTAACGACCGCGCTGGTTTCCTGGTGTACCGGCGACCTGTGGTTGCATCAGTTGGACATTGCTGCGGCCGTACCGATGTACTTCCGTATGGGAACCGAGCAAGGCCTGATCAGTGCTCCGATCCGCGAACCTCTGTGCACCGATAACGTTGGTCTTTCGACCGATGAATTACAAAAGTCCCGAGTGGTGCATCGCGTATTCTTGTTTCATCCGCAACCATGGACTCGCGACGCACTGCGGACTGCGCTTTCGGAGCTACGCAGATAGTGAGTGGCTTAGCGGGTCGGCTTCCAGAAGGAATCGCCAGGACGGAAGAGGATCGACGCTGCCATCAGCGATGCGGTCATCAAAACGACGAACGTGCGAATGGGCGAGGTAAGTTTCTTCAGGACAAAACCCTCGGGCAAGACCATGTCGATCAAAGCCGCACCGTAGAAACATGCTTGACCGGCAACCATCAGCCAGTTCCAGGGATACGGCAGGAATGGCGCCGTGAAGATCATGATAAGCAAGCCGAACGGAACCAGCAAGCGGCCGAGCTTATGGGAGACAAAGTGAATCCACATGCGGTTCTTCGGGCCGAGGAGCGCCGGGAAATAGCCGATGATTTGATACACCCCAGCCAACGTTCGCACTTTGCGTTTGAATTCGGTTTCAAGCGAAGTGGGCTGATCGTAGGCGCGCGCTTTGGAATCAAACAACACTCGATAGCCCTGAAAGAATGCGCACAGCGGAAGGTACATGTCGTCGAGCAAGCAACCGGCGGGTAGCGGTCTCGCCAAACTGCGGCGCATGGCGTAAATGCATCCCGTGGCCCCGAGCACGGAATCGATACGGCTCAACTTCATGCGAATCGATTTCTCATATTTCCAGTAGCGCCCGGTATTCGATTCTTCCTGACTATCGCCTTCGCGTATGATCAATTCGCCGCTGACGACGCCGACGGTCGGGTCGGCAAAATAGGAGACCAACTCGCGCAGACTGCCTTTATCGAGGGGCTGGCGGACATCGGTAAAGAACAGGATCTCGCTTTGCGCCCGCTCCAACCCTTTGCTGAGCGCGACGGCCTTGCCACCCTTGGGCGTCTCAATGCACTCCACGCCTCGATCCATAAACTCTTTGGCGATCGCAGCCGTGCCGTCCGTCGAACCGTCCGAAATGACAATGATGTGGAGCAATTCCATCGGGTAATCAAGCGCCAGAAGGTAATTCAGCTTGTCGCGCAGCCAGCGCTCGCCGTTGTGCACCGCCAGCAAAACCGTGACGCTACGCGGCTCAAAGCGCTGCACGGGCTCCGCATAATTGCCGCGCGCTAGAAACTTCAGAAGGATGCTGTAGCCTGCGAGTACGTAAACAACCCATGCGCCGGCGAGCACGAATAGAATCGCGGCGATCACGTTAGGAGGGCCCCGGCCCCACCGCCAGCAGTTCCTCAAAGCGTAGTGCCACCGATTCGGATGAAAAGTTATCGGTAACCATTCGCAACGCGGCTTGCGCAATGTCCCGGCGTGTATTCGGCTGATCGAGCAGTTTCACACATTGATCGGCAAACGCAGCCGGATCATCGGCAATGCGAATATCGACAGGCGCGTCATACGTCAAGCCTTCGGCGCCAATGGAAGTAGAGATCACCGGCACACCAGCCGCCATCGACTCATAAACTTTCAAGCGCGTGCCACCACCGATCCGCAGTGGCACAATCGAAGCCTTGGAATGCCAGAGATACGGGCGTACATCGGGCACGGTTCCCGTGACAGAGAATTTGTCATC
The DNA here is from genome assembly GCA_963771405.1 of Bryobacterales bacterium. Taxonomy (GTDB): domain Bacteria; phylum Acidobacteriota; class Terriglobia; order Bryobacterales; family Bryobacteraceae; genus Bog-105. Next base: position 143,691 of record CAVYUL010000064.1, read on the forward strand.
GGCCAGCGCCAGCGTAGCGGGCGAAGGATCGCGACCCACAATCGCCACTGTGCAATCCGGTTTCCGCTGGCGAATCAGCGGAAGGATGTTCTTCGCAAAGTAATCAATCCCATCGACGTTCGGCATCCAATCCATCGACCCGACAAACACCAGGTCGGCCGCATTCGCCGGACGAGCCGGCAGCGAAGCCGGCTGCGCGAAGTAGCCGAGATTCACGCCGGTCGGAATCGAGTCCACTCGCGTCACTTGAAACAGATCGCGCATCATGCGAGCGTCCACATCCGACACCGCAATAATAGATCCGGCCGCACGGCAAATCTTTCCTTCGTACGCTTCCATGCGCTTTGCCTGGGTTTGGAGATAGGCACGCTGCACCCCACCCTTCGCGTGTTCCACATGCCGCCGCCAGATCATCGTCTCCACGTTGTGTTGGAACAAAATGAACTTCGATGGATCGGGAAAATGCGGCGCGGGCACCAGAAAATCGCAGACCAAGCGGTCGAACTTCTGCTCACGAATCAGAGATTGAATCGCGGCCGCCATCGCGGGCGAATAGAAACGGCTAACCGCCAGCGGCAGATCCGAAAACAACCCACTGCCCAGCTGCATGACGAACGACAAAGAACGCTTGCTCGGAACCCCGTGCACGAACGCATACGATTTCGTGGAATACTCGCTGGCGCGCCGCGGCCCTTCGGAATCGAGGCCGTCTTGTGTCAACGCCGCGTAATGAATTTCATGCCGCGCGTGCAACGCACGCACGATTTCCAACGTGCGAATCTGCCCGCCTTTTGTCGTTGGATGCAGGAAGTTTGGATTAACCCAAAGAATCTTCACTACTCTATAGTCGCTAACGGAACTCTTCCTGCAGCTTATTCAGCTCGTCTGCGCCCGGGCAAAGCTTTTCATAAGGCACTTGCGTCAAAGGAATATCCGGCGTGTTGCTCAGTTCGTGCATATCGGGAACGGTTTCATCGACGAACAGAATGCCGGTCACAACCTCGCCTTTGGCCTGGCGCTCTTGCAGATAAGACATCACACGCTGCCGGTCGGTCGGGTCATAGCCTGAGGGCACCGTGCGAAAACGCAAGACGCTGCCATCGTGCATGGTGACGGACGTGACACCATTGCCGTTCAGTTCGGCGAGGATTTCGGATGCAACGGGAACGTAATCCGATTCGGTCGCCCGCGATTCGTTGGCGCGAGTATATTTGTAGCTCTTGGTTGAACCTTCATGATCATTGAAAGTCACGCAGGGCGAGACCACATCCACCAACGCCAAGCCGCGATGCGCGAACGCAGCCTTCAGAATTGGAACCAACTGCTCCTTGTCGCCCGAGAAACTGCGCGCCACGAATGTCGCGCCAATGCTCAGGGCCATTAGAGCCGGATCGATGGGCGCCATCTGATTGGCTTCGCCGCGCTTGCTCTTCGAACCAATGTCGGCCGAGGCCGAGAACTGGCCTTTGGTCAACCCGTAGACGCCGTTGTTTTCGATCAGGTAAACCATCTTCACGTTGCGGCGAATGGCGTGGCACATATGGCCGATGCCAATGGAGAGTGAATCGCCATCGCCTGAGACACCGATGTAGGTGCATTCGCGGTTGGCCGCAGCCGCCCCCGTCGTAATGGTGGGCATGCGCCCGTGGGCCGAGTTGAATCCATGCGCGCCATTGACGAAATACGCAGGGGTCTTCGAAGAACAACCAATGCCGCTCATTTTCGCTAGCATGTGCGGCGGCATAGACATTTCCCACAGCGCCCGGACGATGGCGGCCGTGATGGAATCGTGTCCGCAGCCGGCGCACAGCGTCGACATGGAGCCTTCATAATCGCGAACAGTCAGACCCAGTTCGTTCCGCTTCAGACTTGGATGCGTGGCAACGGGTTTAGTGATGGATGGCAAAGTATTATTTCTCCCAACGGGCTTGAATCGCGTCGACAACCTGGGCGGCGCTGAGCGGAAATCCGCCATAAATCGCAACTGTCTTGAGCTTTTCCTTGGCAACACCGGTTTCGAGCGTCAGCAAGGAGGTCAATTGGCCATCGCGATTTTGCTCTACTATGAAATTCGTTTCGTGCTGGTTCAGGAATGTCTCCACGCTCTTGGCGAACGGGAAGCCGCAGATGCGCATGTAATCGGCCTTTAGCCCAATTTCAGCCAACGCGGCGATGGCTTCGCGTACAGCCAGATCGCACCCGCCGATGGTAACGATTCCGAAGTTTGGTTTGTCCACCGTCAGAATCTTCGGGCCGGGCACAAAGTCCGCAGCGGCGGCGTGTTTCTTCGCCAATCGGTCAATCACCTGCTGATACTCGGCTGGGATTTCGGTATAGCCGCCGTACCTGTTGTGGCCCGATCCGCGGGTAACGTAGGCGCCCTTTTCGCTTATGCCCGGCAGCGTTCGCGGCGTCACGAACTGCTCATCTTCGTTCGCGTAGCGGAAAAACTTCGGCAGGTTCTTCAGATCTTCTTCGCTCAAAACGCGGCCGCGATCGGGCCGGTATGAGTTATCCCAGGTTAAGCGCGGCACCACCCAATCGTTCATGCCGATATCCAGATCGGAAAGCATGATGACGGGTGTTTGGAAGCGATCGGCCAAGTCAAACGACTTGACGGCAAATCCGAAACATTCGGCGGGGTTGGCGGGAAAAAGCAGAATATGCTTGGTATCGCCGTGAGAGGCGTAGGCGCAGGTCAGAAGATCGGCCTGCTGGGTGCGGGTGGGCATGCCGGTGGATGGGCCCACGCGCTGCACATCCACCACCACGGCAGGAATTTCGGAATAGTATGCCAAGCCTAGCAACTCATTCATGAGCGAGATGCCGGGCCCGGCGGTGGAGGTGAACGAACGCGCGCCATTCCACGACGCGCCGATCACCATGCCGATGGCGGCCAATTCGTCCTCGGCTTGAATGATGCAATAGTTATTCCTACCGGTTTCCGGATCGCGGCGGTACTTTTCGCAAAACTCCTTGAAGGAGTCCATGACCGAGGTAGCAGGGGTAATGGGATACCAGGCGGCAACGGTCGCGCCGGCATAGACGCAGCCCAGCGCGGTTGCCGTGTTGCCGTCAATCAGAACCTTGCCGGCATTGGCGTTCATCGGCTCCAAGTGAAACGGCAGCGGGCAGGGAAACTTCTCTTTCGCGTAATCGTGGCCGATTCTCAGCGCTTCCAGGTTCGAATCGCGCAACGCCTTCTTGCCCGCGAAGCGTTCGTCGAGCAAGGCTTCCACGGTCTTGAAATCGATCTCAAGCGTAGCCACCAGCGCACCGGCGTAGGCAATGTTCTTCATCAGCGTCCGGGCGCGCGCGTCTTTGAAGCGATCGTTGCACATCTGGGCAAACGGAATCGGGAGGAAATTGACATCGTCGCGGTACAAGCTTTTGTCCAGCGGCCAGGAGGAATCATAAAGGACGTAGCCGCCTTTGCGCACTTCTTCGATATCGCGCGCATAGGTCTGCGCGTTCATGGCCACCATCAAGTCATAATCGAGAGCGCGCGCCGTGTTGCCTTGGCTATTGACGCGAATCTCATACCAGGTGGGCAAGCCTTGAATATTCGAGGGAAAGAGATTCTTGCCCGAAACCGGAATGCCCATCCGGAAAATGGCCTGCATCAGCAAGCCGTTCGCGCTTGCCGAGCCGGTTCCATTTACATTTGCCAATTTAATGGCAAAATCGTTTACACTGCCGCCAGAGTTTCGTTGCACGTCTTCACGCCCGCATATGGAATGATGAGTTGGAATTTTTGCATGTCCCACGCCGCCGTGGGGCAGCGCTCCGCGCACAATCCGCAGTGCACGCAAACATCTTCATCTTTGGCCATGATGCGTTTGGTCTGCGGCAGCGCCGGAGAGACATAAAGATCCTGATCCGGATTCAGGGCCGGGGCCGACAAGCGCGCGCGCAGATCCAACTCGTCACCATTGCGCGTAATTGTCAGACATTGAACCGGGCAGATATCCACGCACGCATCGCATTCAATGCATTTGGGCGCGACGAATACCGTTTCCATATCGCAGTTCAGACAACGGCCAACCTCTGCCGCCGCCTGCTCCGCGGTGAAACCCAGTTCCACTTCGATGTTCATCTTATTGAAGCGTTCGACCAAATCGACGTGCTTCATTTTCTGCCGAGTGAGAGCGGAATAATCGTTCTTATAGCTCCACTCGCTGATGCCCATCTTCTGAGTCACCAGATTCATCCCTTGGGGCGGACGCTCGCTCACCGGCGTCTTTTCGCAATAGTTGTGAATGGAAATCGCCGCCTGGTGGCCATGCTCCACGGCCCAAATAATGTTCTTTGGACCAAAGGCCGCATCGCCGCCAAAGAAGACGCCATCGCGGGTGGATTGGAACGTCTTTGCGTCCACCACGGGAACGTCCCACTTATCGAATTGAATGCCCAAATCGCGCTCAACCCAGGGAAACGCGTTCTCTTGACCGATGGCAAGAATCACATCAGTGGCGGGCAGGAAGACTTCGTCAATGGTCTTCGATTTTTTCGCGCCTGCATCCCATTCCAAGCGCTCAAAGGTCATGCCTTTGAGCACCCCGTTTTCGAGCACAAAGTTCTTGGGGGCGTGATTCACCAGAATCTCCACGCCCTCCTCTTCGGCATCATCCAATTCCCAAGCGGAGGCCTTGAAGTACTGGCGCGGACGGCGCGCCATCACCTTGATATCTTTGCCGCCGAGACGTCGCGATGAGCGGCAGCAATCCATGGCGGTGTTCCCTACCCCGATGATCAGCACACCTTCGCCAATGGAACTGATGTGTCCGAAGGCCACCGATTCGAGCCAATCGATTCCGATGTGAATGCGATCTGAATCGTGACGCCCGGGCACGTCCAGATCTTTGCCGCGGGGCGCGCCGCTGCCCACGAAGACGGCATCGTAGCCTTCGCCCAGCAACTGTTTCATGCTGTTTACGGGAGAGTTGTAGCGAATTTCTACACCCATGTCGAGGATGTAGTTGATCTCCTCAGTCAGAACCTGATCCGGCAGGCGGAACGACGGAATGTTCGAACGCATCAAGCCGCCGGGCTTATCTTGCTTTTCGAAAATCGTGATTTGGTAGCCGAGCGGCATCAGATCATTCGCCACTGTTAAAGAGGCCGGACCGGCTCCGACAAGAGCAATGCGTTTACCGTTCTTCCGCGATGGCGCTTTCGGCAGGAGATGCTCTATATCGCCGCGATGATCGGCTGCTACGCGCTTGAGACGGCAGATGGCCACTGGTTTGCCATCCACCCGGCTTCGGCGGCAGGCGGGCTCGCAGGGCCGGTCACACGTGCGGCCTAGAATGCCCGGGAACACGTTCGATTCCCGGTTGAGCATGTAGGCTTCGGTGTATAGCGCGTTGGCGATCAGCCGGATGTACTCCGGAACATTGGTATGCGCAGGGCACGCCCACTGGCAATCGACAACTTTGTGGTAATAATCGGGGTTTTGTACGTCAGTCGGTTTCACGAGGAACCTTGGGTCGGCAACACGGCCGCCATCGCAGTCGTTTTGCCCAAATTATATCAACGTACGCAGCTGGACGTGCATTTTTGGATGAAAATGGCAATTTCAGATCCATAAGTGGAGACACTTCGGGTTTGCGAATTGAAACATTCTTGACCAGTTTTGTGCTTTTACGCCGCGGCGGGCATAGATTGGGGCGGTTCGGCTACGGCGGCCAAGGCTTCGTTCAGCAATTCGGTCTTTTGAGCCGGGGTGAGGCGGTTGAAAAATGTTTGGTAACGGCTTTTCGTAAAATCAAACCCAACGCCGGGGGCTTCTGTGAGCGGTTTCTGCTCGTGTTGGGCTAGTAGCTGGGCTTTGGCGGCTGTTTTGAGCTTCTCTTCTTCGTTGGCTTTGCGGAGCTCTTGCAGTTTGTTGAGTTCGGCGAGTTCGCGTTCGCGGCGACGGGCGAGGCGGTTTTCCTGGAGGTTGAGGTTGCGGAGGTCGCGCTCATTCTCTTTGCGGGCGAGGAGTTCGACATAGGTTTTGTGGTTCGGCACGGCGAGGTGAGGATGTTCTTTGACGATGGCGGTGCCGGCCATGGTGACCATGGTTTGTTCCAGGGCAGGAATGCGGTTGAGACGCCAGCGGATATCGGCGATGGATTGAACGAGGGCTTTTTCTTCCGGGCCGACGGGTTGATAAAGGTTGCGGTAGGACTCAATGTGGGTGTAGTATTCATCGGCGTCTTCGGCGGGAAGGACGACCGTGGCGCCGGTGAGGCCGCTTTTGAGAGCGTTGAGGCGGACGGTGGCTTTACCTTCCTCAGTGACCGGGCCGCAGGATTTCTGGGCGTTCTCGCGGTTGGCAGCGAGGCGGGCTTCGGATAACGTTTGATCTGACATTTGAATAAACTCCAAAGGGAAGATTTGGGCAATAAAAAAGCCCGGCGGTGAGCGGAACTGCGCTCGGGCCGGGCTAGTTTTTCCTGGCTTGAGAGTAGCAGAGGCACCCGTGATTCCGAACCACGGGAAGCGATGGAAGCGTTACGGTGGGCTGTAAGTTAAGGAAAATATTGGAGATGAAATTTGATTAAAATATATAAATATTTGTGATCGGGAATCTGGGTTTCTCAAGAGAGTCAAAAAGGGTGCGGATACCATGAGAAAAGAAACTCCGCTGGCCGCTCGACACCGCGCCGGTCCGTGCGCGTGGTTATCGCGCAAGGACGACAAGGCTACGTCCTCTCGGCGGTCTTCCAGTCTGCGGAGTGGCCGCAACTGTCCTCGGATAACGTCACGTTGACATCAATTTGATACTCGGTTTATACTCATTTCAAGAGGGACATCCCTGATCGCAAACCAGAGGGATTCGGTGAAGATAACCGTTACCGCGGCCACTTCACAGAGCCAGCGAACTCCGTGAGGAGATTGAGAGCCCCTTATGGGCTTGGGGAAAATAATCATGACAAGAATTCAACTTGACATGCCCGAAGAGCAAGTCAAGGAACTCGACGAGTTGATGAAAGAAACAAACATCACGACTCGCAAGGATTTGTTCAACAACGCACTGACTCTGTTCCAATGGGCCGTAAAGGCCAAGCGAGCGGGCCGGATTGTAGCGTCTTTGGACCAAGAGACCGGAACAGCAAAAGAAATCTTAATGCCGGCACTGGAGAGTGTGCGGCCGACCAATCTAAGTACCAAGGCAGCCTAAAGCTTTTCCTCGCGGGAATCAACCACGAGTCTCTTGAGGCTTCAACGCGTCTGGGCCGGCGTTTTTGAATCGCTCTTTTAGAGCACGCTCCGTCGGTGACTGGCCGTACATTCTCATTTCGTCTGGCGTGGCCTGACTGATGACGCTGCTCTTTGACCGCTCGGCCGCCTCCTCGTCACGCTTTAGTTTCCGGAGACGACTCGGCAAGCTGAACCGTCCGGCGGAGGTTCTTTTCTGAATAACCGCGCCCATATTCCGCTATCAATTGTCGTGACAGCGTCACGGCAATTTGTTCGCCGCAGGCGCCCCGCTCACTGCGCAGCACTTCTAGCTGGGTGCGCTGCCCACACGCCAATAGAGGGGGGCAAGCCGCAGGGTAAGCCCTACGTTCGCTGCGGCCGTCGTTTTGACGACGTGCTCCGGCCATCAGACTCCGAATGTCCCCCGATAGTTCCGCTGGCGAAGAGTGTGTCGGTTCAAGCTCGCTCGTGAACCAGGGCGTAGCGCTGCTCGCCAGAGCAGAAAGCTTTTGGTGAAACGCTAAACCGAAGCCGCCATCCATGGATGCCGAGCTATTTCTGGCCACAGCTTACGCGACAGATTCTTCCCGAATGGGTTTGGGGCTTCTGGTGTTGACGGTCCACTACACTCGAATCGCCGACGACCTCAATGGCTTGAACTGCGAGCTGAAGCGTTGAAGCTGGAACAACAGGAGTTAGACTTCCGGCTCTTCGGGAACCTCGCCTACCTGTGGAGCGGTGGGTGAATTTTCGCTAACAGGGAAATATCTAATTGTAAGGAAGTGGGGCTGAGCTGCTTCGGGAGACAAAATGTCTAGCCCTTTGCTAGCCGCGATCGTTGGATGATGCTTCGGAATACAATACCAGTTATTGGTCTGAACGAAAGAGTGCGTCACCGCCTTCGTTTCGAACAACGCGCACTGTGTCAGCTCTGCGACGTCGAGGTCAAACAACGCCACACACTTTCCCTCGCCGAGCGCACTCTGATAGACGACGCCATCGTAACCTCGTTTGCGGAACTCCTCTGCTATTGCCTGCGTGGCGAGGTATTCCGTCAGGTCATCATCTCTAGTAAGTGGCTTTGCGAAGGCGTACGCGATGTCCCCCCAGATTGCTGATGCCTGTTCGGCAGTCGATGCTGGTTCTTTTCGAAGCATGAGGTCTACACTCCTGACTTTATCCAATGAAAAATCGATCAACAAACAGTCCCTCATTACCCTAAATAGTCCCAGAGAAATATGCGCGCCACGCCACGGGCGGACTTCAGCCATAGCCGTATCCGGCTTTGTTGCAAGGTACAGGCACGCTTGACCTTCGGGATTGACTCGGCTCGGTGAAGCCCGGTCGCGCAGGGGCTTCATGCGCTCGGGCATGACCGCATCAGGAACTTCTTCTTCAAACTCGCCTTCGTCATCGGCCCGCGCCCGCATCAAATAAGTGCGCTGGGCTCGATACAGTATTCTGTCCTTTGGTAGCTTTCGCCTACGTGAGGAACTATTTGCCGCTACTGCTGAAAGAAATTCAGCGATCTCTCCGGCATACTGCTCACGCTGGAGCAGTTGGCCCTCGAAGCGTGCAAAGTCCAATTCGTCGGGCGACATGCCAACAGAGTTTATCGAATTTTGGTCTTCACAAAGGGGTGGGTTTTGGGAGAAACAGCAAAGCCTATTCATCTTTCCCCCGCCAGATGTGTAGCCAGTCATCGAGGACCGGTTCTCTATGGCCTTTCTTCCGGTTCACCTTTCTTTTGACCACTCGCAGGTTATCGAGCGTATGCCACCCACCTTTTGAGAAAGGTATTTTGTGGTCGAGTTCGTAAATCTTCGGGACGAACGTATTGCCGGTCTTGCGCTCCCATCTCTCGATCACCTTTCGTCTGGTGGCCGCCGGTATCCGTCGTTTTCGGTTCCATTGCCATGCTGAGTGCAGGGGCGATGCAAGAGCGACCGCTGCGTAAAATACCCACCGTCCGTGCAGTCCAATTACACGTGCCAGAGAGCAGAGGACGAGCACGCCGATGAAGAACAAAGTGAACCTGCCGACATGCCACGCGATCCAATGCTGTTTTCCTCACGCGTTGCGGCCCACCACCACGGCGACAACGGCGGCAAAGGCAAAGACGACGATATTTCCGAATAAAAGTTCGAGCACCGATAATCAATTCTGCCGCGTTTTCGTGAGGTGACCCCTCAACTTTGACACATTGGCCAATGGGCCGACCTCGCCGCAAGTTGCGCTTGTGCAGTGTCTCCGCCATGATTGAATCATGACGGACGCAGTGCAGGACAAGATTATAGGCGGAATATTCGACCTAGCCAAGGTAGCTTTGGGCGCTGCAATTAGCTGGATTTCAGCCGAATATGCGAAAAGAAAAGAACCGCAGAAACGCCTGAAAAGAATTGTAGCTTCCATTTTGGCTGTGCATGTGGATCAAGCCTATAGTCTTCGTCTAAAGGCCCTCAGAGTTTTTTTTGAGGACTACCCAGAGGTTTTGGATAAGCATCCTGCGAACTGCAACTTTAACGACAACTGGCTAAGTGACCCGGTGCTTTTGTCCACTTCGCCGGGCGGCACCTACTGGACACCTGAAAAAATCCAGCAGCTAAAGAGTGATGTGAAAAAGTTGAAGGCTTGAGCTTTTATTATGTTTTGCCCCCGTTGTGGTGCTCAGTTGTCCAAGGATTCACGCTTTTGTCCATCCTGTGGAACAAAGTATATTCGGCCTAACAAGCGAGAGAACTTGATTGCAATCTCACTCCTCTCCTTCTTGCTTGGTGCCGCTGTGGTCGCGGTTCTTCTTGCACCGAGGATGGGGAAAATACCACGGTGGGAAGCCCAGCGCACAATTCAAATCGTCCGACAGCCGATCACCATTAAACCGGGAGACAGCCTATCGTTTCCATTCGAAATAAACCCGCTAATGTTTAACGGTCACATTGGGGGCTTTTTCGAACGCAGTGGCGATTTACGAGTGCTCGTTATTGACGAGTTCAATTTCGAGCGTCTACAAGATCACCAACCGATTACGAGCTTATACGACAGCGAGAAACAGACGCCTGGACTAATAGACACGAACCTGCCATCGGGAAGGTTCGTTCTTGTGTTCGAGAATGGATTGTCATCGTTCGCGCCCAGAACTGTGAAGGCAGATATCAAATATAGTTGGCAAATCACGAAGGAGCCGCCCAATTGACGCGTGTGTTGACTCTGCAAAATAGGGTGGTCGTTTTTTTCGCAAAAACTTTTGCAAGCGCCTCCGCCGAGACGGGAGGCTCCATGCAACTCCTGCTGCAGGCTGGAAGAGGGAACGCCACGCTTGCTCAATTAACACAATTGGGGATAGCGCGCCTTGACCCAGTCCTCGGCATCCACGGCGAACTGCTTAACTGACTTGAGCAGGGCGTCGGCCTCTGTATCGGTCACGCCGCCGGCAAAATCATATTCACACTCGTTCCGCTTCATGCGGCACCCATCGAAATAAGCAGACAATTTTGCGAACGCTGGGTCGGCCGCCTCCAGTGCCAGGAAGGTGTTGTAGTGCCCACCGACGGCACGCGGCCGATAACCGGCCGCCCGCACCGCCGGCAGCGATAGAGTCCGGGCGGCATCGTAGGCCATTACGAAGCGGTAATCGGCGGAAAGTCCACTGCGGTTACATCCTTGAGGCTTCGGCCGACGATGGAGCACAGATTTTCGAGCTCCGCCTTGCTGGGCCGCAATCGGTATCAAACTAAACGCAAAGGAAAACAATGGCCGCCAGAAGAAGGAAAATTCGGGAATTGGCGCAATCTCTGATAAAAGAAGCCAAAGTCGTGAGAGCGCCGGTGCCAGTTTGGGAAATCTAGCCCATTTGCTTTTGCATGATCAAGAATAACTAAATGCAATCGAGCTTTTCCACAGTTCGGCTCCGAGACAATAAACCAAGCTAGGGCATTGACGATGCGGAAAAGGAAGCGAATCTGTTTGTCCGCCAAATTTTTGATGCCCGAAGAATTTCTTAAAAAAAGATTTGGCCGGACGAAGCACCACCATTCTTTATGATGAAAATTACATTCCGCAACTAGCCCACACATATGGCGTTAGCGTTCAAGCCTTCATGTTGAGGCTTCGGTATCTTGGGTACATGAGAATTAACCCTGCGGTAGACGCGGCGTTTTGACTGACCTGCCGCGCTTGCAAGTTATGGACAGACCGTCGAGATGCTGTATTTTCAAAAAGCACCTCTGAACGTGCAGTTTCGAATGTCAGAAAAACTTTCACCGATCCCGGAAGGCTACGAGACCTTCCTCGCCGAAATAAAAGAACGCGTTCGCTCGGCGCAAGTGCAGGCCGCGCTCGCAGTCAATCGCGAACTGGTCTTTCTTTACTGGTCAATCGGCCGGGACATTTTAGGCCGAGAAAAATCGGAGGGCTGGGGGGCCAAAATCGTTAACCGCGTGGCGGCCGATCTCAGCCACGCCTTTCCAGACATGAAGGGTTTTCGGGTCCGAAATGTACGTTATATGAGGGCCTTAGCTGAGGCCTATCCTGATGCTGAATTTGTGCAACAGGTTGTTGCACAATTGCCATGGGGCCATAACGTTCGTCTTCTGGACTCGGTAAAGGAACCTGCTGAGCGCGAATGGTATCTGCGCCAGACTGCGCAAAATGGCTGGAGCCGCAATGTCCTTGTTCACCAAATTGAGGGCGGTCTCTATGCGCGCCAGGGCAAGGCGCTCACGAATTTCAGCCGCACCCTGCCCCAGCCGCAATCAGACCTAGCCCAGCAACTGATCAAAGACCCGTACAACTTCGATTTTTTGACGTTAGCGCCAGAGCTTAATGAACGCGAATTAGAGCGAAGCCTGATTGAACATGTTCGCGATTTCATTCTCGAATTGGGGAAGGGTTTTGCCTTCTTAGGTAGTCAGTATCACCTCGAAGTGGGCGATCAGGACTTCTATCTTGATCTCCTGTTTTACCATGTGCGACTTCACTGCTACGTCGTGTTCGATTTAAAAATCGAGGATTTTAAGCCCGAATTCGCGGGCAAAATGAATTTCTACCTGGCGGCTATTGATGAACAACTTCGACAGCCGGAGGATAAACCAAGCATCGGGATCATTCTATGCAAGGGCCGCAATGAAGTGATCGTCGAATACGCTTTGCGCGATATGAGCAAACCGATGGGCGTTGCTCAGTATCAGCTCACGCACGGGAACGCATTGCCAAACGAACTCAAAGACGAGCTGCCAACAATTGCCGAACTTTCGAAAGAATTTCCGCTTCTTTCCGTCGTGAAGGTGCGGATCGAGATTGAAAGAGCCCTGAACGAATTGGCCGAGGCCAACGGGATTACTCGTCGCAGACATGGCATTGCGCCTCTTTTGGTGGAATTAACCGAGGCTGGGGTAATCGATGTCCCTTCCACCCAAGAATTTATAGGGGTGCTAACCACCTTGAACCACGCGGCACACGGTAGTGATGTGCTCACGGCGGATGCACAAAACGCTGTTGAGGTTGGGACACGGTTTTTGAGCAAGTTGAGAAGCAAAGAAAACTAATCAAATAAGAATTCGCCCTCATTCTCGTTGCCGGAGAACCGTTGTGTCCCGAACCGCCGCCATGCTTTGTCGCAGGCGCGACTAGACGACGGCACCCGTTTCGTGGAAGGTTAGACTCAGCTCTGTTTGGTTTTACCTGACGAAGGTTGCCGAACCCGGGAACCCTGCCGCTTCAACGGCAGGGTTCCATTCCCGCCTTGCGGACGAGATATCCAAACTAACCGATGATCGGACGGAGGATTGCGCCTTCGGCGCGGATGACGCTGTCGCGCCCGGCCAGATGTTCAAAAAACTACGCTTTTAGATGATTGCTGACACCCCGCTCCCTGCCCAGCACTTCTAGATGGATAGGCTGCCCACACGCCCATAGAGGAAGGCAAGCCGCAGGGTAAGCCCTACGTTCTCACCGCGGCCGCCGTTTTGACGGCGTGCTTCGGCGATCGGCCACCGAATGTCGCGCGATAGTTCCGCTCGTGAAGAGTGTGTCGGTTCAAGCCAGCTCATGAATCAGGACATAGCGCCTTTGGTGAAACGCTAAAGCCAAAGCCGGCCCTGCATGGATGCCGAGCTATTCTGGCTGCAGCTTACGCGACGGATTCATCCCAAAAGTTTCGGGATAAGGATTAAGCCCTTCTGGGAGTTGAGTTGTGAAAGGGTTTTTTGTTGGCTGGAGCCATGGAAGTACAATTTACCCCAGAGGTGCAAGCGCGCCTTCAGCAGCTAGCCACACGGGAAGGCATGAACCCTGATGAGGTTGTGACCAATGTTGTGGCGCGTTACTCCGAAGAAGAAGACCGTTTCGTTGAAGCAGTCAAACGGGGCGAGGCAGCCTTGGAGCGTGGCGAATTTCTCTCCCATGAACAGGTAGGCGACCGCTTGCGGCGGTTTCTCAAACCCTGATGCAAATCAGGTGGTCTGCACCCGCTGCCGAAGACCTCGAGCGCATATGCTTGTGGATTGAACGCGACAACCCGGAAGCGGCCTGCCGTGCCGCAGAATCGTCTATGAAGGTTGCTTACAGCTAAAAGGCTTTCCGAACATGGGAAAGCAAAGCCGTCGGATGCCCGGACGTCGCGAACTTACTTTCCCACCATTGCCTTACGTTGCTGTTACGAAGTCAAGAACAACGCCGTTGAGATATCGCGCATCTTTCACGGCGCGCAGGATTGGCCTTAGGTCGCGCGCTGCGTTGTCTGAAATACCTTAAGTTTCGGGATTCGCCCCCTGCCCTTCCCTGCGTGACGCCGCCACCCAAATCTGCTAAAACGCTACGATGAAAGGAGGGTAAACACATGACAACTCTTGATTGGTCCCAATGTCCTGCCGTGGAGAGCATCCCCGGCAAAGTCAGCGGCGCATGGGTGTTTAAAGATACCCGGATGCCGGTTGCCACCGTGTTCGAGAATTTGGAAGCTGGCTTGACCGTGGAAGAAGTCATGGAAGAGTTCTCCGTCACACGCGAACAAATCAACGCTGTATTGCATTTCGCGGCACAGAGCTTGGCAACGCCCGTCCCGCCAGCGGTGCATGCAGCGCACGTCGATCCTCATTCTCTTTGACCACGGTACACCCCGGAGCATTTCTCGCTGGCTTCAGGGTCACACCGTTATAGAAGCGATTGAAAGAGGCTGGGACAGATTAAGCAACGGCGCATTGCTGAAGGCAGCAGAAGAAGCCGGGTTCGATCTTTTGTTATCGACCGACAAAAATATCCAGTATCAACAAAACCTCAAAGACCGCCGCATTGCCATCGTGATACTTGGCAACCCGCAACGGCCAGCAGTGCATCGTTACATTGATAGAGTTGTCGCAGCAGTGAACGCGGCCACCCCCGGCAGTTTTGTTGAAGTGGAAATTCCTTACGAGTAGAGCGACCGGCGCGGGGTGGCTAAGCCCATTTATCGCTATGATTGTCCCGCAAAAATCTTCGGTTTTTTTCGGCCTTCTCTTGATAAACGGTTGTGAAAGCCCTCAACCTTTCAGGCACTCTCCCATAAAACAAAACTGGGATCGAATGTTCACCGACGGCTTTTAACCTTGCCGATATCGCCTTTGACAACGGCTTCGAAATGCACTTCCATCGCTAGCCCGTTGCACTCTGCTTTGCTGGCGCAAATTCACCGCAAACCTGGCCTAGCAACGCCGTTGGCTACCACCACGCCACCGAGATAGGCTACAAAAATAGCCATTTCAGCTCACAGACATTCCAACGCGCGTGTCATATGATAAACACTGAAATCACGTCCGGAGGCTCAGTTGCCCGCTATCATTGGAACTCCGCGCGAAACGTTCCCCGGGGAACGGCGCGTAGCCATCGCCCCTCGCCACTGCGAAGTGTTGCGAAAAGCTGGAATCGAAGTATTGATTGAGCGCGATGCCGGCGTGGCCTCTGGATATCTAGACGATGCCTATGTTGCGCGCGGCGCGCAGATTGTAGACCGGCAAACGATTTTCGAAAAGGCCGACGTGGTGGCGCAGGTTCGGACGCTGGGCGCAAACCCGGATGCCGGGCGCGCCGATCTCGCGCTGCTTCGTCCAGGCCAAGGCGTGGTCGGCTTCAGCGAGCCGCTCTCGGCAGCCAAGGAAGCGGTAGACATGGCGGCAACCGGAGCGTCGCTGTTTGCCATGGAACTCATGCCGCGCATCACGCGCGCGCAGAGTATGGACGCGCTTTCTTCCATGGCCACCATTGCCGGCTATCGTTCCGTGCTCATTGCAGCCACGGAATTGCCGAAGATGTTCCCTATGCTGATGACAGCAGCGGGCACAGTTGCGCCGGCGAAAGTTTTTATCTTGGGCGCGGGCGTTGCCGGTTTGCAGGCGATTGCGACAGCCCGCCGCTTAGGCGCGGTTGTTTCCGCCTACGACGTGCGGCCCGTGGTGAAGGAGCAGGTGGAAAGCGTTGGCGCGAAGTTCATTATTTTGGACGTCGATTCAAAAACGTCCGAAGATAAGGGCGGTTATGCCAAAGCCATGGACGAGGCGTTCTACCGGCGGCAGCGGGAGCTGTTGACGGAAGTGATTCGGGAACAGGATGTGCTGATTACCACGGCGGCGGTTCCCGGCCGCAAAGCTCCGATCCTGGTGACGCGCGACATGGTTCACGCGATGCAGCCGGGATCGGTGATTGTTGACATTGCCGCGGAGCGCGGCGGGAATTGCGAGGTGACAAGACCCGGCGAAACCATTGTGGAACAAGGTGTCAACGTGATTGGCCCTCTAAACATTCCCTCCTCCATTCCCCACCATGCCAGCCAAATGTACAGCGCCAACGTCACGTCCTTTGTGAAATTACTCTTCAACAAAGAAGGGGCGCTCTTCATTAATCGCGATGACGAGATTATTCGGGAAACGCTCGTCACCTTTGAAAAGAACGTTGTGAATCCGCGGGTTCTTGAAGTAGTGCAAAGCCAGGCGGGCGTTTCGGCCGGAAGGTAAATATCCATGAACAAATACGAAATTGCGATTTGGGTTTTCATGCTCGCGGCGTTTCTCGGGTTTGAATTGATTCGCCGCGTTTCGCCGCTGCTGCACACGCCGCTCATGTCTCTCACCAACGCCATCTCGGCCATTGCGGTGGTCGGGGCCATTCTCATCACGGGTGCGAAAGATGCGTCGCTGTTTACACGCTTGCTTGGCTTTACCGCTGTGGTTTTATCCACCGTCAACGTAGTGAGCGGCTACCTGATTACCGACCGAATGCTCAAGATGTTCAAGAAGCGCGGAACGGAGAAACGCTAATGGACGCCATCTTTCCCATTCTCTACATTCTGGCTGCCGCCGGATTCATACTCGCCATCAAGTGGATGAGTTCGCCCGCCACAGCGCGGCGCGGCGTCATCATTGGCGAAATCGGCATGTTGCTGGCCGTAGTGGGCACGCTCATGCGCTTTGAGGTAGTGAACTACGAGTGGATTCTCATCGCGTTTTTTGTCGGTTCAGCCATCGGCGTGCCGATTGCGTACTACATGCCCATGACCGCCGTCCCGCAGCGAACCGCCATTTCACACGCTTGCGGCGCGCTGGCATCGGCGTTGATCGGCACGGCGGAATATTACCGGCTGAAGCCGCACGGCGTGGTGATGATTGCGCTGATTCTGGAAACGCTGCTTGGCTTCTTGACTTGCACCGCCAGCGTAATGGCGTTCGGAAAGCTGCAGGAAATTCTGCCCACCCGGCCGATTACCTACAAAGGTCAAAACTTTGTCAACTTGGGAGTTCTCGGCATCGCGGTGATTCTCGGCATCGCGCTGATCTTGTCGCCCGAAAGCACTTGGATTTACCCGATCTTTGCAATGCTGGCGCTTACGTTTGGCGTGCTGCTGATTGTGCCGATCGGCGGCGCGGATATGCCCACCGTGATCGCACTGCTGAACTCGTACGCCGGACTTTCCGCCGCCGCGATGGGTTTTGCCCTCGACAACAAGCTGCTCATCGTGGCCGGCGCGTTAGATGGCTCATCGGGCTTTATTCTCTCGGTGATTATGTGCCGCGCGATGAACCGTTCGTTCAGCAACGTCTTGTTCGGCGCATTCGGAACCATACAAACCAGTGTTGCGAAGACCACGGACAAGCCGGTTCGATCGGCCACTCCGGAAGAAGCAGCTGAGATTTTGGATGCCGCGCGCACCGTGATCGTGATTCCCGGGTACGGCATGGCTGTGGCGCAAGCACAGCACAAACTGCGCGAAATGTATGATGTGCTGACCAAGCGCGGCGTGGATGTCCGCTTTGCGATTCACCCGGTGGCCGGCCGCATGCCCGGACACATGAACGTGCTGCTGGCGGAAGCTGATATTCCGTACGACAAATTGTTCGAGATGGATGACATCAACTCCGATTTCGTGCGTGCGGACGTCGCGTTGGTGATCGGGGCTAATGACGTGGTAAATCCCGCGGCGACAAACGACAAGACCAGTCCCATTGCCGGCATGCCCATTTTGAAGGCTTATGAAGCGCACACCGTAATGGTGATCAAACGTAGCATGAGCCCGGGTTTTGCCGGCATCGATAACGAGCTGTATTACATGGATAAAACGCTCATGTTGTTCGGCGACGCCAAGGGGTTTGTCGCGAATATTGTGAAAGAACTGAACGCGGTGGGCGCTGCGGCTGCGAGCGCGGGGTAAATTGAAAGCTGCGTGAGCCCACGCGGTATAAATGTCGACTACCAGCAAGCCACCTTCTTCCGAAGAGCGCCCGGCCTTCGTCGCAACAGCCGAGGCATTCTGCATTCATGTGGAGAGCTCAGGAACCTGGGAACAAATGCAATTCATTCGGCGCTGCATCTGGCTGCTTTGCAGAATGGTTTGCGAGGCGCTCGATTTGCCAGGCGAGCCGCAAGAACTCGCCGGCCGGACGGTGAGCGAAGATCGCTATCAAGAAGTTTTGCATGGCTTGAAAGGTCGATTTGCGGGCGGCGATTATTATACGGCCATGCTGGATTCGTATGAAGTCGCAGCGGCGCCAGCGGTCTGCTCGGTATCGGCCGATATGGCTGACATCTGGCGGGAAGTGAAAGAAGGGTTGGAAGCGGTGAAGCGCGGCGAGATGGCGGCAGGAATTGCACATTGGCGCGCGTCCTTTCAGGAAAGTTGGGGACCGTCCGCCACGCAGGTGCTGGGGCCATTACTGCAGTTGACGCAAGCGGGGCGGTCTTGACGAAACCCGGGTTGTAGAATTTGACTGCAAGGGGTTCATTTCCCGATGGCATCCGCCGGAGTGGCGCCGTTTCGGCTCCGGGGCTCGCCGAAGTCCGGCGGAGGCTTTCTAGCATCCGTGGAACGATGCCGGCCGAAATCATTTCGGAGCGCGGGGAGCGCTGATATTTGCCGGGATACTTCGTCGACACAAGTGCGCTAGTAAAGCGGTATCACGTTCAGGTCGAACTCAGTTCCCTCAGTGGATTCATCTTCGAAGCACCAGCACAGTGCAAACGATGCGTCGAGGACGAAATCGCTCATTCACGCCCTTCTTCGATCAATTCCTTAATGGGAATTCCTCCAAGCGTCACGCCTTCGCGAAGTTCGCGGATTCGCTGTCCAGCAAGTTGGGAGCGCGTGCGTTCGGGGCGGCGAAGGTGTTCGAGAACCTGTTCTTTGATCACCTGTTCAAGGTAAGCTTCCAGCGAAAGTCCGCTCTCCCGCGCTTGCGCGAGCAGGCCGGTTTGCACGTCCGCCGTCAAATTCAAGTTCACTCCAACCACTATTGTCGCAGTGTACGGCAAAATTCTCTCGGGTAGATTCGATCCAGGCGCTAGAACTCATACGCCCGCAGCAAGCTGCATCTTCGTATGCAACAGCCCGACCAAAGCGCCTTGGCGGCGCGTACCCGTCTTCGACATCAACCTTTTAAGATGACTCCGGACAGTATGGATGCTGACACCCAATTCTTGCGCGCTTTCAGCCACGCTCTTCCCCGTCATGAGCAACACCGCGAGTTGCGCTTCCGCTCGGGTGAATCCAAAGAGCTTGGCCAAACGAGCATGGGTCGGCGAAGTCTCAGAATCGGACCCAGCAGTAGAACTCCTGTTTCGCGCCGGAGACGCCAGCGCGAGCAATGGAAAGTCTGTTGGGAAGACCGGGAACTCGGCGTTCAAAACTATAGGCTGTTTGTCCCAAGACACGGTTTTTGGTGAACTCATTTGAACGGTACCTGCTATAGATAGCGTGAAATGCAGCCGGGATGGGACAAACTATTTTTCTTGGCCGTGACGGTCGGGCTTCAGCGGCGCCCTTTACGCTTCTAACGTCCTGCGGTGGTGCTTCTTTTTTTCCTGCTCGTCGATTTCACCGTCTTCGCGTCGGTTGAAGACCAACGGCCAAGCCTATAAGTCCGGCTCGTTCCGTTTGTGGTGCTTGATATGGTCACCGAGATGGCGCCACCGGCGTCGCACTCGTACAGTTCCTCAATACGCTGGTTTGATGCATCGGGCGAATGCTCCACGGGCAGCGATTTCAAATCGCTACTCTCGCGCAGCGAAGGATCAAATGGAAAATAAATCTCATCCCACATGGTCACTTCGCCGGTGGGCCCACCATCGTCGGCACGATGACTGCATTCCATAAAGCGAAAGTGGCCCAGGTTGTGCACCGGCGAGTAAGTGCGCCGGATTGCCAAAGAAGGCGACCCCGGAGGCGGCAAATTCAATCCTTTGCTAAACAGAGGATCAAAAACAACCCGCGAGCCCGAATCCGCTTCCCGCCAGACGCCAAAGAAACGCGCCAGCCGTTCGCTGAGTTGGTAGGTGCCGGGCTGGTCGGCTTGAATGGCCAAACCAATAGCGGTGGCCGAGCGCGTGTAAGCCGAACGCTGCACGCGCCTGCCAAACTTCTCACGCAACACACGCGCCACCAGGGGCAGCTCGCTTCCGCCGCCGGTTACATAAAGCGCGCCGAATTCACCGGGGTACTTTGCCAGCAGATCCTCCGCGGACGCAATGGTTTCCTCCACCAGCGGCCTAGCCAGTTCGTAGAAATCGGCAACCTGGACAGTAGCGTTGCCCCAAGAGGAGCGAATTGGTTCCAAGTCAATGGAGATGCGGCGCGAATTCGGATTCAGCGTCTCCTTTTTCACGCGGCATTCGTCGAGCAACCAGAACCATTCAGCGGCCGAAATCTCATCGCGCGCGTCGAGGCTCACGCCAGCTTGGTCCAAAGCCAGATCGGCGAGGATGTGATCGAAATCGTCGCCGCCGATGGAGGGAATGCCTTCCGAGGCAATCACGTGATGCACGTTTTCGTCCAGCGCTACCAGCGATGCATCAAACGTGCCGCCGCCCAGATCGTAAACCAGAATGGTTTCCCGGCCTGGCTTGCCTTGGCGTTGCCGGTGCCCGAATTCGATACTAGCGGCGCTTGGTTCGTTTAGAATGCCAAGCACCTCGAACCCCGCGGAGCGGAAGGCTTCGACAGTCAGGAAGCGCTGATTGCTGTTGGCATGCGCGGGCACGCCGAGCACGATTTCAAGAGCTTCGTTCGGCGAAAGCTTCAAATTTGAAAATTGGCGCAGCTGCGTATTCAATGCCGCAGTCAAGCCCCGCAACAAGTCATTCAAAGGCACACGACGGTTGCCTAAATCCAGCTGCGTCCGCGGCCCGGCGTCTTCCAGGAGACGTTTGATGGAACGAATTACCGTCCACGCTTCGTCGCCCTGTTTTTCCCAGGCCTGCCAGCCATAGCGCCGATCATCACCGCAAATCGCGATCAAAGACGGAAACCAATCGGGATTGGTCCCATCGGGAGACTCAAAGGAAACGAGCGGATAGTTGCCGCGATCGGCGGCGGCAACGACGATCCGATTCGTCCCGAAGTCGATGCCCAACTTCATTTATCCTTCCAGTGTAACGGGCGCGGCGATTTTTTGCAGTTTTGAGACTAGTCAGGTTACTCTAGAGAAGGCAAAGGAGCCGTGCTAGATGTCGCTGACTGCAAAAACGCGCCAGATCGGTAATGTTTCGATTGTGGATTTGAACGGGAAAATCACACTAGGCGAAAGCGCCGGGGTATTGCGCGATGAACTGAATTCGCTGCTCGCCATGGGCAGGAAGAGCATCATCATCAACATGGCCAATGTTTCTTACGTGGATAGCGCGGGTTTGGGTGAATTAGTTGGCAAATACACCACTGCCGCCAATCAAGGCGGATCGCTCAAGCTGCTGCACTTGCAGGGCAAGATGAAAGATCTGCTGCAGATCACCAAGCTGCATACGATTTTCGCCATATACGAAGACGAAAACGAAGCCGTGGCCAGTTTCGGGCAGGCTGCCGCTAAGGCCTAGCCGCAATCATTCGATAATCAGTAGCGTTTCGCCAGCGGAGACTGCGCTCTCAGCGGCAGCCAAAATTTTGGCCACGGTACCAGCTTTCGGCGATTTGACTTCATTTTGCATCTTCATCGCCTCCACAACGAGCAAGCCTTGACCGGCTTCAACCGCTTGGCCCTGATCGACAAGTATCCGAACCACTTTCCCGGGCATTTGTGCACGAATCATGACCGGTCCTTTTGAAGCAGCGGCATCGGCCGATGCCATGCGGTCGCGCGGATCGGAAATTGTGATCACGTGGGAAACGCCGTCGGCGCCGATCACTTCGTAACCGTCGACGAGCCGGTCGGCGTTGACGCGAAAGCTCTTCGTGCCCAGCAAAATGGAGAATACGCCGGGTTCGACTTGTTCCACAGAGGCGCTGCCCTTCTGCTTGTCAAAGGTATATTCTGAGCCGTAAATCTCCAACCAATGCATTTCGCCGGCAACCTCTACGCGGAGTTTCATCGCAGTAATCCTCGCCGGCCGCTGGCGCGCCAGAGCGGCATTTGCGCTACTGGGCCGCTTGACGTGTGTTTATCCGCCTCAGCAACCTGGGCGGCCGCCAGTGTCGCTGCGATGATGGTTTCGGCGTTGGCTTGCGTGGGTTTGAAGGATTGCATAAAGCGATCGAGGAACGCGGTGTCCAAGTCTCCCGCTTTCCAAGCGGGGTCGGTCATGAGTTGGGTGAATAATGCCAAATTGGTTTTGATTCCGAGAACCCGGTATTCGGCAAGAGCCCGGCGCATGCGCTCGACGGCGGAACTTCGGGAATCGCTCCAAACGATGAGTTTCGCGAGCAGTGGATCGTACTCCAGCGGAACGGTCCAACCTGGGTAAACTCCGCCATCGACGCGCACACCCGGCCCGTGCGGCTCTTCATATTGCGTGATCCGGCCGGCGCTCGGGAAAAAATTATTGTCGGGATCTTCGGCGTAGACGCGACATTCGATCGCGGAGCCGGTCCAGCGAATGTCTTCCTGCTTGAGGGTTAGTTTTTCACCGGCGGCAATTCGGATTTGCCAGCGAACCAGATCAATGCCCGTGACCCATTCGGTGACCGGGTGTTCCACCTGAAGGCGTGTATTCATCTCAAGGAAGTAGAAGCGCCCGCTCTGGTCGGCCAGAAATTCGAGAGTTCCCGCATTTGAATAATTCACGGTGCGGGCGATGCGCAAAGCGGCTTCGCCAATCTCTTGGCGGAGTTCCGGCTTTGCTGCGACCAAGGGCGAGGGCGATTCCTCAATCACTTTTTGATGGCGGCGTTGCAGGGAGCATTCGCGCTCGCCCAGATGAATGAGGTTGCCATGCTCATCGCCCAGGATTTGAATTTCAATATGGCGCGGGCGTTCAACCAGTTTTTCCAGGTACACTTCGCCGGAACCGAAGGAGCGGTCTGCTTCGCTTGAGGCGGCGCTCATGGCAGCGGCCAAATCCTCTTCGCGATCCACTCGCCGCATGCCTTTGCCACCACCGCCGGCCGCGGCCTTTAGCAGCACCGGGTAACCCAACTTGGCAGCGATTTTTCGAGCGAGCTTCGGATCGTTCACGGCCTTATCGGAACCGGGGACAACCGGTGCACCGGCGGCGATTGCGACTTGGCGCGCCGCCGTTTTCGAACCCATTTGTTCCATCGCCCGCCAGTCGGGGCCAATGAACTTGATCTTGGCTTCCTGACAGGCCTTGGCAAATTGCGCGTTTTCACTTAAGAAGCCATAACCGGGGTGAATGGCTTCGGCGCCGACGCTTTTGGCGGCCGCGATAATTTTGTCTTTCTCCAGGTAGCTTTCCGCCGAGGGCGCCGAGCCCACGCAAATCGCTTCGTCCGCCATTTGGACAGCCAGCGAGCGGCGGTCGACTTCAGAGAAGACTGCCACACTGGCGATGTTCATTTCGCGCAAAGCGCGAATGACACGAACGGCGATTTCTCCACGGTTGGCGACCAGAACTTTGCGGAACATGAGCGCGATACACTCCGAACATTGTTGTATCAGATCGTTGATTTTAGTCGTACTCAACGCTGATGAGAAATAGGCCGCTCGGAGGCACTCTGGGGCCGGGTCTAAAGCCGCAGCCCGGTTTCAGCCGGGCCTCAAGATCGTGGCCGTTTAGATTTCCCTTCCCCACTTCAAGCAGTACGCCGACCATGTTACGCACCATGTGCTTCAGAAAACCTGAGCCGGTGACCCGATAAATCAACAGATCGTCGTAACGTGCGAGTTTCGATTCGAAAATCGTGCGCACCTTTGTGCGGCCTTCGCCATCGCGATCGTCGGAAGCGGCGAACGCGCTGAAATCATGCTCGCCTTCGAAGACGGGCGCCGCGCCTATCATCGCCGGTTCATTCAGCGGATACGGGTGATGATAAACAAAACGGCGGATCAAGGGCGAGAAAACTTCTTCGCGAAAGATCCGGTATTCATATGTTTTGCGCACGGCCTGGAAGCGCGGATGAAAATCCTCGTCCACTTCGCGCACGTTGCTGATGCGGATGGTTGTCGGTAGCAGACGGTTGACGGCGCGGCGGAAATTATCGCCCGGTATACGATTTTCAATTGAAACTGCGGCCACCTGCGCGAGCGCGTGGACGCCCGCATCGGTACGGCCCGAACCCGCTACGTGGACGGGCTTTCCTTCCATGCCGCTAATGATTTCTTCCAAGATGCCCTGAATAGTCGCGAGTCCCGGTTGTACTTGCCAGCCGTGAAAATCGGTTCCATCGTAGGCGACGTCGAAGCGCAGTCTGCGCATGCCGGCATTCTCAGGAAACCGGCTCGGTTCGTCGCGAACCGGGCTTTACCAACGGTACAGCTTCTTTGCAGAGCGGGCAATCTTCCGGTTGATACGCCAGCGCTTTGAGCGTTTGCAACGCCACACGAGGCAGGCCGACGTCGGCGCGTCCGCCGCTGCGGTCAATAATCGAGCCGGCCGCTTTCACTTTTGTCCCGAACGTTTCCACCACGCGAATCACTTCCTTGGTGCTGCCGCCCGTTGTGATCACGTCTTCGATCACCACCACGCTTTCGCCCGGATGGATTTCAAAGCCGCGGCGGAGGGCCATTGCGTTGGTGTCCAAATCACGTTCGGTAAACAGCGAACGAGCTTTGAATGCCCGGGCCACTTCATGCCCGATCACGATGCCGCCAATCGCCGGGGCAACAACCACCTGCGGCGTTGCGCCGCCCAACAGGCCCCTGATTTGCTCGGCCAGCCGCCAGCCTAATTGCTCGGCATAGTCCGGAATAGCCAGCACCTTGGCGCACTGCAAATACTCATTACTGTGCAGCCCGCTCGTCAAGCGGAAGTGGCCGTGAAGGTAAGCGCCGGTTTGCTCAAACAGCTCCATTACGGGAGTTTCCATCGCCGTCAGGATAGCAGGGACGTGGAAGCGAGCCGACAGGACAAATGTCCTGCTTCGTTTTCAATAAAGTTCATTTGGAAGCGCTTTTGCAACGGGTTCCAGACCGCTTCAATACGTTACTATGGGTTTGCACGCATAAAAAAAGGGAACTTCGGCTCCGCGATCTCCGTTAGTTTCGTTTCAGGGCGAGACCGGGAGAGCGCTCACAGTCTTGCGTTTTATAACTGGGGGTCTTGAGCACATTCGAATGAAACAAATCAAAGCACTTCTGTCCTTGCTTTGCACTTTTACTTTAATCACGAGCACAGTGGGCGCACAAAATGCCATCCAGGTTGAACATTCACACGGTATTTTCCGCTGGTACAGGCAACGCAGCGTCGCGCCGATCAACCTGACGAATACCAATCGTTTGCAATCTTTGATCCATGCCGGAAATCTTTATCTTTCGGCCCAGGATGTGATCGCGCTTACGCTTGAAAACAATCTGGATATTGAAATCCAACGCTATGGCCCGATACTGACGCGCGAAGTCACACGGCGCGCGCAAGGCGGCGGCGCGCTGCGAACCGTCGGCGTAGGCTTGGCGGCCGGACCGACCAGCGTGAGTTTGACCGGCGTGAGCGTCAACGCGAGCGGCGGCGGCACCAGCGCAACGGGCGTTAGCTCCAGCGGTATTCTTACTCAGCTGGGGCCGGCCATTCCGAACCTGGACCCGCAACTCGCCTTTTTCGGCCAATACTCGCATGCCACCAGCCCGCAGAGCAACACCTTCCTGACTGGAGTAACAGCGTTGGTGACGACATCAGAAAGTTATCAAGGCCAATATTCCCAATATACGGACTTCGGCACTTATTATCAATTCACGGTCTCTGCCACCCATCTTAAGTTCAACAGCCCTTTCTATACGCTGAATCCATTTACCCAAGGCGACGCCGATTTTCAAATCACGCAGAACCTTTTGCAAGGATTCGGACGGCCGGTGTTGGGCCGTAACATTCGCGTATCGAAGAACAACGAAAAAGTCTCCGATTTGCAGTTCCGGCAGCAGGTGATCACCACGGTTTCAGCGGTGCTCAATCTCTATTGGGACCTGGTGAGTTTCAACGCCGACGTAAAGGCCCGGAAAGACGAATTAGCGACAGCGCAAGCACTGTTTGACGATAACCAGAAACAAGTCAAGATCGGAACGCTGGCGCCCATCGAAGTCACTCGAGCCGAGGCGCAAGTTTATTCGAGCCAGCAGGACTTATTAATCTCTCAAACCAACCTGCTGCAGCAGGAAACCGTCCTAAAGAATGCCATCAGCCGGAACGGCGTGGCTAGCCCGGAACTGGCCGACGTACACATTATTCCGCTGGACACGATTCAGTTGCCGCCGCAGGATGAAATTCCCACCATGGACCAACTGGTGACCGATGCCTTGGCGAAACGGATTGAGATTCAGCAAGACAAAATCAATATCGATAGCCAACAAATCAACTTGAAAGCCATCAAGAACGGTTTGAAGCCGACGCTGCAACTCTTCGCCGAGTTGACGAACAACGGTTTGGCCGGCAGTGCGAACTATCTAGCGCCGGGTACCATCGCCCCGGAGGCCCTTAACGGCGGGATTGGAGGCCTTTTCGATCAAATCGTTCGCCGCAATTATCCGAACTATTCGGCCGGCGTTTCGTTGAACATTCCGCTGCGGAACCGCGCGGCGCAATCGGACTACGTCGCATCCGCACTCGAAGAGCGGCAAGCCGAACTCTCGCTGCAGAAGGCCGTCAACCAGGTTCGCGTGGACGTGCAGAACGCTGTAATCGGTTTGCGGCAGGCGCGTGTACGCTACGATTCGGCAGTCAAGGCGCGCATCCTGCAGCAACAAACGCTTGATGCGGACCGCAAGAAGTACACACTGGGCGCCAGCACTGTGTTTCAAGTGGTCACGGATCAGCAGACCCTGGCCAGCGCACAAAGCACGGAAGAGCAATCGCTGGCCAATTACAGCCACGCGCGCGTCTCGTTTGACCAGGCGCTGGGCACGACGCTCGAAACGAATCACGTCTCAATTGACGAAGCCTTATCGGGCCATGTCAATCGGCCGTCGGAATTGCCGGCAACGCTGCCACCCTTGACGCAGGAGCAAAAGCAGTGAAACGCGTTCAACAGGCGCTCGCGCTGTCCCTTTCGGCTCTATGCATCGCACCCGCCGGTTGGGGACAGCAGCCGGATCTAGGGCCGCAACCCAAATCCGAATATCTGGCATATAGAGCACCGCTCATACCAGCGGCTCGACTGGGCAACAGCGGCCGGATAAAAGGCCTTATTCTAAGCGGCAAGCTCTACCTGACGGCGCAGGACGCTATTGCGCTGGTGCTTGAAAACAACGTCGACATCGAAAACGATCGTTACAATGCGCTCATCTCCAGCTGGAACTACGAGCGCCAATTGGCCGGCGGCCCGCTGCCCGGCGTACCAAGCGGATCATCGCAAGTCGGCAGCGTACAAAGCGGTCAGGGTGTCGCCGGCAGCCAAGCGGCGGCGGGCGTGAGCAACAGCGGCAGCAACGGCGGAAGCGGCGCGAGCACGAACGCTACAATTTCCCAGATTGGACCGATTACACCAACGCTCGACCCGTCGTTTCAAAGCTCGGAAATTTTTTCTCACACTTCTTCGCCACAGCCCAACGGGACACAGACCCAGATTTCGAATCTGATCGATAATACCCGGAATTACACGGAAACATTGAACGCCGGTTTCCTGACCGGCACCAAGGCGAGCCTCTCTTACTCAGATTCCTATCTGAAAGAGAACGCCCTCACTGATGTGCTCAATCCCGACACCGGCACCGCGCTTTCCATCAGCGTTCAACAATGGTTGCTGAACGGCTTTGGCCGCGCGTTGAACGCACGCAACATCACAATTGCGAAAGCGAACATCGGCATCAACGACTTGACCTTCAAGACCCAAATCATCACTATTGTGGCGAGCGTTCTCAACGCCTATTACGCGCTGGTGTCCGACTATCAAGACCTTAAAGCCAAGCGAGAGGCGCTCTCGGTTGCGCAAAGGTTCTTTGACGATAACAAGAAGCAGGTGCAGATTGGAACCATGGCTCCGCTGGATGTGACAACCGCGGAAGCGCAAGTGGCAAGCAGCCAACAAGACCTGGTGGTTTCAGAGACAACGCTCGAACAAGACCAAGTCGCGTTCAAAAATCTGATCAGCCGCAACGGGCTGGCCGACAAAGATCTGGCCAACGTAGAAGTCATTCCTG
Source organism: Bryobacterales bacterium (assembly GCA_963771405.1). Lineage (GTDB taxonomy): Bacteria > Acidobacteriota > Terriglobia > Bryobacterales > Bryobacteraceae > Bog-105. The sequence goes on from CAVYUL010000064.1 coordinate 171,845, forward strand.
TAGACCGCATTGATGTTCCAGAGCAGGAAAACCTGCCTCCGTTCAAAGACGCGCTGGCCACGGCGATGATCAACCGAGTCGATTTGGAGATCAACCGGCTGAACCTCATGAACACAAAAACATCCAACCTCGGTACGGCCAACGGCGTGCTTCCGCTATTGGTGGCGTTGCTCACGGCGAAGAACCAGGGACTTTCGGGCGTTCCGCATCCTGTTTTCGTCGGCGCCATCCCGGCCAACCAACCGTTTGTGGTTCCGACCGGACTTGTGGCCTGCCCCAGTTCGTTTGGGCCGCGCTCGATTTGCGAAGTACCGACACCCTACTTTGAAGGCGGCATTGGCACCGCGCTGGGCCAGATGATCCGCCGGGATTTCCCGAGTGAAAGCGGCGGCGCGTATTTCGGGCCCACGCTGCGAAACCGGCAAGCGACTGCCGACCAAGCGATCGACGTATTGTCTCTGCGACAGGTGGAAATCGAAAACGAGCGCACTCTCAATCAAGTCGCTGTTGATGTTTCGAACACCTTGATCGGGCTGCAGCAGGCGCGCATCCGATATCTTGCCGCCGTGAAGAACCGAATTCTGGAGGAACAACTGCTTACGGCAGAGCAGAAGAAATTCGCTCTCGGCGCCTCCACTACCTTCAACGTGGTTACGCAGCAGCGGGATTTGGCGACGGCGCACGCGACCGAAAGCGCTTCACTGAACGCCTATAGCCAAGCCCGGGTTGCGTTCGATCAAATTCTGGGCACGACCCTTAAAACAAACAATATTTCCATTGACGAAGCGGTCAGCGGACGTGTCGGCCGGCCGTCTATTTTGCCGGCCCAACCGTCGATGGATCGGTAATCTTCTCCCTGCCACGTAAAAAATTCTGCAATCTCGGTTTGTCAGTGTTTTTCAAACCATTGAAAACACATGGCCAAAAGTTTGGCATTGAAGATGCTTAATAAACTGCGTAAACAGAAAAGAGAATAAAAAAGCTCAGGGATTGAAGGTTGTTCCGCAACACCAATCCGCTCCACAATCCAGCCTGTCCGTATCTCCTTAAAATTCCTCCTTAAGCCCACCCGACCGATTTCCCTGAGCTTTCTTTTTTAGTTGCTGGTTTTGACCTTCCCAGCAAGATCTTCCGCGATTTGGCGGCCGTGGAATCTTCCATTCTCAATGAAAATTTCATTCGTATGAGTACCGGCAACAATGACGCCGGCCAAATAGACGCCTGCGCGTTCGCTTTCGAGCGTTTCAGGATTCGTGATGGGTTTGGAAGTTTTGGGATCGAGATGAATGCCGTGGGCGGCCATGAATTCGAAATCGGGACGATAACCGGTCATGGCGAAGACGAAATCGTTTTTGACGATGACTTCGCCGTTAGGTGTTTTTAACACAACTTCGTGGGGACGGATTTCCTTGACGCTGGTGTGGAAATACGCTTTGATTTCGCCGCACTTGATGCGGTTTTCGATGTTGGGCTTGATCCAATATTTGACGTTTTTGTGAATGCCGGCTTCGCGAATGGCCATGGTGACGCGGGCGCCGGTCCAGAAGAGTTCGAGAGCGGCGATGGCGGCTGAATTCTTGGCGCCGACGATGAGCACGTCGCTGTTGTAATACGGGTGGGCCTCGCGATAGTAGTGAATGACTTTTTCGAGATCTTCGCCGGGAACGTTGAGGTTATTCGGGATGTCGTAATAACCGGAGGCGAGGATGATTTTGCGCGCGCCGTAACTCTGTTTTTCGGTTCTTACGGTGAAAGCGCCGTCGTCGCCCTCAAAGCCCAACACGCGTTCGTATTGATGGATATTGAGCTTGTAATGATCGGCAACGCGGCGGTAGTATTTGAGCCCTTCCGTCCGGCCGGGCTTTTCGTTGAGCGACGTCATGGGGATATCGCCGATTTCGAGAAGCTCGGGAGTGGTGAAGAAAACGAGATTCGTCGGATAGTTGTAGATGGAGTTAACGACGCAACCTTTGTCAAAGAGCACGGCACTCAGGCCGCGCTTTTGCAATTCAATGCCGCAGGCGAGGCCGGTGGGGCCCGCGCCGATAATGGCTACGTCGAACTTCTCCACTAGAGCAGCGCTCCTACGCGTTCGTAAATGCCGGAAAGAGCGGCGGGCAACGCGGATGCGTCTTTTCCGGCGCCTTCGGCCATATCGGGACGCCCGCCGCCTTTGCCGCCGATGGCTTTGGCCAAATCGCCCACGAGTTTACCGGCTTGCACTTTTCCGGTGAGGTCTTTGCTCACGGCGGAGATGATGGAGACGTTTTCGCCGTTGACGGAGGCGAGCAAAATAACAGTGCTGCCCCACTTGTTGCGCAGATCATCGACGATGCCGCGAAGCTGCTTCGAATCGAGACCTTCGACGCGTTCCGCCAGCACAGTAGCGGCGCCCACTTTGCGGCCGGTGAGTTTTTCGATCTGGCTGCGGGCCACTTGCGTTTTGAGTTGCTCGACTTGGCGTTCGAGCAACTTTTGATTTTCGAGAAGTTTTTCAAGCTGCTCGGAAACGCGGGTTTCGGAGGTGTGCAGCAACTGGCCAAATTTACCGATTTGGGCCGTGGCTGATTGAAAACGCTCGAGAGCGCCTTCGCCGGTGATGGCTTCGATACGGCGCACGCCGGCGGAGATGCTGCCTTCGTAAACGATTTTCATGAGCCCGATATCGCCGGTGCGTTTGACGTGCGTGCCGCCACAGAGTTCACGGCTGAAACCGGGAATGGAGACAACGCGAACGCTATCGCCATATTTTTCGCCGAACAACGCCATGGCGCCGGTGGTAAGGGCTTGATCCAGATTCATGACATCGGTATCGACTTCGGTGTTGGCGAGGATCTGCTGGTTGACAAGCCATTCGACTTCGCGAAGTTCATCGGGCGTCATGGCGGAGTAATGGCTGAAATCGAAGCGCAGACGGCCGGGTTCGACAACGCTGCCGGCTTGTTTCACATGTTGGCCGAGGACCTGACGCAAGGCGGCGTGGAGCAAGTGAGTCGCGGTGTGATTGCGCATGGTTGCGCCGCGCGCCGGTTTATCGACAACGGCGATTAGTTTATCGCCGGTTTTCACAGGGCGCAGGACTCGAATCTTTTGCACCATGGACGTGGGCGTCGGTTTGTAAGCCCCTTCGACCACCGCAACGCGTTCGCGGGTTTCCGGATCGAGCAAGAGACCGGTATCGCCAACCTGGCCGCCGGATTCGGCATAGAACGGCGTTTTGACGAAAACGATTTCAGCTTCGCCATTTGATGCAGAGGGCACGGCGGATTTATCGACGATGATTTCGGAAACTTCCACCGGCGATTCCAGCGTTTCGCGGCCGATGAATTCCACCGTCGGAATAGTTTTGTAGACGTCGGCGATTTGGGCTTTATCGGCGCCTTTCCAACTGGCGCGGGCGCGCACACGCTGCTTCTCCATTTCGGAATCGAAACTCTGGCGGTCGATTTGGAGGCCGAATTCGCGGGCCATTTCTTCCTGCTCGTCGAGTGCGAGGCCGTAGGTGTCGTAAAGTTTGAAAGCGGCAGCGCCGGGAAGAACGCCCGCGACGGCGGATTTGGCTTCGTCGTGAAAAACTTTTTCTGCCACCTGGAATGTTGTAGCGTAGCGAGTTTCTTCATCGCGCACGATACGGGCGACGCGGCTGATGCTTTCCTGCAGTTCGGGATAAGCAGGCTTCATCAAGTCGGCAACAAAGCCCGTGAGTTTATAAAGATAAGCGTCATTGAAGCCGGTGAGACGGCCGTTACGTAAAGCGCGACGCATGATTTTGCGGAGCACGTAGCCGCGGCCTTCGTTGGAAGGAACGACGCCATCGTGAATCAGAAAGGTAGTGGCGCGGGCGTGATCGGCATTGATACGCAGAGCGGTTTCGGAGCGATCATCCGCGCCGCGCTTCACGTTTAACAGTTCGGCGGCTTGCTGGACGATGGGCTGAATAAGATCGGTGTCGTAATTAGAAAGATGCCCTTGGAGAACCGCGGCGACACGTTCAAGCCCCAAGCCGGTATCGATGGAGGGCTTGGGCAGAGGCGTTAATTTGCCATCCGCGGAACGGTCAAACTGCATGAAGACGAGATTCCAGATTTCCACGAAGCGGCCCCCGCCATCAAGCGGAAACTGCTCGTGCTCGCGGCCTTTTTCAGCAGCGGCGGGGCCTAGATCGTAATGAATTTCCGAACAAGGGCCGCAAGGGCCGGTGTCGCCCATTTGCCAGAAGTTATCTTTTTCGTCGAGGCGGAAGATGCGGTCTTTGGGAACGCCGGCAACCTGTTGCCAGAGATTTTCGGCATCGTCATCTTCGCGGAAAACGGTGACATAAAGCTTGTCTTTGGGCAGGCCGTACCAGTTGGGGCTGGTGATGAGTTCCCAGGCGAAGGCGATGGCGTCGCGCTTGAAGTAATCGCCGAACGAGAAATTGCCCAACATTTCAAAGAAAGTGTGGTGACGGCGAGTGTAGCCGACGTTTTCCAGATCGTTGTGCTTGCCGCCGGCGCGGACACATTTTTGCGAAGTGGTGGCGCGAGAATAATCGCGCTTTTCGAGACCGAGGAAGATCTCCTTGAACTGATTCATGCCGGCGTTAGTGAAGAGCAGCGTTGGGTCGTTGGCAGGCACAAGCGAGGAACTGCGCACAACGCGGTGGCCCTGGCCGGCGAAGAAATTGAGAAACTTGTCGCGAATTTCGTTACCAGTCATGATTCCCTTCCAGTGTCGCAAAGGCGCTGAAAAAGGGCGTTGGCGGGCGCGTCAGTTCGGCCAGCTGTTCAGCGCCAGGCCCGTCTCCGCTTCAATTTGCAACAGACGGTTGTATTTCGCCAGCCTTTCGGACTGAGTGATCGATCCATTTTTAAACTGATCTCCCGACCACCCCACAACTAAGTCAGCCGCCCAATTGTCCTCTGTCTCTCCACTCCGCACGCTCAGAGTTACATTCCAGCCTGCCGCTCGCGCTATTGTCAGAGACTCCGCCGCCTCGCTGAGCGTCCCGACCTGATTTACTTTCAACAACAGAGCATTCGCCGCACTTGCTTCAACCGCTCGGCGGATCCGCGACGGCTTCGTACACAATAAGTCATCTCCCAAAACGAGCGCTTTGTGACCGATCGCACTTCTTAGTTTCGGCCAGTTCTCCCAATCCTCTTCCGCCAACCCATCTTCCACACTCACGATCGGATATCGCTCCACCCAACGCGCAAGGTGCGAAATCATTCCCTGAGAATCGAGCTTGCTCCCATCCAACCAGTACACTCCCTCTTCAAAGAACTCGCTCGCAGCCACATCAATCGCCAGCATGAAGTCTCTTCCCGGCGTATAGCCAGCCAGTTCAATGGAACGCACCGCCCCTTCAATCATTTCTTCAGATGAAGGGAAGAGCGGCGCCAATCCTCCTTCGTCCGCACGCAATAGTCTCATGCCGTAGCGCTCGAAGGCCAATTTGGCGGCCGCCTGGTAGACGTCGTACGTCATCGCCAGCGATTCATCAATAGATTTAGCACCCGCCGGCACAAGCAACACATCTTGAATCGCCACCTGCCCCCCGGCATGCCGGCCTCCGCTAAACAGATTAATAGTCAATCGAGGCAGCTTACTCGGCGTTCCGTTCACAAGCTCCGCAAAATAGCGCCACAACGGCATCTTTGCGGCTGCAGCCCGAGATCGCGCGAACGCCAGCGAAACCGCCAAAATCGCATTCGCCCCAATCCGCGACTTGCTTTCCGTGCCGTCAATCTCGACAAGAGCGCGATCAAGATCAACCTGGGTTGCAAAATCGCGGCCGGAGAGCACCCCATTCAACTCTCCGTTCACATTCGCAACGGCCAGCCTGCATCCCAGTCCGCCATAGCGCCGCGCGTCCTTGTCTCTTAGCTCATGCGCTTCCGCAGCACCCGTCGACGCTCCCGATGGAACGGATGCCGATTCAGCCGCCATGCCATCAAGGCGGCACGTCGCCAGCACTGTGGGTCGCCCCCGGCTATCCAGAATCTCCCGCGCCGTCAGACATTCGATGATCGCCATGCTATTCGTGCCGCAAACTCGTTTAGGCACCCTTCCATTGTGGCCGGGGCCTTTTTTAACATTTCCATCATGACGCGCGTTTGCGTCGCTCGCTCGTCCGCAGTCAAATATTCGAGCGGCGATCGTCCCGCCACTCGGGCCAGGCAACACCCAATCGTATGTCGAGCAGCCCTTTCTTCCAAGCCCGCCGTCCGAGCCGGTTCGCCAACACACTCTTTATACGAGCGCCAATAGCGAATCGCCGCTCTCATAAACTTCTCGCGATGGCTCCGCACATGATGCGCTTTACCAAGAAAATGCGCCATTGAAAAGCCAAGATCGAATGCCGGATCTCCGAAATGGACCACCTCATAATCGAGCAGTACCAATCTATCCGCGCGGACCAGAATATTCTTCGGACTGTAATCCCCATGAACCACCGTCAGCCGGCGTGCCAATGTATCTTCAATTAACTGATGCAGAAATGAAGCCGATTGGGGGATCTGAGACGCCGTGTATCGGTAATACGGCTCCAAACGCAGCGCCTCAAACACCTCCCAGTCTCCAAACCACTTCATCATCTGTTCACTCTTTTGCGCCGACTCTCGATGGAGACTGCCCAGCAAGACGCCGAACTGCTCGACGTGATGAGTAACAATCATCCCGGCCAGCAGCATCTGCTTCCAGTTCTGATGCGGCTCCAGCACGCTCTCCATCACCAGCAAATGTGATTCCGCATCTTGAAAAAGAAGCGCCGGAACGGCACCCTCCGGAGCTAGCACGCTGAGGTGCTTTAGCGCGGCCGCCTCGTGCTCGATGCGCCTAGGGGTGCAGAACCAGTCCACTTGCACACGCAACTTTTCCAACGCCTGCTTCACCACAAACGCCTGCGAGCGCGCCGGGGTCACCAGCACCACACGATTCGACACGCCACCATCCAGGCTTCGAACCTGAGTCTCCTCACCACGCGCAATCAGCCTGTGCGCCCGTAAATAGTCAAGAAGTGCCGGAGTGTCTTCAATATCGAAGCAGGTCGTGGCTTTTTTCGTCACGTGTAGTGCGGCTACCACGCAGGCAGCGTCTCAGCATCCAGAGTAAAACATGCTCGTCGATCGCTTTCCGCTCTGCTATAAGAACAGAATGCGCACTATCCTCTCTTGGCTGTTACTACTTTTATTCTGCAGCCCCAAACTCATCCTTGCCCAGATAAACTCTTCTTGGACTACTCCGATTGTTCCGTTTCGAATTGCCGACAACCTCTACTACGTGGGAAGCCAGGACCTTGCCAGCTACCTCGTGGTCACGCCCAGAGGAAATATCCTCATCAATCCGAACCTAGCCACTTCTCCATCGCAGCTACAGGCGGGTGTGGAGGCGCTGGGGTTTCATTGGAATGACACCAGGATTCTGCTCAATAGCCAGGCGCATTACGATCACATGGGTGGCGCGGCGGAGGTGATTCGCGAGACACACGCGCAAAACGCGGTCATGGACGGCGACGTGAGCGTAGTTGAAACCGGCGCACGGGCAGACTTCTTGTCGCCTTCACCGAACATCCTTAAATACGCCCCTGTACACGTAGATCGCATTCTCCATGACGGAGACACGGTAAGCCTGGGCGGCGTGACACTAACCGCCCACAAAACCGCCGGCCATACGCGCGGATGTACCACATGGACGTTGCGCGCTCACCTTCCAGGAGAGCCAGCGGCGACGATGCGGAATATCGTCATCGTCGGTGGGACGGGTTTTTGGTCGGAGTACCACTTCGTCGCCACATCCGGCCATCCCGTAAGCTACCCGGGCATCGTTCAGGATTTCCAGCATACCTTTTCGGCGTTGCTTGCTTTGCCGTGCGACGTATTTCTGGGCGCCCATGGTGGGTACTTCGACATGCTCAGCAAACTGAAGCGCTATCCGCAAGAGGGCCCCCGTGTTTTCATCGACCCTGAGGGTTATAGGGAGTTCGTCGCCGACGCTCAGAAGACTTTCGAGGAGGCATTAAGCAAACAGGAAGCCGCCGCGGCTCATTGACGCCCGCAGCAGCTACTATACTTCTCTTCATGACCTTGAAAAGTGTAGCACTCCTGGCGCTGGTTGGAACTCTTCTCCTGACCCTTATCGTGACGTTCGATTTTGTCAATACGGCCTCGGGCGTTTTGCGTGATATCGTTCCGCTCGTGACTGTTCTTAGGTCGCTGATTTATCTGTTCGCCAGCGTCAGCGTGACGGTGTTTTTCTACGTCTTCTATAAGAGTCAATCACGCTGAGATATCAGAAGAAGTTCCTATCGACAGTTCGTCAAGAACGCGGCCCTAAAACCAACTTGGCCTTAGGTGGAAACAACCGGCGAAGAACGGAGTCTCACCAGCGGATGGTAGATGCCGCTATAACCGGTAGCCAAGTAAGGGTTTATACCATACCTACCGACGCACCCGAAGCGGATGGGACTTTCGAATGGACGAGCACCACCATGGTGCTGGTCGAGATCCACTCGGGTGACCGAACCGGAATCGGTTACACCTATGCGGACGGCTCGACCGGCACATTAGCGCACTCGCTGTTACAAAGGGCGGTGCAAGGGCGCGATGCTTTTCGCCACAACGAAATCTGGCTCGAATTGCTCCGTCATGTGAGGAACTCCGGCGAATGTGGCATCTCCCATATGGCGATCGCCGCCATAGATAACGCCTTGTGGGATCTTCGCGGAAAACTGTTGAATACGCCGGTAGTAAACCTTCTGGGTGCCGCTCGTCTGGGCATTCCCGTTTACGGTAGTGGAGGTTTCACCTCCTATAGCGATGAGCAACTCACTGAGCAACTGGCGGGCTGGGCGGAAGATGGATTCCGCATGGTGAAGATGAAAGTTGGCACTCACCCCTGCGATGATTTGCGCCGCGCGCAAGTGGCCCGGAAGGCCATCGGCAATGACGTGAAGCTCTTTGTGGATGCGAACGGCGGCTACACGGTGCCGCAAGCCATTTCGATGGCCCACAAATTCTCGAGCGCCGGCGTCAGTTGGATGGAGGAGCCGGTAAGCTCCGACAATCTCGCTGGTCTTAGTCAGATTCGAGAGCGAATGCCCCCCGGCATGGACATCGCCGCCGGTGAATACGGTTACACATCCTGGTATTTCCGCCAAATGATTGATCGCGAATCAGTCACGGTTCTACAAGCCGACGCCACACGCTGTGCCGGCATTACTGGATTCCTGGCCGCGGCCGCTGTGTGCTGGGCGGCAAACATGCCGCTGTCCTCGCACTGCGGACCCAGCATGCACCTGCACGTTTGTTGCTCAGTGCCGCGGGCGATTCACATGGAATTCTTCCATGATCACGCCCGCATAGAACGTATGTTTTTTGATGGCTTTTGCGAGCCGGTAAAGGGTATCATGTCATCCGACCTCTCTCGCCCCGGCATGGGTCTCGAGTTGAAGGAACAGGATGCTTCAAAGTATCTGGATGATTGAAGAATTTAAATCGGAAGGCGGGATTGAATGGCAAAGCAAGTATCAGACCTGATTGTGGAACGGCTGATTGAGTGGGGAGTGGACACCATCTTCGGGTTTCCTGGTGATGGTGTCGATGGCTTCTTTGAGTCATTGCGCACACACAAAGATAGGCTGAAGTTCATCCAAGTGCGCCATGAAGAGGCTGCCGCCTTCGCCGCCGTTGGCTACGCCAAATATACCGGCAAGTTGGGCGTCTGCTGCGCGACATCAGGACCGGGAGGCGTGCACTTACTCAATGGTCTCTATGACGCTAAGTGCGATCTTCAACCGGTGCTTGCTATTACTGGTCACACCTTCCACGATCTGATTGGCATGGACTATCAGCAGGATGTCGATCTCGACAAATTGTTTATGGACGTGTCTGAGTTTAACGAGCGCGTGATGGGCCCTGAACATGCCGTCAACGTCGTAGATATGGCAGTCAGAACCGCTTACGCCCGGCGCGGCGTAGCGCATATTTGCATTCCCAAAGATATTCAGGAATGGCCCGTCAATGGTAACAAGCGCAGCGCAGCGAACGTTCCGCGCCATAGCGGCGATTGGAGTGCCCCCTCAACCGCCAAACCATCTCAAGCCATCATTAAGTTAGCGGCCGACATTATCAACGATGGGTCGAAAGTGGCGATCTTTGTCGGGCGCGGGGCTCTCCATTGCCGCCAGGAAGTCACTCAGCTTGCGGAGACTGTAGGCGGACCGGTCATCAAAGCGTTGCTGGGAAAAGCTGTCCTGCCCGATAAAAGCCCGGTCACAACCGGCGGTTTGGGCCTGCTAGGCACCGCGCCTTCTGTCGACGCGATGGAGGAATGCGACACGCTCATCATGATCGGCACCAGCTTTCCCTACATGGAATTTCTGCCAAAGCCGGGGCAAGCGAAGTGTGTGCAGATCGATTTGGATGCTACTCGCATAGGTCTTCGACACCCGGTGGACATCGGTTTAGTAGGTGATTCCAAAACGATTCTAGCGGCTCTGCTTCCCCTGCTCAAACATAAGAACGATCGCTTCCTCCGCAAAGCACAAGATCGCATGAAAAGTTGGAACGCACTTATGGAAGAACGCGGTACGCGCCAGGATATGCCAATGAAGCCGCAGGTGGTGACGCACACTCTGAACAAGCTTCTGAAGGACGATGCCATTGTCTCCTCCGATAGCGGCACCATCGCCACTTGGACCGCGCGCCACATCGAAATTCGCGGCGATATGCAATTCTCACTCTCCGGCTCACTCGCCACCATGGCGAACGGGCTGCCCTACAGCATTGGTGCGGCAGTGGCTTATCCAGGACGGCAGGTGGTATGCGTGGTCGGAGATGGCGGACTCACAATGTTGATGGGTGAGCTTGCGACGTTGGTGAAGTACAAGCTCCAGGTGACGGTCATTGTCGTAAAAAATAACGTTCTCGGGCAAATAAAGTGGGAACAGATGATTCTGGAGGGCAACCCTGAATTCGGAGTTGAATTAGAGCCCATCGATTTTGCAAAAGTGGCTGAAGCGTGTGGCGCGCGTGGCTTTACGCTCGAACGGCCACAAGATGCTGAACATGTGCTCCGCGAAGCGCTTAATACCCAGGGCCCGTCGGTGGTGCAGGCTGTGGTCGATCCGAACGAACCGCCTATGCCGGGAAAAGCCACCACTGAGCAGGCTTTGCACTTGGCTAAGTCGCTGGTGCGCGGTCAAAAGGACGCTGCCAAAATTCTCAAGACCATCGTCGAAGATCAGGTTCGCGAGGTCATTTAGCCGATGCCGACTGAACTCTCGGTCTACGCGCATGATATTCGAGAGGGTAAGTTTCAGCGTAGTTTGTCGTTCTTGACCGCGGCAACCAGCGTTATCAGCGGCCTGGAAGTCGCTTACGAGCATTACCGGGGGAGTTATAGCCGGCGCGTAATGTACACACCGGTGATTCTCAGTGGGCTGCTGGCGGCAGCTGCGTTCGCCGCCTTCTTCAGCCGCAGAACCGCGCGGACAGTGCTGCGTTTCGTGTCAGTCGCGACACTCGCCGATGCTCTCTGACACTCGCCGATGCTCTCTTAGGTTTCTACTTCCACATTCGAGGCATTCACCGCAAGCCAGGTGGCTGGCGTTTCCCAATGACGAACATGATTATGGGGCCGCCGGTCTTCGCGCCGCTTCTCTTTGGCACCAGCGCCTACCTGGGATTGGTGGCGTCCTACTTACAGCGCGAGGGGAGCGATGACAATTACAACGGCAATGATGAGGATACGTGGCTGGCTCGATTGCTGCCCACGTCCGCGAGCCGGGAGCTTCTAACCGGTGAGCAAGATATTCGCGAAGGAAAATTTCAGCGCCAGGTTGCGGTTGTCGCGGGCGTCAGCGCATTGTTGAGCGGCTTTGAAGCGTACTATTCGCATTATAAGAATAATTTCCGCTACCAGGTTCAATGGTCTCCCATCATCATTGCGCCCCTGTTGGCAGCATCGGCCTTTGCCTCCGTCGGTAGCCGGCGAACGGCAACAAGCATTCTTCCCGCACTCTCGGCCCTGGCGTCAGCTGATGCGGTTGTCGGATTTTACTACCACGTTCGCGGCGTGCTGCGCCGGCCGGGTGGCCGTAAACACCTGGTGTACAACTTGATCTACGGTCCTCCCATCTTTGCGCCGTTGCTTTTTGGCGCCGCCGGTTTTCTTGGATTCATGGCCAGTCTACTACGCCGGAGACATGCATGAGCACTTACAAAGACGCCGATACCGCGTTGCGTCCGATCGATCCTGAGACTCAAGAGCCGCTGGCCGCCAAGCGGCAGCCCGGTTATTATGCCGGCTTTAGCACACTTTCGCAAAGTCCCTACTGGGACGAAGCAACTCGGAAGACAGTGTCGCGGCGAGTGGAAAGTCAGCCTGCGCCCCGGTTCTTCAACGCAGAGGAATGGAGGTTTTGGGAGGCGGTTTTCGATCATCTGATACCACAGACCGATCGCACCATCGATCGTCGCATTCCCTTATTACCCGCATTGGATGCGCGCCTTTACGAAAATCAAACGGCTGGATATCGCTTCGATTCCCTTCCCCAGGATCGCGAAGTCTATAAGCTCGGAATGGAAGCGATCAATGCGGAATCGCAAGGGCGCTTTAACGGCGACTTCCTTCATCTCGGCCACTGGCAGCAGGAAAAGGTCATAAAAGCAATCCACGACCGGCGGCCCAAAGCTGGCCGCGATATCTGGAAACGGATGTCCATTCACCGTTTCTGGCAAATGATCATGAGCGATGCTATAGAGGCGTACTATTCGCATCCTTGGGCGTGGGATGAAATTGGTTTTGGCGGACCCGCTTATCCGCGCGCCTACACACGTTTGGAACGTGGCGAACCGGAGCCCTGGGAAGTCGCAGAGCGCCGCTACGATTGGCTTCCGCCCAACGGAAGCCTCTCCGATGAGGTGGAATCTCTCCACCATCTGGACACAGAAGCCGACCAACACTCACACATTTCGCCTCAGAGGAAAGATTGAAGAATTCGACTGAGAAGCACATGCTCGGGCCGATTCAGCACATCCGTGCCCCCATGAAGAAGTTCGGATTGCGTGAGTCAGTCGACTACGTGATTGTTGGTGTCGGCTCGGCGGGCGGGGTTCTGCTGCAGCGCCTGGCGCGTGCGGGATTCGATGTGGTTGGTTTAGAGGCCGGTCCATTCTGGGATACAGAGAAGGATTGGGTGAGTGACGAGATAGGCTCTCACGAACTTTATTGGGAGGACCCGCGCGTGACCGGCGGGTCAGATCCGTTGGCCTTGGGTGCGAACAACTGCGGTAAAGGCGTAGGCGGCGGATCAGTTCACTGGGCGGCCTTTGCCCCGAGACTGCATCCTTCCGACTTCGAGGTTTATACACGCGACGGAGTGGGCGTCGACTGGCCCATCTCCTACAGCGACTTGCGTCCGTATTATGAGCAACTTGAGCGTGAGATGCCGGTAGCGGGACCTGCCTATTATCCTTGGGGCCACCCACACGGTTACTCCTATGGTCCGCATCCGATGGGCGGTGCCGGGAACACTTTGATCAAGGGGTGCACAGCTCTTGGTATACCGGTTTCCATCGGCGGCCCCGTCGCCATTCTTTCAGGATCGTTCGGCGATCGCCAGCACTGTATTTATCGGGGTTTTTGCATTCAAGGTTGCAAGGTGGGCGCGAAAGCGAGTACGCTGATTACTCACGTTCCGGATGCGATCGAGTCAGGCGCGGAAATTCGGGATCACTCGATGGCTTCGCGCGTGGAGTTAGGCGGCAATGGCAGAGTTACGGGCGTCCATTATTTCGACCGCGACGGCGAGTCTCATTTCCAAAAAGCGAAAGCCGTGATCGTCAGCGGCTATGCGATTGAGACTCCCCGTCTCTTACTCAACTCAGCTTGTCGCGGCTTTGAAAATGGTCTGGCTAACTCCAGCGGCACACTGGGACGATACCTGATGGCCCAGGCCGGGAACGTAGTTCTGGGTCGCTTCGACCAACCGGTTCGCATGTACAAAGCGCCGCCCGCGCATGCATTGACCGAGGAATTTTATGAGACTGATCCACGCAATAATTTTGCGCGCGGCTTCGCTATTCAAACCGTCGGGCCGTTACCGGTCGCGTTCGCAAAGCAGATGCTCGCGGCAAAAAAAGCCTGGGGCTGGGGACTGCGCCGGGAGATGATGGATTATAGCCACTGGGCGAGCCTGGGCCTGCTAGGCGAAATTCTTCCCTGGGCGGATAATCGAGTGACTTTGTCCGGCGATACCGACCGTTTCGGACTCCGCGTCGCGCATGTATCTTTCAATTTGCATGACAACGATAAGAAGTTGATCAAGTTCGCAAAGGAGAAGACCATGGACGTCATGCACGCCGCCGGTGCCACCGAAGTGGTGCAAGAGGCGCGCTACGCCCACCTGGTGGGAGCCGCGCGCATGGGCCTCAATCCGGAAACCTCCGTCGTCGATCGCTTCGGCCGCACCCACGATATCGACAACTTGTTCATATGCGATGGCAGCATCATGCCGACCCAAGGATCGGCAAATCCCGGGCTTACGATTCAAGCGCTGGCGGCGCGGACCGCGGATTACCTGATTTCGCAGGGCAGCCGCATTTTTTCCTCTGCGCAGCGAGACATGACCCAACCTGCGATCCACCGGGAACTTGCGCCCCCGGCCACATGGGGTAAAGGTGTTCCCAGGTTAGTGTAGATACTCCGAATAGGCCGTGATTTTGTTTGCCGGAGACGCCTGGCGGAAGCGGAGGCTCCAACGCGGCTTTTCATGTTGTTGGTTAAATAAAATCCATTTCCGATCCGGCGATACATGCGCGAGAACTTTCGTCTCGCCTGAAATCGCGAGCGGCTCAGCCTCGCTTTGATCGATCTTTTGACGAAAAAGGTCGTAATTCCCATTGCGCGTCGATTCAAAAATCACAGATTGGGTTGTCCGGCGTCCAGGCATGAGGATACTCGTCCGCTTCGCTTAGGTTTGGGGAATCCCGGGAGAGGTAACGGCCGTCGTCAATGCAATCCAAACGGGTGTATACTTCTTTCCACGATCGCGAGTAAAGAAGATCGTTTCGCGAAAGCCTGAGCCTTCAAGGAGAACCTATGGATTCGAGAAAACCTGACCGAAGGAGATTCTTAAAAGGCAGCGTCTCATTGGCTGCGGTGGCTGCGGGGGGCGCGCCACTTGCGAAGGGCCAGACGCAGGGAATGCCTGCCAAAAAACTTGACGAACTGATCGCCTATGGGGATCGGTCGCGTTTCGTTACTTCGATTCGTGTGCCCGTGGCCGAAAGACATTCGCCCGATGAATTCGGACTCACGTTTCACGTCTTGACGCCGCTGCAGGATTCGGTCGGAATCATCACTCCTTCGTCGCTTCATTACACGGCCACCCATCGCGGCTCGTTTGTTCCCGACATTGACCCTCGAGAGCATCGCCTGATAATCCACGGGATGGTGGATCGGCCGCTGATTTTCACGATGGACGAGTTGAAGCGTCTGCCCTACGTATCCCGCATTCACTTTATTGAGTGCTTGGGAAACCATGCCAAGCCGACGCACAAGACTGTGCAGGAGACACACGGATTAACCAGTTGCGCCGAATGGACCGGCGTGCCGCTCTCGTTGCTGCTCAAAGAAGCCGGCGTGCAAGAGGGGGCTTCCTGGATTGTGGCGGAAGGCGCGGAAGAAGTGAAGGGCGCATCGAGCATTCCGCTGGCGAAAGCGATGGATGACTGTCTGGTGTGCTACGGGATGAACGGCGAGCCGATCCGGCCGCAGCAGGGCTTTCCGCTACGGCTGATTGCTCCCGGCTTTGAGGGCATTTATCAGATTAAGTATTTGCGGCGAATCAAGCTGGTTGACCGCTATTACATGACTTACGACGACTATGGGCACATTAACCCCGACCCGAAAGTGGCTGCGCTCACGCATCAGATTGGACCGAAATCCGTCATCACGTTTCCTTCCGGCGGCCAGCATCTGCCGGGTCCAGGGTTCTACGAAATCACCGGCTTGGCATGGTCTGGGGGAGGCGCGGTGCGCGGCGTCGAGGTCTCCACAGATGGCGGCGAAAGCTGGCAGAATGCCGAGCTTCGATCACACGCTTATCGAATGGCGCATACCCGATTTGGCCTCAATTGGAAGTGGGACGGGAAAGATTGTGTGCTGATGTCGCGCTGCACCGATGAAGTGGGCACCGTTCAACCCACCCGCGCCGAGATCGCCAAGTATTGGAACCAACCTGTTGACAAGGTCCGTGTTCGAGGCGCTGACAATTCTGTGCAACCCTGGCGGCTTGCTGCCGATGGGAATGTTTACAATGGGCTTTCCTAAACTGTTTGTCATCACGACCATCCTGGGGATGGCGCAGTCTGCGCTGGGACAGTCGCCGACCTATGGTCTCGGGCGGGCGCCGACACCAGAGGAAATCCGCGCCTGGGATATCGCCATCAGCCCGACGGGCAAGGAACTTCCGCCGGGTCACGGGACTGCCAAAGAAGGCGCGGTGCTCTATGTTCGCAAAGGGTGCTCGGCGTGCCACGGAGCCACAGGATCCGAAGGGCCGGCTCCCACGTTGATCAGCAGGAAGGGCGATCACCCGCCATCCGCTAAGCCTTGCTTAACGCCTTGTGTGGATGACAGTAATGCAATGGGAGTTCATTCGCCGTACGCGACGACGATCTGGGATTACATCCGGCGGGGCATGCCGCTCGGGAAAGAAGGGTCGCTCAAACCGGATGAAGTGTATGCGCTTACCGCATTCCTGCTGTACAAGAACGGCGTGATTCAGGAGGATGAGGTGATGGACACCCAGACCCTACCGAAGGTTAAGATGCCGAATCATAGTGGCTTTGCTCTTCCGCCGGAGTGGAAGCACGGGGAACCGAGACTGCAGGGCTATCCTTAAGATCCGGCTACCGATAGTGACTAGGGCGCAAAATAGGCCGAAAAATCCAGGATCAATTCTGTCTGATCGGTAGCATAAGCGCTCAGCGATCCGTTCGACCCCGCCGGCACAATCGCCATATTCGAGGTAATCGATCCGTCCGAATTCAGTGTCGAAACGGTGGGTTGGCTCTGTCCCGAAGGCCAAAGACTGAGATACGACAAAACGTCCGTCGGCACTACCGTCGCGTTCGCAACAACCGCCTTTGCGGTAGAGGGAGGGACGCAGGCCGTCGCAATGACGCTGACGTCAAGGGTCCCGCTAAATGCCCCTGAGCTGCCGCGCGTATCCAACTGGCGGCAAGGCGTCACTGTGTAAAGAGATAGCCCGTCGGTTGCCGGCGCCGCAAAGTAGCCATTCACATCGATGACGAGATCCGAATCGCCGGTCGCATACACGCTCACCGCCCCGCCCGCGCCCGCCGGCACAATAGCTGCATTCGCCGTGATCGAGCCGGTGTCGGCATTTAATGTCGAAACCACCGGTCGCGCTTGGCCTGTGGGCCAGGTCGAAAGGTAGGCGAGCGATGAGTGAGGCACTGCGGTGAAGTTGAGCGAGTACGCCTGCGCCGTAGCTGGAAGATTGCAAGAACTCGATTGTATGGGAAACGTGCGTGCTACGCCTCCGTGGAGAGAAGGCCCGCCTAGCTGACCGTTCGGCAAACGAGTGTCTGCAATTCGGCAAGAAGTCACTGGATAAAAGTCCAACCCGGCACTGCTGCCCGCCACGAAGTAACCGTCGATATCCAGGACGACGTTGCTCGGGTCCGTAACGTACACGGCCACGCTCCCGTTCGTGCCCGCCGGAACAATGGCGGCGTTGGCTTTGATCCGCCCATCGGAGTTCAAGGTTGAAACCAGTGGCTGCGTCTGGCCAGAGGGCCAAATCGAAAGATAGCTGAGGCTGCCATCCGGCACTGCCGTAACGTTCAGCGAATACGCTGCGGCGTTCGAAGGAATTCCACAAGCGCTGTTGGGAACGGCGAAATCTCGTTCGGTGTTTCCACTAAGCTCTGGTCCGCCAAACGGGCCGTTCGCCAAGCGAGTGTCAACCACACGGCAGGGGGGCACTGGGATGAATCGCAGCGCCGCCGGCGTTCCGAGAAAACCAGGCGTATCAGGGCCGGCCGCAACAGGATAGCCAACGCTGCCGAGGATTTCGCCCGCCTGATTCATTCCCTTAATTGCGCCGGGCGTGTTGACAATAGAATACACGTCGTTCTTGTAGAGAAAATACACTGTCGCGGAAAAGGAACCCGAAGGGAGGTACTCGTTACACCATCCGAAGACGATGCCGGAATTGCTAATGCCCGTCAGTTTGGAATTCCGCGTGCCATCCAGACGTAGTGTAATAGCCAACTACAACGCCATTGTCATTGATCGCATACGCTAGCGTACGGGCTGAACCGGGGCCGGAGAATGTCGTTAAATTGCTGCCGTTCAGGATGGCCCCACCGTCGTTCCCGACGCTGTCGAGACTGCCGGCGATAACGCCGAGATTGTTAATACCGCCGGCAAAAAACGCCGCGTTGGAAGTCGGATAGCTGAATATACCGTTTGAGTACACAAAGGCGCCGATGCCGCTGTTCCCCACAACCTCTCCTGCATCATTTATGGCGGTCGGGTTGCCCCCGGATGAGCGGTCGTTCAACGTTGTAAAGTTGTAATTCTGGGCGTGAGCGGACACGCACAGCACAAATGCGGCGGCGCAGGCACAGAGGCGCTCTCGAGTGCATCCGGTCAAAATAACACCCACCTCCACCTTTTTCGCAACATCGAGAGCTCACCGAGGTACCATGCTTGCGAACCGGGCCGCAGGTAGTGCGTTCACAAAGCTTCCATCGCAGGTATTCGCTTGTCCTCATGACGCGGGAAATCATGGCATCGCCGTGTCACGCGTCCAGCAAAGAACGCAGCCGGCGGAAAACAGTGCCCAAAATGCTAGTCTTAAAGACAACTCAAACGAATGATTACCCGAATTGGGCTGTCCCTTTTTTGGTTCTTCGCCGCTTCGGAGGCTGTTCTGGCGACGCAACCTTGGGATCGGCCCTTCTCCGGCAACACCGGAGAAATTCTAAAAGCCGCCGCCGCGCTTCCTGTTTCCGAAAAGGCGGAGATCCTCTATCTCTTGCAGGATCGGCACTACCAGATCCAAAGCGACGGCACAACCAACACCACGTTTCGCTGCGTCTACCGGATCGCCAAGGAAAGCGCAGTAGAAGATTGGGCGGAAGTGGAACAGGAATGGGAACCATGGCACGAGAACAAACCGGAACTACGCGCGCGCGTGATCTCCGCCGATGGATCAATCCATTGGCTTGACCCCAAAACGATCGCCGATGCCCCTTCGACTCAGTTTGACGCCACCATTTTTTCCGATAGCCGGGTTGTGCGAGCTCCGCTGCCTGCGGTGGATAGTGGCGCGGTTATCGAATATGAAATTGTCGAGCAGGAAAACTCGCCGCTGTTCGCCGCCGGAGTGACGCGCGACCTCAGCGTGGGCGGGGGTTCCCCCATTGAGCGTTTTCACGTCTCTATCGATGCCGCTCAGGGCATCTCTGTGAAGACGGCTTTCGCCCGTCTCGATCAGCCGGAGATCGTCCGGTCTGAGTCTAAGGGCGGCTCGCATATCGAGGTTGAGGTGGGGCGCCAGAATGCCCCGGAGTTTCCAGAACTCTTTGCCCCTTCCGGCCTCGCCGTTTATCCCTCCTTCCGATTTTCCAGCGGGACTTCCTGGCGCCAGGTGGCCAGTGTCTACGAGCAAATCGTGAACGAACGAATCAGCCGAGCCGACACCAAAGCAGCATTCGCCGCCCTGGGAATCGATTTCGGAAAGCTGCCGGCGAACACACTGGATCGGGCGGCCGCAATTTCAGCGCGTCTGCAACAGAACGTTCGTTATACCGGTGTGGAGTTTGGCCAAGCCGCGATCGTCCCAAACGCTCCCGCCGACGTGATTCAGCGCCACTATGGCGATTGCAAAGACAAAGCCGCCCTATTGGTTGCCTTGCTCAAAGCCGCGGGATTGGACGCTCATTTGGCGCTGCTCAATGCCGGCAGTCGAACCGATGTAGACCCCGACCTGCCGGGGTTGGGACAGTTCAATCACGCGATTGTCTTTCTGAATGACGCCAAACCTCTCTGGATCGATGCAACCGCAGAATCGACCCGTGTCGGCGACCTTCCTCAACAAGACCAGGGCAGGCGGGCATTGATCGTTGCCGGATCAACCAGCGAGCTCACGACAACACCTGAAGCCAGTTCGAAAGAAAACCGTGTCATTTATAACGTGGAATTTCACCTCCTCGAAAGCGGCAAAGGCGACGTTCATTTGGATGTCGAGGCCTATGGCTCGTTTGAATCCGAGTTGCGCTCGATTTTTGGCGGCGACGGACAGCAGGTGCGAACGGCACTCGAATCCTTCGCAAAAAGAGCGTTTCGCGCCAAGTCTTTGGGCGCGAGCAATGTCACGCCGCGCGCCGATTTTTCGAAGCCGTTTCATATGACCGTGGAGGCGCTGGAATCCGATACCGCAATTTCCGACACGAACGAAGCGGCTGTGGGGTTGTCAAACGCGCTGCTTCTTGAACGCCTCCCCTATCTCCTGCTCAATGCGGCGGCGGACCCGGACGAAAAAAAGCGGGTCAACGATTTTGTCTTCGCGGAACCGTATCAGGCTACCGTGAACTTCAAAATCTTTCCACCCCGTGGGGCTTCTCCCAGGCCGTTGCCTACTGTGGCGGATTTCAAATCGGGTGATTTCACTTTCAGGAGCGAGACCAAGCGCCATCCCGGCGGCATCATCGAATTGAGTTACTTTTTGGACACTGGCAAAAGGCGACTGACGCCCGACGAGTACACCGATCTGCGGAAACATACAACAAAGCTCGCCGGCACCCCGATGGTTGTGGCGTTTACTTTCAAATCGGGCGACTTGCTGGCGCTGGGCAAATCGGCGGAGGCACTGCGCGTCGCTCGCCAGGATATGAACGACCATGCGCAGGACGTGGCTGCTTATCTTCGTTACGCCCGATTGTCGATGGATTGCGGAGCAGGCGAGCGCGCTCTCGCTGTCGCTCAACAAGCTGTGGAACTTGCTCCCAAATCGGCCGAAGCTTGGTTAACGCTGGGCACTTTGAATGAATATGATTCGTTTGGGCGGCTGCACGGGCACGGCTGGAAACCCGCGGAAGCGGAAAAAGCTCTCCGCCACGCCTTGGAGCTCGATGCGGCCAATCCCGAAATTTCCCTTGAGCTGGCCATCCTGCTCGAATTCGATTCGAGCGGCCAGCGCTACGTAAGTTCCGCCCGCTTGCCGGAGGCCGTTGCCGTGTACCGGCAGATACTCGCCAAAAGCCCAAATGCGGTCGTCAGCCAGAACTTGGTTTTTGCCCTGCTCCACCTGGGCCAGTATAAGGAAGCGCGTGAGGAAGCGGCGAGTGCACTTGCTGCGGAACCCGTTTTTCCAGCCCTGAACGTGGCTTTGACGGCACTCATAGATGGCTCGGAGCGGGCTATCATCGACAGTCAGTCCGGCATAGGCGACGAAGCGCGAGCAGTTCACCTATCCGACGGCGGCAGAATGTTGCTGCTTCTGCGCAATTATCAGCAAGCGAGCGAGCTGTTCAAGGCCGCTCAACGGCTCAGCAGCAATCCCCAGATTGCCAGTCTGATTCCATTTGCGGGAAAGACCAAGCACTATGAGAGTTCGCTGGCGTCCAAAGACGATCCGAAGAGGCCGGTTCAATTGCTCTTAGCCTCGATCGCTTCCGCCGGCTCTCCCGACTCCGCGCTGGCGGCGATTCTGAGTACGCGGGCGAATCTTTCGCACTGGCATGACCGTGTCATGCAGGCTCGTGAGAACTTCGCGCCTTTCGCGCAGATGTTTTTAGCAACAGGCGGCAGCGCCGACGTGCTTCCCGATTTGCTCGCTACTAACGCCGACCTTACGGTTCGGGGGACCGGCAACCCAGCCTACCTGGTGGATCTGAATACCCGCTTCAATGTCCGCCTTTCGAGTGTTGTGGTCGTCAAAGAGAATGGCGAATGCAAACTGCTTGCGCCCGCGGACGGCCTGGATATCGTCGGCAAGCTCGCTCTCGAAAAGTTGGACAAAGGCGATCTCGCCGGGGCTCAAGCATGGCTCGATCAGGTCAAAGACAGCGCACTTCCCATCTTGGCTTCCGATGAAAAGGGTCCGGCTTTCCGCTACCTCTGGGCCGGGATCGCGCCGGAAACCAGAAACAGTGGCTTTATCCGCGCCGCGGCGGCCAGCCTGCTTGGCACTTACAGCGGCGACCATGAAGCTATAAAGATCCTGCGCGCCTCCACCGAACATCCCGTGGCGTTCATGGACCGGAAAGACTTGTACTTTGCGCTTTGCGAAGCTTTCAGACGAGGACAGCAGTGGCAAGAATTGCTGGAAGCATCGCGTCTGTTGGCCAAAAATGCATTCTATGCCGAGGTTGCCTACCGCCTTGGCGCCGAAGCGCATATCCATCTTCAACAATGGCACGAACTGCAGATCGAGGCCGAGGCGCGACTGCATGACAACGAGACAAAACGCAACGAAGTAGTTACCGTGACTCTCAAGCCCGGGCAGCCTCCTGTCAACCGCGCGAGCCACAACGCGGAAGACGGTTGGGCGTTGCATTTCGCCGCTCTTGGTCTCATGCAGCAGGGCCGTTTCCAGGATGCGCAAGCGCTCATTGAGCGAGAGAAAAACGCGCCTTTTCCGTCGTTCAGTGGAGAGCGGGAGTTTGCGGCGGATTGGAATGCGATTCTTTCCGGCAAGACCGCCGACGCTGAAGGTCATGACACGGACAACGGCAGCGGGCGTTTTCTGGAACAAGACCCGCCGCACCTCTATACACGGGCTATGACTTTGCTAATCGCGGACAACGCGAGTGAGTGTAAGAAGACGTTGGCCAACGCGATTGACGAAGAGGAAGGCGGACCGGGCTTATCGAGCGCTGCTTGGCTGGTACAAGGAGAGATGTTGAAGCGCTACGGTTTGGACGCGGATGCGAACACCGCCTTCGCCAAGGCCAAGCAGTTGAACGACTGGCGCAGCCTGCCGATGGCTCGATTTCTGCTCGAACGCGAGGAAAGCGCAGCCGGCAAACGGTAGCGCGTTGACTTGCGAACGTTCGCGACTGCGCACTAATTGCGAACGTTGAACTTAGTAATCCGGCGATGGCCAGTTATGCGTAGTCGATTGGATGTTTTTCGAGCCAGCGCTCGTCCCGAACCGCACTAATATTCCTACCGGCCTTCCGGAGCATCTCCGAAGTAACATCGCGCGAATTCCAGGCGACCGCTCCACCAAAGCCGATAGCGCCTCCTACCAGCGCGCCAACCACGGAACCTGTGCCCGATTTACTCTTCCGCGCAAAATGCACTGCCAGCAGACCAACCGCAGCCCCAATAGCGACTGGCAGCCACGAACTACGAGCCGAGCGCGCAAACTCTCGCCTCAGCACACTGCTCGACGTGCCAGCGTCGGACGCGTCGAAGCCAGCTTCAAATAACTTTCGGGAATAATTGATCTCAGATTGCAAAGATGGAGAGATTTTCATAGAAATCCCTTGTCCGATTGTACCGCCGCTCTTTTCGCGGTCGATTGGGCCAATGTGGCTGAGCGCAATCGCCGGCTGCATAGTTCTGTTAGGCTTAAGTTGATGCGTTGGCGGGCTGGCGTGTTCTTCACACTCGCAAGCGGATTTGTGCTTGCGATTCTCATCGCCATTGCTTTTCATCCCGCCCCAGCCATACACGGCTCTTCTGGGATGTCGGCGCCTTCCGTCCCTGCGGCTTTTATTGAATCCGCGTCCGCAGCCAAGCTTCCCCAGCGCAGCTTCGAATGGCATGGGCCGCCGGTTCTCGCATACCGGCTTTTCCGGCAGTCTGTGGCCAGTTGCTTGCCCCAAAGCAGTGAGCCGAATCGTTGCGCCGCGACGCCATACTACGGCCCTTCCTATCAACGCCCGCCGCCTCGTTTCTCCTAACAACTTCTTCAGCATCGAATTTCGCCCAATTCCCCGTCATGAGGATACCCGCGGGCTGTAGTCGACTGCTGAAATTCCCTTTGCATCTTTATCTACGTGTTTTTGACGCTTGTTCAGGAGAACTTCGGATATGCAACTTTTTAGAGATACACATTTTAATTTTCTCGGCCGGAAATGGTGGTTCATCGTGCCGTCGTTGATTCTTACCGTAGTCGGATCTGCCAGCCTACTGGCAAAGAAAGGTCCCAGATACAGCATTGATTTCTTGGGTGGAGCGGTGATGGACGTCCACTGGGAAGGCGCTCCCCCTATAAGCCAGATTCGGACCGCGCTGTCGTCAAGGTTAAGCGGTGTTTCAGTTGTGGCGGCGCATGATCTAAAGGGCAGCAACGAGATTCTGGTTTCGGCGGAGCCGTCCGCACAAAGAAGCCTGACCGAGCTGCGCCAGACCATTTGCGAAGCTCTGTCCACTGTAAGTACCCACTATTCGATTCGCAGCTTTGAAATGGTCGGACCGCAGATGGGGGCCGAATTACGCCGGCAGGCCGTGATGGCTAGCGGAGGTGCTGCCGGCGGCATGCTTGCCTACCTGGCTTGGCGATTCCGCTGGGCTTACGGCCTGGCCGCGCTTACAGCGGTACTGCACGATACCTTGATCACCGTTGGCCTGTTTTCATTGCTCAATCAAGAGATCTCGCTCACTGTTGTGGCCGCGCTCCTCACCTTGGTTGGCTATTCCATGAATGACACGATCGTCGTTTTCGATCGGATTCGTGAAAATCGCCGCACTGACGAACGCCTTTCTTTAGCGGAGACAATCAACTGCAGCATCAATCAAACCCTGAGCCGCACTGTTCTGACCTCGGGCTTGACGCTGCTCACTGCGCTTTCGCTGCTTTTCTTCGGGGGCCCGGTGCTGCGTGGGTTCTCACTCGCTCTTGTGATCGGAATTCTGGTCGGCACGTTTTCGTCGATTTTTATCGCCAGCCCGATCCTCTTGGCTTTGGAACAGTTACGGAGCCGCTCATGACTCGACCACTGATTCGGAGACTCTTTCTGGTTCTGTCCATCGTGATTGCCAGCTTTCTGGCAATTCGGTTCTGGCCCGTGCAATTGGGATTGGACCTTCGTGGTGGAGCGAGCCTTGTGCTTCAGGTGAAAGTGAATGACGCATCCCCTTCTCAACGGCGTGACGTTGTGGAGCAGACCCGCCAAATTCTGGAACGCCGCATCAACGCCTATGGTCTTTCCGAAGCCACTGTCCAGCAATATGGCAGCGCCGGAGACGAACTACTTGTGCAGCTTCCCGGCGTCAGTGACTCTTCGCATATCAAGAACTTGTTGCAGAGCCGGGCGGTGCTCGAATGGTATTCAGTCGAGGGCGGCCCTTATGAGAGCTTCTCCGATGCGATGGCCCAACTCGGGGGAGTGTTGCAACAAAATCGGCAACCGTTGGCCACGCGCCCAGGGGTAGGTGGGCGGCGAGCCTGGTATCTGCTTGCAAGGCGCCCTGTCATTTCCGGCACAGACCTACGGGACGCGCGCGTTTCCTTAGACGCGATGGAACGGCCTCTCACGACATTCATCCTAAGCCAAAAAGCCGCCGCCCGTTTTGAACAGTACACAGCGGCCCATATAGGGAACCGCTCTGCAATCGTTCTTGACCATGAGATCTTGAGTGTTCCGGTGATCGATAGTGTGATTCGTGACTCAGGCCAGATTCTGGGCGCCCGCACTCGCGTCGAAGCTCAAGAGTTGGCGGCGAATCTGCGCTCTGGCGCGCTGCCCGCTGCCATTGAAGTGGTGCAGGAACGAATTGTAGAGGCTTCGCTTGGCGCTGATTCCATTCGCACGGGATTGCTGGCCGGCACGGTAGGGCTGGTGGCGGTGGTCTCCACCTTGTTGCTTTATTATCGAGGAGCCGGCTTCAACGCCACGCTCGCGCTTGTTCTGAACGGCGTATTGGTCATTGCAGTGTTGGCCTGTTTCGGGGCTGTTTTAACTCTGCCCGGAATTGCCGGCGTCGTGCTCACCATCGGCATGGCCGTTGATAGCAACGTACTCGTATTCGAGCGCATTCGCGAAGAATTGCGCAAGGGAAAGCCTCCGGCGTCGGCGGTGGCAGCGGGATTTAGCAAGGCGTTCTCGACGTTGCTGGACACCCACGTGACAACCGTGGTGTCGTGCCTTTTTCTCTTCTTCTTTGGTGCCCCCGCCGTCAGAGGCTTCGCCGTGACGCTGCTGATTGGCTTGACCACAAATCTCTTTACCGCCATATTCGTCTCACGGTTAGCGTTCGATTGGCGGTTGCGGAAACCGGGAGCGTCGCTGGGTATCGGCATCAATCTCCACCCGCCAACCGCCTTACCAAGTTCGTAAAAAGATAACTCGCAAAAAAGTTGTATTCTGGCGAAAGCGATTTCTCTTTGGCTGAATGTCGAAGTAAAAAGGAGATTCTCGTGACTGCTACTCAGACCGCACCGGTACTGCGTAAAGATTTCGATACCGAGCGTTTGCTCGAAATGCTCCCGAAAATCGAAGACGTCAACTTCTGGCGAGCGTTGAGTCCGGGGCTCGCCATCACGGATGACCCGTTCGCAGGCTCCGAGGCACGTCCCAAGCTCGATCCGCATCTGCGCGCGGCCTACCGCGATCAGGTTCGGATTGAGGGTTATTTTCAAACCGGACGCCTCGTCTCGGAAGTGACCCTGAAACAAATGCTCGAAGCGATTGAGAACGTTCGCAACGCAGGACTGCCCAATATGTTCGCCTTGCTCTACGATGCGTTTTATCAGGCGCTCGCGCAAGTTAGCCCCGCTCTTTCGGCGGTATTGAGTGAAGGCTGGCGCTTGATTCCCAATTTTTGGGTCTACTACATCGAACCCAGCGATCATGGCAAGGGCTTCGAACCGCACCGGGACGCAGAATACGCGAACACAATTGACGAAAACGGGATGCCGGCTGTACTTACCGCGTGGATCACTGTAACTGAGGCAACACCTTTGAATTCCTGCATGTATCTGCTGCCGCGTAACCGGGATAGCCAGTATAATGACGCGGTCCATAACTTGAAAACCGGTTGGGACCAAATGGCGCTGCAGGACCTTCGCGCGCTCCCAACGGCCGCCGGCACGTTGTCTTGTTGGGACCAATATGTATTTCACTATGGGAGTCGATCCTGTCAACGGGCGCCGGCGCCCCGCGTGAGCATCGCCATGTACTGCCAGCGCGGCGACATCCCTCCGGTGGATGATCGGGCGATTGAGATTCCGTCGCGGCTGGATTTCAAGACGCGTCTCGGGATTATCTGCCGCGGTCTTCGCCGTTACTCTTATGTGAGTTTTCAAAACTCTCCGCAGATGGAGCCCTTGCTGGCTTTTCTGAATTCGCACGCGCTCTAACTTTCTGGTTTTTGAACGCCAAATGCCTCCGCCCTTGTTCGAATCGCTCAACGATCTTCGATGGGCTGCGGAGTTTCCCCCCGTAAATCACGGAACTCCGCGCGTGATACCCTTTAGCTTCCGCTCGTGAATATGCCAGACCAGAAGCTCCAAGTCATCCCCATCGGCGGCTTAGGCGAATTCGGGATGAACTCCATGGCGCTGCGCTATGGCGACGACATCATCGTGATTGACGCCGGTATGATGTTTCCCGACTCCGAACTGCTCGGTGTCGATATCGTCACGCCGGATTTCGCATACCTTGAACAAAACGCCGCATTCGTCCGCGGCCTTATCCTGACCCACGGCCACGAAGACCACATCGGTGGCGTCCCGTTCCTGCTCTCCACCCTAAACATCCCTGTCTACGGCACTGAGTTCACTCTTGCCTTAGTTGAGCGTCGCCTCGAAGAGCACGAAATGCTCGACGACGTTCACCTCAATGTCATCAAAGCCGGCGACCGCATCAAACTAGGTCCCTTTGAAATTGAGTTTATCCGCGTCACTCACTCCATCGTGAGTTGCGTCGCCCTCGCCATCACTACCCCGCTCGGCGTTGTGATCCACACGGGCGATTTCAAAGTCGACCCTACTCCCACCGACAACGAACTCTTCGATCTTCACACTTTCGCCGAATACGGCAAACGCGGCGTCTTGCTGCTGATGTCGGATTCAACCAACGTCGATCGTCCCGGCTACACCGAAAGCGAGCGCGCCGTTCGCCCTCGTCTCGAAGAACTGTTCAGCCGCTGCCAGCGCCGCATCATCATCTCTTGCTTCAGCAGTTCCATTCACCGCCTGCAGCAAATTCTAGACCTCGCCGCCGAATATGAGCGCAAAGTGGCCTTCCTGGGCCGCAGCATGTTGAGTGTCACCGAAATCGCCCACAGCCTCGGCTTGCTCACCATTCCGGATTCCACGCTGTTGCGCCCGCAAGACATTATGCAGTCGCCGCCGGAAAAGGTAGCCATTGTGGTGTCAGGCACGCAAGGCGAGCCCATGTCGGCGCTTTCCCGCGTGGCGGTGGATAATCACAAACATCTTTATATCCAACCCGGCGACACCGTAGTTCTCAGCTCGCGCATCATACCCGGCAATGAAAAAGCCATCTATCGAATGATGAATCACATCGCGCGCCGCGGCGCCGATCTGATCTATGGCTCCATGCGCCCGCCCGTACACGTTTCCGGCCATGCCAGCGAAGAAGAACTCAAGCTCATTCTGAACCTCGTCCGCCCGCGCTACTTCGTTCCGGTTCACGGGGAATATCGCCAACTCTCCCGCCACGCTCATTTGGCCGCGCATCTGCGCTTTGCCGGCTTGGAAGAAACCTTCGTGCTGGAAACCGGCGACACTCTTGAACTGGATACCCACGGCGCGCGGCGCGGCGACAAAATCACTGTGGGCCGCGTCTGCATCGATTCCGGTTCCCTCGATGACGTTGTCGAAGACATGGTGATTCGCGATCGCCGCCATCTCTCCGAAGACGGCTTCGTCCTCCCCATCATCGCCATCAATAAAAACACCGGCAAGAGCGAAGGCCTGCCCGAAATCGTCAGCCGCGGCTTCGTCACGGGCGAAAACAACGCGCTCTTGCAGGAGGCCCGCAATGTCGTGCGTAGAACGCTCGATAGCTCCAGCCCCGAAGAGCGCGGCGATTGGGGCGTGATGCAGGAAAAAATCCGCTCCGATCTAAAGCGCTATCTCAACAAGCAGACCCAACGCCGTCCCCTCATCATGCCTGTGATTCTCGAAGTGTGATCAGGTATTTCTCCGGCGCAGCATTTCCTTCGACCGTTCCCGTTGCTTCGCCGTTCGCTCTCGCCCATTCGGCGTCGCATCAATCAATTTTTCCAGATTCTCCATGTAATGCGGACTCCACTGCGCCCGGATCTCCGCCAGGAACGGTTCCACTTTCGCGAACACTCCAATATGCTCGCCGTTGGTCTCGTTAAACATTTCCATGGAAATTGCCCCCTGATTCACCAGCGCGGCAGCCATATCCCAATAGCTGATCACCATCCGTACGAAACCCCCGGAAGGTCCAAAAACGGCCGCGCTGTATTCATTCACTGACCCAGGGTGAAACTGCGCAAAATACCAGTCCCTCGCTTTACGCATAGTTTCTTCTCGGCGAAGCTCGTAAAGCTTCAAAATAAGTCCGGCTTCGTCCTGTTTTGACATAATTTTCTCTCTCATCCATTCTAGCCGCCATCTTTCTCTGAAATTTTCGAGTAGAATAGTCATCGAACTCTAGAAGGAGTCGAAAAACACAGATGAAAAAATTAGCCCTTGCGTGCACTTTCCTTGCAACCGTTGGTTCGCTCTCAATGATGGCCGAAGAACTCACCGGCTACATCTCCGATTCGCACTGTGGAGCCAAGCATCACGAAGTCAGTGAAGCCAATACCAAGTGCGTTGAAAGTTGCCTGAAAAATGGAGATCCGGTTCTGGTCGTCGGCGACAAAGTTATGAAGTTCGATGCCGACTCGGCTGCCAAAGCCAAAGAGTTTGCCGGTCAGAATGTGAAGATCATGGCTTCGCTCGAAGGCGATACCGTGAAAATCAATTCCATCGAAAAAGCTCAGTAGTTTTGTTTTAATGTTCGAAGTCGAGGTTCAGCTTGCCCGCTGGACCTCGATAGAGAACCGCCATATCCTTCAATTTGTGCTTCCCTGCCAAGTGGAAGTACAGCAATCCCTCCAGCGGCTCACTCGTTTCCTTGTCGGGCAATTGCTTCGCTTGCAGTGCTTCGAGTAGCTTTGGGTTCCCCGGCGCTTTGTCATCCACCTTGGTGTTCAAGTTCACCGGCACCGGATTCCCCGGCGAAGCCATTCCATTGCCGTTGCTCGAACCGCCGCCCACCATAATGCCGCCCAAACCGCCGGTGGTGGATGTCTTCTTCTGTTTGCTCTTCTGTCCCGCATCCGCATTCGTTACAACCAGCGCGCCTTTGCCCGCGATTTCATAGGGCGTGTAGGGCTTGCTGCGTTCTCCGTCGTTGTGCGCCAGCAGGATAAAATCATCCGCCGCTACCGACACCGGTTTGTCCGTCTTCGGAACAATGCGTACTTTGAGAATTGCGATGTCAGGCCCCGGGTCCATTCCCAACTCTTTGGTGGCTTCTTCTTCGGTCATGTAAATCGTGGCCACCAGATCGACATCCTCATTCCCCGCGCTCGTATCCGGGGAAATCACCTTCTTTGTCGTCGAACCCGGCGCGGGCATTCCTGCCGCCATCAGTAAAACAAACGTCAGTGTAGTAATAGCGCGCATAAACTGCGTTTCTCCGCTTCTCTCAACCTAACACGCTTTTAAGCTCTTCCAATGCGATGATAACCAGTAGTGGACGCAAAACTGATCTTTGCCGAAACCTCGCACATCACTGTGCATTCGGCTGGTCCCGAATGGACCGAGCTTTCGCTACCACCCACTACAGACGCGCGCAACGTTGTGATGGGTTTCGTCCGCTGCGAATTGTCCGATCTCGACGGCGACCTCGGCGAACAGCTTTCCCTCGCTGCCGACGAACTCCTCCGCAACGCGATTGAACACGGAGGCGATCGCCAAAATGGCGACGCGGCGCCCGTGCGGTTCAGCCTCGTGCGCACCGCCCGCATGATTCAACTGCAAGTGGAGGATGGAGGAGCCGGCTTCTCCATGGGCGACGTGAAACATGCCGCCATCAACAACCCGCCCGAAGAACCGTTGCGCCACACCCATGTTCGAACCGAGAAAGGCATGCGCCCCGGCGGCTTCGGCATTATGCTCGTCAAGCAGATTGCCGACGAACTCATTTACAACGAAGCCGGCAATAAAGTGATCCTGGTGAAGTTTCTGCTGCCGGCGTTGGCAGGCCCTACCTCCGAAAATCCATCGGCGTGACGGAAATCTGAATATCGCTGCTGATCGGTTCAGTTACGTTCATCACGCCCGGGATATCCGGCACATCGATGTTTTGGTGCTGCAAACTCGCCGCATCTCCTTGCGCCGCCCGCAAGGCATTGTGAAACGCGTAATCGACGATATGGCCGTGCTCGTCCAGGCTCATCTTCAGAACCAGTGAGGATCTCAGTTCCAGCGGAACCAGATTCGCATTGATCTGATTGCTCGAATACAACACCGGCACTTCGTACGCCAGCCCGCGCGTGGTTGTCCCGATGGTGAAGGCCAGCGAGCTGAACAGCAACACCGCCGAACAGAATCCGCCCGTTGCCGGAATCGTCAACGGCCGCATCATTTGGTGCATGCGGAACTTCCATTCATTCCAAAGCAACCGCAACCGCGAGCCGTCGGCCTCTAAAATCAATTTGCGCTCCTGCGAGGCCAGCACCTGCAAATCCGAGCGCAAACTCCGCGGCGCCTTCACCTTCGGCAATTCCTGCAGGCTGGAACGCACTGCGCCCAGATCTTCGAGCCGCACTTCGCACTCCGAACATTGAGCGAGGTGCGCTTCCACACGCTTCAACTCCTCGCCTCGTAGCTGTTCGTCCACGTAAGCGGTCGTCCGGCGGCGTACACTCCAACAAGTCATGCGCGCTCCACTCTTCCTGCCTTCTTCATGCCATCGCCTCGGCCAACCCTTGGTCGGGCCGCTGCGTCAGTTCGTGCCGCAAAGCCTCCCGGCCCCGCAAAATTCTCGACTTCACAGTGCCCAAAGAAATCTGCAAAATATCCCCGATCTCTTCATAGCTCAAGTTCTGCACGTCTCTCAGCACCACGGCTGTCCGGAATACCGGGTTGATCCTTGTCAACGCCCGCTCAATCAACGTACGGGCCTCGCTGTCCACCGCCAATTCAAACGGCGAACGTCCTGGGTCGGGTGTCAAATCCAAACAATTCGGATGCTCCGGGCTGTGTTCCTCCATCGGCACTTCCAGCTTGCAATGCCGCGCAAACCAGCGCCGGTGGTTATACGCTTCGTGTACGGCGATGCGGTAGATCCACGTCCGCAAACTGCTCTGCTCCCGGAAAGAAGCGACCCCGCGGAACACTTTCAAAAACACTTCCTGCACCACGTCGCTCGCGTCCGATTGATTTCCCAGCAATCGATACACCATGCCGAAAATCTGCTGCTCGTATTGGTTAATGAGGTCTTCGTAGGCGTTTTCAATTCCCGATCGCAGCCCTCGCAAAATACGCGCGTCTTCTTGGGATAACCCGGTCGGGGCGCCCGCCAGGATTGAAAGTTTCCCCGAACTTTTCAGAAAAGGATGCGCCATTGCTTGAATTCTACCGCTTCACGGCGGCCAAGGCCACTCTCCAAGGTAGACACCACCCACCACCCGGAAGTTCCTGCCGGTTTATCACTTCCTATCCCGCCACCTCACACACCTTTTTGTAGTAGGCCTCATATCTCGGGATGATTAGGTCCGTACAAAAACGTGCCTGCGCAGTCGCCCGCGCTGCCGCAGCCATCCGGTCATGTAGTCCTTCGTCAGTCAAAAGCGCTATCAACTTATCCCCTTGCGAATCCGTATCCCCAACCGGCTCCATAAACCCGTCTTTGCCCTGCGTAATCAGGTCCGGCACACCGCCGGTTAACGTTGCCACCGGCGGAACCCCGCATGCCATTCCTTCCAAAGCCGCCAGCCCGAACGCCTCCGTCTCGCTGGGCAAATGCAGCGCATGCATCCGCGGAATCAGCCGTTCCATATGGTCTTGTTTGCCCAGAAACCGCACAAACTCCGCCACCCCCAAATCCTGCGCCAAATCTTCCGCCGGACCCCGATCCGGCCCATCCCCGGCCATCCACAACTCCGCATCCACATGCTTCCGGACCCTGGCAAACGCGCGAATGCAATCGTTCACCCGCTTCACCGCCCGGAAATTCGAAATATGCACGATCCGCTTCTTCCCCTTCGCGCGCGCTTCCGGATTCGGTTGATAGAGCGTGCAGTTCACGAAATTGTGTATCACTTCAATCGGCTGCGTAATGCCGAAAAACTCCTCCGTCCGCTTCCGCATGAATTCGCTGATCGTCGTAACGCCGTTCGAACGTTCAATCGAAAACTTCGTAATCGGGAAGTACGAACGGTCCGTCCCCACTAGCGTGATATCCGTGCCATGCAGCGTCGTAATAAAAGGAAGCAAGCGGCCGGTCGTCATCTGCTGCGCCAGCAGCGCTGAAATCGAATGCGGAATCGCATAATGCACATGCAGTAAATCCAGCTTCTGCCGCTCGGCCACTTCATACATCCGCGACGCCAGCGCCAGCGAATACGGCGGATACACAAACAGCGGATAGTTCGAAACCTCCACTTCGTGGTAATAAATATTCTGCAGATCCGGATCAAGCCGGATCGGGTTCGCATAGCTGATGAAGTGAACCTCATGCCCGCGCATCGCCAGTTCCATGCCGAGTTCCGTTGCCACAATGCCGCTGCCGCCATACGTCGGATAGCAGGTAATGCCGATTCGCATAGCTTCAGTATGCCCCGCGCTCCGTTTTATATTGGTGAATCACGCCCTGAATTCTTATGCAACCCCAACTCAGCAACAAAACCGCTCTCGTCGTCGGCGCCAGCCGCGGCATCGGCCTCGCCATCGCCCGCGAAATCGCCCGTTCCGGCGCGCACACCATCCTCGCCTCACGCAACCTGGAAGCTTTGCAAACTGAAGCCGCCGCGCTCGTCAAAGAAGGCTACCAAGCCTCCGCGTTCCAACTCGACGTCAACAAGCCGCCCGCCGAATACCCCGACGTCGATATTCTCGTCAACGTCAGCGGCACCAACATCCGCAAGCGCTTCGAGCAATACACCCAGGAAGAAATTAGCGGTCTCCTCCAAACCAACCTCATCGGCCTCACCCAAATCACGCAGAAAGTCGGCGGCCGCATGGTCGAGCGCGGCCAAGGCGGCAAGATTCTATTCATCGGCAGCCTCATGTCTCTTCTCGGCTTGCCGTATCTCAGCATTTACGCCATCACCAAAAGCGCCCTCGCCGGTCTCACCCGCGTCCTGGCCGCCGAATGGGGCCGCCACAACATTCAAGTGAATTGCATCGCGCCTGGCTTCATCCTCACTGACCTGAACCGCCAGATGTGGCAATCCCCTGAATTGAAAAACTGGCTCGCCGGTGCGCAAGCCAACCCGCGCATGGGCACGGCGGAGGACATCTCTCCCATGGCTGCGTTCCTGTGTGGTCCCGGTGCCAACTACATCACCGGCCAAGTGATCGCCATCGATGGCGGCTACACCACCACCGCCGTCTGGCCGTTTAACGCTTAGTTTTAGGAAATTTTTGCTCCCATCTGTTTCTCACGCTTGGCGCGCGCTGCGCCATCGCAACTTCAAGCTGTTCTTCTTTGGCCAAGGCATCTCCGTCATCGGCACTTGGATGACCCGCCTGGCCACCAGCTGGCTCGTCTATCGCATGACCCACTCGGCGCTGCTGCTGGGCGTTGTCAGCTTCTCCGGTCAAATCGCCGCTTTCGTCCTCGGACCCTTCGCCGGCGTTTGGGTGGAACGCGTCAACCGCCGCAAACTCCTCGTTTGGACCCAAGCCGCCGGCGCCGTGCAATCCCTGGCTCTGGCGTTCCTCACCCTCGCGCATGTCATCACAATCGAAGAAATCATCCTGCTCAGCATCTTGCAAGGTGTCATCAATTCCTTCGATACGCCCGGCCGCCAATCCTTCTTGCGCCACATGGTTGGCGATTACAACGATCTCTCCAACGCCATCGCCATCAACTCGTCCATGGTCAACGGCGCGCGCCTCATCGGCCCCGCCATCGCCGGCTATATCATCGCTGCGGTTGGCGAAGGGTGGTGCTTCTTCATCGATGGCATCAGCTATTTCGCCGTCATCGCCTCTCTG
The DNA here is from genome assembly GCA_963771405.1 of Bryobacterales bacterium. Lineage (GTDB taxonomy): Bacteria > Acidobacteriota > Terriglobia > Bryobacterales > Bryobacteraceae > Bog-105. The sequence goes on from CAVYUL010000064.1 coordinate 207,039, forward strand.
CTGCTCATGCGCGTTCCGGCGCTCATCACCGGTTCCACGAAAATCGGTTTACTCGCCCAACTGCACGAAGGCTGGACTTATGTCAGCACCTTCGTGCCCATTCGGACCATCCTGCTCGCCTTCGCGCTCATCAGCTTAATGGGCTGGCCCTATGCCACTCTGCTGCCCATCTTCGCTGGCAGCGTTTTGCACGGCGGTCCGCAAACACTCGCCTCGCTCACCGCTGCCTCCGGCATGGGCGCACTCATCTCCGCTCTGTCCCTGACGCTCCGCAAAACCGTAGTCGGCCTCTCGCGCATGCTCCAGATCGCCTCCGCCACTCTCGGCGTCGCGCTCATCTGTTTCAGCTTCTCGCGCATTCTCTGGCTTTCGCTGTTGCTCATGGTCTTCGTCGGCTTCGGCCTCATTCAATGCGCCTCCGTCAGCAACACCATCATTCAATCGCTGGTCACGGAAGACAAACGCGCCCGCGTGATGGGCTACTACACCATGGCCTTCTTCGGCATGGCCCCCTTCGGCAGCTTATTCGCCGGCGCGCTCGCCCACCGCATCGGCGCCCCGCATACCCTCATCGTCACCGGCTCCTTCTGCCTCGCCGCCGCCCTCTGGCTCACCTTCGAACTCCCCCGCCTCAATGCCCTCATCCGTCCTATTTACGAGCAACAAGGCATAAATCACTAACTACCCCTCTACCAGATACCTCCGAAACAGAGCCGGAAGCGTAAGCGCCCTCAGACTGTCCCGAGGGATATCGCGCCATCGCCAACCCTTGCCCCTCCAACACATACTCCATCGCCGCCCGAACGCTCTTCTCATTCCACAAATAACGCGTGCTCCCGTGATCCGTCCAATAACGTCGTCGAACCGCCGGCACTTCCAACCGCAATGCACGCGTCGCATACGCCTTGAAGTCGAACAACATTCGCTCCGGCCTTGCCTCTCCGCTAACGACCCCATGAACGTGCGTACTGCGAACATGCACTGCGTACGGAACCCAACCCCGATGCCGGCACACATCCAGAATCGCCTTGAGCGCAGCGAGGCGCGCCTTCTCATCAAGAAAAAGGACCTCCTCGCCCAAACGAGAACGCCAATAACCCGCAAGACGTGAATCCGCTGGTCGCATCGGGCTACCCGGAATACAGTGACGCACATCGACCGATCCCTTTTCCGATCCCGGCAAATGCGTCCCATAAGTAGAAAACGTCAACAAATAAGCGTGCGGACCCACAGCAACCAAGTGCCCGCTCACCCAGCCCTGTCTCATCCCGATCCCGCACCATCCTGTCTCGCCCCATCCCGATCCCGCTTATCCCGATCCCGCTTGTCCCGATCCCGCACCATCCTGCCTCGCCCATCCCGATCCCGCCCCATCCCGATCTCGCTCCATCCCGATCTCGCTCCATCCCGATCTCGCTCCATCCCGATCTCGTTCATCTCGATCTCGTTCATCTCTCCCTCTCCCATCTCCCCTTATCTCCGAAACCGAGCCGGAAGCGTCAGCGACCTAGCCCGGCATCTGCCATCTAAAAACCGATTTACTGATGATTGTCAACCCCGACCCCGCACGCGAGCCGCGTTGAACCGCCGCAGAAAATGTCTATGGGAATGGGTCTCCACTAACCGAAGGGCGACGAACGAACGTACAATAAGGACAGTATGGTCCTGAGCGCCACTGAAGAATCACTCATCAAAGTCGTGCGCGCGCTCCCGCCGGACGAGGCCAGGAAAGTCCTGGACTGGGCACTGCAACTTGCCGAACTCGGCCGCAACCGCCGCATCGACTGGTCAGATTCCTGGACTGATGACGACCTTCGGGACGCGACTGTCGCCTCCCTTGAACGGTTTGATCAGCAGGACCAGGAAGAGCGTTGAAGCCCGCCGACGTTGTCGTTGCCGCGTTTCCCGGCGCCGGCACGACGAAGGTCCGCCCCGCTGTAGTGCTTTCCACTGAACTCTATCATCGGCACCGCCCTGACATAATCATCGGCCTGATCACAACCCAAACCCCGAAAGAATTGACTCCGACCGATTGCGTACTGCGCGACTGGCATCAGGCTGGACTTCATCAATCGTCATTCTTCAGGCCATTTCTCGTCACATTGCCGCAACGCGACGTGCGCCTCATCGGACGGCTTTCCGATTCCGATTGGACCTCGGTCCAGGAGTGCTTCAATGCCGGTTTCGATAGCGACTGAAGCAACTTCCAACGTCGGGAACGAAGCTAAATTCCGAAATTCTAGCCCCGGCATTTCCAATATCCGCGTCGGTCGCATCAGCCCAACTCTGCAAACAGCAACGGATCGAGACAAATTCACCTATTACACCGCAACCCTCTAACCGAGCCGCGCGCGTCAGCAAGCGGTCTATTACTAGCCAATCGCAAACTTCCATAAAGCAAGAACCACACGCCGGACGCTCCAGACCTTCTTTTGCCCCGCCGCATGCTCAGCTACCGGTTGCCCGCGACCAGCGCGAATTGCCCCCAACCGAACCATGACCGCCTCAATCGCCTTCTTCCGGCCATTCCGACAGGGAAAGACCTTTGGGGTCGTCTAACAACAGAGCCGCGAACTCACCCGCGGCGTGTGTGAACATCTTCTCGTGACAGATCGCCACCGATTCACTCGGCCCATCTTCAATCGTGAAAGCCCCATGCCGAACCAGAACCCGGTAATCGCCGATAACCTCGCCGCCTCCAAACGAAATGAATACATTCCTTGAGGAGTTAGTCCCCTCCCGCAAACCGTCAATCTTGATTTCCACCGGCAGCTCGTCAAACTCAAAATCCGGATCGCGCGCTTGAAACACGGCATCCGCAGCCGAAAGCACATCTTGGGGAATCCGAACTTCGGCACCCTGGCCCAGCGGTACGGCAGTCAGCGCACCGGCTGCCGCCAACAGCTTCCCACCCCGGATCAGCGAGAACCCGAGCCCGCCACCCTCGTCCCGCACCAAATGCATCCGGTCCCCCGCCCGCGCGCAATCGGTGAACGTCTTGTCAATATGAAACGACGCCTCAGCCACCACTGCCCGCTCCCGCTCCGTCGCCACCAACGTGACGCGGCTTCGCTTTCGCAAGCTCCACGGCGGCCTCAGGCCCGCATCACTGGACGGCCCCGCGTCAGTGACGCGAACCAGGGGCGAAATCCCAACCAGCCTGTTATCTTCTAAATCCGAGCCGCTGCGCACCACCGCGCCCCGCGTCTCGGCACGGCATTCGAAGCCCCCTTCGCCCCGATCCTCCGGCACGATTGCCAGGTAATCAAACGTCCCGGCCGTCGCAATCATAGGAACACCTCCGATAGCAATCGCTACTAAACTAACCGGACCGCGTGCGAACAACGGGCCTACCGCCAGCCATCGCTGCTGCACCAACCGAACCGCGCGCGTAAGCAAGCGATCCACTGCCGGCCATCGCTACTGCACTAACCGAACCGTGCGCGTGAGCAAGCGGTCTATTGCCGCCCATCGCTACTGCACTAACCGAACCGTGCGCGTGAGCAAGCGGTCTATTGCTCGCCGTCGCAAACTTTCATAAAACAATTCCAATACAGACGCCCCGGCCTCTTGCGCTCTGCGGCCTACTCAGCCATCCGCATGCTCGCGACTCGCACGAATTGCCTCCAACCGAACCGCGACCGCCTTAAGCGCCTCCTCCCGCCCCTGCATGCGGTAAAGCTCCGCCAGATTTTCAAGAACAACAACGACGTACGGATGATCGGCTCCCAGAGCCTTCTCCCAGATCGCAAGCGCGCGCCCATACATCGGCTCGGCTTCCGCATTGTTCCCCTGAGACCCGTAAAGTCCAGCCAGGTTATTGAGCGACGTGGCGACGGCCGGATGATCCGGCCCCAGGGCTTTCTCCCTGATCGCAAGCGCGCGCCCATACATCGGCTCGGCTTCCGCATAGTTCCCCTGAGACTCGTAAAGTCCAGCCAGGTCGTTGAGCGACGTCGCGACGTCCGGATGATCCGGCCCCAGGGCTTTCTCCCTGATCGCAAGCGCGCGCTCATACATCGGCCCGGCTTCCGCATAGTTCCCCTGAGACCTGTAAAGTCCAGCCAGGTTATTGAGCGACGTCGCGACGTACGGATGATCGGCTCCCAGAGCCTTCTCCCAGATCGCAAGCGCGCGCCCATACATCGGCTCGGCTTCCGCATAGTTCCCCTGAGACTCGTAAAGTCCAGCCAGGTCGTTGAGCGACGTCGCGACGTCCGGATGATCCGGCCCCAGGGCTTTCTCCCTGATCGCAAGCGCGCGTTCATACATCGGCTCGGCTTCCGCATAGTTCCCCTGAGACCTGTAAAGTCCAGCCAGGTTATTGAGCGACGTCGCGACGTCCGGATGAGCCGGCCCCAGAGCCTTCTCCTTGATCGCAAGCGCGCGCCCATACATCGGCTCGGCTTCCGCATAGTTCCCCTGAGACCTGTAAAGTCCAGCCAGGTTATTGAGCGACGTCGCGACGTCCGGATGATCCGGCCCCAGGGCCTTCTCCTTGATCGCAAGCGCGCGGCCATACATCGGCTCGGCTTTCGCATAGTTCCCCTCAGACTCGTAAAGTCCAGCCAGGTTATTGAGCGACGTCGCGACGTCCGGATGATCCGGCCCCAGGGCCTTCTCCCTGATCGCAAGCGCGCGCCCATACATCGGCTCGGCTTTCGCATAGTTCCCCTGAGACCTGTAAAGTCCAGCCAGGTTATTGAGCGACGCCGCGACGTCCGGATGATCCGGCCCCAGGGCCTTCTCCCAAATCGCAAGCGCGCGCCCATACAGCGGCTCGGCTTTCGCATAGTTCCCCTGAGACTCGTAAAGTCCAGCCAGGTTATTGAGCGACGCCGCGACGTCCGGATGATCGGGACGCAAATTGGATTCAGCCAGTGTCCTCGCCCTCTCGAGCGACCGCACCGCACCTAACAGATTTCCCAACCGATCTTCCGCCAATCCCAAAAGGCCCTCCGCACTAAACTCGTCGCTCCAAGAGCGCTCGATCAGTGCTTGGCGCAACACCTCGCGTGCAGCCTTTCGGGCCTCGTCATACTCCCCAGTTTCAAACAGTGCACTCCCCAGCAGCAGAAGATACCGCACACGCCGATCATCCGGCATCGCATAAGGCGAGTTCCCGTAAGCCCGCAGCAGCGCCAACCGCATGCCCGGCGGCCAGTGCCCGGCGCTCTTCTCAATCAGCCCCCAAAGCAACTCCGGCGAAAGATTGCCGCCCTCCAAATCACCTTGCACCGCCTTCCCGACCCGTTCCGCCTCCACCAGCGACGACCAAAACCCCAGCAACCCTTCAAACACCTCACTCTCTCGCTCCAACCCCGCCTGCCGCGTCAACCGCAAGAAAAACTCCCCAATCGCCCGGCTAGACAAGTAATACCGCCTCTCAAAGAAATCAAAAACATCCAGCGCCAGCTTGCCCAAATCTTCCTGTTTCCTCGCCCGAACCGCCGCCGCCACCCCCGGCTCTCGAAACCGATACAGCAACTCCTCCCGCGGAAACCCCGGCTGCCCAAATCCGAGATCCTGCAAAACCTCACCCTCCTCATCCACCCCCAGCACCTCATCCACCCAATCGACAAACCCATCCACCTCCGTCTCCCCCACGCCCACCATCCGCGCCAACGGCTTCACCGGGATCGTCGGATCACACACCGCAGCGGCATTGAGAAACGAAAGCAGCCGCTGAATCTCCGCCTCAGGCGTGCCCTTTTTTTCCAAATCCCTCACAATCCCTAGAACGACCTCATACTCGTCCCGCTTGAACTCGTCGATAAAATCTGGATCCTCGCGCCATCCACTCGCCAACCGCCAGCCGCCCCCGCCCTGCTGCTGCTCCTGCTCCCGCTGCCGATCCGGCGTCAAAATCTTCCCCCCTTTGATCACCCGAATCAGCGACTCCGCAAACCCTTCGCGCGTCCGCAGCATCCCTGCCGCACCGTCCGACGCCGACGACCCCGCCTCCCAGCAGAAATCCAGAAACTTCGTCGGCGTCGGCTTCACCTGGAACCGCTCCGCAAACGCCCGCTCCATTTCCTCCCGTCTCCAAGCCACGGTACTCACACGAAAATGCGCACTCTGCGACGGCGGCGCTCCTGACTTCCCCGGCGGATAATGCAGCGCCACAAAAAACGCCGGATTCAACTCGGCTTCATCCATCAGCCGCAAAATCACCGCCACGTCCGCAATATGCGCATCCGGAATCTGCAGCACCAACCGCCCGGGATTGACCCGAGCAATCAGTTCACTCAACCTCTCGCGATCCCGCATCGGCGGCCCCGACCGCCCACCACTCGCCTCCAGAAACCCCAGAATTTCATCCGCGCTCACCTCCCACTTCGCCGCCAGACTCGCAAACAACAGCGTGAACGGCGTCACCTTGACCTCAAACTTCACCCGCTTCGCCAAGTCCGACAGCTTTAAACCAGCCGGCCCCGAAGTCCGCGCCGCCGAAGCGGCCAGGAAATGCGAGAGCGGCGTATCCGGCGCGTAGCCTTCAAGGCTGATCGTCTCTACCCCAATCGTCTGCCCGCCCATTTTCGACGCCGCGTACGCCGACGCCCGCACCAGATACCGACGCCCGCTAAGCGGCTCACCGAACAACTCAAGCACCCTGGGCGAGCGCGGATCGTTTGATAACAGGAGGTCACGGATTTGATCGACCTGCTGCTGCGAGTGAAAGTTGTAGAGCGTAAATTCGGCTTCGGCGTCAGGGTAAAGGTAGCGCCCATCCTTCGCGGAAGCGTAGCCGAGAGGCATTTTATTAAGCTACTAAATCAGTCTCGCCGCAGCTAGTCCGACTCATCGGCGAGCCAAAAGCAGTCATCGGTTTATTTACAGACGACGACTCGGCCTATCGTCCACGACCCCGTAAATGGCGTCTACCGAGCAGCCTCAAAAACTCACGGGCATCCGTTATGATCTGCAATATACTTCCAGATTATGCCCCTTTCTCTAACTGGCTTAGTACTCGTCGCGATGGTAACCCTGCTCTTCCTGCGCTGCTTTCGCCTCCGGCGAGAAGGAGCCTGGGCGCGATTCGCGCTGGAAGCGACAGCACTCGCTGGATTCGCAGGTTTTCTACACCTGCTGTTCGGGTTTCCAATTCCGAGGCTGGAGGATACGGCGAAAGGTGCCCCTAGCGAAGACATGGAACTCGTTGTGGTGCTGTTTATATGCATGCTCGCAGGTATGCTCGCCCAAGTTTTTTATGAGCACTTCAGCCTCCCGAGGACGATACGGATTGGGGAATATATTGACTGGGGTCAGTTTTGGGCGCCAGCGTGCGCTTCGCCGATCGTTTTCATCCCATTGATGGTGACCTTGCAAAACGCAAACCTCGATTTAAAAGCGCTGACGACACCCAGAATGATGATTTTCTTCGTCGCTTTTCAAAATGGCTTCTTCTGGAAGGACTTTTTTAGCCGGAAACTAAAAGAAGTAAGGAACAAATGAAGGCCTGTCAGATAGCGACATTAATTTGCCTGCTCGCGGCTCGTTCTGGTGCACAAACGACGCTGCCAGACGGCGTAGTTCGATATGAAAAGGCCGGACCATTACCTTCCTTTTGGCAGTATGTTAAAGATCACTGGGGATGGGTTGTCTCAAGTCGGCCATTCGGGAAGAGCGTAGCATTCCTTGTGGGGGTCGGGAAGTACGAGCACATCGGTCCAGACCTGCGCTACGTGTCGAGCGATCTGAAAGATATGAGGGAATTCCTCATTAACTATGCCGGTTTCGACACCGTATTCGTCGCGCAGGACACCGCTACGGTGAAACTCGTGGAGAACTACATGTTCAATGAATTTCCACGTACGCTCCAGACAGACGACCGGCTCCTGTTCTACTTGTCTGGGCATGGCGTGGACCTGTCCGGTCAGGGATACGTCCAATTTGCAAAAGCGAAGCCGAATGAGTATGACCCCGACCAATATCTCGACGTGACACGCTGCGAGCAATGGAGCAGGCGCATTCGCGCGAAGCACGTGTTGTTCCTGATCGACGCCTGCAACTCGGGGCTTGGCTATGAGTCCAAGCTGGGCAGCGAAGTCCACGTCGACGAAGATTTGCTGAGCCTATTCAGTGGGGACGGAAGTCGCGTAGTTATCACGGCAGGGACGGGAAATGAGAAGAGCTTCCAGGTGGACGAAGGTAATAACAGAGGGTACAGCGTGTTTACTCGGGCGTTCCTCGATGCGATCCGAAACACGAAGTCACCAAACGGCTTTTTGATCCTGGATGAGGTCATGGCGGGACTACGCCTGAACGTTGCGAGTTTTACAAGGAGTTCTCCGGGGCGTAAGATGACACCACGGCTGTGGCAAATACCTCGCAGCCCGGGCACGGACGAAGGGACGTTTGTGTTTCTAAACCCGCAGGTGAGAACACCCGCTATACCACCGGTGATTAAGCAATTTATTACCCTCACTCCTAAGATGGGAACGGAATCAACGAAAATATCCCTGGAAGAGGCCAAGAAAGCGATCCTGGGCACTTGGGAGGCGCAGAATTTCCAAGGTGTGCTCGGATCGGGATTTATGACATTCGAGCCCGACGGCACCATTAGCTCGACCTTCCCTAACATCTTTACGTACCACCTTGTGGATAGCGAACATCTTATCGTTACGACCCTGTTTGGGCATGGTTTCGACGAACCGTTTGAGGCGCACCTCGCGGGTCCAGATCAATACCTCAAGTGTCTTAGCTTTGCATGCCAGAACCATATTTGGCGGCGTGCGCGATGACGCATACAGCAAGAACCCGCAAGGTAGTCGGTCCCCAGGAATCCCAGGATTTCTTCCGCGCTAACCTCCCACCTTGCCGCCAGACTCGCAAACAGCAGCGTAAAACAGAGTCACCTTGACCTCAAATCTCACTTGCCTGGCCAAGTCCGACAGCTTCAGACCAGCCGGCCCTGAAGTCCGCATCGCCAAAGCGGCGAGGAACTGGGAGAGCGGCGCATCCGCCGTTTCCACCCCAATCGTCTGGCCGCCCATTTTCGACGCCGCGTACGCCGCCGCCCGCACCTGATAGCGACGCCCGCTAAGCGGCTCACCAAAACTCAAGTACTCTGGGCGAGCGCGGATCGTTTGATAACAGAAGGTCACGGATCTGATCGACCCGTTGCTGCGAGTGAAAGTTGTAGAGCGTGAATTCAGCTTCGGCGTCAGGATAGAGGTAGCGACCATCCTTCGCGGAAGCGTAGCCGAGAGGCATTTTACTTAAGTTACCAAATTACCTTCAGGGATTTGTGGTAGACTGGCCGTCCGGGCAGTGAACTCTTTCATTAACATGGAAAGAGCGAATCCCCCGAGCCAGACAAGCCACGAGGTTGTTCTATGGACCCGATAAGTATGCTCGTTGCCGCGCTAGCGGCTGGTGCCGTCGCTGGGCTGAAAGACACTGCGACCGCGGCTGTTAAGGATGCCTATAGCGGCCTCAAGAAGCTCGTGACATCCCACTATCCTGGTGTCAACGCTAGCGGACTCGAGAAGCACCCGGATGACAAAAGCCGCCGGAACATCGCAGCACAAGATCTCGTGGATGCGGGGGCCGACAAGGACGAAGGCGTGCTCCAGAAGGCCAAGGAACTACTTGAATTGGTCCGAACACAAGACCCCGAAGCGCTGCGCGCAATCGGCGTGAACCTGACAGACGCACAGGTTGGCTCACTCGATCTCTCAGGAATATTTGCGACGGGTGAGGGAGCAATTGGCGTGCAAGCCCCTGGACTGAAGAGCGCAGGTCCGGTTGTCATCAAAGATGTCCACGCTGGTTCATCGCCGGAAAAAAAAACTTAACTGATACCCACTCGATAAGCAGTATTATAGGTGCGAACCTAGCCGGCGCCTTGATAGAGGGCGACGTTGAAATTCACGGGCTTTCTATAGGAACCTCACCATCGGTATTGAGCCACGAGATCCTTGTGGCCTACCAGAAGGGCGTTGGCCAAGGCACCAAGGAAATCCAAGAACTTAGCGCCTCTTTGGGCATCGCCGAACGAGCCATTGCCAGATTTTTCAATGCCCTAAGAGAAGCCCAACCGCCCCTTGACGAGGTTCCCGCCAAGTTCGCAGAGTTCGCGGCGCGCTTCCAACAATTACTCCAAAAGCTCGAAGCCCTGCAGTCGGACGATCCGGAAGTGGAGAGGCTACGTAACCAGGCGGTCTCGGCGATCAATGCCGGCGACTACGAAGGAGGCGAGAAATGCCTTGCGGCCGCCGAGCGGCGTGATCTCAACTCCATAGACAAGCTTGAGTCGTCTCTCCTGAATCGGCGACTCAAGGCGGCCGAGACGCGCTCCATGCGTGGGAACCTCTGCCTGCTGCAACTTCAGTTTCTTTCCGCAGCCGATCACTTCAGAGAGGCGGCCGGGATCGCACCATCATCGGAGCCGCTTCTGCGCGCCCACTATAAAGTGCGGCGGGCCGTTTCCCTGACCATCCACGGCAACCAAAAAGGCGACCGCGCAGCTCTATTGGAGGCCGTCCGGACCCTTGAGTTACTGGCTGACGCGGAGACGAAGCGAGGCGACGCGCCGCTGGAGTGGGCCGCAACACAAAAGCACCTTGGAGATGCTCTGATGGAACTAGGGATGCAAGAGAGCGGTTCTGAGCATCTCGTAGCAGCAGTAGCCGCCTACGAGCGCGCCCTCCTGGAGCGCAATCGCGATTTTTCCCCGATCGACTGGGCCCAGACGCAAAGCTCCCTCGCTACGGCGCTTCGGGTCCTGGGCGAGCGCGAAGGCAGCACGAAACGCCTGGAAGCGGCGGTGGCAGCCTGTCAAAACGCGCTGCTGGAACGTACCCCTGAACGCGCACCACGGGAGTGGGCTGCGGCGCAAATCGATTTGGGCAACGCACTTCTGGCCCTGGGCCTTCTCGAGGCCAATCCGGCGCGAATCGAGGGCGCAGCGGGAGCGTACGTCGAAGCCTTGAAAGTGTTTAGCCGGGAGGACGCACCCCTGCAGTGGGCCGCAACACAAAACAACCTTGGAAAAACATATTTGGCGCTTGCAGAGGGAGAGAGTGGGACAGCCAGACTGAAGCAATCCGTGACCTGCCTCGAGAATGCCCTCCTGGAACGTACAAGAGATCTGGTCCCGTTAGACTGGGCCATGACACAGAACAACCTTGGCAATACGCTTTCGGCGCTGGGTGAAAGGGAGAATAGCAACGAACTAATGGAAGCCGCAGTGGCCGCCCAGCAAGAGGCGCTTCTCGAACGAACCCGCCTGCGCTCGCCGCTCGACTGGGCCCTGACCCAGAACGATTTAGGCATGTCGCTCCTAGCCCTGGGACGTCGAGAGGCTGACACCGCTCGACTGAAAGCCGCAGTGGCAGCGCTCGAAAACTCCCTGCTGGAGATTACTCGCGAGCGGCTACCCCTGAGCTGGGCCCTGAGCCAGCACAATCTTGGCTGTACGCTCCTGGAGCTAGGGGAGAGGGAGAGCGAAACCAAGGGGTTGGAGAGCGCGGTGGCAGCGCTTCGAAATGCTCTCCTCGAACGTACCCGCGAAAGGGCGCCATCAAAATGGGCCTCGAGCCTCCAATGCCTCGGGGCTGCTCTGCTCGCGCTTGGACTTCGAGAAGGTGGCACAGAACGACTTCAAGATTCCGTCGCCGCCCTCCGCGAATCCATCAAAGAGCGCACCCGCGAGCGTGATCCATTGGGCTGGTCGCAAACGCAGGGCGGGCTGGGAGTTGCGCTGGGCGCTCTCGGGGCACGTGAAAGGGATGCTGGACTCGTGAAAGAGGGCGTGAGCGGCTGCCGACGTGCGCTAGATGCAATCTCCCGAGAGCGGCAGCCCCATGATTGGGGCACAGCCCACGTGAATCTGGGGACAACCCTCATACGGTTATCTCTAGTGGAACCCGGGACGGAGAGCCTTGAGTCGGCGGCGACCGCGTACAAGGCCGCTCTCTTGGAGCTCACACGTGCCCGCTTTCCGTTGCACTGGGCGATGATCCAGAGCTATCTTGGTCGGGTCCTCTGTACTCTGGACGAGCGCGAGGGCGGAACAAAGCGACTGGAATCCGCAATTACCAGTTGCCGGTGCGCTCTGGAGATTTACACTCGGGATCAAACACCTTCAGACTGGGCAATTGCGCATAGCCACCTAGGGAGGTCGCTTTTGACGCTGGGCACCCGCACAAACGATCTCACGCTCCTGGAAAAAGCGATTGCTTCGCTTCGGAATGCGCTCCTGGAGCTAACGCGGGGAAGCGCGCCCGACCAATGGGCGGAAGTCCAGGCCAACCTTGGCAACGCCTTATTGGACTTAGGCTCGCAACGGAACGACTCAACGCTCCTGAAAGACGCCGCCGCTGCCTTTGAGCACTCAATGCTAGAGCGCACGCGAAGTCGCACGCCGCTCGAGTGGGCTACAGCGCAAAACAACTTGGGTCTGGCTCTGGAAGCCTTGGGCGAACGTCAGAACAACATCGATCTGCTGGAGCGTGCCGTAGCAGCTTTCCAAAGCGCACTAGAAGAGCGCACTCAGGGACGCTACCCCAAGCTCTGGTCGAGTACCCATCAGCACCTAAGCAGAGCAATCCGAGTACTAGCGCTGCAATGGTTTCAAAAGGGCTGGCTCGCATCGAACGTTGAGGAAAAAGTGCATTGCTATGACGAAGCGATACGGCTCGCACCGAGCCTCGCTGAAGCGTATTACAACCGCGGAGTTGAATGCCGGCGCCCGAAAGGAGATCTGGAAGGCGCTGTAAACGACTATAGCGAGGCCATCCGACTCAAGCCAGACTATTTCGAAGCCTACTTCAATCGAGCTAACGCGCGGCGCGATAAGGGCGACCCCGCCGGGGCGATAAAAGACTACGGTCAAGCCATCCAGCTTCGACCACAGGAGCCGTATCCTTACAACAACTGCGGCCTCGTGCGTCTTAACCAAGGCGATCTAGATGGGGCGATAAAGGATTTCGACAATAGTATCCGTCTAAAGCGGGACTGCCAGGAGGCCTATAATAACCGAGGCAACGCTCGACGCAAGAAGGGTGACGCCAAGGGCGCGCAGCAGGACTACGACGAAGCCATACGACTCAACCCTGGCGACGCGACTGCTCACCACAACCGGGGCAAACTGCGCGTCGACACCGCTGACTTCGAGGGCGCAGTGCGGGACTGCACGGAGGCCATCCGACTCGAAAAGAATTACTCCGATGCCTTCTACACCCGCGCGCTCGCACGTCGCGGGAGCGCCGACGTAGAAGGCGCAATTCGAGACTACAGCGAGGCGCTTCGCCTCAACCCGAAAAACGCTAGTGCCTTCTACAACCGAGGAAACCTGCGCCGGTCCGGCGGAGACCTGGAGGGGGCGACGCAAGACTACAGCGAGGCGATAAGCCTGCAACCCGCCGACTTTAGGGCATTTGTGAATAGGGGCATCGCTCGCCTTTCCAGCGGAGACCAACAAGGGGCGCTCGAAGATTTTAGCGAGGCCGTCAGGCTTAAGCCGGACTGCGCCGACGCCTTTTACAACAGGGGCGCGCTGCGAAGAGCGAAAGGTGATAAGGCGGGCGCGCAAAAGGATCTCTATGAGGCCGCGCGGCTTGGATTCCCTTTTCTCCTGACCCGTGCAAAGAAGGCGACGGAGTGATGAGTTCGCACGACGGCCACAGGACCCATTACGGCCTGCCTCCACCGTCGCAGGCGAGGTCGAATCCGCGCAGAGGACAGCGCTCCGGATCGATCCAAAAGCGCAGCGGCGAGCGGCGGCGAAAGGGCAGACGGCACACCTTCCCGGCAGCAGGCGCCCGGTCCTTGAATTGGTGCAAGCTAAGTCGCCAGAGGCGCGACGACCAGCCTTCCCCAAGGTGAATCGCGCTGGCACAGCCCCTCGACCCCTCCCATCCAGCCTTTGCTGATCGCCGAGTTATATTCCCGCAGCCAAAACAAACGGAAGCCTACCCAGAGCGACGACGGGTCACCGCGACGCCCCAATGAGACCAGCCGCAGGCCTCCTCAGACAAATCCTAAGTACGTCCCTCAGAAAACTCCTACTTACCCACCACAAAACTGAAAATTCGAACCCATTCCCCAAGTCAGCTTCGCAATCGACACATAACAATGCACTTACTCCCATCCAGGCGCCCGCCACACCCTTCACTCATCAAAGGCCCACCTGCAACCGCCACCTTCCTCCAAACTCCCATCGCCCCCCGCCCCAAAATTCCGGTCACAGAAGTTGTAAATTTTTTATTTCCTTACTTTCCTTCCACTTACGAGCACTTTTTCCTTCGCGCCGTTCGCCCGTATATCATGCTGAGCGCAGGAAGGCAAGTTATGGACGAAATCCAAGAGCAACAACAAACCGACACCGTCGCCCCCAAAACCGGCGCACCGCCCGAACCCGAAATCCAACCCTCGCCCGCCGCGGCCGAGCCACCGAACCCAAAGGAAGAACCAGCCGAGCCCATCCAGCTCTCCCTCTTCCCCGAACTCGAACAACCCGAACCACCACCGCAACCAGACCCACAGCCGCACTCCGCCCAAAATCCCGAGCCCGAATCCCCCAAGCGCAACTCCGGCCGCACTGGCCCCACCACCCCCGAGGGCAAAATGAAAACGCACCTCAACGCTCTCCGCCACGGCTGCTGCGCCCGCACCCTCGTCCTCGGCCACGAAAATCCCGCAGATTATCTAAAGCTCTACGAACATTGGGAACAGGATTACCCGCACGAAAGCAACTTACTCAAAGACTTCCTCCTCCGCACCGCCCAAGCCGAGTGGCAGCGCATCCGCGCGCAGGAAGAATACAACACCGTTCTCGATGGCTTCACGCGCCCCGAAATCTACAACCTCACCGAAGAAGAGCGCCACTCACTCGACCTGCAACAGCGCTATCTCACCACCGCCGAACGCAAGTTCCAGCGCGAATTCGGCATGCTCGAACGCTTCTGGAACAATCACTGCAAACCCGATCTGAAGGCATCTCCCAAACCCGAAAAGCCCGTTGAGCCCAAATCATCCACCAACAACAGCAAAGAAGAATATCTCGAACCCTGGGAAGAAGACCCGCCCGCCGGCATCGACCCCACGAAAGTGCGTTTCACCGACGCCGAATCCGGCGAATACTGGCAAAACGGTAAGTTCTATCCACCGCCGCCCGACTGGAAACCCGTCAAGCTCTATCCCGGCTATCGCCATCCGCTCGATCCCGCCAACTGGCGCTACGAAGGCGATCCCAAAGATCGCTTCAAACCAAAACGGAGGCCTGACACCCAAACATGAACCCGGAAGCATTCAACAAATTTCTCCACTCCCATCAGTGGGAAGTCTTCAAGGCCGACCCGCGTTTTCGCGTCCTCGCCGCCGGCCGCCGCTTTGGTAAAACCGAACTGGCGCTTGCCGATATCATTCGCGCCGCGCTCATTCCCAATCAAATCATCTGGTACGTCGCCCCTACCAACGAACAATCCAAAGCCATCGTCTGGGATCGTCTCAAAGAAGCCACCCAGCCCCTCTGGTCGAAGCCGCCGCATGAATCCACGCGTCGCATTGACGTTCGCTCCGGCTCGCGCATTTTTTTGAAAGGCGCTTTCAAACCCGGCTCCCTTCGCGGCCACGGCGTTCGATCTCATTGTGCTCGACGAATTCGCCGGCTTCCCCGAACAATCCTGGCGGCAAGTCTTTCGCCCCACTCTCGCCGATCGCCAAGGTCGCGCTCTGTTCATCTCCACGCCCGAAGGCCGCAATCACTTTTATGATTTCTTCGAGCGCGGTAACAATCCGGCGCACGCCGAATGGCGCTCGTTCCACTTCACTACCGCGCAAAGCGGCCTCATCTCAGACGACGAACTCCGCAGCGTTGCCGAAGATCTCGACCCCAACTCGTTCCGTCAGGAACTCGAAGCCGAATTCGGCGCCATCGGCCTCCATCGCGTCTACACTTCCTTCGATCGCGAAGTCAATGTCAAACCACTCGACTTCGATCCCGACCGCTACTTACTCTGGTGTCTCGATTTCAACGTCGACCCCATGTGTACCCTCCTCGCCCAAGCCTTTGACGATGGCACCGCTCACGTTCTCGATGAAATCGTCATCAAACCCAACGCCACCACCGAACTCGCCTGCCGGGCGTTTGTCGAAAAGATCAAGCCGTTAATTCCCAAAATCTCCTACATCCATATGCCGCTCAACGTTCGCATTTATGCCGATTCCAGCGGCCGTCAGCGCCGCACCTCTTCGAACGTTACCGATTGGGCCATCATTCAAGATTTCTTCAAACTCTGGGTCGGAACCGTCAAACCCAACTACCACATTCTCGAAGCTAATCCCTTAGTCCGCGATCGCGTCAACGCCGTCAACAGCATGCTCCGCAACCGCGCCGGCGATCATCGCCTCTTCGTCGATCCGAAGTGCAAAGAACTCATCCGCGATTTCGAAGAAGTCTCCTGGGACCTCGATTCCGCCGGCAACTCCACCGGCGACATCGATAAATCCGACCACACCCGTACCCACATGTCCGACGCCCTCGGCTACTTCATCGCCCACAAATACTCCCCCAAAAAACCCGCCGGCCCCCAACCCCACCCACTCCCCCTCTTCTAACCCCACCATGCCCACCCACGACCCCATCCCCGCCCCGCCCATCCATCACACCCACTTCCTCCCGTCCGAAAATCCGAAACCGAGCCGGAAGCGTCAGCGACCTTGTCTGGCCTTCGGCCTTCAGAACGATTGCCCATCCTCCCCCAAGAATTTCATCTATGGGACGAAGCATCCCGCCACCGAACACCCTCCCCACCACCGAAACCCCCAAATCCTTCCCAAATACAACGTTTTACCCCCACACGTCACTTGGCCTCCAGAGTGCCCCAGCACCCGCATGCACGCGCTGTTTCAGGATCTGCGTTATTCCCTCCGCCAACTCATCAAGGCCCCTGGCTTCAGCCTCACCGCCATCATCTCGCTCACGCTCGGCATCGGCGCCACCACCGCCGTATTCAGCGTCCTCTATGCCATTCTGATGAATCCCTATCCCTACGCCGCCCCCGATCGCATGGCCCATATGCGCCTATTAGACAAAGCTGGCCAGCAGCGAGGTTTCGGACTGACGGGCGGACAACTGCAGATCATCCGCAAATCGCCGGTCGTCGAGGATGCCTTCGCCGAAGACGATTGGAGCCTCACCGTCAACAACGGCGACCTCCCCGAAAACGCGCAAGCCGCCTACCTCACCTCGAACGCCTTCCAGTTCCTCGGAGTTCCTGCAGCTCTGGGCCGCGGTCTCATCCCCTCCGACGCCATCGATGGGCAAGACCCGCAGCCCGTGGTTGTACTCAGCTACAAATTCTGGCAACGCCAGTTTCATTCCGATCCCGCCATTCTAGGCAAACAGATTCGACTCATCCGAAAAACTTATACCGTCGTTGGCGTGGCCGCGCCTCGTTTCGTTTGGGGCGACGCCGATGTCTATCCGCCGCTCAAAATCACGCAAGACCCTGCTCCCTCGTTCTATGTGGGATTACGCCTGAAACCGGGCATTACCCACGCGGCTGCCGACGCCGCTTTAGCTCCCCTCATCGAACAGTTCCGCAAAGAGTCACCTAAGCACTTCCCGTCTGGCTCTTATCGCTTCCACGTCGTCGGTCTGAATGAAGATTTCGTGAAACAAGTGGGCGGAACTTTGTCTTTGCTCTTCGCCGCGGTGGCCTTTCTTCTCCTGGTTGGCTGCGCGAACGTTTCCATTCTCCAACTCGCGCGCGGCACTTCCCGGCAGCATGAATTTGCCGTGCGCTCCGCCATTGGCGCTGGTCGTTCCCGGCTGGTGCGACAGATGCTGGTGGAAGCCCTTCTGCTCTCCTTGAGCGGTGCTGCTCTCGGTGTCGCGCTTGCCTACTATTTGACCGACCTCATTACCGAACTCCTGCCTCGCTACTCGTTTCCTCACGAAGCGGCCATCGAAATCAATCTCTACGTTTTGCTCTTTAGTGTCGCCCTCGCCATCGTCACCGGCGTCTTCTTCGGCCTCTGGCCTTCGCTTCAGTTTTCGCGCCCCAATGTGGCTCAAATCATGCAGTCCAGCACGCGCCGCGTCGCCGGCTCTTCGCGCGGCAATTCGGTCAACACCGTATTGATTGGTTGTCAGATCGCCCTCACTCTCGTCATGCTCGCCGGCGCCGGAGCGGCCATGCGCGGCTTCCTCAAACTACTTCACACACCGCTCGGGTACGACCCGCACAACGTCATCTCCGTCGGCATCCCGGTTCACGACGGCTCATACCTAACCTGGGCCGCCCGCACTGCCTATTTTGAGCAACTCGCCAACAAAGTAGCCACCGTCCCTGGCGTTCAAATGACCGCCGTCTCAAGCAATGCCACACCGCCGTCCAACGGCTGGAACACCGGTATCGAAATCATGGGCAAGCCTCCGAAAGACGAGCAAAAAGTCCGCGTCAATTTTGTGAGCCCCGGCTATTTTCCGATCTTGCGAATTCCTCTTGACCAAGGCCGCATCTGGAGTGCAACCGAAAATCACGACGCAGCCCAGTTCGCTGTAATCAATGAAACTATGGCTCACCGCTATTTTCCCGAGGGCGCTTTGGGCCGCTCCGTCAAAATCCCCGAAATGAAGAGCCAGCCGCCATTTAATTTCGCTCACGTCGAATCGCCGTGGGTGCAGATCGTCGGCGTGATTGCCGACAAACGCGACGACGGCCTGCGCAACCCCATCCTGCCCGAAATGTTCATCCCGTACACACTCGGTGTAGGTACCTATACTCAGATTCTTGTCAAATCTCAAGTGTCGCCCTTGACCATGCTCCACGCCATCGGCAAACAGGTCAATTCTGTCGACTCCGACCAGCAAATCTCCAGCAACATCCAAGATCTCGATCATTGGATTCAGGATGAACAGGAATACCAGCAGGAACGGCTCATCTCCTGGCTCTTCGGTGCGTTTGCGGTTCTTGCTTTGGCTCTTGCCGCCGCCGGATTGTACAGTGTCGTTTCGTTTTCCGTCGAACGCCGCACCAACGAATTCGGCATTCGCATGGCTCTGGGCGCAAAGCCGCGCGATGTTTTGGCCGTGGTTTTCCGTTCGATTTCCGTTTGTGTGGGCGCGGGGCTCGCCGCTGGAATTGCTTTGGCCATTGGCTTCAGCAACCTTCTCGCCAACTGGGCGGAAGGCAGTTCCCGCGACCTTCTCGTCTTGTTCGGCGCTACCGCTCTATTGACTGCTGTCGCGGCTCTGGCATGCACACTGCCGGCTCGTCGCGCGGCCCGGGTCGACCCCATGGTGGCGCTGCGTTACGAATAATCTCCGCCACTCGCCGGTAGGATTCCAGCCGGTCCGCATGCTCGTAGGTATCGGTCACGATGATGACTTCATCTGCTTCCGTCCGGCTCACCAACTGTTCGAGTCCGGCCTTCACCGTCGCACTCGAGCCTACAATCGCTTCCCGCAATCGATACGTAACGGCCTGCTGTTCCTGTGCGCTCCAGAGGCCATCCATAGAATCTACCGGCGGCAGCAACTCCACCGGTTGATTCCGAATCAACCGCAAAAAGCGCTGCTGCGGCGTAGTAAATAACCGCCGTGCCTGTTCATCCGTTTCGGCCGCAATCACCTGCACGGCTACCGTCAAGTGCCGCTCTTGCTTGGTTTCATTCGGGCGAAACATCGACTTATAGATGCGCGTCGCAATGCCCAAATAATCGGGCGCGAAGTGCGCAGCAAACGCGAACGGCAACCCTCGCTCGGCCGCCAGCTGCGCGCTATACTCGCTCGACCCTAGTAGCGTAATGGGCACATGGGACCCTTGCCCGGGATAAGCCCTCACCGCTTGACCCGGCTCTTCGGGTCCAAGATACATTTCGAGCTCATCGAGCAATTGCGGAAAATCATCGCCGCTTTGCCGCAGCTCTCGCCGCAATGCCCGCATCGTGTGGCCATCTCCACCCGGTGCCCGGCCTAGACCTAAATCGATGCGTCCCGGATAAAGCGCCTCCAGCGTGCCAAACTGCTCGGCCACAACCAGCGGTGCATGATTCGGCAGCATGACGCCGCCGCTGCCGACCCGGATCGTCTTCGTCGCTCCGGCCACGTGCCCGATCAGCACCGCCGTCGCCGAACAAGCCAGCCCGGCAATCGAATGGTGCTCCGCCAACCAAAACCGCCGGTAACCCCATGATTCTGCATGTCGCGCCAAATCCACCGACCGGGCAATGGCCGCACCGGCCCCTTCACCCGGGCGCATTCCGACCAAATCCAGTACCGAAACCGGCAACGATTTGTTCATATCTCTAGCTTACCGATAGACTTCCGTAGGTCTACGGCTCAAAAAACTTTGTAACCTTACCGGCTTTTGCCAGTATTGATTGATGAGGATGAGTGGAAAGTCAGTCTGACAGCTCAATCATGCGGCTAGTGCAGGAAGGCGATACCGCTCAAATGGCTGTGCTTTTCGAACGGCACCATATGGCATTGTTTCGGTATCTCTTCGCGCTTTCGCGCAATCGTGAGGCGAGCGAAGATCTGGTCCAGGAAGCGTTCTTAAGAGCTTTGAAACACGCCCGCAGCTACGATTTGCAACAGTCGTTTGGCGCTTGGCTGCACAGTATCGCCCGTAACGCTTATTTCGATTTGCTGCGGAAGAAGAAGAACGAAACTCCGATTGAATCTATGGCCAATGTGATCAAGAGTTCCGAGCCGGTACCGGATGAAGCCGCCCGGCAGCGCCAGGATACGGCCTTTTTGGAAAAGGCGTTCGCTCAGTTATCAGAAGATAAGCGCGAAGTGCTCGTTCTAAGCCGCTACGAGAGCCTGCGTTACGACGAGATCGCGCGCATCCTCGAATGCGAAGTAGGCGCCGTCAAAGGGCGCGTGTTTCGGGCTCTCAAAGAGCTGCGTGAAAGATTTTGTGAGTTGCGTGGAGATAGAGTGTATGGCTCCTGAAGATTACCGTCTGTTGATCCCGGAATATCTCTCCGGCCGCTTGACGCCGGTGGAGACCGAATTTTTCGAAAAGGAAATCGCAATCAACCCCGCGCTGCGCGGGGAAGTCGCTGAACTTCGTTCTCTTTGGGAAGGCTTGGCCTTGTTGCCTGAGGCGCAGCCGAGCCCGGCGATGCGGGCTCGTTTCTACCAAAAATTGAATGCCCTTGAGCGCGGCGAACTCCGCCAGGGCGTGAAGCATGGCTGGCTGAGTCTGCCGTGGCTGAAGCCGCTCGCGTTCGGAGCGCTCCTGTTTGTCGCTGGCCTTTACGCAGGCCGCCTGACGCTTGAAACTCATACGCACTCTGACGACATCGCGCAAATGCGTTCCCAAGTGCAGGGTCTGCAGGAAATTGTGGCAATCTCCCTGCTGGAGCGTCAATCGGCCACCTCGCGGCTCGAAGGCGTTTCCTGGAGCAGCCGGATCGCCCGCCCGAACGACGAACTGCTCAACGCTCTTGTTTCCGCGATGAATCACGATCCGAATGTGAACGTCCGGCTGTCGACGATCGATGCTCTCGAAAAATTCTCGTACGATTCCGCCATTTCGAAAGCGCTGATCGATTCCATTCAGCGCCAGGATTCGCCCCTCGTCCAGGTGGCGCTCATCGATTCTCTGGTTCACATTCGCGACCGAGCGGCTGCCGGCGAATTCAAGAAACTGACAGCCGACTCGGATGTCAACCCCTCGGTGCGCCAGCGCGCTCAGTGGGGTCTTGAGAAACTCACGTACCAATAAGGAGATCTAGCCATGAAGAAGGCGTTTTACCTGATGCTGCTGGCATCGGGCTTGGGAGTTGTGTGCCAAGCCGACCACCATTCCGATCGATGGACTGTCCACGAAGAGGAGACCATCGACAAAACACTCACGCTCAACGGTGCCCCGCGCCGGCTGCTGATCGACAACCTGGAAGGCTTTGTTCATGTCACCGCCACCGACGATCCTGAGGTTCACGTCGTCGCGCATAAAGTGATCCGGGCCGAAACCGATAGCGATCTCCAGCAAGCCAAGAGCGAAGTCAAACTCGACATGACGGAAAAGCCCGGCGAAGTTTCTATTTATTACGATGCGCCCTGGCGCTGCGAACACGGCAATTGCGGCCACCAGGAACGCCGCTTCTACACCGTCATCTACGACGTTGAAGTGCGCACTCCGCGCGATGTTCGCCCCGTTGTTTCAACCGTCAACGAAGGCGACGTTCGGGTGGACGGTACTACCGGCGAGTTCGATATCGGCAACGTGAATGGCGCCATTAGCGCGACGAACCTAGCTGGATCGGGTGACATTCACACCGTTAATGGGCCGGTAACCGTCCACTTCAGCAAGAATCCCGCCGAACAAAGCAGCTTCAAAAGCATCAACGGCGAACTCAACATTTTCTTCCAGCCCAGCCTTAGCGCCGACCTTCTGTTTAAGACTATGAACGGCCAGATCTATAGCGATTTTGAGGTTACTCCGCTCGCCACCATCGCAACCGTGGAATCCAGTCACCAGGACGGCAAATTCATCTATCACAGCCACGGCCGCGGCGGCGCGCGTGCCGGCAATGGCGGACCCAAATTCGATTTCGACACTCTCAATGGCAATATCCGGATTCACCGGGAAACAAAATAGGAGAACTCCAAAATGACTAAATCAATCGCAATTTTATTGCTGCTTTCCGGCGGGGCACTGTTCGCCGATGAAGGAAGCGGCGAACAAGCTCACGTTCCGTTGAACGACCCGGCTCGCCCGGTTCGCGTTCGCGCGCACTTGATGACAGGCGGCATCACCGTCCGCGGCGCCGACGTAAAAGAAGTAACGGTGGAAGCCGTAAACCGTGGCGGCCGTGATCGCCGCGAAGGTCGAGGCGATCAATCCGAAGGCATGCACCGCCTCGAAATTCCCGGCAACGCCGGCCTCGACATCATAGAAGAGGATAACGTCGTCACCATCAAAACCTCCATGCGCAATCGTCCCTCCGACTTAGTGATCACCGTGCCTCGCAAGTCGTCCCTCGAACTAAAGTGTATGAACGATGGCGATATCTATGTGGAAGGTGTGGAGGGCGAGATCGACGCGAACGATCTCAATGGCAAAGTCACGCTGAAAAACGTCTCCGGCTCGGTCATCGCGCACTCTATGAACGGCGCAGTCACCGTAACGCTCGAGCGCATCGACCCGTCGAAACCCATGTCCTTCAGCACAATGAACGGGGATATTGACGTCAGTCTGCCCGCTTCGCTCAAGGCAAATGTACGTATGAAATCGGACAACGGCGACGTCTATAGCGATTTCGACGTAAAGTTGAACGCCGACGCAATCAAGCCAACCGAATCGGGCCGCCAAGCCGACGGCAGTTATCGCCTGCGCTTTGACCAGGCGATGACGGGCAGCATCAATGGAGGCGGCCCCGAGTTCCAGTTCACCACTTTTAACGGCCAGATCTATATCCGCAAGAACAAGTGACCGTTTCCAAACCGCAATAAGGAGATCCGCATGAATGTGATTCGAGATATCGGCTTTGCCTTTCGCTCCTTTCGCCGGGCGCCTCTCTTTACCGCGGTTGCGGTGCTATCCATCGCCTTCGGCATCGGCGCAAACACGGCTATCTTTTCTCTCACGGATCAGATTCTGGTCCGCCTGCTTCCGGTAAGAAATCCTGAGCAGCTTGTTCTCTTCAGCGCCGTTGGCAGGCACTACGGCGGCAACTCAGGCCGAAATCGCATCGCTTATCCGATGTATCAGGATTTCCGCGATCACAACCAGATGTTCAGCGGCATGTTCTGTTTTCGCGAAGCAGACCTGAGCTTGAACTATGGCGGCCATACAGAGCGGATTTCGGGCGAGGTCGTTTCTGGCAATTATTTTCCGGTTTTAGGAGTCAAGCCGGCACTCGGAAGGCTCTTCACCGCACAAGACGATCTCCATCAGGGCGGCCATCCTGTGGCAGTCTTGAGTTACGATTTCTTTCAAAGCCGTTTTGCCGGAAATCCCGCTGTAATCGGCCAGAAGGTAATTATCAGCGGCTATCCGTTCACGATAATCGGTGTAAGCCAGCGCGGCTTTACCGGAACTGATCCCGGCTACTCCCGCCAAATTCGTCTGCCGATGATGATGGGCCCAACGGTCGCAAATTTCATGCAATTGAATAATCGCCGGTATCGCTGGGTCACTGCGTTCGGGCGTCTCAAGCCCGGTACGAGTTTGGAGCAGGCAAAAGCTGCCATTCAGCCGTTCTTTCACCAGATCTTGGAGAGCGAAGTCCAGATGGCTCCTTTTGCGAAGGCTTCGCCTGACATGAAGCAGCAATTCCTGAAGATGTCGATGAACCTGCTGCCGGCAGCGAAAGGACGCTCCGAGTTGCGCCGCCAATTCTCCACACCGCTTTTAGTGCTCATGGCAACCGTTGGTCTGGTGCTTCTCATTGCCTGCGCCAATGTCGCCAACCTTCTCATCGCGCGTGCCGCGGCACGCCAGAAAGAGATCGCGGTTCGCTTGGCGCTGGGTTCGGGCCGCCGTCAGATCATCTCCCAGTTACTGGTGGAAAGCCTGCTTCTGTCCGCGGCGGGCGGCGTGGCCGGTCTCGCACTTGCTTATTGGATTGATCGCGGTTTAATTGCTTTCCTGCCGCCGGGTTCGGTGCCGCTCATGCTGAGTTCTATCCCGGATTGGCGGGTGCTCGCTTTCACCACAGGGCTTTCGTTGTTGACGGGCCTTCTCTTCGGCGTCGTGCCCGCTTGGCAGGCGACTCGCCCCAATGTTTCCAGCACTCTCAAACAGCAAGCGAACGCCGTCGTCGGAGGAGGACACACTCGCGTGCGCAAGTCGCTCGTCGTCGCGCAGATCGCTCTTTCTCTTTTGCTGCTGATCGGCGCCGGCTTGTTCATTCGCAGCCTCGAAAATCTGAAAGATCTCGATCCCGGTTTCCGCATCGGCAACCTACTGGCCTTCAAGATCGATCCAACCATGAACGGCTATTCTATGGAAAAGACGAGGAAGATCTACGCACAGCTGGAGCAAGCTCTCAGTTCATTGCCCGGCGTCCGAGATGCGAGTCTCGCGGTTGTCAGTGTAATGGAGGGCAACGAGTGGGATCAGTGGGTAACCATAGATTCTTACTCGCCCAAGACAGGCGAGTTGCCCGATCCCCATATGAATTTCCTGTCGCCCGGTTACTTCAAGACTATGGAGATACCGCTGTTAGCCGGCCGCGATTTTCGCGTCACCGACGATCTTAGTTCTGAAAAAGTGTGTATTGTCAACGAAACTTTCGCCCGCAAGTATTTCGGGACAGTGAACGCCGTTGGCCACAGGATCGGTATGGGAGTGGATCCCGGCACTAAAACGGATATCACCATCGTTGGCGTGGTTCGCAGCACCAAATACGAGAGCATGCGCGACGAAATTCCGCTCGAATTGTTCCGGCCCTACCGGCAACTCGATTTCGCGACCGGAATTGTCGCGTATGTGCGCACTCCCGCCAGACCCGAGCTCATGTTTGAGGCCATTCGCCGGCGCATGCATGACATCGATTCCGGCCTGCCCGTCTTTGACATGACCACCCTGGAGCAGACTGTGGAGGATTCTCTCGTCACTGAGCGCCTGGTGGCCACACTCGCGACCGGGTTTGCCGCTCTCGCTACGCTATTGGCGTCCATTGGGCTGTATGGCGTGATGAGTTATACCATCACTCGCAGAACTCGCGAAATCGGCATCCATATGGCGATGGGCGCGGCGCGTGGGGACGTGGTCTGGCTGGTTCTCGGCGAAGTTCTGTTGCTGCTTGCGTTCGGCATGGCCATCGCCTTGGCGGCCGCCGCGTTGCTTACGCAAATGGTTCGTTCAGAGCTCTATGGAATTGAGCCGCTCGACCTGCTCTCCGTCGCATTCGCGATGGTCACCATCGCTTGCGTCGCGCTAACCGCCGGCTATCTGCCGGCCCTTCGGGCCACCCGTGTGGATCCGATGCTGGCCCTCCGCTACGAATAGGCGTGTAGCGTCTGGGAACAATTGCTCCCGCCGCGGTGTCTAAATCACAACGATGCCCGACTCCGCTTGGCAGGATCTCCGCTATGGAGTGCGCCAACTCCTCTCCCATCCCGGCTTTACTATAACGGTCGTTCTGACTCTCGCCCTCGGCATCGGCATCAACACATCCATCTTCAGCGTGCTCAACGCGCTCATGTTGCGCCCGTTGCCGGTGCCCGATAGCGCGAACCTCGTTTCTATCTATCGCGGAAATGCCCGGCCTTGCTCCTACGCCGACTATGTAGATCTCAATCACGAAACCTCCACTTTTACCGGCCTGGCTGCTGATGCAACCAATGAAGCGGCCCTGGATATCGGCGGTCGCAGTGAAGTCATCCTCACTGAGATGGTCTCGCCCAACTATGCCGCTGTCCTCGAACTTAGAGCCACTCTCGGCCGTTGGTTCACACCCGATGATCGCGACTTTCCCGCAGTCATCAGCTACCGCATCTGGCAGACTCGTCTGGCCGGAAACCCGCGCGTCATCGGCACTTCGGTCCATCTCGATTCCCGCTGGTACACCATCATCGGCGTCGCCCCGCAGGACTTTCAAGGCATGGCTCTACCCATACTCACCGATGTTTGGGTTCCTTTACCCGCTTATGCTCAGCACAACGAATTTGCCGCCAGTCTGGTCACAAAACGCAGCGCCGGTACAGTTCTCATGTTCGGGCGTCTCAAGCCCAATATCGCGGGCGCTCAAGCGCAGGGCGAATTGAACACTTTGGATGTGCCACTCTGGCGCGACTCTCCGCACGCCGACTCCCGCTTTGCTCCACTGCGCCTGGAACGCGCTCGCGGCACAACCGACCCAGGCACCCGGCGTATGGTTCTCCCGCTGCTCTTGCTTCTCTCGCTCGTAGTGGTGTTGGTACTTTTGATCGCCTGTGCCAACATTGCCAATCTCTTGTTCGCACGTAGCGTC
The DNA here is from genome assembly GCA_963771405.1 of Bryobacterales bacterium. Lineage (GTDB taxonomy): Bacteria > Acidobacteriota > Terriglobia > Bryobacterales > Bryobacteraceae > Bog-105. Next base: position 233,928 of record CAVYUL010000064.1, read on the forward strand.
AGCCGGCAGGGCGAAATCTGCATCCGTCTCGCCTTGGGCGCAAATCGCGCTCGCATCTGCCGCCAACTTCTCTTGGAAAGTCTGCTGCTCGGCCTGCTTGGTTCCAGCGTAGGCCTTGCCGCCGCTTTCGGCATGAATCGCCTCTTTGAATCGGCCCTCGCCGCCGCTCCCGTACCAGAAGCTCTGGGCACTCACCTTTCCCTCGATGGGCGCGTACTCATTTTCGTATTAGCCGCCGCCGTGGCAACCACGTTCCTCTTCGGTCTCTTGCCGGCACTCCAATCTTCCAAGCCGGATTTATTGCCTATGCTCAAGGGCACCGCTCCTTTAAACGACATTCGCAGATTTACCCTCACAAATATCAGCATGGTTCTGCAAGTGGCTCTGTCTGTTACGCTGCTGATTAGCGCAGGACTTTTCCTCCGTGCCCTCAGCAGCGCGAGCCACATCGATCCTGGGTTTGACTCCCGCCAACTGCTCTCCGCCCGGCTCTATGTCGCTAAATCCGAGCTAGGTGAAGCGGCCGCCAGAGTTCTTTACCGGCAAGCTCTGGTTCGCGCACGCTCGCTGCCCGGTGTCCGTAGCGTCACTCTCTCTTATGACTCACCTACGATCGCAACCTCTGAGTGTGTCATTCCCAGCGAGCCGGAGACAAAACCCATGGAAGCCAATACCAATATCGTTGGCTCGGCCTATTTCTCCACCCTCGGAATCCCTCTGCTTCGCGGCCGTGATTTCTCACCCACTGACTCCTCCTCCGCACCGCCCGTCGCGATCGTGAGTGAGACACTCGCCCGGAAATATTGGCCAGGCAACGACGCGATCGGCCGCCGCATTCGCATCGGTCCCGGATGCGAGCAAGGTCGAGGCGATGTCGCCTCCATCGTCGGTGTTGCCAAAGATGCGCAATACGCCACCATCGATACCTCGCTGCAGCCTTTCGTGTTTCTTCCCTGGGAGCAACGCTTCGCAGGCTACGTGTCCTTAGTCGCGAGAACAGACGGAAATCCGCTCACCGTCGCGAGCCTTCTCCGACACGAATTACACTCTCTGGACAACCGCTTACGCATTTACGACATCGACGTCATCGCCTATCAAATCGATCAATCTCTCTGGCGCACTCGCTGGGAAGCATCTCTGTTCGGCGCGCTCGGCGGACTCGCTCTCGTGATTGCGGCCGTCGGTTTATATGGTGTCATCGCCTTCACAACCAGGCAGCGCACTCGCGAATTCGGCATTCGTCTCGCGCTGGGCGCTACGAGTGGCGACGTCTTTCGTCTTGTTCTGAGCGAGTCACTTACTCTCGTTCTGGTCGGTTTAGGGCTCGGCGCTGTGTCATCCTTCGCCCTGGCGCGTCTGCTGCGCGGATTCCTTTTTGGCCTGAGCCCCGCCGACACGTTCACTTACACTCTCACCGGCGCCCTGTGGGTAGCCGTCGCATTGTTAGCGGCAAGCCGCCCCGGCGCGCGCGCCACCCACATTGATCCCGCCGTCACTCTCAGAGACGAGTGATATTCATTGCCACCCTGGCGTCGCCGTAGCTGTGAAAGTAAAGCATTGTCTCCCCGGTCCGTGACGCCAATACCGCGAATCAGGCAGCTCACTGGTTGCTGCGAAAGTCGCGCACAATTGATAGTAGGGCGCAGTTTTCGGAAAATATTCAAAGGCGCGATTCGTCTCTGGATCGATAATTTGGGCGCTGTCAACTCCGTGGCCCACCAGTTCATCGAGTCGAGCAGGCAACACCGGTGTTTGCGAAGCATCCTGATGCGAAAACCAGATTTGCATAGCGGAGGCAATCGATCGCAACTGTTGCACTCGCCGTGAATCGGCTTCCAGTTTCCGCTGCGCCACGGGCGTGCCGGCCATACTCAATCCCACCAGCACCGAACCGAGCAACACCGCGCCCGCAGGCAGCGCAAATCGAAGACTCCGCCTCTGCGCTCCCTCGCGGCCGGTGTCTTTGTCCCAGCGCAGGGAGCCAAAGTAATAAAGAAAAATCGCGCCGCAAATGATCAGCACCACGAGCACCTTCAAGACGAACCTTGTCGTGAGTTCGCCGGCGAGAAACTGATCGAGGAACCAGATTAAGTCGCAAATCATTCCGCCGGCCGTCAGCAACAGCGCCAGATAGGTCAACCATTTGCGAACACTCGATTCCAGCCGCTCGGCGTCGCGCTCAATATCACGCAAAATCGTCCGAGCCACGGCGGCGAAAATTGGAAACGCCACCACAATACTCGCCATCTGCCAAGTCACCGACACCCGCAGACCAGGACCATACCCGAACGCCGTCACTGGATCTGGGAACCAGTGATTGATAAATTCAAACCACATCGACCCCAGCGCAGACGCCCACGTCGCCAGGGTTGAAAATGCGAGCAGATGCAGAAACGCATCGCGTGCCGCTTCCGCTCTCCCGCGCTTCTCCGGCAGGGTCAAACCTGTCGCGGCTTGCCAGTACGCGCCCATAGCTTGATACACTTGGTCTTTCGTCCAACCCTGATGCACCAGCAGCGAAGTTAAAAACTCATCCGAAGCGCCTTTTTCTTTGCCCGCTTCCACAAACTCAAGCAGTTTCTGAGCATTGTCAGATTGCATTTTCTAATACCTCCACAGGGAGAACTGCAATTGGCAGGCCCAAAGTCAGGTGTTCAAAAGAAACGGCTTATACTGCTGCGTTGAGGCCACGAAAGTACATCTAATGACAGCTGTGTACATCAAATGGCGTTTAAGACCGCAAAACAATTTGACCCGTCTCAAGCAGGGACTTTAGATTCGAAAGAATCCTCGGCCATCCGCCAGTCACCGCTTGAATAAACTGCGAATCCACCCGATCTATGCTGTGGGTGATTGTGAGCTTCACCGCATCAGCTATCGGCTCCAGCTCCATCACACACCGTGAGTATCCCTCCGCCTTCAACTCCGGCCGGAATTCGTTGCGCCATTTGATCACCATCCGTTTGGGCGCGTCGAATTCCACAATCTCCCCCGTGTCCGCAATCCGTCCATCGGGGAATACCAATTGCCACGCGGCTCCCGCTTTCCATTCGGATTGCGCCTGCACGCCGAACCAGTATTCCTTCGTGAAATCTGCGCTCGTTAGCGCCGACCATAATTTCTCCGGTGTTGTCCGAATAAACGTCACGTATACAAATACGCTTTCGTCCGCTTTAGTCGCCATTTTGTCCTTCCAGTCTTTGCTTGAGTTTTGAGAGTGCGCTCAAACGCGGTTGTTCAAACTTGCTGATCCAGCGCTCGGCGATATCGTGGATTGGCACCGGGTTGAGGAAATGCAGCCTCTCGCGCCCTTGCCGCTTCCACGACACCAGATTGGCGCGTTTGAGAACGGCCAAATGCTTGGCTACGGCCTGCCGGGTCATCTTCAGCCCTGTGCATAGGTCTCCTAACGTCTGGCCATTCTTCGCGTGCAAGCGGTCGAGCAATTGCCGGCGGCTTCCATCCGCCAGCGCTTTGAAAACCACGTCGTCTCGCATTCTCTAATAGGGAACCAGTCGGTTGCCTATATGAAAATAGAATAGGGCACCAATTGGTTCCCTGTCAACCGCAAAGACAAAAATCCCGTGAAGCCCATAATCGATTCGCAATCCCGGCACTACGCCACACGCCTGTGTCTCGCCAACCTATTGATTGCCACCACAGTCGGCGCCCAGTCGTATCCGCCAATCCCTGGCGCCTACCGGCCGAGCAATCAGTCGCCGCGCGTTTTTACCACCGAACCCGAGCTCCGCGATTTCGCCGCTCGCATCCGCCACCCCAACTCGTTCTCCGCGCGCATGTACGCCAAACTCAGTCGCCAGGAGCGCGCTGATATTACTGCCAACGTCGATTACGACTCCACCTACAGCGGCTGTGACATCGATTTCTATCTTCACGGGTTTTCCTTCGAATCCCGGGGCGGTTACGCCAAGGAGGAGCGCAGCGAAAAACAGATGAGTCAGGCCATGCACGTTAGATCCGGCTTCGAGGCTCCGGCCGGCGCAGCTATTGTTGCCGCACGCCTCGCTCTTTACGCCGCACTCCGCAACGCCGGCGCGCCTGAACTTCCCGGAGCCCCGACTCCCGACTCAGCTAGCGCGCTTTCGAAACGCATTCTCCTCGCCTGGGCCGAACATGGATTTCGCGATAACAAGCATCAATTCCTCATTAGGCCGCAACAGTTCTGCGAAGCCGGACATAGCGATCCTATTCTGCAAACTACCGTCGGCCTCCAGATTGCGCGCGGTGTCATTTATTCTGTTCATGCGCAAGATCTCCTCGCCTCACTTCATGCGCTGAGCCCGGAAGAGACTCACACGCTTAACACCTTCCACCTCGCCATGTACGATCTCATCCGCCATTCCTCGAATTTCGCCGCCGAGCCGGAATTTCGCCAGCCGGATCGCATTTGCGAGATCTATTCCAACCACCGCGGCGCGCACCTCTTGGGCCTCATCGCCATCGCCCGCCTGGTTAACGACCCGCGCCGCCTTAACGCCGCCCTCTATGGCGACAACGAGAGTGTGGCCATTGGCTGGACCCAGTATTTCGATCATGCTCTTTATGGCGAGCACGATCACCCCATCGCCTGTTACAAAAACACCGGCAGGGACAGCCTAACGAGCGCACCCAGCTTTCAAACTGGCGGCGTCGCACCCGGCGAAGGTGAGGATCGTTACCGCCACGCCAATCCCGATCAAGCCATGGGCTACTCCATGTTTACGCTTCTGAATTTGAACTTCAGCGCGCTAGTGCTGCGCAATGCCGGCTTCGACGCCCTTGCCTACCGGGGCCGTCATCATCAATCCATCGAACTCTCCACGGCTTACTACGCCTGCTACGCGAGGACCGTTGGCTTCGGCAAACCAGTCACTGCTGAGAACGCCCGCGCCTGCCCCGACTTTCAGGAGTACATCGGCCAAAACGTGAACGAGGTCGAAAAGAACATCCTCCTTGGCGCCTCCAACCTTCCGCGTGACGCCGCTATCACAAGCGTCGAAGCCGCTGCCAAAGCACGTCCCGACGGACAGCCGCTTGACCCCATCCTCTTCGGCCACTGGCGCGATTAACGTTCGCGTCCCGCGCTTTTCTGTTGGAGTGGATTACTGGCGGGCCCGGAGATACTTACGGCTCGACAGCCGGCGGGAAAGGCGGCGGGTACAAATACAAATCGGCATTCAGCTCGGTGTAAAGAATGTTGAAATACGTCGCTTCGCGGACAAAGTCGGCTGTCACATGCGCCGCGCCGCAGTACGCATCGCTCACTGTGTTGCCTGAAATCTCATTGCCGCTGAATGTGCCGGTACCGCTGTATTCATTGATCCCGCAGCCTTCTCCGTCATTACTCGCATCCGCGTCAATCGGCCAGACATGAAAAACGCTGTTGTTCCGAATAACACCATTGGTAAAAACTCCCGACGCATTTGCCTGAATATCCATGCAGCTCATGGCATCGATGTTTCTGATTTGATTGTTAGTGACTTTCAGCCGGTTGGCGCCGTTTGATGGCTCATCCAGAGGCAAGCTTGTGGGGCCGGCGGCCAGTGCTATGCCGCGGCCTGGTCGCCCGACGGAAAATGGATGTACTTTTCCGTTGAGCAGGAAGGCTTGCACCTCTGGCGGCAAAGCTCACAAGGGGGCGAACCGGACAGATTGCTTCAGGCCCGACGTCCGAAATAGGCGTCGCTCCTTCGCCGGACGGACTGTCGCTAGTTAGCTCAGTGGGAATCGACCAAAGCGCAATATGGGTTCATGTTGCCAAGGGCGAGCGGCAAATTTCGGGCGAAGGCAATGCGACGTCTCCTCGCTTCTCGCCGGATGGCGGTAAAATTTTCTATTTAGCCGGCACTGACCTATGGGTCGCGGATTTAGCCTCGGCCCGAGCGGAACGCGCTCTCGGCGGAAAGCGCGTGGTCCAATTCGCCTTATCGCCCGATGGGAAAGCCATGGCGTATGAAACTGTGGAGAATCGTCTGTGGTACGCGCCGCTCGATCAGCGAATGCCCCCGCGGCCGTTGGCCGATGAAGTGGATAGCCGGCTTTTAGACGTCGCCGCCTCGAGCGAGATTTTTTTCGCTTCCGCCTATCACGGCGAGCAGAGAGTCTTTCGCACCCACGCTGATGGCACACAACGAGACCTGGTGGCTCAAGATCCGGATCCACTCAAAATATCGCCAGATGGGCAACCTGTGTATGCGTTTGAAAAGAGCGAGGCGCGCCGCAATCTCTATCAAATTCCGTTGCCGTAGCCGAGCTACTTCTCGCGCCCGGCCATCGCCGAAGCCCAATCCGCCGGCAAAGTGCCAAGCGGCAGCAACTGGCCTTTTTCCAAATGACGAATCGTCTTGGCGAACTTCGCGGCGTGGGGATCGTGAGTCACCATGATAACGGTCTTACTAAATTCGCGATTGAGGCGGGTCAGCATGGTGAGAACATCCTCGGCAGCGGCGGCGTCGAGGTTGCCGGTCGGTTCATCGGCGAGGATGAGATCGGGATCGGTGACAATGGCGCGGGCGATAGCAACGCGCTGCTCTTGACCGCCTGAGAGTTGTTTCGGCAAGTGGTCGAACCGATCGCCGAGGCCGACCAGTTTTAGGGCCGTTTCGGCGTGCTCGAAGCGCTCTTTCTTCTTGAGATGGGTGAGCTTAAGCGGGAGTTCGACGTTTTCGAGCGCGGTGAGAACAGGGATCAAATTGAAAGATTGAAAAATGAAGCCGATGTGTTCATTGCGCCAGCGCGCGACTTGCCGGTCGTTCATCTCACGCAGGTTCGAGCCGAGTACGCGAATTTCGCCACTGGTTGGTTTGTCCATGGCGGCGATCAGATGAAGCAGGGTGGACTTACCGGAGCCGGAAGGGCCCATGAGGGCGACAAAATCGCCTTTCTCAATCACGATGTCGACGTTATCCAAAGCGGCGACGTGGAACTCATCGCGCACATATTCTTTGGATACTTTGCTGGTGATGACAACTTGTTCGCTCATTGCTTTGCTTTCTGTCATTGGGCTTTCACTTCTACCCTTTGTCCGTCTTTCAAATCGGCCGGCGGACTCACAATCAGATCCTCGCCACCATAAAGGCCGTTCGTAATCACGGTGCCTTTGTCGGTAGAGCCGGAACTCGCGACGGGGCGGCGGATGGCTTTCTCTTTGAGAACAACGAAGACGTGATCCCCTTGCAATGCACCCGCGGGAATCACGATGACTTGCTTCTGCTCAACGGACGCCCCGCTCGCCGGCTGATCTTCGCCGATGAAGCGCACGGTCGCGTTCATATCGGGGCGCAAGCGGCCATCCGGTTTCAACACTCTCACTTTGACCTGCACTGTGGCTTTGGCTCGGTCGGCTTCCGGGGAAACTTGCTCAATCACGCCGTCGTACATGATGTCGGGGTATGCGTCGGTAGTGATGATGCCTTTCTGGTGCGGCCCGAGTTTCGGAAAATCATTTTGGCTGATATCGAGTTCGACTTGCAAATCGTTCAGATCGGCCATGGTGACGATGTAGCCTTTGGCGCCCTTGTCGCCAACGAAACCGGTAGTGATGAATTCGCCGCGTTCGACGTTTCGATCGAGAATGGTGCCGTTGATCGGCGAGCGGATAATCGTGTTATCGAGCTGGGTTTGGGCGTATTCGAGTGCACCGCGCGCTTGTTCCACCTGACCGGCGATTTGGGTGGTTTGCTCCTGGCGCGGGCCCAGAACTTCGAGATCGAGCAAGCGCTGGAGGCTTTCCACTTTGGCAACGGCGTTGTCGTACTTGGCTTGCGCATCGTCCAGATTCTGGCGGGCGAACACGCCGCTTTCGACCAGTTGTTTGGTGCGGTCGAGCGACACCTTGGCGTTTTCAAGATCCGCCTTCGCCTGGTTGACGTCGTAGCGGGCTTTTTCGATTTCTTCGGGCCGATTGCCGTTCTTGATTTCGAGCGCGCGGCCGCGCAGATTGGCCAGTGCGCCTTCGGCCTGCACGACCTGCGCACGGTATTCATCATCTTCGAGGCGGACGAGCACCTGACCGGCTCTGACTCTATCGCCTTTATCGACACCGATCCAGGCGACGCGCCCGTTCACCTTCGACGCGACTTCAATTTTGTGCGCGGCGATGATGTAACCGGTGGCGCTCAATATGGTCTGGCCGCCAATGGCGGCAGCGCTTGTGGGGGCTTGCACTTGCACCACGTGAACCGGAACCGCGGCATCGAGTTTCTTATAGAGAATCAGGGCGCCAATGGCGGCAGCGGCGACTAAAACGGCGATGCCGACCATGTTGGCGATAGACTTCGCCGGCCTATCTGTTTTGAGAGGCCGTTCGATCTTGAGGTTTCTAAGTTCCAGCTCCATAAGAATTAGACTTCGCGCAAGGCAGTCAAAATCTCCTTCTTGGCCGCTTGGCGAGCCGGCAGCAGACCGCCTAATGCTCCCAGAATGAGAGAGAAAACGAGCCCAATCACCATCACTTCGGGCCCGATGTGAATATTGAAATTGGTCTCGCTAAATGTGAGAAAGTTTCCGACTCCGGTAGTGATGGAGTTAAGCGGAATCACCGCGACACAGGCGATGAGACCGCCCAAAAGCGAAAGCAGAAGCGACTCCAGGAAGAAGCTCCACAAGATGCTGTTGCGGCTGAACCCAAGAATGCGAAGCGTGCCGACTTCCTTAGCGCGGCGCGCCACTGCGGCGTACATTGTATTCATGGCGGCAAAACAACTGCCAATAGCCATAATGATGCAGACGAAGAAGCCGAGGAATTTGATTGGTGCGGCGGAGACTGCGGTCTGAGAAGTGTAATACTCGGGCTCGCTCATAGCGGTCACGTTTAAACGGCGGTCGGTCTCAAGCGATTTGACGAGGGCCGCCGCAGCCACTTCGTCAGTCGCCTGAAGGAGCGCGGAGCTATACGTGTCGGCGCGATTATAATCGGAGGCGACTTGCGCGCCATCGGCCCACATTTCACTATCGATGGAACTGCCGTGCCCGTCCATAACACCGACCACTGTCCAGAGGCCGCGGCCAAACCGAAGCTGCTTTCCAAGCTGGGCGTTGGGATAACGCTTGGCAATGGATTTGCCCACCATGACCTCGCGCTGGCCGGCGGCGAAAGGACGACCGGCCAAGATCGAGATTTTGCGCATCCCCACGCCGGTTTCAGAAAGGCCGCGCAGTGTCACGTTCGACCCCTCCGGATTTTCAACGCTCGGAAGATTGATCACCGTGACAACTTCGATAGATGCAATGGGAATTGGACCTTTATGGGCGATGCCGTTAAAGCTTTTCACAATTTCAAACTGTTGTTGCGTGAACAAGCTGGTGAGTTCCGCGTTGCCGCCTTTACGCATTACTAAAACATGCAATGGATCGCCGCTGGTTTCGAAGGCCGATTCCAGACCCGACACTAAACCGAGGACCGCGAGCAGCACGGCAACCGTCAATGCGATGCCAGCGCCGGTCATGAGCGTAGTGGTTTTGCGAACGATCAGGTTGCGAATGTTGTAAGAGAGCGGAATGTTCATGGCTTACCCTGCGTAGCGCAAAGACTCCAAGATGTTCGTTTTTGCCGCATTCCAGGCGGGAATAAACGAGCTCACCAGACCTACCGTCACGGCCAAGGCGAGAGCCACAAACACGGTGAACCAGGTAACCGATAGATGATGCAACTGGGGAATGGTACCGCCCGCCGCTTGACCAACTCCTACTGTCAAGAAGGCGGCGAATAACAAACCGAGGATGCCGCCGATCAAAGCGATAAAAACCGCTTCCCCTACGATTATGCCCAAGATTGCCTGGTTTTGGAAACCGAGTGTTTTCAGGACGCCCACCTCTTTAATTCGTTCGCGGACGGACATGGCCATGGTGTTGCCGGAAACGAGCAGGATAGTGAAAGTGACCGCGGCGCAGATAATCATCAGAAAGAGCTTGATGTTGCCAAGGAAGGAAACGAAAGATAAAGCGAATTGGCCTTCGGACTCAGTCTTCGTCGGGTAGGGCGATTCGGCAAACATGTCGTCGATTGCCCTTGCCACTTTGGGCGAATCGTCAGTGCTGTCTACGAGAATGGCCATGGTGCTGATTAAGGAGCGGCGGCCTACGGGCAGAAGATCTCGCAAATACTCCCAGTTGAAAAAGAGAGATTGGGCGGCGTCCGGATCGTCAAAGATGCCAACTACTTTCAGATCCAGATCATAGGGATAAATATCGCCCTTAAGGATGACATGATCAGCCAGTTTCAGTCCGAGTTTTTCCGCTAGATCGCGCGAGACGATGCAACCAGTGCGGTCGGTAAGAAAAGCATGGCGCTGATCGTCGGGCATCTGCATGTCGGTGCGAATGGTGAGGAACGCTTTCGGCTCGACGCCGAGCCGGGCGAAGAAATTGCGCTGGTCACGGGCATCTTTATAGGTGCCGCCAAACCAATTCCACACTGAGATTTCCTTTACGCCGGGAAGCTGGCGAACTTTGGCTTCATCGGCAAAGGGAATCGGCTGCGCCAAAGACACCTTGTGACGCACCACCAGCCGTAGCGCCTGACCGGGCGTGGGAGGCGACATGAACAGCGCATGGTACATGGCGATGAGCACACCAAAGAGACACAGCGACACGGCGATGCTCGAAATGGTGAGAAGACTGCGCCGTGGATTACGGAGGGTGTTTTTGAAGGCTAGCGAAAAATAACGGAACATGGGTGGATTCTCGCTCTGTCTTGTTAGGGTACCCTAGAGGCGAACCAAATCAGGATAACGAAATTTTGGATTCGCGTGTTCAACCTTTAATAGATCGGAATTGGAGCGAGGCCGATCGAAATTTTATGAGCCGGGCGCTGGTGCTGGCGCGGCAAGCAGAGGCGGCAGGAGAGGTGCCGGTAGGGGCTTTGCTGGTGGAAGGCGAAACCGTTTTGGGCGAAGGGTTTAACCAACCGATTGCGGCGGCCGACCCAACCGCACATGCGGAGATTATCGCGATGCGCGAGGCGGCGGCGCGGCGAAAGAATTACCGGCTTGGCGGCACGACTTTATACGTGTCGTTAGAACCATGCGCTATGTGTGCTGGGGCCCTGGTGGCGGCGAGGGTGGAGCGATTGGTGTTCGCGGCGCGTGACTTGCGGTTCGGCGCGGTGCGGAGTAAGTTCGGTTTGGCGGATTCGGAGTTGCTAAATCATAAAGTGCTGGTGGAAGAGGGGCTGATGGCAGCCGAGGCGGGCGAAATGCTGCGCGCCTTCTTCGAACAAAAAAGGCCGTGATACTATCCGCTGGTTGGATTGGAAAGGGAGGAACCTCATTTATGTATGACATGAAGAACCTGGGCAAGCTCAAGAAGATGGAAGGGCTGGCGCCGGATGCTTTCAAGGCTTTTTGGGCTTTTGACAAGGCGGCGATGGGGCCAGGGGCGATCCCGGTTAAATACAAAGAATTGATGGCGCTGGCGGTGGCGTTGACTACACAGTGTCCGTATTGCCTGGAGATTCACTCCAAACGGGCGGTCGAAGCGGGAGTCACTGAAGCGGAGTTGGCGGAAGCAACCACGGTAGCTGCTGCATTGCGGGCCGGCGCGGCCATTACGCATGGCTGCCATATCATGCCGTAATTTTCGCGCCATAATTCGACACTCCGGTGGACGCCAGTGGTATCGCCTTGTGTGCGCCCCAGCCGTTGGTTCGGTTGCGGCGCTACAAGGGACAGGTAGCCGGCGCAGGCGCGGTCATCCGTTCGATCGTTTGCACTGGCCTTCCGAAGCTTCGGGCCCGCGCCACCGAAGAGAAGCTTTGTACGAGTCGGGCCCCGTCCAATGTCATCCAGCCGTTATCCTGAACTGATGTCGATGCCTTACGCTTTGGTGACCGCGCGATGCCAGAACTGAGCCGATTCTTGGGAAATTATTATTCGTATGTTTTCAGAACCCTGAACCTCACATCAAGTACGCATTTCCATGCTTATTATCAAAGCCAAGCAGCGGTCTTTAGCATTGATCCAGTGGATCTAATGGCCGGATCAATACCGTAGAAGCAGTTGCGACCTGTAACTGCGAGGAAAATGTGACCAATGTGCGCGCCGATGGTTTGACGAACGAAACCCAGATGTCAGAATTCGAGTTGAGAGTGACACGACAGCCCGGGTTTGCGTGAAAAGCTGCTATGGCAGTGACATTCGCCTTCTGCCGTGGCGTGAGAGAACTCCCCTGTTCGAGGTGGCCGGCCTGTTCCTCATCAACGTTACGTACCCCCATCGCCTTTTAAAAACGATTCGTTCGCGACACAACGCCCCTACTTCATGTAGTCTAAAGGAGGAGTCTAGATCTTGACCGCTCCCCAATTGCCAATATCTCGAATTGTTCCTGTCGTGGCCCATGCAGTGGCTGTTTTCGGCGACGAGCACAAAGCGGCACATTGGCTTTCCACCCCCCTGCCACTGCTCGAAGACCGCTCCCCTTCCGATCTGCTGAATACGGATGAAGGCATTCAGCGCGTTGATGAGATTTTGACGAGGATCGAACACAATATTTTTTCATAATGGCGGTGCGCACCTATCGAGTGTGCCGGCGTATATACGCCCGTCTGGATGGAGAGGGGGCGCGCAAGGTGGGCGGACGCTGGAATTCGCCCGGCCGTGCAGTCGTCTACATGGCCCAAAGTGTTGCGCTTGCAGTGTTGGAGAACCTGGTGCACATGTCCCGCCAAGACTATCCGACGCGTTACGTGACCATCGAGGCACACGTACCGGATCACATTCCAATTCTGGAATACGATCGCTTTCTTGATCTCAGCCTTAAAGAGTCTTTGAGAAAGCGGAAAGCAGGGGATGACTGGATAGCAAGCGGAGAATCAGCCGTCCTCCGAGTCCCGTCTGCAGTTGTGGGCGGAGAATGGAATTACTTGTTCAATCCGCAGCATCTCGACTTTGCCCAGATTCATGTCGAGCCGTCGGTGCCAATGTACTTTGACGAGCGCCTGTTTGAAAACAAATAGCTTCGGCTGCGCAACAGCACCGCGGTTGTTTCTCTTGGGCCACAACGCCGTGTCTGAGTCCGTCGCGACCTAACCGGCGTCGTTCGCCCCGGCGCCCCGCTTGATCATCCTGAGGCTCGATTCAATCTCACGCGTGCCGTGGACAACGGTGACGGCTTCTAACTTGCCCATTTCGCGGCGTGCGATTTGCGCCCAGGTGCTGGTAGGGTCGAGCTTCAGATAGGCGCGCCAATGACGCAGCGCGCCCATCACATCGCCGTTGGCTTGACTCAAAAGCGCCATGTTGTAGTGGACGTCGGCATAGTTCGGATGGACGCGCAACGCTTCGCGGTAGTGCTCGAGTGCGGCGGTCTGATCTCCCTGTTCGTCATACAAATTCCCAAGATTGAAGTGGGCCAAAGCGTAATTCGGATCGATGGCGAGCGCCCGCTTGTAGTGGTCTTCGGCATCAGACCAGGCGTGACCATTGAAAAAAACAGTGCCCAAATTCACCAGCGCGCCGGCGGATTGCGGGTCGAGTTCGGCCGCGTTTTGATAAGCCTCAATGATGGCGTCGTATTCAGCCCCTTGCTGTTCGAGTTGCAGGCCGCGCTCGAACCAGCGGTCGGCTTCGAGCTTGTCGCGCAGTTTGGCGGCGATGTTGGCGGCGTTGTGCTGCGCGCCCGGGAGTTGAAACAGCTTGCTGATTTCCTCTTCCGCGAAGTCGAAGAGGATCTGGCCGGAAGCAGCTTCGAGTTTCTGACGGCCGATTTGGATGCGCACCCGCCTGCCTTCGGTGTAAACCTGGACATCTTCGGCCATTTCCGGCGAATCCTTCAAATAGCCTTCGAGGGAGCTTAGGGCCTGTTTGAGCAATCGGGGATTGGCTTTTTCGTTACGGAGGCGGACCAGACGCTTAAGCTTGAGCAGATCCCGAAACTTATACTGGGCCAGTTCCGGAATGAAGCGCTGGCGCTCCCAACTGCGCAGTTGGCGAGGCTCAATCTTAAGAAGCCGGCAGACTTCCTTACGCGAGAAGGCACCACCCGCTTCCCGCTCCAAAGCTGGAGCCGGATGTTGCTGCGTACCCTTCCGCACCATCATGGAAGATGATAACACCGCCCTGGGGAAACCCATTGATGGTACAATTTCCGCCGTTCAGACTGCCTCTATCCCTTTGCAAACCAAGCGGTTGACAGGGCCGACAGGGTATCTCATACTAAAAAGGTCCGATATTCGTTTTCTTGGACAGATGGGCTCTGAAAACACAGATCGTGGCGTGCGCCATCAGACCTTGGCGGACCTAAGGACGGGCCAGCGTTGTATTCTGGACCGATTGGACTTGCCTGAGGAAATTGCGAGGCGTCTCATGGAGCTAGGGTTTCTACCTGGCAACGAGATCGTTTTGGGTCGCCGGGCACCAGGCGGTGGTCCTCGCATATATCGGGTCGATGGCTCAGAAGTGGCCTTGCGGAAAGAAACTGCGGCCTGCATGTATGTGCGGCGCGATCCGGAATCGGATTTGATTGTGCTTCCATGAGTAGCTGCCACGAAGATCAGCCGCGGGCGGGTCTTCTTCCCAATCCGAGCATTCAGCCGCCCCGGCCGCATGGCGAGCGGCCGATTATTGTCGCCATTGTGGGGCCGCCGAATTCCGGCAAATCAACATTATTCAACCGGCTCACGGGCTTGCGCCAAAAGGTGGCCAACTTCCCGGGCGTGACGGTTGAGCATCGCATGGGTAAAGCGAAGCTCAAGGGGCATCAAGAGGTCTTTCTGGTGGACTTGCCGGGCGTTTATAGCCTGATTCCGCGCGCGGAAGATGAGCAAGTCACGCACGACGTGCTGAAGGGCGAGCGGCCCGATTTTCCGAAGCCGGACGCGGTCATTCTCATTGTGGATGTCACCAACTTGGGACGCAATTTGGTGCTGGCCGCGCCCATTTTAAGCCTCGGTTTGCCGACCCTGATTCTGCTGAATATGGCGGACGATCTGGCGGCACGCGGCGGAAAAGTGGATGTGGCATCGCTCGCCTCAGAGTTGAAAGCGCCGGTGGCATTGATCAGTGCAGCCAAGGGCACTGGCATCGATAGTATTCAGCAGTTCCTGCTCGGAACCGCAGTTCGCGTGAACACGCCGCCCGCGAAAGTGGAATTGCCGGTGTTGCATGATGTGCCGGAGTGCCGTCGATGGGCGGCAAATTTGGGCAAGCGCGCTGCCTATCGCCCCCCCGCCCCGCCTATTTGGACCCGGCGGCTGGATGCCGTATTCTTGCACCCCGTGGTGGGCCCATTGATTTTCGTGGGCATCTTGATGGCTGTGTTTCAGAGCATTTTTTCCTGGGCTAAGCCGGTGATGGACCGGTTCCAGGAATATGTGCAACTCTCCGGCGTGTGGATGAAACACATCCTGCCGGATTCACCTTTTACGTCGCTGCTCGTCGATGGTGTCTGGCAAGGCGTTGGATCCGTGGTTGTCTTCCTGCCGCAGATTCTGCTGTTATTTCTGTTCATCGGCATCCTGGAAGATTCCGGCTATTTGGCGCGCGCGGCATTGATTGCCGATCGCACCATGGCGAAGTTTGGCTTGCAGGGTAAATCGTTTATTCCGCTGCTTTCGGCGTACGCTTGTGCCGTTCCGGCGGTGATGTCCACGCGCGTGATTGAGAACAAGCGCGACCGCATCGCTACCATTCTGATTGCGCCGCTGATGACGTGCTCGGCGCGCTTGCCAATTTATATTTTGCTTATTGCGGCGTTCATTCCGAACCGGCATCTGTTGGGCGGATTCCTTTCGCTGCCGGCCGCCACCATGCTTGGGTTGTACTTTCTCGGTTTCCTGGCGGCCGTGGTCACAGCGCGCGTCTTGAAATCGAGCATTCTGAAATCGAATCGCAATTCCTTTATTTTAGAGATGCCGCCATATCGCTGGCCCACCGTGCAGTCGCTTTCCTTGCGGTTGGTAGATCGCGCCAAGGTCTTTTTGCGGCGCGCTGGAACCATTATTCTTTTGGTTTCGGTTTTGCTCTGGGTGTTGGCGCATCTGCCGCTGGCGGGCGGGAAGATGCCGGTGCTTGAAAAAAGCTACGCGGCGTCGCTTGGCAAAATGGTGGAACCGCTCATCCGGCCGCTCGGCTTCAATTGGAAAATCGGCATCGGGCTAATCAGCTCTTTGATCGCTCGCGAAGTGATTGTGAGTACGCTCGGCACAATCTATGGAATTGAAGGCGATGAGCATTCAGCCACATTACAGGCCGCGATCCATCAAGACCTCAGCACGGCGGGCGCTATTGCTCTTCTCATCTTCTTCGCATTCGCGATGCAGTGTTTTTCAACGCTGGCAGTGGTAAAACGGGAGACAGGCGGTTGGCGCTGGCCGATCTTCCAGTTCTCGTATATGCTGGTGCTGGCGTATTCTGGCTCCTGGTTAGCCTTCCATATCGCCCAATATTTTCTTCAATGAACAACATCCATGACGTAGTCATTCTCGGCTCTGGATGCGCCGGGAATACGGCCGCAATCTATACCGCGCGCGCCAATCTCAAACCGCTGGTGCTTGAAGGGCACGAACCGGGCGGGCAACTTTCCATCACCACCGAAGTTGAGAATTTTCCCGGCTTTCCCGACGGCGTCAACGGGCCGCAGTTGGTGCAAAACATGAAGCAGCAGGCGGAACGATTTGGCGCGATTTTCGAGCATGGGCGCGTGCTGAAGGCAGATCTTTCCAAGCGCCCATTCGTGCTCGATCTAGAGCATGGCGGCCAAATTGAGACGCGCACGTTGATTATCGCCACCGGCGCTTCGGCACGCTGGTTAGGTTTGGAGAATGAACACAAGCTGATTGGGCATGGCGTGAGCTCGTGCGCTACCTGTGACGGGTTTTTCTTCCGCAACCGGAAGATCATGGTTGTAGGCGGCGGCGATTCGGCCATGGAAGAAGCCAACTTCTTGAGCCGGTTCGGCAGCGAAGTTTCGTTGGTTCATCGCCGCGATTCATTTCGCGCCTCAAAAATCATGTATGACCGTGTGCGCAGCAATCCGAAGGTCAAACTGCTCACCAACACCGTGGTTGAAGATATTTACGATGTCGCGAAGAACGAAGTGACCGGCGTAAAGTTGCGCAACTTGAAAACCAACCAAATTTGGGATCAGGAAGTACACGGTTTTTTTGTCGCGATTGGCCACATTCCCAACACGCAACCGTTCGCTTCGCAGTTGGATTTGGATCAGGATGGATACATCATTTCGCACGGCGGCGCCCGGACGAATATTGTGGGCGTGTTTCACGCGGGCGATGTGCAAGACCGAAACTACCGGCAAGCGATTACGGCGTCGGGCGCGGGATGCATGGCGGCGATTGAGGCGGAACGGTTCCTAGAGGCGGAAGGGCATTAAAGCGAGCCCCTACTCGCCCAAAACAAAGCTATGGGCGCCGCAGCGGAACGAGTCACGCTAGAGCATTTTAGGGCAACTTATAACGGAGTTGAACCTAGTTTCGAATTGCTCGATGGCGAAGCGTGCAAAAGGCCTCGGGTACAAACAAACACGGTGCTCTGCAAGCCGTCCTGGCTACAATTCTCAGAGAACTTGGTTTCAAAAGCGCGAACCGAGTTAACCTTGGCGATCAGCGATACCTGGGAACCGATCCCGGATGTTTGCGGATTGCTGAAAGGCAATTATGGTGATCCGTACCCCACGTAACCAGTACCGGTGGTCATAGAGGTTCTTTCTCCGGGAGATCCATTTATCAGAGTCGTCGGGAAATGCCGGCGTTATTCGGAGTGGAGTATCACGGATATTCTTGCCTTCGACCCGGTAGGCAAAGAGGCTTGGTATTGGGACCGCAGCGCCGACAATCTCGCACTCATTCGCGACCGGTACCTGTTCAATAGTTCAAATGCGATTTTGCAGTTAGCCGAAGTTTGGGGTCGCTTGGACGCCGATCTTTGAGCTTGTCGCCATCCCGCCGTTGGGCGAGTTTGCATCGCCCTTGGCGTTCTCACGCTTGTGGTCCCAAGGCACTGATAGAACGTGATCCAAACCACAACCCGCCCAGGTTTCGTTTCAAAACATAAAACCGTCATTTATACGTAATATTGCGCCACTACACTTTACGTTGGTGCTGCTTGCTGTCCCCACTCTTGCCAGTCCAGTTGTCGAGGAACGAAGGCATGGGCCCAGTCTCATCCGCTCGTCTCTCCCTGAACGTGGCGTGTCGATGGCTAAGCGCGTCCATGAAATTCCTTTTCCCGGTGACCCATTTTTGCGCAGCCGAGTTTGGGGTTGCATGAGGAAAGAAATCCAAGCAAAGAGGAGAACAGATGTTTCGAAATAGTTTTTGGACTCACCGCCTGCTCGTCGGTTTACTGACAGCGGGGCTGAGCGTTGCGGCATTCTCGCAGTCGGTGCCGTTCCCGACCTACTCACCGGGCGAGAACACTGCCGCGACCACCGGCCCGACGTACTCGCATCCGTTGTCCAACCCCTGGGTGGTTAGCGACGGCACAATTCTCACCCCGGCCGGCACCCAAGTCTACCTCGGCATCACCACCCGCGCCAAGGCCGTCGCGCTGAACCCCACTGGCAACCACACCGCCGCGGTCCTGCAAATGGGCGCTCCCCAAGCCGTCACGATCTTCAACACCCAGACCGGCGCTGTTCTGCAAACCTACAGCGTGCCTTACAAGACCTCAAGCGGCGTGGCCAGCACGGATTCGGATGGCGGGCAGGGCGGCATTACCTATACGCAGGATGGCAAGTACCTGCTGTTCAGCCAGGACGGCAGTTACGGCCCCACCAGCTATGTTTCCATTGCCAGCGTCAATCCGGCCACGGGCTTGCTTTCAAACTACGCCCAGGTGAAGGTTCCGCTGGACGTCAACAGCGAGGGCTTACTGAGCAACGTTACTTGCTATCCGTACAATGGAGCCGCGAATCATCCCGCGGGCAGCCCGGGAGGAACCACTGGCAGCTTTCAGATCCCGTGCGGTTACCCTTATTCGATTTTCTCGGATGACACATTCACTTCCTATCCCACGAGCATCGCGGTCACGGCAGATAGCAAGACCGCCTACGCTGTCCTGAACAACAACGATACGCTGACCAAGATCGACCTAACCGCGACCACACCGATGCAGGGACCAGAGGTCCGCGTCGGCAACGTCCCCCACGGCGTCGTGATCTCGCCCGACGGCAGGACCGCGTACGTCTCCAACGAAGCTGGCCCGATTCCTACCGGGAGTGACTTCCAGCTCTACTCCAACGGAAATCCGGTCGCCGCTGAATATCCGACCGGGACGATAGTGAAAGGCACTATTTCCGTGGTCGACTTGGCCTCATTTACGGTTACCGCCAGCATCACCGCCGGCCATCACCCGACCGGCATGGCCTTCTGGGGCAGCAAGCTGTTGGTCACCAATACCTATGACGACACCATATCGGTCATCGACTCGGTTACCAACAAAGAAGAACGGCAGATTGACCTGGGACTGCCGATCCAAGTTCCGGGCGATCGCGAATCGGCCTACGGTGCCGGTCCCAACTCGATCACCGTCGATACGGAGAAAAACGTCGCCTACGTCGCGCTCTACAACGCCAACGCGATCGCGGTCGTGGACCTCAACGCGTACAGCTGGAGTCCGGTTACCGGCATGATCCCGGTCGGCTACGCGCCGAGCTCGGTCGTGTTGGATGAGAAGGACAATTCGCTGATCGTTGCCAACGACAAGGGCCTCGGCACCACGGGCTTCGGAGTGGCGCCTCCGACGAAAAATACATACGAAAATTCGTACGGAAAATATTTCGGCGTGACCTACTTCAACACCCACCAGGACCTCGGCACCGTCAGCGTCGTTCCTATTCCCAACAACAGAACGCTGGAGAAGTACACGGCGCAGGTCTTCCAAAATAACCACTGGGATCTGGTGCGTAACATCTGGAGTGCCGCGGGCGGGCATTCGTGGACTGAAGCGCGCGCTATTCCGGAAAGGATCGGCGATCCTTCCAAGATCAAACACGTCTTCCTGATCATTCGTGAAAACCGCACCTACGATCAGATGCTGGGCGATGTGGTTGGCGGCAATGGCGACCCCTCGCTGGCGGTATTCGGCGACCACTCGACTTATGCCAATTACTCCGTCGTAACGCCCAACGCGCATACGATCGTGGAGCGTTTCCCGCTCTTGGACAACTTCTACGACCCGAGCCGTCAATCGGCCGACGGTCACAACTGGATCCTGCAGGCTATAGCGCCCTACTCCGACGATATCCAGTCGCCCGACTGGCTGCGCGACTATCCGTCCAACGGCGGCGATGCGATCGCCTACCAGAAGAAGGGCAACCTGTTCAACATAGCGGCCAGAGCCGGCATCAAGATAAAGAACTACGGCGAGTACGTCGAGTACAACACGTTCACCGTGCCGGGTTGCAAACCGACGAATCTCACGCAAACAAACAGCTATAATGGCCCCGGTTCAGCCGTTACACTACCGTTCGTTGTTACGGACAGCTGCGAGCCCACCTGGACGCAGTTCTACAACGACGCATTGGAATACGAGAATGGCAAAGAGCCACAGCTCCAGTACTACAACACCATCAAGTCATACTCACCGCTTCCGGACGTAATGAAGGTAACGGTGCAGAACTTCCCGCAGTTTGATCTGGGCATTCCTGACCAATACCGTGTCGATGTCTGGAAGCAGGACTTCGCCAAAGACGTGACTGCCGGTAAGGTGCCCCAGTTGAGCTTCATCTGGATCATGCAAGACCACACCACCGGCCCACCGAACGCGACCGCCGAAGAGGCCGATAACGATTTGGCCATTGGGCGCATTGTCGATTACATCAGCCACAGCAGCGTGTGGAAGGACTCGGCGATATTCATAGAGGAAGATGACGCGCAAAACGGCGTCGACCACGTGGACGGCCACCGCAGCCCGGGCTACGTGATCAGTCCGTACGTTAAGCAGAATGTGAATCCCGATGGCACAGGGTTCGCCGTAACCGCGGACAGTACCTTCTACACGCAGGTCAACCTGACCCGCACGATCGAGCAGATCCTCGGTCTGACGCCGATGAACCAGAACGACCTGGTGGCCTCGCCGATGAGCACGCTCTTCGTCGACAATCCGCCGGCAAACAATTTCCTCGCGTGGGCGCACGTGCCGAATGAGGTGCCTCTCTGTTACGGCGTTGCGGGATATACGGCCCCGGCGAACATCACCCCCAGCCTTAACACCTGCAGTTCCGCAAGCGCGGCCCTGCACGATAGCCCGCAAGTCAAAGCTCTGCGGGCTGGCTGGATGAAAATGAAAGCGCAGGTTTTCGCCGCCAAATATCACACTCCCGACTCACTCGACCCGAGCACCGTCAGCCACTTCGACTGGTACGAGGCCACTGGGTTTAGGATTCCCTTCCCTGGCGAGAAAAAGGTTCGCCCGGCGAGCGACTTCATCCACCGCCGGGCACCCAAGGGTGACGACGACGGCGCAGAGTAAGCAAACAGTCCCAATCAAAACGCCCCTCTTCCCGGTTACCCGGGCAGAGGGGTCTCCATAGTCCTTTTGTTAATGTTCTTGTACCCTTCAACATGTGGATTTGTATGTCACGAATGGTTTCAGAAAGACTCATCATTTGTTTTTGTTTTTTGACGCTGGCCCTGTCTTTGAAGGCCCAGAACGAGAATACGTTCTTGACAGGCACGGTAACAGACGAGGAAGGCGCCCGCATCCCAGGGGTTAAGGTCGTGGCGGTGGAAGACTCCACGAGTCTGAAGCGCGAGACACAAACCACCTCGAAAGGGACCTATCAGTTGGCAGACCTGCCGCCCGGTGTCTTCACCATTCAGTTTTCGAAAGACGGCTTTTCCATCTTCGAAGCCAACCGGGTGCGGCAGATGGTCGGTCAGACCGGAACGCTCGACATCACGCTTCGCATCGCGGGTAAAAAAGAGGTGGATACAGTCAGCGAAGCTTCGGTGCAGTTGGACAAAGTAGACGTGACAGTCGGCGGCGCGGTGGAGGATCAACAGATAGACGAGTTGCCGATCAATGGGCGTAACTGGGCAACTCTGACTTCGTTAGTGCCCGGCGCGATCGACAACGGCGCCGGCGACCAGCGCACCATCCGATTTGCCGGCCACGGCCTGGATGACAACAACCTTACGCTCGATGGGGTCGACGCGACTGCCGTTTTCAATCAGATGCAGCGTGAATATGTTCGCCTCACGATTCCGCTGGACTCAATTGCCGAGTTCGACGTGAAAAGTCAAACCTTTGGTGCGGATGTCGAGGGGGGCACAGCCGGCGGACAAGTCGCCGTGGTCTCACCCTCCGGCACCAACAGTTTCCATGGCGACCTGTTTGACTATTTCCGCAACAATGCCATTGAGGCGCGCACGCCTTTCAACGGACCGTCGCCCAATCCGTTCTTGTTGAACCAGTTCGGGGCCGGCGTTGGCGGGCCGCTTGTGAAGAACAAGTTTTTCTTTTACGCCAATTATGAGGGCCTGCGGCAGCGGCTCGACGGCACGCAAATCGGATTGGTCCCCAGCCCCAGCTTCATAGCGCAAGCGGAAGAAAAGTCTCCGGCTCTGATTCCTATTCTGCAGTCCTTCCCGGCCGGGACTTCGCCCACCGCAAAGGCCGGTGTCTGGAGCTACGACGCGCCAGGCCGCCAAACCGACAACGAGGACTCCGGGATGATCCGCCTCGATTATCACTTCTCCGACCGCACCACAGCCTTCGTGCGCTTCAACTCCGACCAGGCATTCGAAACCACCCCCACTGGTAACTTGAACGCGTTAACCCTCTACGACACCAAGTTCAACAACGGCGAAGTGGAACTGCTGCACGTGTTCACCCCGACGCTGGTGAATGAAGCAAAATTCGGCATCAACCAGGACTTCTATCACAGCGGCACACTCTCACCGCTGCCCTACACATTCAGCATTTCCGGATTTAGCTCGTTTGCAGGCGCGTCCACCTCCGACGACCCATCCAAGACGATTAGCGTTCTGGACGACTGGTCGTGGTCGAAGAACCGCCACACGCTGAAGTTCGGCGTTGAAATCAAGCGCGATTTCTTGAATCAGGGATCTTCTTCCAAAGGTACTCTGAGCTACAGCTCTCTCACAAACTTCCTGGACAATTCGGTCAACACCGCCTCTTACACAGCGCTGCTGCCGCTCGTGCGCCAGCGCAAGAACGAATACTGGGTTTACGCCGAGGACGAATGGAAAGTGACGGAAAACTTCACCGTCAACATGGGTGTCCGCTACAACATTTTCAATGCATTGCATGCGGTGAACAATCAGGCTGCTCCGTTTGACTTTGGCACCTGCGGCGGCTTCTGCCCGAACAGCGACGCGTACTTTCATCCACGTTATGACGATGTCGATCCACGCATCGGCCTTGCGTGGTCACACGGCGATACTGTTTTGCGCGCCGGCGGCGGCATTTATCATACCGACGGCCAGCTGGACGATCAGAACCTGCCCATCTCCAACACAGTTGACGCATATTCCTTTAACAGCGCCAATCCGCTGTACACCGGCCTGTCTTATCCTCTGGCTCGTTACCTCGCGTATGCCGAAGCCGGCGGCTTAGGTGTGGTTTCGCCGCGCGATCTGGACCGAAATCGGAAAGACGATTATGTCTCTGCCTGGACCGCGTCCGTTCAGCAGAAACTGCCGCTCAATCTCGTCGGCACGCTCAGCTATCTCGGCAACAAAGCCACCGACGTGCTGACCACCACCTACGTCAATCTCGCCGTGCCGCCGACCAATATTGTTCCCTATCCGGCTTTCGGCGCGGTGTCTTGGCGCGGCGATGTAGGCAACAGCACATTCGAAGCTCTCCAAACCAATGTTCGGCGCACGTTCACGAACGGCTTCCTGCTCAGCGCGAACTACATGTGGTCGCATTCCATTAACGATGGCAGCATCGGCGGCGGCGAATCCGACACGCCGCAAGACTCGTTCTGCCGTGCCTGCGACAAAGCCGACAGCGACGATGACATCCGGCAGACATTCAACTTGTCAGCCGTCTATAGCATACCCTTTAGGAATCGGATTTGGGGCAACTGGGAATTGAGTGCTATCGGCACCGCTCAAAGCGGTCTGCCCGTGAACATCACGGTGGATCGCCCTAACTCCGCTGTGCCCGGACTCTTTAGCATCAGTGGCGAGGAGCGTCCGAACTATGTTTACGGAGCATCGCTAACGCCCGCAGGTGGGTCGAACGCGAACAACTGGATCAATTCTGCCGCTTTCGCGGTGCCGGCGAACCAAACCTTCGGCAATCTGGGCCGGAACGCTTTGCGTGCGCCTGGCATTACCCAGATCGACATGGGGCTTTCAAAGTTTATCGGCATTACCGAGAAGCTGAATCTACGGTTTCGGGCCGATCTCTTCAACGTCCTCAATCGTGCTCAGTACGGCGCTCCCAATGCGGATATTTCCGATTCCAATTTCGGCACCATTACGTCCACGATCAGCAGCTATGCCACCGGGCGCGGTACGCCGCGCGAACTGCAACTTTCGGCCAAAATTGTCTTCTGAGGCGGAAGCACACTGTGAGGTCATTCTCGCTCTTGGCCGCCACTTGACCAGGCGACAGCCGGATGCCGCGCGATGCTAGCATGAAGTCAGTGAAGCTTCAAGACGCAGTGCGGCTGGCCAAGCACGCCGCAAAACATGTCAACACCGATAACGCGAAGCTCTTCACTCAGCACGTAGTGCCCGAAGTCGTCCGGCCGGCACGCGTGATTTGGAACCAGGCAATCGGTTTTCTCTTTTTTGTCCTCGCCGTTCCCGCGGCTCTCAAAGGCATTCAGCTCTATCGCGAACTCGCCACCGACCCTAAGGGTGCATTCGGGCTGGTCATTTCGATCATTTTCGTGGTGGTAATGATGGGCTTCAGCATCGCGTCTTTCATGAAAGCGCGGAGCATTGCCTCGCGCGCCCGCCGTTTCTAGTCTCGGTAAATATCGAGAGACTTTTTCGGTTCGCTCCGGCATCTAACTCGGCATGAGTGAAATTCATGCTCTGGCCGCCCGTGAGGCGTCCGGAAAACTGACTCCCTTTTCTTTCGATCCTGGCCCCCTGGGCGACGATCAGGTTGAAATCGAAGTGCAATATTGCGGGCTTTGCCATTCTGATCAATCCATGTGGGCGAACGACTGGCGAATGACCGCGTATCCTTTCGTGCCCGGTCATGAAGCCATCGGGAAAGTAACCCAAATTGGCCCGAACGCCAAGACCGTGAAGGTTGGGCAGACCGTAGGTCTCGGGTGGAATTCCAGCAGTTGTCTTGCCTGCCCATCGTGTTTGAGCGGCGATCACAATCTGTGTAACAACCTGCAGCTGACGATTGTGGGCCGCCATGGGGCTTTCGCTACTCATGTGCGATGTCATTGGGTTTGGGCGACCCCACTGCCGGAGGGCCTCGATCCAGCGAAGGCCGGTCCGTTGTATTGCGGTGGTGTCACAGTATTCAACCCACTCGTGCAGTATGACGTAAAGCCCACAGATCGTGTGGCTGTCGTGGGCATCGGCGGTTTGGGTCATATGGCCCTGCAGTTTCTGAACAAATGGGGCTGTCACGTAACCGCCTTTACTACCTCAGATAACAAAGCGGCCGAAGCAAAAAGCCTGGGCGCGCATGAAATCGTCAACACCCGCTCGGCGGCGGACTTGAAGAAAGCTGCTCGCTCCTTCAACCTGATTCTTTCCACCGTCACCGCCAATCTCGACATGAATCTATATCTCAGCGCTCTCGCCCCGCACGGCCGTTTCCACACAGCCGGAGCCATTCCCGAAATTAAGACCGACACATTTTCGCTGATGTTGGCCCAGCGCGAGATTTCATCGAGCCCTTCCGGCGCGCCCATTACCGTGCTGCAGATGCTCGATTTCGCCGCGCGTCACGGCATAGCCCCTATCGTGGAAGAATTTCCCATGAGCCAGGCAAACGAGGCACTCGCGCACCTCGCAGCCGGCAAAGCGCGCTATCGCGTTGTTCTGAAGAACGATTTGAAGTAGTCGAGTTACCCGCGCAGCAAAGCTTCAATCGCTGCGCGCAATTCGTCTTCGGTCATCAGACCCGGATGGTAGAGTTGAACAATTCCTTTGCGGTCCACGAAAACCAACGTCGGTGTCGTACTCACGCCGAAGCGCTGAAAGTTCCCGCGATCCACCGGCGTACCGGCAGTAGGAATGCGGCTGTAATACTCTTCAAACACTTTCTTGATGAACGGCGTTTCCACCGCCGGCGAGGCGTGATCTTCATCGCGCGTATACCCGTAACGCCGCGTCGGCGTCACAATGACCAAGCCGCGCGCTTTATACTCTTCTCCCAGCTTCGCGAGCAACGGAGCCTCGGCTTTGCAATCGGAACACCAGTGCGCCCAGAAAAAGAGCAAAACCACTTTCCCGCGCCAGGTATCGGGTGTAGATGGTTTCTTGCCCAGCCACTCTGTCTCGCGAACCATGGGCATGGGCCGCCCCCGTAGCGTCATCAGATTGATGTTCTTTTGCAGCCGGTCGTCTAGAGAGGTGCCGCGCCACTTGGCGAGCGCCTGCTGCATCATTTGCAACGCCGAAGATCGTTGGCCTTTCGCGTATAAAACCTCGGCCTCAATTTCATAAGCCGAGCCAAGCGCTAACGGCAAGTTCGGTTCGGCATCAATCGGGCGGCTGGCCAAAGCGGTTTGCGCGTTGGTCTTAATCTCGTTCGCTGTCTGACTCGCTTTGTCAATTTGCCCCGCCGCCAGCTCGCCCCGGGCCGCCCAACTCAACGCCAGCAGCGCTTCCGGCGTATACCCATTCAAACGCCGGTACTGATTGGCCAAATCTTCAGCGAGTGCAAGGTCTCCACTCTTCAGCGCTAGCTGGACTCGCGCCACAATCGGTGGAGTGACAGGCTGGCCGTATGTTGGTGGAATGGACTGCGCGTTCGCCGGCAGATAAACCCCGATGGCCGCCAGCAGTAAAGCGGACGCTAACTTAAGCACAGCGTTTTGAGATACTCGCGAAAGGGTTCGCCCAAGTCGGTGCGGTTCAAAGCGAACTCCACTGTTGCTTTCAGGAACCCTAGCTTGTCGCCTGCGTCGTATCGCTTGCCTTCGAACTTCAAACCGTAAATCGGCCGGTTGCGCAGCATGAACTTCAAAGCATCCGTCAGTTGAATCTCACCACCACTGCCGGGCGGAATGCTCTCCACACATTCAAAGATTTCGGGCGTCAGAATATAGCGTCCGATGATGGCTAGATTCGACGGCGCATCCTCCGGTTTTGGCTTCTCCACCATGTTGCGGACGCGAAACAAGCGCCCGTGGTGGCCGTTGTCCGCCACAGGTTCGGCATCCACCACGCCGTAGGCGGAAATCTGATCCTTCGGCACCTCCATTAACGCCAGAACCGACGCGCCGTAGTACTCATACACATCCAGCAACTGCCGGATGCAAGGCGTCTCAGACGCGATTACGTCGTCTGAAAGCACAACCGCAAAAGGTTCGTTACCGACCAACTCTTTCGAGCGGTGCACCGCGTGCCCCAACCCCAAAGCTTCTTTCTGGCGGACATACGAGACATCGATCATGTCGGAAATGCCCCGGACCATGGAAAGCAGATCCGCCTTCTTCTTCGACTCGAGCAGTTGCTCCAGTTCGAAGCTGACATCAAAATGGTCTTCAATCGAAGATTTACCGCGTCCGGTGACGATGATAATATTCTGAATTCCGGAATGCAGCGCTTCCTCAACCCCGTATTGAATCAATGGTTTATCGACAACCGGAAGCATTTCCTTGGGTTGGGCTTTGGTCGCCGGTAAGAAGCGGGTGCCTAGACCCGCGGCGGGGAATACCGCCTTGCGCACTTTTGCGATCATCTAACTCGATTGTACGCGCTTGAGTCTCGGATTCTGCCCGCTCGCTGCACTTGCGTTGGCTTCGAAAAGGGCAGTGTGCTAATCCTAAAAGTTAAACTCCAAGGACGCAAAATAGATGGCTTACGTAATCGCCGAACCCTGTATTGGAACCAAGGACGCCGCTTGTGTGGACGCATGTCCAGTAGACTGCATTCACCCCAAGAAGGATAGCCCTAAATTCGAGGGCGAGACTATGCTCTACATCGATCCGGTGGAGTGTATCGACTGCGGCGCGTGCGTTCCGGTCTGCCCGGTTTCCGCCATTTTCGCGTTAGACGATCTGCCGGAAAAGTGGAAAGACTTCTCGGAAAAGAACGCCAAGTATTTCGGGCGTTAATCAGCCGTATTTTCCGTTATAAATTTCCAGTGTTCGTGCGTAAAGCCACCTGCGCTCTTTAGCGTTTCAAGCACTTTCCTCATGCGATCTTTACTTCGCGTGACTTCCATCCGTTAAGTAACGCAAACCCACCTCTTTGCCTCCATTTTCGATCTAGCCAAAGGACCCATTCAAATAGCTGAAAGATCGATTGAAGCGTTCTAGGTTCGCGCCTACACTCAAACAGAAAGACCCCCCGCGTTGATGTGGTCAATGCTGTAAGACTTCGAGCATCCAGCGAGGAGGTATTCATCCGGCATTTGATTTGCCCGGAAGCATTCGCAACGTCGGGCGAACACTCGCTGTTTTGCAACTGCGCTATGAACAAAACGAACTTTTCGATCAGACTCAACCCGGTTCTCTGCTTGGGCGCATTAGTTCTTGTCCTCAGCCCTCATCACTCCCTCGCCCAAACAGCGCTGACTTGGCAACAGATCAGGGATCGGTTCGAGGCGGTCAACCCCACGTTGAAGGCTGCACAACTGAATATCGACGAATCTCGCGCTAACGAAATCACGGCCTATCTCCGTCCCAATCCTGATTTCGGCCTATCGGTTGACGGTACCCAACTCACGCCCTACGAAGGGGTGTGGCGGCCATTCGCGGGCACCCAAATTTCACCAAGTATCAGTTATCTGCATGAACGGCAGCACAAGCGGGAATTGCGGCGCGATCAAGCGAAAGAGCAAACCGCTGTGGCTGAATCGGCTTATTCCGATCAGGAGCGGAATCTGCTCTTTACCCTGAAGAGTGCTTTCGTGAACGTGCTCCAAGCCAAGGCATTTCTCGAAAATGCCAAGCAGAATTTGGAGTATTGGGACAAAGAACTCGATATCAACCGGTTGCGCTTCAAAGCCGGGGATCTAGCGCAAATTGATGTGGATCGCCTGGAACTGCAACGCGTCCAGTTCGAATCGGACTTTGAGACGGCGCTGGTGAACCTGCGTACTGCCAAAATCCAACTTCTTACTTTGCTCAACGACCGCACGCCCATCGAAAGTTTCGACGTAACGGGCACGTACGATTTCAGCGATTCGCTGAAGAGCATAGATGAATATCGGACCGCCGCATTAGCCACCCGCCCGGATCTAAAGGAATCTGTCCAGAACGTGGATCTCGCATCCATTACCTACAAGCTTGCTGTATCGAACGGATCAACCGATCCGACTTACAGCGTTTGGTGGACCCATAACCCATCTTTCAACAATCCCTACGACTACAACACCATCGGCGCGAGCGTGGATATTCCTCTGCGCATTTTTGACCGCAACCAGGGAAATAAGGAACTGACGCGGATCGATATCGGAAGAAATGAACGCTTGTTGGATGCGAACCGGGCCCAAGTGTTTAGCGACGTGGATTCGGCCTATTGGACCTTGGTTCAAAATCTGAACCTTTTACGCCCTTATAAGACGAAATATCTGAAGCTGGCGAGTGACACGCGCGATCGCGTTTCCTTCTCTTTTCGAAACGGCGGTTCCTCGTTGCTCGATTACTTAGACGCGGAAAAATCATACCGTGACACTCGCTTAGCCTATCTGAATCTGATTGGTGCTTATTTAGCTGCGGCCGCGCAAATGGATATGGCCGTTGGCCGGGAGATTGTCCAATGAAACGCTTACTGATTTGCGAAGTAGCTGTTTGCAGTAGTCTGCTCCTGTTCACCGCCGGATGCGAGAAGAAGGCGGGAGCTCAAGATAACGGCGCCGGGTTGGTTCCTTCGCCGGTTCAAACTGACTTCGATCCGAACAATTTCAAAGTAGATCATCCGGAGCAATTCGCGCTGGCCACCGTGGGCGAACACGATGCGGCGCCGGAATTGAACGTAACCGGGGTGGTGAGTCCGGATGTGTCGCGCCAGGTGCCGGTGCCCTCGCTTGCAAATGGGCGCATTGCTGGTATCTACGCTCGGCTGGGAGATGCAGTCAAGAAAGGTCAATTACTTTTTAAAGTTCACTCGGCCGATATCTCGGGGGCTTTCTCTAACTACCTTCAGGCCGTCAAAAACGAAGAACTTACCAAGATTCAGCTCGATCGCGCCAACCTGCTTTTCGCTCATGGCGCTATCCCAAAGAGCGGAGTCGAGATCGCTCAGAACGCGGAAGAGGACAATTTGGTTCTTCTGACAGCCGCCCAAGAGCAACTCGGCGTGTTGGGTGTGGACCCAAAACACCCTTCGGCGACGGTGGAAGTTCACGCCCCTGTATCCGGCACGATCACCGACCAGGAGATCACCGATCAATCCGGCGTGCAGGCTCTGGCCTCGCCTACCCCGCTCACCATCTCCGATCTTACGCACGTCTGGATCATTTGCGACGTTTACGAAAATAACTTGGCGCAGGTTCGGCTAGGAGAGTTCGCGGACGTGCGCCTGAATGCCTATCCCGACACGCTATTGAAAGGACGGATCGGCAATATCGGGCCCGTGCTCGACCCCAACATTCGTACCGCGAAAGTCCGTCTGGAGTCGCCCAACCCCGGCTACATGCACCTCGGAATGTTCGCGACGGCGACTTTCCACGGCACGAAGATGCAAGTCTATTCCACCGTGCCCGCGACTGCCATCTTGCACCTGCATGATCGCCAGTGGGTTTATCTGAAACGCGACGACGGCTCTTTTAATCGCACGGAGGTGGCGGCCGGCAATATGCTTCCCGGCAACATCCAAGAGGTCACCAAAGGCTTGAACCCCGGCGAGAAGGTAATCGTCGATGCACTCGATTTGCAAAACACGGTGAGCCAGTAATGATCGCGAAGATTGTCGATTTTGCGCTGGAAAACCGCTTTCTGGTCGTGGCCGTCGCGGTTCTCCTGTTTGTTTGGGGTGCGATTTCGTTTCATCAGCTGCCCGTGGAAGCCTACCCTGACGTAGCGAATAACTACGTGGATGTGATCGCCCAGTGGCCTGGTTATTCCGCCGAGCAAATTGAACAGCAAGTGACAGTGCCGCTCGAAATTGTCATGAATGGCATTCCAGGGGTTGCTCACGTGCGCTCCTGGTCTCTCTTTGGTTTGTCAACCGTGGAAATGGTGTTCGGCGAAGAGACTACCAACTTCGAAAACCGCGAGCGGGTTCTGGAACGACTGTCACAGGTGACGCTGCCGCCGGGAGTGCAAGCGCAAATGGGGACTGACTGGAGCCCCGTCGGGCAAATCTACTTCTACACCCTCCACAGCACGAACCCCTCGCTCGATGTGATGGATCTGAAGTCGCTGGAAGATTGGGTTATTGAAAAGAATCTGAAGTCGGTACCCGGAGTGCCGGACACCAATCCGTTCGGTGGCCCGACGCGGGAATATCAGGTTCGCGTCGATCCCGACAAACTGATTTCGTATGGACTGAGCATCGGCCAAATTGAACAGCAGCTCTCCAATAATAATGCGAATGGCGGCGGCAGCTTCATTGAAGCGGGTTTGCAGCAAATCAATGTTCGCGAAGTGGGTCTCGACCGCACCGTAAACGATATCGAAAATACCGTGGTTACCACCAAAGGCGGGACACCTATCCGAATTAGAGATATAGCCATGGTGGAGCAAGGTCCCAAAATCAGGCTCGGACAATTTGGCCGCGCCATTCGCCGCGAGGACGGAAAGATCATCGATAACGAGGATGTCGTCTCAGGTATTGCTTTATTGCAAAAAGGCGCCGACGCGGAGCCCGTGCTGGAAGGCATTCACGAGAAAGTCAAAGAACTGAACGATCATATCCTGCCGCAAGGAGTGAAGCTGATTCCCTTCATCGACCGCAGCGAATTGCTCCACTTCACGACGGAGACGGTGCTGCACAACCTGACGGAAGGAATCATCTTGGTGGTGATCATCCTGCTGCTTTTCCTTGGCAACGTTCGGGGGGCGGTCGTCGTGGCGTTGACCATCCCCTTTTCACTGCTTTTCGCTTCAGCGTGTCTAAAACTCAAAGGAATCCCAGCCAACCTCTTGTCCCTAGGTGCATTGGATTTCGGGATGGTGGTTGACGGCTCAGTGGTCATGGTGGAAAACATCGTCCGCCATCTGAGCCACCCCGATACCAAGAGCCGCACGGTGAAAGAGAAAATCTTCGAAGCCGCGCATGAAGTCCAGCGGCCTGTCTTCTACGCCATCGCCATTATCATTACCGCGTATCTCCCAATCTTCACACTGCAGAGTGTGGAAGGACGGCTGTTCAAACCCATGGCTTGGACAGTGGCGTTTGCATTGCTCGGTGCGTTGCTTTTCTCCATGTTGATTGCGCCGGTGCTGTCGAGCTTGTTCTTCCCGAAGGGTACGCGTGAATGGCACAATCCGGTCATGGTGTGGCTCACTGCCGTATACAGGAAAGCTCTGCGGATAGCGATCCGTTGGCGCTGGGTCACTGTAGGAGTCGGCGTAGCTAGCCTAACGCTTGCCATCTATCTCACAGTAGGTGGAGTGATCGGTTCGGAGTTTCTTCCTCATTTGGATGAAGGAGCTTTTTGGGTGCGCGGCACACTCGCGCAGAGCGCCGGCCCGAGCGATGGAATCCACGTGGCCAATCAGGCGCGCATCATTCTTTGCTCTTTTCCGGAAGCGACTGAGTGCACCAGCCAGACCGGAAGACCCGACGATGGCACCGACCATACAAGTTTCTTCAACACCGAGTACTTTGTTGGTCTGAAGCCGCGCGAGCAATGGCGTTCGGCGTTCCATCAGAACAAAGATGAGTTAATCCACTCCATGACCCAGGAACTTGAGAAAATTCCCGGCGTTCAATGGGGTTTCTCCCAGCCGATTGCCGACAACATGGAGGAAGCGGTGAGCGGCGTGAAAGGCCAATTAGCCACAAAAGTTTATGGCGAAGACTTGCATCTTCTCGAGGATCTCGCCGAGCAAATGGCCACTATCATGAACCGCGTTCCGGGCATTGCAGACCTCGCTGTTTTCCAAGTAACCGGGCAGCCCGACCTGAACTTCTCAATCGACCGCCGGCAAGCCGCGCGCTTTCAAGTTAACGTGGCCGACGTGCAAGATGCCATCAACACTGCCGTTGGCGGGAATGCCCTGACGCAGGTTCTGCAAGGCGAGGCACGTTACGACTTAGTCATGCGCTACTTACCCCAATATCGAAACACAGAAGAAGCGATCCGCAACATTCGCTTACTATCGCCTTCCGGTGAACGTGTATCTCTCGCGCAGTTGTGCAAGATCCAAGAGCAGGACGAAGGCTCGGAAATCTATCGCGAAAACAATGAACGCTATGTTGCGATCAAATACAGCGTTCGCGGCAGAGCTTTAGGCGATGCCGTGAGAGAGGCCATTGACAAGGTTTCCAAAGTCAAATTGCCGCGCGGCTATCACGTTGGCTGGGAGGGTGAATATCAGAGCGAGGTGCGCGCTGAAGCTCGCTTGCTTATCATCGTTCCGCTCACGGTACTTCTCATTTTCATCATTCTCTACTTGATGTTTGGCTCGTTCAAGTGGGCCATTCTCATCATTACAAACGTCATGTTGGCCCGCGTCGGTGGTTTGCTTGCTCTGCTGGTTACCGGCACTCACTTCAGCGTTTCCTCGGGTGTAGGCTTTCTGGCTTTATTCGGCGTTTCCGTGCAGACCGGAGTGATTATGCTCGAATACATTAATCAATTGCGTGCCCGCGGCCATACACCGGAAGACGCGGCGGTGGAAGGCGCGGTATTGCGCTTGCGCCCCATCATGATGACCATGCTAGTGGCGACTCTCGGTCTCTTACCAGCCGCCATGTCCCACGGCATCGGCTCGGATTCCCAAAGGCCTTTCGCCATTGTAATCGTCGGAGGCCTCATCTCCGATCTGGCAATGAGTATTTTCTTGTTACCGACTCTCTATGTTTGGTTTGCGCGCGAACACGACAAACTCCCTGTTATCGAAGGCGAGTTCCTGGAGGAATAAGCGATGCCAAAACTCGACGCCCTTGCGAAAGTGAAGCAGATTGGGATCATTCCTGCGATTCAGACATCGAACTATGTCGAGGCCATCAAAGCGGCCCAAGCGATTCTGGCTGGCGGCATTCCGGTCATAGAAGTGTCACTTGCCCCCATAGATTCGCTGGCGGCGCTCGAAGCGGTGGCCAAAGAACTCAACAGGTCGATGCTCATTGGCGCAGGTACGGTAGTCGACGGCGAAGGTGTCCGGAGGGCCGTTGGCGCGGGTGCTCGGTTCATCGTGACACCGGGGTTCAGCGCCGAGGCTGTAACGCAAGCGAAGGCGTCAAAGACGGCGATCTTTGCGGGCGCGCTTTCGCCGACCGAAGTTCAATTGGCAGCTGGCAGCGAGGCCGATGCGGTCAAGTTGTTTCCATGCTTCGCATCCGGCGGACCGCGCTATCTACGGACTCTTCGCGGCCAGTATCCAAAGGCTCAATTCATCGCCTCCGGCGGTGTGACGCTTGATAACTGCGACGACTACCTGCGCGCCGGCGCATGTGCCATCGGCATCGGTGCGCAGATGGTTGACTCCGATTCGCTGGCCGCCGGCGACTACCGCGTCTTCACGGTGCGCGCCAAGCGTTTGCGGCAGGCAGTGGAACACGCGCGCAGCTTCATGCGCGGGGATGAATAGCGGAACTCCATGGCAAAAATTCACCTTTTGCTGCTTGATGACAGCGCTCTGACGCGTGTCGCGCTGACGAAGCTACTGGACGAAGACCCTTCGTTCCATGTCAATGCGGAGTGTTCCTGCATAGAGGACGCGCTCAAAGCGCTCGCTCGCAAGCGAATCGACGTCGCCTTGGTCGAGCACGAATTGGAGAATGGCGAAAGAGGTCTCGAGTTCTTTCGCCGCGCGCGGCAAGCTGGTTACAGCGGACGGATGTTCCTTCTTACCAGCGCAATGAAGGCGCCGGATTGCATTGCCGCTTTGGCCGAATCCGTCTGCGGGATCTTTTTCAAACAGAACCCGCCAGACTTGCTGGTCGATGCCCTGCTCAAGGCGATGGCCGGGCAAACCTGGATTGACCCGCGTTGCATTCAAGTCTTGAAGCGCGCCGTGACTCACGACGGCGCTGATACATCGCCGCTACCCTTGACAGATCGCGAGGTGCAGGTCTTGAAGGGCGTCTCCGGCGGGTTGCGTAACCGCCAGATCGGCGCTCAGTTAAGCATCTCGGAAGCATCGGTCAAGTCGGCGTTGCAGCAGCTCTTTGTCAAAACCGGCGTCCGCACACGCACTCAGCTAGTGAGAGTGGCGCTAGAGGTGTACGGCGATGAACTCGGTCAGCGCTCTTAAGCTACTTGCGATAGATGGCGCAAGAAGTATCCGTCTCCCAAACGCGCACATAAGCTACCTTGGCGGGGGCAACGCCGGTTTGAATTTCGTCGAAGATGTACTTCGCTATGTTCTCGGCTGACGGGTTGATCACGTCGAAGGGCTTTAGATCATTGATCAACTGGTGATCGAAATACTCGCAGCAATCGCGTAGGCGTTTCTTCAAATCAACGAAGTCGTACAGCAGGCCGTTCGAATCCAACTCGCCTTCCATGGCCGCTTGGACGCGGTAATTGTGGCCGTGCAGGTTCTCACACTTGCCCTTATAGTTGCGCAGGAAGTGGGCGCTCGCGAACGTGTTTTCTACAAAAATCTCAAACATCGAAAAAGTTCTGAATATCCTCTAATTTGCTGGTGAGACGGTACGAAGGCAGGCTGTCGAAGAAGACTTTGCCGTACGGGAGCTTCGTAATTCTATTATCCAGCAAGACCAAAGCGCCGCGATCGGAAGCAGCCCGAATCAGGCGGCCAAAGCCTTGTTTCAAAGCCAGCGCGGCTTGCGGCACCTGATATTCATAAAAGGCATTGCCGCCAGTCTGGCGGATGGCTTCCGTGCGGGCGGCAATCACCGGATCGCTCGGAACCGCGAACGGTAGCCGGTCGATAATCACGCAACTCAATTGATCGCCCTGCACGTCGATGCCTTGCCAGAAGCTCGACGTCCCAAAGAGCACGGCGGCCGGGGTGCTGCGAAACTTATCGAGCAAAGCGGTGCGCGGCGCTTCGCCTTGCATCATCATCGGATGATCGACGCGGATCTTCAACATGTCATAGACCTGGCGCATCTGCTGATAGCTGGTGAACAGCACGAACGCCCGGCCGCGCGAGGCTTCCAGCACCGCATAGATCACGTCGGCCGCACGCCACGAGAACTCGGGCTGACGAGGGTCGGGCAAGTGCGGAGGTACATACAGCAACACTTGGCTCGAATAGTCATACGGACTATCAATCAGTAACGTACGCGCGTTGGGCACGCCCAAACGCTTTTGTAAGTAATCGAACTCGCCCGCTACGCTCAACGTGGCGGAGGTGAGCACGACGGTCCGGACAGTATCAAACAAGCGAGTTGCCAACGTTTGCGAAACATCAATCGGCGTGGCTTGCAGGTAGATACCGCGGCCACGTGCCTCCACCCAATAAACATTAGTAGGATCGGGAGTCTCCAGCCAGTAACGCAGACCTTGAAGCAAGAGCTTGCCGCGGCGGACTAGCGGTAGCAACTCTTCCACCGCGCCCGGGATCAATTCGAGCTTGCCCGTGACTGTATCAAGCGCCAGGCGCAACTCGCCATAAACCGCTTCATTGCGCTCCAGGAAGCGCTTATGATCGCGGAAGCCTTGCCGCCCGTCGCGCGGGAACAAGGCAAAGAACTCGTCGCAGCGGTCGCCGAGCTGGATCAAGGCGCGGTCCAGTTCGGGCGTGGCGAAGTTCTTTCGCCGCGAAACGGCCGCAATATCTTTGATCAGTTCATGAACCTGCAAGTTGCTCAGGCTCAAGCCGAAGTACTGTCCAGCGGTGTCCTCAAGCTCATGCGCTTCGTCGAAGATCACGGCGTCGTAATCGGGCAGAATCGAACCGAATGCCCGGTCGCGCGATGCCAGATCGGCAAAGAACAGATGGTGATTCACCACCACAATGTCGCTTTGCAATGCCTGCCGGTGCATCTCCGTAATGAAGCAGCGATCGAATTGCTGACACTTCTGGCCGGCGCAGTTATCGCTACGCGCATCGAGCTTCCACCAAGTGCTGCTGGCTTCGGGAATTTCCTTCAGTTCAGCGCGGTCGCCGGTCTGGGTTTTCTTTTCCCAGTCGCGAATGATCTGAAACTCCGAGCGTTCGTCGAACCCGGTTAACATGGGTTCGCGCTCGGCGTCATACAACTTTTGGCGGCACAAATAATTCTGCCGGCCCTTCATATAGCAGGCACGAATGGGCTGTTCGAACATGCTCTGCAAGAACGGCAGATCTTTGAAGAACAACTGCTCCTGCAGCGCCTTGGTTCCGGTGGAGATGATGACCCGCTTGCCGGACAAGATCGACGGCACCAGATAAGCGAGCGTTTTGCCCGTGCCGGTGCCGGCTTCGACAATCAGATGGCGGCCATCGGCCAGCGCTTCGGCCACAGCCACCGCCATATCGATCTGCCCCGGCCGGTGCTCGTAGTTCGGGTGCGCTTGAGCCAGCACACCGTTGCGCGCGAAGAAGCTCTTCGGCGTCAGCCTGGTCGCGCGAGATCGTGGGGCTTGGCTTGCTGTGCTCACATGAGCCTAAAAGAGATGTCCCATTTTCTCGCGTTTCGTCTTCAAATATTCGTTGGTGGTTTCAGAAGGGGGCGCGATGAGGGGCGCACGTTCCACTACCTTGATACCACCTTTTTCCAAAGCCGTGATCTTTTCCGGGTTGTTTGAAAGCAACCTCACCTGCCGAAGCTTAAGATACTGCAAAATGGCCGCCGGAAGCGCGTAATCGCGCAGGTCGGCGGCGAAGCCCAGCTTCTCATTGGCCTCAATGGTATCGAGACCCTGATCTTGCAATTCGTAGGCGCGAAGCTTGTTCAACAAACCGATTCCCCGCCCTTCCTGATGCTCATAAATCAAGACGCCGCGGCCTTCGGCGACGATCCTGTCTAGAGCCATTTCCAACTGCGAGCGGCAATCGCAACGCAAGCTATGAAACACATCGCCAGTGAGGCATTGCGAATGAATGCGCACCAAAGGCGGCGGCGAACCGGCCCTTAAGTCGCCCATGGTCAGAACTACGGCCTCTTCTGTTTCGGCGGGACGAACGCCTTCAAAGCCATAAATACGAAACTTACCGAAGCGGGTTGGGAAATCCGCTTCCGCCACTTTATTGAGTTGGAGATCCGACAACCTCTATTATAGGAACCAACAACTCATGTTGGACCAAGAGCAGCTCGCCGCGCTCCTTTTAAAGATCGCCGTATCAGCATCTTTGGCGAGCATCATCATGCGATTCGGCCCGGTGCAGCGCATGCTATTGCGCGATGAACGCACGTTGACCGAGCGGCTGCAACTGGCGTTCATCTTCGCGCTGCTTTATGGAGCGAGCGCGGAATTTCGCATCTTGAGCCCGCGTTACCAAGCGATCGATCTGGCGCTCGAAGGCTCGATGATCGCGGGCATTCTGGGCGGCTACGTGAGCGGGCTGATCACCGGTTTGCTGGCCTCCATACCGAGCATGTTCGACCACAAGTGGATGTCGATGCCGCTGTACGGCGCAGCGGGCATTATCGGCGCACTCATCCACGACCTGGCGCCACGGCCGGAAGACATCTGGGGCTTCTCGCCGTTTGTGGATCTCAACCTCTGGCGTTTCTTTCGACAACTATTGCGACTCAAACGCGACTTGATTCAACGCCGCCTGATTGAACTCGCGGCGTTTAACGTAGCTTGCAACCTCCTGGTGGTGCTGGTGGAAGCGCTACGTTGGGGGACTCGCATCATGTTCCCGGTTCACGGCGCCTTTTTTTTATTTGAAGGTCAGAAACTGAGCCCCTGGCCGCTGCTTGCCTACTGTGCTGGGACTACGCTATTCGCAGTGTCGCTGCCAATTCGAGTTTGGGGCAGTTTCCGCGCCGAGCGGCAATTGGAAACGCAGCACGCGCGACTAACCGAAGCGCGGCTGGCTGCTCTGACAAATCAAATTAATCCTCACTTTCTGTTCAATACCTTGAATTCGATCGCCACGCTGATTCGGATCAACCCGAACAGCGCGCGCGACATGATTTACCGACTGTCGAAGATCTTGCGGCGCCTGTTACGCAAGACCGAAAACTACTCGCCTCTGCGCGAGGAGATCGCCTTCATTGACGACTATCTCGCCATTGAAATGGTGCGCTTCGGCGAGAAGCTAAAGTTCCAAAAGCAGATCGAACCAGCGACCCTCAACCGGCTGGTGCCTTCGATGATTCTGCAGCCGATCATCGAAAACTCAATCCGCCACGGTTTGGCGAACAAGGTTGAAGGCGGCACCGTGTGGCTACGGACTTGGCTCGATGGCACGCGCCTCAATATATCGATTGAGGACGACGGTGTGGGTATCGCCGAGGAGAAGCTCGAATCCCTGTTCGAATCCGGTGTCGGAGTCAGCAATGTTAACGAAAGATTACGAGTGCTGTTTGGGGCCGGCTATCGCATCGACGTGCACAGCAAGCCCGGCGAAGGGACTAAGACTCGCATCGAGATACCCGATCTCGAAGAAGTTGAGAACAATGTGCCACCAGTGGCACTATCACGGGGTTAGCTGAAACTTTCGCCGCTTTGCGCGCGTCATTTCAGGAACTCGCTTGGTATGGATCATCGTCCATTAGTGTCTTCCCTGTTCCACCGGAGAACCGCGTTGCGTTCACTCGCCTTCGTTTGGCTCGGCCGGCAGGACAACAAAACAAAAGATA
Organism: Bryobacterales bacterium; assembly: GCA_963771405.1. Taxonomy (GTDB): domain Bacteria; phylum Acidobacteriota; class Terriglobia; order Bryobacterales; family Bryobacteraceae; genus Bog-105. Next base: position 273,829 of record CAVYUL010000064.1, read on the forward strand.
AAGACAAAGACAAGGACGCGGGCAAAGCCGCGCCGGTGGTTTATACTCCCGGGCCCGAGGTCAAGGCGCCCAAGGTGACGCATTACGTCGAGCCTGCCTTCTCGGATGTGTCCAAAGAAGCGTTTGTCGACGGCGTCGTCAAACTGAAGATCACCGTCACGCCCGACGGTAATCCCATCGATATCGAAGTTGTCAAAGGCTTAACGGACGAGGAAAACCATAACGCGGTAGAAGCCGTAAAGCAGTGGCGATTCCAGCCTGGCACGAAAGCCGGCGAACCGGTGCACGTCCGTGTGGGCGTGGAGATCGCCTTCCACTTGATGTAAAATCGAACGCGCGACTATTTGGTTGCAGCCGCCGCTTTCTTGAAATCTCCGGCCTTCACGATGGAGATCTCGGCGGGATCAATGGTCGAGCGCATGGCGGCGACGATCTGATCGGGCGTCAGTTTGCGAACCTTGTCTTCCAAATCGGCGGCGAAAACGAGCGTACGGCCATCGCGCTCGTTGGTAGCCAGCATTTGCGCCAAATTGCGATCATCGGAGCGGCTCATCTGGCGGGATTGGAGCCAACCAACGCGATCGTTATCGATTTCCGAAGGAGTGAAACCGTCTTTCAGAGCGCGCGCCAATTCTTCCTTAAAGGCCGTTTCCACTTTCTCCACATTCTGAGGAGCAGCGATGGCATAGACCATAAACTGGCCTTCTCGTTCCTGCGACGACGCCGTGACTTGCGACCCAATGTTATAGCTGAGACCATCTTTCACGCGAATACGGGTAGCCAAGCGAGAATTCAAGAAACCGCCGCCCAACATGTAGTTGCCGAAGACCACGCCGGGATAATTGGAATCGGCATCGGAAAGATGCAAGCGCTGGCCGGCAATAAACATAGAGTTCTGCTTGTCGGGCGTCTCGATCGTCTTGTTCACGGTCTGGGGTTTTTCGTAACCATACTTCACGCGCTCATAGGGCGCCGCGTTCGTGAAGGCGCCAAAGGCTTCGGTCAAAGCCTGTTTGACGTCCGCCGGATCGAAATCGCCGACGATAGCGATCTGGCCGTGGTTGGCGCCATAGAACTCCTTATGAAAAGCGCGAATCTGCTCCACTTTGGCTTTGGTCACATCTTCAATTTGCTCATCGAAGCCAACCGTGGCGCGCACGTCGCCGCGAGGGTAGGGGCGCAAATTGCGAATTAACTCCGTGGGCGCAAGCGCTTGGGGTTCGGATTTGGAGTATTCGAGTTCGGTCAGTTCCTGCTTGCGAACTTCTTCAAACTCAGATTCAGGCAGGGTTGGCTTTTCGAGAATTTCGGCAGCGAGTTTCAGGACAGGGACGAGGTTCGCGTGGACGGTTTCGACGCTAACGCTGGCACCGGTGGCGCTACCGAAGACGTTGATCTGGGACTTGAGACGGTCGATCTCATCTTGAATCTGCTGACGGTTTTTGTCGGCTGTGCCGCGAATCAGCGTGCTTGCCGTTAAGGAACCGATTACATCTTTGTTTTTGAGCGAGGCGATGGTGCCGAAGTGTAAATCGATTCTGGCGTGGACGGTGGCGCCGCGAGTTTTCTTCTGAACAAGAACAACCTTCATACCGTCGGGCAAGGTAAAGCGGACGGCGCGCGATTCGATGTTGGAGGGCGAAGGATCAAAGGCTTCGCCTTGCGCCATTTGCGCTTCGCCCTTATAGTCTTTGACTGTGGCGGCCACGTCGGTTTTCGGAGGAATGATGGAGCGATCGGGCTTGTTATCGGGAATGAATTCGCCTAGGGTTTGGTTGGAGGTTTTGAGATAGGCGGCGGCGACGCGCTTGACATCGTCGGGGGTAACGGCTTTGATGCGATCGCGCTGCAAGAAGAGCAGACGCCAATCTCCTTGGGCCAGATATTCGCTCATGAACAAGCCGACGCGATCGGAATCACTCAGAGACAAATCGATGTCTTTGAGAAGACGCGTTTTGGCGCGATCGACTTCTTCCTTGCTAGGCGGTTCTTTGGCGACGGCGCCGAGAACATCGAGCATGGTCTTGCGAGCATCGTCGATGGAATCGGTCTTGCGGAGGATAGCTCCCGCCATGAAAACGCCGGGCTCGTTCCTCTCGTCGGCATTGGCAAAGACTTCAGAAGCCTTTTTGTTATCGATCAACGCTTTGTACAAGCGGCCGGAAGAAGGTTCGCCCACGACGCTGGCCAAGACGTCAAGCGCCGCGGTATCGGGATTGCCGCCGTCGGGGATGTGATAGACGGTGAAGATGGCTTGAATATCGCCGACCCGGCGAACAGTTGTCGTACGCTCGCCATCTTGTGGCGGTTCGAACGGTGTGGGTAGGTTCGAGCACGCGCGTGGGGCGCGGAATTTTGCCGAAATAGTCATTTACCAAGGAGACGATTTGCGCTTCATCGACTTTACCGGCAACGGTCAAGACCGCGTTATCGGGCTGGTAGTACTTGTGATAAAAGCGCTGCAAGTTTTCGATGGGCACGCGCTCGACATCGGAGCGATTGCCGATGACGGGGCGGCCATAAGGATGCGCGGTATAGGCAGCAGCCATGGTGTGCTCCATCAAGACATTGAAAGGACTGTTCTCACCCATCTCAAACTCATTGCGAACGACGGAGAATTCCTTGTCGAAATCTTCCTTCTTGATAAAGGAGTTGACCATGCGATCGGATTCCAGATCGAGAGCCCAGCGCAGGTTTGTGTCGGAGGCTTGGAAGGTTTCGAAATAGTTGGTGCGGTCGTCAGTGGTGCTTCCGTTGGGGCGGGCGCCGTGTTCCGTCAATTCCTGCGGGATATTCAGATGTTTGGTGCTGCCTTTGAAGACCATGTGCTCCAAGAGGTGAGCCATGCCGCCTTCGCCCGCGCCTTCGTGGCGGGAACCCACTAAATAGGTCATGTTGACCGTGATGGTGGATTTGGAGGGGTCGGGGAAGACGAGGAGTTTGAGGCCGTTGGCAAAGTCATATTCAGTGATGCCTTCGACGGAGGCTCCTTTGGTTACGCCCTGGGGCAGGGCTTGTTGTTGCCCTTGCGCGACGGCGGCGACAGACAACAGCGAACTAAGTATGAGAATATAGGCGAATTTTTTCAAGAAATGTGTCTCCGTGAGAAGTTAACTTTTAGTGTAGCGGTATAGCGCAAAGACAGTGCGGCCCTGAGACGCAGGGTTTGCCTGATTGTTTGACGCGCGTACCGCGTTTGAGTTTGGTTTTCGAAAGACCGGCGTGAGAGGCTCGTTGGCGCGTTTCGGACGCCCGGGGCACGCAAATATGGGGACAGGTAGCACGCGATTCTTGAAGTGTGCGGCTGCGAAGGCGCGATGGCTGCTCGCTGTGCCAGTCCCCACATTTGCTACTGTTTGCTCCATTTCTTTTTGTCTTTGCGGAAGCGTTCTTTGGGATCGCCGGGGTATTTCCAGTTGGATGGATGGTCGGGATAAAACTGGCCCGGGATGATTTTGCGCGGAACCCAACCAGGATCGGGCGGATGGACGACTTCGGGCTCTTCGCCGCAGATGATGTATTCGCCGGTAACGGCGTTATAGACGCGGATGTTGTGTTTGTTGGGATCGTAGACGGGTTTGTCGTCTTCTTCTTTTTCCTCTTCTTTTTTGGGTTCTTCGGGCTTCTTCTTCTTGGGGACGCAATGGGTGTTGTAAAAGTGTTCGAGCATGCGGTATTCGCGTTGGAACGAGCGTTCGGCGGCGACTTTGTAGCGATGTTTGAGGTCGTACATTTTGCGCATGTCGGCGTCGAAGCTGTCGAGGGCGAAGATGTCGTAGGGGCCGTACATGGCGTTGAAAGCGTCGGTGACGCGGATGCGGTGCCAATCGGCTTGCGCGGTTTTGAGGATGAAGTCCTGGAGCAAGGGCTGGTCAGAGGGGTAAGAGGCTTCCCAGCGGGCGCAGAGTTTGATCCAATCGGCGAGATTTTCTTCGTCGAGAATTAGGGTTTTGGCGCAGCAGCCGTGGCGGAGCGCGTTTTGTGAAGATATGGCTTTACCTTGCTCACTAGTGGGTCCCGTTTTGCCGGAGTTGCGTTTGGCTATGTGGTGGGCCCACTTGCTCGTTAGTTCCGGCGGGATCGGGCCGGTTTGAAAATTTTGTTGTCGTTGGTTGTTGCGATCAGCCTCGGCGGGTTGATCGTTGGTAACGACGTTCTTGTCGTTGTTGTTTTCTTCAGGAGGAAGCATGAGTGAATACAGCTCACTTTCTGAGTTGATTGTCATATCCGCGCGTTCGCTGTGAGCCAAAAAGTTCTTGTAAGTTGAAGGAAAGAAGGGGAATAAAAAATGTTGATCTGCTGTTGTGACCGGCGATTTTGGTCGCTAACACGACCGTCCCCACGCTTGCGCATGGGTTCTGAATCGGATGATTGGACAGAAGGGAAGGAAGGTGGTAAGTGGATTGAGAATCAGTTGTTTAGAGAACGAACTTTATATAGTCGTTAAGCGATAAGAAATATCCTAATGGGCCATGTAGAGGAACCAGGTGGATTGAACGACGCCGATAGGGGTATCGATCACGGCAGCGGCGTCGGGTTGTTTATCGATGAAGGCGAGGCCGTCTTCGACGCCGAGGACGTTGAGGGCGGTGGCCATAGCGTCGGCGTCGATGCCACGGTGGGAGATGACAGTGGTGGTGAGGTTGGACGTGATGCCGAGGCCGGTCTTGGGGTCGAGAATGTGGGAATAGCGGACGCCGTTGACCTCAATGTATTGCTCGGAGGCGCCAGACGTGGAAACGGCGGCGTTCGAGAGGAAGAGCGGCTGCTTGAGGGCATCGATCCCAATGCGCCAGCCTTTTTCGCCGGGAGGTGAGTCAGTGAAAGCGAGATCACCGCTGGCGGCGACCAAGGCGCTTTTGATGCCGAGCGCGCTGAGAACGTGGAGGGCTTCATCGGCTGCGTCGCCTTTCGCGATGCCGCCAACGTCGAGTTGCATGCCTGGTTCGTCGAACATGACTGTGTGGGCAGCTGCATCCAGATGCATCCTCTGATAGCCGGTGTGGGACAAAGCTTCCTTGAGTAGGTCGGGCGGAGGCAGCGAGTGAGTCTGGCGATAGCGACGCCATAAGTGAGTGAGTGGACCGATGGTGATGTCGAAAGCGCCGCTGGTTTGGCGAGCCAGCTCTTCGGCGCGGTTGAGCACGCGAAAGAGATCGGGGCTGATGGGAGTGGGAGAGTGGACGGCGATTTGGGTGATGCGGCTCAGTTCACTATCGGGTTTGTAGTCGGAGAGAGTGGCGTCTAACTGAGCGATGCGCGCGAAAGCGGCATGAAAGGCTTCTTTGGCTTGTTGTTCGTTCGCGGCGTAGAGCTTGATGCTGAACAGCGTGCCCATATGAGGCTCGACTGACTCATAGGGTTGAAGAGTTGTTGACAGCAGCAGGAGCAATGCAGCGCTACTGCTCATCGTGTTCGACGCCGTTGTTCCAATAGTGAAACATCTCTTCCGCGCTGGGGAGCTTCGCGGGGCGGATGAGACGGAAACCCAGCCAGGGAGCGTCGGTTTCATACCAGATGCTTTTGGGTAGTTGCGGATCCTGTTCCTTCCAGGATGCGTCGGAGCCGAGCCGGGCTTCGCAGGTGAGTTTTTCGGGAGGATCGTTCCAATTGCCGCCGCGAACGACGATCGGGTAACCTTTTTTGGGTGCGACCCAGGGGTTGTTCTGCGGGGTGGATGGGTAGGGTTCGAGTTGATCGAGCGTCCACTCAGAGACGTTGCCCAACATGTCAAACAAACCGAAGATATTGGGCTTCTTGGTGGCGACTTTCTGGTACTTGCCGGAGCTATTGGCAGCGTCCCAGGCGACGTCTGAGAGCGGAGCAGATTCGGTTTTGCCAGCTTTGCAGGCATATTCCCACTCTGCTTCGGTGGGAAGGCGGTAGAACTCACCGGTTTTGGCACTGAGCCATTCGGCGTATTTGTTGGCGGCGTGTTGCGTCATGCTGATGGCCGGATAGCCATCGATGCCCATGCCAAAACTCATTTCCACATAGGGATGAGTGGGACGGCTGATGGCATCGACTGTCTTATCTTCGCCCAGCTTTTCTTTGGCTTGGGCGGCAAACATGAACAGGTGGTATTCATCCCAAGTGATTTCGTGAGTCTGCATCCAGAAACCATCGACGTGGACTTTGTGCTGCGGGAGTTCGTTAGCGGCGTGGGGAGGGGCGGCGGTGACGGAGCCCATTTCAAAATCGCCAGCCGGGACAGGCGTCATGTCATAGGAGACGGTGGTGTTCGGAATGGTGACGTGATACGCGTGGGCATCGGAAGAAGCCTTTTTGGCGGCGATGAGTTCGCGGATGCGGCGCACGTTCTCCAGTTCAGCGGAGGCGGCGGGAGCAGCTTGCTCTTTCTTTTCGAGTTTCTTGAGAGCGATACCTTCCGGCCAGGGTACGCCGCCGGCGATCCAATCGCGCATCATGGCAATTTCACTATCGGGCATTTTCGCGGCGGGCGGCATCTCGCCGACATCCATGGAAACGAAGAACGGACTTTTGTCAGGATCGCCGGGGAAGACGTTGTGAGAATCAATTAACTCTTTGCGACCGCTGAGTTCGAGGCCGTTTGAATGAGTGCCGGGATAGTGACAATCAAAACAACGTGTTTCGAGGATGGGGGCCACATCGCGTGCGAAGTCAATTTTGCGATCGGCGGGCAAGCCGTAGGTGGCGGCGGCCAGCGCACATGCGAGGGCCGCCTTCATTGAGATCTTGCACATGACTGCTTAGCTTAGATGAACTTCGTGACGCCGGGTTGCGCGCGCGGAGGAACGGGCAGGCTGGCGCCCCACTCAACGTGTTCGGGAACGAGAGCTTCTTTGGAGTTCAGCGCCTGATCCCAAGTGATTTCCTGGCCCGTATACGCCGCCATGCGACCCATCATGGCGAGCAGGGTGCTGGTGGCCATGCGCTTGCCGTTGTTGATGGGTTGATGTTTGCGGATGGAGGCAAAGAGCGCGTCGTGTTCGCGCTGATACATGTCGTATTTGGGGCCGCTCCAAGTCCAGGGATTTTTGCCTTCGATGGTGGGAGGCATGAAGCCTTTCAAGTGGCAAAGGCCGTCGCTGCCCATAATGTAGTCGGCGTTTTCGTTGTAGCAACCTTCGATCTGGCGACTCGACACGAAAGCGCGGAAGCCGTTCGCGTAGAGGTAGTTGGCGGAAAAGTGATCGTAGATGTTGCCGCCTTCGGCGGGAATATCGCGGCCACCGTTGGCAACGCAACTGCTGGGGGGCTCGTCTTTCATTGCCCAAGCGACCTTATCGACGCTGTGGACCGCTTGTTCCACGATGCTGTCGCCACAGAGCCAGACAAAGTTGTACCAATTGCGAATCTGCCATTCGGTGTCGCTCATACCGGCGGGGCGTGTACTTTCGGGAGGCATGGGCTTCACGGGGCTGGTGTAGTAGGTGGCGTAGTAGGAGACCATGCGGCCGATGGCGCCATCATGCACTTTCTTGAACGATTCGACAATGGCATCGTTGTAGCGCCAGCAAAAGCCGGAGACGAGAGAGAGATTTTTTTCTTTGGCCATTTCCGAAGTGGCGAGCACGGAGCGAACGCCGGGCGCGTCGGTAGCGATGGGCTTTTCGCAGAAGACGTGCTTGTTGCCGTTGATGCAAGCAGCTAGATGTTGGGGACGAAAACCGGGGGGTGTGGCGAGGATAATTACATCGGCGCCGGAATTGATTACTTTCTGAAAAGCGTCAAGTCCCAGGTATTGATTCACCTTTTCGACTTTGACGCGGTTGCCGACGGGCTCTTTGCCGAGCGTATCGAGGGCGGTTTCGATATGCGACGGATCGACGTCGGCGACGGCGGTGAGTTCGGCATAATCATCGGCGTGCAATGCCTGGGCGGCCGCGCCGGTGCCGCGGCCACCGGCCCCGACCAAGCCGACTTTGATTGCGTTCGTTACGGTTTGGCCGGAAATAATGGCCGGGAACCCCGCCACTACGCTCGCGGCAAGAGCGCCCGATGTTTTCAGAAAATCTCTACGACCGGGAATTGGATTTGGTTGCTTCACATTGACCTCGCTTGATTTATTATCGCCAAGGCGGATGATATCAATCGAAGGCGTGCGAGCGGCGCATAAGCGCTAAGATAGCGCCGCGGGGTGCGTTTTTTCCTTCGTTGATAGTTCGATCTCGATTTCCCAACTACCTGGTGACAAAGTAACCCGGCCCATTGAGGTCGGCGAGCAGCCCCGGTCCGGTAGGTTCCCAAGGCAGCTGGTTCCGAGTGAGACGACTTGAAGACGGATTGTCGGTGGCGGCGAAATCGCCGAACCAGCTAAAGGCCTTGGCCGCGTCTTTAGCTGATATGGACTCAACCGGAATTTTCAGTTGACGGCCTATGATCTCGGCGATGGAACGGAACGGAATGCCCTCATCGGCTACACCGTGATAGCGTGCTCCGGCAACGCCGTGTTCCAACGCGAGCCTAAACAGCCGCGCCGCATCGCGACGATGCACTGCCGGCCAGCGATTTTGACCGTCACCCACATAGGCAAAGCGGCCTTTTTTGCGGGCGATGCCAATGAGTTGGGGCACCAGCCCGGTGTCGCCGTCGCCGTGAACTGAGGGCGCAAGCCGGACCATCGTCGCACGCACGCCCAGTGACGCCAGGGCTTCGACATTTTGCTCGGTCTTTGCACGGGCGATGCCAGGCGAGAGGGGATCTGGCTCATCCTCTTCCGTCGCGGGCTTGGCGGCACGAAGCCCGACGTGCGAGAGGCCCATGGTGCCGAAGGTCGTAACCAGCGGCCGTCCCGAGCCCTTCAAAGCGCCGCCAAATGTATCGATGGCGGCTCGATCCGCTTCTGCGGCCACCGCCAGGAACCGACCAGCAATGCCGCTGGGGAGTCCGCCGAAGATGACACCCATGCGCTGCGCAAATGGAATCTGCGAGGGGCCGTGCATGAAGGCAAGGTGGATCACACCGTCTGCTGCAGCGGCTGCACCGCGCAAGCTTTCCATATCATCGAGGCCGCCGAGAATTGGCTGAATTCCCTTGGCGGACAATTTCTTTGCCGCCGCTTCCGATCTAGCCAGAGCCGTGACGGTATGTCCTGCCGCCATCAGTTCTTCGGTGACTGCCGATCCGACAAAACCTGTTGCGCCCGTAACAAATACTTGCATTGGATTTCTCCTTGTTCTGCCCGATCAATTCTGTTCCGTGTTCCGGTGGGCTGTTCCGCTCCACAGAATCAACTTTAGCGGCAGAAACAGAGACTGTATATAATCGAGAGTCCGGTTTTGATTATCAGGAGTCCAAATGGATCCGTTGTCACAAATTATCGGCCTTCTTAAGCCCCAGGCCATTTTTTGGCGGGTTGTTGAGGCACATGGCGCCTGGACCATCGGCTTTCGCCCCACTAACATTGTGGTGTTCGGCCAGATCATCGAAGGAGCCTGCCACGTCGAAAGAGAAGACGGCATCAGTTTCGATCTTGAGGCCGGTGACTTCATGCTGATGGCCGCCCCGCCGAACTGGACGATGGCAGCCTTCGGTGGGGGCATCGCAGTGGAGTTCAACGCTGTGGTTGCAGACCCCGGGGTGCTTCTACTGCCCGAGCACGCGACTAAAGTTACACGGTTCATGGCCGGAAACGCTTTCTCAGCCGCCAATCGCGATCTGATCTCGACCTTGATGCTGCCCATTGTCCAGGTGCGCGGCAATGAGGTTGCGGCGGCTCGGCTGGGCGCACTTTTAGCAACATTTGGCGGCGAAGCGATTGCCGATCGCCCTGGCCGTTCGCTGGTGCTGGATCGTCTCCTGGAACTCATACTGATTGAGGCGCTACGATACCGCCGTGCCGATATCGGCGACGGCAGAAGCAGCTTGCTAACCGGCCTCGCAGACCCCAAGATCGGGCATGCGCTCCGCGTCATGCATTCGGACACAAAGCGGCCGTGGACTCTCGCTGCGCTCGCCCGCGAAGTGGGTATGTCTCGATCTGCGTTCGCATCACGCTTCGCGCAGCTCGTGGGCGTTCCGCCGATCGAATACCTGGCCAATTGGCGGATGACGCTGGCAAAAAGCGCGTTGGCATCTTCAGAGGTGTCCATGGCGGATATTGCTGAGATGGCCGGTTATCAGTCGGTGAGCGCATTCAGCACGGCATTCAAGCGTGAAACCGGCCTCTCGCCTACTCTTTATGTACAGTCTCTTCAGAAGCCGATTTGAAGGCCGTGGGACATCCGAGATAACGGACGAAGTGTCGACAACGCCGGGCCACTGGAAGCGGCGGCGTTCAGGTTACCAAGCGCAACTGAAACAAAACAGACGACCCTTGGGGGCCGCATGGCCGTAAGACGCTAGGGCCTTATCGGAAGAGTCCCGGCAAAGAGAGCCGGAGGGGTCCAGGGCTTCCACCAAGGGATTCTCACCCAAACTCCAGCGAGTGGTGTAGCAGTTAGAGGATTTCACCCGTAGCGGGGTTGATGTGAGTACCGGTGCTTGGAACCAATCGGGAATGGTTATCAATTACGCAACTGGCACGGTGACCGCGTACGATAACGGAATCGCGGCTGGGTCCGCAGCATTCAATCAGCACAGCCACCGCAACCCCGGAGCCTGCGAGCGTGCTTAGCGCGCTAGCATCAGTCTCTCCACTAGAAGTTCTATGTAAATAGATAATCCACCGCTCGAACTTCTATGGCAAGAAACTTATGAGAGCCGTCTTGCAGCCATTGGTCAACTGGCGACAACAGACCAATGCGCTCATCGACAGGATTGCGGAGGATGGCCGGCCGCTCGAAAATTGAAGCGAATTGGGGCGGAGAAGCCGGTAAACGGCTAGCTGACAACGGCATTTTTCGCAACTTCAAGATCCGGCAGTCGCAGGTTTCTTTTTCATGAACGTGGCCTTTCACGCCAATGCTCAATCACCCGGCGAAATTCTGTCCGGTCATTCGCTAAGAGATCTGTAGCACGATTCTGGAAGCGTTGCTTGACGAATTGGCGCGGGAATGGATCGGAATTTGCAAGTTGGCGACCAGAACCGTTGTGGTTAAGAGCGGACCTGCGAAACTTGAAGAAAGCGGGATGATCGAGATCTAGTCCGACCCCGCGACGAGAACCTCTCGGATCCGCTGAATTTCGATTCGCTCCTCCCGCGTTCTTCGACGCCAAAGAAAGGCCGAGTTTGACAGAACATTTAGGGTCGCCGGAACCCTCCCGCAGAGCAGCGCTGGAACATCCCAAGGTGCGTAAAATCGCTTTTGTGGCGGATTACCTACCGCGTAAATGCGGCATTGCCACGTTTACGGCAGACCTGCTTTCGGCGGTCGCCGCCGCTTATCCAAAAAGCCGCTGTTTGTCGGTGGCGGTCAATGATCAGAAAGCCGGTTACGAATATCCAGAAGTGGTCCGCTTTGAAATTGACGAGCAGGATGTGTCGTCCTATCTGCGCGCGGCCGATTTTCTCAATATCAGCAACGTAGACATCGTCTGCCTGCAACACGAATTCGGCATATTTGGCGGCCAAGCGGGCGCGCATATCCTGGCGTTCTTGCGGGAGCTCAGAATGCCGGTGGTCACTACCCTCCACACCGTTTTGCGGGAACCGAGAACGGACTACCGTCTGGTGACGCAGGACCTCATCTCGCTTTCCACGCGCCTGGTCGTGATGTCCGAACGTGGCCGCCAAATGCTGAGCGAGATCTATCATGCGCCGGCGGGCAAAATCGACCTGATTCCACATGGCATTCCCGACGTGGGATTTGTGGACCCCAGTTATTTCAAGGATCAATTTGGCGTGGAAGGCAAAGTCGTGCTGCTTACATTCGGCCTGCTATCGCCAAACAAAGGAATTGAAAACGTTCTCAACGCACTGCCCGAAATCGTCGCGGAATTTCCGGAAGTGGTCTATATCGTTTTGGGCGCGAGCCATCCGAATGAACTGAGAGACCACGGCGAAGCCTATCGTCTTAGCCTTGAACTGCTCGCCAAAAAGAACGGCATCGAGAAAAACGTCATTTTCTATAACCAATTCGTAGATCTGGAAAACCTGATGGAATTCATCGGCGCCGCCGATATCTACATCACCCCCTATCTCAACGAAGCTCAGATCACGTCGGGAACGCTTTCTTATGCTTTCGGGGCCGGCAAAGCGGTCATCTCTACTCCTTATTGGCACGCGGCGGAACTGCTGGCCGACGATCGCGGCGCTCTCGTGCCGTTCGGCGATTCTTCGGCCATTGCGCGCGAGGTCATGGGCTTCTTGCGAGACAGTACGCGCCGGCACGCCATGCGCAAGAACGCATACAAACTAGGCCGCGAGATGATCTGGAGTAACGTAGCGCAGCAGTACATGCATTGCTTCGAGTCGTCGCGTCTCCAGGCCGGGGCCCAGGCGCGAAAGTCGCTCGCCACAAAGACACTGGATCAAAAGCCGCGCGAGTTGCCGGAACTTAAGCTCAATCATCTCCAACGGATGACTGACTCAGCGGGAATCTTTCAGCACGCGATCTTCAGCGTCCCGAACTTTATGGAAGGCTATTGTACCGACGATAACGCGCGTGCCTTCATCCTCGCGATTCTGCTCGGAGAACTGGGGCACAATATCGAGCAGGTTCGCACACTCGGTACAACCTATGCCGCGTTTCTTCATCATGCTTTCGATCGAAAGACGCTGCGGTTTCATAATTTTATGAGTTTTAACCGGGATTGGCTGGGGGGAGAGCAATCGGACGACTCACAGGGCCGTGCTCTCTGGGCTTTAGGTACGGCGGTCGGACGATCTCCCATTCGAAGCTTCCAAATGATGGCCGGGGAGTTATTTGCTTCCGCTCTGCCCACCTTGACAACCCTCACCTCGCCGCGTGCCTGGGCCTTTGGTCTGATTGGCATCCATGAGTATTTGCACCGCTTGGGTGGCGACACGAGGGTGAGCCAGATGCGCGATCTTCTTACCTCTCGCTTGACGGAGATTTTTGAGAAAACGAGCCATCCCGACTGGCAATGGTTCGAGGAATCGCTTTCTTACGACAACGCGAAGCTTCCCCACGCTCTTATTCTGACTGGCAGGGCGACTGACCAACCGGGCGTAACAGAGATGGGGTTGCAGAGCTTGCGCTGGCTGGTCGCCCAGCAACTTTCAGAGAAAGGGCACTTCCGGCCCATCGGCACGAATGGATTTTATCGCCGCGGCGGTGTCCGCGCCCACTTTGACCAGCAGCCTGTCGATGCGCAGTCTAGCGTCTCGGCGTGTCTGGCGGCCTATCGCGCCACATCCGACGGCTGGTGGTACAAGCAGGCGCAACGAGCCTTTGATTGGTTCATCGGCTGGAACGATCTGGGTTTGGAACTGTATTCGCCTGAAACCGGCGGCTGCCTGGACGGCCTGCATGTAGACCGGGCGAATGGAAACCAAGGGGCCGAATCCACCTTGTCGTTCTTGCTCTCGCTCGCTGAATTGCGGCTCGCCCAAAACATGCTTACCAGCTTCAGGCAGCCGATCGTTTCGGAACGTTAGGCGTTCTGCGCTACGCGTATCTACCCAAACCAAGCTATATGCCCATCAACGTCACACGCACCGGGGCCGTTCTCAAACCCGACCAATCCAGAGTGCTTCTCCGGCCATTCATTCCAGGCGATTCAGCGCGAATTGCGCGCATCATCGCCCGGATCATGGCGCTGCCGGAAGATCAAGTGGACACAATCCTGGCGGAGATCTTAAGCGAATTTTCCCATCGTCACGACCAGATTTCCAAGGTCTTCGAAGAACGCTTCGAACAAGTGCGAGACTTGCTCGCGACAGCGGAACCGGTAACCCCACAACGCAAATTGTTGATTGGCGCTTACTTCATGGCGGAATATTCGCTGGAGTCCGCGGCCCTGTTTAACCCGTCAATTGTTCCACACCCCGATCAAACCAACCTACCGGCCGGCGCTCTTCGCTTCGTCCTCAGCCTGCGGGCCACTGGCGAAGGACACATCTCTTCCATCACCTTTCGCGCTGGTTTGATTCACGCGAGTCAGCGTATCGAAATAGAAAAAGCGAACGGTGTTCTCACGGAGCCACGGCGAATTCCCAAGCAGCTCTACGAGAAGCTGCAATTCACCAAAAAGCTGTTCGAATTAGGATGGTCTGGCGAATTTACCTGCCGGGTGCTGGAAGGACTGGATGATTTATTCACGCTCGAAGAACTCGAGCGTAGTCTCGAAGCAAGATCGGCTGAGACCCGCGCCGCGAATGGCAGCACGCATCATGATGAGGAGGTGCGAGCCATTCAAATGCTGGCCATGTCGAATTACGAAGTCGAGTTCGACCGCCATCAATCGCTGTCGCAACGAATTATCTTCCCCGCCACACCATCGCAGCGCAACGGCATCGAAGATGCGCGTTTTGTTTGTTTCAAGAATGACGACGGAACAAGCATCTATTACGCAACGTTTACCGCATATGACGGGCGGGTCATTATGCCGGAGCTTGTTCAAACGTCCGATTTTCTGCTGTTTCGCTTCATTTCGCTGAATGGCCCCGCTGCCGAGAACAAAGGCATGGCATTGTTCCCGCGCAAAATCAACGGCCGCTACGCGATGCTCGCCCGGCAGGACAACGAAAACATCTATCTGATGCATTCGGATGACGTCCATTTCTGGCATGATCGGAAGCTCCTGCTGAAGCCCGCCTTTCCCTGGGAGCTGGTGCAAATTGGCAATTGCGGATCGCCCATCGAAACCGCCGCCGGCTGGCTGGTCTTGAGCCACGGTGTGGGCGCTTTGCGCAAATACTGTATCGGCGCCTTCCTGCTAGATCGCGATGATCCCGCCAAAGTCATCGGCCGTCTCCACGAACCTCTGTTGATTCCCAATGAGAGCGAGCGAGAAGGTTACGTTCCTAACGTTGTTTACACCTGCGGCGCCATCGTTCATAACGGTGAATTGGTAATTCCTTACGCCCTTGCCGATCACGCTACCGGTTTCGCCACAGCGAACCTAAGCGAGGTGCTGGCCGCCATGAACTAGCGCCGGCCAGTCTCATGCCACGACAAAACAAGAGAATCGCGGTTCTGTCGCCGGTCGCATGGCGAACGCCGCCCCGCCAATATGGCGCTTGGGAAACCGTCGCCAGCAACATCACCGAAGGCTTAGTGGCGCGCGGCTGGGATGTTACTTTATTCGCCACGGCGGATTCGTTGACAACCGCGCGCCTGCATGCGGTTGTGGATCGCGGCTACGAAGAAGATCGTTCTGTCGATCCTAAAGTGGCGGAATACCGGCACATCTCCGAAGTCTTTGAACATGCTTCCGATTTCGATCTGATCCACAGCCACTATGACTTTATGGCGCTCGCCTTCAGCCGTCTCGTCGCCACTCCTGTTCTTACAACGGTGCACGGCTTCTCATCACCGCAAATCATGCCTATTTTCCAAAAATATCGTGACGGCTATTTTGTGTCTGTAAGCGACTCCGATCGCGCCCCTGGCCTCAACTATCTGGCGACTGTATATAACGGCATCGATATTTCCTTATATCCGCTGCGGGCTGCCGGTACGGCGAAGGAACTGATTTTCCTCGGCCGTATTCATCCGGACAAAGGCGTCCATCTGGCGATTGAGGTTGCCCAGCGCAGCGGCCTCCCTCTTGTCATTGCAGGCATCATCCAAGACACAAATTATTTTGAGCAGTACGTCAAGCCGCATATCGATGGTCGTCAGGTTTCATACATCGGTCCGATCGGTAACGCCGAAAAGAATTCCCTGTTCGCACGCGCCACGGCATTGTTGCACCTAAACACCATTCCTGAGCGCTTCGGGCTGGTTCTTGCTGAAGCGAATTGTGCCGGTGTTCCGGTAATCGCCATGAATCTGGGCTCTTGCCGCAAAGTGGTGGAAGACGGCCGTACCGGATTCCTGGTCAATAATGTGGAGGAGGCGGTGGGGGCGCTTGATCGAGTCCCACAGATAGAACCCTTAGCCTGCCGCCTGCGAGTCCAGGAGCATTTCTCGATAGAGACGATGGTCGCGGGGTACGAACGAGTTTATGCTGCGATCTTCGAGCTAACAAGAGGCTGACTATTGCAGAATTTCCAAGCGGGCACGGGCGTCCTTGGTCCAGATGTGATTAGGGCCCATGGCTTTCGCGATCGTCTGGTAGGAATCCCGCAAGAGCGGCCCAGCTTCGTTACTCTTGCCCTCGCGCGCAAGGGCCTCGCCGAGGCAGCTGGCCAGGACCGCGTTCTGAACCTGATCTTTGCGATGTTCCCGAAAGAACTGCAACGAACCGCGAAATTCGTGCTCAGCCAAATCGAATTTTCCGGCGGCCATGTTGACCTGTGCGCGGAACTGGTCGAGGCCTGCCAAATAGGATTCAGTGGTCGATCCCCCGATAGCTGAGATCTTGGCCGCTAGAGCCTGAAAATCCCGTTCTGCCGCGGCATAGTTGCCGCGAAGGCCGTTTGTCAGCGCCAGCCACTCACGAAGATTAATGGTGAAGATGGAATCGTTTCCGTGCTCGAAAGCGCGGATGAAGTCCAGCGCAGCCTGGTAGCCCTGGGCGGCGCACTCCAGGTCCTTACGCTCGAAGCAAAGGCGCGCGCGGTCGCGAAGCAAAGCGTAGTATTCGTAAGGCTTGGGTCCAGGCCGCGCATCGGCTATAGCGATCGCCTCAGCCAGATACTTCTCCGCCTGGTCAAAATGTCCGGCCTTCAGATTAATGGTTGCCAAAACGCTCAGGTTCGTGAGAGTTGGGCCTTCATTCCCGTACAATTCCTTGCCGATTTCCAGCGACCGGAGCAGGGGTTGCACTTGCTGGGCGAAAGCTGCGCCATTCTGGAGGCGGGCTATGCCGAGATAGTTATAGGCACTCATTAGGGCGTCCCTATCTTGGGGGCGGCGTGCCTTTTCGAGAATGCGCACGGCAGATCCGGCGTCACGCTCGGCTTCGGTCTCTTGCTGACTCCGGTACTCTACGCCCGCCAAATCCACATACAACAAACCCAGGGAAGGATCATCCGGCCGAGCCAGTGGAAGTTCCTTTTGGAGCGCAAGTTCGAGTTGGGTGCGAGCCTCGGCGTGTCTGGAGAGCACGGCATACATACGGCCGATGGTGCGGCGCAGGCGGATCTCCACTTGGGGATCGTCGCCGAAATACGAACCGATGTGATCGCGCATTTGATCAACAACCTCAAGCAAAGTGACTGAGGCGCCTTTGCTTTTAAGCGAGTTGTACCAGCTTGGATCCGCCGCGCCCAGCATTTCGTTCAGGAATAAGTTGATTTGCTCGGCGCGCCGGGCTTCGCGGCGGGCGGCATTGGCCTGATACAGCGAAGCGGCTGTCGCGGCAGCTAAGCCAAGAGTGAAGACGATTCCCAGCGCGACCGCGACCCGGTTGCGGCGAATGAACTTTGCCGCTCGATACATGCGGCCGGCGGCCTTTGCCCCCACCGGGCGTCCTTCGCGGTAGCGCTGCAGATCATCGGCAAAGGATGGCGCCGTTGCATAGCGCCTGGCCGCTTCGGGATCGAGCGCCTTGAGCATGATAGCGGCGAGGTCGCCCGTCAGCACCTTGCGTGCGCGGTCAAGGGATAAGACGCGAAGCGAAGCCGCTTGAGCAGTCACCGCACTGGCGGGAGCGGCTGCGGCAACCTCGCCGGAAGCCCGCTGCAATGCAGCTGTGATGGATTTCGAAGCGCCGAAAGGCGCCGCCCCCGTTAAGAGCTCATACAGAATCACGCCGCAGGAAAACACATCACTGGCGATGCCGGCGGGCTCACCACGCAGCAATTCGGGGCTCGAGTAGGCGGGCGTCACTGCGTGAACCGAGGTAGTCAGCGCATCCGCTTCCACCAGCTTGGAGGTGCCGAAATCCAGCAGTTTCGCCTGCCCCTCTTGTGTCACCAAAATATTCGACGGCTTCAAATCGCGGTGAACCACCAGACTACGATGGGCATAATCGACTGCATCGAGCACCTGGCCGAACAGGGCGAGCCGTTTATCCAGCGGCAGCCGGAGGGTGTCACAGTAGGCATCGAGCGGCTGGCCCTCGATTAATTCCATGACGAGGTAGGGCTCTCCTTCGGGCGTCATGCCGCCATCCAGCAGACGCGCGATGTTCGGATGGTTCAGACGCGCCAGAATTTCGCGTTCGGAAAGAAAACGCTGGCGATACCACTCTGAGCGCAGCGACCCCCTGAGCACCTTGATGGCAACCTGATGGCGGAATTGGCCATCGTCGCGATGCGCGCGATAGACCGTGCCCATGCCGCCGGAGCCCAGAATGGCGTCGCACTGATAGGCCCCGAAGTGCGGCAGACTTGGTGTTTCAAGGTTTGGTATGCGCTCCCCGGACGGCGGGAGCGACCCGCTCCAGGAACGATAACTGGTCAGAAGTGCTTCCACTTCTACTTGCAGGGCAGAATCCCCGGCGCAGGCGGACTGCAAGTATTCCGGGCCCTGTTCGAGCGTCGCGTGAAACAGATCCTCAACTTGACGATAGCGTCCCTTGTCAGCGGGGCCTGAGTGAATTTGGCCTGACTCCACTTCGCCTGTTTTAACCGGGCCCGGCTGTTTCAAGAAACCCCCTTTTATTAGAGATGGCGGAAATGGGGCGAATTTTGTCCGCCGGCGCCGGCGGGATTGCCACCGCGAAGGCGCTGATGAAGCCAGGAGAGTGCAAAATTCACATCGCGATCGACCCGAGCCCGGGATTGACCGAGCAGTTCCGCCGCCTCCATGGAGGTTGCGCCGAGAAAGAAGCGGATTTCGAGCGTGCGTACTTTGGCTGGATCCAGCTCGGCCAGTTCTGTAAGGGCGTGGTCGAGGTCAAGCAACTCCGGAGAAGCGGCATCGACCCAAGCCAGCTCTGGTGCGAGCATGACCGGCTCAATGCGCTCGCCGCGTTTTTTGGTGGTACCCTTGCGCGCGTAATCCACTAGGATGCGGCGCATCAGCTTGGCGGCAAAGGCATAAAAATGCTCGCGGCCGGCATATTGAATACTCGATGTTTTGACGAGCCGGAGAAAAAGCTCACTGACAAGAGACGTGGCTTGCAAAGGATGGCTGGGACGTTCCTCACGCAGGTAGGACTGGGCGATGGTATGCAGGTGGTCATAGACCGCCGGTGCAAGCTGGTCGAAAGCGGCCTCGTCGCCCTGGCGCCAATCGGCGAGCAACTGGGTAATATTCGCCGACTCCGACCCCATGCACGCGATGCTATCACAACTACTAGCCTGAGAGGCAGCGGTAGGTTCCAGTACCCGGCTCTGGGCAATTTGTGAGCAGTTCGCGCCATCTTTGGCATGGGACCGGAGATCTACAAACGAACGCGCGGAGGCGTCAAAGCACCCCGCGCACGATTTCAATGCGAGGTGGGCAGATTCTTGAGGAGCGGAGACCCTTTATGAGTGCAAACAAAAGTGAAGCCGGCGTTCGGAGGCTGCGTGGAATGGCGCTAGCCACAGCCGTGACGTTTTTATGCTGCGCGCCTGCCGGCGCGCAGATAATAAATCCAATTCAAGCCGCCAGAGATGCCTTCAACAAGGCCAAGCAACAGAAAGCGGCAGCGCCCGCCGCGAACGGCAGGACGCCGAATGGCGCGGCTGCGGCCAACGGGAGTGCCGCGGCCAACCCCAACGGCCCGTTCGCGCCCCCGCCAGGCACTAAAATAGAACCCACGCTGCTCGCCCCGAGGGAGCAAGGCGCGCAGTTTGCCGTCAGTCCGCGCGGTGTTCATATGGGTACCGTTGCGCACAGCGGCAGCCGCTGGACGGTGATCTACGATGGCGTACCTGGCCCCCAGTTCGACCAAATTTTCCAACAAGGCAGCTCTCTTACCGGCCTGATCTTCAGTCCTGACGGCAGCCGCTATGGCTATTGCGGCCTACAAGGCAATGACGCTGTCGTGATGGTCGATGGCAAAGAACTGTTCCGCGATTCACACACCAACGTTCAAAATAGATTGGATGCGAATAGTTGCCAGCAGCTGACCTTTACCTCCAATAACAAACACGTTTACTTTTTCTCAATGAGCAAGTACGAAGGCGCCACAGATGGCTTCCGTTTTGTGTTTGATGGAAAGCCGGACGCAATGGGCAGCAACAACGACCTGCGAAGTTTCGCCTTTAGTCCCGATGGCAATCACGTGGCCTACGTTTGGTCTGGCTGCGGGCGCGATAAGACGCAGAAACTTCTCATCGACGGTAAGCCGGCTCCCTATTTAGCGGGCAACCCGCAATGGAGCGCCGATAGTCAACATCTCTACACGACAGCCACAAGACCGCAGCAGCAAATTGTCGAGGTCTTGGCCGACGGCAAGCCTATGATCCGTGCCAATAGCATCAGGCTATTCATTCCGCCCGTGGGCAACATGGTAGTCGCTTTGGCTACGAAGAATAATGGAGCAGCGCCTACATCTTTCCTGGTGATTGGGGGCAAGGTCGTGCCAGGAAGTGAAGTGACCGCGGGGATTAGTAATTGCAACGGGCTTACGTTCAGCGCGGATGGTAAGCATTACGCAATGGTTTGTACCACCGCCAATGGCCGCGCCTATGTTTTCGCTGACGGCAAGAAAGGGCTGGATTATGGAAGGCTCGACCCGTTTTATTCCTACGGAACCAAAGGCGCACAGAAGACCATCGGATTTACGGCTGAATCGGGCAGCCCCGTGTTTGTAGGAAACAGCGGCGGCGCGCAGTTTGTGGTGGTGGGCAATCAGGAATCAGGCCAGTTGAACCAGATGGGCGAAGTTGCTATCTCGCCTGTGGGAAACCGCGTACTGGCAGCGGCACTGCATAGCATGGCTGTGGATGGAAAGGTGATCCCCATGCCACAGTCGGATCGAACTTTTTCCCTGGTATTTAGTCCAGACGGCTCGCACGTCGCTTACGGCGTGCAGGAACGCAACGGAATCGTCGTCTATTTGGATGGAACTCCGCAAAGTGCGTTCACCGGCATGGAGATGAACCAGTCGGACGGACATTATCTGACCCAGTCGCTTGTTCACTTCAGCCCGGACAGCAAACATCTGGCCTACTTTTGCCGTTCAGCGGACCCAGCAGCCGGCAACAATCAAGGTGTCTGCCTCGATGGAAAATATTTGCCCGTCGGCTACCAGGGGACGTTGGGCAACCTCACGTTCAGCGAAGACAGCAATCATCTCTTCTGGAATGTGTGGAGCGCCGTGAAGTTCCGCACTTATGTGGATGGCAAGCCCGTTGTGGAAATCGGCGCCCCTTCGACCGGCGGGCTCGACAAAGTGGCCTTTCAAGAGGATGGCAGCAACGGTCTCTTAATCCTGGGCCAAGATGAAGCCGGATTCAAGCGCATTAGCGTTACGCCGGCGGCCGATAGCAGTCTGGCTTCCATGTTTGGTACCAGAACGTTGGCATCCCGTTAAAGGAGTTCCTCAATATGCGGACCGTTCTTCCGTTCCTGCTGCTTCTGGCTGCGGGCGTCGCGGCGCAAGATTTACAGCTGGGCGTGATTTATACGTGCAGTGGCGAGCGCCTTTATTTGGAGAGCTGCAATATTCGTGACCTCTCTGATACGGCCACTTGCCAAGTGGCGCATCCAGATCGGCCAAAGCATAACGGATTCATGGCCTACACGAGCGAAACGCGCGGAGCGTTGAAAAAATTGCTGCCGGCTTGCCAGCAACCGTCCGCCGCGGACGTGGCCAAAGCGCAAGCGCATTACAAGAAGCAGGACGATATCATGGCGGCCAACGAGAAAAAGGCCAGCGACGAAGCGGATGCGATTGAGGCGCGGGCGCGAGCGGTGCCGGGGCAGAAACCACAAACACCCGAACAGCGGGCCATCACGCGCTGTATCACCTCAGGCCGGTTGCCGGCCTCCTGCACGGGCAACGCGCTTCTGGGCGCGTTCGGCCAGATGCTTTCCGGCGTGCTGCCCACAGGCGATAAGTCGCCCGCCCCGGCCGCGGGTCCGGTCATGGCGGGTGTGTTCGAAGGGCCGGGAAACTGGCGTCTCGATTTCATTGACGGAGGCGTTCTTGTGAATTGCGCTGGACTTTCTCCGAATCAAGAAAGTTACAACCTCGAATTCAAAAACAATCGAACCGCCATTATCATCGCCACCACGCCCAAACCCTTGATTCTTACATTTAGACCCGATGGCACCATTGCGGGGCCCGGACCTGTCACGATCAATGGCGTCGTCGCTGCCGGGTACAGTGCGGGCAGCGGCAATTCTTATAGCGGCGGATACAGAGACCAATCGGGCATGACGATCTCGGATGCCCAGGCGGCTTCGGGGGCTGCGCCGGTTTATGATCGGTCGGGCAATCGTGTCTCTAGTCCGGTAAACACTCCTTCGGCACAAACCAACTTTGCGCACAGAACGGCCACGTGTCCGGCCTTGAACCTCTCGTCGAAAGGTGCGAGCACCGGCATGCAGACGATGCAGACCGATTTGTTAAAAAGCATGTTTGGCGGCGATAAAGGACCACCAACGCCGCCCGGCATCCGCATGCATGGAATCTTCGCTGCGGCATCAACCGGTTTTAGTGTCCAGTTCTTTCCGGAGTCTGCGGTTATTGGCTGCGGACCCGAGGTTGCGCGCGCCTATCCATATCAAGTGGTTGCCGATGGAACCAAGGCAATCGTCCAAGTCAATGCACCCGACCGCCCGCTCGCTTTGGCGTTCAAGCCGGACGGATCGCTCGATCCCCAAGGATCTGGCCCCTATCAGGTGCTTGGCCGAACAATTGCCGGCCAAAATGACAATGACGATTTCACGTTTGTTCCCCGCGAGCAGACTTGCAACCTGGCGCCTTTGATGGCGAGCAATACAATTCCTTCGTCTGGTGGGATGGCGGCCGCTTCCAGCCCCGCCGGCAATGTGGCTACTCCATCAGCGCCATTAGGCAACGCAACGCTTGCTGTGATTTCTGGCTTTCCTGCGCAACCGGGAACGCCCAATCCTCTTGCCGGCCGCCCCTATGTTCTTTTGCGTGATAGCTACGCCAACGCGCTCGCCAAAGGAGGCGTTTCCGTTCCTGCCGGTGAGTCGCCTTATAGATATGTGGCGAGCGCCTGTGGACCGGCCCGGACGCCCGACTGCCAGAAGATTATAGACGCGATCAAGGCGGATACCGCCTCGGCCATTCGCGCCGACAGGAATGGCAGCGGGACTTTGCCCGGCGTGGCGCCAGGGACCTATTATCTGATGATCTCCGGGCGATTCAACAATCAATCGCTGGTTTGGGGACAGGCGGTGCAGTTGAAACCGGGCGCGAATTCGATTGCGCTCGAGCAGCGGAATGCGACGCCGATTGACTAAGCGATTGCGATTTCGCACTTTCTAGTTTCCGAAGACTGAGGTCAGTGACGTTCAAGAGGCGGCCCCCCTTTCATAGGGCGACTCGTGTGGGCGCTTTCTGGGGCTCGTTATATTGCCAGACTTTGACCCAATCTATGTAAAGATTCATCGAAGTGGCCGTCACGCCGGTGGTATCTCCGGAGGTCCAATCGACACCTTCCTGAGTAGTGAAGAGGAGAAAGTAGTTCTGCTGATCGAAGATCGGATAGGTGGCGGCAGAGAGGATTGGAGTGTTATCGAAATACCACGTCACTTTGCCGGGCACCCATAAAACACCGTAGGTGTGCCATTGGGTAAAGTCGACGCCCGAGAGCTTGTAGGAGTTCGAGCCATTGTTATTGGCGGCTTGAATGGGGGTACCATTCACGACCACCCAATCGTGAATCGTGCCGTAGAATGTCTGGGGGGTTGAGCCCTGTCCTTCGAAAACATCGAGCTCGCCGGTTTCGGGGGCGCCCCAAATTCCTTCCACGGGAATCATCCAGAAAGCGGGCCAGGCACCGACGGTAACATCCCATTTCATTCTGGCCTCAAAATAGCCGTAGCGAAAAGCGCGACAGCGTGAGCCATCGGAGGAGCAGGTGGAGACCGTGGTATCGGCTGGATTTTGCTCCTTGTTCCAGGCCAAATCCAGAACCGAGGAGTTGGCGGATGCGCTGAAGGGTTTGGGTGGCGCTTCCCAGGAAAGCCCTTGATACCAAGGGTAAAGTCCTGAACCATCTGACGATAGATTCAGATTTGTGAAATCGTCACAAAAGACGAGGGAGTAGCCGGCGGCCTGAGCAGGGGGAACCGGGGCACTGGCGCTGAGAGCAAACGAAAAACAAAGCAAGAGATTGGTTAGAGTAAGACTCTTCACAAAATTTCCGATCAACGAATCATGGACGTGGCTGCGAACACGCCCCATAGATAGAGGTGGCGGCGATTTAGTTACGTCTCTGATTATGCGATCTACCTATGCGAGTGAATTGTTGCGAAATTGCTCGATCAAATGCTCGGAAGATCGTAATGAGAAAGCGAGAATCGAGATGGTTGTGGTCTTATCGGTGCAGTTAGGGAAAACACTCGCGTCACAGATGTAAAGATTCGGTACATCGTGAGTGCGGCCAAAGCGATCAGTCACGAATTTTTGCGGATCGTTGCCCATGCGCAGAGTGCCGGTTTCATGCAGGCTGGTGCCGGGAATATCAATTTCACCCGCGCCAAGATATTCGCCCCCGCTGGCGCGAATGAGTTGTTCGGTTGCGTGTTTGGCGTGCTCCCACATCAGGAGTGTATTTTGGTCCCAAGCGAAGTGAATGCGAACAGCGGGAATGCCATAGATGTCTTTTACTTCAGGGTCGATATCGACGAAATTGTTGTCGCTGCGCTGGGTGGGCGCCTGCACATAAAAACCGATTGTGGTGGGGTAGCGGCGTTTGATGTCGCGTTTGAAATCATGGCCGAAGCCGGGAATGGTGTCGTAATACCAAGGGAAGCCGGCGCAGCCGCCGTCAGGATAGACGGAGTATCCGCGAATGAATTTTTCTGCGTGAGGATTCGCGAGATTTTGCCAGCGCGGGAGCCACGCAATTGTGCTATCGGAGACATTATCGGGGAAGCTGGGCTGCCCGAGCAACTGGGGAAGATAGCCGCGCGCGGTTG
The DNA here is from genome assembly GCA_963771405.1 of Bryobacterales bacterium. Classification (GTDB taxonomy): domain Bacteria; phylum Acidobacteriota; class Terriglobia; order Bryobacterales; family Bryobacteraceae; genus Bog-105. The sequence continues at coordinate 298,767 of CAVYUL010000064.1, forward strand.
TTCCGTATAGGTGATCGCAGAGGTTACGGCCGGCTTGGCCGCTTGAATTGGCGATGCCGGTGGGCCAGTGGCGGGACTTTGAATTGAGGACGATCCGGGCGGATTCGACGCAGGAAGCGGCGATGACAACGGCGCGCGCGCGGACTTCAACCTCTTGTTTGGTAGTGCGGTCGATATACGCTACGCCGGAAGCGCGTCCGTCACTATCGACCAGGATGTTTTTCGCCAGCGCATTGGTACGGAGGTCCAAGCGGCCCGATTTTTCAGCTTCGGGCAATAGACACCACGGCGTGGAAAAGAAAGAGCCGGTATCGCAACCGGTGGTGCAATTGCCGCAATAATGACAAGCGGGATGGCCATTGAGCGAGCGCGTGAGTTGCGCGATCCGATCGGGCAGGTAAGGGATGCCGATCTTGTTCGCGCCGGATTCCAGAATGCGATCGATGCAGCGGAAATTCATGGGCGGCAGGTACTCGCCGTCAGGATTGCTGGGACGATTCTGAACGGTGCTGGCGACGCCGATCATGCGCTCTACGCGGCCGTAATAGGGAGCCATTTCGTCGTACCTGATCGGCCAGTCGGTATCGTAACCGTCGCGCGAGGCGGCTTTGAAATCGATGTCGGAGAAGCGGGCGGAAGAACGGCCCCAAAAATTTGTTTTGCCGCCGACTGCGAAACAACGACGCCACGTCCAATCCGTGCCGGGCGCGGTGGTGAAGACAATATCGTGTTCCCAAATGCCTTCGGTGTATTCGTTATCCATGTAGCCGATGTAGTGTTTGCTCTTTTGCGGATTGCCGAAGCCGCGAAAGGGCATGTCGTAAGGCTGTTTGTGGTTGCGAAAGTCTTTCCTTGGGTCGAGCCGGCGGCTGCCGTTGAGGGCGCAGACGGTGAGCCCGGCTTTGCAGAGAGTGTGCAGGGCCATGCCGCCGCCGGCGCCGGTGCCGATTACAATCACGTCGTAAATTTTGTCTGGCATTCGGTTAGTACCTTGGGGGCGGAAGATGTTTGTGTTCGGGGTCGTCTTTATGCGGACACTCGGGTGAGGCGGAATAGAGACGCAAGCCGGGGTAATCGAGAGCTTCCAGGCCCATGCGACTGGTGTAGTAGCCCATGACTGTGTAGCTGCGAAGTAACGAAAAGAAAGCCGGGCCTTCGAGTTCGGAGACATTGGGCACAGCCAGTTCCTTGAGAAGAGATTCTTGTCGATCCATAGGGATGCTTAAGAAAGCGGCCTGGTGCGCTTCGAAGGCGAGTGTGTCAATAAGGCTCAGGCCGCGGCGGAAGCGGAATTGGATGTCGGGATCGTGGGCCACCATGAGATCGATGAACTCCGCAACACCCGCGTCACGCGCGCCGGGTGTGTCATCGCGAGGGATGATGAGTTCGGCGAGTTGGTCGAGAAAGGCGAATTCCTGGGAAGAGAAGAACTGCGGTTGAAACGCCGTGGCTTTTGGAGGTTCGCCGGCAAAACTCCAACGGCAAAAGCCGGGGAATTGACTCACGGCAGCAACTTTGGCGAGCATTTCTAAAATGGCGCGGCGATCGGGACCTTGATTGGCCATAGCTACTTCCCTTTCCTGCTGAGCCACTCATCGATGGGCTTGTTGCCGGTGGGTTTGTACGGCAGCGACACTCGCTGGCCCAGGCCTGCTGAAGCGTATGCGGCGTAGAGAGCTTGCATTACGACGCGCCCATCTTCGCCAGTGGCATCAAGAGTCTCTTTGCCGCGGACGCAACGCGCGAAGTGGCGCATCTCTTGCGGGATGCCGTAATTCCAATGTTCTTCAAAAACGGGGTAGCTCCAACCTTGCGTGGTGGGCGCCTTTTCGACAGCGTAGCCGAAGCCATACTCGCTATAGGTGGGCAGGGCGTTTCCCATGTGAAGGTCGGCGTAACAGACGCCGCCTTCACCATAGACCTCGGTACGATCCGTCATGCCGCCGCGGCGCGCCCAACTGTCTTCAATCAGCCCGGTTGCGCCACCTTCAAACTCGAGAATACAAAGCGCTTCGTCGTCACCTTTGGTTTTATCGGCGTGGACGTTGGTGGCCAAGTGAGCGTAGATAGATTTGATGGCAGGGCGGCCGAGAAACCAATAGGCGAACGCGATGCCGTGACAACCAAGATCCATCAGCGCGCCGCCACCGGCTTTGTCCATATCCCAAAACCACGAACTGTGCGGACCGAAATGTTTTTCACTTTGTTTGACGAGATAGATTTTGCCGAATCCGCCTTGATCGGCCATTTGTTTGGCTTTGACGTATTTGGGAGTGAAAAAAAGTTCTTCGGCGTAAGCGAGGAGGACGCCTTTGCGTTTGCATGTGTCGATCATTTCGTCGGCTTCGGCGAGCGTCATGCATAACGGCTTTTCACAAACAACATGTTTGCCGGAGTTGGCGATATCGATCGTCATTCTGGGCATGTAAGGAGTTAGGCGCGGTGATGGTGACCATTTCGATATCGGGCTCTTTGAGCATTTCGCGGTAATCGAGAAACACGCGCGGGACGTTGTAACGCTTGGCGAGGGCAGCGGCGTTACCGGGAGTGGGGGAAGCGATGGCGACCACTTCGGCTTCTTCGGGCATGAGCTGAAAGCCGGCACAATGGATATCCGCTTCGAACTGTGAGCCGATGATTCCGACTTTGACTTTTCCAGTGGAGGGCATTTGGGGCGATAGTATCATTGCGCCAGACCGCGATCTGCTTGCACGATAGGAGAAGAATGATTGACCGCTCCCCAAACGCCGATTTCCCGCCATCGCCCCTGTTGTAGCGCACGCCGTGGCTATCTTCGGCGACGAACAACCACCGACGATCGACCGATGGACACGGCGCCGGTTTTCCCTTATTCTAGGAGCCATGGAAGTCCATTTCACGCCCGAGCAAGAAACACAGCTTTCCCAAATCGCCACCCGCGCCGGTGTGGACGCCGAACGATTGGTGAAAGACGCCGCCTTGCGCTTGCTTGACGACGAGACCCGCTTCCGCACCGCCGTGCGGGAAGGTATTGCACAGGCCGATCGGGGCGAGTTCATTGAAGAAGAAGAGATGGACGCCCGCCTAGAGGAAATGTTGCGGTCCTAGATGCGTATTCGCTGGACGCCCGCCGCCGCAGCGGACTTGCAGAGCATTAGCGACTACCTCAAAGAACACCATCCGAGCTACCGCGCCCCTACCATGCGAAGGCTCTACGCAACCATCCGCGAGTTGAAAGAATGGCCGTGACGTGGGCGGCTCGGACGGGAGGAAGGAACGCGTGAGATTTTCTTTCTGCCCGCGCCCTATGTTGCAGTCTACCGAGTGAAAGGGGAGACCATTGAAGTCGTGCGCGTTTATCATGCGGCGCAGGACCGGCCTTAAGAGAGACGGGCTTCCACTCCCACAAAAGTTTCGGGACTGGCTGGCTAGTGCGCAGCCACAGTTTCTAACTCGGTCGCTTTTTTGGAGACGTAAACAAGAATTCCAGCGCCCAGTGCGAGCAAGGCGAGCGCGATCCACTGTGTAAGCGAAAACGGCCCCACCAAAGATTGCTCATGCACGCGGAAAAATTCGACTACAAAGCGAACGGAAGAATACAACACCAGATACCAGCCAATGACTTGGCCGGGACGGTGCTCTTTTAAACACATGCGGTACAAAATGGCGAACACGATAAAGTTGGCAAACGATTCGTAGAGTTGTACCGGGTGAAGCGTTTTGTCGAGCGGCACGGGAGCGGCAAAATCGGAACGAAAGCGCACACCCCACGGCAACGTACACTCAGTGCCCCAACAGCAGCCCGCGGCAAAGCACCCAATACGCCCAATGGCCTGGCCGATGATGACGCCGGGAGCAAACACGTCCATTGTGGGCAGCAATGGCATCTTGTGATGGCGCATCACTACCACAGCTGTAATGAGGGCGACAATAAAGCCGCCGTGAAAAACGCCGGCCGCTTGCAGGGTTTCGAGCGTGAAAATCTGCCCGGGGTCATGCAGATAGTCCGGCAGATCGAACAAGAACATGAACAGCTTGGCGCCTAAAACGCCGGCAATCGCGCAGTAGAAGGCAAGATTGGTTACGTGATCGGCATTCATGCCGGCGCGCTTGGCGAGTCTCAGCATCACCATCAAGCCGGTCAAAAAGCCAAGCGCGACCAGCACGCCATAGGTAGGAATGTAGAACGAACCAATGCTGATCAGTTTGGGTAACACGTTCTATCTCCGTTTCACCGGGCCGTATTCTTGGGCGATGCGGGCGCTATCGCCATAGGTTTTCGGATTCTGCAGCCACAAATCAATAAGCAACAAAATGGCGCCCACCGTGATGGCGCTATCGGCTACGTTGAAGGCGGGAAACGACCAACTGCCGTGATACACCTCAATGAAATCGGTGACGGTCTGGTGAACCACGCGGTCATATAGATTGCCCGCGGCGCCGCCCAAGATCAAAGAGAGTGCGACGCGTGAGAGCTTGCTGGTGACGGAACTGCGGTCGCTCCACAAAGCCCAGGCGACAAACAAAAGCACCACACCGGAAACGCCGATCAACACCAAACTGCGCAGAAGGGGATTCCCCTCAGCCAACATGCCGAAGGCTGCGCCAGGGTTTTCGGTGTGAATGATGCGCAGCCAGCCTGAAACAATTGGTATGGAATCGTATGTCGCGAGAGAACGCCCGATGGTCATTTTGGACAAGCGATCGGCAATCACCACAAGCAAAGCGATGATGAGCGGAGCATAGCTCCACCACGAATTAAGAGTTTTTTTCACTTAAGTGAAGTATTCCCGGATAATTTTGGCGCACGAGGCACAAACGGTGGCGAGTTCAGGATCGCTGCCTACGTCGTTAGTGTATTTCCAGCAGCGTTCACACTTAGCGCCACCGACGCGCTCGACCTTTACTTCCAGTGTATCGGTTTTGGCTGGATCCGGGTGGAGCGTCACTTGCGAAACGATGAAGAAGCCGGACAGATCGGCCGCGACCTTTTTAAGCAACGGATAGATCTCGGCGCCGGCGGTAAGGGTGATTGCGGCTTCGAGCGGAGCACCGATAATTTTTGCTTCGCGGGCATCATCGAGCGATTTGAGAACTTGATCGCGCACAGGGATCAATCGATCCCACTCCGCTGCGCTTTCGCGTTGCGCGGCGGTGAGCCCTGCGCTCAGATCCTCGGGCGCGGGAAAGAGATCCATATGGACACTTGGAGAAGCAGACTGGCTGCGTTTCGAATGCTGCCAAATTTCTTCACAGGTGAAGGAAAGAATGGGCGCGAACAATCGAGTTAAAGCCAAGTTCAGGCGATAGAGAGCCGTTTGCCGGCTGCGGCGGGTTTCGGAGGTGGGTCCGGAGGTGTAGAGCGGGTCTTTCGAAACATCGAAATACACGGCACTTAATTCAGTGATGGCGAAATCATACACCGCGCGGTAAACCTTATGAAACGCGTATTCCCGATACCAATCGAGGCACTTGCGCACCAGGTCTTCGGCTTTGAGCAGAATCCAGGCGTCGAGGCTATCCAGTTTTTCGCCGGGCAGCGCGTGGATCGCCGGATCGAATCCATCCATGTTGCCAAGCATGTAGCGGAAAGTATTGCGCAGTTTGCGATAGGCCTCGGAAAGGCGGTCGGTGATGGTGTCAGAGAGGCGGACATCTTCCGTAAAGTCGACCGAAGCGACCCACAGGCGCAAAAGATCGGCGCCGTACTTCTTGACGATTTTTTCGGGCTCGATGATGTTGCCGAGCGACTTCGACATGGCACGGCCATCGGCATCGAGGGTCCAACCGTGGGTCAGGCACTCGCGGTAAGGCGATGCGCCTTTGATGCCGACCCCGGCTAAGAGCGAACTTTGGAACCAGCCGCGGAATTGATCGCCGCCTTCGAGATACATGTCAGAAGGCCAAGTCAAATGGTTTTCAGCGGTAAGGACAGCCAAGTGGCTGGAACCGGAATCAAACCAGACGTCGAGAATGTCGGTTTCTTTGCGGAAGGAAGTGCCGCCGCACTTTGTGCATTTGCAGCCGGGGGCCATGAGTTCCGCAGCCGATTTGGAATACCAGACGTCGGAGGTGTGTTGGCGGAATTGAGCGACGACGCCTTCCAACACTTGCTTGTCGATAAAAGGCTCACTGCAACCTTCGCAATAGAAAACGATGATGGGGACGCCCCAAACACGCTGGCGCGAGATACACCAATCGGTGCGCGGCGCAATCATGTTGGTCATGCGCTCTTCACCCCAGGAAGGGTGCCATTCGACATGCTTGATGGCTTCGAGCGTTTTTTCGCGCAGTTGTTCCCGGTCCATACCGATGAACCACTGCTCCGTCGCGCGGAAAATCAGAGGGTTGTGGCAGCGCCAGCAGTGCGGATAGCTGTGTTCGAGCTTGGCTTGGCCGGCCAGGGCACCATGCTGTTTGAGAATCTCGATGACCACCGGATTCGCTTCCCAAATTGTCTTGCCTAACAGCTCATCCGGCAACTTGCCCGCTGCGCCCTCGGCTTGAAACATGCGGCCAGCGGCGTCCACCGGGCAGTAGACCGGGATGCCGTAACGCTGGCAAATAACGAAGTCTTCCTGGCCGTGGCCGGGCGCCGTGTGGACTGCGCCGGTGCCTTGTTCGAGAGTTACGTGATCGCCATTGAGGCCAATGGAATCGCGGTCGAGGAAAGGATGGCGGAAGACAACTTTATCGAGTTTGGTGCCGGGGAAGCGAGCCAACACCTTCTTTTCCCAACCGAGCGCGGCGGATACCTGGTCGAGCAAGCCTTCAGCGATGATTGTGGCGCCGTCTTTGGTATCGACGACGACGTACTCGTACTTGGGATTAAACGAGACGGCGAGATTGGCGGGAATGGTCCAAGGGGTTGTGGTCCAGATGAGTACAGAAACGTCGCGGCCTGCGAGTGCGGGATCGAGCGCGGCTGGATCTCCGGCGAGTTTGAAGCGCACGTAGATGGAAGGGCTGGTGTGGTTTTCGTATTCGACTTCGGCTTCGGCCAGAGCAGTGCGGTCTTTGATGCACCAATAGACGGGCTTCAGACCTTTATAAACATAGCCGTTGTGCAGGAAGTCGACAAAGGCTTGCGCGATGACGGCTTCGTACTCAGCCGACATGGTCAGATACGGATCTTCCCAACGGCCCAGAATGCCAAGGCGTTTGAATTCGGTGCGATGGATATCGACGAACTTTGCGGCATAGGCGCGGCATTCGGCGCGAATTTCCGCAGCCGTCATGGTTGCTTTGCGCTTGCCCAACTCCTGATCGACTTTGAACTCGATAGGCAAGCCATGGCAATCCCAGCCAGGGATGTAAGGCGAATCGAAACCCGCCATCGACTTTGATTTGACGATGAAGTCTTTGAGAATTTTGTTGAACGCGGTACCCAGGTGAATGTTGCCGTTGGCATAGGGCGGGCCGTCGTGCAGAACGTATTGCTTCTGGCCGGCGCGCACTTGGCGAATGGCGTGATAAAGCCTATCTTCCTCCCATTTGGCGAGCACTTTGGGCTCGGCGGTGGGGAGGTTCGCCTTCATCGGAAAGTCGGTTTTGGGAAGGTTGACCGTCTTTTTCAGGTCAACGGTTAAGGCACTCATGAGCTACTTTCATGGTAGCTTGGGCCACGGTTTAAGCCAGATCCATCTCCATATAAACATTCGCTCGGGCGTAGGGGGATGGTTTGATGCGTTCGGCGGGAAGGTGGCGAAATCCCACGGCTTCATACAGATGAATCGCGTTCTTCAGCTTCGCGTTGGTTTCGAGATACAAGCGCCGCATGCCCTTGGCGTGTGCGAAAGCAATCGTGCTTTCGAGCATTTGACGTCCCACGCCGTGGCCGCGATGGGTTTTCGCCACCGCCATCTTCGCTACTTCGAACTCGCCGTCAGGCATTGCAAGGAGAGCACAGCACGCTATTACTTCGCCATGGCGCTCGCCCAGGAGAATGTAGCCGCCTTTGTCGAGAATGTGAAGCTGCGGATCGTTCAAAGTTTGGCGATCTTTCTCTTCGAGCTTGAAGTGCTCTTCAATCCAATCCTCATTCAACAGGCGGAAGGCGTCACGGTCTTTGGCTTGAAATTCCCTCACGGTAAGGCTTGCTTGCACCGTTTGCGACATACTTTTTGATTTTGGCCGAAAGCCATTGATATGTCCAATATCTTGTTCGTCGAGATTGATATCTCTAGAGTATGGATGAAGAGATCGAACTGCGGCACTTGCGATATTTCATTGCGGTAGCGGAGGAACTCCACTTTGGCAAAGCGGCGCAGCGGCTGCATATGGCGCAACCGCCGCTGTCGCAACAGATTCGCCGGCTGGAAGAGTTGATCGGACATCGACTCTTGGTTCGTACGTCGCGTGCGGTTGAATTGACGCCAACCGGGGCGGCGCTGCTGGAGCGGGCGAAACGATCGCTGGAACGCTTTGAGGAGGATCTGGCTTATAGCCGGCGCGTCGGACGGGGTGAGACTGGCTCGCTGCGTGTTGGGTTTATCGGTTCGGCGATGCAATCGCATTTGCCCTCGGTTTTGCGTGAATACCGCAGTCTTTATCCCGACGTCGAACTGCGGCTGCAGGAAACCTCGACGAGCCAGCTGGTGGAAGCGATTCGCGATCGGTCTATCGATGTGGGCATCCTTCGAGATGGCGGACCGATCGACGATTTGGTAGTAACGCCACTCACGGAAGAGAAATTCATCGCGGTTGTACCGAGGCGGCATGCGTTAGCGAGATTGAGCAAGATTCGAGTGGTACAGCTCAAAGACGAACCTTTGGTGTTCTTTCCCAAAGCCGCTGGGCCAACAGCGTGGCAGCGCACCATCGGTCTTTGCCAGGAGGCTGGTTTCGAGCCGCGGATCGTACAAGAAGCGCTCCATTGGGTAACCGTTGTGAGCTTGGTGGCTGCCGGACTAGGAGTGACCATCGCGCCGGCTTGTATCCAGCATGTGGCCGGTAGTGCCGTTGCGTGCCGTCCTCTGGTAGGTCACGGACGAACGGTGATTGAGATGGCATGGCGGAGCGACGATGCGAATGCAGTGTTGCCGGCTTTCCGCCAGTTAGCGCAGGCGGGTTTTGCCACCGGTTTTGCCACTATGGAGTAGACCGTTTATGCGCCGCGATTATCACAATTGGTACAGCCAACGGCTGGGCAGGCATATGGAGCTGCTGGTTTATGGGCATGCCGGCTATCCGCTGCTGGTGTTTCCGACTTCCAAAGGCCGTTTCTACGAATTCGAAGACAACGGCATGATTCATGAAATAAGCGGAAAGATCGACTGGGGACAGGTGCAGGTATTCTGCGTCAACAGTGTGGATTCAGAGAGCTGGTACAACCGCTGGATCCATCCGCATGACCGGGTGGCGCGCCACAACGATTACGAAAATTACATTATTCATGAAGTGGCGCCGCTGATGAAGAACTTGAGCGGGCATGCGCAAATTACGACGACCGGCGCCAGCTTCGGCGCTTATCACGCGCTGAATTTTGCGCTGAAGCATCCGGATCTGACCAGCGGTTGCGTGGCGATGAGCGGTTCATACGACATGCGGCAGTTCATGGATGGCTATTACGACAACGATTTCTATTACAACAATCCGGTGGATTACATCCCCAACATGTCGGACCCGTGGTTTCTGGAGCGCTATCAGAAGATGAAGCTTATCTTGGCGGCGGGAGATCACGACATCTGTTTAGGTGAAAACTTTCGCATGGCGGATATATTGGGGCGCAAAGGGATTCCGCACTGGTTGGACGTCTGGACCGGCGGCGAGAGGCACGATTGGCCGCTATGGCGTCGCATGGCGGTAAAATTCTTCTGAGGTGACGGGTGCGGAAAATAGGCATCATTTATGGGATGGAAAACAGTTTTCCGTCCGCCCTGGTTGATCGAATCAATCAAAAGAGCATTCAAGGCGTGATGGCGGAGCATGTTCGGATCGGCGGTGTTAAGATGGCCGAACCGAGCGGTTACGACGTGATTATCGACCGCATTTCGCACGACATCGAGTTCTATCGGGCTTACCTGAAAAACGCGATGTTGGGAGGCACGATTGTCATCAATAATCCATTCTGGTGGAGTGCCGACGATAAGTTCTTCAACTATGCGCTGGCGAGCAAACTGGGCGTTGCGATTCCGAAAACGGTGATCTTGCCGCATAAAGCGCATCCGCCGGGGACGACGACGCAATCCATGCGCAATCTCATGTTCCCGTTGAATTGGGATGAGGTGTTTGAGTACATCGGCTTTCCGGCGTTTTTGAAGCCATTCAGCGGCGGCGGTTGGAAGAATGTTTTCAAAGTGAATTCGCGCGATGAATTCTTTTCGGCGTATGACCAAACCGGATCGTTGTGCATGACCCTGCAGACGGCAGTAGATTTCGACGAGTATTTTCGCTGCTACGTCGTAGGGCAAGAAAAAGTACGCGTGATGAAGTACGACCCGAAACAGCCGCATCATCTGCGCTATGTAAAGGACGGCACGGCGAGTTCGCCAGCGCTGCACGATCGCGTGGTGAAAGACGCGCTGACTTTGTGCCAGGCGCTCGGTTACGACTTGAATACCGTGGAATTCGCGGTGGAAAAAGGCGTCCCGTATGCCATCGATTTTCTTAATCCGGCCCCGGATGCCGATGTTCACTCCGTAGGTGACGCGAACTTTGAATGGATCGTTGAGAACATGGCGGAACTGGCGATTGAAAAGGCCTTAAGCAGCGAGAAACCGATGAACGAGTTGCATTGGGGCCGCTTCCTGTCCGCCGCAGAGAAAAAGACGACCGCCGCCGGCACCTAATTTCTTAGAACTCGGGAGGATTATGGACACGCCCAGCTTCAACCTCGGCATCGAGGAGGAGTATCAGACGATTGACCCTGTCACTAGGGATCTGCGCTCTCATATCGACACGGAAATTATTTCCGAGGGCAAGAAGCAGATGAAAGAGGCCGTGAAGCAGGAGATGCATCAGTCGGTGGTCGAGATCGGCACCGGCATTTGCAAAAGCATTCCCGAAGCGGCGACCGAACTGAAGTCTCTGCGGTTGCAGATGTGCGAACTGGCGAAGAAAAACAATCTGCGATTAGCGGCGGCCGGAACGCATCCGTTTGCGGATTGGCGCAAACAGGATATTACGCCCGACGCACGCTACACCACGCTGGTGCAAGACATGAAGATGGTGGCGCGCGCCAATCTCATTTTTGGCTTGCACGTGCATGTAGGCGTGGAAGATCCGGAAATCCGCATTCATTTGATGAACGCAGCGCGCTATTTCTTGCCGCATATGCTGGCGCTTTCGACGAATTCGCCGTTTTGGCTGGGTATGGACACGGGTTTGAAATCGTACCGCTGCAAAGTGTTCGATAAGTTTCCGCGAACCAACATTCCCGATTATTTTCCGAGCTATGGCGAGTACGAAAACTTCATCAAATTATTGGTGAAGACCAATTGCATCGATAACGCCAAGAAGATCTGGTGGGATATTCGGCCACATCCGAACTTTCCCACGCTTGAGTTTCGAGTTTGCGATGTGCCGATGCGAGCGGACGAAACGCTGGCGATTGCGGCGCTGATTCAAGCAACAGTGGTGAAGCTGTACAAGCTGCATGCGGCCAATCAAGGCTTCCGGCTCTACCGGCGGGCGCTGATTATGGAAAACAAATGGCGCGCGGCGCGTTATGGCATCGAAGGCAAGATCATCGATTTCGGCAAGCAGGTGGAAATTCCGGTGCGGGATTTGATTTACGAGTATTTGCACTTTATTGACAATGTGGTGGACGAATTGGGCTCGCGGGCGCAGATCAACTACATTCACCGAATTTTGGAGCACGGAACGGGAGCGGACCGGCAGCTGCGCATCTTTCAAGAAACGGGGGATTTGACGAAGGTCGTGGACTATATCGTTTACGAAACAGAGGCGGGACTCAAGGAAGAGCCGGCTATGGCGGGAGCGGCTCAATGAGCATCGACGTAGACGCTTTGCCATTTGACCCGGAGCTTTCGCAAGGCGCACATAACGCGGTATTCGTTTGTCTCAATGTGCAGCCGGAAGAGAAAGTAACGCTCATTACGGATATTGCCTGTGAAGAGATTGCCGCGAGTTTGGTGGCGGAGTTGAACGCGCGCGGCTGCACGCATCGCAACTTTGTCCTGGAGGAGTTGGCGCCGCGGCCGTTGGTGGATATGCCGCAAGTGATTCTAGACGATATGGCGACGAGCCAGGTAAGCATTTTCGCCGTGCAAGCGCAAACAAATGAGTTGAAGACGCGCATGCAAATGTGCAACGTGGTGAATTTGAAGAAGCTGCGCCACGCACACATGGTGAACATCGAAAAGAAGATCATGCTCGAAGGGATGCGCGCCGATTACCGCAAAGTGGATGAGCTGACTCTGCGGGTAATGAGCATTGTGAATCAGGCGAAGCGGATTCGGGCGACGACGCCGGCGGGAACGGATATCACGGCTGAGCTAACGCCGAATTACAAGTGGATCAAAACGAGCGGCATTATCAGCCGCGACAAGTGGGGCAATTTGCCAGGTGGCGAAACGTTTACTGCGCCGCTTGAAGTAAACGGACAGTTTGTAGTGGATGGTGTCGTGGGGGATTATCTCTGCGCGAAATATGGCGACTTGGCGGCGATGCCGTTAACGCTCACGGTAAAGGGCAATCGCTTGGCGGAGGCGAAATCGGAAAACAAAGAGCTGGAGCAGGAGTTCTGGCAATACACGCATCGCGACGATAACAGCGATCGGGTGGGCGAATTCGCGATCGGAACGAATCTGGCGCTATCGCGGGTGGTTGGAAACATTTTGCAGGATGAAAAGATTCCGGGCGTCCACATGGCGTTCGGCGATCCTTATGGGGCGCATACAGGTGCGCAGTGGACGTCTACGACGCATATCAACGTAGTGGGACAGCATTTCGATATCTGGGCCGACGATCTCCAAATCATGAGCGCCGGCAAGTTTTTGGTATAGGACGAGTGATCGCCGACCTGCGAGCGGATTTCAATCGGCGCTGGACGCCGGAGCTGTACCAGCAGTTTCTGGAGCGCCTGGATGCCGAAGCAGGGGCACACGTTGAGTTTCGCTGCAGTGAGACTCCTGTCTTTCTGCCTGCCGATTTGCTGGAGCAGATGGTTCGCTATGGGCAGGAGCTTTACGGGCAATTAGCCAACAACGCAGAGTACCGCAAAGCAGCGGAAGCGACCATTCCCGATGAGTTCAGGGTGCCGGGCGGGGCCGAGCATCCGCTGTTCGTGCAGGCCGATTTTGGGTTGATTCGCTTAGCGGACGGCACGCTGACGCCGCGCTTGGTAGAGATTCAGGGCTTTCCCTCGATTTACGCATTTCAAGCTTTGCTGGCGCGTTTATACAGAGAAGTGTTTCAGCTGCCGAATGGCTTGAGCGCATTTCTAAGTGGACTGGACGAAGCGAGCTACTTCGAGCGGCTGGGCGACGTGATTTTAGGCGGCCATGCGCCCGAAGAAGTGATTCTGCTTGAAATCGATCCGTTTCGTCAGAAGACGCTGCCCGATTTTCTGCTCACTCGCAAAAAGCTGGGCATTCCGATTGCGTGCATCCGCGATGTGAAGCGGCAGGGTTCGAAATTGTATTTCGAGGGAAGGCCCGTGAAGCGCATTTACAACCGGGTGATTGTTGACGAGCTGGTGCGGAAGAATGTGCAAGGCGGCTTTGATTTTCGCGATGAATTGGACGTGGAATGGGCCGGACACCCAAATTGGTTTTTTCTGTTAAGCAAGTTCTCCCTGCCGTGGTTTCGGCATGAATGCGTGCCGGAAACGCATTTCTTGAGCGATTTGAAGACCTTGCCGGACAACCTGGACGATTTTGTGCTCAAGCCGTTGTATTCGTTTGCCGGTTTAGGCGTCAATATTGGACCGAAAAAAGAGGATATTGCCGCGATTCCAGAAGAGAAACGCAACGAATTCATCTTGCAGCGAAAGATGGATTTCGTTCCGACGATTGATACTCCAAGCGGGATGACGAAGATTGAAGTGCGCGTCATGTATGTCTGGCATAACAACCAGCTGGAGCCCGTAAATACAGTGATTCGATCAGGGCGCGGCAAAATGATGGGCGTCGATTTCAATAAAAATCTAGATTGGGTGGGAGCGACGGCCGGCTTTCACAGAGAATAGGAATTGCTATGGCAATCGATCCACGAGCAGGCAAACCGGCCGACCCGGCGACACTGACAAACATTCCGCGATTAGTTTCCGCGTACTACTCTTTGAAACCGGACGTGGGGATTCGCTCACAACGGGTTTCTTTTGGCACGTCGGGCCATAGGGGTTCGTCGTTTGACAGCAGTTTTAACGAGAATCATATTCTTGCGATTACGCAAGCGATTTGCGCTTACCGGCATGAACAGGGGACGACCGGGCCGCTGTTTCTGGGAATGGATACGCATGCGCTATCGGAGCCAGCGCAGATCAGCGCGTTGGAGGTTTTGGCGGCAAACGGCGTGGCGGTCATGATTGACCAGGATAACGGCTATACGCCGACGCCGTCGGTATCGAACGCGATTCTCAAATACAATCATGGGCGCAAAGACGGGCTGGCGGACGGGATTGTGATTACGCCGTCGCATAATCCGCCGTTTGACGGCGGGTTTAAATACAATCCGCCGAACGGCGGGCCAGCCGACACGACGGCCACCAAGTGGATTGAGAATTTAGCGAACGATCTGCTGGGAAAGAATCTGCAGGGAGTTTCACGGATTCTGTATGAGCAGGCGCTGAAAAGCGCGAACGTAAAGAAGTTCGATTTCCTATCGAGCTATGTGGACGGCCTGGGCAGCGTGATCGATATGGATGCGATCCGCGGGCTGAATTTGGGCGTGGATCCGTTGGGCGGCGCGGGCGTGGCGTATTGGCCGCGCATTGCCGAGAAATACAAGCTGAAGCTTACGGTGGTGAATACGACGGTCGATCCGACGTTTCGATTCATGACGCTCGATTGGGATGGAAAGATCCGGATGGATTGTTCGTCGCCGTATGCGATGGCGAGCCTGATTGCGTTAAAGGACAAGTTCGACGTGGCGTTTGCGTGCGATACGGATCATGACCGGCATGGGATTGTGGCGCCGAGCGTTGGGTTGCTGAATCCGAATCATTATTTAGCGGTGGCGATTGATTATTTGTTCCGGAACCGGCCGGGCTGGAAGGCGGATGCGGGAGTGGGCAAGACGCTGGTAAGCAGCGGGATTATCGATCGAGTGGCGGCCAGTTTGAAACGGAAGCTGCTGGAAGTGCCGGTCGGGTTCAAGTGGTTTGTGGACGGGTTGTTGGATGGTTCGCTCGGATTTGGCGGCGAAGAGAGCGCAGGCGCGTCGTTCTTAGAGAAGGACGGAGCGGCATGGAGCACAGATAAAGATGGGCTTATTATGGGCTTGTTGGCAGCGGAGATGACCGCGAAAATGGGTAAAGATCCGGGCGTTCGGTATCGCGAGTTGACGGCGGAGTTTGGCGATCCTGTGTATGAGCGGATTGACGCGCCGGCCAACGCGGAAGAAAAGGCGATATTGCAAAAACTTTCGCCGGAACAGGTGCATGCGAAAGAACTGGCAGGCGAAAAGATTGAAGCGATGCTGACGACGGCGCCGGGGAATGGCGCGCCGATTGGCGGGTTGAAAGTGGTTACGAAGAATGGTTGGTTTGCGGCGCGGCCTTCGGGCACGGAAGATGTTTACAAGATTTATGCCGAGAGTTTTTTGGGCCAAGAGCATTTGCGGTGGATTCAAGAGGAGGCGCGGGCGGTGATCTCGCAAACGTTTGGAGCCATGGCCAGGAAGGAGTCGGCGTGATTTCGCGGCGGAGTTTGCTGAGCTTGTTGGGTAGCGCGCCTTTTGCGAAGGCATTCGGGCAGGGAGTTTCGTCGCGCGGAGTGAAGCCGCAACCGCGCGGGAAGCCGAGCGGACTGCCGTTCAACGCCTGCTTCACGGATATTGCGGATAAGGCGGGGTTGACGGCGCCGCTGATTTATGGGCCGGAAGATCATAGGACCTACATTTTGGAGACGGTGGGTTGCGGCTGCGCGTTTATCGATTACGACCACGATGGCTGGCTGGATATTTTCACGCTGTCGGGTACGCGCTTGGAGGGCGATCCGCCGGGAGCCACGAACAGGCTGTATAAGAACAATCGCAACGGCACGTTCACGGATGTGACGGCGAAAGCGGGCTTGACAAAGGTGGGCTGGGCTTCGGCAGTGACCGTTGGCGATTACAACAACGACGGCTTCGACGATTTGTTCGTCACCTATTGGGGGCAGAACGTGCTGTACCGTAACAACGGCGATGGCACGTTTACCGACGTGACCAAAGAAGCCGGGCTGCTGCATGACGGGAAACGTTGGGGATCGGGCTGCGCGTTTGTAGATTACGACCGCAACGGGCACTTGGATCTGGTGGTAGCCAATTATCTTGAATTGGATTTGGTGCACATCCCCAAGCCGGGCGAGAGCGGATTCTGCAATTGGAAAGGCATTCCGGTGAATTGCGGCCCGCGTGGGTTACCGCCCGGGTATGCAAACTTGTTCCACAACAACGGCGATGGCACGTTTACGGATGTGACCGAGAAATCGGGCTTTTCGAAAGCGAAGGGCGCGTACTGCATGACAGTGGCAGCGGCCGATTTCGATAACGACGGCTGGCCGGATGTCTATATTGCTTGCGATTCCACCCCGAGCTTCCTGATGAAGAACAACAAAAACGGCACGTTCACCGATATCGGGCTCGAGAGCGGCGTCGCGTTGAATGAAGACGGCATGGAGCAGGCGGGCATGGGGCTCGGCATCGGCGATTATGCGCTGAATGGCAGTTTGGACATTCTCAAGACGCACTTCGCCGACGACACGGCGGTCTTGTACAAGAACGACGGCAAGGGCGGGTTTGAAGATGTGACAAATTCGTCGGGCTTGGGTGTGGAGACGCGCTTCATCAGTTGGGGCGCGGGCATGTTCGATTTCGATAATGACGGCTATCCGGACTTGATGTGGGTGACAGGAAGCGTCTACCCGGAAGTGGAGAAGGTGCTGCCGAATTATCCGTTCAAGAGCACCCGCATTCTTTTCCGGAATTTGAAAAACGGCAAGTTTGAGGAGTTGTTGGAGCAGGCAGGGCCTGGGATTATTGCGCCACATGCCAGCCGGGGCGCGGCCTTCGGCGATTTTGATAACGATGGCGATGTGGACGTGCTGATCATGAACCTGAATGAGGCGCCGTCGCTTTTGCGCAATGACGTAAAGGGCGATAGCCACTGGGTGAATATCAAGCTGGTGGGAACGAAATCAAACCGTAGCGCGATTGGCGCGCGCGTAACGGCGCATTACGGCGGAAAGATTCAGGCGCAGGAAGTATTGAGCCAGGCGAGTTTCTATTCGACGAACGATTTGCGTTTGCATTTCGGTTTGGGCGATGTCAAGAAAGTGGATCTGGACATACGCTGGCCGAATGGAAACGTGGAAAAGGTCACCAATTTGGAGGCGGACCGGTTCCATACGATCAAGGAAGGCGCAGGCGTGATTAAATCTGAAACGTTTGCGAAGCGCAGCGCGTAATACTTTCGATGCGGAAAATGGGAAGCCTTGTCCCAGCTTTGCTTGCGTTGACCGCATCGGCACAAAGCCCGGTGGATCAAGGCGTCGTGCAGAAATATGAAGCACGGGCGACCGCTGTAACTGGCAATGTTTCGCGTACCCGGGATGCGGAACTGTGGGCATTGAGCGCGGGCGAGCGGGTGCCGATTCAGCAAGTGATTACCACAGGACCGGATGGGTTCGCGCATTTTGAAATTGCGGGCGGGGGTAGTTTTGATATTTTCGCGAATTCGCGGGTAGGTTTCCGGCAGAATGCATCGAGCGCGGGCGATTTGCTGGACGTGATGGCGGGCCGAGTGCGGGTGCACATGAAGCCGGGGCCGGGGCAGCCGCTGCAGCGGATTTTGACGCCAAACGCTTGGATTAGCACGTTAGAAGAAACTACAGTGGCGATCGCCATTGATGAAGACTCGGCCATGAGGATTGACGTCTTAGAGGGCGAAGTGCGCGTGCAGCACACGCTGCGGCCGAGAAGCGAAGCGACGATTGTACGGGCAGTGGATGCGATTTTGGTGCGTCGAGATCAGCAGATTACGCGGCGATTAGACCGGGGAACGCTGTATCGATACACGGTAAAACCTTTGCATGACCTATGGACGGCAGTGACGCCAGGGCATGGAAATCGAGCGGGTGAGCCGGAGGAAGGTAATCATTTCATCACATGGTTACTGCCGATGAAAGGCCGCTACAATGGTGGCGAATGAGCAGAATCGCGCTCTTGGGCATGGCCATTTGCGGCCTCGCCAGCGCCCAGCAGACGGGCCAATTTCCGGCGGATGCGAAAGCAGCAAACACCGCGGCAACGGGCACCGTGACAAAACCCGCCGGCCTGGAAACGGCGTGGATTTTGCGCGGCATTCTCGAAGAATTGTTGAAAGACAACGAAAAGCTTGAGCCGTTGCTGGCGCAAATGAAGCCGAAGGACTGGGTGGCGCAGAAGGGCGCATCGGATGTGTATGTGCAACAGTGGGACAGCGCGCATTCGCAATTGAAGGACGTCATTACGATGTCCAAGCTGCTCGAACAGAAGACGGAGAGTTTGCCGCTGGCGCTGGACGATTACTTCCGTTTGGAGGCTCTGGAAGTGACTTGCCGTTCTTTACAGGAAGCAACGGGACGCTATGGAGACCGTTTTACGGCCGATCAATTGGATGGATTAATTGCGAGGAATTTTTCGCGCCGGGAGCGGTTTCGGGACTATATCCGCGATTTGGCGACGAGCACGGAAACGAACTTCAAGCTGGCGGATGAAGAGGCACAGCGTTGCCGCGGTATCATCAGCAAGGAGCCAGTTAAGCGCGCAAAGAAGTAGTAATACATGGACACATTTGTATTTGTTTGTTCGATTTGCGGAGGCGCCTCACAGAAAATCTGCGTGTATTGCACGAAAGACGCCTGCGACAATCACCTTTGCGAGCGGTGCGGAAAATGCAGCGATTGCTGCACGTGCGATGTAAGAGTAGGCGGCGCAACCACGACGGCGACGCATCGAAACGGCAACCACAATGGTCATTTGTTGCCGACAGCTGAAACGCAGTCTTGACCCAAAATCTCGAAGACCTTCTGCATAAAACGTTCGGATTCGCGAAGTTTCGAGCGAGTCAAGAGCAGGTTTGCCGGACGGTGACAGACGGCCGCGATGTGCTGCTGGTGATGCCGACCGGTTCTGGCAAATCCCTTTGTTATCAACTACCGGGAATTGCACGCGGTGGAACAACGCTGGTGGTGAGCCCGCTGATTGCCTTGATGGAAGATCAAGTGGCGAAGCTGGAAGCGATGGGCTTGCGGGCAGCGCGCATTCATTCGGGCCGGGACCGGCTGGATTCGCGCCAAGCTTGTTTCGATTACCTGGAAGGCAAGCTGCAATTCCTGTTTATTGCCCCGGAGCGGCTGAGCGTCACCGGATTTCCGCAGATGCTCGCGAAGCGGAAACCGGTGTTAGTGGCGGTAGATGAAGCGCACTGCATTTCGCAATGGGGGCATGATTTCCGGCCGGACTATCGAATGCTTGGGCAATATTTGCCGTTGCTGCGGCCAGCGGCGGTGATGGCTTTAACAGCGACGGCGACGCCGAGCGTGCAAGGCGATATTGAGCGGCAGTTGGGACTCGAAAAGCCGGCGCGATTTATTCAGGGATTTCGACGCGAAAACATTGCTGTGGAAGTAGTAGAGGCGATGCCGTCGGACCGGGTGAAACTACTGCGCGCGTTATTGCGCGACCCACGGCGGCGGCCGGCCATTGTCTATGCACCGAATCGAAAGCAGACGGAAGAACTGGCAATCGATTTGCGGGATTTGGCAAAATCGGCCGCTTATCACGCGGGCTTGAATTCGGCGGTGCGCAGCGCGGTGCAGGATGATTTTCTCGCAGGCAAGCTGGACGTGATGGTGGCGACGATTGCGTTCGGCATGGGAATCGATAAGCCGGATGTGCGGACGGTGGTACATGTGGCGCTGCCGGGGAGCGTGGAGCGCTATTACCAGGAGATTGGGCGAGCGGGGCGGGATGGTTTGCCGAGCCGGGCAATTTTGATGCAATCGTATTCGGACCGAAGAACGCACGATTTCTTTTTCGAGCAGGATTATCCGGATGTGGGGATTCTCGATGAGATCTACAAGCGCTTGAAAGACGAGCCGATCCCGAAAGACGATTTGCTACGGGCATTGCGGCTAGATGCGGACGTGTTTGAGAAGTCGCTGGAGCGGCTTTGGCGCTACGGCGGCGCGGAGATGGATTACGACATGATTAAGCGCGGTGCCGGCCGCTGGCGGAATCACTACGTATTTCAGTGCGATCAAAAGGCGGCGCAAATCGAGGCGATGATTCAGCTGGCGCAGAATCATCAGTGCCGGATGGCGATGTTGGTGCGGCATTTTGGAGATTTGAGCGATTCGCTGAGTCCGTGCGGCATTTGCGATTTCTGCGCGCCGCAGGAATGTGAAGTGCAGCAGTTTCGACCGGCGTCGCAACGGGAACAGGCGCAGATGAAGCGGATTGTGAAGGCGTTGAGCGCGGCGGGCAGCGGTGGGCGATCGACAGGCAAGCTGTATACCGACGTTTTCCCGAATCAGGAAGTGCCGCGGCGGACGTTTGAGGAAACGGTGGGATCGCTAGCGCGGGCGGGCGTGGTGCATGTGAAGGACGCCAGTTTTGAGAAAGACGGACGTGAGATTCCATACCGGGTGGCGCGGCTGGTAAAGGCGAAGCCTGACGATGCCGAGATTGCGGCTGTGCTCATGAAAACGGAAGTGGGCGCCAGCGAAGAGCGGAGCACGGCGCTGCGGAAGAAGACGTTTGCGGCGGCGGGTGTGGGGAATGCGGCGTTGGATGCGAAGCTGGAAGACCCGGTGAGCGAGCAGATTGAGGCGCGGTTGAAGGCGTGGCGAACCGAAAAGGCGAAGGAAAAGAGCGTGCCGCCGTACTGTGTGATGAGCAACCAGGCGCTGCGGAATGTGGCGGTGGCGAAGCCGGAGTGCGCTGACGATCTGCTGGCGGTTTCAGGAATTGGACCGACGATTTTGAAGGCGTATGGCGCGGAGATTTTAGGGATTGTGGCGGGAGTGAAACGGAACGAGGAGAAGGCGGCGACCGGGCGCTGAATTCACGGCTATTCCGTACGATTCATCATGGCCGTCGCGGTAGCATCGAGAAACATTTCAAGCACCTGCGCCGGTAGCGCGGGCAATTGCGCTGTGTCGAATGCTTTTCGCATAAGCGTCATCCAGCGGTCGCGCGCGGCTTGATTGATCACAAACGGCACGTGCCGCATGCGCAGGCGTGGATGTCCGCGCTCTTCGATATAGCGTTCGGGTCCGCCAAATCGATAAATGAGGAAATCGCGCAGCCGTTTCTCGGCCGCAGCTAAATCCCGCCCTTGGTACATGGGGCCCAGAATGTCGTCTTCCGGAATCTGTTTATAGAACGCCGCAATGAGCCGCGTGAAGCCCGCATCTCCCCCCACAGCCGCATAAACTTCGTGCTCTTCCATCTCCTCTCAGCCTAGCCGAGTTACGATTTTGGTTTGCCGGGAAAACTGATCATTGTTTGCGGATTGCCGGGCTCCGGGAAAACGACCCATGCGCGGAGCCTGGAGCAAAAACTGGGCGCAATCCGCCTGTCGCCCGATGAGTGGATGGAAGCCCTTGGTATCAATTTGTGGGATGAAGCGGCCCGCGCCAGGATCGAATCTTTGCAATGGAATTTGGCTCGCCAACTTCTAACGCTGAGCCAAACCGTGATAATCGAGTGGGGCACGTGGGCCAAGCAAGAGCGCGACACGCTCCGCTTGGGGGCGCGGGAACTCGGAGCATCCGCTGAACTTCATTTCCTGGATGCTCCGGTTGATGTCTTATTCGAACGGATCAAAACGCGAGCGCTCGAGGATCCGCCAATCGGCCGCGAAGACATCGTCAAGTGGTCGGAACTGATCGAGCGGCCCACTGAAGCGGAATTAGCTCTGTTCGATTGTTAACGTCTAGTTCAATTCCCGCACCCAAATATTCCGGAAGCTCAACGGCTCGCTCTTGTCTCCGTGGGCTTGCAGCTTGATCGGCGCGCGGTCGTAGGCTTTGTAGAACGGCTGCCCAATGTAGAGTGTCTGGCCCTTCAGTTGAAAATGATTCTCAACCAGCACTCCATTGAGAAAGACTGTCGCGAAGGCCGGCGTCTTCAATGACCCATCGGCATTGAATTCCGGCGCAGTCCAAATCACGTCATAACGCTGCCATTCGCCCGGCTTGCGGCTCGGGTTCGCCAGCGGAATAGCCTGTTTATAAAGGCTGCCTACCATACCGTTCACATAGGTTTTGTTTTCATAGCCGTCGAGAACCTGTAATTCATAGCCATCGTCGCCCGGCCCGGTAGAGGCGAGAAAAACGCCGCTATTGCCGCGCGCTTGGCCCGATCCGGTAATGTCAGCCGGAATCCGGAATTCCAGGTGTAACTGGTAATCCTTGAATGCCCGCTTGGTTTCGATATTGCCCGACTTTTTGTTCACCGTCAGAATGCCGTTATCGACAATCCAGGACGCGGGGGCTTTGTCTTTTACGTTCACCCATTCATCGGCATTCTTGCCATCGAACAGCACAATCGCATCGGATGGCGGCGCGGCCGTTGCCGGATCACCCGGCGTCACCACTTTCGGAACTGGTTCCCAAACTTCGGTGTCTTCCGGCTTCGGCTTCTCTTGTGCCGTGGCGGAAAACTGCGCTGCTAGCGCCGCCAACGTTGCAGCGGCCAGCAAGGTTGAAAAGGAAATTCGCATGCTCTTACATAATCACATTCGATTCGAATCATCAACTAGGGAGCAAACGGTGTGGGGAAAACTAAGGGGCCTAAAAGAGAGGGGGCGGCGCTCTCGTTGAGGGCGCCGCGCCATGTCGTTGCTTTCAAGGTTACTTGTAGCTTATGTCGATTCGCAGTTTTTGTCTTGAGTCTGTAGATGGATTTATATCTCCACCTTTCGGCTGACCCGCGCCGCTCCCGTATAATTGGCCAAATATGCGATTCCGGCGGACTTATGTCTCTCTGTTCCTCTTGCTCGTGTGTATTGCGTTGGCCCAGCAACAGCAAGCTGCGATCGTGCTAAAAGCCGCGCATGTCTTTGACGGTCAGGCCACTCATCCATCCTGGGCCGTTCGCATTGAAGGCGAGCGCATCGTTTCCGCCGGACCGGCCGCGGGCATAGATACCCGCAACGCGCAGATTATCGATCTCGGCGACCTCACGTTGCTGCCCGGGCTGGTGGAGGGCCACTCGCATATTCTTCTTCATGCCTATAGCGAAACTCCCTGGAACGATCAGGTGGCCCATGAAGGTTTGGCTCTGCGTGTCGCCCGCGCCACCAATCACCTGCGCGACACTCTGCTCGCGGGCTTCACCACCATTCGCGATTTAGGCACGGAAGGCGCGGGCTATTCCGATGTCGAGCTCAAACAAGCTGTCCAACAAGGAATCATTCCCGGGCCGCGTATGCTGGTGGCGACACGCGCCATCGTCGCCAGCGGAACCTACGGCCCTAAGGGATACGTACCGGAGTGGACCGTTCCGCAAGGCGCGCAAGAGGCCGACGGCATTGATAGCTTGATTCGCACGGTACGCGATCAAATCAGCCGCGGCGCTGATTGGGTGAAGCTTTATGGCGATTACCGCTGGGGCCCGCATCCCGGCTCGCATCCCACCTTCTTGCTCGAAGAAATGAAGCTCGCAGTCGAAACGGCTAACAGCGCCGGTGTGCCGGTGGCGGTTCACACCGTCACACCCGAAGGGATGCGCCGAGCGATTTTGGGTGGCGCCGAAACCATCGAGCACGGCAACGAGGGCACTCCCGAGATCTTCAATCTCATGGTTGAGCATCATGTCGCACTTTGCCCCACGCTGACGGCCGGCGGCGAGCCATTGCCCAAACCCGGCGAGCCCGAACCGCCCGGCATGGCTCGCCATCATGCGAGCTTCCAAGCGGCTCTCCAGGCAGGCGTCACAATTCTCAGCGGCAGCGATGTCGGCACCTTCCCGCATGGCGATAACGCTCGTGAACTCGAACGCATGGTGGCTTGGGGAATGCCTCCCGTCGACGCACTCAAATCCGCCACCTCTATCGCCGGTGCGGTTCTTCACCTGGATATCGGCTCGCTGAAACCCGGCCTCTTCGCCGATCTGATTGCCGTGGAAGGCGATCCCACTAACGACATACATGCCTTGCGAAAGGTCAGATTTGTGATGAAAGCCGGCGAGGTGTACAAAAGCCCTTAGGTCTGAAAACGGCGACGGTTTGTTTCTGAGATATTCTCTTAGGACGAGGTCCCATGATCATTGCAAAATACCTGGTGTTGTTTGGTATCGGATTTTCGGCGGCGGTTGCGCAAGACGCGACTGACAGCGCAGCCAATCAAACCATCAAGTTGACCGTTTCCACAGCCGACAAGACCGCCGCAGTAACGGCGAAAAACGCGGCCAAACAATTTCAACGGGCGCGCAACGGCAAGAATCTGCCCACACGGTTCAATCACGCCCGCCACAACGCTAGCGGCGCCGGCGGCGATACCGGATTGGCTTACCTGCCCAAGCCCGGCTATTTCATCACCGATGTGAGCTATAACGGCGGTGCGGTGATCGACCACGCCGTGAGCCATCCCGTTTACGTGAATACTGACGCGGCCGCGGTCGGAAACCCGGTGACGCTGTTACGCGATTTGGGTAAAAGCGACATGGCGCACGTTGTGGATGAATATGTTGGCTTGTCGAGCGATGATCGGTATAAAGCCGGCAGCGCAGGATCTCTGACGTATCCGACGACAACCGGCGTTCCGCTCCAGGACGCCGATGTGTACGCATTGGTGCATGCGGCGGCCGCAGCGTTCGGCAAGAGTGGGTACCACGTGATCTATCACATCTTTCTTGCGCCCGGACAAGACGTTTGCTCTGAAGGGTCGTGTTACTCGCCCGACAATCTAAATGAGTTTGGATTTTGCGCCTATCATGATTCGGTGGATTTCAACGATGTGGGACATGTGATCTACACCTTGATTCCGTTCCAAGCAGTGCCGGAGTGCCAGACTGGTCCGCCCAGTCCCAACGGCTTGTTGATCGATTCGCAAATGAGCACGCTTTCCCATGAGCTTTTCGAATCCATCACGGACCCGGATGGGGACGCCTGGTGGAACACGCAGAGCTACGACGAGTGGGGCTCCGAGATCGCCGACATTTGCGTCTTCTACCCAACCATTACTGTCTATCCAGTGGTGCGGCTGAACGGGAAACCTTACGAACTACAAGCCGATTATTCGAACAAATATCACGGCTGCGCTTATGCGCCGTAAGAGTTTGATCAATAAATCAAGCCAAGAATCCGGGCGCAATCGAGGCAATAGCCACCGCCGGGAATGCCGATCATGCGCCCGCAACGGAAACAGCGATTCTCCGTGATAGCGAAGTAATCTTTCATCCAATTGCCGAAGACGGCGTTGCGGTATTGGATCGCCTCATTGATGTTGTCGAGAGCGACGGCGTTGGC
Organism: Bryobacterales bacterium; assembly: GCA_963771405.1. Classification (GTDB taxonomy): domain Bacteria; phylum Acidobacteriota; class Terriglobia; order Bryobacterales; family Bryobacteraceae; genus Bog-105. The sequence continues at coordinate 324,370 of CAVYUL010000064.1, forward strand.
TTCGCTCCAAATCCCCTGCCAGCGCGACTGAGTGGCAACCATATTCTGATACAGCTCCACGTACTTCTGCTGCGCGGAGGCGAAGTCGCGAGTCATGGCTGTCAGGTAGTGCGACGTGTTCGGCAGGCCTTGCGAGTTGAGCCATTGGGCCGGGGCATTCAGTTGGAAGATTTGGAACAGGTACGTGTCGAGCCCGTTAATCCAATTTCCAATGACCTCCGCAGCCGCGCCGAGCGGACAACTATCGAGATAAGTGTGAATGTTCTGCTCCAGTGTCTTGATCGCCGCAAAGACAGTGGGTTCTGTGGCGGAAAGAGTGGGCTGAGACTGCGCCATATGGCACAATCATACGCCCGTTTTTGAGGGTCGGGAAAACCCCATTAACCATTACGGACCAGTCTGTGACTCGCGTCACTGACAGTTTGTCGCGGCGCTGGAAGAATTGGAGTTTAAACGCCAATTAAAAAAGCGGAAGGGGCTCCTTATTTTGTCTGCGCCTATCTTTTCACTGTTGTTACAGGCTGTGCCAAGCGCGCTTCCTGAACACAAAATCACGAGTATGTTCAACCCGCTCACTACGCCGGCGAAAGCGGAATTGAACATGGGTCTTCTGGAATTCGCTATTACCGGAGCGATTTTCGCAGTGGTAGCAGGATTGTTGACCTACACAATGATTCGCTTTCGACGCCGCAAGGACGATAACTCCGCGCAAGAGCCGCCACAGATCTATGGCAGCAACCAGATTGAGGCTGCGTGGACAGTGATTCCGATTCTGCTTGTGTTTGTGATCGCCGGAGTCTCGGCGCGAACGGTGTGGGGCGTGGAAGACGCCAGCCCGCCCGCCAATGCAATGCACGTTTCGGTTGTAGGACACCAGTACTGGTGGGAGATTCACTACCCAGCCTACAATTTCGTCACCGCCAACGAAATTCACGTGCCGGTCTCGCGCAATCGGAATCGTGCCACCTACTTTGAACTTACTTCCGCCGATGTGATCCACAGTCTCTGGTTCCCGGAGCTGGGCGGCAAGAAGGATTTGATCCCCAATCGGGTGAATCAAACCTGGACGGATCCGACTGAGCCTGGGATCTATTGGGGAAGTTGCACCGAGTTTTGCGGCGCGCAGCACGCAAACATGTTGATCCAAATAGTGGCGCAGGAGCCTGCCGATTTCGACAAATGGGCGGCTGAACAGCAACAGCCGCAGCCGACGCCAACAGAGGTTAGCCCGGGACAGAAGCGTTTTCAGATGGCAGGCTGCTGGGCGTGCCACACGGTTCGCGGGACTCGCTTCAACGGCAAGTTAGGACCCGATCTGACCCACTTGATGAGCCGGCGGGAAATTGGTTCGGGCGTTCTGGACAACACGCCCGACCACCTGAAGGCGTGGGTGGTGAATCCGCAGCAAGCGAAAGAAGGCTGCTTGATGCCGAAATCGACTGTGTCCGGCACGAATCTGGACGATCTTATTTCTTATCTGGAGACTCTCAAGTAGGTTGCTATGGCTTCGATTAATTATCCGTTAGAAAGCGCGGCCGGATTGAGCCGTCCCAAGAGTTCTGTTTTGAGTGTTCTTTATCACTGGATTGCCACCACTGACCACAAGAAGCTCGGGCTGATGTACATCATCTGCATGCTGCTTTATTTTGTGATCTCGGGTTTGATGGCGGTGGCGATTCGTATTCAACTCGCGGTACCCAACAACCACTTCGTCAGCCCCGAAACATTTAATCAACTGTTCACCATGCACGGCACAACGATGGTGTTTCTGGTGGGCATGCCAATGGTGGCTGGGTTAGGCAACTATCTTGTGCCGCTCATGGTGGGCGCGCGCGACATGGCGTTTCCCCGTTTAAACGCGTTCGGCTTCTGGGCCTTTTTCTTCGGCGGCATCCTGCTGTATTCGAGCTATTTTTTCGGCGCCGTACCGGACGTAGGCTGGTTCGGTTACGCGCCGTTGACGCTCACTAAGTTCTCGGGCGGCGCGAGCACGGATTTTTGGGTGTTCGGCGTGCTGGTGGCTGGGTTTGGCACGATCGCGAGCGCGATCAATGTGGTGGCAACCACCGTTAGCATGCGCTGCCCGGGCATGACGCTGCGCCGCATGCCAATGTTTGTGTGGGTAATGGCAATAGACGCGATGCTGATTCTGCTGGTCTTCCCGCCGCTTGCGGCTGCGCAGATCATGTTGGAATTGGACCGGCTGGTGGGTTCGAATTTCTTCAATGTTGCGGCGAACGGAAGTGTACTGCTGTGGCAACACATCTTCTGGATTTTCGGACACCCGGAAGTGTACGTTTTGATTTTCCCGATTTTCGCCATCATGTCTGAAGTAGTGCCGGTGTTTTCGCGCAAGCCGATTTTCGGCAAGCCCGCGATGGTGGCGGCCATCATCATGATTTTCTTCATCGGCTCGGGCGTGTGGGCGCACCATATGTTCACCGTAGGTCTGTCGTCGCTTAGTAACACGTTCTTTGCGACCGCGACCATGCTGGTGGGCATTCCGACCGGAATCAAGATCTTCAACTGGACGGCGACGATGTATGGCGGGAAGATCCGGTTTAATACGCCGATGTTGTTCGCCTGCGGTTTCCTGTTCCAGTTCCTGGTGGCGGGGTTGACCGGCATTATGCTGGCAACCGCCCCCTGGGATTGGCAATTGCATCACACCTATTTTGTGGTCGGCCACTTCCACTTCACGCTCATCGGCGGGTTGGTGTTTGGCCTTTTCGCGGGCGTCTACTACTGGTACCCGAAAGCAACCGGCAAGATGTTTAACGAAACCATTGGCAAGCTCCACTTCTGGATCTTCATGCTCGGTTTCAACATTACGTTCATCCCAATGCACTTCGCGGGTTTCCTGGGAATGCCGCGCCGGGTTTACACTTATTTGCCCGGACACGGGCTGGAGAACTGGAATTTAATTTCCACTTGGGGCGTGGCGGTGCAGATCGTCGGCATTCTCCTGTTTGTAGTGAACATTTTGTGGGGATTGTTCCTGGGCCCGAAGGCCGGCGACGATCCGTGGGACGCGTGGACGCTCGAATGGGCGACCACATCCCCGCCCCCCGAATACAACTTCGAAAAAATTCCGGTCGTTCGCAGTGGGCGTCCGTTGTGGGATCTGAAGCACCCTGAAGATCCGGATTGGAAATTTGAATAAGGACACCTATGGCACAAGAAGGCGTTATGACAGCTGACCCAATTTCTATTGCGCAGGACTGGCACCTGCCGGACCGTGGGAAGGTGGGCATTTCGATGCTTATCTTTACCGAGTCAGTCCTGTTTTTGATGTTCGTGGTGGCGTACATCGTCTATAGCGGACAGAGCAACACCGGTCCCTATCCGAAAGATGTATTGACTCTTCCGATTCTGGCGACCATTTGCCTGCTATCGAGCAGCCTGACGATTGTGCTGGCGGAGAGTTCGTTAAAGAAAGGCAACCTGGCCAATTTCAAACTGTGGTGGATTGCCACCATAGCGCTGGGCCTCGAATTCCTGACGGCGACGGCGGCGGAGTGGCGGCACTTAATCGTGGACGAGCATTTGACGATTACCACTAACTTGTTCGGCACGACTTACTATTCGTTGGTAGGATTGCACGCCTCGCACGTGGTGGTAGGAATGATATTCCTGATTCTCACGATGGTGGCAACGCTGCTGGGACGCAACATAGCGAAGCAGGAACGGCGCATTCAACTGCTTTCGTGGTATTGGCACTTTGTAGACGCCGTTTGGGTCGTGGTCTTCACGACGGTATACATCATCGGAAAGTAGACGGGACTGGACCATGGAACAAGAAATCGAATACGGTGAAGCCGGCGAACGCAGTAATGCGAAAGAAATTCAGATGCCGGCGCCCACGCTTTGGCCTTTGGCGCTGGCCTTGGGGTTGATGCTGATTTTCTTCGGAGTCACTCTTCACATGGCGCTGCTCTCCTACGCAGGTATGCTGGTGGGATTAATCGCGGCAGTGGGCTGGTGGCGGGTAGTGATTCCGAACGAAGCGCATGAGGAGTCGCCCGTCTATGCGGATCGGCGCCCCTCGCCCGTTCACGGAGGCGCCACCACAGTGGCTCATCTCCAGGTTGGCGAAGATCGCCATCGCGTTCGCATCCCGGAGGAGATTCATCCTTACTCGGCGGGCATCACCGGCGGGCTGGCAGGCGGCGCGGTTATGGCGGCGCTTGCTTGTTTATACGGGTTCATCGCGCATGGCAGCATTTGGTATCCGGTGAATCTGCTCGCGGGTGTCGTGATTCCCTCGATTGGGCATGAAACGGAAGCGCAGTTGCAAAGCTTTGATGCCTTCGCGTTCTTCTCCGCCTTTGCAGGCCACATTGTCATCTCGATGTTGGTTGGAGTGCTCTATGCAGTGGCGCTCCCGATGTTTCCGAAGTTTGCCGCTTTGTGGGCCGGAATTTTCATGCCAATCATCTGGAGCGGCGTAATCGCCACAGTGTTGAGTCTGGTGAATCCAACCCTGAACGAACACATTAGTTGGCCTTGGTTCGTCGCCTGCCAGCTCGGCTTTGGCTTAGTGGGCGGCTTCATCATCGCCCGCAGCACGAGCATACGCACGATGCAGAGCTGGACCTTGGCCGAACGCGCCTTTGTCGACGCGCCGGGCATTTCTTCGAAAGATAGAAGTTGAGCCTTTCGGCTACTATAGTTCTTGAGCTTTCCTGCTAACCTATTAGGTTGAAGCCGATTCATTCCCTAGTCGGCCCACTTGCAATATAGGTGGGTCCGCATGGGAATGCGCCGGTCTGTTACGCTAATCCTCTAGAAAGGGGTCTCTGCAATTTCTAGTACCGGTCCAAATCTAATGCAAGATAACGAACACAACGCCGACGAGGCGCCCGGCGACGAGCTGCCTGGTAACGGCAGCGCCAGTGGCAGCGGTGCGGGAAGCAGCAGTGGCTCCAGCTCCGGTTCGGATTCATCCGAGCGCGAACGTTTGGCGAAGGAAAAGGCGGAGTACCAAGACCTGCTGCAACGGCGGCAGGCCGAATTTGAAAACTACCGGAAGCGGAGCGAACGCGAGCGCGGGGAGTTGCTCGAGTTTGCGGCAATGGATACCGTCAAAGCCTTGCTGCCGATTCTGGACGATTTCGAACGCGCGTTAAAAGCCGAATGCGAGGACAAAGAGTACGCGCGCGGCATGGAGCTGATTTATCAGCGCCTGTATGAGGCACTAAAGAAGTTGGGTCTGGAACCGATTGCTTCGGACGTTCCTGTTTTTAACCCGCATATTCATCACGCGGTGGAAATGGTAGATACAAAAGACCACCCTGATGAGACTATCCTTGAAGAATACCAACGCGGATATTACTTTAAGGGCAGGTTGCTTCGGCCAGCCATGGTGAAAGTGGCGGTCAACCGATAGGAAGCAAACAGGCGCGAGCGCGTTTATTAACGAAGGATTGATCGAAATTCGATGGGTGTCGCCAAACGCGATTATTATGAGGTTCTTAGCGTCTCTCGGGATTGTGATGAGCAGACGCTGAAATCGTCTTATCGAAAGTTAGCGCTACAATACCATCCCGATCGGAATCCGGGTGACCGCGATGCCGAGGAACGCTTCAAAGAAGCGGCTGAGGCTTACGCGATTTTGAGCGACCCCCAGAAGCGGGCCAGCTATGACCGTTTCGGGCATCAAGGCGTGAGCAGCGGCGCCGGCGCCGGCGGCATGGGCTTCGACGCTGCCACTTTCGCCGACTTCAACGACATTCTGGGCGACCTGTTCGGCCTGGGCGATTTATTCGGCGGCCGCGGCGGTCGGCGCTCGCGCGTGGTCCGAGGCGAAGACATCCGCTACGACCTGGAAATCAGCTTTGAGGACTCGATGAAGGGTCTGTCCGCAGATCTGCTGATTCCGCGGATGGAAGCTTGCACCAAGTGCCAGGGATCTGGTGCGGACCCGAACGGCGGCCTGATCACTTGTACCACTTGCCATGGGCGCGGCGAGGTTCTCTATCAGCAGGGTTTTCTTTCCATCAGAAAAACCTGTCCGGCATGTAGCGGGCGCGGGAAGTTGATCCGCCAGGCATGCCCGCAGTGTAAAGGCGAAGGCTTCAACAAGATTGAGAAGCGGCTGAAGGTGAATATTCCGGCCGGGGTGGATAACGGCACGCGGCTAAGGTTGGCAGGTGAGGGGAATCCCGGGCCTCCCGGCGCCCAGCCCGGCGACCTTTATGTGGTGCTGAAGGTCAACGAACACCACATCTTTGAGCGCCGAGAGAATGATTTGCATTGCACGCTGCCGATTAATCTGGCGCAAGCGGTTCTGGGCGCTGAGATCGAAATTGAGACGTTCGACGGGACGCAGCAGATTGTCGTACCCGAAGGAACGCAGCCTGGAGCGCAATTCCGCATTCGCAATTTAGGCGTACCGATTCTGAATAGCCGCACGCGCGGCGATTTGTTTGTGCACTTGGATGTGCAGATTCCGAAAAAGCTCACGCGTGAACAGCGCAAACTGTTTGAGCAACTGGCCACACTCTTACCGGTGGAGAATTCGCCGAAAGAAAAGAGCGTGTTCGAAAAAGTGCGCGATTTCTTCGGCTAGTGAATAGCCTGATATTCCTTTTCGTATTTGTTGCGTGAATTGAAGATTTCGAAGCTGCCGTCCTCGTGGGCGGTGACTTTGAGGTAGTTGCCCGTATCGGCCTCTTCGATGTTGGCGATGAAGGGGTCGGTCGTGTTGTGCTCGCTGCCGCCGGCGTCGGCAAAATGCAATTGCCAGATATCCTGCAAGGCGGGGGACGATTTGATGATGTCCCAGGCGCTGGGCGAATTGCCTTTCTTGCTTCCGTTATCGATGATGGCGACGCGCGGCCGCAAGCCGTGAACCAGCGCGGGACTATTGCTCTGATCGATGCCATGATGAGACGCGATGTAGATATCGGCGTGGCCGAGTTTGTTGTTCGGGCACATTAAATCCATTTCCTTATTCCAGGTCAAATCCCCGAGATCGACGATGCGGAGTTTGCCGTATTCGAGCACGGTGCCGAGCGAGCGGGCGTTTTCACTAGGATCGCTGGCTTTGGGTTGGGTGTCGGCACAGGCGTCGTTGGGTTGGCCGGCGCCGGGGAGAGGTTGGGCAAGGACATTGCCGTCGGCGGAAACAGCGGTGACATCGAGGCCTTTAATAGGAAGTTTGTCGCCGGGCTTGAGGACGATGTGATCGTAGCCGGCAATGGCGGCTTGGTATTCGTTATACAGCGTTTGGGTGGCTTTGGATTCTTCGCGATTGACGCCGTGGTCGACGAAGTGTTCGACTTCGACTTTCTTGAGCAGTTGCGGTACCCCCCCGACGTGATCGGTATGAAAGTGAGTGATGAGGACGTAGGTGATCTTTTTGATGCCGGCGAGTTTGACCGCCTTTTCGATGCGCAGGGCATCGCGATAGGCATTGTAGCCCCAGCCGGTGTCGATCAGGAGGGATTGTTTTTCGGGAGTGACGAAGAGGGTGGATTGGCCGCCTTCGACGTCGATGATGTAGATTTCAAGAGCCTTTTCGCGGGCGAAGGAGGGAGTGACGACCAGTAGCGAGGCGCATAGAAGAGCTGGCAAAAAAGACCGCATGAGGAGATGCTATCAAAGCCGAAGCGCGGCGGAGATTGGTAAAATTGACTAGATGCCGGCAGTTCTAAAGATCAGTGCGGAAGAACGGGCGAAGCGTACGGCCGAGGTGGCTGAGGCACTGGCCTCAGTGCGGCTGGAGGGCCTCAGCCCGGAACGGAGGCGTTGGCCATTTACCAGCGATACGCCGATGGCGAAATCGACCTCTCGCAGGTCATGCGGGAGATCAAAGCGTTGCATGAGCGAAAGCACGGTTGATTGATCCGAACGTTTACCCCGAAACAGACGTTCTAAGAAATCTTCAGAATTTCCGCGATAATGATTCTCTGGCGGCGTTTGAAGCGGAGTTTTCAGCGGGCCGAATCCTGGAATTGCAGAGCCGCTCTCCTCTGGGCGGCTTCAATGTAGCTCACCTCAAAGCAATTCACGCCTATATCTTTCAAGACATTTACGGTTGGTCTGGAGAATTTCGCACCGTCTAAACTAAATCTCAAAGGGCGGCAATTCGTTCGCTAGACCCGAATTTATCGATTCATATCTGAGCGACTTGTTCCGCAAATTGGCTAAGGAGAATCATCTTCGCGGATTTGCGCGTGAGAAGGTCATAGAGCGGGCCGCTTTTTTTATGGGTGAGATCAACGCGGTGCATCCGTTTTCGCGAGGGCAACGGGCGCACACAGCGGGAGCTTATCCGGCAATTGGCAACCAGCGCAGACTATGCAATTGAGTGGCGAAGAACCACACGCGCTGAAATGACGGCGGCATCCAGAGAGAGTTTTGCTTCCGGCAAAAGCGCGCTGCTCGGCCAGATCATCGATGTTTGCGTGGTCCGCTAAGCAAAACCTCGGTTACTTTCGCTTGTGGCCTTTTTTCGGTTCGTCAAGGCTAGCGAGAATCGATTCGCGATCGTTGCGGGACCAGGCTTCTTTAATGGTCTTTTCATCGGCGCCAGCCACGCGGCCCGCCAGGATGAAGGCTGGGAGCGCGTGATCGAGCGTTTGCCAGCGGGCCATTTCCAATACGGACGGCAGGGCTCGGTCGCGGATCTGGCTCAGTGTTTCCGCGTTGCGGTCTTCGGTGAGATCGACCAGGAGCTGGGCGGCGGCGCGGCGGTCAGAGAAAACGATTGAATTTAACGTCGCCACAACCCAGGCGGGCTCGATGGGTACAGCCTGGTCCGGATGCAGCTTCGCGCCGATGTAAACCGCACGCAGCGCGCGGAAGGCGTTCTTGCGCACGATGTCTTCCGGATCGCGAATGGCATACAGTAGCGCGTCGGTGATGATTTTGGCCTGGCGGCCGCGCGGGCCATATTGCAACAGGTAAGCGGCAGCCGCGCGTTGTTCGGAGTCGGGACATTCGCGCACAACCTTGTCGATGAAATCCAGGCTCTTTTCAACCGCCGGCACAAAATTTTCTTGAATGGCACGGGCATCCGGATCGGCCATCAGCGAATAGCCATTGGTAAGATCTTCGTCGGCATTGCGGCCGCGGATGCTGCCTTCCACCTGTTCGAGAAAGCGCAGATAACTTTCGTAAAGTTCGTCCGGTAATCGGGCGTCGCCCGCCGGCACCGGGTTAAATTCGATGTGCGGCGTATCGCGCTCCTCGAGCCCGACGTAGAGAATCATCGAGCCGTTGTTGCTACAGCAAGCCGCCTCCAATCGCGATACCGCCACAAACGGCACTTTGTTGATCCGGTCTTCCGCAGCCTCAGAACCGGGAAAAGGATCGCCGGCTTTCGCGCCGATCGCCTTTTCCACTTTTTTGGGCGAAGCCTTACGCAATCCAAAAATCTCGATTAAGCCGATGCGTGGAGACACGTCGACGGCGGTTTGCGCTGCAAGCGACAGCCCGACGCACAGTACAACAAATGCAACTCTTCTCACAATCTCAAGTATGAGACGTGAGCGGACAAGATTTGGTTAAGCCTGCTTTTCCGCCAGATCGCCGATAATCGGCAGCTTTACTTTCTGATTGTTGAAGGCCGAGTACATCATGTAGAGCCAAGTGATCAGAAAAGCCAACCCGAGCAGCGGGCCAACGAACAAAGCAAAGATATGCAGAATGATGCCGATCGCGAATTCGAGAATGATAAACGCGATGAAAAGGAAGACCGATTGGAAAGCGTGAAAACGCACGAACTTGCTTTGATTGTAAGGCGCGAGAATCAGAAAAATGATGCCGGTGACAATGACGCCTAGATAGCAGAGCGCACCGGCGACGTTATCGCTCAAACCGGGGGCACTGAACGGCTGCGCCTGGGCGTACGGCGGCGGGGTCATTGTTGGTCCACCGGAAGGAGGCGGCGGTGGTGGCGGAGGGGGAGCAGATGCCCCTGGAGCTACGGCCATGGCCGAGCCGCAATTTGGGCAAAATGCGCCGGTCCCCGCTTGAGTTCCGCAATTCGGACAGAAAGCCATCTTTTCCCTCGCTCCTCCGCGATTTCTTTTAAGAGTCTAATGGAACAGAACTGAAAATGCTAGACCGTTACAGGACCAGCTTTGTTTCAGTTAGACGGAAGTACCAACGCGAGAGGTACTGGCCACGTATTCCAGCGCAGCCGCCGCTTTTTCGCAATCTTGCCGCGATACATCACGATGGGTCAGCATGCGCATGTGGGTCGCGTTGATACCGTTGGCCAAGATGCCTTGCGCTTTGAGAAGTTGGCTGAATTCGTTGCTGCCCAAGCCAAGCGCCGAGACATCGAAAATCACGATGTTGGTGCGAACGGAAGCCACGTCAATCTTGATAGGCGGCATTTGGCTCAGCCGGTCCGCCAGATAGCGAGCGTTGGCGTGGTCGCTGGCAAGACCGGCGGGCGATTCTTCAAGGGCGATGAGCCCCGCGGCTGCGAGCACACCCGCTTGCCGCATGCCGCCGCCCAGGCGCTTGCGATAAAGCCGCGCGCGCTCAATTGCTTCCCGCGTAGAAACCAACAGGCTGCCAACCGGCGCGCCCAGACCTTTCGAGAGGCAAAACATGACGGAATCAACATCGCGCGTGATGCGTCCAACGCTCGTTTGCGCCGCTGCGGCTGCATTGAAAACCCGCGCGCCATCCATGTGCACTTTCAGCCCGCGTGTATGCGCTTCGGCGCAGACTTCATCAATTACTTCCTCCGGGTAGACCGTGCCGCCCCCCATGTTGTGCGTATTTTCAAGCGCTACCAACGTGGTGGGCGCGTTGTGCGGGCCTTTGGGGCGAAGGGCGTCGGCGATTTGCTTCCAGGTGAGGATGCCGTCTCGGGTTGAGATTGTGCGCGCGAGACAACCGGAGAACCAGGCCATCATCGAAAGTTCCCAATCGACTAGATGCGAGCGGGCATCGCAAATGACTTCTTCGCCGTGATTGGTGTGGATCTTGATGCCGATGGTGTTGCCCATACTGCCGGTGGGCACAAACAGTGCTGCTTCCTTGCCGAAAATTTCGGCCGCGCGCGCTTCCAGCCGGTTGACGGTGGGGTCTTCTCCATAAACGTCGTCGCCGACCTCCGCCTGCGCCATTGCAGTACGCATTTTGGGGCAAGGTTTGGTGACGGTGTCGCTCCGTAGATCGATAAACTCGCGCGCTTCAGACATTCAGAAACTCCTGGAAGATTTCGTTTGAGACTAACACTGCCTGCGGCGTGAGACGAAGACGAGAACCGGAGCGCTCTAACAGACCGGCGCTCTCCCACTTCGCAATCGGCGCGGCGAAGCGCTGCCATTCGGCTGCAGTGGGCTCAATGCCATCCAGCAGCCGCAAACCGACGAAGAATCGTTCTTCGGTGACATCCGCGCTGGTTGCCGGCGGTTTGATGGCGGCAAAGTAGGCTTCGAGCGTGTCGGCGTTGGCGGATCGCGTGCCGCCATCGAAAGAATGGGCATCGAGACCGAACCCGACGTAGGGCTCAAGCCGCCAGTACTTCAGATTGTGGCGCGATTCAAAACCGGGATGGGCGTAGTTCGAGATTTCGTAGTGGTGATAGCCGAATGAGCGCAGCGCTTGCGAAGCTCTTTCGTACAGCCGCGCAGTGAGTTCGTCATCGGGCAAGTAGGCGGCGCCATAACGGGAACCGCCGGAAAGCGCTTCCTTCCCAAGACGGCTGTCTTCATCAATTTCAAAAATGTAAAGCGAGACGTGTGGGGCGTTGAGCCGCTCAACCCAGACAAGCGATTCTTCAATGGACTCGAGAGTTTGCGCAGGAAGACCGGCGATGAGATCGATATTGATGTTCGTTAAGCCATGCTCGCGGAGAAGAGCGATTTCGCGCTCGACCACAGCCGCATCGTGACGCCGGCCGACCGAACGAAGTTCGTTGGTCACAAACGACTGCACGCCCAGGCTCAGCCGATTGATGCCGCACTCGCGCCACAGAGAAATGGCCGGTGCCGTGATGTTTCCCGGCGCGCATTCGAGCGTGACTTCATGCAGCTTAGCGCGCGGAATGGCCGCAGTCAGTTCGCGTAGAAATCCGGCGGGCATCAGGCTGGGTGTGCCGCCTCCGAAGTAAAGCGTATCCGGTTCCCAAGCCCAGCTATGTGCGCGAATTTCCTCGAGCAAATCGCTTTGATATTTCCGAATCGTCTCAGGCAGGCTTACGCCTGAGGCGAAATTGCAAAAGCTGCACTTTTGGCTGCAGAACGGATAGGAAATGTAAACGCCAGCCACAGACGATTATAGTTCGATTTCCTCGCCGAGATGTTTCGCAATCGCTCCGGCGATCATTTGTTCCAGCGTCTCGCCGGTTTCGGGCAGCACAAAGGCATTTTTTGCAGCCACCCAATCCAGCTTAAAGCTCTTCGAATGAGCTGAAACCCAAATTTGACGCACGGGCGAATTGGGGCTGACGACGAAGCGCGCTTTGGGTTCTTCGAATTCGATTGTAAGCGCACCAGCGTTGAAATCGGGCTCGAATTCATGCCGGTCGGTAGCAGCGGAAAGCTTTCGATAAAGCGATTCCAAGGCGGCATCCGACTGTTTCTTAAAGTCCTGCTCGTCCATACCTATCCTATTGTCTCCAATCGGGCTTACGGAACATTTGTAGTAACTTTCGGCCCACTCGCGTCATCTGGTAAGGACGGCCAAGTGCTGCTATGAACCCCTCGTGTGTCCGCCAAAATCTAATCCCCGGTACTAGCACCCTATTTGCCGATTATTTATATCAGTTTGAGAAGGTTAGCGGGTTTTTCCCTTACAGCACATGGCACGTTAATGATGTAAAAGCCAGCGCTCAGGCGGTAAAATTTCCCGCCGAGCGGAGAGCGAAAATCGTTGCCGCCTTGGCCGCTCAAAATACCGATCAGGCGGCGCTCGAGAAACTCGCCAGACCCGACACCGTAGCCATCATTACCGGCCAGCAGGTTGGCTTTCTGCTAGGCCCGGCCTACACGATTTTCAAAGCCCTCACAGCCGTGCGTTTGGCCGCTCACCTGAACGAGCAAGGCATTTCGGCCGTTCCGATTTTTTGGCTCGCCTCTGAAGATCATGATCTGGCGGAAGTGGACCATGCCTGGGTCTTTAATCAAGCTGCAGCGCCGGCCAAAATCAGCTTAGCGAATAGTCTGGTGAACGGCGGGCCGGTGGGCGATGTAGCGCTAAACGAAATTCCGCTGGCAGAACTGCGCGCCGCGCTCGGCGATCTGCCCTTCGCGGAAGACGTGATCAAAGAAACCGCGGCCGCCTATCATCCTGGCGCGACGCTGGGTTCTGCCTTTCGCAAGTTGCTGGAGCAGACTCTAGGCGGCTTAGGCCTCTTGTATCTTGATCCTCTCGCCGCACCCATACGGGAAATCGCGGCTCCTTTCTTGGCGGAAGCGGTCCAGCGCGTGCCGGAATTGCTGGGCGCTCTCCGCGGGCGAAACGCGGAGATCGGCAAAGCCGGCTATCACACCCAGGTGCATATTGATGACGATTCGTCTCTCTTCTTTCTTTTGAAGAATGGCCGCCGCTGGCCAGTGCGCTCGAAAGGCGCTCAATTCTTCACCAAAGACGGATCCTATACCGGTTCGCAGCTCGCTGCGCTCGCGACTCAGCTTTCGCCCAACGCCCTGCTCCGGCCCGTGATGCAAGATTACTTGCTGCCGACGGCAAGCTACGTGGCCGGGCCCGCGGAGATCGCATATTTCGCCCAAGGCGCGGTTCTCTACGAAAAACTGCTCGACCGCATGCCGGTGATCTATCCACGCAACAGCTTCACCCTGCTGGATGCGCGTGCAACCAAGCTGCTCACCCGCTACGGATTGCGTGTGCCCGATCTGTTTGATCATCACGAGAACGTAAAGGGCAAGTTGGCCGCCCGGCTCGTCCCTCCGGCGATCAGCGCGCATATAAGAGACGCGCAGGCCTCGGCCGCACAGGCAATGGGAAACTTGCAATCGAATCTGCTGCATTTCGATCCAACGCTCGAAGAGTCGGCCCGCAAGAGCATGTCGAAAATCAACTACCAATTCGGCAAGCTGGAGCGCAAGATTGCACGTGAAACCATGCGGCGCGATGAGCATGCCACACTCGACGCCCAGTATCTGGCGAACTTGATCTACCCGCAGCGGCACTTGCAGGAGCGGTTCTACTCAATCCTGCCTTTTCTCGCCAAACACGGCTTGGATTTGCCGCAGCGATTGCTGGGCGAGATTCAACTCAGCTGCTCAGATCATATGCTGCGCACGTTTTAAACTGAGATTTGCGCTCCCGCCGCTCATTTATCCGCTCGCTGTGTGCGAGTTTGCCCATATTTTCGTTGGAGCAATTGCTTTCCGCCGCTCCGCTCGGAGTGCAGTTTGTGAACGTTGCGCAAAAGGCCGGGCTCAACGCTAAGACGATCTTCGGAGCGGAACAAAGCAACAAGTATTTACTTGAAACCACAGGTTGCGGCGTTGCCTTTATCGACTACGACGACGATGGCTGGCTCGACATTTTCTTCGTCAACGGGAGCCGCTTCGAAACCACGTTTCCCAAGGGGCAAGAGCCAATCAGCCGGCTATATAAGAACAATCGCGATGGCACGTTCACGGACGTAACTCTGAAGGCCGGCCTGGCGCGAACCGGTTGGGGACAAGCTGTGTGCGCGGGCGATTACAACAACGATGGGCACGTTGATTTGTTCGTCAGCTATTGGGGCGATTGCGCGCTGTACCGCAACAACGGCGACGGCACGTTTACCAACGTCGCGGAAAAAGCCGGCGTCACCACGCGAACCACGTCCGGGTTGAAGCGCTGGAACACCGGTTGCGCGTTTCTCGATTACGACAAAGACGGGCACCTGGATTTGTATGTCGGGAACTACATTGACTTTGACCCGAAGACTGCGCCGCTACCCGAAGACGGGCCCTGTCTGTATGAGGGCCTGCTGGTTGCCTGTGGACCGCCGGGATTGAAGGGCGGCAAAGACATTCTGTTCCACAACAACGGTGACGGCACCTTCACCGATGTTTCCGAAAAAACCGGCATCCTCAAGAAGCAAGGCACCTACAGCTTAGGCGTGCTCGTGGCCGATTTGGATAACGACGGCTGGCCCGATATCTACGTTGCGGACGATTCCTCCCCTTCGGCATTGTTCAAGAATAATCACGACGGCACGTTCACAGATATTGCTCTTGAAGCAGGCGTAGCGTTTGGCGCCGACGGCAAAACACAAGCCGGCATGGGCGTGACGGCGGCCGACGTACTCGGAAACGGGCGGCTTGAGATCTTTAAGACGAACTTCGCGGGCGATACCTCGACGCTCTACCGCAACCTGGGCAACGACAATTTCGAGGACATGACGTTTGTTTCCGGCATGGGACGCAACACGCGCTTCTTGGGTTGGGGCGCTTGCTTTTTGGATTTCGATAATGACGGCTGGCCCGACATCTTGACCTGCAATGGCCACGTATACCCGGAAGTACGCGAAAAGGCGAGCGAGTCCGGTTATCGCGAGCGCAAGGTTTTATATCACAATCTGGGCAATGGCAGGTTTCAGGATGTCTCGCTTGATGCCGGCCCTGGCATCGTGGAACCGGTGCCGGGACGCGGCTGCGCAGTGGGCGATTTCGATAACGACGGCAATCTAGACGTCGTGGTGAACTGCGTGAACGATGTGCCGCAACTGCTGCGCTGCGAATCGACGCTGAACAACAACTGGCTTAAGGTGAAGACCGTCGGGACGAAATCGAACCGTTCCGGCATCGGAGCGCGCATCTATTGCAAGCCGGAGGGCGAGCACCAGCAAATGGACGAAGTACGCAGCGGCGGGAGTTATTTTTCTCAGTGTGACTTGCGGGTCCATTTCGGCTTAAAAAAGGCGAAGACCGCGGACGTGGAAGTGCACTGGCCAAGTGGAATTGTCGATAAGATTGCGGGTGTGAAGGCGAATCGGATTTTGACGGTGAGGGAGGGTAAGGGGCAATAGCGGCAAAGTATATTCATATGCCAACATATTAGTTGTGGCAGCCAAGACACATGGTGACCGTATTGATCGCCTCGAGCAGGTAGTGCAGATTCTGGCAGACGATCAGGTGTCCCTGCAGAAGTTGGTGGCCGAACTGGCCACCGCTACCCGCAAGGGTTTCGACGAGGTGAACGAGCAATTCAAAGAAACGGACCGGCGAATGCGTGAGACGGACGAGCGCATGCGGCAAACCGATCTGCGCATGCGGCAAACCGACGAACGAATCGACAAACTGGTTTCAGCCATCGGTGAGTTCATAAGAAAGTCCCGCTAGCTGACGGATCACTCTGCCGCTCCATTTGGCCAAATTCCTATAATGACACTTGAAGGGCTTTTACCTAGCTGTCGCACTCGGCCTCACCAGCATCCTCTACGCACAAAGCCAAGCCGACCTCGCCAACCAAGCCGAAGCCCTGCTGCGTTCGGGCGATACCCAAAACGGCATCGCATTGCTCAACCAAGCCGCGCAGGCGTCCAGCGCCACGGCCGAATCGGAAGATCACATCGGCTTCCTGCTCGCCGTCGTAGGCCGCGGCCCGGATGCATTAACCCACTTCGACAAAGCAATTCAGCTCAACGGCGATTACGCGCCAGCCCATTACCACAAGGGCGTGGCGCTGTGGCTCGCGAAAGATCACGAACACGGCCTTCCCGAATTGCAAGCGGCCGCCAAGCTGCAACCGAACAATTTTGACTATCGCTATCATCTCGGTTCGGCCTACGTGGATGTTGGCGATCTGCCGCACGCAGTAGTGGAATTGAAGCAAGCGTCGCCATCGACGCCACCAAGCCGCTCGCCTGGACGGAACTGGGCATCGCTCTTCGCAAGCAAGACGACACCAGCGCGGTGGACGCGTATGCGCACGCGGTCGAACTTGCGCCCGAGGACGACGCCACCCGCAACACCTACGCATCTCTGCTTGTGCAAACCCGCCAGCCGGATCGGGCAATTGAGGAATCGCAAAAGGTTCTCAACCGCACCGGATCGTCGGACATTGCCCGCGCCGTCGCGCAAATGAACATCGGTTACGCCTATCTGAAAACGGGCGAATTCGAAAAGTCGGAGGCCGCGTATCGCGCCTCAGTAGCGCTCGACCCAAAATCTCCGGCCGCGCACTACAACCTCGCCATTGCACTCAAAATGAGAGATCAAATTGAAGCGTCGCAGGCCGAATTCAAACAGGCTCTAGCCATCGATCCCAAATTGCCCGAAGCGCATTATTCGCTCGGCATCGCCGATTGGCAGTTAGGCGATTTTCCAGGCGCGATTGCCGAGATGAAAGCGGCCATCGCCATCCGTCCTGAATACGCCGAAGCGCACTACATGCTGGGCATCACGCTGAAGCAGAGCGGCGATCTCGATGGGGCCATTCCAGAACTCAAAGAAGCCATCCGTCTCGACCCCACCACGCCCGGCCCATTCAACACTCTGGGCCAGATTCTGCGCATCAAAGGTGACAAAGCCGGCAGCGAAGAAGCCTTTGCCATGGGGGCGAAAATCAAACGCGAAAAAGACGCCGAGCTATCCAACAACCTCGAGATGGGCATGCGCGGCGGCACATTTCCGAAACCGATGCAGCAGCAATGAAAAAGGCCGGCAGGTTTTACCCTGCCGGCCGAATTTAGGTTACTGTCCTTCGGAAACGTCTAGAAGTGGATCGTTCCGGAGAACTGCAGGCGGCGCATGGTGGTGCCGGCTGCCAAACCGGTGATCTGACCAGTACTGGTCTGGACGTTGCTGTTCGGCATGCCCAGGTTCGTATGGTTGAGCGAGTTTACCGCATCGGCCTTCAACGTGAAGCCGAGCTTCTCCGTGAGCCGGAACGTCTTTGCCAGCGATAAATCCTGCTGGATGAGGATCGGTCCGTACAGGGTGTTGATTGGGTAGTTGCCGAACGAATAGGCTCCCGGGTTCAGGAACGCACCGGTGGTGCAACTGCTGTTCGGACACTGGACTGTCCAATTGTTGCGATTCTGGTTGCTCGCATAAACTGGACCTGTGCCCAAATCGGGACGGCCATTCGGACCGGTGTCAGGCTGATCGGTATAGCTGCTGATGCTGGGCGAATAGGGGAACCCCGTGTAAAACGTAGTGATTCCGCTCAACGTCCATCCGCCTATTGCTTCGTCAACAATCCGGTTAGAGT
>CAVYUL010000065.1:0-155180 GCA_963771405.1 Bryobacterales bacterium
GTGGTGTTGCTGTGCGTTTCGGTAACGTCCTCGGCTCCAACGGGAGTGTGATTGCGCGCTTTCGCCAGCAGATCGCACGCGGCGGCCCCGTGACAGTCTGCACGCACCCGGAGATGCGCCGCTACTTCATGACGATTCCAGAAGCGGCGCAATTGGTGCTCGAGGCCTGCGCCTCGGGCTCGGGAGGCGAAATCTTTGTGCTGGAGATGGGAGATCCCCCGGTGCGCATTGTGGACTTGGCGCGCAAGATGATTCTGCTCAGCGGATATCGTCCTGAAGCCGACATTCCTATTCAATTTTGCGGCGTTCGGCCTGGAGAAAAGCTCGCCGAGGAGCTGCAGGCCGCCGACGAATATACCGTGCCCATGCGCCATCCACAGATCCGCATCTTCACGGTTCCGGGCGCCGGAGTTCGTCTGCTCGAAAAGGGCATGGATGGGCTCGAACGGGCCGTTGAAACCCGCGACGTGGGACGCGCTCTGCTGTGCCTCAAGGACCTGATTCCGACTACAACCCGAGCGGAGTGCTTTTACGCCGCGCTTTGGTCGAGGAGGCGGGGAAGGCCACGGCGGCCGCCGGCTCCTGAGAGAGATCATTCCGCAGTTCCGGCGTATCTATTTTTTTCCTTAGCGGCCCGGCAGTCGATAATTGTGGACGGCGAGGCCGCTGGTCACTCCCGCCGTGCTGTAGTTGACGACGGTAAAAAACTTCGCGGATGCAGGAAATCTCTTCACGATCAGATACTCCGCTCCGAGCAAGCCGCCCATCACGCCGAATTTGAGGGAGGTCGCCTTCATCCCAAACCGGCCGTCGGGTCCCGCCAGGATCGGATTCAACTCGCGTAATCCCCAAGAACTGGCGGCGTCCAGCGATTGACTCGCCATGAGCGGCGCCACGCTGATCAGCCACCGCCTGCGCCACGCCTGGTTGCGAGCATCCTGGCTTTCCGAGCTGATCTCGGAGGCAATCTGTTCGGCGCTGCGAGGTGCGGGTAGAAGCGCAAGCCGGCCAGGCTCCATGGAAAATAGGCCGGTGTTGAGTCCGTGCGCAACCGCGGGTAGAGATGTGTCGGATATCGGCAGCACGTCCGCCGCGTAGGCCGTGGATACGGAGGCTTGGAACATGCCCAGGAGTGCCGACAGAGCAAGAAAGGCGCTCGGCAAGAGTCGGATTGCTTTGGTCATGATTCGGGTTATTCCTTTAATTGTTTCTAGGGATTCTTCTTAGTCATGAGAGTACCGGTGGTCCAAAAACCATTCAATCGGAGTGGTCTCAGTACTCGATGGGTCGACGGTACAGTACCCGCCGCGGCGGGTGAACGCATTGCCGCTGTTGGATTTTTTCTCGCGAATGCCGCTGCGACCCTCACGATTTCCGTGCCTAGTCCCATTGCCGCCTGGACCTACTCCTTTGCGGTGCTGGTGGGGGCTTCGTGGTGGAGTTTTTATTCCAAGGATCGATGCACCGCAAAGTCCCCTGCTTCAGGTACGGTCGTGCGGCCGTCGCCGCGGACGGTGGTGGAGAAAGCGGCTCCGTGGAGAGCGATCTTCTGGGGATCGATTGCCTGGAGAGAGTTCGCGATGCTGATTCTCGCCGCCTGCGGGGCCCTTCAGTGGATGACCGGCGCGACCGTCTATCGTTACGCCACGCTCGATGCGTGGACCAGGACCACGGCGCTTGTGGCTGCGGCCGTGCTTGCCCGAGGTGTCCTCGCGAGCGACCGGTTGCGCCATCGTTTTCTGCGTGCCTTCGTTTGGTTCGCCGCCGCCGTGAGCGCCCTGGCGGTTCTTTGTTACTTCACCTCCCCGGGACGCTTGTTTTGGATATTTCCAAGTCCGTATCCCGACACGTGGGGCCCCTTTCTGAGCCGCAACGATTTCGCCGCATTTCTGGAGCTGGCCTTGCCCGTCGCTCTCTGGCTAGGCCTTCGCGACCACCCGGCTCATCCGTCGTCATCTTTCTCGCTTTTCCGCGCTCACCTTCCGTCCAGCGGAACGCGTCTCCGCTGGAACGAACCGCCTCTCGATCCACGGTCGAAGGGATCGCGCAACGGCACCGTCTACTTATGTGTTGCCGCCTGGCTTCTGGCCGCGGGAGTTGCCTCGGCCTCCCGCGCGGGATCGTCGCTGCTTGCGGCGGAGGCGATTGCGATTTTGGCAAGCTTCGCCGGGCGCACCGCGGCATTCAAATTCGCATCCGCTGCCCTACTGCTGATTACCGTGGTCGGAGCGGGCACGCTGTTTGGCCGATGGCGCGAACCCGATCCGTGGCGCTTCCGCCGGGAAATTGATCGGTCGGCGCTGGCCATGGTCGCCGCGCGCCCGATAACCGGTTTCGGCTTGGGAACGTTCGCGCGCGTCTACCCGGCGTATGCCTCCTTCGATCCGGGAGCCGTCGTCGAGCACGCGCACAACGACTGGCTCGAATGGTGCGCCGAAGGCGGTTTGCCCTATGCTCTTGCCTGGGGAGTCATAGCTGTTTCGGTGATCAAACCGGCAGCGCGATCTGTCTGGGGGCTAGGCGTCCTTGCCGTGTTCCTGCATGCCGTCGTGGACTATCCCTTCGCGCGGTTTGGGGTGAGCGCGTGGACGATGACGTTCATAGGAGCATTGGGTGCGGACGAAATGAGAGAAGTGCCGGTCCGCGCGCACTAGACTACAGCAGCCCGTGACACGCCAGGACCGAAGTTCACAACTGAAGAGGAGAACCCAGAACGTGAGAATGGCAAAAATTCAATCCATTCTGGCGGTGTTCATCGCCGCCAACCTGAGCGTCGTCCAAGGATCCCCTGCTACCGGGATGCCCGTTATCGGAATCGTGGAGGCGCGCAGCGCCTTTCGGCTCGACAGCGCGACCGTCTCGGGAAACGCGACTTTATTTGAAGGGGCGACCATCGAAACCGGATCGGGGCCGAGTTCGCAGGAACTCCGCAACGGCGCCCGCGTCACGCTCCTGGAGGATTCGAAAGGGCGCTTTTACGACGATCACGTGGTTCTCGAACGCGGGCAAGGCCGTCTCGACCGGGCCACCGGATATTTCTTCGAGGCGCGCGGGCTGGTGGTACAGCCCGAAACCGGCGCTTCTACCGGGCGCGTCGTGCTGAAAGGAATCGCGGGCGTGCAGGTTGCGGCGCTCACCGGTTCCTTCCGCATTTTGAACGCTCAACACATGGTCGTGGCCAAGGTATTGCCGGGAGCGCCATTGGCCTTTTCGCCGCAATCGGGCGCCGCAAGCGGTGCCACGCGCGTGACAGGAAGACTGGTGAATAAAGGCGGCCATTATATTCTCACCGATGAAACCACCAACGTCACGGTGGAGATTACCGGGCCCGGTCTCAAAAAGGAAGAGGGCCGCCGGGTGGAGATCGCCGGCTTTCTCGATCCGACCGCGACGCCGGTGAGCGACGCGACGCAGGTGATTCGTGTGACGGGCATTACGCGTCTCGCGGCCGGTACCGCGGCCGCCGGGGCCGGTGGAACCGCGGGGGGCGGCGGAGGTTGGAGCGGCCTGGCCATCTCGGGAACCACCATGGCGATCATCGGTGGCATCGCTGCCGCAGCGGTGGTTGGCGGACTGGCAGCCTCCGGAAGTCTTTCGGGAGGTTCTTCGGCGGTGAGCCGCTAACGATGACGGAGGGCTACAGCTCCTCCCGCCGAAGGAATAAATTTGGCAGGTTCTAACACGATAGTGACTACGACAGTGCCTTCCGATTTGTCGAGTGACCGCTGGAGCCAGGCACGCCGTACCCTACGGTCGCGTACACGGCCATGCAGCGAATGTTGATCGTCGCGGCAACATTCGGAATTCTCACGCTCGGAGTGGGAGAGTTTGCGTTTCGCCGCGACACGACTGTTTCCGTTCGGCGGGCGGCCGCACTCGGCAATAGCCGCTACTACGAGCGTCTCGCGGAACTCGAGCCGGAACGCGCGCGAGAGATTCTGCGAGCGGCCGTACGCACTGATCGGAGAGCGGCCTCGACGTGGATTTCGCTTGGTCTCCAGGAAGAGCAGGCGGCCACAGAGGAGGCCGGTCGGCAAAGTTCGTCGGGCGCCGCAACCAAGACCGCCGGCACGGCTCGGCTTCGCGCTGTTCGCGACGAGGTAGATCGAAAGCCCGCTGGTTCTGACGCGGCCCGGCGAGCTTTTGAGACGGCATTCCAGGTCGATCGGCAGTATGCGCCTGCTTGGGCGCTCGCGAACTTTTGTTTTCGGCACGGCAACCAGGAATGCTTCTGGCGCGCAGCCTCACGGGCCGTCGCTCGCGCCCCCTCCTGGGCCGCCGCACAACCAGGAGCGATGCCCAATCTGAGCGATCTCAAACCTTTGCTCTATCTGGCGAGCCGAATGGATGACTCGCCCCAGCGTGTCCTTGATCGACTGGAATCGATGGTATCTGAATCCGCTCCCCCGGCTTCTCTGCCGGCGCGGTCGATGACTCCCTATGCGACAGGCGGCTCCCTCCGTGCTCCGCTCGAACGAGCTTATCTCGACGAACTGATCGGCAGGGATCAATGGAGCGCCGCGGAAATCGTGGCCCGATTATCTCCTCGGAAATAAAAGGCCCCGAAGCCGCGAGTGGCTCTGTTCGCGACGCCATGGCTAGCGCTGAGCGGAACGCCTCGGATCTGGCACGGCTCGACGATTTCGTGAACCGTCTGATTGCGGCGCGCCGGGCGCGCGAAGCTGTCGATCTGTGGAATGGGTATGCGGGCTTCGCTCCGCTTGACGCCCGCCGTGGTTTCTCGCTGACGAACGGAGATTTCGAACGGCCGCCGACAAACACGGGATTTGACTGGCGGCTAGGCGTGACGCCCACCGGCCCCAGCAATCGCCCATCCGGTAGCGAAAGTGTTCCCGTTTCCTCGAGCGGTATCGAACCGCGGTGGACCCGATCTCAGCTCGAATTCCTGTTTTCAGGCGAAGAGCCGGAGCAATCCCAGATCGCCGAGCAGTGGCTGCCGATCGGCTCGCATGCTTATCGGTTGAGCTTCGACTACCGCACCCGAGGTATGCCCTCGTCGACGGGAATCCGTTGGGAGTTGGCCGCCCTGGGAGCGCCGTTGGAATCTCCGCCGCTTCCTTCCTCGTCCGAATGGGAGAGCGCACGGTGGAGTTGGGCCGCGGCCGACGGCTTGGCGGCACTCCGGCTCGTCTACCGCCGGGTGCCAGGGACAGCCCGTGCCCGAGGATCGTTGCTGGTTCGTCATGTCCGTTTGGAGGTTTTATGAAGATTGTCAGACTCTCGTCGAGCGTCGAAGATTTATGACCGATAAGTCACAACGGCATGTACGCCACTGTCCGAAGTGTGGATGGATCCGAGTCCACCGCTCCCGCTGCCGAGGGCCGTTGGAGCGCGTGCTAGCCTCGCTGGGAGCGGCGATTTGCCGATGCCACGACTGCTGTGGGCGCCAAGCTTGGTTCGGGCTGTCGCCGATCCCCATCGGCAACCGGGATCCGGATGCCAATCCCGTTGCGTCGCTCGCGGTGCTGCTCACCGGAGTGGCCGCTTCGGTCGCCTTGATCTGGTTCATGTTCACGCGCCTACTGCCCTTTTCAGGATAGGCCGCCGCCCCGAAGAGGCCGATCTTTCAAGACTATCTGTCCCGCTGAAGGCGATGAATTCCTTAGCTGTTCTAGGATCGTTCCGCAGTGAACCCTCTGGCCCGAGAAGCGTGTTTCCCGCGTCGCTGACGGCGAGCCTTGCGGCACACGTGCTGCTCGTACTCTCTCTCGTGCTGTCGCATTCCGTCTTCAGTGCCGCTCCGAACGCCATGCGGCCACATTCTTCCGTGGTTCGTTTGGCTCCGCTCCCCACGTGGCGTCCGGCGGCGCGCACGAAGCCGGGCGTGAATACCGCCGCCACTCGCCTGCCGGAACAGCGGCCGATCGCCGGGTTCCCCGTCTTCCGTCCGCCGCCAGCGCACGCGCTTCGGCGTGACGCGGCGATCGTAATGGAAGCGCCTCCTCCTCCCGTCGACTTATCGGCTACTGATTTGTCGCTGGTCTCAGCCGTCCCCTTTGCGGCCATGCATCCTCCCACGCTACCGCCGCCGCCTTTCAAAACCGACAACCTGGCTTCGGTTGCACACGTGACGGTCCGATCCCCAGAAAGAGCGCAGGCAGGGATCGTGGAAAATGCCGGCTTCGGAGCGGTCCCGGCCACTCCCGCGCGTTCCTCTCAACGTACTTCGCGGGCGCCGCCGAATTTACGGGAAGCGGATTTGCGCCAGCCGGATTTACAGGGAGTGCTATGCAGAAGTCCGCGACGAGCGATCCCGTTCATGCGATAGGCGCCAGTTTTGGCGATGCAAGCGTATCGCCCGCGACCACGGCCAACGCCCGTCCCCCGAAAGCGGGTTTGACGACGCCCGTTGAAATCCTGGAAAAACCTCGTCCCCTGTATACCGCACGCGCCCGCGATCTTCGTCTCGAAGGCGAGGTCTTGCTGCAAGTCTTATTCCCTGCCGGGGAACCCCGCGTGTGCTGCGAGTGCAGCATCGCCTCGGATACGGTCTCGACGAGAACGCCACTGCGGCGGCGCAGGCGATCCGTTTCCGGCCGGCCACTCGCGCGGGGGAGCCGGTCGATTCCATCGCGACTGTGCACATCGTTTTCCAAATCGCATATTGATCTCGCTGAACCGATAAGTCTGGCATGGGAAAAGCTCGGAACTGGGAGATCTTCCAGACGAGCGGTGTCTGACTCCGACCCAAGGCGAGCCGCCGTCCAAGGAAAAATCGCTCATGAAAACTCACAGGACTCCTTTTCGATCACCGCCTTCGGCTTAGCTCTGCCGGTCTTTGCTCTATTTCTGCCCGACGCTGCGCGCGGCTGAGCCGCCCGAGAATCGTCCGGCTGCACCGGCGGCGGGCCGCAGCGCCGGCGCGGGGAGCGGGGCGCGTCAGAACGATTCCAATTTGTCCGACGCTGGTGCGGCGGCCGGCTACGGGAACGAGCATCCCCTCGCGAACCGGGAGTCCCGAGATTGACCGGCTTCTCGATCGCATCGTCGACCGCGAACATCGCATGCTCGAAGCGCTCAGCCGCCGTACGCCGCTGATCGAGACGTACATTCAGGAAACACCGGGCGGGGAGCGGCCCACGAAGGACCACTACTTTCTCGGCCGCTTCCGGCTGGCGGAAACCGTCGGTTACGAGCCGCTCGTCGCGAGGACCGATCCGCCGCCGGCGAAACCGTCCTCCCGTTTCGGGCTGCGAGCGGTGCTTCCCGGCAATCGTCGGGACGTGGCCGCGAAACCCCGTTAGCTTTTTTGCCTCGCGGGTTCGCCCAGATGGCGGTTCCGGATCTGCGCGATTTTAACCGCCAAATCTATCGCTTTGAGTATGTTCGCCGCGAATTCCTGGGAGAGGTGCGCTGCCTCGTATTCGATGTCGAGCCCCGCAGCCGCCTGTTGCCCGGTAAGTTCATCGGACGCATTTGGGTCGAGGATCGCGACTACTCGATCGCCCGATTCAACGGAACTTACGTTCCTGCCCCGACTCCCAAGGTGCTTGCCGAACTGTATTTCCATTTCGACAGCTGGCGTGTGGACGTGGGCGACGGCTTGTGGGTCCCCGCGCAGATTTACGTGGAGGAGGAGGGCTCCGACTCCGCCGCCGGCGTCGCGACCCGATTCAAGGCACAGTCTCGCATCTGGGATTACGCGGCGATGCCCGGCGCGAAGCTGGCCGAGCTGGCGAGCATTCTGGTGGAGAGTGCATCGGCGGTAAAGGACGACGATGCCTCGAAAGATGTCTCTCCGCTCGAAAGCCAGCGCTCGTGGGAACGTCAGGCCGAAGAGAACCTGATCGCGCGTCTTGAAAAAGGCGGATTCGTCGCTCCGCCCGGTCCCGTCGACGATGTCCTAAATACCGTCGTGAACAATCTCATTGTGTCGGCAAAGCTCGGTGGTCGGGTGCCGTTGCCGTGTGCTGCTGACCACTCCGATGGAGTCGTTCGCGATCGGACGCACGATTGTCATCAGCCGCGGACTCCGATCGACGTGTCGCCCGATGAAGCGAGTCTCGCGCTGGTGCTGCGGATCAACTGGCGCATATTGCACTCGGACATCGCACGCCTACTGAATACGCTTTTACAAATCAGACCATGGTGAGCGATTCGGAGGTGTTGCAGCGTCTGCGGGTCCACAGCGATTTCCCCATGAAATGCTCGCCGCCCTGGAACACGACGATTGAGACAATCACAACAAGCGTCGCCTTATTCGACACCGCGAATGCGGGCCTTTTTTTGAAAGCTCAACGGCGCGCACAAGGATCTTCCCGATTCGTCGCACCCAAACCGGAGGGGACGACATCGGCGAATGCCTGTATCGCTCGCGTGTGTGCGGCAGTTTGCCGATGCCGCACCGGCACTGGAATAAAATAAACTGGCGCAGATCGCCGCCCTTCCTCTGGGATCTCGCGTGAGTGAACTCCTGGGACAACCGCGTGGAGCTGATCAAGGCCGTCCGCTCGCCCTGCTTTCACCGCGCGAAAAAATGCCCTTCGAAGTTACTCCCTTCACCTTGTACCTCACGCGCCCGGAAGTTTCTGCCTCGGTGGCGAGTCACGAAGCAAGCCGCTAGAGGCGAGAACACAGGCGTCGGGATACACCATGAGAAGTGCAGCGGGCGCTCAATCGGCTGGAACATTGGCCCGGTTTCTTTGCCTCGCACCCAATGCGGCACCATCACCGGCGGCGTCACCACATTCGTCAAACCCGCCTTCTTCATTTCCTCCGCCGACCAACTCACCGCACTTGGCATAGATTTCGAACCGCTCAATCTGTTGCCAATACGGTCGCACAAGTAGGCGAGCCGCGCATAGCCCGCATCGTCATGCAGCGCGGTATCGATAATCTTTTTCCAGCCGTCGCTCCGTAGCCGGTTGCGCAATCGTGTTCGGGTCAGCTGCCCCAGCCACCAGCACAGGTAAGAACGCCAAGGAAAGCAATCCGCGGAAGGTTCGTCTTCGCATATTGGAAGTCGATGTTACCATGCACCGCCATGAGCACGCCGGTCTCCCCTGGGTCGCCGGGTTGGTAAAAATTCTTCACTGCCTCATTGAGAATTTTTGTTACAGTGTAAGTCTGACGAGGGAGGCTGTTATGTATTCTTTTCGAGTAATTGCTGGCGTGCTTGTCTTTGGATTGGTCGCTGCGTGCGCTGACAAGCGCCCTATCGACCCAGGCGTTCGCCAAGGCGCATCCAACGCCGGGCAACCGCTGCCGGGTCTAGCAGCGGACGAAATGGCGTTCTTTTCCGATGGAGCCGCGCGATTTGTCGAAGTCGAAAGCGTACAGGGCGGTCCAAACATCGGGCTCGGCCCGGCCTCAATGGCAATCAATGCGCCGAAGTCACATTCAGCCTGCTATCGGGGGCTCAAGCCCGGCCAAAAATCCGTCGCTCGCTCCCGCGACTCTGCAAGGCGGAAAGAACACCGATCCCTGGTCCGTCTACGCGCAAGGCCCCATCCGCGAATCCCGTTTCAAAAGAATCCCAACGGCTCCATTGATGGCGGCGTTCATGTCTATTCGTCATTACCGGGCGAAGCGACGCGCAAGGTTCAAGATTTCGAAACCCGATTTTGGCAAAGCAGGCAATCCCCAAACGGCCCACGGCGGCAATTCAAACTTGGCGTTCCGCATCCCAACGCCGTTGTTCGGATGGGCTTAATCGAAGCGATACCGGATTTCGCCATTCTCGCTAACAGCACCGAAGACATCACCTCCAAGGCGAAATACGGCATTCACGGCGGCCCGAACGCCATCATCAGTGGGGTTGCCAATCGTAGCGCCAACGATGGAACCATCACCCGCTTCGGCTGGAAGGCGCAAAACAAATCGTTACTGGTTTTCGCTGCCGAAGCCTATAACGTGGAAATGGGCGTCACCAACATGCTGTTCCCGCAGGAACGCGATTACACGCCCGGCTGCATCTTCAACCCCACTCCCGAAGACGCCACCAATTTCACACCGACGGGCGGCCAAAATGGCGCTCTCGCTCCCTATACCGCCGTGCTCTCCGATATTGAAGCTTTCGCCGACTTCATGCGCATGCTCGCACCGCCGGCGCCCGCTCCCGACACTGATTCCACCATTCGCGGCCGCGATCTGTTCTCCAAAACGGGATGCGCTTACTGCCATACACCCACGTTGATGACCGCCAAGCAAATTTCGAGCGGCGGCGCGCAGGTGCCCAGCGCGGCTCTCTCCAATCAGCCGGCTCATCTTTACTCAGACTTGCTCGTCCATCGCATGGGCAAAGGCTTAGCCGATGGCATCAGCCAAGGCTCGGCGCAAAATGACGAATTCCGCACCGCTCCGCTCTGGGGAGTCGGACAGCGCATCTTCTTTCTACACGATGGAAGAACGTCTGACTTGGTAGAGGCAATCATGCAGCATCGCAGCTGGCATAGCGAGGCGAACCGCGTCGTTGAACGCTTCCGTAAGTTGAACGTGACCGATCAGCAGGACATCATCAACTTCCTGCGCGGCCTCTAAAGCACACTAAACATCGGCTACGGTTGTAGGGGCAAGCTCAAAGTCCCCGCTGGCCCTTCGTACACCAGTTCCATCCCTTTGTCGCGCAGGCTCTGTGGCTTGCCGTGATATTGAAAGAAAATCAAACCATCCACAGGCAGCGAACGGTCGCCTTCCGGCAGCAGGGAATGCAGCACTTTTTGCTCCATCGCCCGCTTGAGAGGCAATGGCATTTTCGGCGTCGTCGCCGGACCGCTATCGCCCTGCCCGCCCGTACTCAAACCGCCCTTCGATTTCTTCTCTTTCTCCCCCTCGGGCGGTTCCCATTGCGGATCTGTGAGCGACCTGGTCAAATACTCGAACGGCTGCGTCAACATCGGGTTCTTGCGGTCCTTCAGTTTTAGCGAAAAATTCTTACTCGATACCGCCAGATGCGCGCCGTCGGCTCCGAAGAAAGCAACCTCCACCACAATGTAGTCTTCCGACTCGTAAACCGCATCGGGTGTCGTCACTTCATGTCCTGCAAAATCCGCCGCAATTGTGTACTGCCCCACTTGCGCGTGCGCTTGATAATCCGTCGGCGCCGACCTGGCAGGAATCCCCTTCATCTCAAGCGCTGACGGCGCCTCTTTGGGGGCTTCGGCCGGCTTCTGTTCGTCCTGGCACTG
Source organism: Bryobacterales bacterium (assembly GCA_963771405.1). Taxonomy (GTDB): domain Bacteria; phylum Acidobacteriota; class Terriglobia; order Bryobacterales; family Bryobacteraceae; genus Bog-105. Next base: position 11,148 of record CAVYUL010000065.1, read on the forward strand.
CGCGACTGGGCTTAGTACCACTCCACCTACGGCAAGGAGGAGTAGGCACGTTCTTTCAACAAAGAAATTTGCCATCTTGGTCACACCGTAACACAGCGTCCTCATTTCTGTACCGCTTTCACCGATGTATTCAATATGCCCGGCCTTCACGCGTACCTCCTGCTCGAAAAATCCATCGGCAAAGTGATCCCGCCGTCCTTCATTGCGTTTTCACTCGTTACCGCAATCGGAGTCGCTATTTATTTTTCGCTCTTCTTCCTTGCGCTTTTTTCCATTCGCACAACTTTCGATATGGCGCAGTGGTCCGCGGCTGCCGTTGCCACGACCTTAACGTTCTTCTTGAATAACAATTTGACGTTCCGCGCGACTCGCTGTCGTGGTTACGGAACGCTAATCGGACTGGCCTCGTTTTACCTCGTCTGTGGCGTTGGACGCTGGATCGAGTTCAAAATCACCCACGCCGCCGCCGCTTTCGGCGCGGAATGGTATACCGCCGAAATCGCCGGCCTCGCGTTTGCATCCGTTTGGAACTACGCCCTTACACAGAAACTCACTTGGCGTCCGATCGCAATACCTCTGCCTCGGCTATCAGGCCCGCGTCCAACTCATCCTCGGAACTTAACCCCCGCTCATAAGCCATCATTCGCCAGTCAAGTTAGAATAAGTTTCCTGGTCTGAACTAACCGTGGAAGCGAAAGCGCAATCAACTCCCACTACCCTTCGCGTACAGATCAGCGATATTCCGTCCCCGATTACTCGCGACTTTACATCCACCTTCCGCATTGGCCGTGCCGACACCTGCGAAATCGTCGTCAAGCACGAATACGTCAGCCGCCAACACGTCGAAGCCTATTTCAAAGATGGCTTGTGGTGGGTTGAGGACTTGCAGTCGAGCAACGGCATGTTTCTCAATGGCAACAAAATCGGTCGCGCTGCCATTGGTTTGGTGCTGAACGTCAGGCTCGGCGTCGCCGGGCCAGTGGTCCGATTCGAGCAGTTACCCCCGGCCACGCCCAATGTGGAAGGCGACCGCACCATCGTCAATCGCTACATTCACCACTACTTCGGCGCGCCGCGCAGCGCCGAACCCGCGGGCGAACATACGGTCTTCATGCGCCGCGCGGCGGCAACTGTTCAGGCTCGCGAACGCCGCAAGTATCACTGGCTCATCACCCTGCTCGCGTGTATAGTCCTTGCCGCCGGCGCCTATGCCTGGCGCGTGCATCGCCAACTCGCGGAGCAGCGTTCATCCGCCCAGGATCTCTTCTACAGTATGAAATCGCTCGATCTCGATATCGGCAATCTCGAGCGCACCGTTGAGGCTTCTTCCTACCAGGGACCGGGCATTGCGGAAATTCACAAATACCGTCAGCGCCGGCTCGACCTGGAAAGGAATTACGATCACTTCCTCGCCACTCTCAACGTCTACGATCCGAAACTCACGCCCAAACAGAAACTCATTCTGCGCGTCGCTCGAATCTTCGGCGAATGTGAAATCAACATGCCCAAAGACTTCGAAACCGAAATCGGCCGCTATATCAAACGCTGGCAACAAGACGACCGCTTTGCCACCGGCCTTGCGCGCGCACAAGCTCAGGGCTTCATCAAACCCATCAACGACGAACTACTCGCTGCTGGCCTCCCGCCTCAGTTCCTGTATCTCGCCTTGCAGGAAAGCGGTTTCGAACTCTATAGCAGTGGCCCCAGAACGCCAAAAGGAATCGCCAAGGGTATCTGGCAATTCATCCCGGAAACCGCCGTCAAGTATGGTTTGCATCTCGGGCCGCTCGTCGATATGCCGCGCCCCGACCCCGGCGACGAGCGCCACCATTTCGACAAAGAAACTAAAGCCGCCGTCCAGTATCTGAAGGATCTCTACGATACCGACGCGCAAGCGTCCGGCTTCCTCGTCATGGCCTGCTACAACTGGGGCGAGGGCCGCGTCTTACCGCTCGTGCGCGAGATGCCCGAAAATCCCCGCGAGCGAAACTTCTGGCGTTTGCTGACCAAATACAAAGACCGCATGCCACAAGAAACTTACGACTACGTTTTCTACATCGCCTCCGCCGCCGTCATCGGCGAAGATCCGCACCTGTTTGGCTTCAACTTCGATAATCCATTGCCGCATTAAGTGCAGGGCCGCTATCCTGTCAAAATGAAAACCGCTGTGCGCCTCGCCACAACTGACGATGCGGATGCAATCGCTTTACTGTGCCACGCTCTCTGGCCTGACGCCACGACCCGCCAGCACGCAGCAGAACTCAAACCCATCCTCGGCGGCCATCCCCACAGCACGCTACCGCTTGTCGTCTTCGTTGCCCAGACCGATACCGGAGCGCTCGTCGGCTTCATAGAGGTCGGGCTTCGTTCACACGCCGATGGTTGTGATCCCGCCCACCCTGTGGGCTTTCTGGAAGGATGGTATGTCGTACCGGAATATCGCCGCAAACGAGTAGGTGCCAGTCTCATCGCCGCCGCTGAGCAATGGGCCAAAGCGCAAGGTTGCCGCGAAATCGCCTCCGATACTTGGCTCGATAACCCCGATTCAGAGGCCGCGCACCAAGCTTTAGGCTATGAGGTGGTGGATCGTTGTATCCACTTCCGTAAATCTCTCTAACCTATTGACGATGAACGTTCATTAACCCAGAGTTGTACGATCATAGACCATTTCGGATAACACTTTTCCGTCTAATTTGCGTCTACGTACCAATAAGCCTATAACATTACTCTTCGGCCACCAAATTGCCTGCCCAAACTGATAATCTTAAAAAACACGGATTCAAACGCATGCCCCCAAACGTCGCAGCCAATCGGTATGAGTTGAAGGAACTCCTCGGCGAGGGTGGCATGGGTGTGGTCTATCGCGCACTCGACACCCGCACCAACAGCTATGTCGCTCTCAAAACCTTGCGCGATGCCGCCGATCCGGCCATGCTCGAAATGTTCAAGCGCGAATGGGCGCTGCTTGGCGAAATCCCACACCCCAATATCGTCGATGTCCGCGACGTCGATGAAATCGAAGAGAACGGCGTTCGTAAACCGTGTTTCATCATGCCGCTCCTGCGCGGCTGTACCTTGGCGCAGCTCATCAAATCATCCAGCCCGCGCCTGACGACAGAATTCGTCGTCAACATGGTCTCCCAAGTCTGCAAAGGACTGCAGGCCGCTCACGAAAAAGATCTCATCCATCGCGACCTCAAGCCCAGCAACATTTTCATCATGGACGACGACACCGCCAAAATCATCGATTTCGGTCTCGTTCATGCCATCGGCAATCACTCCACCACCGGTCTCAAGGGCACTTTCCAATACATGTCGCCCGAACAGATCGAAGGCACCAAACAACCCAACCGCAGCTTCGACATTTTCTCGCTCGGCGTAGTTGCCTACGAAGCCTTAACCGGCCATCAGCCTTTCAAACGCGCCCGTTTCGAAGACACTGTCGATGCCGTCCGCCACTTTGTACCGCAGGCGATTTCCGAGCGCAATCCGAAAGTGCCGCAGCCGGTGGGCCAGGCAGTCCATATCGCCATGGCGAAGCAGCCCATGCATCGCTACGCCACCGCTCGCGAATTTGCCGAAACGGTGCAAAAGGCCTACCACAATCAGTACATCGAGCGCTTCGACCCGGCCCGCACCCGCCCGCGCATCGATCGCGCCAAGAAAGCGTTCGCCAGCGGCGATTCCGAATTCGCCTCCGAGATCCTTACCGAACTCGAAGCCGAAGGGAACCTCGACCCCGATATCACTCTGCTGCGCTCGCAAATCGACGAATACAACAAGCAGAAACGCGTTCGTCAGTTATTCGAGGCCGCCCAAACCCGCGTTCGAACAAGAGGAAATTCCGCTGGCGCTCGAAAAGCTCCAGGAAATCCTGAAAATCGATCCCCAGAATAACGAAGCCATTAAGCTGCTCAAGCGCATTGAGCACCAGCGCAATGAGCAAGAAGTCGCGGAATGGCTCGCCTTGGCGCGCAAACATCTTGACCGGCACGATTTCGCCGAAGCCCGCCGCGCTCTCAAGGAAGTCTTCAACAAAAAGTACGACGACCCGGACGCCGCCAGCCTCAAAGCGCAAATCGACGCCCGCGAAAAAGAAGTCGAAAACGCTCGCACTGAAAAAGAGAGCCTCTACAGCAACGCTCTGCGCCACAATCAAAGCGGCGAAATCAGCTCCGCCCTCAGCAAGCTCGAAAAGCTGCTCGAACTTTCCCGTAACGTTCCCGGCGCATCCGTTCCAGAGCGCGACAAAGTCTTTCAGGCTTTCTACAACGACGTCCGTACCGAACGCGAACGCGTCGATAACGCCTATTCCGAAGGCAGTCTCCATCTCTCGGAAAAGAATTTCGCCAAGGCGCTCGCAATCTGCGATAACATTCTGACGCGTTATCCGCACAACCCCCAATTCCAGGCTTTGCGCCTGAAGGTTGAACATTCCCAGCGCCAGGAGCTCTCTGCCTACATCGCCGAATTGGGCCGCGCCGTCGATACCGAACCCAATCTCGACCGCCGCGTCGGCCTCCTCGAAGAAGCCTGCAAACGCTATCCAAACGAAGACCAGTTCTCGCGCCAACTCTCCCTCGCCTGCGAATTGCGCGACTTGGTGAATTCCATCGTTCAGCGTGCGCGCAACTACGAGGAAATGGGCCAATTCCCCGAAGCCATCACGCAGTGGACGACGCTCACCAATATTCATCCGCAATACCCGGGCATCGATTTTGAGATCAATCAGCTGGAACGCCGCCGCGAACAGCAAACCCAGGAAGATAAGAAAGCCCGTCTGGTCGAAAAAATCGACCGCGCCCTGGGCAACGCCGCCTATCAAGACGCGGAACGCCTGAGCCTCGCTGGTCTAGAAGAATTTCCGCAAAATCCGGAGCTGCAAGCTCTTCTTCGTCTCTCGCGCAACGGCCTCGAGCAAACCCAGCAGGCCAATCGCCTTTTTGAAGAAGCCAAAACGCGCCGTTCTTACGGCGACATGGATCAAGCCATCGCGCTCACCCGGCAGGCGCTCGATCTTGACAAGCGCAACATCGTTATTCAAAACACGCTCGTCAATCTGCTCACCGAACGTGCTCACGCTTTGCTCGATACCGACCCCGCAGCCGCCGAGCCGCTTGCCGCCGAAGCCGGCCGGCTCGATCCCGAGTATCCTTCGGTCACCAAAGTCATCGCGCTCATCGGACAAACGAAGCGCAAGAATTTCGTAGAACAAACCGTCGCCCAAGCACGCGAACTCCAGAATTCCAACCGCAATGACGCCATCAACGTTTTGAAGGAAGGCCTCAGCGTCTATCCCGGCGATGGACGCCTCACCCAGACTTTATCCAGCCTGCAAAGAGAAGAGGCTCTCGCGCTCGGCGCCACAGCCTTCGGTGTCGCCCCTCCAGCCGCGGAAGCCAAGACTGTGGTTTATCCCGCCGAGGCGCCTAATTCCGCCGCACCTCCGCCCGCTGGCCCCCCCGTAAAACCGCCGCTTCCGCCGTCGAAACCCAAACAACAATCCTCGGCAAAGCCGCCCGCTCCTCCCCGTGTTCCACCGCCGCCGCCACCCAGCGCGAAACAACCACCGCCGCCGAGTGGCAAAAGCTTTACTCAAAAAGTCGGCGATGCTGGCAACACACTCAATCAAAACCTGCAAGCCCGCTTCGGCAAGGCTTCTCACCCCATCATGGGTGTGATTCTCGGGCTTCTCGCTTTCATCATTGTTGTCGGCGCGTATTTCTATCTGCATCGTTCCACCAAGCCTCCCGAAAACACCGAGCCGCCAGTCACCACGTCGGGATCGGGATCCGCGACAGGCTCAGCCTCTTACCAGGTTCATCTCGATCTGTCGCCCTCTGACGCCGCTCTGTTGCTCGATGGCAGTCCGGTGACCGGCAACATGACGCCGCTTCTCGACGAAGGCTCTACCCACCGTATCTCGGTTTCCCGTCCCGGCTATCAAACCATCGAAAACCCCAGCATGAAGGTCACGGGCCCTAACTGGAAATTCAATCTGGAACCGCAGCCGCTGCACATCAATCTTTCCGTCTCCGATGCTGTCGGCACCGTTTGGCTCGACGATCAACAAGTGGATAAGCTCGACAACGGCGTCTGGTCATCCTCCTATCCAATAAAATCTTCCGATGAACATCACGTCTTGATGGTCAAGGGTAAGAACGGATCGGAAATACTGAAAGTGGCTTACAGCCTCTCCGCCGGCAAACTTCCCGTAGTAGAGCCTCTCGGTACTAAAGATCTGCTCGTTACCAGCAGCTTGGGTAAAGACGCTGTTATCTATTCCGGAAATTCATCCAGCAAAGTCGTGCCGCCGGGCGATAACCCCGAACCCATTCCGCCCTCAGGCCTCCCGGTCAGCGTCCAGGATGCTTCTACAACATTCAACGTCGCCAACGGCAAGTCGTCGTCTGCCCTTACCATCTCAAGCGGCGCTGCACCCTCCATCAGCATTTCCTTGAACGCTTCTTCGAACGTCGGGCAAGCCACCATCACCGTCACACCAAAGGAAGCGAAGCTCTACGTCGATGGAGGAATGATCGCGCCTAAGAAGCCCGGCTTCTGGTCATGGCTCGCCTCCGCCGGAAACTACAAAGCCAAGCTCACCGCCCCCGGCATGGCTGACATGGCCTTTAACATCAGCGTGAAAAAGGATACTGGGTTCACCCGTCACTTCGACATGACGCCCTCAGCCCCGGTTGGCCCGAGTCCCGCCACCCTCATCGTGAATGGCGGCGAACCCAATGCCTCAATCAGTATCGACGGCACCTCAATTGGCACTCTCGACGACAAAGGCAACGGTCGCTTCGCTACCGTCTCGCCCGGAACTCGCGCCGTGCAAATCAGCAAGGAAGGTTACGCCCCCCTCACGGTCAGCGGCATTCAATTCGCTGCTAACAAACCGACCACTTTGCCGGGAAACAAGCGTCTCAGTCTGGCTGTCGCTTACGTTCGCATCAGTTCCTTGAGTCCGCCGCAAGCCTCCGTCAGCTACCATCGCGTAGGCGAATCGGAAATCCACAAAGTGGTCGATACGAGTCAGGTGGTGAAAGTCACTCCGGGCACCTACGAGTTCACAGCCGACGACCCCAAGTACGTCCGCCAGACCAGACAAGTGAGAGTTCTGGCTGAGCAGACCGGCGATGTCACCTTCGCCCTCGCGCCGCTTGCTTCCGACGATTCGAAAACGAGCTTCGTCGATCCCAGCAACGCCCGCAAATCGAACGGCGATTGGTATCACGGTTTTAGCAACAGCTTCGTTCCCCTTACTTTGCATTTCCGCATCAACTCGATTCTGTTTTCCAAAGAATTGCGCCAGAAAAAGATGACATGGCGCATTGGCCTCAATGGCGACAATTACGTGACCTACACCTTCGACGGCAAGAATCTTTCGGTCGAATCCGTCATCGACGGTGACGAAAAAGCCAAGAGAAAGTTGCCTGTCGATCTCGACGGAACTGGGACCGCTTCGAAAGCCTGGGTGATTCAGATTCGCTTGGAAAAAAACACGGTCGTGGTCGCTCGCCAGGGAGGCGCTGTCGTTGACGCGGTGCCGGACGATAAGCACGATTGGTCCCACGCCCAGATCGCCGTCAAAGGCGACGTCTTTTTCACGGTCTGGCCCGGTTCCTAGCAGTTACTACAATTGTTCTACATGAGAGTTCTGCTGCTGCTCGGCCTTTGCCTGCTGGCGCGCGCCGACAAAACCCAGCCGTCTATCGAAAAACAAGTTGAGCCCGATTGGGGCAACCTGACTTCCGGCTACCTCGTCGATCGTGTCGATGTTGACCTGATCGTCGACGCCGCCGGCCGCCCGTTTTCCCTCAACGCCAAGCAATCGCTACCCGATCCGGCGGTCCGCGCGCTCTCCGAGTGGCGTTTCAAGGCAAGCAGCCCGTTTAAAATCACCTTCACTGTTCCAATCCGGATTCGGTTGACGCCCGATGTCGAACGCCATCAAGTGCCACGCTCGATTCTCAGTGCCGCCGTGAACACCGCAGTCAAGAACGCCACCGATCTCGATCAGCCCAAAGCGTCCGCCCTCCTTTTAAATCTCCCCCATGGTGAAGAGCCTGACAACTTCCGGGCGTCTCTCCTCGCTTATTACGCCGGCAAAGGCGCTTCCGACCCTGCGGCCCGCAAAGCGCGCCGCGATCTTATCCTTTGGCTAATCACCACCTACCCGCAGGACACTTTTCTCTCCAGCCACTACGCCATCGTGAATGCAGCCGGCGAACCCCTCGCAGATCCTGAAGCGGTTCCCCTCATCAAACAAGCTTGGCTCGATGCCGTCAAGCAGTACCCTGACGATCTCACCGTTCTCCAAGGCGCTCTGAATTTCCTTCGCGTGGTCGATCCTCATAGCGCTTTCCAGCTCGTTGCGGCAAAGCCAAAGTGGGATCAGCGTCCCAATTGGATTGGAAGCATCTACGCGTATGCATCTCTCGGCATAAGCGCCGTCGCCCCAAACACCGGTGGTGCTCTGGCCGCCGCGCCAGCCGACGCTTATGCTCATAACCTCCGTGACGTTCTGATGAAAGCCACCGATCTGCGCGCCGTCTTGAGTGCGATGTCCACCACAGCCACTCTTGGGCGCAGTCTCGCTGCTCATAACAACTTGCCGTCCGATTTCCCGGATTTCTGCCAAGCGCTCCTCAAACACACGCGCGATCTTTATCCGCAAACCTCTCTCGCTTGCGATACCAGCGCACCGCCGCCATCGCAATCGCCGTCCGCTCTTCAACGAATCGGCGGAAACGTCATGGAGGCCAACCTGATCCGGAAAGTCCAACCAGTTTTTCCGTCCGAAGCGAAGGCGATGCACGCCCAAGGCACCGTTGAGTTTACCGCCACCATCGGCAAAGACGGCCATATCGAAACCTTGCAACTCGTTCGCGGCCCTTTCGTCTTTTATCAGGCCAGTTATGACGCCGTAATACAGTGGCAATACCGGCCTACGATGTTGAACGGCAACCCCGTTTCTGTCATTACCGACATCATCGTCAACTACACCTTCAGCACCCGCCCGTAGCCCACTCCACCCTTCCGTCGCTCTGTTATGCTCGAAAGTTAGGAACAGTTGAGGTTTTTCGATGTCTGGACACAGTAAATGGGCAACCATTAAGCACAAAAAGGCCGCACTCGACGCCAAACGCGGCAAAGTTTTCACCCGTCTCATCAAAGAAATCATGATCGCCGCCCGGTCTGGGGGTGATCCGGAAATGAATCCCCGCCTCCGCACGGCTGTCGTTGCCGCCAAAGCCGTCAGTATGCCCGCCGATAACATCAAACGCGCCATCCAGCGCGGCACTGGCGAGTTGGAAGGCGGCCAAATCGACGAAATTCTCTATGAAGGTTATGGCCCGGGGGGCGCTGCCGTCCTTGTCAACGTCGCTACCGATAATCGCAACCGCACCGTCAGTGAAATCCGCCATGTGTTCTCCAAAAACGGCGGCAACATGGGCGAACAAGGTAGCGTCGCTTGGATGTTCGAACGCAAGAGCCAGATCATTGTCGACGCTGAAAAAGCTACCGAAGATCAGCTCATGAACATCGTTCTCGAAGCGGGCGGCGACGATATTCGCGATCAAGGCGGCGCTTGGGAAATCCTTTCCGCGCCTGAGGCTCACGAACCCATCCAAAAAGCTCTCGAAAAAGCCGGCATCCCCATAGAGCAAGCCGAAATCGCCATGGTCGCCAAAAACACCGTCAAGCTCGAAGGCAAGAACGCCCAAAGCATGCAAAAGCTCTTCGACGCGCTCGACGAACACGACGACGTGCAGAACGTCTACGGCAACTACGAAGTCGACGAAGCCGAAGTCGAAGCCATGGCCTAGCCCCTGTCGCGCCCAATGCGGATCGTCGGTATAGATTGCGGTACGGAGCGGACCGGTTTCGGAGTCATTGATTCCGACGGCCGTTCCCATCGCTTTATCACCGCCGGCGTCATCCGCACCAATCCTACTCATTCGCTCGAATATCGTCTAAAAGTCATCGCGCAAGAACTGCGCAGTGTAATCCAAACCTTTGAGCCGCAGGCCGCCGCCGTCGAAGAAGTCTTTTACGCCGTCAACGCCAAATCCGCTCTCAAACTCGCCCACGTTCGAGGTGTCGCTCTGCTGCAAGCCGCCGAAGCCGGTCTCGCCGTTGCTGAATATTCCGCCCTCGAAGTAAAAATGAGTGTTGTCGGTTACGGCCGCGCCGAAAAGCAGCAAGTGCAGATGATGGTCCATTCCCTGCTCCGCATCACCGAACCCTTCGCTTCTTATGACGTGTCAGACGCCCTCGCCGTCGCCATCTGCCACGCTACCCGCGCCCATTTTGCCCTCGCCTTGGGAGCCGCCGTATGAAACTCTTTCTCTTCGCCCTCTGCGCCGCCATCGTTTTCGCCGCTCCCGCGAAACTCACTTTCACAAAAAGCTTCCCCGGCAGCGTCCCCGCTTACTGCTCCGTCGAAGTGGATAAGACCGGCGTCATCACCTACAAAGAAGCCACCAACGATGAGCAGCCCGTCACAGCGCAACTCCCCGAAACGAACGTCAACCAGCTCTTCGATCTCGCCCAACATCTCGATTTCTTCAAATCGCCCATCGAGTCCGGCCTCAAAGTCGCCAACACTGGCAAAAAAACCTTCCGCTACGAATCCGAAGATGGCAAAGCGAATGAAGTGATCTTCAACTACTCCACCATCGAAGCCGCCCAACAACTGCTTGATCGTTTCGAAGACATCGCCTCCACCGAACGTGCTTATATCGATCTCGACCGCACCGTCCATTTCGATCATTTAGGCATCAATGATTCGCTCGCCCAAATCGAATCCCTCTGGCTCAGCAATCATCTCGTCGCCCCTGATCAGTTCATCCCGCTGTTCAAACGCATCGCTTCTCACGAATCCATCATGCATTTGGCGCGCGATCGCGCTTCGCGCTTGAAAGATGAATTCTCGGCCTCCAAACCAGCGTCCGCCGCTGCCGGCAACCGCCAGAAAGAGGATTGACCTTCCTTGCATCGCTTTAATCGCGTCATTTGGATCGTTCTCGATAGTGTCGGCATCGGCGCAATGCCCGATGCCGCCGCTTATGGCGATGAAGGCAGCGATACGCTCGGCCACATTTGTAGCCGCCGCCGTTTGGAACTGCCCAATCTCTCCCGCCTCGGCCTCACCAGAATCAAACCCCTAGCCGGCCTTTGTTGTGCTGAGCACGCCGCTGGTTCCTATGGCAAATGCACTCTCGCCTCGCCCGGTAAAGACACCACCACCGGCCATTGGGAAATGAGCGGCATCGTTCTCGAAAAACCATTCCCGCTCTTCCCGCACGGTTTCCCGCCCGGGATCGTCTCCGAATTCGAAGCGAAAATCGGCCGCAAAATTCTCGGCAACAAAGCCGCTTCGGGCACGGAAATCATCGCTGAACTTGGCGAAGAACATATGCGCACCGGCTTCCCCATCGTCTACACGTCAGCCGATTCCGTGTTCCAGATCGCCGCGCACGTCAACATCATTCCCTTGCCCGAACTCTACCGGATGTGCGAAATCGCTCGCGACATATTGCGCGGTCCGAACGAAGTGGGTCGCGTCATCGCTCGCCCTTTCGAAGGCGAACCCGGCCATTTCAAACGCACCGCCGACCGGCATGATTATGCCGTCCCGCCACCGCCAGGCATGCTCCTCGATCGCCTGGCCGAAAAAAACATCCCCGTCTACGCCGTGGGCAAAATTTCCGACATCTTCCTCGGCCGCGGCATCACCCACTCCGTCAAAACCAAAAATAATGACGACGGCATGGCCAAGACCGCCGAAGCCATGCGCGAACAGCCAGATGGCCTCATCTTCGTCAACCTCGTCGATTTCGATCAGCAGTATGGCCATCGCAATGATGTCGATGGTTACGCCCGCGCCCTCGAAGCCACCGACCGCTGGATTCCCAATCTCGATCTACAACCCAACGATCTATTGATCATCACCGCCGATCACGGCTGCGATCCCACCACTCCTTCAACCGATCATTCGCGTGAATACACGCCGCTCCTCATTTACGGCCAACAGGCTGCGGTCGATCACAATTTAGGAACACGCGCGAGCTTAGCCGACATCGGTCAAACCCTCGCCGACAATTTCGAAGCTGCCCCGCTTCCAGCCGGCACCAGCTTCCTGCAAGATATTCAGAAAGGATAACTTCACCACACTTTATGAGACGGCGCATCATGGCGGGCAATTGGAAGATGTACAAAACCCCGCAAGAGACAGCCACTTTTTTCGAGCGCTTCAAGCCGCTCGCCGCGGGTTGGGATAAAAGCGATATCGTCATCTTCCCGCCTTCGCTCGCAGTTTCCGCCGCGGTCGCGGCCACTCATGGCACCCACATCGGCATTGGCGGCCAGAACCTCTTTTGGGGCAAAGAAGGCGCCTTCACCGGTGAAATATCGGCCGATATGCTTGTTGCCGCCGGCGCCACCTGGGCTCTCGTCGGCCATAGCGAACGCCGCCATGTGGTCGCTGCCGAATCCGACGCCGACGTTTTGAAAAAAACCCAAGCCGCCTTGGCCGCCGGTTTGCATCCGGTTGTTTGCGTCGGCGAAAGGCTCGAAGAGTACAAAGCCGGCAAAACCAACGAAGTCCTGGTGAAGCAATTCGCCGCCGGCGTCGCAGGCCTCACGGAAGAGCAATTTTCCCAAGTGGTAATCGCCTACGAACCCGTCTGGGCCATCGGCACCGGCCAAACCGCCACCCCCGAGATCGCCGCCGGCGCTCACCACCTCATTCGCCAGGAAGCGCAAAAACGTTTTGGCGCCGAAGCCTCCGAACAACTGCGGATCCTCTACGGTGGCAGTGTCAAGCCCGACAATATCCACGGCCTTATGAAAGAGGATCAACTCGACGGCGTCCTTGTCGGTGGCGCCAGCCTCGACCCCGAATCCTTCATCAAAATCGTCAAAGGCGCCTGATCACCGATCCGCGCACCATGTGTACACGTAATCCGTGTGCACGTATAATATAGCTATGAACCTGACCCTCTCTGTTTCTGATGAGGTCGTAGAGGAAGCACGCCGAAAAGCGGACGCCATGGGTACCAGCGTCAATCAGCTCGTGCGGGACTTCCTTGAGCGATTCGCGGGCAAAAACGATTTAAACGCTGCTGCCGATGAATTTGAGCGTCTGTCTCGGAAGCCACTCGGCAACTCGCGTGGTTGGAAGTTCAACCGTGATGAATTGCACGAGCGAACCTGATTGCCGCTAGTCTTTTTCGACACCAACATTTTTATCTATTCCGATGACGCCGCCTCTCCAGCAAAGAGGCGGGTTGCAGTCGAGTTGTTCTCTCGCCACTTGCGCCTCGACGAAGCCGTCATCTCGTTGCAAGTTCTCCAGGAGTACTACTCAGCGGCAACTCGCAAGCTGGGAATCCCGCCGGAAAGGGCGCAACAGAAAGTCGAATTAATGATGAGCGCCAGAGTAGTCGGCCTGGAGCCGACCGACGTCATCTCCGCCATCGAGTTGCACCGCCTTAGGCAAATCTCCTTCTGGGACGCTTTGATTCTTCAAGCCGCGCGCCTCGCCGGTGCTAAGGTTTTGTATACAGAAGACATGAAACACGGAACTACGATCGCCGGTCTGCGCCTCGTTGACCCGTTTCAGTGAGGGTTTTTCACTCTGCCGGCCACGCTACACTGAAATCGATGGCCGCTCCCGTCTTTCCCCCGCCGCTGCGCGATGGTGATCGCCTTTCGCGTGCCGAGTTCATGCGCCGTTGGGAAGCGCTGCCCGATCTCAAACGGGCTGAACTCATCGACGGAGTTGTCCACTTGCCTTCCCCCGTTTCTCGAACGCACGACCAGCACCACGCCCTTTTCGCAACTCTGCTTGGGCTCTATCAATTGGCAACGCCAGGCTGCCGCTGGGGAATCACCGGCACCTGGCTCATGTCTGAAAACAGCGCACCCCAGCCCGATCTCACGCTCGAAATACTGCCCGAATTCGGGGGCCAAGCCCGCATCGAAGGCGAATACTCTGGCGGCGCTCCCGAACTGATCGTTGAAATCAGCCACAGCACGGCCATATCTGACTCCACGCGCAAACTCCGCCTATATGAACGCTCCGGAGTTCTTGAATACGCGATCGTCCACACCAAAGATCGCCAAATCACTTGGTACAGCCGCGCCGACGGTAAATTTGCAGAGCTCGCAGCCGACGCGGAAGGCATCATCCGTTCCCAAACCTTTCCCGGTTTTTGGCTCGACACCTCCGCGTTCTGGGACTCCGATCTTGCTGCGGCCACATCCACTCTCCAGTTGGGCATCGCCGCTCCAGAGCACACCACTTTCATCGGTCAGCTCAAAACACAAGCCCGCTAATCTTTCTTTTTGCGCCGCGCTGGCGAATCCTGCACTCTTTCCCGCATCCCCGCCTTCAACGTCTTCGCCATTGAGATCGCTTTGTCCCCATACTTATCCCGTATATGATCCACCGCCCGAAACGCCTCGCGCATCCGAGCCGTCTTGTCTTCCTCCAGCAAATTCATCTGCCCTTCCATCGGCTGCAACCCGCCCGCATGCACTCCCAGCAACCGAATCGGCTTCTTCCCGTCCCACGTCTTCCGGAACAACTCCGTCACCGCCGCCGCAATCTCTCGGTCTAACTGCGTCGCATGGTCTAGAGTAATCGCCCGCGTCACCGTCACGAACTCCTCATCGCGCAATTTCAACTGCACCGTTCGCGAATATAACTTGTGCTCCCGCAGCCGCTGCGCGACCATCTCTGTCAACTTCAGCAACACCGTCTCGAGTTTCTCCCCATCCGCCGTATCTTCCCCAAATGTATGCTCATGTGAAATCGATTTCGGATCCTCGTTCGCCCCAATCGGCGCGTCAAACCACCCGCCCGCATCCAAACCATGCGATTTCCCTGCCAGCGCCAATCCCCACTTCCCAAACCTCTGCGCCAAAAACGAATCTTCCAGCCTCGCCAGATCGCCCACATACCGAATCCCAATCTTGTGCAGCGCTTCTTCCGTCTTCTTCCCGACCCCCGGCACTTTCCTCACTTCTAGCGGCGCCAAGAACGTTGCTTCCATCCCCGGCACAATGTAAAGCACCCCATTCGGCTTCGCCTGATCCGACGAAATCTTCGCCACCAACCGCGATGACGCCATACCCAACGAACAGCGCAACTGCGTCGCCTCTCGAATCGCTTCATGCAACGCGTGCCCCGCCTTCAACGCCGGTCCTAACAATCGCGACGTTCCCGTTAAATCCAAATACGCTTCGTCAATCGAAGCCATATCGACTAACGGCGAAAATCGCTTCAACACGTCATACACTTTGCGCGAATATTCGGCATACAAGTGCATGTGGCCTTCAACAAAAATCGCCTGTGGGCACAAACTCGCCGCCGTGCGCAGCGGCATGGCCGAATGCACTCCAAATTTCCGCGCCGCATACGACGCTGCCGCCACCACCCCGCGCTGATCCGCCTTCCCGCCTACAATCACAGGCTTGCCCTTCAGCAACGGATTCATCAACTCCTCCACCGACACGAAGAACGCGTCCATGTCGAGGTGGCAAATAAGCGGCTGCATCAGATTCGCGTCGCGCCGATGACCCTGGGCCATCCCGCTAAATCTGAGATTACTTCGAAATCCCCCCACTCCGCATCTGCCAGCATCCGCCGCACGCCGTCAAGTGATTTATACCCCAGCTCAAAATACAACCGCCCACCGCCCCGCAGCGCCACGCTCGCCTGTTCAATCAGCCGCCGGTAAATCTCAAACCCTGTATCCCCCGCAAACAGCGCCACATGCGGTTCCCAATCCCGCACTTCTGTTTGCATGTTCGCCGCATCCTCACCAGGCACATAGGGCGGATTGGAAACCAGCAAGTCAATCGCGCCTGGCCTCACAGCCTCAAGCAAATCGCCCGCGAAAAACGCTAGCGTTGCACCCAACTCGCTGGCATTCCGTCGCGCCACCGCCAGCGCTTTCAGCGAAACATCCGACGCCCAAACCGCCCGCGCCAACTCGAGCGCTACCGAAACCGCAATCGCCCCTGAACCCGTCCCCACATCCAGAATCGTCCTCGGCCCCACTCGCCGCGCATACCCGACCGCCGCCTCCACCAAATGCTCCGTCTCGGGCCGCGGTATCAGCACATCTTCGTTTACATAAAAATTGCGCCCAAAGAATTCCTGCTTATGTGTGACGTACTGCGTCGGTTTCCCCTTCAGTCGCTCATTCAAATAGCGCCCGTAGTGAATCCACGCCAGTTCCGTAAGTTCGTCCGTCGAATGCGCGTAAAGATACGCTCGGTCCCGCTTCAACGCATGCGTCAACAAAACTTCAGCCGTCAACCGCGCCGCCGGCACCGCTGCCTTTTCCAGCAGTTCCGTGCCTTGTTGAAGCGCCGTCTGAAGTGTCACCGAACTAAATTAGGCAGCCTCGCCAGCATCACGCAACTTCTCCGCCTGATAGTACGTCGTCAGCGCATCAATAACCGGCTGCAGCCGCCCTTCCATCGTCAGATCCAATTGATGCAGCGTCAACCCGATCCTATGATCCGTAATCCGGTTCTGAGGAAAATTGTATGTCCGAATCTTCTCGCTCCGGTCACCTGTTCCCACTTGACTCTTCCGCTGTGCCCCAATCTCCGCCAGCTGCTTATCCAACTCCATCTGATACAACCGCGATCGCAGCACCTGCATCGCTTTCGATCGGTTCTTGATTTGCGATTTTTCGTCCTGGCACGAAACCACAGTATTCGTCGGTAAATGCGTAATTCTCACCGCCGAATAAGTCGTATTCACTGATTGCCCGCCCGGTCCCGACGAGCAAAATGTGTCAATCCGCAGATCCTTCGCTTCAATCTGCACATCCACTTCGTCCGCTTCCGGCATCACAGCCACTGTAATCGTCGAAGTGTGCACTCGCCCTTGCGTTTCCGTCTGCGGCACACGCTGCACTCGATGCACGCCGCTTTCATACTTCAGCCGGCTATACACCTTCCGCCCGCTCACCATCGCAATCACTTCGCTCAACCCGCCCACCGACGATTCATTCAGCGAAGTCACTTCCACTTTCCATCCCTGCTCTTCCGCGTATCGCGAATACATGCGAAACACTTCCGCTGCAAACAGCGATGCCTCATCCCCGCCCGCGCCCTTGCGAATTTCTAAAATAATGTTCTTCTCATCGTTCGGGTCTTTCGGCAGAAGCAAAACGTGCAAATCTTGTTCAATCTGTTTCAACTCCGGATCGAGCCGCGCCACTTCCAGCTCCGCCATCTGCAGCAAGTCCGGGTCTTTCTCCTCAAGCATCACCCGCGCATCCCGCAGTTCGCGGTCCACACGCTTCCAGTCGGCATACTTCGACACCGTCTCTTCCAAATCCGACCGCGACTTAGACAACTTGCGAAACTGAACCGGATCGTTAGTAACAGTCGGATCCGAAAGCTTCTCGTTTAGTTCGTTAAAACGTGCTTCCGCCTGATCCAGGCGGTCTTTATATTGCATGGCTCTCTTTTAGTCAATTACGCAATGACGAGTGGTCCGCCCTGCGCCTTCTCCAATTCCATCGCGTGGTTCAAGGCAAAAATCGCCACTTCCACTTGCGTGTCCGCCGGCGCCTGCGTGGTAATCCGCTGCAGCCACAAACCCGGCTTCGTCAATACAGCCATCAGGCCCGCCCGCTTCTGCGCCGCGTAGCGAATCACTTCGTAGCTCACTCCCACAATCAAAGGCAGCAGCGCTATGCGCGCCACCAGCTTGTACCAAAAGTTGTCAATCGGCAGGAACGCATAGCAGATCATCGAAACAATCAGCAGCACCATCAGAAAACTCGTCCCGCAGCGCGGATGCCACGTCACAAATTTCTGCGCATTCTCAACCGACACCGGCTGCCCCGCCTCATAGTTGAAAACCACTTTGTGTTCCGCCCCGTGATACTGAAACATCTTGTGCATGTCCGGCAGCCGCGAAAGCCCGTACATAAAACCCAGGAAAATCAGAATGCGCACCAGCCCGTCCACCATGTTGATCGCAAAACGCCCGTGCAGCGCCGCCACATGATGCCCAACCTGCGTCGCAATCACCAGCGGCAACAGCTTGTACAAACCAATCATGAACAGCAGCGAGAAGGCAATCTGCAGCACCATCGCCGTCGGCCCGGCCTCTTTCTTCGGCTTATCCGTCTCGCCCGTTAATTCCTGCATCAGGCAATCGGTCGAAAACTTCAGCGCCTTCATTCCTAACCACATCGCGCCGCCCAGCGTTCCTAATCCGCGAATCACCGGCAACTTGAAAATCGAATACCGGTCCGAAAGCTTCTCAAGCGGGCTCTCCTGCGCCAGAATCTCGCCATTCTGCTTCCGCACCGCAACGCAATAACTATGCGGCGACCGCATCATCACGCCCTCCATGACGGCTTGCCCGCCTACGAGCGTCGTTTCTTCACCGTTTTCTACTACTGGCAATAACTGGATATGCGCGAAAAGGCGCACGAAAGTGCGGAAAGTCAAAAGGAAACTCCAGCTTCCAGTATAACGGTCTTCTCCGCTTACCCTTCTTAAGTCGCCGCATACCCGAAATCCGTGCGCGCCGCGCCTCCTGAACCCTTACCTTCTTTTTAGGGGTTCACCATGCTCACCTTTTGGTCCATCGCCGCCTCGGCTTACGCGCTCACGGCTTTCGGCGGCATCGCTTTGTTTTTCGCAGTCATGCGCCTCGCCCCCAAAGGCACTGCCACCCGGCTTCTCGGCGCAACCCTCGTCTCTCTCATTTACCACTATTTCTTCTTCGCCTTCGACGCGTTCCTGCGCTCGCAACCCGCGCCCGTCCCCGAATACACACTCTGGGCCGGCGCCGGACAAGCCATGCTCTTTTCGTTTTGGGCCCTCCTTTGCTGGTTTCTGTTTGTGGTGATTCGCCCGCGCCTCGCACGCCCCGCTGAAACGCTAAACGTCACCGCCTCGGTTGTCATCGTCTGCGCCGTCGCCGCCATCGGCATCTTCCACTCGGCGCGGCTCATCTGGACCGTCTCAACCGGAGCTAACCCGCAACCAGCCCTCACTGGCCTCATGCATGCCGGCCGCAGCACTGGCATCTTCTTCGTTCTCCCCATCACTTTCTTGCTCCAAGCCCCTGGCCGTCTCGACCCCGACCGTCCCACCTTCCCCGATTGGCACGTCGGCAACCTCCGCATCTCGCTCATCACACTGCGTATCTTTTCTCCCCGGCCGCGTCCCTCCGGCGCAATCCCTCTATCCATCCCCGATTTTCGTGCCCTCTCTGCCGCCGTTGCTACCGGCCTGGCCGTCTACCTCCTCTGCGACCTTTCTTCCCCCCAATGGCTCCTCGCCACTCGCCTGTCGCTCATCATCAGCGTGTTCGGCGTAGTCTATTTTCAAACTCGCTTCACGTTTTTCGACCTCATCCTCAAACGCGGCATCGCTTCGTTAATCCTCGCCCTCGCCGTCGGCCTCTTCAGTTACCTCACGCCCATCCTGCAACCGTCGCAAAAAGCCGTCTTTTGCATCGGCGCCACCGTCTTCACTTCTCTTTGGGGGCGTATCTCTTACTCCTCCGAACAAACTCTCGACCGCCTCATCTTCCGCCGTCCCAACTATCAGCAAGAACTCTCCCGGCTCACTCTCGAAATGGCTCGCTCCTCCGCCGCTTCCGGCCTCGCCGCCCTTGTCGGCGATCGTCTCCGCGACCTCCTGCATGTCAACTCCGTCGAGTATTCCGAATCGCCTCTACCCAACGCCGTCGCCGTCATCCGCATCGGGTCTCCAGATCATCCGCGCGGCTTTCTCTCCCTCGGCGAACGCGACCGCGCCCAGCCTTACCGCAGCGAAGACCTCACTTTCCTCGACGCTGTCGCCGCCCAGTTCAGCGCTCAAATGCAAACCCTCGCCGCCCAACGAGCCACCGAACTAGCCGCCGACGCTGAAATTCGCGCCCTCCGCGCTCAAATCAACCCCCACTTCCTCTTCAATACGCTAAACACCGCCGCCGAAATGGCTCAGTCCTCGCCCGCTGTCGAACATCTCATCCTCAACCTCGCCCACGTCTTCCGCAATACCTTACAAGCCAGCCTTCACGAACGCGTGTCCCTGCGCGAAGATCTCGCCGCCATCCGCGCCCTTCTCGAAATCGAATCCACTCGCTTCGACGGCCGCCTCACCTTCGCCATCGACGCCGCAGAGGAAACCCTCGATCTGCCGCTTCCTCCGCTTCTCATCCAACCTATCGTCGAAAATGCCGTTCGCCACGGCATCACGCCCAAACTCGGTCCCGGCCACATTCAAATCAGAGCCGAAAAAACTCCGTCGAATGCCCTCAAAATCACCATCGCCGACGACGGCATCGGCTTCAATCCCGAAGCCGTCGCAACCAACGTCGGCCTCTCAAACGTGCAATCCCGCATTGAACACGAAGGCGGTGCGTTTACTGTCCACTCCGCTCCCGGTGAGGGCACAACGGTATCCTTTGAGTGGAAACCTACCGCCGCATGAAGCTTCTGATCGTTGATGACGAACGTCTGGCCCGCGAACGCCTCGTCCGCCTGCTCTCGCATCAACCCGGCATCGAAGTCGTCGGCGAAGCCTCTGACGGCCTCTCCGCCCTTGAAGCCATTCAGTCCCTAAAACCCGACGCCGTCCTTCTCGATATTCAAATGCCCGGCCTCACGGGCCTGGAAGTCGCCGCCGCGCTCCCTCCCGCCAACGCGCCTGCCATCATCTTCGTCACTGCCTATGATCAATACGCCGTCCGCGCTTTCGAAGTCAATGCGGTCGATTACCTCATGAAACCTGTCGATGAAGAGCGCTTCAAGCAAGCTCTCGACAAACTCCGCAATCGCGCCCCTTCGCCGGATTCCGTCCAGCGCCTCGCCCAACACCAACGTCTGCAGCGCCTCGTGGGCAAGCATCTGAACCGGCTCCACGTTCTTCCCATCGAAACTATCGAAGCTTTCGTCACTTCCGATGAGCTTGTCTTCGCCGTCACAAATTCCGGCCGCTTTCTCATCGAACGCACCCTCCGCGATCTTGAAGCTCTCCTGCCGCCCGATAAATTCGCTCGCGTTCACAAGCAAACCATCGCTAATCTCGAAAAACTCGCCGTCCTCGATCCCATCGCCAAAGGCGGAGCCGTCGCCCGCCTCCGCTGCGGCGAAGTCATTGAAATCAGCCGCCGCTACGCCCAAGATCTCCGACAAACCCTCGGCTGGTAATCTAGGAAACGCGCATGTGCAAACTACTCTTATTCCTCTGCGCCCTCTCATCGCTCTTCGCTGACGATTCCGCCTTCAACGCCACCGAACTCGCTCCTACTCTAGTTCTTTTCTCCACCTCTTCCGGCAACGTCATCGCCTCCATCGGCCCTGACGGCGCGCTCCTCATCGGCACCCCTTCTATCGCCAGCACTCCGCAAATCGAAAAGGCCATCGAAGCCCGCACCAAATCCCCGCTTCGCTATGTCGTGATCTCCGAACCCCGCCATGGCCAACTCGACGCCGATGCCGGCTGGGCTGCCCGCGGCGCCTTCGTCGCCATGCAGGAAAAGGCCCTCGAACGTCTCGGCGGCCATACCATGGGCCACGCCCCCGCGCCCGACCCTCACCTCACCCAACTCGGCGTCGATCGTCCCCGCGTCGCCTTCTCCGAAGTCATCACTTTCGACATGAACGGCGACTCCATCCATCTCATCCACCAGCCCGCCGCCTACTCCGACGCGGACTTTCTCGTCCACTTCCACGTCGGCCGCACTATCTACATGGGCAACGTCTTCCCGGGCCACAGCTACCCTGATATCGATCCCAAATTCGGTGCGGCCCTCGACGGTATTCTCCAACTCACCGGCCACTGGACCAGCGACAAAATGCACCTTATCCCCGCCCAGGGCCCTGCCACGACGGGCGCCGATGCCAAAGCCTTCCACGATATGCTCGATACCGTCCGCACTCGCATCCAACAGGTGGTCACCAACGGCGGAACCGCGCAAGACGCGCTTGCTGCCCAACCCACCAAAGAATTCGACGTCACCTACGGCCAAGGCCCCGTCAAACCCGAAGCCTTCATCACTGCTGTCTACAATTCGCTCAAAGCTCCGAAGAAGTGACCCTCACCCTCCGCGTCCTCCCCGGCGAACTCACCATTGTTCGCCTCCCCGCCGCGAGCAGCCTCCCAACCTGGCTACCCAACTCCGAATCCACGGACTCAATTTGCTCTGTCACTCGCACGAATTCGGAACTCTCCCTCATCTGCCGCTCCTCATCCGTCCCGCCGAACCTTCCTGATTGTGAACCCAACTGGCGCGCCTTCCGCGTCGAAAGCAAACTTGAATTCTCCGCCGTCGGCATCCTGGCCTCCATCCTCAACCCGCTCGCCGCCGCTGGCATCAACATCCTCTCCATCTCCACTTTTGATACGGATTACATCCTCGTCCCCGCCGCCAAACTTTCTCAAGCCCTCGCCGCTCTCAGCCCCCACTTCGAAATCATTCGTACCGTAGAGCCACCGTTGGGTCCACAGTCGTAGCTCTCCTTGCCGGCAAGTAGCTCGCCGCCAGCGCAACGCACACCAGTATGAGGGGCGCGCTGATAAACGTCACTGGATCGGTTGCCGTCACTCCATATAGGTAGCTCGCAACGAATCGCGAAAGCCCGAACGCCCCCACTAAGCCAATAGCCACGCCGATCAACGAAACCACCAACCCCTCCCGTAAAATCAGCCCCAGCGTTTCCCCTCGGTTCGCGCCTAAAGCCATACGAATCGCTATCTCCTTGGCGCGCCGGCTCACCGAATAAGACATCACGCCGAAAATCCCAATCGCCGATAGCACCAAAGCCAGCGTCGAGAAAATCCACAGCAATGCCATCGGAAATCGAATCGCTCCATAGGTCTGAGACACAACCTCTTCCATCGTTCTAACCCTCGAAACGGGCTGTTCATTGTCAAGCGATAAAACCGCCGCTCGCACCGGCCCAGCCAAACTCGTCGGCGCTGCTCCCATCGTTCGAAGCATCAATTCGGCGTCCGAACTCGGTTTTTGTTCCGCCGGAACATAGATATCCGTCTCGGCCTGCCACAAACTGTCGCTCCGGATATCTTTCACAATCCCAACGATTTCGAGGCTCTGGCTCCCGTTGGGCGCAGCTTTTTGCCCTGAGTACACATGCGAAATCAGACTCACGTGACTGCCAATGGGATTGCGCCCAGGCCAGAATCGATGCGCCACTGACTCACTCACCAGTGCCACTGGAGTCGAAGTAAGTGTGTCGTGCTCGTCAAACATCCGCCCCTGTAGCAACGGCGTCCCCTCCGCCCTCAGTAACTGCGGACTCACAATCTTAAACTGCGCCGTCGGTTCTTTTCCAGGTATAGCCGGCGCCTCTCCTTCCGGTTGAAAAAACACATTGCCGCCATAGGTCAGCGTCCCAACAGCCCGCGCGCCCGGTATACTTTCCACCTTCTCCACAAGCTGCCGGAAAAACACCGCCTGTTGCGTTGGCTTAGGATACTTATAATCCGGCAAAGAAATTTCCAGCGTCAGCACGTTCTTCGGATCAATGCCTAAATCCACATTCGACAACTCCACGAACGACCGCACAAACAGCCCTGCCACCGTCAACAAGATCAACGCCAGCGCCATTTCACACACCACCAGTCCGTTGCGTAGCTGCTTGCGGCCAATGTCGCTGGTCGTACTCGTGCCCGTCTCTTTCAGCGATGCCGCCGCCCCCGCCCTCGCTGTCGTCCACGCGGGCGCCAACCCGAACAACACGCCCGTCACCAGCGTTATTCCCAACGCAAACAGCACCACCCGCCAATCCATATCGATCACTCGCGCATTCGCAAACCGGATACCGCTGCGCGTCAACGCATAGGTCAGCAATCGATTCGCGCCAAAACCAATAAAAATACCCAGCATGCCTCCCGAAACCGCCAACACAATGCTTTCCGTCAACAGCTGAAACGTCAGCCTCGCGCGCGACGCGCCAATCGCCACGCGGATCGCCATCTCCCGCGTCCGGCCCGTCGCCCGTGCCAACAACAAATTCGCAATGTTCGCGCAGGCAATCAACAGCACCATCGCCACCGCGCCCAGCATGATCATCAGCGGTGTCTGCATCCCTCGGTGATACGCCGCATGCAATGGTTCCACCTTGAACCCCCATCCCCGATTCGCCGCCGGATACTTCGCCGCTAGCGCTGCCGCCAGCGTGTTCATCGCTGCCTGCGCCTGGGGCACACTCACGTTCGCACTCAATCGCGCTTGCGTCTGCAAATCCCGCGATGTCCCGCGCCCCACCTCGCTCCGCTCCTCATCCGTCAGCACCAGCGGCACAAAAACATCCATCTCCTGGTCCCACGTGAACCGAAACGAGGCCGGCATCACACCAATAATCGTGTACTTCTCTCTGTCCAGTTCAATCGTCTTGCCCAAAATCCCTGCGTCGCTGCGGTAGCGCTCCTGCCAAAGCCTGTGCCCGATCACCGCCACCTTATCCCGCCCCGCCTCTGTTTCATCGCCGTGAAAAAAGCGCCCTATCTCTGGCGCAATCCCAAACATCGGCAGCAACTCCGCCGACGCCTTAATCGAATCCACACTCTCCGGCCGGTTCCCCTCCGTGATATTGAAGCCGCCCCAGCGATAGTAGGCCACCTGTTGAAACAGCCCACTCCGCGCAATGTCCGCCACATTCGGCGCCGAAACTCCGGTTTGAATATAGCCTTCTCCCTGCTGGTTGCGCCATTGCCCCAGCCCAACCAATTGCTCCGGATTCGGATACGGCAGCGGCCGCAGCAGAACCGCATTCACCAGGCTGAAAATCGCCACATTCGCGCCGATCCCCAGTCCCAGGGTCAGCAGCGCGACCGCTACAAACCCAGGATTTTTGCCCATCGCACGCAACGCATAACGCAGATTTTGAAGCAGCATGTCTCGACTTATATCAGAATCTGAGCGACAAACAACTCAATCCGCCATCCATTTTCCGAAATTCCGACATCTCCAAGACCAGCGGCCTGAACCCGCGGTTTTCCAACTCTGCCGTCAACCGCGGATACCCCTCCGCCACCAAAACCCTTTCGTTCACTCGCACACAATTCGCCGCATAGCTCTCATCCCCACCCACGCGCATCAAATTAAAACGTTCGAACGCCGCCAATCCCGCCATCTCCTCCATCACCACCACGGTGTTCTCGCCGATATACGCAATCCCACTCTTCAAATGCAAAATACTCGTCATCCCGCGAATATCAATAGTCTCTGCGGTAAACCCCAGCTTCCGCAAATACTCCGCCAGTTGCCGCGCACCTTCTTCATTCGTCCGCTGCGACAAACCGATAAAGAAGTGTTCCCCCGCTTCGCAAATATCCCCGCCATCCACCGTCCCCGGCTCCCGAATCTCATCGAACTTCGGAAAGAACTGCGCAATCGCCTCTCGAATCCCGTCCACTTCCCCACCTCGGCTCGCCGCGCCCGGTCGCATCAAGATCGCCCCGCGCTCTGTCACAATCGCCGTATCTTCCACGAACGTCGAATCCGGATACCGCAAATCCGCCTCCAGCGTCGTCACCGCAAGCCCGCACTCCCGCAGCGCCTCACAATACCCCATGTGCTGCTCTATCACCAACCCAAAGGCCGGCACTCCCAAATCCGCCGTCGTCAAACCCTCCGCAAAATTCTTCCCCGGAATCCTCACAATCGCGTTCTGAAACATATCCCTCACATCCTATAGTGCGCCGATTTGCATAATATGTCTGATTACTATATAATTGAATTGTCATGGATTTTTACGCCCTCGCGGAGTTTCGCTATCAAATCCGCCGTTTCCTTCGTTTCAGCGAAGAGGCCGCCCGCCGTAGCGGCTTGGAGCCGCAACAGCACCAATTGCTCCTCGCCGTCAAGGGCTATCGCTCCGAAACCGAAGGCCCCACCGTCGGCTATCTCGCCGACCGCCTTCAACTTCGCCCCAACACCGCCGTCGAACTCGTGAATCGTATGGAAAAATGTGGCCTTGTGATCCGCCATCCTGGTAAAGAGGACCGCCGCCGTTCTCTCGTCCAAGCCACCGCGCGCGGCGAACGTTTACTCGCCAAACTCGCTGCCGAACACCGCCGCGAGCTGCGCGAAACCGGCCCCCATCTTGTCGCCGCCCTGCAAGCATTGATCGAAGCTCCGGAGGCGCGATGAAGAACCATAACGAACTCGGCGATTTTACCGTCACCGCTCGCGTCATCCCCATTTCCCTCCTCGCGATGGTAATCGGAGTCATCGGAGCTTATCTCGCTCTCGCCTTGCTGAAACTCATCGGCCTCTTCACGAATCTCTTCTATTTCGGCCGTTGGAGTTCCACACTCGTCTCACCGGCCGGCAGCCATCTCGGCCTTTGGATGATCTTCATCCCCGTCATCGGCGGCCTCATCATCGGTCTCATGGCGCGCTATGGCTCGGAACGCATCCGCGGCCACGGCATCCCCGAAGCCATCGAATCCATCCTCATCAACGGCAGCCGCGTCCAACCGCGTCTTGCCATTCTCAAGCCGATCTCTTCCGCCATCTCCATCGGCTCCGGCGGCCCATTTGGCGCCGAAGGCCCCATCATCATGACCGGTGGCGCCGTGGGCTCCATGATTGCCCAGTTCTTCCACCTCACCAGTGCCGAACGCAAGACTCTTCTGGTCGCCGGCGCAACGGCTGGCATGTCCGCCACCTTCGCCTCACCCGTCGCCGCCGTCCTCTTAGCCGTGGAACTCTTGCTCTTCGAATGGAAACCACGCAGCCTCGTTCCAGTTGCGTTGGCCAGCGTAGTCGCCTGCGCCACGCGCCGCTATCTCCTCGGTCTCGGCCCTCTTTTCCCGGTTGCGCCCCATCCCGTCTTCATTGGTCCCTATGGGCTCGCGGGCTGTCTGCTTGCAGGTCTACTCGCCGGCTGTCTCTCCGCGCTACTCACCAAAGGAGTTTACGCTTCCGAAGACGCATTCCTCAAACTCCCCATCCACTGGATGTGGTGGCCTGCCATTGGTGGCCTCGTGGTCGGCCTCGGTGGCCTCATTTTTCCCCAAGCGCTTGGCGTTGGCTACGACACAATCGGCGCTCTACTACAAGGTGACATCGCCCCCAAAGCCATCGCCGGCATTCTACTCATCAAATCAGTCATCTGGATCGTCTCCCTCGGCTCCGGCACGTCAGGCGGCGTTCTCGCACCGTTGCTCATGATCGGCGGCGCTTTGGGCGGCGTCGAAGCCATGTTCCTTCCCACGAAGGCATCGGCTTCTGGCCCGTGGTCGAGTATGGCCGCCACTCTCGCAGGCACCATGCGCGCTCCCTTCACCGCCACGGTCTTCGCTCTCGAGCTCACGCACGACGTCAACTTACTCCTCCCGCTTCTGCTCGCCTCCGTCATCGCCCACGCCTTCACTACCCTCCTGCTGAAACGCTCCATCCTCACCGAGAAAATCGCCCGCCGCGGCTTCCACCTCAGTCGCGAATATGAAGTCGACCCGCTCGAAATCCTCTTTGTCCGCGACGTCATGAACCCCAACATCGCCGACCTTCCCGATCGCACCGCTGTCTCCTCCGACGAATCTCTCCGCCGCGTCGTCTATCGCATGGCCGATACAGGTCACACCCAACTCCCCGTCATCGCCGAAGCCGGCACTCCCACCGTCGTCGGCTCCATCTCTCTTGAAGATCTTCTGCAAGCCCGCCTGCGTCACTTGGAAGAGGAACGCCGCCGCGAGCGTATCTTAGGTTTTGGACTAAAACCGAAACCTGCACCGGCCGAGTTATGAAACCACTCCGCGATGGCCTGCTCGCCACTTACGCTATCAACGACGCGATGAACCAGCACCTTCTCGCCCATCTCGACCCTCGTGCCTGGCGCGCCGACCCGCCCGGCCTCTCACCCCGCGGCGGCCGCACCATCGCCGCCATGTTCGCGCACTTGCACAACGCCCGCCTCACTTGGCTCAAGAACTCCGCGCCCCACTTGAAGCGCCCCGCTCCGCTCGATCCCCATCGCTGCACCCTCCGTCAAGCCTCTGCCGCCCACAAGAAGAGTGCCAAACAGTGCCTGCGCATGCTCACCGACGCTCTCTCCGATTCCCCTAACCGTCGAGTCACTCACTTCCACCGCGATGCCTTCGTGAAACCCTGGCCCGCCGGAGCCAGCATGTTCGCCTATATGCTCTCTCACGAAGCGCACCACCGCGGCCAAATTCTGATGCTCGCCCATCAACTCGGCTATCGCCTTCCCCTCCCCATCGCCGGCGGCATCTGGAATTGGGACAAACTCTACAAGCAGTCATGACTCCCGAAGCGCGATCTGGCTGCGAAGCCAAGCCTTTGCCATCGCCCAATCCCGTTTAACCGTGCGCGGGCTAACCTTCAGTGCTATGGCAATCTCTTCAATCGATAATCCGTCAAAGAAATGCATCTCCGCCACTCGCCCTTGTCGTTCGTCCTCAGCCTTCAGCTTTTGAATGAGCTCACGCAAAAGCAACAGATCCTTCGGCTCGCCGTCACCTAACATTTCTCGCAACCGTCCCCACCGGCGACAATCGATACATCCCTGACCCATGTGCCGGAACCTCAAACGTATATCCCCCACTCACCGTGCCCACATCCCTGCGCGCCCACAGATCTCTCAACCCGCACCGCTCCGCCATCTTGAGCATTCCCCAATCCACTCGAATCTTCGCCGGATGATCGTCTATATTGAACACCCCAAGATATTTCACGCCGCCACTCTCCCCCTCCGCCACCCACGCCACTTGTCCGCCCGCCTGAAAAAATGGGTATCCGTGCAAACCTTTCTGGTTCGCCGCCAAAACCTCGTCATTAGCCAGCAACGCCATGGTGAAATCCCCGCTCGTCGGCAAATCGCCGCCGAACATCAGCGGCGATTGCGCAATCGACCATAAGCTCATCACCGTCCGCGACTCCTCCTGTGTGAACCGTGTCATCCGTGCATCCCCGCGCTCCGCCCGTAAACCGATGCGCCCAAGCGGCAGCATGTCCGCGTCCGGCCACGCACCCGGACGCCCAACGCCACCCCAAACCGAAAGCAACAGAAACATCTGCTTGAGCGACTGCCAGTCATCCCAGAAATCATCCGCAATCCGCCACATATTGGCGTTCTCCTGGAGGAACGAGAGATCTTTTACCGGAGCGGGGCCCGGCGAGAGGCTGAGCACAATACTTCGTCCCGTTTTCTCAATGGCCCGATGAATGGCGCCGATCTCCGCTCGGTTCACCGGTCGCGCAATGTCGTCGGCCTTAATAAAGTCGACACCCCACTCCGCATACAGCTTCAACAGTGAATCATAGTATTGCTGCCCACCCGGTTCGATTCATATCCACGCCGTACATATCCGTGTTCCACGGACACACCGAATGAATGTCGGCAATGTCAGACGCTTTGCGGTCACTCCCGTACACCGGCAAGTTCGCCCTCACCGCCTGCCGCGGAATGCCCCGCATGATATGGATGCCGAACTTCAAGCCGAGTTGATGAATGTAGTCCGCCAGTGGTTTGAATCCCCGGCCGCCCACCGAAGACGGAAATCGATTGGTTGCCGGGATCAGCCTTCCGTATTCATCCATCGTCAATTCGGCATTCGGACGGTAACCGTGCGCCTTGGCGTTCGCATCCGACCACTGGATATCCACCACAATGTACTGCCACCCATGCGACTTCAAGTGTGCAGCCATGTAGTCCGCGTTGGCCTTCACTTCATCTTCGGTGACCGTTGTACCGTACGCATCCCAACTATTCCAGCCCATCGGCGGATGAATCGCGGGCTGCTCCGCCGCACAAATAGTAGCGAAAAGCAGGCTGACTAGAGCACACGGTCGAATGGCCATGAGAGATCGTTACTCCGCAAGAGTGTACGCCATGTCGTACGAGTGCTGCCGATTCTCGATCTGGATTTCAAACGTTCCCGATATCCCCTTAAGTTCGCCCGTTCCCGATCCCGGAACGATCTTGACCGTCATCTTCGGTCCATTCCCATCCATCGTGCCCATATGTTGTAAAGCGAAACTACCCCGTTTGCCGCTGAGCATTCCAGTAACCACCTCCATCGCGACGTACCCGGCAGCGCCTTGTTTTGGATCTCCGCCGGAAAGCATCTCACACTTGCTCTTCGCCTCCAGATCTCCGTGTATCTCCTTGTCAATGGAAAACCGCGAAAGCCCTTCTGCCGGCGTCGGCGCAAGCGGGCAAACATCCACACTAAACGTGCCTTTGGCGTGATGGGCCATGGGTAACTCCTTAAGCTGCGGACGCAGCATGTCCAATAACCTAGCATGTCCGGCAAATCGGGATACCTCTCTTTCGATAGCCTTTGAACTAATTGAACTCAAACGTGAGGAAGGTGCATGGGGCGCTTCCGATATTTGTCAAAGCGAAGTCAGTTCCCTTGGAGATCCAGCGCACATCGCCCGGCGTCAGCCTGATTTCCACCTGTTTGTGATCCTCACCCTCGTCCTGAATCCGCAAGTCCGTAACCGCGACGATGAGCCGATCGAACTTCTCCTCGTGAGCCTCGGTTCGACCTCCAGCAGCCATCCTCGTCGAATAAGCCCTCATCGAAGGGCCTTCGAACAACTCGCCCGTGGCCGCGTCATGGATCTTGAAACTAGCCATCGGCGACCCAAACGGCGCACCGGGCTCACCCCTTCGTTCAACGACAATGAGATCGCCCTGCGATTCGACGCGTTTCGTTCGACAAGCAGGAAGCCGCCCTTTGAGGTGTGCACCTCCCCGGCAGTCAGGTCACTTTTCACCGGCGCCCGGCCCGGTACTTCATTCTGTATCTCAATGTCTTGAAGGCTCAGAAAGGCGTACGGGCTCAGATGTCGATGGGGAAGCGTCGCCTCACTTGGTTGAAGCACCAGTCGAAACGCGCGCGCTTGGGCGTTCTCCAAAAGAACAGAGTGGTGTGGTTCCTTTTCAATTGCTACTTCCTGTGAAGGTTGATCCATGGCATCGCCGGCGCACACGGCAATCATGAAACATGCCAATGTAAAGCTCTTCATCGTTTGTTTTCTTGGGGTGACTCAGGGGACCTGCTGCTACAGGCTCGAGCCAAATCACCAAACGCCTCCGTTCAACACGATTCTATATCCGGCGCACGCTGTGCGAGTAAGCTCAAAGATTGAGACTGTGTCCGTTTCCAAGCAAATCCACCTAGTCATTCCCGTCGGAACCAAAGTCCTGACACGAACGGACGGACGTGTCGGCATCGTCGTGCACACCCCGGCCGCACCGGAACACGGATACCGCATACGATTCGCTGACGGCAACCAGGAAAGCTATCGCCGAAATGACCTTACCATTTTCAAACACACCGATGCGGAGGTTCCCGGCGGGCCTGCACCTGCAGATCTCGAACGCTTCGTGAGCTTTTGCTGCATCGTCGGCTCCACGGCTTATGGCCTGTCTCATGAAGGCTCAGACGTGGATCGGCGCGGTTTCTACTTGCCCCCGGCGTCACTGCACTGGGGCCTTGCCGGCGTACCAGAGCAGTTGGAAACCGACCGCGAAGAATGCTACTGGGAGATTGAAAAGTTCGTCCGCCTGGGCTTAAAGGCGAATCCGAACATCCTGGAATGCCTATACTCGCCGCTAGTGGAAACGTGCACGCCGCTGGCGGCAGAGTTGATCGAAATGCGGCACATCTTTCTCTCGCGTCATATTCACCGTACTTATAATTCCTACGTACTCTCGCAGTTCAAGAAATTGGAACAGGATCTCCGCAACGAACACGCCCTCCGTTGGAAACACGTCATGCATCTAATCCGTTTGCTCCTCTCTGGGGTCGCGATATTGAGAGATGGCTCGGTGCCCGTGCGCGTCGATGAGCACCGTGAGCGCCTTCTTGCCGTGCGGCGCGGCGATGTCCCTTGGGAAGAAGTGGAAGAGTGGCGTTTACGACTACACAGGGAACTTGACCAGATCTTGGCAACCACCCAACTTCCCGAACACCCTGACTACGAGCGTGCCAACGATTTTCTCGTCCGCGCTCGCCGATACGCTGCCTCCAAGGAGTACGCAGGTGATCAATTTTGATCTAGTGAGAATGGAGCAGCCAACCACCCGTACCCGCTGCTATTCGCCACCGTAAGCGGGGCTCATCTTTATGGTTTCCCATCGCCCCATTTCCGACTACGACCTTCGTGGTGTCCATGTCCTGCCTGCAAAGGAAGCGTTGGGATTGCTACCGAAAAGAGAAACGATCGAGATCGAAACAATTCGCGGCGGAATCGAACTCGACTTGGTAACGCATGACGCCCTCAAGTTTTTCTCTATGCTCCTGAAGAGGAACGGGTACGTATTGGAACAACCTTATTCTCTGTTGATCGTGCAAAGCAGCCCTGCGCACGCTGAGTTGAAGGAGATAGCTCTGGGTTGTGTGACTCGCCAAACGTGAATCAATCCAGGGCGATTGTGACTAGAACTTAGGAGACTCGAAGCAGAAAGGCA
This sequence comes from Bryobacterales bacterium, assembly GCA_963771405.1. Classification (GTDB taxonomy): domain Bacteria; phylum Acidobacteriota; class Terriglobia; order Bryobacterales; family Bryobacteraceae; genus Bog-105. The sequence continues at coordinate 43,634 of CAVYUL010000065.1, forward strand.
TTGAGCCTTACGAAGAGCGGTGATAATTCTCTGCGAGGGTGTAAAAAAGATTGTGTAAACGCAGGTGGAAAAAGAAAGGACCTGTGGCAATGGCAATTAGTGAAGAAGTATTAGACAAACTGTTAGAGAATTATCAAAAGCCGGAAGACGTTTTGGGCGAGAACGGACTCCTGAAGCAGCTGACGAAGGGGCTGCTGGAGAGGATGTTAGGAGCGGAGCTGACGTCACATCTGGGCTATGCGAAGCACGACCCAATGGGCTACCGGAGCGGGAACAGCCGGAATGGAACGAGCAAGAAAAAGGTGAAGGCGGATGTGGGTGAGATCGAGCTAAACATACCGCGGGACCGGGAGTCGACGTTCGAACCGAAAATTGTGCCCAAAGGGCAAACGCGTTTCCCTGGCTTCGACGAAAAGATTTTGTCGATGTATGCGCGCGGCATGACGACGCGGGATATCCAGGCGCACTTGCAAGAGATGTATCAAGTGGAAGTGAGTCCAGCGTTGATCTCGGAGGTGACCGATGCGGTACTGGAAGAGGTGCACGCTTGGCAGGGCCGGCCGCTGGAGCAGTTGTATCCGATTGTCTACCTGGATGCGTTGTATGTGAAGATGCGCGACAACGGGCATGTGCAGAATCGCGCGGTCTACACGGCGATTGCGATTACGCTGGAAGGCAAGAAGGAAGTGTTGGGCTTATGGAGCAGCGCTCATGAGGGCGCCAAGTTCTGGCTGCAAGTGCTGACGGAGCTGAAAACACGGGGAGTGAAGGATATTCTGATTGCCTGCGTGGACGGGTTGAAAGGCTTCCCGGAAGCGATTGAGACGGAGTTTCCGCATACGCAAGTGCAGTTATGCATTGTGCACCTGGTGCGCGCCAGCTTGAACTATGTGAACTGGAAAGAGCGCAAGAGCGTAGCGGCGGATCTGCGCGAAGTGTACCGCGCCACAACGGCGCTGGAAGCGGAGCATCGGTTGGAAAAGTTTGAGGCGCAGTGGGGCGCGAAATATCCGACGATTGGTCCGCTTTGGCGGCGTCATTGGGAGCGGGTGATTCCGTTCTTCGCTTTCCCGATGGAGATCCGCCGCGTGATCTACACGACGAATGCCATCGAGTCATTGCACATGACGCTACGCAAGGTGATCAAGACACGCGGCTCGTTTCCCAACGAAGACGCAGCCCGTAAACTGCTCTATCTGGCACTCCGGAATGTGTCGAAGAAGTGGCAGACAATTCAGAACTGGAAGGAGGCGTTGAACCGATTTGCGATCCTGTGGCCGGGCCGGATTCCGCTGGCCGGCGCAGAGTCCGCTTCGCCCTCCTGATCGTAGATAGGGCAGGGTGCGGAGCCCTGTCAAGGCAACCCTGGCGGGCTCGCTCCGCTCGACCTTGACAGAACTCCCCACCCTGCCCAAAAGACCCTTATAGGAGGGCGAAGCGGAAAACTAAGTGGAATTTTTTTGAGGGCGTTTACACAAAAGACTTGACACTACCTTCTCTGCTTCTTATTACCCATCGCCTCGCGACCCTAAATTCCAGTCACAAAAAACTCACTTTTTTATTCCCTTCCTTTTCATTCACTTACAAACACTTTTTGGTTTCCACCGAACGCGCTCGCGCAATCCTGGCTCCAGAAAGGCAGTTTTTTATCTGTGTCTAACACTAATTTCGATCCTTCGTTGAACGCCACCCGGCACGCTGCTGCCGCCGAGCGTCTCTTCATTCACGGCGAAAATCCTGAGGATTTCAAATCCCTCCTCGACGATCTCTTCGCCCAGTACCAACCCGCGAACACCCGCACTGCGTCCTTCGTCGCCGATTTCGCCCGCGCCCGCTGGGTCTTCGACCGCCGTCAGCGCGTCACTTTTTTATTTCCTTCCTTTTCTTTCACTTACAAACACTTTTTGGTTTCCGCCGAACGCGCTCGCGCAATCCTGGCTCCAGAAAGGCAGTTTTTTATCCGTGTCTAACACCAATTTCGATCCTTCGTTGAACGCCACCCGGCACGCCGCTGCCGCCGAGCGTCTCTTCATCCACGGCGAAAATCCCGAGGACTTCAAATCCCTCCTCGACGATCTCTTCGCCCAGTACCAACCCGCTCACACCCAAGCTGCATCCTTCGTCGCCGATTTCGCCCGTGCCCGCTGGGTCTTCGACCGCCGCCAGCGCATCCACGCCGATTTCGAAGTCTATCTCTCCAACGAAGCACCTGAATCCCTGCCCGTCGAAGACATCAACAAACTCAACTTATTCGACCGCTATCTCACCCAAGCTCATCTCCGCCTCCGCCGCGCCCTGGCCAATCTCCAATCCATTCGCAAGGAAGAACGGGAAGACGAAAAATGGCGCGAACTCCTCGTTCTTCAAAAACAAAAGCTCGCGCTCGAAATTCAACGCTTCGAATTCCAGCAAGCCAAACACGCCCCCAAAGCCCAACAACAAAAAGAAGAAGAATGTTCCAAACAAAAAGCAGCCGATCTGGCGCAAGCCGTCGCCGACTATCAGGACACTCTCAAACCCCTGCAAACTGACCCCGAACTCGGCCCCGTCCTCGTCCAACACTCCTTCATCAGTGCCGAAGACGGCGTCACTATCATCGATGAAATCATCCCGCCCCACCGAATGCTTCGCAAATACATCGACGAACGTGAAAAATATCCGAACCCGCCCACTCTCGTCGTGCGCTACTTCACCTTCCGCGACAACATTCCACCCGAGTACGAATTCCTCATCGAAGCCGGCCTCGAACGCACAAACGAAGACCGCCGCTACATCCGCCTCAACCTGAATTTCGACGCTTACCTCAAACTCGCCGACCAGGAAGACATCCACATCGCCACCCAACCGGAGGTCCAATGAATCAGAACCCCAACCGTGAGGTTGGGGACCGCGAGCCGAGAGGCGAGCGGCCTCACCTCAGCCCCATTCACACACTCGTTGTATCTCTCGCCGAAGACATCCACCTCGCCACTCAACCGGAGGTCCAATGAATCAGAACCCCAACCGTGAGGTTGGGGACCGCGAGCCGAGAGGCGAGCGGCCTCACCTCAGCCCCATTCACACACTCGTTGTGTCTCTCGCCGAAGACATCCACCTCGCCACTCAACCGGAGGTCCAATGAATCAGAACCCCAACCGTGAGGTTGGGGACCGCGAGCCGAGAGGCGAGCGGCCTCTCCTCAGCCCCATTCACACACTCGTCGTGTCTCTCGCCGCCATCGGCCTCCCGGCGGCGCGCATCGCCCACCATCTCGGCTTGGCAGAGCACACTCTCCTCCGCCACTTCGCCACCGAACTCGCCCAAACCGGCTCTGCATCCGAAATCCACGTTCAATCCGCTCTTTCCCACATGGCCAAATCCCACCGCCACCCGGGCGTCACCCAATCCTGGCTCAAACCCCGCCTACCCAAGCCCCAAAAGGAATCCGAATTCCCTCCTATGGACGACACCAAGGTCCTCGAATTTAACGTTTACTGCAACGACGGCGAACCCAACCACCCCTACTGAGAAAAATGGGCCCAAAATGTATCGCATCCGTTCCGCAAAATTCACCGTCTCTTCGCCATCACCCGATATTGAATACTAGAAAGAGCACCGAATGAGCCGTTCCCCCGCCGAAATCAAGTTTCGCCTCCGCCAGGAAGCCGCGAACTTCTATTTGCTCGTGGCCCAGCCCCAACTCCGCACCGCGCCGGCGCCACCCCCAGCTGGCCTGCTCCCCGATCCTCAGTCGTGCATCGCAGCCCTTCGTAAGTCTCCCTTTGAGTCCGCCGTTCTCTCCAATGCTCAAAACATCCTCTCTCACCGCTTCGCTCTCCTCGGTGTCACTCTCGACACCGGCCCCGACATCGACTGGCGTCGCGACTACGCCCACCACAAAACCTCCGATCCTCTATATTTCCGCCGCCTTAAATACCTCGATTTCTCAGCCGTCGGCGATCACAAATTCATTTGGGAACTCAACCGGCACCAGCACCTCGTCTTTCTCGCGCAAGCTCACCTGTTCAGCCCCGGCAATCCGGCCTTCCTGGCCGAGATAGTCGCCGAACTCGAATCCTGGCTCGACCAAAATCCCTTCCAACGCGGCATCAACTTTACCAGCGCGCTCGAAGTGGCCTTCCGGGCCCTTTCGTGGATCTGGCTCTGGCGTCTCTGTGCCAATGGCGAATCGCTCCCGCCCGCCCTTCGCTCCCGCTTTCTCACTGCCCTCTATCGGCACGGCCTCCACCTGTTCGAAAACCTATCCGTCTATTTCTCGCCCAACACGCATTTGCTGGGTGAAGCCGTCGTCCTCCACGCGCTCGGCACACTCTTCCCCGCCTTCCCAAACGCCCGGATTTGGCAGCGCCGCGCCGCCGAAATCGTCGAAGCCCAGCTTACATTCCAAGTCAAGCCCGATGGTTCCCACTTCGAACAATCCACTTACTATCATGTCTATGCCGTCGATTTATTCGTCTTTTACTACTTACTCTCCGGCAAACCCTCCCGCCTCGCGCCGGCGCTCACCCGGATGGCCGAATATCTCCATTGGCTCCTCGGCCCCGCCCGCCGCATCGCCTTCTTCGGTGACGACGATGGTGGCCGCCTTTTCCATCCCTACGGCAATCGCAGCGAGTTCGGCCGCGCCACTCTGTCAACCTGCGGCCTCCTCCTGAACCGTCCTGACTGGATCGGCACCGGCGACGATCTCTCCGAGCAAGCCGTTTGGTGGCTCGGCCCCGATGTTCTCAAAACCTCTCAGTCCCACACCGCCGCCCCCGCCGGCGCTAAACTCTTCCCCGATGCCGGCGTCATCTTCCTCCAAGCCGGCGGCTTCTATCTGCAATTCGATGCCGGCCCCTTCGGCTGGGCTGGCGCCGGGCACAGTCACGCCGATACTCTCAGCTTCGTCCTCTGGCACAACAACGAACCGGTCTTTACCGACCCTGGCACCTATACATACGTCGGCGATCCCGCTGCCCGCGAACGTTTTCGCGGCACGCCTGCCCACAACACTATTTCCATCGACGGCCTCTCGCAAGCCCAACCCTCCGGCCCCTTCCGTTGGCTCGACAAACCTTCCGTCCAGTTGCGATCCTTCGAGCCCCATCCGAATGGTGGTGGCTTCATCGATGCCGTTTGCGGTTACCGCGGCTTCGAGCATCGCCGGCGTCTTCTTCTCTCCAGCGATGGCCGCCTCACCGTTCTCGACGAAATCGTCGGGCCGCCCGGCGAACACCAAATCCAGCAAACTTGGAACCTCGGCCCCGGCGCCGCCCAACTTCACCTGTCCTTTTCCGACCCCTCAGAACAGCTCGAAACCGAAACTTCCTCCGCGTATGGCAGCAAGTATCCGGCGTCCGCCATCCTTATTAAGCGTCAAGGTTCGCTGCCCATTGCAATCGCGATGTGCCTCGATCCCCGAGAGAAGCCGGCCGCCGAAGTAGTAGCCGTCCGCCAGATGTTCGATAATAAGGAGTCGGGCCCGCGCACATCATAATGCTTCTTCCGCGCATGGCCGATGAAAACCTAAAGAAATAGAGATAAATTACGTGAGCACAGGCTTTACTCCAAGCAATATCGCAGTAATAGGACTAGGTTATGTAGGCTGCGTCACAGCCTCCTGTCTAAGCAGTCTCGGCCACACTGTTACTGGCGTCGATCGCGATGATCATAAAGTAAGTAGCGTCCTCGGCGGAGTTGCCCCCTTTTTTGAGCCCGGCCTGCCTGAAATGGTCAAAGCCAATGTCGCCGCCGGTCGCCTCAGCGCAACTGCGTCTTTGGCGGAAGCCATTAAGCGCGCGGATATCGCTCTCATTTGCGTCGGCACTCCTTCTGAAAAAAGCGGGAATCTGGGGCTCGATCAGCTCCGCCGCGTCGTCGCTGAAATTGCCGAAAATCTGGAAGGTCGCACCAAGCCCCTCATCGTTGCCATCCGCAGCACTGTCTTTCCCGGCACTTGTGAAGACATTGTCATTCCTGCCATGAAAGGCATGGCGCAAGTCGTTTCAAACCCCGAATTCCTGCGCGAAGGTGTAGCCGTCAAAGACTTCATGGAGCCTTCGCTCGTCGTCGTTGGTGGTACTGACCGCGCTTCCGTCGAACGTGTCGCTAGTGTGTATGAGCCGCTAGGCTTCGCTCCCGCTCTTGTCTCCCTGCGCACTGCGGAAATGATCAAGTACGCTTGTAATGCTTTTCACGCCGTCAAGATCTCGTTTGCCAACGAAATCGGCGCTCTCAGCGCTTCGCTAGGCGTCGATGGCCGCGAAGTCATGGAAACCGTTTGCAAAGACGTAAAACTCAATGCCTCCGCTGCTTACCTCAAGCCCGGCTTCGCCTTCGGCGGCTCCTGCTTGCCCAAAGACCTGCGCGCCCTGGTCTATCGCGCCAGCCGCCTCGATCTGAAGCTCCCCTTGCTCGAATCCTCCTTGCCCAGCAACGAAAGTCATCTGGCCCGCGCCATTCACAACGTTCTCGATCTTCCCGCCCAACACATCGGCGTCCTTGGCTTGGCCTTCAAAGAAAATACCGACGATTTGCGTGAAAGCCCCGTCGTCTCTTTGCTCGAACAACTGATCGGCAAAGGCCGCGACCTGCGTGTCTTCGACCCGCACATTCAACTCGAAGAAATCTACGGCGCCAATCGCAACTTCATCCTTCAACAAATTCCGCACATCGGCCGCCTGCTTCAGTCGAGTGTGGATAAGGTCGTCGATTGGGCCGATTATCTTATCGTTGCCCAAAGCCCCAGCAAGGAAATGGCCGCCAAAATTAAAGCTTCTGGCTTGCCTGTTCTCGATCTCGTCGGCGCCGGTTTGAACAAGCCCGCGCCCGTCCCGGTTCCCGTCGGCTAATGCCCCAGCCCATCCCCGTCCTGCTGATGGTCCGCGAACTGGGCATCGGCGGTGCTGAACGCGATCTCGCGAAACTCGCGAAAGCAATCGATCGCTCGCAGTTCTCGCCTCATGTCGGCTGCTTCGTCGCCGAAGGCCTGCGTAGTGATGAACTCCGCGCCGCCGGCGTGCCTATCCTCCATATTCCGGTCCGCTCGTTCCAGTCATGGTCCGTGGTCGCTGGCGCCAAAGTCTTGCGTCGCTATCTTCGCGAACAGCAAATCAAGATCGTCCATGCCTTCGACGTCCCAACTATTCTGTTCGGCGTCACCGTCTCCCACTTCAGCCACGTCCCCGTGGTCATCAGTTCCCATCTCGGCGCGCGTGAGCTCTACTCGAAACGCGACCACCGCCTGCTCCGCTTTGTCGACCGTTTCGCCGACGCCCACGTCGCCAACTCCAAGTTCATCCAGCAGTATTTAGTGGACCGCGAACACATCCCCGCCAACCGAACCCATCTCTGCTATAACGGCGTCGAAACGGCCATCTTCCATCCCGCTCCCGAAGCCAAACCTCTAGCCGTCGCTGGCGCCTCCCTCGTCATCGGCACCCTCTGCGCCCTGCGCCCCGAAAAGCGCGTCGATCTGCTCCTCAAAGCCTTCGCCCAAATCCAACACCTAGCGCCCGGCATGAAGCTGCTCATCGTTGGCAGTGGCCCCATGCTTCCGCAACTTGAGACCCTGCGGCTCGAACTGGGTCTCGGCAAAGATTGCATCTTTGTCCCCGCCCAAACAGACGTCGCTCCCTGGATGCGATCCCTCGATATCTACGTCATGTGCTCTGAGTCGGAAAGCTTCCCGAACGCCTTACTCGAAGCCATGGCCTGCGGTTGCTCCGTCGTTGGTTCGCGCGTCGGCGGCATCCCTGAACTCATCAACGACGGCGTCACCGGCCTGTTATTCGAATCGAAGAACGTCGATAGCCTCGCCGCCGCTCTCTCAAAGCTGATTCTCGATCCCGCCCTGCGCCGCCGTTTTTCCGAACAAGCGGCCGCCTTCGCGCGCGACAACCTTTCCATCGAAGTCAACGCCCGCCGCAACGAGTCGCTCTATCGCTCCCTGCTCAACCAGCGAAGCTCAGCGTAAACTCCGCTCCGTCACTGTATTGGTATCTGAGTTTTCCATGCAGTTGGGCCGCCAGATCGGTTACTAACTGCAAACCAAGCGTCCCCGGATTTTCCAAATCTACCGTCTCCGGCAACCCGACCCCGTTGTCCCAATACCGCAGTTTGCTTTCCCCATTCTGCGAATGGAAGTCGATCCGAATCTCGCCCCTACCATCCGGGAACGCGTGCTTCACCGTATTCGAGAGCAGTTCCTGCAGAATCAACCCGCACGGAATCGCCGCCCCCATGCTCAACTGAACGTCCACATCGGCGGCAAACACGATGGCCGTCGGGTCCGCAATGTAAGAACTGAAGAAGTAACGCGCCAGCTCATCCACGTAAGCCGAAAAGTCGATCCGCGCCAAATCGTCCAGATGGTAGAACTTCTCGTGCATCAACGCCATAGAACGGATCCGGTCGCGGCTTTCATTCAGCGCATTATGAAACGCACTGTCCTTAAACCGCTGCGCTTCAAGCGATAACAAACTCGAGACAATCTGCAGGTTGTTCTTCACCCGGTGCTGCACTTCCTGAAATAAGATGGTCTTTTGCTCAAGCAGCTTCTCCAGGCTTTCCTCACTGCGCCTCAAAGCCAACTCAACCTGGCGCTGCTCAGTGATATCCACCATCACGCCCACCGCGCCTTGAATGACGCCCGCGGCATCGCGCACTGGCGACGCGCCCGCAAACACCGTTCCGCGCGAGCCATCGAAACGTTCGATGTCTACGATTTCGCCCGGTATCGTTTCCCCACCTAACGCCCGCGTCCGCGGCCAATCGGCAATCGTCAACGTTTGCCCGGTATCCGCGTTCCATCCCTTCAGTTCCTCAAGTTGCGTCTTCAACGCATCCAGGCTGTCTAACTGCCAGAGACGAGCCGCCTGCATGTTCGCCATGACGATTTGGTTCTCGCGATCGACCAGCACAACGCCGGCCGGCATCGTATCTAGAATCGCGCCCAACCGCCGTCGTTCCCGATCCGATTCTTCCAACGCCTCTTTCAACTTCTGCTCGGCGCGTTTCTGCTCGGTAATATCGAGCAGCACTCCCAACACACGCCGCGTTCGTCGTGTGGCGCCTTCGCTCTCCGCGTAAACGCGCTTCCGAATCACAATCCAACGAACATCGCCATTGGGATGAATGATCCGATGGTTCAGTTCCTCGGCGTCATCCGCCCCTTCGCTCAAGTCCCGGCTGCGCGAGTTGAGAATTCTTTCCCGGTCATCCGGATGCAAACGCGTGAAAAACTCATCCGCATTAACCTCCGTCTGATCGCCTAGACCTAGAATTTGCCGCGCTCGCTCATCGTAGACAATTCTGCCTTCGCTGACTAAGTCATTAAAAATCCCGATGCGCCCCGTTTCGAGCGCCACACGCAAACGGTCTTCGCTTTCACGTAGCGCCTCCGTCAAACGTTCCCGATTGTTGACATAACGCTGCACCGCGACGCCGCCAAACAACAAGATCAGCGCCAGCAACGCCGACGTCAAGATCAACAACAATCGGGTCCAGCCTTCCGCATCCGACGCCGCGCTGTTCCGTAAAACCAGCAGCCGATGTTCTTCCGCCTCAAATTCACGCACCTGCGCGGTTAATTCATCCATTCGCTGCGGCCCTTCGCCTAACGAAATCGCACCGGCCGCTGGAAAGGTCTTTCCCTTGTTTGTTTGCCGTGCCGCCTCCGCCAGCACAGCCAGCCTCTTGGTAGCCAGTTCCCGAATCTTCCTGATTTCCGATTCCTGCCGCGGGTTGTCCCGCGTCAGCGATTCCATATCCGTCAGAATCTGTGCCTGCTTCGCCAGCGCCGTTTGATAGCGGGCCAAGTAGCGGGTATCTTGCGCAAGCAAATACGCGCGCAGCGAACTCTCCGTTTCCCGCATGGTTGAGAGAAAGCTCTCGGAAGAGATCAACACCCGGTAAGTGTGTTCCACCGCATGATTCGCCTCTTTCGACCGCTCAAAACCGCTATACAGCACCCAGCCTGCGGAAACAATCAGGATCGCCATCGCGGCCGGCCCGGCGATCAAGCCAATGCGCGCTGGGCCGATCACAACCCTCTCTTTTGCGCCGCCGGCAACGTAAAGAGGAACTTGGCGCCTTCGCCTGGCGAAGATTCACCCCGGATCGTGCCGCCGGCCCGCTCCACAATCCGCTTGCACACCGACAATCCAATGCCCGTGCCCTCAATCTCTCGCGAATGCAGCCTCTTGAAAACCCCGAAAATCCTTTCCGCATACACCATGTCGAAACCGATGCCGTTATCAGCCACAACAAAACTCCAGAACGATCCTACCGGCTCCGCTGAAATCGTCACTTTCGGTTCCAAACCGGGCCGGCGAAACTTAATTGCGTTGCCAATCAGGTTCTGGAACAATTGCTCCAGCCGCGTCTGGGAAACTGCCACGCGCGGCAGACAAGCGTACTCAATGCGCGCTCCCGTCTCGGAAATCAATTTGTGAAGCGATTGGTGGAGAACACCCAACACTTCATTGCAATCCGCTTCAGCAATCTCTTCTTCGTCTTGCGACAACCGGCTGTAATCCAACAGACCGGCGATCATATTTCGCAGCCGGTCAGCGCTGTTTTTCACAAAGAAAAGAGTGCGCCGCTGTGGAGCACTCAATATGGTCGTCATGTCTCGTTCGCACAGTTCTACCGCGCAAACGAGTGTTCGGACGGGTTCCTGCAAATCGTGTGCAACAGTATAGGCGTACGCCTGCAGATCCGCGTTGGAGCGTTCCAGTTGCCTTTCCTTGGCGAGCAACTCCTCTTCCATGTCTTTGCGCGCGGTAATATCTACTTCGGTTCCAATAATCCGGACCGGTTTCCCGGCAGAATCGCGGTAGGCGCGAGCTCGCACTTGTAACCAGCGCACCGGACCTGCGTCCCCTGGAATTCGGTGCTCCCAACTGTCTTCCTCGCGGTCGGAATCCATCCAAGCCTGCATGGTTTCTGAAGTTCCCCACAAATCGTCGATACGGCTTAAGCTGCCAGCGGGAACCTGCCTCATTTCCGCGAGCTCCTGAGAAACATAAAGATCTCCGGTCTCGGCGTTCCAATCGAAAACACCAACCCGGCCGGCGCGTTGCGCCAATTCCAAACGAGTGTTTGCCTCGCGCAGCCGCGACTCCGCCCGGTGTTTGTAAATCGCCATTTCAATGGCGGCAACTAATTCCCGATTTTCAAACGGCTTTAGGATGTACCCGTATGGCTCGCTCACGCGCGCTTGGTTTAAAGTGGCGGTGTCCGAATGGCCGGTTAAGTAGATAACTGGCAAGTTGAAGGTGGATCTCAACTCTTGAGCGGCCTCAATCCCCTCCGGAACGCCATTGAGCCGGATATCCATCAACACCAAATCGGGGCGGCTTTTGCGAGCGCAATCGATCGCTTCGGCCTTCGATGAAGCAATGCCACTCAGGCGGTAGCCCAGGTTGGTAAGGCGCAGTTGCAAATCGCGAGCTACGATCCGCTCGTCCTCAACGACCAGTATGGCCAGCTTCGCGGCTTCAGACGTATCAGTATCCGCGATGGCCAAAACGGTACCTACGGCGTCCAAAAAAGCAAGCTCGGGCGCACGACAGCCCGAAAAGGACAAAAATAGCCAACGCTATTAAACACCCCATACCCAGGAATTTCAGAAAGCTATCGCGCGTCTGCGGTGTAGCTGGCGGCGCATAGGGTGGAACAAACTCCGGCTGACTGGCAGGCTGCGGGGAGGGATTTGTCACAGCCAGAGACGTTCCGCAGTTCGCGCAAAACCGCACCGACCCCTCATTGACGGTGCCGCAATTCGGACAATGCATAAAAACAGTCTACTCCGCGTTCGAAAAGCGCCACGATGAAGATATCATTGACGGAAAGGACATCGCAACATGCTCTCTCCCTTCAACCGCCGCGGCCTTTTCCGTCAAGGTGGGATTCTTGCATTGTTGGCGTCGGTGCGTTCGGCGGAGCCACTCGAACCAGCTACCCTCTCAACTACGCCGGCTAAAACCTTTGAATCCTCGGGCGCGCTTTACCGGGCAATTGGCGTGCGCCCGGTAGTGAATGCGCGCGGAACGTTCACAATTATCACCGGTTCAGAGACGCTGCCTTCCGTAAAGGAAGCGATGGAAGAAGCGTCGCGCAGCTTTGTGCAGATGGACGAGTTGATGGAGGGCGTGAGCAAGCGTTTGGCCGAAGTAACGGGTGCTCCGTGGGGAATCGTGACGGCGGGCTGCTGCGCCGCGCTTACCCATTGCACAGCAGCCAGTATTGCCGGCACGAACCCTGAGCGGATGCAGCGTCTGCCCGATTTAACCGGCCTTAAGAACGAAGTTATTATTCCCGAGTACTCGCGCAACGTCTATGACCATGCGATTCGCATGTTAGGCACAAAAATCATCACCGTAAAAACGGCTGCGGAATTGGAGGGTGCGTTCAATGAACGGACCGCAATGGCTTATATTCTCGCCGGTCCGGGCGACGACGGGCCGCTCGGCACTGAAATCGTGGCGGAAGCTTGCAAACGTCGAGATGTTCCTTTGATTGTGGATGCCGCTGCCGAGATTTTGACCATTCCCAACGTTCATTTGAAGCGCGGCGCCACCGCCGTTGCCTATAGCGGAGGAAAATGTATCCGTGGTCCGCAAGCCGCCGGCCTGCTGTTGGGTGAGAAGAACTTACTCCAAGCGGCTTGGGCCAACAGCGCGCCACACCATGCTTTCGGCCGGTCGCTGAAAGCGGGAAAAGAAGAGATCATGGGCATGCTGGCCGCCGTTGAAGCCTGGACGAAAAGAGACTACGACGGCGAAATGAAACTGTGGCAATCATGGCTGGATGGCATTGCAGCGAACCTGCAGAAGATATCCGGTGTGACCACTCGGATCGAGCCGCCGGAGGGGCTCTCGAATCGAACGCCGATTCTCCGCATTGAATGGGATGGCGCTCAACTGGGTATTACGGGCGAAGATGTGCGAGATCATCTCCTGGAGACGGAACCGCGCGTTGTTCTGGGGAGCGCCCACGGCCGCAGGCCAGACCAGATGGCGAGCGGCGTCTCAATTACGCCTTACATGCTTATGCCTGGCGACGATCAAATTGTGACCGAGCGATTGCATCAAGTGTTAACCAAGCCTCCCCACTTGAAACCTATTCCCGTTTCTCCTCAAGGCGATGCGGTAAGCGTCGCCGGCCAGTGGCAAATGGAAATTGATTTTGACCGCGGCAGCGCCACACATTCATTGCTCTTTGAGCAAACAGGCGCGGATTTAATAGGCACTCACTTCGGCGAGTTCGTGACGGGAGACTTGGCGGGCAAGATGGCTGCCAATCAAATTGCGTTCCGTAGCTCGCAGAGAATCGAAGGTCAAATTCTGAACTATCAATTCACGGGCACGGTCGATGGCGATAAAATGGGCGGCAATGTCGGCCTGGGTGAGTATGGCCAAGCGCGCTGGACTGCGCAACGCCATCAATATCATGCGCCGGGCGGTATTGTACGTCCTGTAAAACGTTCATAAAGGATTTAAGGAGAAATTGTTTGCCTAAGACCGATAGAAGAAGTTTTCTTGCCAAGAGCGCCGCAGCGGCGGCCGTTACTGCAACCGCGGGCGCCGTAAGTAGCGAAGCAGCGCCGAAGAAAGTGGAGAAGCATGCCTTTTGGACGGATGGCAAGAAACCGGAGAAGCCCATGTTCCCGCTGGCAGTTGCTTACGGCAACCTGGTTTTCCTCTCCGGCGTAGGAGCGCACGTTGGGAACGATATCAGAGAGCACACCAAGATTGTGCTGGATCAGCTTCAAAAGAACCTGGAACTGGCCGGCTCTTCGATGGAAAAAGCCCTGAAGGTGACGGTTTATCTGGCCGACATCAACGATTATGCCGCCATGAACGAGATCTATCGGGGGCGCTTCGGAGATGAACCGCCGGTACGAACAACGGTTGCGGTGGCAATGCTGCCAGGCAAGTCACGTATTGAAATCGACGTGATTGCGTACATCTAATATGAGCATCTCCGCCACCCGGCGCCACTTCTTTGCTTGGGCACAGAGCGTGTTCGCACTCAGCGCGTCTGGCGCAGGATCAACTTCTCAAAACACAGTGGATTATTACGACAAGCTTGGTGTTACCAAGATCATTAACGCGGCCGGCACCTACACAGCGTTGACGGCTTCGATTATGCCGCCCTCGGTCCAGGCGGCGGTTCAGCAGGCGGCTCAACATCCCGTGCGATTGTCTGAGTTACAAAAGGCCGCGGGCGAGTATCTGGCCCAGCGCTTGCACTGCGAAGCGGCGCTGGTGACGGCAGGAGCGGCATCAGGCCTGACATTGGCCACAGCCGCTTGTGTTACGCGGGGCGATCACGCTGCGGTATTAAAGATTCCTGCCGACCTTTCTGGCCTAAAGAATGAAGTGATCGTTCAAAAGGCGCATCGTAACGACTATGACCATGCGCTGTTAAATTGCGGCATTCGTTTTGTTGAAGTCGAGAGTCTTGCAGAGTACGAACGGGCATTCACCGATAAAACGGCGATGGCTCATTTTTTTAATGCGGCGGAAGGCGGTTCGATTAGCCGCGAAGACTGGATCAGAGTTGCGCACACCCACGATGTTCCCTGTTTAAATGATGCAGCCGCGGATGTGCCTCCCATATCCAATCTCTGGAATTACACCAAAATGGGCTTCGACCTGGTGACCTTTTCCGGCGGAAAAGGAATGCGGGGCCCGCAAAACGCGGGCCTTTTGCTGGGGCGGAAGGACCTTATTGAAGCCGCGACCGCGAATGCGATGCCCATTTCGGAGACAATCGGCCGCGGCATGAAAGTGGCGAAGGAAGAAGTCGTCGGCATGGTGGCCGCGGTCGATTGGTTTCTGTCTCAAAGCGACGAAGGAATGGAGCACGAATTCAGAGAACGCGCGAATCGCATTGCCGAGCATTTGAAAGACATTCCCACTTTGCATGCGCGCATTGTTGTGCCGCCTGTTGCAAATCGCATTCCGCACCTAGTGCTGACCTATGACCAAACGCAAGTCAAGATTGCGCCGCGGGCCGTCGCCGATGCACTCCGTCACGGCTCACCGAGCATAGAGTTAAACCCATCGACCGGCCACAGAAATGCTAACGGAGTGACAGGTGATGAAGATGCGATCGTCGTTGGCGTATGGATGCTGCAGCCGGGCGAAGAGATGATCGTCGCTGAGAAGCTTCGCGAAGTATTGCGCAAATCTGTTTAACTTACGCTACTTGTGCAAAGGGTTCAATGCATCCCAGCGCGCATCGCCTTGGTTGCCGTAGTCCTTGGGCAGCGTCTTCCAACCGGGGCGGCTGATGCCGTTCAAATCGTACACAACTTTGCCGTTACGTATCGTCAGTTCACAGACCAATTTCTCTGTGCCGTTCATGCGCGCACCATACATATCCACAAAACCGAAATTGCCTTTGGCCAGCCGTAGTACAGCCACGTCCGCGAACGCGCCCACCGATAGGTTCCCCAGCTCCTCATGACGAATTTCGCGCGCCGGGCTCCAGGTGGACTTCGCCACAACATCATCCAAAGTTAAGCCCATGGCCAAGAACTTACTCATCAAGTTCAGCATGTCCTTGAGACCGGTATTCATGCTGTTGTAGTGCAAATCGGTCGAGATGGAATCAGGCAGAAAGCCTTGTTCGATAGCGGGGACAGCGATTCGCCAGGCAAAACTTCCGCTGCCATGTCCAACATCAAAAATCACCCCGCGTTTGCGGCCCTCAATCATGCCGCGATTCAATTTGCCGTCAGGGCCGAGTTCTCCTCGGATTCCCGAAAAGCAATGGGTGTAGATATCACCGGGACGTAATTTCTGAGTCAACAGAATGGCAATGGGGCGCTCTGGGCGGTTAGCACCAAAATCCACCATCACCGGAATGTTTGCCGCCGTGCCGGCTTCCACCGCGTGCTCAACAGGTATCCATTCGGGACCGGCATAGTGAGCGGTTTTAATGCCCACAATCACCCCCGCATACTTCTTGGCCATTTCAGCAGCCGGAGCGGCATCCATGTCCGCGAGGTTATTCTCATACTTCGGGCCTCGCATGCCTGCACCCACAATATTTAAGAAGGCGAGAACGCGTGTCTTCGACCGATCGATGATGTGCTCTTTGAAATCCTCGAAATTCTTGTAACCGGAAGATCCGGCATCGGCCACCGTGGTTACACCGCTCCGAAAGGTGAAGCCATCGGGAAACAACGAATAATCCCCCGCATAGGAACGCGCTTCGCCCGTACTGCCGTAGGCGTGCACGTGAATATCCACCAGCCCGGGTGTGACGTAGAGACCTCGCACATCCACCGTCTTTAACGCCTTAGCGGGATCGATACTCTTCGCCACTGCAGCAACTCTTCCGTCCTTAATCGCGACATCGTAGGCGGCGCTGATGTGATTCCTGGCATCGATCAAGTGTCCGTTCTTGAGAAGCAAATCGAATTGCGGTTGTTGTGCGAATGTGCTGGCGAGCCCGAAAAAGAACGCGGCGGCAAACTTCATGCCCGTTAGCATATATCAGCTCTGTCCTGCGGCCACTCTTAAACCTTAGTCCCAGGTAATTTGAACACTTGGCAAATAACTACCCATCGGCACATACTCTCAGATATGAGAAACGCTTTGGACTGTTACAGAGTTAACAACAGTAAAGCCAATATGGTAGGCATCACTACCATCGCTTTTCTACTTGTTGCTTCGGCTTTAGGTTTGCAGGCTCAATCGATTATTTCCGGCGACATCACGGGCACAATCACCGATCCAACCAATGCTGTGGTAGTGGGCGCATCGGTAACGGCAACTAACACAGGTACAAATACGTCGTCGACCACCGCCACGAATACCAATGGGACGTACCGGCTAGCATTTCTGCCACCGGGCACTTATAAGGTTACTGTCGCTTCAACCGGATTCGGAACGCAAACGCGACAGGGCGTAGTAGTTTCGGCTGGGCAGCCAACTGCATTAAATCTTCAGCTTGCTCTTTCGACCGAAAAGCAAACGGTCAACGTGGTAGAAAGCTCGCTGGTTCTTCAGACCGAGAATGCCGACTCAACCACTACCTTCAACCGGGAAATGGTTCAGAACCTGCCGAACCCAGGCGGCGACCTCACCTATGTTGCGCAGACGGCTCCGGGTGTAGTGATGAACACGCAGGCAGGCTACGGCAATTTCGTTGCGGACGGTATGCCGGCGACCTCGAATTTGTTTTCGGTTAACGGTCAGAATTACAACGATCCATTTTTTGGCATCAATAACAGCGGGGCTTCAAATCTACTGCTGGGCGCGAACGACATCTCTGAAGCGAACGTCATCAACAACGCGTATTCGGCGCAGTACGGACAGTATGCCGGCTCTCAGATCGCCTACATTACAAAATCGGGAACCAATGAGTTTCATGGCGACGGCATGTACATGTGGAATGGCCGCGCTCTGAATGCGAATCAATTTTTCAGCAACACGGTGGGTCAACCCACTCCTTTCAATAACTTCAATCAATGGGCTGCGGGTGCGCAGGGTCCGGTTTGGAAAAATCGAACGTTCTTCGATGTGGATTATGAAGCGCTACGCAATGTGCTTCCGACAGCCAGCGCACTAACATTGATTCCCAGTCCGCAATTTCAGACCGCCACTTTGCAGAACCTAATGGCGCTCAACGAACAGCCTGAGATCCCCTTCTACAACCAGTTGTTCTCGGTATATAACAAAGCGCCCGGTGCCGGTTCAGCCATTCCGGTTCCACAAAACGGCGGCTGCCAGGATTTCACCGGTTTGGCCGCGGGAGTGCCGTGTGCGCTGGAATTCCGCACAACTCCGCCAAACACGAACAAGGAATATCAATGGTCGGCGCGGGTCGATCACAATTTCAGCTCGAAAGACCACGGCTACGTTCGTGTATTGCGCGATAACGGATACCAACCGAGCTTTACCAGTCCGTTTGGGCCGGTTTTCAACGATCAAAGCAACCAGCCGCAGATGTCGGCGCAAGTTTCCGAAGTTCACACTTTCGGACCGAATACAGTAAACCAATTCAGCGGGTCGGCCCTGTTCTATGCCGCCGTCTTTCAACCATCGGATCCAAGCGGAGCGCTGGCAGCATTACCAACCTTCATGACTTTTTCGGGCACACCATTCACCTCCGTGGGCGCTTGGGGCGAGCCAGGCCCGTTCTTCTTTCCTCAAGGCCGCCGCGTGTTTCAGTACCAGGTTTTGGATGATTTCTCACATATCATGGGCCATCACACGTTGCGGCTCGGCTTCAGCTGGTTGCACGACAACATCACAGATCTGGACTTCGAGGGCGTAGGTGGTCCTTTGAATGGGGGCATTACCACCACACTGACTGACTTTTTCAACGGCGGCGGACCGAGCACTTCTTTAACGCAAGCGTTCCCGTCTTCTCCAGAGCAGGGACTGCGGTTCAACACTTTCGGCGGCTATATTGCTGATGATTGGAAAGCTACGGATCGTCTGACAATCTCACTGAATCTGCGGCTTGAAAACTATGCAAACCCGACGTGCGATACCGATTGCTTTTCGCGTCTCTCCACTGCTTTTACGGGGGTGGCGGTTCCGAACGCAGCCAACATCCCATACAACCAGTTCATCACTGCGGGGCAGAAATACGCTTATCCAAATACGCAAACTGTGGTTTGGGAGCCGAGGGTCGGTGTCGCTTGGAGACCAGCCAACACTGACAACACTGTGATTCGAGCGGGCGCAGGAATATTTGCCGACGAATTGCCGGGCGGTTTGGCGGAAAACGCCGCCTTCAATTCTCCCGGGTTCAACGCTTTCACGCTGGGGAACGGTCTCATTGCACCTGGAGCGGCGGGCAGTTTATTCACTACGGCAGCGCAGGCCAATCAGGCACTGATTTCACAATTCAAGTCGGGCGGGAGCTTCAATTCCATATCGCAGGCGGTTCCGGGGTTTGTGTCGCCGAGCTTTGACTCGTTTCCAAATCTGTTCCATCAACCCACTTACTACAAGTGGAATTTCGAAATCGAACAAGCCCTTCCCTGGAAGACTATGCTGACCGTCGGATATTCCGGCATGCACGGCAGCCATCTGCCTATCGCAGACGAAGGCTTGAATGCTTACTGTCCCATCAGTGTCTGTCCTAACGGCTTTGCGGGATTGCCCACGGCACCGGCCAATCCGGCTCTGGGCTTGGTTACCCAATATCTTTCGGCCGGGACCGCCAGCTATAACGGCCTCACAGTAAGCCTACAGCGGCGTGTTTCTTCAGGGCTCACCTTCAACCTGAATTACACCTGGAGCCACGCTCTGGATGACGTCTCAAACGGTGGAGTTTCCAATATTCCGTTCGGCATTCTGGACACCGACCCGAGCATTACCGTTCCGCAAAACCCATTCAACATCCACGGAAACTACGGTAGCTCCGATTACGACGTCCGCCATTATTTGAGCGCGGATTTTGTTCTTTCAGACATGTTCCGGCATTTAGGAATGCGCTTTGGCCCCAATCGGGTCTTCGGAGGCTGGACACTTTCGAGCAATTGGTTCTTCCGTACGGGTTTGCCGTTTTCCGTTGTCGACAACGCCGACTTAGCACCGCTGCTTGGGTTGAATTATGGCGCCGGAGCGATACTCGCAACGCCGCTATCAGGCATCTCCGCGAATTGCGGCAATGCCGTAAGCACACCTTGCCTCAATACATCGGAGTTTGCGCCAAGCGGACTATTGACAGGTTTTGGAACAGGCGGCCGCAACACATACCGTGGGCCGAGTTTCTTCGATGTCGACGCTGCGTTGATGAAGGACATCAAGATTACGGAACGCCTGACGTTCTCCTTTGGCGCCCACGCGTATAATCTGCTCAACCACGTAAATTTCGATCAACCAGTCAACGACATATCAAATCCACAATTTGGTTCGAGTATTGCGGCAGTTGGGCCGCCCACTAGTCTGCTGGGCTCTTTCGTCGGGGCAGGTAGTTCGCCCCGCTTCGTGGAGTTGAAAGGCGTGTTTCGGTTCTAACGGAAACGGCGAAGCTTGCAATCAAGCCTGAGGCAGCGAAGCCATTCTGCTCGACGGCGCATTGGAACTTCGCCGCCATTTAAATTTCTAGAAATCGCGCGAGGTTCAGCATGAAATTCGGTGGTATTTTTGCAGAACCAGATCGGAGTAACGAATTGTTTCGAAGACCGGTCCAAACAAGCACAGCTTATCTAAATCATATGAGGTTATTAGTATGGTCACAAGATCACTCTGTTCGTGTGTCTTTGGCGCACTCGTTGTTATTCTAGCTTTCCCCAAAGCATCCTACGCACAATCGACATTTGGCTCAGTCGTCGGGACTGTAACCGATGCGACAGGGGGTGCGGTCGCCGCTACCCAGGTAACATTGACGAATCTGGGAACAAGCGAACGTCGTGTAGAAACCACCAACAACGACGGCCTGTACCAGTTTGTAAACGTCGTACCTGGTCAATATAGCGTGGGCGTGGAGAAGTCAGGGTTCAAACGTGTGCTCCGGTCGCCAGTTAGTGTTGAAACACAAAGCACGTCGAAAATCGATATTCAGCTGCAAATAGGAGAGATTACTCAAACCGTTGAAGTGACGGCGCAAACCCCCTTGCTTCAACCCGAAAACTCATCTCTCGGTCAAGTTGTAGATGAACGAAAAACAGACGAGCTCCCGCTCAATGGGAGAAATCCTCTCAACTTAACAGCGCTGGTCCCCTCCGTAGTTCCGCAGGGCGGATCAATGGCCAACCCCAACGGGCAGAACCCATTCGCTTGGGGAAATTATCAAATCGGCGGCGGAATGGCGAACCAGAGCATGGTGTGGTTGGATGGTTCACCGGTCAACGGCAGTTATCTCAATATCACTGCCATGATTCCGACACAGGATTCGTTACAGGAATTTAAAGTTGCCACAAACAATCTTTCGCCCGAATACGGCCGCTTCGCCGGCGGCGTAGTAAATTTCACGACGAAATCGGGCACCAACTCTATCCACGGTGAAGCATGGGAGTTTCTGCGTAATCGCGACTTGGATGCAAATGATTTCTTCGATAATTCCAACGGCACACCGCGCGGGTCTTATACGCAGAATCAATTTGGATTCAATATTGGCGGCCCGGTTTATATTCCCAAGATTTACGATGGGCGAAACAAAACTTTCTTCTTTGTCGATTACGAAGGCTTTCGTCTGCGCTTTGGCCAGCCCTATACGGAAACCGTTCCTACCGCGCAAGAGCGAACGGGCGATTTGAGCGCATTGGCTGCCTCGCAGGGAGTGAATATCTATGATCCGCTTACCACGTGCGGAACCGGTTCGCCGGCGTCACCGGCTTGTGGGGGAAATGCGGTTGGTTCAAGAACACCCTTCGCCGGAAATGTTATTCCCACCAGCCGAATTAATCCAACCTCGCTGCTACTCATGAATCTTTATCCCCAGCCGAACGCTCTGGGCAACGCCCAAGGCGTCGGCAACTGGATTGGCAACGATAGCCAGGGCGGCAGCAACAATGAGACGGTTGTTCACATCGATCAAAACGTATCGGATAAGCAGCACATTACCGCCCGCTACACTTATTGGGGCAATCTAAATCTACCCGAAGAGCCGTTCGGGAACGGGGTTTGCCAGGACCGCTGCACGGAGACATTCAACACGAATAACTTTGTCTTGGGCGACACCTATTCATTTTCGCCAACCACTATCCTCGAAGTTCGACTCAGCTACCAGCGGTTTGACTATAACCGAACGCCGGCTACACTTGGTTACAACCTGACCCAGCTTGGTTGGCCAGCCAGCCTCAACAATGAGGCAACGTTCCTCGACTTACCAGTCCCAGTGATCAATGGTTTTGATACGGCTGGGACCTTCGGCAGCCAAGGAACGGGCAGCATCATCATCGACCGCAACGACAATGATCGAGCCGCCGGCACGCTGACCAAAATCATGGGGAATCACACGTTGAAGTTCGGTGCGGAGTTCTTGCGCTTAACCCATAATTACGCGCAAACTAATACGCCAACCGGTATCTTTAATTTCAATCCCGATTTAACCGCTGCAAACGCGCTCAACACAGCCGGCAGCGGATTGGGTTTGGCCACTTTCCTTTTGGGCTATCCTTCGGGCGGAAGTGCCGCCAGTACGGCTCTGGTGGCAGCATCGCAGTTGTATCCCGCTCTGTTTGCGAACGATACTTGGCATGCGACATCAAAGCTCACTGTCAATTTGGGCATCCGTTGGGAACATTCTGGTCCGTGGACGGAGCGATTTAATAACATTTCCGTTTTCGATCCGAACCAACCTAACTCTGTTTTGTCGGCTGCAGGGCTGACGGTCCCTGGCAACATCGACTTAGTGAACTCTCCGTCAGATTCCTACCGCAGCGGCATTCGTCCGGATTGGACGCAGTTTGCGCCGCGCGTGGGAGGAGCTTATCAAATTGCCAAGAACACTGTTTTTCACGCGGGCTATGGAATATTCTGGCTGCCGAACGACGTAGCTTGGGCGACGAGTCCGAATAACGACCCCATTAACAGCTACTCCACCAACGTGCTCGAATCCATTTATACGGGCGTCCCGGCTTGCTATCCAGCCAACTGTTCGGCTGGTTCTCCAGGCGGCCTGTATACGATTTCAAATCCGTTTCCAAACGGCATTATTGCTCCGCCGGGGCGCTCGCCCAGCTACGCATCCACATTGATTGGCACTGGACCAACGGAGAACCTGTTGGGGAACCCTTATGGCTACGCGCAACAGTGGAATGCGGATATTCAACAGCAGTTCGGCAGCGGCTTCTTGATTGACGTTGCTTATGGCGGGTCAAAGGGCACACATCTGCCGATCGAGTCTCCCAATATCAATCAGTTGCCGACTCAGGACCTTTCCATGGGTAATGCGCTCTTGCAAAATGTCCCGAATCCTTATTACCCATTGATCACGACTGCTGGGTCTCCGCTGGCGCAACCAACGGTGCAGCGTCAGCAACTGCTTCTGCCGTATCCGGAATACACGGGCCTTTATTACGCCGGCGAAGGTGTGGGCGATTCCAGCTATGAATCGTTGCAGGTGAAAGCGGAGAAGCGATTTGTCAACGGAAATTCGATTCTGGTGGCCTATACCCATTCCAAGCTCATTAGCGACACAGACACGATCACAAGCTGGCTCGAGGCGGGTGGAGTAGCGGGCGTTCAGAACTGGAATAACCTGAACGCCGAAAAATCACTGGCTTCCTTCGACCTGCCAGATCGCCTGGTGATCAGTTACGTGATGGACGTGCCCGTTGGCAAGGGCCGCAAGTTCCTCTCGCACGTTAATTGGTTTGAAGATGCGGCTATCGGCGGTTGGGGCGTGGAAGGCGTCACCACGATTCAGGAGGGCTTTCCGCTGCATCTGACGACCAACTCCAGCAACCTCAACGCCGATGGGGCCGGCAGCCAAAGGCCGAACGTTGTTTCGGGCTGTAATCCAAATATGTCCGGATCGGCGACCTCTTTGCTGAATGAGTACTTCAACACAAGTTGCTTCACTCAGCCAGCGCCCTTCACCTTTGGCGATGAGAGCCGCAATGATCCCACCCTCCGGTCTCCCGGCATGGCCAACTGGGATTTCTCACTCTTTAAGAACTTCGCTCTTTCGCCGGAAGGCCGGGCGCATTTGCAATTCCGAGCGGAGTTCTTCAATATCTTCAATCGTGTCCAATTTGGTTATCCGGGGCAGGCGCTGGGATCGTCGTCGTTTGGCGTGATCACTACGCAATTGAATCAACCGCGGCTGGTGCAATTTGCACTGAAGTTGGGCTTCTAGAAGTTTCTGGAGGAAAGGAGCGGCTTGAGTCCGGCATTCGGTTCGAGCCCTCCTTTTTTATTGCTGCGCTTTGAGCTTGACTCGCTGATCGAGGCGCTCCCAGATCTTTGCGGTTGGGATAGTTGCAAAGGTATCGGAAATTTCAAGTGCTTGGCCCGTCCAGCGGAAGACGAGGCGGCTTAAAGGATCTACTAGGTAAATCTCAGCAAATCCCCATTCTCTATATGCGCGGCATTTCTCAATGAGGTATGACATGGAGTCGTCGGCAGAAAGAATCTCAATGACCACGTCAACGGCTTTGGTGGGATACGTTTCGTCGATCAGTCCCCGAGTGGCGATTACATCGGGCTTTGGCCGCGCCTGACTCACGATCCTCAATTCCACCTCGGAAGCGGGAAGCAAGCCGGCAGATGCCAGCAGCTCACCGATTATTATCTGCAGTAGCCCGTGTATCCAAGTCGGCAGGCTTTTGGGAATGGCACGGCCACACCAATATTCATAAGCAACATCGCTTTTTGCGTACTTTTCCTCAAATTCCTCAAGCGTCAGTTGGTGCGCAACCGTGGCCATGAAACTATTCTCCTATAAAAAGCAAAACGGCCCGCGTCTGAATTTCAGACGCGAGCCGTTCTTTCCTTTCTTCAATAGCCTCACTAACGCGTGGCGGTGGTTTCTGCTACTGTTTTGGTCAAATAGACGTACTCGCCGTCTACCTTAACCGCTTCTTCTTCGACGCCAAGCTTAACCACGGGGCTGATTCTCCGCATCACGGCCAACACTTGCTGGGCATAATTCTCATCGGGATTATAAAGATGGAGTTTGCCAAGCGAACCGTGACGCCGATAGAGCGAGTTGCGGCCCAATTCGTAAGCTACGGAGTTGAGGCCGGCTCGAACGCTAGTAAAAGCAATCTCGCCTCCGCCCCATCCGAAGATGTTGTTTTTTTCCCGAATGTAGGCTTTCCCGCCACCCGATTCAATAATCGCAATGCTGGGAAGTAGCCGCCAATCGAGATGATTGTCGTCAGCTGCACGGACAAAGTCCTCAGCCAAATTAGCCACCGGACAGTGGAGTTTGGTAAGGAACCTCTTCAGACGGATCGTCCGAGGGTCGGTCCTGGGATGGGAATTAAAGACCCCAGCCATATCAACCTTCGGTTTGGAGATCATCGTTTCCAGAGCCCAAGTGCTGAGCAAGACCGCCGAAACGCCGCTAGCAGCGATTAGAAGTTGCCGGCCGGGAAAAGTTGCCTTCTCCGGGCTGCGACTATAACCAATTCGCATAGGGCTATTATAGCAGACTATAGAATTAACTGGGCCGAATTCCGCCCACGCTGTACAACGCGGTGCGCCAACAGCATCCGCGCAACTGCGGTTGTTGTTCGGCACATGAAAAACCTTTATTAATCAATTATTTAGCAGGATTCACCGGCTGTGCCAGAACCGCCAGACTGGCACGCGGGAAGGCGAATTTCTTGCCAAATTCGTCGATCAGGTTTACCTGGGCGTCATACTTTCCCGGTGGAACCTTGGCCATGGACAGCTGAAGCCAGACTGGAAGGGTGCCGTTGCGGCCTTCTTCGAGGCGGTTGGCGCGCACAGAAGGCGTCTCGACGATTTTCTTATCGTCTTTGTAGAGAGCAAGGCTGGCGGTCACGTTCGCTCGTTTGAAGTTCTCGGGCAGGAAGTCGGGGATATTGGGATCGTAGACTTCCACGTACACGAGCAGGTTTTGGTTGACTCGAAACACTTTCGTTACGTTGGGCACGAGTTTTTTGCCGTCGGAGATGAGCGGATTGTTCTCCACTAACTTCTTGCTGTTCTTCACCCCGCCGACCTGGCTGGCGATAGGGTCGCGCTGGTTGCTCAGGACCAGAGAACTGGTTTTGAGCGTTTTTTCCAGATTTACGTCAGGAACCTCGAATTTGGTCTCATAGGTGCCGACCTTGCCCTCACCGTTTTCGCGGGCCACGAATCGCAGCCGGTATTTGCCCGGTGTGAGCGTTACGCCGGTATCGTATTGCAGGCTCTTGTGAGCGACTTGGCCGGCTATGTCTTCCGTTAACTTCAGCGGGATGGTATCGCGTACGGTGGCCGCCGATCGATTGCGGTCGTCCCACACCTGAGCGATGAAATCGAGTTCCGTTGCCTGTTTGGCGCCTTTATTATGAAAGGCCAGCGAGGAACCGGGAATTTTGACGGCAATCGGCACGAAATACTTAGTTTTTTCGATTCGGAAGTAATCGACCTCTACAGCGATCGGCAAATCGGTGACCGGGTTATCCATCATTAGCGCTTTTTCAAGCTGGGCTTCTTTGTCGCCTTCCGCCATGTGAGTGAAAGTGGTTGAACCGTAATAGCCTTGCCGGTAATCGAGCTTCGCGCGCAAGCTTGCCCATTTTGGCGCCAGTTTGACTTGAAGGCGGCGATATTTGCCATCCATGTTGTTGTTGGCACTCACGTAGGAGAGCACGTAATAACTCGAAAAATCTTCTTGCACCTGCCGCATGCCTTCCGTCAGATCGTTCGAATCGAGAAGGGCTTTGCCGCCGGTATCGAGGGCCAATGTGGCGAGGGTTTCCTGCTGATTGTTGAAGTTCGAACGGACTGTATTTTGACCGGCGCCGCTGTACAAATTATTGCCCACGGCGCCGGCTTGCGTGGCGTCGCCACCGGGCACGAGAGCGGACAAACCGCGCGCATCGATTGGATAAAACGCCACGTTGGAGCGAATGGCGGTATTTACGGTGGCGCGCAGCTGGGATTGGTTATCGACACCGTTCTTTTGAATGCCGCTAGAAATATAAATCAGCGCTTTCTTTTCCGGATATTCTCCCAACTTGCGGGCTGCGTCTTCGAGCGCGGCCAATTTCAAATCGGAGTTGAAGATGTTGAACTCGGTTTCGTCGGCCACAAACTGGCCGCTGATGTCTTGCGAATCGGCGCCTTCGTCGGCAACAGTCGCGTTTTCGCTGGAGTCGCCGATGCGGAACTTATTGATGGTGGCAATCAGCAAGTCACGGTCGGAGGTGAAATCCTGAATCGTCTTCAACTCCGACGTGAACAGCATCACGGCGACGGAATCGCTGGCCGTCATCTGCGCGCTCAAGAACTTGATAGCGGCGTTGCGGGCGCGAATTTGTTCGGCAGGCTGCATGGACGAAAAATCGAACAACAGCACCATTAAGCGGCGATCCTGGTACTTGGTGAGCAAAGAAGTTTTGATGGCGTTTTTTTCGGCGTCCGGGTTGTAGGTTTTGGGTTCAGGCGGCGGACCTGGCTCGGGCGACTTACTGACTGGCGTGAGCGTAGTAGAACTCAGCTTCTGATAATCGACAGCTTGCAGCTTTTGCAGTTTTCCATCCTCATAGACTTCAAAATCATTGATGCCTAAATTGGGGACCGGCTTGCCATCGCGATCGAGAACCGTGACGTTGACGATGACGACGTTGGTTTCAATCGAGAAAGTCGGCCTGGCCTGATACGCGATCAAAGGCTCGAAGGTCAACAAAAGCGCAAGTAGGGACGCAATCTTTTTCAAAACCGTAACCTCACAACCGCCTGAAGGGTTCGCATCGCGCCGGCAGAACTCGGCAGACCGTAGTTCGCGGCATTCACCACCGTGTAGTAATTGGTGTAGTTGACGTTATTGAAGACGTTGGTGGCTTCAATGCGGAATTCAATACGGCGCCGTTCCGCCATGGTAAAAGATCTCGCAAAAGCGGTGTTGAGGCTGAAGAGTCCCGGACCGGGAATGGTATTGCGACCGGCATCGCCCCAGGTGCCGACGGCGGGAACCGCGAAGGCGGCGAGATTGAAAAGGCCGCTGCCGCTGTCGATGGATTCACCCGTTGCTTCCGCGCGTCCGCTGCCGATGCCGCCGGTTTGAGCCAACTGCTGAGTATTGCCAAGGACGCGCGCTGTCAACGGCATTCCGGTTTGCGCGGTCAAGTTACCGCTCAATTGCCAGTCTTTGAGCAAGCGGCCAAGTTTGCTATCGGAGGCCACGTGATTGCCGGGACCGGCGATGGGAGAAGTCCAGACGAAGCCGAGTGTGAACTGGTGGCGGATATCGAAGCTCGATAACCCGCGTTCGGCAGCTATGTCTTGCCAATTCTGAGCCGTGGTGTTCCCTGCCCCGCCGAAGCTTGAGGAATCATCGATCGATTTGCCGTATTGGTAATAGGCCTGCAACGACAAGCCGCGGTTGAAACGGCGGTTCAGACGCAACTGGAGAGCATGGAAGATGGAATCGCCGTTGGATTCGTCATACGTATAGAGTTGCGTGGTTTGAGTCAGCGCAGCATTCGTGCCGGGTGGTTGTTCGTTCGGGATGATCTTCACGTCGAGGCGGGTCCCTTTTGTTCCCAAGTAGGTCAGATCGGCGAAAAAGCCTTTGCCTAACTCGCGTTGTACGGAGAAGTTCCAAGAGCCGGCGTAGGGCGTGCGGTAGTTCGGATCGATGGCATACGTCAGCGCTGCGGTTTGCTGGGTGACGGCTTCAAAGGCATTGAAGAACGTGAGCGTGTTGAGGAGGTTGGTGTTGGTGGCGCTCGAAATGGCGCCCGGACCCTGTTTCGCTAGCGATTGCACATAGGAGTTGTAGATTTGGCCGTTGTAATAGATTCCGTAGCCGGCGCGGATGATGGTAGATTTCTTTGCTCCCGGAACTTTGTAGGCAAGCGCCAAGCGCGGCGAAAAATCTTTATAATCCGGATGAACCAAACCACTTGGCTGGCCCGGAGTGGCGGGCGTAACTTCGGTGGCTGTGCTGAAATCAGGCCCGATCTCAAGGTTTGCCAGACGTCCATATTTCTCGGCCAGCGGTGAAAAGAATTCATAGCGAACGCCGAAAATGAGAGTCAACTCTGGTCGGGCTTTCCACTCGTCCTGCGCGTAACCGTTCATCTGCGTTTGATGGAAATAGTTGGTTTGGGCGCTGTATTGGATGGAACTGGATTGAGGGAGGCCAAACAGGAAGTCGGCCAAATCATAGCCAGTTCCAGTGACCACCGAACCAGCGCTGTTAACCGCGCTGGTGGCTTCGCCGGTGAAATTCAACGTGCCGCGCCCGTTAGGATTGGTTTCGGTGCTCAAATCGGGACGCAAATACCCGAAGCCGAAGGAGAAATTGTGCTGGCCCTTGATCCAGTTCACGCTATCGGAGACGCCTTGCGACTGATTTCGAGTCAAGGTCGGGGTGCCATCGGAAAGAGAGCCGAAGTTGGTGAAGTTCAGAGTGGGTGGTCCGTAATACAAGCTATTCGAAGAAGCCGGCAAGATTCCGAGTTGGGCCGAGATGTCGGGCAAAGACGAGAAGTATGGCGTCGTCTGGCTGTAGTTTCGATTGAAGCGGACCTGCAAGTTATTAATGACGGTGGGGGCGAAATTACGGGTATAAGTCAGCGTCACGTTGGTTCCGTAGCCGCTGGTTGAATCGGCCCAGCCGAAGGCATTAGCGGTGGTGCCATCACGGCGTTGATATTGGAAGTTACCGGATAAGCGGTCTTTATCGGTGATGCTTCGTTGCAGGCGGACACCAATGTTATCTGTGTTGTTAGCAGCGGCGGTTTCAAATTGATAGTTATTTGCCGTTCCAACCTGATTCGGCAGTGGATAAAACCTGTTCAGCAAAGCCTGCGACACGCTGCTGATCTCACTTTGCGGAATGACGTTGCCCGGAATTGGCTGATGATTGGTTGGATCATACAAGGCTACGGGCTTGGTACCGGCCGAACCCAGCGATTCAATGGCCTGCGAAAAGTCGCCATTGCGTTCAGCCTGCGTCGGGACGTTTTCGGCAAAGAGCTGTGGCGTTTTTGCACGTGTGCCGAAATAGGTGATGAAGAATTGGGTTTTCGGATCTTTGATCTTCTTAATAACCAACGGACCACCGACGATTAGGCTGAAGCGGCTCTGGGCATAAGCGGCCTGAGGGACATCAATGCCATTTATAGAAAACTGTTTCGCATTTAAGGCCGAATTTTGAAGGGTGAACGATGCCTGACCACGAATTTGCTGCTGACGCCTGCGCCCGTTACCGAATTGTGCGCCCGCAACCTGGCCGCGACGTCCTTGCGGTCCTCCACGCTGACCGCCGAAACCTCCGCCACCACGTCCGCCGGGACCGCCGAAGCCGCCACCGCCAAATCCGACGCCACCCGGACCAGCACCACCACCAAAACCGGGAGCACCGCCGCCGCCCGGGCCTTGTGCACCGCCTCCTGGTCCACCAAAAGGATTGAGTCCTCCGGGGCCGCCGAAACCATTGACACCGGGACGCATATCAGGACCCGAATCGGCTTGCGCACCGTTGGCCATTCCGGGGCTAAGGCTGCCTGAGATCAGGAAAGACTCGTTGCTGTTCTCGGTAGCGCCGGGAGCGGCGGCAGTTTGCTGCGCGTCCAATTCGTTTTGCAATTCCTGGTCTTGTGTGTTGGCATTATTCGCGGCGCGGTTGCGCGTGGCGCCGCCGCCTTGGCCGGCCGCCTGCTGTTGGGGAGATCCGCCACCGGGTGCTGCCGATCTCGTACCGCCGGGTGCGCCGCCGCCTTGGGCGAATCGGCGCATGCGCTCCAACATGGGCGACTCTTTTAATTGAATCTCAAAGTTCACTGGCCCGGTCGTAGCGCTAAAATCAACGTCTTTCTTGAGTGTTTCGAAACCGAACATCTCAACGGTAACGTTCCACACGCCCGGACCTGCGGGATAGATGCCGTAGTGGCCGTCGCGATCCGTGACGGTGGTGAACGTCTGGCCGTTCTGGGTGATCGTAACGGTTGCGCCAGGAATAGGCTGTCCGCCCGACCTGACGAAGCCGTTTTGTGCCGCAAGGGATCCGGCAATGCACACGAAAAGCGCGACTAGTTTCGGCACAGGGCCCAAGTTTTTATCCAAACTCTTTTGAGAACCGCGCAAGACGGGCGCAATCAGGCGCGCCACTATCAAATCGAGTCCTTTTCCTTTCGCGGGCGCTTTTCGCGCCCGTTGCGCTAAAGCAATTGATGTTCAAAACGCCTGCTGAGGTTACTGGCTATAAAACAAAAGAAGAGGGTTGATTTCCGTGCGCCAACCGGAATTTGCTACGGTTGAAAGCGGATGGCTTTAGATCTCGAAAACCTACGAAAAGAGATGCAGGCCCATTTGGCGAAATCGGGAACGCCGATTTTTTATGGCTACCACCGCATGCTCGATTCCCTAATTCAAGTAAGTTGGGATACGGAACGGCATCCTGATTTCCAGGAATTCCTGGATACGGCGCAAAAGTGCGGGGCTAAGCTCGTGGTTTTTAACCATGAAGCTTTTCAGCTCGACCAGATCGACGATGCGCTCGAGCAGTTGGAAACGGTTGATCTGACGCGCGAGCAAAAACGGAGTTTTGAAACCCGGCTCAAACAGTTGCAGCCCTACGAAGGCTTCACGTGTTTGCTGCAGCTTTCGTTTGCGCTGGAAGGGCGGCTGTATCTATTTGAGCTTCGAACCGATTGGTATGACGCGCTGCAGGACATTTTGAACGAGCTTGAGATGGCCACCGAACCCTTTGATGACGAAGACGAAGGCGAAGAACACGGCCCGATGGGCGGATATTTTTCCAATAACTGATGCCCGCGGTAGCGCGAGCGGCGGCGCGCTGGAACCTGCCGACCCAAAACACAATCGCGGTTGAGACCCTTTGCCGAATGCTCGGCTTGCAGCGGGCAGCGGCAGCCGTGTTAGTTCAGCGCGGCTATGCAGAGCCCGAACTGGCGCGGGAGTTCCTTTCGAGCAAGCTCAGCGCGCTTGAAGATCCGTTTCAGATGCGGGATATGGAGCCGGCACTGGAGCGGCTGACGCGCGCCTTGCAAAGACGCGAACCCATTCTTATTTACGGCGATTACGACGTGGATGGGACGTCCTCCATTGTTGTGTTGAAGAAAGCAATTGAGATTTTGGGCGGCCAAGCCGATTTCTTTATTCCGCATCGTTTGAAAGACGGTTACGGCATGCGCACGGGCGCGATTGAACGCGCGGCGGCCTGTGACGTCAAGCTGATCATCAGCGTGGATACGGGAATCCGTGCCAACGATGTCGTGAGGCATGCAAAAGAGCGCGGCATTGATGTGATTGTGACGGATCATCATCTACCCGACGCCGAATTGCCGCCGGCCGTAGCGGTGCTTAATCCGAACCGTCCGGATTGTGACTACCCGAATAAGAATTTGTGCGGAGCGGGAGTGACGCTGAAGCTGGTGCAGGCATTGCTTTCGCGCAGCGGTTTGCCTAGTGAACGGCAAGCGGCCTTGCTCGATTCATTCCTGAAGCCGGTAGCGATTGCGACGGTGGCCGATATCGTGCCACTGGTGGGCGAAAACCGGATCATTGTCCGGCGCGGCCTTTCGGGGCTGCGGCAGGTACGCAATCCTGGCTTGCGAGCGTTACTGGCTGTGGCGGGCTTCGATGCGGGCGAAGCGCCTTCGGCGCATCAGGTGGCGTTTCGGCTGGCGCCGCGCATCAACGCTGCCGGCCGAATGGCAAGCGCGAGCGACGTGATTGAGCTGTTTCTGACGACGGATGAGACGCGCGCGCGGACGCTAGCCGAACAACTCGACGGTCTCAATCGCGAGCGGCAGCAGGTCGAAGCCGAAATTGTCGAGACCATTCTCGATCAAATTGAACAGGACAGCAGCCTGGCTTGGGAGAAAAGCGCGCTGGTCTTCACGGGCGAGAATTGGCATCCTGGCGTGCTAGGCATTGTCGCGAGCCGGCTGGTGGAACGTTTTTCGCGGCCGGTGTTCGTGTTGAGCAATGCGCACAACATCGATTCCAGCGAGGGTCCGCACTTGGGCGGATCGGGACGAAGTATTCCGGCGTTTCATTTGCTGGAGGCGCTCGAAAGTATGCCGCATGTTTTTCGTAAGTTCGGAGGGCATCGCCAAGCTGCGGGAGTTACGCTGCATGCTGGTCGCTTGACGGAGTTCCAGAACCTCTTTCACGCTTTCGCGGCAGAACGGTTGACGTTTGACGATTTGCGGCCGAGCTATTCAGCGGATGCCGAAATTGGCTTTCGCGAATTGACGGACGAATGTGTGCAACAAATCTTTTCACTTGGGCCGTTCGGTTTTGGCAATGCGACGCCGATTTTCTTTGCGGCAAGCGTGGAAGTGGCCGGTGCGCCGAAAGTCTTGAAAGAGGATAAGCACTTCAGCGTGCCGTTCCGGCAAAATGGGATGCTGTTTCGCGCCAAGGCCTGGAACTTCGGAGACCGGCAAGACTTGTTCGCGACAGGCAACAGGATGGACCTTCTGTTCCAGATCGAGGATGATCCATATTCGCGAAAGCGAGGCTACGAAGGCTGGTGCCTTTCGCTGAAAGACATCCGCCCCGCAGGGATAAACTTGTAGCAAGGCCCAAACGGAGGGGCCCGCAGTATGCAACGAACGATTCTTTGCGCGGGCACGTTAACAGCGCTTTGTCTATTCGCCGCCGACCAATTGCAGCCTATTAAAGCGAAACTCGGGCTGTGGGAAGTAACGACGACGCGGCAAACGCAAGGGATGCCGGCGGCGGCTCAGCAGATGCCACAGATCCCAGCGGATAAGCTGGCTCAAATACCCGCAGCACAACGCGCTCAAATTGAAGCGATGATGAAACAGCGTTCTGGCGCCGGCGGCGGTACGACGACCCGGCAAACCTGCGTCACGCCTGAGAAGCTCAACGGCAGCGCGTTTAGCGAAGAGCGAAAGTCCTGCCAGCGGACGATTGTGCGTTCGACGTCAAGCATGGCGGATATCCATGAAGAATGTACCCAACCCGACGGCTCAAAGGGAGTTGCCGATGTCCATTACGAAATGGCCGGCGGCGAGAGCATGAAAGGCACCGTAAAGATGAAGATGACGGTCGGGGGCCGCGACATGACGACGACCATGGAAATGGCCGGGAAGTGGGTCGCTGCTGACTGCGGAACGGTGAAATAGCGAAGAAACGGCGATTTTTGCGGAACGAGCACGATATAATTCGGCCGGTTTGAAGCGATAAACACGACATATAATTGGCCTCATGCCGTTACGCATCGATCTCGCGATCTCCTCGCTGCTCGCTCTAGCCTTAGCGGCCACGCCAAGCGCGGCACAGACTTTGGTGGCCGACACGCCGGAAACAACGACGCACGGCACGACTTTTACCGCGCCAGCCAGTTGGACAATTCACAGCAATATTTCCATGGTGGACATGCAGTCGCCGGAAGGCGACGCGCATGTGGTGATCTTAGACGAACAGGCAACGGATGCTGCGGCGGCTGTGGCGCAAGCGTGGGAGCGTTACCGGCCCGGGTTCCATCGTCCGCTTAAGATTTCGGAGGCTCAGCCCGACCACGAGGGTTGGCGCGACATCAAGAATTTCGAGTACGAGACGTCACCGAATGAACGCGCAGTGGTTGTGGCAATTGCACAGCATGCGGGCAGTTTGTGGACCGTCGTGCTGTTGGATGGTTCGGAATCAGCGTTTGAAAAACGGGGAGCACAGATCAACCGCGTTCTGGGCAGCCTGCATCCAAAGGATTATGAGCGCGAGTCGTTCGCGGGAAGAAAGCCGCTCCCGCTGACGCCGGAGCGGATTAAGACGCTGCGCAGCTTTCTGGAAGAATCAATGAAAACAGTGGGAGTGCCGGGCGCGGGCTTCGCCTTGATCGACCAGGGCAAGGTGGCATGGGAAGGCGGCATTGGCGTGAAGGAGTTGGGAAGGCCTGATCCGGTGGATGCGAACACGCTGTTTATGGCGGCATCCAACACGAAAGGCATGACGACGCTACTGCTGGCGAAGCTGGTGGATGCCAAAAGGCTTGATTGGGACGAAAAAGTGACGCGGGTTTACCCAAACTTCAAGCTGGGTGACGCGAAGACGACAAGTGAGGTAGAGATCAAGCATTTGATTTGCGCTTGCACGGGACTGCCACGACAGGATCTCGAATGGATCTTCGAATACAAGAAATTCAAGCCGGAATCGACTTTCACGCTACTAAGTGGGATGCAGCCGACGAGTAAGTTCGGAGAACTGTTTCAATATAGCAACCTGATGGCCTCGGCGGCTGGTTATGTGGGAGCGCACATTTATAGCCCGACGAGTGAAGTGGGCACGGCTTATGATCGCGCGATGGAAAAAGAGGTTTTCCATCCGCTGGGCATGCGAAATACGACGTTCGATATGGAGAAGGCGCAGCACGGCAATTTTGCGAGCCCGCACGCAGACGATCTTGACGGCAAAACCAAAGTGGTGAAGATGGACCAGAATTATTCGGTAGTGCCGTTTCGACCGGCCGGCGGAGTGTGGACTTCAGCCCATGACCTCGCGCAGTACGCATTGTTGGAACTCCATTTAGGCAAGTTACCGGACGGGAAGCAGTTCGTGTCAGAAGAGAATTTACTAATGCGGCGCAAAGCGCAGGTGTCGATAGGCGAGGACGAAACCTATGGCATGGGCTTGATGGTAAACACGCATTGGGGCATACCGATCGTTCATCACGGCGGAAGCTTGTTCGGCTATAAGAGCGATTGGATGATTCTGCCGGATGCGGGTATCGGCATGGTTTTGCTGACCAACGCGGACACGGGTGAGATGCTCACGCAGCCACTCATCCGGCGCGTGTTGGAGGTGGTTTACGACGGCAAGCCGCAAGCGGTTGCAACTGTAGACACCGAGGCTGCGAATTTCCGCGCTGAGATCGCGAAAGAACGGCAGCGTTTGACAATCCCGGCCAGCCCAGACGAATCGGGCAAGTTAGCGAAGCACTATTTCAACGGGTCTTTAGGCAATATCACAGTGAAGCGCGTGAGCGGTAAGACGTTTTTTGTGACCGATGGCGGCGAGAGCGAAATGGCGAGCCGCAAGAATGACGACGGGACGATTTCATTTGTTAATGCGGATCCGCCGCTGGCTGGTTTTGATTTTGTGAAGGCGGAGCATCAGGGCAGTAAGAGTCTAATCGTACGGGATCGGCAGCACGAGTATGTGTTCGTTGAGCAGTAGGGCCGAACGAACAACGCGTGCCGCGGTACTCGGACTTTTCTAATTCTTCGCTATGTTCTTTACTCAAACTCGCAGTGTTCCGAAGACACACAAAGTAAAAAAGAGCGGATAATGAGCAACGGAGGATTTGCTTCGATGACTCAACTATCTCGCAATCACAGTTTCTGGGGCGTTGTCGCGGTTTTGATCGTCCTTTTATCCATTCCGGGCATTCTGATGGCAGGCACCTGCGTCTCTTCAACATCCATTTACAACTGCATAACGATTTAACGATCAATTAGACAACAATCCGCCCGCGAGACCGACGGGCGAAACGTTCACTCAATTGCTCGGTATCAATAATGCGGGGATGGTGGCCGGATATTACGGCAGCGGTATGGATCCGAATCATCCGAATAGCGGCTTCACGGTTCCCAACATCAACAGCGCGACTCCAACCTTTACGCATGAAAACCCGGCAGGCGCGACGCAGACGCAAGTATTCGGGATTACAAACAGCGGCACTGAGACAGTGGGCTTTTATCAGGATGCCAGCGGAGTACAGCATGGCTTTGTCTCAACCGGGCCTGGATCGTTCACCACGATCGACGACAGCCCCGGTGACGTGGCACAAGCAGTAAACCAACTCTTGGGTGTAAACGACCATAAACAAGCGGCGGGTTTTTATCAGGATGCGTCAGGCATTTTTCACGGGTACATGGTTGTATTTCGGGGCAACGACCGCAGACGTTAGGTTCGGCCGGTTTGCTAGCGAAAGCTAGCGAGGATGTCGTCCCGCTTTAGAAATTCGACCGCTTGGATGCCGAGCATTTCAGCGCCGTGGACGTTCGTGATGCGGTCGTCAAAGAAAACAGTACGTGCGGGGTCTGTGCCAATGCCTTCGAGACAGTGCTCATAGATGGCGGCTTCGGGTTTGACGGAACGAATTTCGTAAGACAGAGTTACCGCGTCGAAGCGCTGCATGCGGTCGGTGTGGGCCTTAATAGTTTCGCCTAAATCGAGAGGCATGTTCGATAACATAGCGAGGCGTTTGCCGCGCTTGCGCAGTTCGGCGATCCAGGTCCACATAGTCTCGTCGAAGTCCATCCAGCTAATGCTGTCGATTTCGGTTAGTTGCGCGATCACAGCCGGCGTAAATACTTTGCCAATGCCGTGGCCGATATCAGACCAATATTCGGGTCCCGTAACGAGACCCTTGTCGTAGTCGATGCGGTTTGTCCAGTAGAGTTCGGAAAATTGTTCGGCGGGTACGCCTGCGATTTGCGCCATGCGAGCCTGCGATTCGTCGGACTGATGATGGACGAGAACGCCGCCGTAATCGAAGATATAGCCGTCGAAGTCTTTAACGGGCGCCATCTGTGACCTGTTCACGATGGGAGCGGACTTCACGGATAGCGTAGATACGGCGGCCTTGGCTTTCGAAATAAGTGCGCATCAAGACTTCGCCTATGAGGCCGACGCAGAACAGCATCAGGCCACCAAACCACAACATGGCGGCAGCGACGAGCAAGGGGCCGTGTTCGGCAATGATGTCGCGGCCCATGATTTTTTCGACGAGCAACGTCAGCAGAACGATGCCTCCCAAAACAAGGCCGCCCAGACCCCATTTGCCAAAGAAGTGCATGGGACGAGTGAGATAACGCAGCAGAAAGTTGATGGTGATGATATCGAAGAACACGCGGAAGGTGCGGCTCAAGCCGTAGTGCGAGGCGCCGTTCGGCCGCTCAATATTTTTGATGGGTACTTCGATAACGCGGGCGCCATAGAAACTGGCGAGCGCTGGGATGAAGCGGTGGAGCTCGCCATATAGATTCACGTCTTTCAAAACTTCGGCACGATACGCCTTAAAGGTGGTGCCGAAATCATGGATATCGACACCGGAGGCGCGCTTCATCAGCCAATTGGCAATGCGCGAAGGGATCTTGCGGGTGATGGCGTTATCCACACGGTTCTTCCGCCAACCGGAAGCTATGTCATAGCCAGCGTCGATTTTTTCGAGCAGGAGCGGGATGTCTTCGGGGTCGTGTTGGAGATCGCCATCGAGCGAGATAATGACATCGCCTCGGGCTTCATCAAAACCAGCGGCGAGGGCTGCGGTTTGGCCGAAGTTACGGCGGAGGCGGATGACCTTTAAATGGCCGTCGGTTTCAACGAGATTGGCGAGGAGATCAAAACTCTTGTCGGTAGAGGCGTCGTCGACGAAGATGATTTCGTAAGGCTTGGCAAGCTTCTCCAAAACGGCATAGAGGCGATCATAGAGCGGCAAGATGGCCGGCTCTTCGTTGTGAATGGGAATAACGATGGAGAGCATGATAAGGACTAAACCACAGTTTAGCGAAAACGTTGTAAGGTGAGAGGATGAATCGCCGCGATTTGTTGGCCGGGATGGCGTTTGCCGCTGCCGGTGTGGATGGGCAAACAATGGCTCCAGAGACTGTTTATATTCCGAAAGTGCAGCGTGTTGAAGACCGGCAGTTTCTACATGATTTCATGGATGAGTTTTCATTCGTGGATTTGGTGACAGCGACGCCGACGATTCGGATTACGCACATTCCGGTGCTACTGGACCGGACGAAGGGGCCGTATGGAACAATTTTCGGGCACATTTCGAAGAACAACCCACAGCAGCAGACGTTTGATAACAACGCACAAGCGGTGATTGTTTTTCACGGCCCCGAGTCGTATATCACGCCGTCCTGGTATACGGGGACGGAAGTGGTGCCCACTTGGAATTTTGCGGTGGTGCACGCAAGCGGAAAGTTGAAGCCGATTACGGATAAGAACGCGCTGCATGGCCTGCTGGCGGATTTGATTCATAAATTTGAAGGACGCTATCCGCAATCGAAGTATGATTTCTCGAAGTTGCCGGACGGGTATGTGTATCCGATGATTGAGCACATTATCGGATTTGAGATGCAGATTAATGAATTGGAAGGGAAAGTAAAGGTGGGGCAGGAGCGAAGCGAGGGAGATAAGCAGAGTATTGTGAAGCATCTGCCGGCTGCGTGGCGGGAGACGGGAATGGCGGAGTTTACGGAAAAGTTTTACGAGCGGTTGAAGAAGCCGACTGCTTAGAAGGTCAGGCGGTCCAGATGCGCATCAGCGGCGAAGGCGGCGAGCGTGGCTTCGGTGGTGACCCGCTGGCTAATGGCGTTCTTTGCGCCTTCAAATAAAACGGCGCGCTTGATTGTGCCAGGTTTGCCGGCGGCAAAATATCCCGCGAGTGCGGCTTGCAGCGGCGGAAGGCTGGGGTTGAAGGCGGCGTTTTCAATGTACGAGCCAGCAAAGATGCGGCCAGTAGAAGTTTCGATTGCGACGCCGGAAGGCGAGCGGCTATAGGGCGAGTAGGCCTGCTGAGCGGCTTCGAGAGCAATGCGGGCCACGGTGTTGGTGGTGGCGTGCCCGAGGGTGCGCTTCGTAATGGGGAAGGCCCCTTGTTTGAAGCCAAGTTGCTTGGGACCGAAAGGGCGCGGAAGAAGATCAGCAAGCTTCAGCGGCGGATTGTCGGGCGTCAGGACGCGCAGCGTAATTTCCGCGGCGGTTTCGCTTAAGAACTGGCGACAGTGGCCGCAGGGTGCGCCTTTGATAGCAATGGCGTCAATGCCGATCTCGCCCGACATGTAGGCGTTGGCAATGGCGGATTGCTCGGCGTGAATGGCGAGGCCGAGCGGGTTGCCAGGGATTTCTATGTTCTGGCCCAGATACAGGGCACCGCTCAAACCGGATGCAACAGCACCGACGAAATAATTCGAAATGGGCGCGTTCGCGTGGCTCTGCGCTTCAGGAAGGAGCTTGAGCATCAGTTCATCACGCGTCAGTTTTTCGGCGGCCAGCCGGGCGTTGACCTTTTGGGCCGGAATTTGACCGCGAAAGTCTTTATCATTCAACACAGCAGCCAAGGCAGTAAAGACCATTTCGCGTCGAGTCGGCGTCAATGGACGACTTCCTCTTCCACATTGACTTGCCTGCTGTGGATGAGAGTTCGGTCGGAAAACAGGAACGCAATCGCGACGAACAGGACCAGAGCACCGATGCTTGAGGTGAGCCAGAAGCTGAGCCACTGATGGACGGTCTGGCCGTTCACTTGTTTTGTGAAGTAATCCAAAGAGGCGCCCGAGAGTTCAGAACCGATGAACATGCCAACACCATAGGTAAGGAATGTATAGAAGCCTTGGGCGGTGTTGCGGACAGCCTGAGGGGCTTCCTGATCGGTATAGAGCATGCCGGTGACAAAGAAGAAATCGAAGCAGACGCCGTGAACAATGATGGCGATATAAAACATCCACATGAGTGAACCGGCGTTGCCATAAGCCAGCAGGGCATAGCGCAGACCCCAGGCGGCGAGGCCCAAAAGCAAAATCCCCTTGACACTCAGGCGGCGGAAGACCCAAGGCATGGCAAGCATCACGCCGACTTCGGAGACTTGGCCGAGGGACATTTTGCTGGCCGCCTTGGCGACGCCGACATCGTTTAGATAGGTGTTGACGAATGAGAAGTAGAAGGTGAGCGGGATACACGCCAGGATGGAACAGACGGCAAAGATGAAGTACGAACGCTGCTTGAGCATTACCAGACAATCGAGGCCCAGCAGTTCGCGCGCCGAGACTTTTTTACCCTTGCCTGCAGGCGGCGTATGCGGGAGTGTCAGCGAATACAAGCCCATGAAAACGGAGGCGGCAGCACCGAGGATGAATTGGTTTGCCGATCGTTCGAGAACCAGATAACTGAGGGCTTGGCTTACAGCGATCCAGCCGAACGTGCCGAAGACCCGGAAGAGCGGGAAGTGGCGGGGATCAGGGCAATTCTTGAGCGTGATGGAAGTAGTGAGAGCGAGCGTAGGGAAATAACAGAGGCAATACGCGAGCATTATTGCGTAGATGGCCGTGAAGCTATGCGCTTTAGATACGAGATAGAGAAGGCAAGCGCCGATGAGATGGAGCACACAAAGGACACGCTCGGTGCTGAAGAAACGGTCGGCCACCATGCCGACGAAGAAGGGTGAGAGGATGCAGGCGAGGGCGGCGGTGCCGAAGACGGAGCCAGCCTCAGTGCCTGAAAAATGCAACTGCGTGGTGAGGTATGTGCTGATGGTGGAATACCAGGATCCCCAGATCACGAAGTTGAAGAACATCATGATGGCGAGCCGGATAGAGGTGGAACTGGGCAACGGGATCTCTCCTTGTTAAGTGTTAGGCGGCCGAATAAGTTTTATCGATTAACTGCTGTAAGTAAGCGATTGACGAGCGAATATCGGCTTCCTGGCGCGGGCCGGAGATTTCTCTCTCAATCGTGACGGGGCCCGAATAGTTCAGCTTGTGAAGTTTGCGAAAGACTTCGGGGAAATCCACTTTGCCTTTGCCGATGGCGACTTCTTCCCCCAGTTCCTTGGGATTCGTGGGATAGAGGCCGTCTTTCGCGTGCAAACCGCGAACGTATTTGCCGATAACGTCGAGGGCAGCGACCGGGTCGCCTTTGTCGTAGAGGATCAGGTTGGCGGTGTCGAGGTTGACGCCAATGTTATCGAGGCCGGTGTCGGTGATGGCGCGCAGAAGAGTGATGGGCGTTTCCTGGCCGGTTTCCATAAGGAAAGTTTGGCCGTTGTCTTTGACATAGCCGGCGACGTTTTGAATGGCTTTGACGGTTTCGGCGTAGAGAGCATCATTGGGGTTCTCGGGGATGAAACCGCAGTGGGTATGGACGGCTTTGATGCCGCAGGCTTTGGCAAGATCGGAGGCGCGTTTCAGGGCGTCGATGCGAGCGGCGCGGGTTTCGCGAGGAACGATGCCGATGGTAAGCGGACCCTGATAGAAATCCCAAACCATTTTGCCTTCGCCGAGAGTCATGGCGGCAGTGGCTTCGATTTGGTATTTCGCAAGGGCCGCTTTGAGAGACTCGGCGAGGCCGCGAGGGGACATGCCGACGGCGACCTGACACGAAGTGAGACCGAAGGATTTCACTTTTGCAAGGGCTGCGTCGGGCGTGGTGCGGCCAGTAACGCCCGCAACTACGCCAAGACGGGGCTTTGCTGTGCTAGCGGGCATAGCTGCTTTCGCCATTGCGATGGCAGCGGTTGTGAGGAAGGCGCGACGATCCGGTTGGGGCATGGATTGAGGTGATTATAGTATGCGCGGCCAAGCGGGTCCAGCAGTTTCACCCCATATAACCGAAGGGGCAGGATGGTAGAATAAGTGGAGCAGCGTTTGCGCCGTAAGTTCTCGCATTATCAACAACTTGCAGCGAACAACACCTCTCA
Organism: Bryobacterales bacterium; assembly: GCA_963771405.1. Classification (GTDB taxonomy): domain Bacteria; phylum Acidobacteriota; class Terriglobia; order Bryobacterales; family Bryobacteraceae; genus Bog-105. Next base: position 85,652 of record CAVYUL010000065.1, read on the forward strand.
GTTATTAGGAGTGCGATTTGGCCGATCAAGATCCACCCAGCAGTGCGCCGGGCGGCGATAGTAAGAACATCATACCGATCAATATCGAAGACGAAATGAAGCGTTCGTACCTCGATTACTCGATGAGCGTAATCGTAGGACGGGCGCTGCCAGACGTTCGCGACGGTCTCAAGCCAGTGCATCGGCGCATTTTATATGGGCTGCACGAAATGGGGTTGACTTTTAATCGCCCCACCCGTAAGTGCGCCAAGATCGTCGGAGAAGTTTTAGGTAAATTCCACCCGCACGGCGACACGCCAGTGTACGACGCGTTAGTGCGAATGGCGCAGGATTTTTCGATGCGCTATCCGCTGATCGATGGACAAGGCAATTTCGGTTCGGTGGACGGCGATCCGCCGGCGGCGATGCGATACACGGAAGCGCGGCTTTCGAAGATCGCCAGCACGCTGCTCGAAGATATCGACAAAGAGACGGTCGATTTTCGACCGAACTACGACGACAGCGAAGTTGAGCCGGAAGTTCTGCCGACGCGGATTCCGAATTTGCTGTTGAATGGCTCATCCGGCATTGCGGTGGGCATGGCGACGAACATTCCGCCGCACAATCTGAATGAATTGATTCAAGCCTGCATCTTGTTGCTGCAGGAGCCGACCACCTCGATGGCGAAGGTGCTGGAGCTAATGCCGGGGCCGGATTTTCCGACGGGCGGCATTATTCTGGGGCGGCAAGGGATTCACGATTACTACAAGACGGGCCGCGGCAGCATAAAAGTGCGCGCTAAAGCGGCGATGGAAAAGATGGGCAAAGACCGCGAAGCGATCGTGGTGACCGAGTTGCCGTTTCAGGTAAACAAAGCGCGGCTGATTGAGAATGTGGCGGCGCTGGTGGGCGATAAGCGGATTGAAGGCATATCCGACGCACGCGACGAAAGCGACCGCGACGGTATGCGAATTGTCTTCGAACTGAAGCGCGGCGAGAACGCGGAAGTGATTCTCAACAACCTGTATAAGCAGACGCAGATGCAGGTAAGCTTCGGCGTGATCATGCTGGCGATTGTGAACGGGCAGCCGCGTGAACTGGCGATTATCGATGTCATCAAGCGGTTTCTTGAGCATCGCGTAGACGTGGTGCGGCGTCGGACCGATTACCTGCTGCGCAAGGCGCGGGCGCGCGAGCACATATTGCTCGGCTTCCAGAAAGCGCTGGATCTGCTGGACGAAATCATCAAGCTAATTCGCGGATCGAAGACGCCGAAGGAAGCGCGCGAGGGATTGATCACGACGTTCGAGTTCACCGAAATTCAGGCGCAGGCGATTATCGAATTGCAATTGCAGCGCTTGACGGGCATGGAGCGGCAGAAGATTCTAGACGAATTGGCCGAAATCCAGCGCATGATTGCCGAGTATCTGGAGATTCTCGGTTCGGAGAAGGTATTGAAGGGCCTGATCGTCAAGGAGCTGAAGGAAGTCCAGAAAGACTTCGGCGACGAGCGGCGGACGCAGATTATCGAGGACACGGGCGAGATCCGGCTGGAAGATCTGGTGCAGATGGAAGACGTGGCGGTTACGGTATCGCGCGGCGGCTATCTGAAACGCACGTCGGTGGATACCTACCGGCGGCAGGTGCGCGGCGGCAAGGGCCGGATCGGCATGGGCACGCGTTCGGAAGACGCGGTGGAACATCTGGTGATTGCCTCCACGCACGCCTATATGCTGATCTTCACCAACAAAGGCCGTGTCTACTGGCTGAAGATTTACGAGATTCCGGACGCCGGCACAACGGGCAAGGGCAAGCACATTTCGGGCTTGATTGCGCTTCAGCCGGATGAATCGGTGAAAGCATTCCTTGCAGTGAAAGAGTTCGTGGCGGACAAGTTCATTGTGATGGTGACGCGGCACGGCGTGATTAAGAAGTGCGAATTGACGGAGTTTGACAATCCGCTTTCGCGCGGCATTATCGCGCTGGCGCTGGACGACAGTGACGAATTATTGGGCGCGGCCATTACCGATGGGAAGAATTACATCTTCCTGGGCAGCCATGAAGGCATGGCGATCCGGTTCAATGAAGACGATGTTCGGCCCATGGGACGGCAAGCGCGCGGCGTGCGGGCGATGGACTTGGACGAAGGGGACTATCTGGTCGGTTTGGAAGTGACTGACAAGGCTGGGCTGATTTTGTCGATTTCCGAACAGGGCTTCGGCAAGCGGACGCCGCTGGTCGATTACCGGTTGACGGCGCGCGGACGCAAGGGCGTGATCAACATGAAGACGACGCCCAAGATCGGCAACGTGATTGCGGTGCTTTCTGTGAAGGAAACCACCGACATTATGATCATCACCAAGGATGGCAAGATCATTCGCATTGAATCGGGCCAGATTCGCCAAGCAGGGCGTTCGACACAGGGCGTACGCTTGGTGCGCATGGAAGAAGGCGATATGGTGGCAGCCGCTTCTGTGATTCCAGAGTCGGAAGAAGATGTGAAAAACGGCGAGTTACCGTTCGAACAATAACTAGGTTGAGGGCGGGACTGCGTGATGCTGTCCCGCCCTTGGCTATCGTTTCTTTGCAATCTTTCGGGGACGCTTTGGAGTCGGCTTCTCGAATAATTCGGACAGACTGGCAGCGCTAATTAATCGTTCTGCCAGGTTCTCAAGCTCGGCAAGATTGAGACTTTCAAGTTCCTTGTTAAGGGCGGCCGGCAAAGGACCAAAGCGGGCTTTCAGTTGCCTGCGGACAAGGGATACGGCTTCCTCAGCGCGGCCTTCCACTTTACCTTCCGCGAGGCCTTCAGCAAGTCCTTCGGCTCTTCCTCGACGTAGGATGGGCCCCAGTAGGTCGTGATCTAGAATGTCGTAGTGTATTGGCATCTTCTTTGCCTCCGTCTCCACCGCGTTACCAAGTCTGCGTATTCCGGCCAGAATTCCCAGTTTAGTAAGCGCATCTCTGCGTTTTGCTTCCTCCAGTTTAGCGATTCGTAGCAATATTCGCCGAATCACATCGCGCCGCTCTCCATGTTTCGCCAATATCGCGAGCACGGCGTCCCCGGCGTAGGGGCTCGCCAACAACTTCTCAGCGTCAAATGTACGAATGTCAATCACTGCGTAGCGGCAGTTGAAATCCGTGCCCAGCAACTCAGACGCCATCCGCAACTTCTCCCGGCCGACATACAGTACGTATTGTCTGGGGAACTTGCGATACTTCCTGTACACGGCCAAAGCGTACTCGGCCATGCGAAGAGGCAGATCTCGATCGTTGCGGCTTTGCAATTCTACGCCAATCAGTTCGCCGCCCGGGGCGGACTGGAATAACAAGTCCACCCTTCGTTGGTTGACCTTGGGAAATTCGACATTGAGCCACCGTCCGTGTTTTGCGCCCGTCATGCGGGCGAACAGTGAATTCTCGGAACTCGTTAACAGAGCCTTGAGAACGCTATCAAACTGATGCACTGCCTGAATTCAGTTTCCCATTGCCTCGGCAGAGGGCACCCTCTATTTCAGCGCTGCAACTGGTAAATGTCATCGGGCGTTTGTTGCGCCTGCGCTTCGAGAGCGCGACCCCAATACGTCTCGAACAAGCCCGCCATGGCTTCGGCGAAGCCGCCGTGCTCAAAGATGACTGCGGTCCACGAGGGCCGAGTCAGCACAGGGTCGAGTAGAGCGACGAGCCCGCATTTCGAGTCAAAGAGTGCGAGTTTCATGGGCAGACGCTCGGCGAAACGGATTTCAATGCCAACGGAGCGGTACTCGCGAAGGCGTAATCGATGTTCTTCATCGATGCCACCGGATTCGATCAGCAAGCGGCAATTCACGCCCCGGCTGGTGGCATCCTTGACCATTTGTTCATCCAGCGGATCGACGGCAAAGGGTGGGCGGGAAAATTCGACGTAGTCGCGGTCGGCGGTAGAGAGCATGCGGCGGAAATGCACCGCCGTTTGCATGGGATCGTTTACAAGGTTCAGAAAATCGAGTGTGCCGCGGCCATCCTGGCCTTCCAGGAAAGAAACGCGCAAGTCTTCGATAAGGCCGCTGGCGAGGCGCGCCTGTTCGGTCAATTCGGCTTGCAGTGTTTTGCTGCGGCGGCTCAAATAAGAAGGAATGGCGAGGCTTGGATCAACGGCGGAAAAGAGCTTAGTGCGCTCTTGTACCACTTTGGCGAAACCTTTTTCCACCAAACTATCGAGCACTTCGTAAATCTTCTGGCGGGGCACATGCGCGCGCGCTGCCAGTTCCAACGCTTTGAACTTGGGATGCCCCAAAAGCACCAGATAGGAACGGGCTTCGTATGCGTTCAATCCCACCTGCTGCAGTTTGCGCCAGTTCAACTGGTAATCAACGGACGTGGTTTCGCGGCTACTCATTGAAACGAGAACATATCACATGTCACGAGCGTTTTGTGAGGGTCATCGCCTTTTTCCAAATCATGCGGGCGGCGCTTACATCTTCAATGGCGACGCCAAGAGATTTGTAGACGGTTTGTGAGGCGGTGGGGCACGGCTTGGCTTGTGCGAGAAGTTCGCCGAGTTCCGCGTAAATGGACGCGCCGGAATGCACGATTTCAGCGGATTCATTCATGGCGGCTTCGCGTTGTTCAACAACGACAGCGGCATTTTTCATGACGGCGTCATCGAGTTCACGGGCTGCGAGACCGACGGAACCGACGGCGTTGATATGTACGTTGGGTTTGAGCCAGTCGCCGCGTACAAAGGCAGCCGAAGAGTGGGTAACTGTGCAGATAACGTCGGCCTCGCGAACGGCTTCTTCCAGAGGCAGAGCCTGTGCGCCCGTATCTTCGGCGAAACGAGCGGCATGCTCGGGAGTGCGGCTCCAGACGATGACTCTTTCAAATGAACGCAGGCTGCTGAGCGCGCGAAAGTGCGTGCGGGCTTGCACGCCGCTGCCGAGGATGGCGAGAACGCGAGCATTATCGGCGGCAAGTATTTGCGTGGCAAGAGCGGATACGGCGGCCGTCCGCCAGGCGGTGATGACGCGGCCATCGAGAGTCGCGAGCGGTTCGCCGGTTTGGGCACTAAAGAGAATGATGAGAGCTTGATGAGTGTCAAGCGGAGTTCCGGCATTCTTGGGGAAAACGGTAACGAGTTTGGCGCCCATCACGTCGCCGTGAATAGCGGGCATGAGCGCAAACCAGCCGGGAGGATCGCTAGTAGTGAGAACAGTGCGAACTGGCTGCAAAACTTTTCCTGCCGAGAGCGCAATGAGCGCATCTTTCATATCTGAGAGGAGTGCGTCGAGATCAAGCAGCGATTCCACATCTTGCGCCGTGAGATGCATGAGGATCATCTTCACATGAACACTGCTAGACTTGACGTCATGAGCCTGGCAACCGAGCGGGTGCTCGGTCAAAACCGACGAGAAATCGCCGAGCTTCACGCGAATAAGTTGCCGGGCGGTTAGTGAAAAGTACGGCTGCCGAGTCTTCCTACTATGCCAACACCCGACTTGCCAGTAACGCTGGGCGCGCTGCGTACCAGCCGATTCGCTGAAAACCTCATCCCCGAACGGACGATGAAAGAAGAGTTGCGGTCTAATTTGCTTTGTAAATTAGAACGCGATGAAACATTGTTTCCGGGCTTGATGGGTTACGAAGATACGGTCATCCCGCAGGTGGTGAACGCGATTCTTTCGCGCCACAATTTCATTCTGCTTGGTCTGCGCGGCCAGGCAAAAACGCGTTTGGCGCGCATGCTGACTCGTTTGCTTGATCCTTATATGCCCTATATTGCAGGCTGTGAGATCAAGGATCATCCGTTCCGGCCGCTTTGCAAGCAATGCCGCGACAAAATTGCGGCGATGGGCGATGCTACGCCGATTCAATGGGTGGCGGCGGAAGATCGCTACGTTGAGAAGTTGGCGACTCCCGATACTACGATTGCGGACATGATCGGCGATATTGATCCGATTAAAGCGGCGCGATCCGGGCAGGACATTTCGAATGAGCTGACAATCCATTACGGATTGGTGCCGCGCGCGAACCGCGGGTTGTTCGTGATCAACGAATTGCCAGACCTCGCGGGCAAGGTGCAGGTGGGCTTGTTCAACATCATGCAGGAAGGCGATGTCCAGATCAAGGGTTACCCGGTGCGGTTGCCGCTGGATGTGATGTTAGTATTTACGGCGAATCCAGAAGATTACACGGCGCGCGGCAAGATTATAACGCCGCTCAAAGATCGCATCGGCAGTGAGATTCGCACCCACTATCCGCTCGATCTGGAGCATGGCATAGCGATTACGAAGCAGGAAGCTTGGACGGCGCGGCGTTCGCCGGTAGCGCTCGAAGTGCCGCCATATATTCATGAGGTAGTGGAACAAATCGCGTTTTTGGCGCGCGAAGACAAGCGAGTGGATAAGCGCTCGGGCGTTTCGCAGCGGCTGCCGATCTCAGTGCTTGAAAATGTCGTTTCGAATGCGGAACGGCGGGCTTTGCGGTCGAAAGATAGCGCAGCCGTGCCGCGAATTTTGGATTTGTATGCTGCCCTGCCCTCCATTACTGGAAAACTTGAACTTGAATATGAAGGCGAGTTGAAGGGCGGCGATGCCGTGGCGCGTGAAATTATTCGCAGCGCGGTGGGCAAGGTGTTCACATCCTATTTCGACGGCGTGAATCTGCGCCAGGTAGTGCAGTGGTTTGAGCTGGGCGGGACATTGAAGCTCGATGAGACGCTTCCCGCGCGGGAGATGATCGCCGAACTGGGCAAAATCCAAGATTTGCTGCATTTCACTGGGAAGCTCGGCTTAGGCGAGAGTGAGAGCGATGCGTTGCGCGCCTCAGCGGCCGAGTTTATTCTGGAAGGGCTTTATGCCCACAAACGTATCAGCCGGAATGAAGAGTTGGCTTTTACGGTGGCGGAACGCGGCAACCGGGAAGAGCGCACCCGAGACGAACAAGAGTTTCGGCGCGGCGGCGGCAATGAACCACGCCGTGGCGGTGGATCCAGTGGCGGCGGCGGTGGGCGGCGGAATCTAAACTAAAGGCGGCAACATGCGGCGGATTTCCTATTCGAAGTTTTCCGAAGAAGACCTCGGCATCGAGATAGACGATCTGCTGCGCGCGCTGGCCGACTATTTGCTCGGTAGCGGATTTCAAGATCCCTACATGCAGTTCACTGAGATGAACCAGCATACGCTCGAGGAATTGCGGCGGGCGATTGAGCAGGCGCTTTCCGCCGGCGATTTGTTCAGCCCTGAGCGATTGCAGGAAATGCGCGAGCGGCTGGAGCAAATGTCTCCGGAACAGCGCGACCAACTGATTCAGCGATTGATTGAAAAGCTCGAAGAAGGCGGCTATATCAATCCCGACCAGCAGGATCAATCCGACCCGGCAAACGCGCCTGGCGGCCAAGGCGGCGCGGATAATCCGGTCCACTTTGAAGTAACCGACAAAGCGATTGATTTCTTAGGTTTCAAGACACTCAAGGATTTGCTGGGATCGCTGGGCAAATCGAGTTTTGGAGCGCATGATACGCGCGACCTTTCCACGGGCATTGATGCGAGCGGCGGAGCGAAGCCCTATGAGTTCGGCGATGTGCTGAATTTGGATGTCAGCGCAACGCTCTTTTCGGCCATGCAGCGCGAAGGGCTCAAACTGCCGCTGGAACTCGAATACGAAGATTTGTACGTGCATCAATCGGAATACCAAAGTTCTTGCGCCACGGTGTTGATGCTCGATTGCAGCCACAGCATGATTCTGTATGGCGAAGACCGCTTTACACCGGCCAAGAAAGTAGCACTGGCGCTTTCGCATTTGATCCGCACGCAGTACCCTGGAGATTCTTTGCGCTGCGTATTGTTTCACGACACGGCGGAGGAGTTGCGAATTAGTGATTTGGCACGGGTGCAAGTCGGGCCGTATTATACGAACACAAGAGATGGTCTGATTCTGGCGCAGCGTTTGCTGGCGCAAGAGAAGAAAGACATGAAGCAGATCATCATGATCACCGACGGCAAGCCTTCGGCGCTCACCTTGGAAGATGGACGGGTTTATAAGAATGCCTTCGGGCTGGATCCGCTGGTGATCAGCCAGACGCTCGAGGAAGTAGCGCGCTGCAAGAAACGCGGCATTTTGATTAATACTTTCATGCTGGCGAGCGATTACGGCCTGGTTCAGTTCGTTCAGAAGATAACTCAGATGTGCAAGGGTAAGGCGTATTTCACTACTCCCTACACACTGGGCAACTACTTACTGATGGACTACATGAACCGCAAGACGCGGACCATCCACTAATACCAAGGACCGATGCGGAATCCGTGCGTTAAGTGATAGGGCGCGAGCCAAAGCAGCATTGACGACCACATCACTTGCAAGAGCGCAATCGAAAATACGGTGCGGCACTTTTCAAAGAGCAGCATTGACAGCGCGCCCCAGATGAATGTCGCAGGAACGAGAATCGGATTGGGCCAATGGAGCACAGCGAAAAACAGTGCGGCGAAAAGAACCGCGATGTTCGCGGGTAACGCCTTTCTGAGCGGGCTGCAGATAACCGATTGAAAGAGCATCTGCTGTATGGCGCACCAGCCAAAATAGAAGCAGCCGCGCACGAGCACATAGCCGCTTGCGAGAGTGTGCCGGCCTAAAAAGAGAAAGAGAGCGCTGGTGAAGATCCATAGCATCCGCCAATCGCGAAACGAGCGCAGGAACGGCTCCACAGCGAGCCCTAAAGATGCCGGGGTTTGCTTTTCACTACGCCACAAGATACCCACAAGTAAGAGCGGGGCCAGAACGACGTAGCGGGCGTGTGCCGCAAAAATCCATATATAAGCTTCGGCACTGAGGAAAATCAGTGCTGAGAGCCACAGGCTTGCCACACCAGCAGATTAACCTAGCGGTCTTTTGATACGTTTTATGCTTGCGAGCCTTACTTGCAGTCGTCGGCCTTTTGGCGTTTCCGCTTTGCGCGTCGGCGGACATCGCTTTGCACGGCCGTGTCGTAGATGAGAACGGCGCGCCGGTGCGCGATGCTCACATTTCCATCAGTGGACTTTGGGAAGGCAATAGCGATCCTGGGGGACTTTTCGACGCTTCCCTACCCTCTGGGACAAAAGATTTGACGCTCACGATTGAGCGTGAGGGTTTCTACGCTCTCAAAGAACAGCACGTCCATCTCGACGGAAATGCAGTGCAGGAAGTCACGTTTGTCCTGAATACGGTGCGTGAAGTGTTTCAGTCGGAAAATGTGAACGCGCAGACCTCGCCGGTAGATGTAGGTCAGACGCAGCATGAAGAGCACCTATCGGGCACGCAAGTAAACGACATTCCGTTTGCGAACAGCCATAGTTTCCGGAGCGCGATCCAATTGTTTCCCGGCGTTTTGACAGACGCCAATGGCGAGATGCACGTCAATGGCGCACAGGAAAATCAGGTCCTCTACCTCTTCAACGGATTTACCATCAACGATCCGATCACCGGGCAATTTGACACGCTAGTGCCGATAGAGGGGATACGATCGGTGGATCTGTCGTCCGGGCAAACGTCTGCGGAATTTGGAAACGGCTCCGCGGGCGTGATGAAGATCAACACAGAAACGGGGACCGACCGGTATCATTACACCGCTACCGATTTTATTCCGGGTGTGGACGTAAAACAAGGATTGCGCTTCGGCGACTGGTATCCGCGGGTAGGCGTATCGGGACCCATCGAAAAGGGCCGGGCTTGGTTTTCCGATTTGTTTGAGTCACAGTATTCGCAAGCGTTGATCACCGGATTGCCGAAAGGCCAGAACACCCGTAACGGATGGGCGGGTGCCAATATTCTACATGGGCAGTGGAACACAAGCGCCTCCAACATTCTGTTCGCCGATTTTCTGGTAAACATCGACAACGAGGGTCGATACGGGCTTGCGCCCCTGAATCCGATCGACACGACGTACGCGCTTCGCACCCGCGAGTATTTGGGAAGTATCAAGGAACAAAAATATTTCGGCCACGGTCTTTTGGTTGAAGTCGGATTTGCTTACCAGGCCACCTCGGTCAGTCAGACGCCGTATGGGGATGGTTTGTTGATTACCTCGCCGGAAGGGTACAGCGGCTACTCGTTTGTGCGATCCAAGCAATTGGCAAGACGGGAAGAAGGGCTAGCGCAAGTTTTCTTGCCCAAGCGCCAATTCCTGGGATCGCATCAATTCCAGTTGGGAACTACGCTCGATTGGCTGCACTACAACGGAGACTTCCACCGCACCGGATACGAAGTACTGGGTTTAAGCGGCCAACTTCTTGCAGAGACGCTCTATAGCGGAACTGGGCAGTTCGCCGTGCCCGACAGGCAATTCGCTGTTTATTTCGTCGATACATGGAGCATTGCCGAACGTCTCCAAGTCAATTGGGGACTGAGGACCGAACATGATAGCGCGCTTGGCGGAACGGGGTGGGAACCGCGCGCGGCGGTATCGTGGTCACCAGCGAAATCGGCAAAGACCCGAGTGTCAGGGGGCTACTCGATAACGCACGATGTGGTGACGATGCAGATGCTAGGCGCTCCGCTCGATCAAATCTCCACTACCACAAGTTACAACTCTGATGGTTCGCCCACCGGACCGCCCGCGCTGTCGCGGTTTGAACCGATTCGTGGCGGCTATTCACTCCCGCGAGCGACTAACTGGTCGGCTGGTGTTGATCAAGAACTGTGGCGCCGAATCTACGCCGGCGTTCGCTACCTGCGACGCCGGGGCTCGGACGAATTTCGTTGGGTCAATACGCTGGCGCCCGATGCGCCGCTATTCTTACAAGCAGCGGGCAACCCACAGCCGGCGCTGTATTTACTTACTAATTCGAGACGGGACGATTACGACTCAATTGCGTTCGAAGCTCGTCAAACCTTGAAAGGCCAATACGGTTGGACTTTTTCTTATATTCGGTCCGAGTCGCGATCAAATGCGCTCATCGATGCCAGCGCGTCCGTACCGGTCGAAGGTTTGCCGGACTTTGTCCAAACGCCATGGAATGTACCCAATCGTTTGATAGCGAGCGTCTACGCGCCGCTGCCATGGAAAAAATGGTCGATCGCGGCACTCGTTGCCGGGCGAAGCGGGTTTCCTTTCTCGATCAGAGAAACGAATGGGCTGATTGTGGGTAATTTTGATTCCTATCGCTATCCGGTCAATTTCGACTTAAATCTCGCGGTAGAGCGCATGATGACGCTCAGAGGTTATCGGTTTGCTCTGCGCGGCGGGGTCGATAACTTGACGAACCAAGGGAATCCCACCGCCGTCAATGCGGTTGTCGGCGCTCCGCAGTTTCTGCAGTTCCTGGGCGACGAAGGAAGACACTTTGTAGTCCGCATCCGGTTTTTTGAGCGAGCCGGCAAGTAATCGGCCATCTGTCCACGGCGTAGACTTAAAACTGAATGCGTGCCGTTATTATCGGTGCTGGAATCGGCGGGTTGGCTGCGGGAATTGCGCTCCAGCGGGTCGGAATTACAGCGGTGTTTATCGAACAAGTGGAGACCATTCGCGAAGTAGGCGCGGGCCTTTCGCTTTGGCCGAATGCGGTGCATGCGCTGGAACAATTGGGCATCGCCAACAATGTAACGGCTGCTGCTTCGGTGATTGAAAGAAATCTGGTTCAAACTCCGGCAGGGCGGGAGATCGCAGTCACAGAATTTGCCCATATCACTCGCGAATATGGCGCGCCCACGATCTGCATCCATCGCGGCGCTTTGCAACGAATCCTGCTGGAACGCCTGTCGCCTGCTGAGGTGCTGACAGGAAGTCGCGCTACCGGTTTCGATGGCGCCACGGCGATACTCGAAAATGGAAAGCGCATCGCAGGCGATTTGCTCATCGGGGCCGATGGCATTTCTTCGGCAATTCGCGCCGCGTTGCACGGAAACAAGCCGGCACGCTATTCGGGTTACACCTGCTGGCGAGGCATCTGCGAGGACGCCGGCACTCTGCCTGCGGGAACCGCACTGCTGGCAACAGGCGGGGGGCGTCAGTTCGGCATTTGGCCTTGCGGCCAAGGACAGCGTTACTGGTTTTTTACACTGAACTGCCTGGCTGGTAGTCGAGTTGACAAGCGGGTTGTCCTTTCACGATGCCGGGACTGCAGCAAGATTATTGTCGACGCCATCGAACGTACACCCGAAAGCGCGATTTTGCAGAATGACATCTTCGACCGCCCTGCGCTCGCTTCCTGGGGTCGCGGGCCAGTGACGCTGCTCGGAGATGCCGCGCACGCCACCACTCCAAATCTCGGCCAAGGGGCCTGTATGGCTTTGGAAGATGCGGTAGTTCTCGCACATTGCCTCAGCAAAGAACAACAACCCGAACCAGCTTTCCGTGAATACGAGCGGTTGCGTATTCCGCGCACGCGGATGATTGTGAATGAGTCGAGGCGTGCCGGCCGCATGCTGCAGTTGGATCAACCAGCGCTCGAAGCGATCCGAAATTGGATAACCGGCAGCCCCTTCGGCACTCGAATGCAAGCCAAAATCCTCGGAAAAGTTTTGAGTTACAAAGTGCCGCAGCTCAGTTAGCGGATCGCCGCAAACAGAAGATAGAGAGCGTAAACAACCGGCAGTGCGAACAGGCTGCTGTCCACTCGATCGAGCATCCCTCCATGGCCGGGAAGAAGTGTACCGCTGTCTTTCACACCCGCTCCCCGTTTGAGGGCCGACTCGGCAAGATCTCCAAACTGACCCGCCACATTTGCAACCGCTGCAATGACCGCGACTTCCCACAACACAATCTGCGGCAGAAAATGGCCCAGATACAGCAAGCCGAAAACCACCGAGCCCAAGACCGACGCCACGGCGCCCTCCCAACTTTTGCCGGGACTGACTACCGGCGCAAGTTTGTGTTTCCCAATCGCGCGACCAACATAATACGCCGCGCTATCACCCACCCAGTTGAGAGCGAGCGCAAAGAATAACAAGTGCACGCTGATCGCACGCAGATCAATAGCGAATCGCCACGGCGCAAAGGTATAGAAGGCTCCGAAAAATGCCGCCGCCACCCCCGGCAAAACGTCGCGCAGGTTGTCTTCGCGAAGCGCATACATAAGCGAACCGAGAAGCAATAAGCTGGCGCCAAGCAAAGTGTATTGCGGAGCGAAGATGAGTACCAGACCAATGAGCCAACCAAAGACGCCCGGCCTGCGAATCCCCTGTGCCGCAACCAGGCCCGAATATTCCCAGAAGCAAAAAGCGGAAAACGCAAGCGCGCCTGCGATGAAGACGGGCTGCGGCGCCCAACCAACCAAATAACCCGCCAGCGCAATCAGCGCCAGCGCCGTAAGAAGACGATTCATTTGAAAGGCAATTAGCTCAATTGAGCCAAAGGCAATTCTAAACCTTCATCGTCTAAGAACGTCAATTCTTGCGTTTCGATCACAGGCGAGTGGGTGCGGGTGAGACCGCCAAAGCGCCGGTCCCGGCTTTGATAATCGCAGACCGCCTCCAGCAATTGACTGCGGGTAAAATCGGGCCACAGCGTCTCTGTCACGTAAAGTTCGCTATAAGCGATCTGCCACAGGAGGAAATTACTAACGCGCATTTCGCCGGAAGTGCGAATCAGCAGATCCGGATCTTTTTGCCCAGCTGTATACAGATGCTCCGCAATAGATTCTTCCGTGATTTCCAACGCGCTCAAATTGCCTTCGTTGCGGGCGTTTTCGAGCATCGCGTTCACCGCATCCACCAGTTCTGTGCGGCCGCCATAATTGATCGCCAGATTGAGCCGCATGCCGCGATTGTTCGCGGTTTTGTCTATTACGCTCTGTAACTCATCCTGCACCATTTGCGGCAGCGCTTCAATGCGGCCAATGGCGGAAAGCTGGATGCCATTCCGCATCATGCGCGGCAATTCTTTGCGCAGGTAGAAGCGCAAAATCCGCCACAAGCCTTCCACTTCAAGCCGCGGACGCTTCCAATTCTCCACCGAAAACGCGTAGAGCGTGAGCGCTTCCAAGCCGAGTTGCACGCAAGTTTCGACAATCTCGCTTACAACGTTTACACCGGCGCGATGGCCCATGATGCGCGGATAATTGCGCTGGCGCGCCCAGCGCCCATTGCCATCCATAATAATGGCAACGTGAGCCGGAAGCCGGAGGGGGTCAATCTGGTTCGCAAGACGCCAATCGGCGCTGCCCGGAGTCAGGGCGTCCAGCAGGTCCTTCATATCGTAAAGTTCTATGGTACACCAAGGAGATTCCCTACCGCTACATCGAAACCCCACAAAATCCTTAAAATTTCATGAAAATCGGCGCAAGCGCCGCGACTGCGCAGTAGAAGCTTCCTAAAGGTAGTTCGTACTCGCGCGCTTTTTTCTTCATTATAAAAATGTATACACCGCCAATGACTACGCCCAATAGGCTACCGAGTAATAACGTCTGAATTCCTAGTTCAACGCCAAGGAACAGGCCGATACACGGCAGCAATTTGACGTCGCCTAAGCCGAGCACATCCCGCTTCGTGACTCGTCCCCAAATTAGTCCTGCTCCTCCTAGAGGGAGAGTGAGGATAAATGCGCCTCCGATCGCCTCGAACAGCGATTGAGACCGCACGCTGAAGGACGGCAGCAAAAGCGCGCCCAAATCTCCCGGTACTTTGGTGAAGAAGGCGAATAAAAGGCCAAGCGCGCTTCCGCCCAGCGTGAATTCATCGGGCAACAAACGTTCTTCCAAATCAACCCAAAACAATGCCGTCATGATCGCCTCAAAAAGGCACCACTTGAACGCGTCAAGATTCCAACCAAAGCGCAAACAGTGGCGGCGAACAGAACCGCGGTGCCAAGTTCCGCCAAGGGATAGCGGATGCCGATGGGTTTTCCGCAACTGCGGCACCGTCCCTTCAGCCGCAGGTAACTGATGAGCGGAATATTGTCATACCAAGCCACCGGTTGCCCGCACTCAGGGCAAAAAGAGCGCGGTGTGATCACCGACAAATCTCGCGGTACGCGGTAAATGCAAACGTTCAGAAAGCTGCCGATGAGCAGCCCGGCTAAGGCTGCGAACGCAACATACAGTGAAGACTCAAATGCCAAGCGCACTCCTGTAAGACGCGAGTGTGCCCTCCGTCATACGCTCAACTGAAAACGTTTTTGCCACTTTTGTTTTGGCTCGTTCTATAAGAGTTCTCGCATGCGCGGAATTTTCTCGTAAATCCCGGATCGCAGCGGCGATTCGATCCGGATCATTCGCAGTGAGAACGCCCGCCTCGCCGTGTCCCAGGGCTTCGGGCAACCCGCCGACATCGCTGGCAATTACAGGAATGCCCATCGCCATGGCAAGCAAGGCAGCCGAACCTAGGCCTTCGGAACGGGTGATGTAAAGGAACATGGATGCGCGAGCCAAGTCTTTAGCCAAGTCATTCGAATAAATGACGGTTTGCTGAGCAAGGCGTGCAGCTTCCGCTATCAGATCGCGCCCCTTGGCGGCGTCGAGTGAAGCAAGCGCGACGGCTGGATGGTTTTCGCTCCACTCACCGCTCGGCAGGTTAGCCTGAACCGCGTCATAAACCACATCAATTTTTCTACGCTCGACTCCGGCGCTTTCAAGTTCGCCGGCCACAAACTGCGACACCGCCAAAAAACGCCGGGCTTGGCGGTACTTCCATTGCGAAAGCAGCGATCGTTTCACCGGAAAGGCCACGCGTCGGGAGACTACAAATGGTGTGCGTGCCGCCAGCGCACAAAGTGTATGGCCGCGCGCGTCGTGCGCATGCACCAAATCGACATTCTTCGATTGTCTGCGCAGAGCATCGAGACCCGCCGGCCGCACCGCGAAACCGATACCCGCCGCCGCTTCGAACAACGGCGAACCGGCCCGCGCCAGCAGAGTGCACTCCACTTGCGCCGCTCGCAAGCTTTCTAACAAAAGCAAAACCTGCCGCTGGCCGCCGCGCAGTTCGCGCCCGGTATCAACGTGCAAAACTCGCAAAGTTTATGTCTTTCGGCCCGGACTCATGGAGCGAGTCTTGGCATATTTCACGAAATTATATAGGCCGGCCATATAGGCGATGGTCAATCCTTCTACGCCATCGAGAAAACCGAGCTTCAAGAAATACGTCCGGAAAAACGTCCAAGGCGGATCAAACAAGAGGCGCGCATAACCACCGGCTTTGCCCTCGGTCACCATTTCCTGCGCAGCCAGCGTAGTATACCGATCCATTGTGCGGAGGTGTTCACTTAAGGAATCGCAAGTGAAGTGCAGCAGATTCGACTGCAGATGTCCAACCGAACCATCCACCTTCACAGACTCATGCACGAATTCACCGACCCATCGCGCTTTGCGGCGATCGAAGAAACGAATTTTGCGGTCGGGATACCATCCGCTGTGCAAAATCCAACGTCCCAGATACTGCGCCAGCCGCGGCATGGTGTAGCCGGAATGCTGCGGTCCCGATTTCTTGATGTGCCAGATTTCAGCCTCCAGCGCCTCGCTCACACTTTCGTCGGCATCCAGCGCCAGAATCCAATCGTTGCTCGCAAGCTCCGCCGCGATGTTTTTCTGCGCCGCATAACCATGCCAGGAAGCTTCCTCCACCCGCGCGCCCAGCTTACGCGCAATTTCAACCGTGCGGTCGTTCGAACCGCTATCCAGCACCAGAATTTCGTCGCAGCAGCGTAGGCTTTCAATCACCCGGGCAATGTTACGCTCTTCGTTGAAAGTGATGATCGTTGCCGAAATCTTCATAGTCTACAGTCGCGTCGGCGCGAGCGACGCGGACAGAACGAAGATCACAAGCGTACCAAAGGCAAGCCAAAGCCGTGAAGCTTTCAGCGGTGTTCGATCATACACCAGCGGGTGGCGGCGTCCGAGAAAGAACATGATGACGGCCCAGATCCACCACGGGAAATAGAATTTACCCATCACGACGAGCGCACCCACCATGCAAGTGGAAATCACTTTGTGCGTGCGTTCGCCAAACACGGAATAAAGAATGTGCCCGCCGTCGAGTTGTCCCAGCGGCAGCAGATTCATGGCCGTGAGCAGCATTCCGGCCAAGGCGGCGATGGCCATGGGGTGCAGCAGTATATGGTCGGCGCCAGTTACTCCGAAACGCAAGAACTCCAGGGCGCGCAAGCCCAAAGGCGTCGCGATCAGAATGCTATTCGCGTCTCGCACCGGTAAGCGATGAGAAAGATAAAGACCGCTAAAGAGAAACGGTAATAGCATCACAAAGCCGGCAATGGGTCCCCCGGCGCCAATATCGAACAAATCGCGCCTATTGTAGATCGGCGTTTTGATGCGGATGAATGCGCCCAGCGTCCCAAACAGTGTTGGCGAAGGCAGGAAATAAGGCAGCGTGGCGTCCACCCCGCGCCGGACGCAAACCACGTAGTGCCCCATTTCATGCGCCATCAGAATGAAAAGCAGCGGCCCGGAAAAGACAATTCCACGCAACAGTCCTGGATCGGCCCGAAGCAGGCGATCAAAGGCGAACACTAAATCGGTCTCATTAAACGCCCGTCCCGCGGCAAAACTCGAAACCAAAGCGCTACCGAACACCGTAGTCGTCACCACGGTAGAGACGAAAAAGAGAACGTTCAGCCACCACAAACGCGGAAGCGACCACGGCTGCTCTTGCGAAAACTCATCGGCCCAAGGTGGGGCGAACCACGAGGGCGATGCATCCGGGGTCCAGTGATCGTCAAGGGGGCCTAAAGCCCCCGGCGGCTGCGACACAAAGCTAACTACTGCAGCGCCTGCAGTTCCTTGCCCGGTTTGAACCGTACGGCTTTGCCGGGCGGAATCGCCACTTCGGCGCCAGTCCGCGGGTTGCGCCCGATTCCTGTCTTCCGCGGCCGCACATTGAATATCCCAAAACCGCGGAGTTCAATGCGGTCGCCTTCGCTAAGCGCCTTCTTCATGGTGTCGAACACCGTCTCCACCGCCATCTCCGCTTTGGTCTTGGTAATTCCGGTTCGATTCACAACTTCGTTAATGATGTCTAGTTTGATCAAACAGCCTCCCATTCAGGCTTGCGGAGCATGCTTCATTTTTCGCCGCAATGTATAGCTAACAAAGAGTTTAGCGCATCGCAGCCCAATCTAGAAGACTTTCTTGCGCGCAAAGCCGCCAGTATGGAGTTTTTTCCGGGCATAGCAAATTCTTACCATGTCAGGCGGTGGTAGCCAACCCATAGAACACTGATTTTAAAGAGATTTATCTGCCACCGTGTCCTGGTTACTCAAATGCATATCTGGCCCAGAGCAGTATCCAAAAATGCAACTCTCAGCTCGCAGCGGCATTCGGCTTCTTTTGGTCGAAGACAATCCAGCAGATGTCTGGCTATTGCGGGAAGCGTTGCGGTTAGCGCAGTTTCCAACGGATATAACCGTACTGAAGGACGGTCTAGAAGCCACCCGCTACCTGCATAAAGTAGAAGCCGGCATGAGCGAATGTCCGCGCTTGGTTCTCCTTGACCTGAACCTTCCCCTGCGCAATGGCCGCGAAGTGTTGGCCGATATGAAGCGTTCGCCGAGGTTGGCAGCCATTCCCGTGGTCATTCTGAGCAGCTCGAGCGCCGAAGAGGATCAACGCCAGGCTGGGCAGTTGAAGGCTTCCGGGTTTTTGACCAAGCCCAGTTGCTTGCCAGATTATGTGCAGCTCGTCCAAGGCTTAGAGAGATTTTGGTCCGACGAAACCGGACTGCGGCGCACGGCGTAGCGCGGTAGCCGAGCGCATGCTCGGACAACGGTGCCCGGAAATCGCCGCGCTTCCCGCGAGTGCGTTGCCGCGCGATCGTTTGCCAGACTGCCGATTTGCCATCCTGGATGTATTACGCCCGCCATGGCCGTTGCCAATTTTCTCCAAGCAACCCTGCTCATCGTTAGCGCCATCTTTCCCATCGTCAATCCCTTGGGTGGCAGTCCCATCTTCTTTTCGCTCACAGACGTGTATTGCCGGGCCGAAAGGCAAACCTTGGCTCGGCGCATTGCGATAAACAGCTTTTTTTTGCTGGTGGGCGCATATCTCGTTGGCGCGCACATCCTTTCTTTCTTCGGCATCTCTTTGCCCGTGGTTCAGGTAGGCGGCGGATTGGTAGTGGTTTCTGCCGGTTGGGCTATGCTCCAGAGCCGGGGAGACGAAGAACGGCGCGAAGTGCAGCGCAACCTTCAACCCCGCGAAACCGTGCCCGAAGCCTTCTACCCGTTGACACTGCCTCTCACCGTCGGCCCCGGTTCGATTTCAGTCGCCATCACCCTCGGAGCGAACTCACCCCACCACTATCCCGAGAAATTCGCCGATATCGGCGGCGCAATTGTGGGTTCCGCTCTCGTTGCCGCGAGCGTCTATTTGTGTTACGGATTTGCCGATCGATTGGCCAAGGTGGTCGGCCCGACCGGCATGAGTGTCATTGCACGCTTGTCGTCGTTCCTGTTGGTGTGCATCGGCGTCCAGATCATTTGGAATGGCGTAAAGGCGCTTCTGGCGCATTAAGCGATCTGATACCCTAGTTATTCTATCTGTTTTATAGAATATGCTCATCCGGCTCCTTATCTTCGGCGCTTGCTTCATCCTGTCTTTGGGGCTGGAAAGCTGTACCCAAAAATCGGGCGCGAACAGCAGCCATCTGTTGAATGTCTCCTACGATCCTACGCGCGAGCTCTATCAGGAGATCAACCAGCAGTTCATTCGAGCCTGGAAACTGAAGACCGGCCAGTCACTCGAGATCGAGCAATCCCATGGCGGATCGGGAAAACAGGCGCGTTCCGTCATCGAAGGGCTGCAAGCGGATGTCGTTACGCTCGGCTTGGCCTATGACATTGATGCGATTGTCGAGCAGTCAGGGCTGATTGATCCGAGATGGGAGCAGCACTTTCCTAATCACAGTACGCCCTACACTTCGACCATCGTTTTTCTCGTGCGCAAAGGCAATCCGAAAGGCATTCACGATTGGCCGGACATGATTCGTAAAGATGTGAGCGTCATCACGCCCAATCCGAAGACCTCTGGCGGCGCTCGCTGGAATTATCTGGCCGCCTGGGGTTACGCCTGGAATCAGTTTGGCCACGATGAAACAAAGACCCGCCAATTCGTTGCCGCACTCTACCAAAACGTGCCCGTGCTTGATTCCGGCGCACGCGGCTCTACCACCTCATTCGTTCAACGCGGGCTGGGTGATGTGCTGCTCGCTTGGGAAAATGAAGCTTATCTTTCCTTAAAAGAATTCGGCAAAGATAAGTTTGAGATTGTGAATCCGTCCAGCAGCATCGTCGCAGAACCGCCCGTTGCGGTCGTGGATAAGAACGTCGACCGGCACGGAACCCGCGCCGCGGCCGAAGCCTATTTGCAGTTTTTGTACACCGACCAAGCGCAAGAAATCGCCGCGAAGAATTTCTACCGGCCCACTTCGCCCGTTGTGGCGGCGAAGTACAATGCGCAATTTCCGGCCATTCACTTTTTCACCTTGGCGGATGTAGCCGGCACGTGGAAAGCAGCGCAAAAAAAGCACTTCGCCGACCACGGCATTTTCGATCAAATCTATCAACCGAAATAGCCATGTCCAAACTTCGCGAACACACGGTCATTCCTGGATTCGGGCTGAGCCTCGGTTACACCATCACGTATCTGAGTCTGATTGTGCTGATCCCCCTATCCGCGCTCGTTGCCCAAGGAACCGCCCAACCTTGGGCAGCGTTCAGCGCCGCAGTGTTCGACCCACGCACGCTGGCCGCCTGGCGTCTGACGTTTGGCACTGCGTTCTTAGCGGCATTGGTTGACGCTGTTTTCGGATTGTTGATTGCCTGGACATTAGTTCGCTACCAGTTTCCCGGCCGTCGCTTGCTGGATGCACTCATCGATGTGCCGTTCGCCCTCCCTACTGCGGTTTCCGGCATCGCCTTAACCGCCATTTACGCGCCTGACGGTTGGATTGGACGCTGGCTCAAACCGCTCGGCATTCATGCCGTATTTTCTCCCCTTGGCATCGTAATTGCGATGACTTTTATCGGCTTGCCCTTCATTGTGCGGGCTCTGCAGCCGAGCATTGAAGATCTCGATCCCGCAACTGAGGCCGCTGCGGCGCTATTAGGCGCGCCTAGAATGACGGCGCTTCGCCGCGTGATTCTGCCGGCATTGCAACCGGCGCTCATCGCCGGATTTGTAACGGCCTTTGCACGCTGCTTGGGAGAATACGGTTCAGTCATCTTCATTTCCGGCAACATGCCTATGAAGACGGAAATCGCATCTCTCTTGATCGTGACTAAGCTCGAACAGTATGATTACGCCGGCGCATCCGCCATCGCGCTATTGATGTTAGTAAGTTCCTTCCTGCTGCTTCTCTCTGTCAATCTGGGGCAGTGGTGGTTGACCCGCCGGCAACGGGAGAGATCCGCATGAACACGAGCCCCTATACCGAGCCGCGCTGGCTGAAGAACGCGCTCATCGTGCTGAGCATCGGGTTTGTGGGTGCGTTGATTCTATTGCCGGTGTGTGCCGTGTTTGGTGAAGCTCTCAGTAAGGGGCTCGCCTTTTATTGGAAGAGCGTGAGTGATCCTCTCGCGCTCGCCGCCTTGCGCCTCACCGTTCTGACAGCGGTAGTAACACTGGTGGCGAACCTCACCTTCGCCCTGGCCGCCTCCTGGTGCATCGCGAAATTCAATTTTCCTGGAAAGAGCCTCTTGCTCACCCTAATCGATTTGCCGTTTGCCGTTTCGCCCGTGATTTCGGGTTTGATTTTCCTGCTCGTCTTCGGCGCGCGCGGCTGGTTCGGCCCAACGCTCCGCGATGCCGGGGTGCAAATCGTATTCGCCACTCCCGGAATCATTCTCGCCACCATTTTCGTCACCTTCCCGTTCATCGCGCGCGAACTGATTCCGCTCATGCAAGAGCAAGGCACCGAAGAAGAGGAAGCCGCCGTGCTGCTGGGCGCCGGGGCTTGGCAGACCTTCCGCCGCGTAACGCTTCCTAATATTCGCTGGGCTCTCGTTTATGGCGTGGTGCTCGCCAACGCTCGCGCCATGGGCGAATTCGGCGCCGTCTCCGTGGTTTCCGGCCACATCCGCGGCCGCACCAATACCCTGCCCTTGCATGTCGAGATTCTTTACGACGAGTACAATTTTGCCGCCGCTTTCGCGGTTGCAAGTCTGCTGGCTTTGTTGGCCTTAATTACGTTAGCGGCAAAAGCCTTCCTCGAATGGCGCATTCGCAGCGACCAGGAAGCCGCCGCCAAGGCGTTGGAGCTTTAGTCTATGGCTATCGATGCCCGTCACGTAACGAAGTCGTTTTCCAAGTACACCGCGCTGAAAGATGTTAGTTTGCAGGTGAACGACGGAGAACTGCTGGCGCTGCTCGGCCCCTCCGGTTCGGGCAAAACCACTTTGCTCCGCATCGTCGCCGGCCTGGATGCGCCCGACCCCAATCCCGATACCGCCGTCTACGTCAACGGCGAAGAAATTTCGCGCAAGCATGTGAGCGAACGCAAAGTGGGCTTTGTCTTTCAGCATTACGCCTTGTTCCGGCACATGACTGTCTTCGAAAACATCGCCTTCGGTCTGCGCGTGCGCCCGCGCAAAGTTCGTCCTTCCGACACGGCGATTCGGGCCAAGGTGAACGAACTATTGGAGCTGATCCAGCTCAACCGTTGGGCGTCGCATTATCCATCGCAACTCTCCGGTGGCCAGCGGCAACGAGTCGCACTGGCGCGCGCGCTCGCGATCGAACCCAGCATTCTTCTCCTCGATGAGCCATTCGGCGCCCTCGACGCACGCGTGCGGCAAGATTTGCGCCGCTGGCTCAGAAATCTGCACGCAAAGATTCACGTCACCAGTGTGCTCGTCACACACGATCAAGAGGAAGCATTGGAAGTGGCCGATCGCGTCGTGATCATGAATCAAGGGCGCATTGAGCAGATCGGCACGCCCAACGAAGTGTTCCATAGCCCGGCCTCTGAGTTCGTGGTCCGCTTCCTTGGCAACGTGAATCTCTTTCACGGCCGCGTGGAATCGGGACAAACCGTAATCGGCCGCATTGGCGTGGGCGACCGGCATGATGCTTCCATACCTGAGGGCAAATCGGCCCGCGTGTTCGTCCGCCCACACGAACTTGAAATCGAACGCCATGCCGTAAATGGCGGTGCCGTCCCTTCCCGCATCACGCGCGTTCAATCGGCTGGGTCGCTGGTGCGAGTCGAACTGGTCGGCGAGCAGAACCAGGCCATCACGGTCGACCTCACGCACGACCGTTATCATGAGCTCGCGCTCCAGGCCGGCGAGGAGGTTTTCGTACGGGTCCGTGGCGCTCGCGTCTTCGTCACCGAAGAGCCCGCCATCGATTATTCGATTTAGAATAGCGGCATGGCGCAATCACCATCCAGTTGGCAAAACGCGAATGTGGCGCAGAAGTTTCTCGATGAACGGCGCGCCGCCATTCCGTATGGCAGTGACCAAGTGGACGTCATGCTGCGCTTGATCGAGCGCTTTCAACCGGAAGCTGAAAGCGTGGTCGATCTCGGTTGCGGCGACGGTTTTCTCGCGCGCGCAATTCTGGAACGTTACCCCGAAACCACGGCGGTTCTGGTGGATCAATCCGAACCGATGCTCGATCGCGCCGTGCAAGCGATGGCGGCCTACGCCGGTCGTTACGGTATCGTCCAGGCGGATTTGGCAAATCCTCTCTCTGCCTCTGGCGTGAACGGACCCGCCGATCTCGTCGTCTCCGGTTTCGCCATTCATCATTTGCCGCACGAGCGCAAACGCGAACTGTACTCCGAGATATTCGAAATGCTGGCGTCCGGCGGGTTATTCATAAACATCGAACACGTCGCCAGCGCGACACCGGAATTGGAAGAGATCTACGATTCTGCTTACATCGACGCCATCGCCGATCGCACCGGCAAAGACCGTGCTATTGTTCACTCCGAATATCACAACCGTCCCGATAAAGCCGACAACATTCTGGAGCACGTCGAAACCCAACTCGCCTGGCTTCGCGCCATCGGCTATCAACAAGTGGATTGCTATTTCAAGTGGTTCGAATTGACGGTCTTCGGCGGACTGAAGGGCTAGGTACTCCGTTAATTCGGTTAATTCGTTAATTCGTGCCAGCACACTCAAACACAATTTCCGAGACAAACCCTTCCTCCCCGAAACTCTGGTTTTAGTGTCACGAATCCCTCGGGTTATTTTGGAAGGCGTTCCCTATCACATAACACTGCGTGGCAACGCCCGCCAACAGGTCTTTTTTGAAAATCGAGACTACATCCTCTACCTGGATCTGCTCAAGGACAAGTGCCAAGACGAGCGCCTGTCGATCTTGGCTTACTGCCTGATGCCAAATCACATTCACCTCATTGCCGTGCCTGAGCGCGAGTCCTCGATGCCGCAAGCGATAGGCCGCACTGCCGCCGATTTCGCGCGCCATTACAACTTGAGGAAACGGTCATGCGGCCATGTGTGGCAGGCGCGCTATCACTCCACCCCGCTCGACGAGCCTCATCTATGGAGGGCGATGGCCTATGTCGAGCGAAATCCCGTCCGGGCCCACTTGGCGGCCAGTGCCGAAGAGTACGAGTGGTCGAGCGCCCGGCATCGGTTCGCCGGCACAGCCAACTTCATCGATCTGAGTCCCTGGCAAGCGCGATACGATTGGCCACGCTGGCGAGAGGCACTGCGAAGGAGCATTGACGAAGAAGCATTTGGGCAGCGGTTGCGGGAGGCAGGGCGTCGCGGTCGGCCACTGGGCGATGACGAGTTTGTAGAAAATCTAGAAAAGCGTTGCGGAAGGCAACTGCGCACTCGACCCGTGGGACGGCCCAAGAAAGCGAGGGATCAGGAAGGCAATCAGCTGTGGTTGGGAAATGGTGCTTGAGTGTGCTTCCCGAGTTCTCCACCGAGTTCTCCAATACGCCCCTCAGGGCGCCGTGTTTGAGTATAGCCGCGGCGACGGAATTACCCGTGCCGAATGGTACAACAATCGCCTGCAGCCCGTTGAAAGCTACTACTCCCTAGGAAACGTAAACACGCCCGCCGCCATGCTGTTCGTTTCCTGCCCGCATTGGGGTTCGGGCACTGTGTCCGACATCTACGCCGTCTGCCAAGCCGGACCGGCCGTCCCCAATAACGGCAACCTTGCGGCTTACGACGAATACCTCGGAGCGCCCGGAGCGACAGCTCTCACCGAGTTCAGCCAGCCTCAGACTGCAAACCCTGCGATTGCCTATGACGGTGCAAACCGGCTGACGAATATTAGCGATACTGGCGGTTGGTCGCGCAGCTTCGCGTACGATCAGTGGGGAAACATGACGGAGTCCGGCAGCGTCCCTGTGCTCAACATCAACGCCCCACAAGGTCTCCCGTCGGCTATCTATAACGCCAACAACCAGCGCACCGACACCGGCTTGGCCTACGATGCTGCAGGCAACGTTAACGCCATGAACGGCTTCAGCAACATCACCTACGATGCGGAAAGCCGTCTGCTGACGGAAAGTTCGCCGAGTGCGTTCACGTATGCCTATGACGGCAATGGCCGACGGGTCATGAAAAGCGGCCCGGGCGGCACGACGGTCTATGTGTATGACGCGCAGGGACAGTTGGCAGCGGAATATAACACCGCGTCCTCGCCGCCGCCGCCGGCTTGCACGACTTGTTATCTGAGCTACGATTATTTAGGATCGGTACGGATGGTGACGAATTCCAGCGGCGTCGTCGTTTCGCGGCATGATTTCTTGCCGTTCGGCGAAGAAGTGCCGCAAGGCTCGGCGGGACGGATGGCGAGTTTGGGTTTTGGGGATACGGATTACGTGAGCGAGAGGTTTACCGGCAAAGAACGGGATTCAGAATCGGGGATGGATTACTTTGGGGCAAGGTATTACGGGAGTGCGTTGGGCAGGTTTACCACTCCGGATTGGAGTGCGAGACAACAACCAGTTCCGTACGCGAATTTCCGTAACCCGCAAAGTCTGAACCTCTATCTCTACATGCAAAACAATCCGCTCAGCGGGACCGATCCCGATGGTCACTGCTGCGATTGGAACGACGTAAGGCAATTCGGATCGGGCTTTGCTGATACAACATATCGCCCAATCGTCCAAGCGGTCAGCCATCCGTTAGATACAGGAGCCGCACTAATCAACGCCGCCTCACATCCCATCAACACGGCGGTCGCAGTCGGGGACGCGGTTGTCGCTACCGGTAAAGCCGCACTATCGGGCGATCCGAAAGCACTGGGCCAGGTCACGGGAACTGTTGTTTCGGCGTTGGCAACGGCTGGGGCAGCCAAAGCGATATCTGGACTTGTTGAGGGCGCGGAAGTTGGCGCGGCAACGACTACAGTCACTCATTTCACCAGCGACGCTGGAGTGGCTGCTATTTCGGAATCCGGAACTCTAAACACCGGAACTTGGGTTACCCTCCCATCTCAAATCCCCGCCGGATCTTCGAGTTCAGCAGTTGAAAGCATTCTTGAAATTGGTCCAGGGAAAGGCGCTAACTCAATAACCTTTGATACCCCGTCGTCAAACCTCGCCGTCCCAGGCAACGGGCCAACGACGAGTGGTGGGGCTACGCAGTTCCAACTAAAGAATCCCCAGTCGATTGACCCGACCAAATTTAAGCCGACTAACTAGGAGCAAGGAGAAAAGTTTGGGAGAACTCTACAAGGCGACCTTCCCGGAAGGATCAAAGGTGCGCATAATTCCAAGACCCGCCCTCGACGACTTTGCACGTCAGTGGAAATATCACCACAAGCTGCAGCCGGAACAAATGGAATATGCAGGGGTCTTAACAACGGTGATGGAGGTTAGCTTTTACCACGGCGGCGACCAGCTGTACGTCCTGAGGGATGTTCCCGGCATTTGGAATGAGCCTTGCCTCGAACCTGTTGGGGTTTCCGGGACAGCAACCCGAATGAATAATAGCTAACCCACGACAATGAACGCCCACCAGCCAAGTACGACGCCGAGCTATGGTTATGACAGCATCCACCCGCCGGTCCAAAGTGCAGGCATGCCAATCTCTGGCTACGATGCGTCGGCACACAGGTTCACAGTGCCCAATCTCGGGGCTTCAGCCGGAACCGCAGCAAAATTCCGCCAGTTTACCGGCAAAGAACGGGATTCGGAATCCGGGCTCGATTACTTTGGGGCGCGGTACTACGGAAGTGCGCTGGGCAGGTTTACTTCACCCGATGAATTCAAGGGTGGTTTCGACAACCTGGATGGCACGGCCGCGTTTGCTGCCGGGCCATTACCCTACGCTGACCTCAGCGACCCGCAGACGCTGAACAAGTACGTCTACACCCGGAACAATCCGCTTCGATACATCGATCCTGACGGACACGACATTTGGGATTACCTCAGCGGTGTTGCCAACGCCTTTGGAAGCGACAATCTGGCCGGTGCCGGCAGGGTAAAGGGAGGCAATGACGATTATCGGCTCGGGCAAACGGTGGGGGACGTAGTAGCCGTAGTTACTGGCTCAATCGAGGCTCTTGGCGGTGGTGGTGAGGCCGTTGTGACCTCGCCCGCCGCTCTGACTGGCGTTGGCGCGGTTGCCCCGGCGGCAGGTGTGGCAGTTGCCGTTCACGGCGCCACAACGGCGGCGGTTGCGGGAGGTCATTTAGTAACTGCCGCAGCGTCGAAGGTCGATGACATCGCTGGTCAGATCGAACAGGGTGGATACGGTGTCACAGCGAATCCTAAAACTCCGAACCAGGAAGGGAACGTTACAATCACGCATCCAGATCAACCCGGGGCTAAAGTGAACGTTCGAGTGGAGACCCATCCGATTCCGGGAAGCGGTGGCCAACCTGTTCGCCACGCCAATGTTGAGGTCGTAAAACCCGGACCAAAGAACAGACCTCGCGTTGTCTCGAACGAGCATATCGATCAGTAAGGAGAGTTATGGAATCGTTTACTTTCGAGTTTGAAGAAGAGAAACCTAATCGAATCACTTTCGATTACAGCTCTGAGGCTGACGAAGAACTAGACTCTGCGGTCGAAAATGGTGTGCCAATTGTGTATGCGAATCGTTCCGCCCTGCTTACACTCGCAAAGCTTTTCATCAAAATGGCGAAAGGGCCGTATAAGGACGGCTTTCATATTCATCTCCGAAAGGATTTGAACGCCGATGAAGGTGATCGCCTGATTGTCATGCTGCATCCAAGCGACGGAAACACCACGAAGAACCAGCTTTCCGAAGCCAACACGACAGCCGAGTGAGCCGGCGGTGCTGCGCACCGGCTAATCAGTGACACGTCACCTCAGTGACGGAATCGGCGAGGGCGGCGCGGATCTCGCGTTTCCAGTTTTCGCGGCGGATGCGGTTGCTTTCTTTCTTAGCTTCCCACTTATAACCCCAATACGCTCCATTGCCGCGTTTGGGGCCACAGTGTTCGGTTTTCTTAACTTCGTAGCCCATTTAGCGATATGCCTCTTTGCGGTCGAGCACGCGCTCGATCTGGAAATGGTCGTCATGCTCGCGAAAGAAGACGCGATGGTCCTGAGCGCGCAGGCGGATCATGGGAGGAGTGATGCCTTTGAGTTGCTTGGTCGCGCCTTCGCCGGTGAGAACATATCGGCCCAAGGTCTTGAGAATCTGGATGGCGACGGTCTGCTCGATGCTGCGAATGTCGGTCTTGGCTTGGTCGGTCCAGACGATACGTTTGGCCATTGATTAGATCCGCGAATCTACGGCTCGCGGCTCATCTTTTCCCAGTCGGCCATCGAAAGGCCAAACTCGCCGAGAACTTTTTCGTGCGGGATGGGTTGGTTGTGTTTACTCCACTCATCGGCTTCGGCGATGGCCTTAGCTTCGGCAGGGCTGAGTGTATCGCTGTCCTCGATGTCCTCATCGTGAACCATGACTTCGAGCAGATGAACGACGGCGGCGAGTTTGCCGGGGTTGAGTTGACCGAGCAGTTCATGAGCTTTGGCTTCGAGCGTGTCAACGGCCATGGCGTTCTCCCTGGGTTCCGTTTTTGCGCGGTGCGGCGATAGCGGCTAAAGAATTAATCAGCCGGATGACGGCGCGCTGATCTTTTTCGGGAAGCACCGTGACCATTTGGAATCTTTTCCATAGCCGCTTGCTTTCGGCGTCTTCGTCGGGTTCGACGCGGGGCGGCTTGATACCAAGCAATTCGTCAGTGGATATTCTCAAGGCTTTGGCAAGAGAGATGACAATCGAAGCCGGCGGAATGCCGTCATCGTTTTCGTAATAGGAAATCGAGCGCTGCGTGCTGGCGGTGGCTTCGGCCAGTTGCACTTGCGTCATGCCGCGCGCTTGGCGAATGGCCGTGAGGCGCGGACCGAAGCTGGTGTCTTCCTTTTTCCTGCGTGGCATCCCAGAAGGGATTGTAAAGGCGAAAGCGGGGGTTTGCGGAGGGCCTTCATTTAGCATATACACTCAGGGTATACTCTCATGGACGGTATAAAGCGGTCAATAGGCATACAAAAAGAGTGCATTGCCTCTTGACAAGTCTTCGAAGGAGCCCGTTTTCGTGGCGAGAATCCCGAATGAAGAGATCGAGCGGCTAAAGAAAGAAATCCCCATCGAGCGTTTAGCCGCCGGTTTCGGGGTGGAGTTGAAACGGCAGGGCAAGGATCTGTTTGGGCGCTGCCCGTTTCACGACGACAAGACACCGAGTTTGAGCGTGTCGCCGGAAACAAATCTGTGGCATTGCCTGGGGGCGTGCAATAGCGGCGGCGATGTGATCGCGTGGGTGATGAAGACGCGCGGAGTGAGTTTCCGCCATGCTGTCGAATTACTTCGCGACGATCATCCTTCTTTAGCCGCTGGCGATGGCCGTGTCGTGCGCAAAGGGACTACGGTGAAACTGGCGTCGCCGGTGGCGGCGAATGCCGACGACCAGCAGACCTTGCGCGATGTGGCGGCGTTTTATCACCAGACGTTGAAAGAATCGCCGGAAGCGCTGCGGTATCTCGAAAGCCGCGGCCTGAATCACGCGGCGTTCTCTTGGCGGCTTTCCCTGCTATGAGGATGGTGTTGGCGGCGGCCCGCAGCGGTCAAGGGCGCGTGAGCGGCGCAGCGAACCCTTGACGGCGAGGACTGCTGCCTTAAGAGCGTTGCTGCAGGGAAAGGCGCTTGCACTTTGCTCCTGTGCTTTCTTCGCTTTCATAGTCGGCATCCGGTTCTTTGCCGGTACTACGAGATCCTTTGACTGCCTTGTGACTGCTTTTTGTCCGGCTTCCGTCCGGCGTTTGACCGCCTTCTGGTTGCCATTATGACTGCCGATCGACCGCCAATCAACTGCTCAGTAATCGGTACTTGATCTGTCAGTGATCTTGCTGTTTTTAACGGTTAGCTCCTTTGCGATGGCGAACGCGGAGGATTTCGATGGAGTCGCCATGATCGTGGAAACGGAGGCGATAGTCGCCGAGGCGGAGACGGTATTCCGGGGGCTCGATGTTCTTGAGCCGTTTCACGTCGCCTTCTTCCTTAAGGACAAAGCGCGCGAGCCCGTGCAGGAGATCGATCGCGGTTTCGCGGTCGATGGCGCGAATGTCGGCCTTGGCCCGGTCGGTCCATCAATCTTCTGAGCCATTGTCTTGAGGCGCCTTAATGCCTGGAGCTACGCGGCTCTTCACGAAGCGGGTGGGCCCATGCGTTCGAAGTCGGCCCGCGACAGCCCTAGCTCGGCGCGCACTCGCTCGTGCGGGGGTGGGCTTGTTGTGCTTGAGCCACTCGCGCCGCTTTGCTAACGGCGCGTTCTTCGTCTTCGCTGATCCCTTCGTCTTCCAAAGGCGCGTTAGCCGGGGCGCGGGAGACCGGATCGAGCATCACTTCCATCAGACGGACAACGGCGGTCACCTGAGCCGGCGCGAGTCACTCAGCAGTTGTTGCGCGTGTTCGAGATCATTCGCGCTGGAACTCGTGCTCTCCCCGCGGCCCAGCACTTCGCGGCTCGGCTTCTTCGATTCAACCGGATCGTCGGATTGCGGCAGCGCGTCGGTTGAAACTTCTAAAGGGGCGGCGAATGCGGACAAACCCTTGGCCAGGCGTTTCAGTGCTCGGCGGCAGCGGCATCAACTACAGCTTGGAGGTCTTCGGCAATGACAAAGCCATTCTAAACGCGGGGTCCACCAACTCGAGGGAACTGTATCGCTTCGCCTCTGTATTTCTCGGTCACAGATCTCGCACCTAACCCAAAAATATTTTTATCTCTAATCCCCACAATCAGTTACAGCAATTCTCGAGGCTAAAAAAACCGTCGGCTCGTTCGCCCCTCTCCGCCGTCCATGCGATTTCTTGTTCGAGCCCGCCTGTGTGGGCTCTTTAATTTCTGTCCCAAAGAAAGAAGTCTTATCATGAACCGCAAAGAACGTCGCGCCCTTGCCCACCAGGAACGCAAGCTCGCGAATAAACTCGCTCGCGCCGCCGAGACTGAGAACAGAACCCTGAACGTCAGGCCGGCGTCTCCGGCCCTACTTGTACCAAGTGAAGGGCACGCGACCGCAGGGAGCGTCTTACGTCCCATCGCGCATGGCCTCGACATCCCCGAACCCGGCGGCGTCTTTCCGCCTTTGTCCGCCATCACTCCATCCCTTCAACCCCAAGAAGCCGTCGACGAAGCCGCGTCCAAAGGAAGCGCAACGGACACCCCAACCATCGACACATCCGGCCCATCACCCATCAGCAACGCCCAACTCGCCGCCAACCGCGCCAAGCTCCCAAAAGTCCACCGGCCCCAAATCCGAAGCCGGTCTCGCCATCTCCTCCCAAAACCGCGCCACCCACGGCCTCGCCCGGCATAACGGAACCTTCCGTCTCCTCACTTCCGAAGATCCCGAAAAATTCGAACAGCTCAAATCCGCTCTCGAAACCGAACACCGACCCGACGACTGAAACCGAAGCCATCCTCCTCAACAACATGGCCGAATCCCATTGGCTCTCCAAACGCGCCGAAAAACTCATCGACACCACCACCGACCCCCACTCCGGCGTCATCACCGACGCCAAAATGTTCAACCTATATATGCGCTACCAAACTACCCACACCCGCGCCTTTCACAAGTCCCTGAACGACCTCCTCAAACTCCGAAAGGAAACCCGCACCGAACTAAATGGCTTCGAAGCGCAAAAACGCGCGGAAGAGGCACTTCGCATCAAAACCGAGAAGCACGAAATGAAAAAACAAGGCCACTACTGGGAAATTCTCCTCAAAGATGCTAAAGCCTCGCACCAAAGAATCCTAAATCTCACCGCCCGCAGCGCCGCCGCCAAAGAAAATCCTGGCTTCGAAGCGCAATTTGCCGAAGAGCTCGCAAAACTCGGCCTCAAAGAGTATGCAAGCCCGGTTAACGTCACTGTCACCGCCTAGCCAGTGGCAAAATCTCTTGCATCATTCATACTATTTCGATAGACTTACTTGTATATGAAGCGGCTCGAACTTTCCGTCCTCATCACGCTGGCTTTAATCGCGTCCGCCGCGCCACTCCTGGCGCAAGATGACGTAACCACTCAAAACGGATCGAGTGCTTATGGCGGCGCATTCATCACCGGCCCTGCCTCGAACCCGTTGAGCTTCCTGAACGGCCCGGCCTACCGCACTTTCACGCAAAATGCGCCCTACGATGTGCCCGATTTCCGCCCTGCTTCTCTATTGGATGAAGAGCTGCCACGCTGGATCTGGTTCGGCTGGGAAGAGCGCTTTCGCTATGAGGGCTATCACAACGGCAGCTTCAAGCGCAACAACAACGATTCTTATCTGCTGGTCCGCTCTCGGTTGCAAATCAATCTGCATCCCACTGGCTGGCTTAAGTTCGTCGCCCAGTTGCAAGACGCCAGGCCCTTCATGCAAAAACCACCTTGGGGTCCGCCGAATCTGAACGCATGGGATTTGAAGTTGGCTTATGCCGAATTCGGAGATCCGGAGAGCAGTTGGATCAGTGTGCGCGTCGGGCGGCAGTTGATCAACTACAACAACACGATCATCGCCAATTCCGAATGGCGCAATCAGGGCCGCTCCTACGATGCCGTAGTGGCCAACTTGCACTACGATCGTTACCGCCTCGGCTTGTTTGGCGGTTCAGTAGTCTCGCCGCTGCCGGAAGGCATCAGCCATCACGTCGAGGGCAACAATATCTACGGCGCTTACGGCGGCATTGACCGCATTGCTCCGAATTCGGTTCTGGAGCCGTTTGTTCTATGGCGGCTGCAGCCGAGCGTGGCCATTGAAACAACATCCAAGCTGAAAACGGGCAAGCAGAGCGAATTCGCGTACGGTCTGCGGTTCAAGGGTGTAGTGCAAGACTTCGATTATTCAGCCGAATCCATCGTCGAGCGCGGTACCGATGGGCCCAATCAAATCAGCGCCTGGGCAGCTAGCGTGGGCAGCGGTTACCAGGTCCAGAAAGCCTGGTGGAGACCGCGTTTCTTCTGGCAATACGATATGGCCACCGGTGACAAGAATCCTACCGATGGCGAGCACAACACCTTCGACACCATGTTTCCCACCGCCCACGATCGTTTCGGCATCGCCGATCAGTTCGGTTGGCAGAACATTATTTCCGAGCGGCTCGGCATCACTGTTGAACCGCGCCATCGCTGGACTGTGACTGGCCAAATCCTCGATCTTTGGCTCGATCAGGCGCGCGACGGCGTGTACAACACATCCGGCGGCCTCATTGTGCGCGACACAACCGGCCGTTCAGGAACCCACATTGGAAAAGAATACGATGCCTATACCTGGTATGAGCTGAACCGCCACGTGAACCTTGGCGTAGGAGTCGGACACATCCAAGGCGGCGAATTTCTGCAAAAGCTCACCAAAGGCCCGAATTACAATTACCCGTACTTTGCAGTCAACTTCAAGGATTCAGGCAAACGGCAATGATTTCCGCCGCCTACGGAGTCGCCTTTGCAACTGGCACGCGATACCCGAAACTAGCCAGGATCTTGCGCCCTTGCCCTCTCAGCAGAAAATCGACGAATTGCTGCGCGGCCTCCCTATGCTTCGAAGCGCCGACGATTCCAAGCGCCTGCTCGATAGGATCGTGCAATTTCTCGTCCACCTTGATGACTTTACCGGCCTCTTTGAGCACAAGCGAGTATGCGGTGAAAACGGCGTCGGCGTTGCCCGATGCACCATATTGCTTTGCCATGTTGATGTTATCCGCGTAAACAACCCTGGACTGAACCCGTTCCCAGATGCCCAAATGCTGAAGGGTTTCCCTCGCGGCAAGGCCGTAGGGGGCTAACTCGGGTTTGGCCAGGGCAATCACTTTCACCGCCGGCTGAACCAAGTCGCCAGGCCCTTCGACCTTTGCCTCGCTCCCGGGAGGAATCCATAGAGCCAGAACGCCCGTTGCGTAAACGGCCCGTGAGCCCGGAGCCAGCAGTCCTTTCTTCTCTAGTTCGTCGACATGCTCTACATCGGCGGCCGCATACACATCATACGGAGCCGAATTCTCGATCTGAAAGGCGAGCTGCGCTGTCGAGGCGAAGCTGAATACGGGGTGGATGCCGCTGGCCGCTTCAAACTGCGGTCCCAGCGCCTGAAATACCTTTTCAAGATTCGCGGCAGCGGCAACTGTAACTTCAGGCTTCGGGCCCTGACCAGGCGCACTGGCCGCCAGGAAAAATGCGGCCAGCACGAGGGTGGGCAAAAAGCCGTTCTTGTTTGCCCGATCGTCCTGGAGTGCGGTAGTATCTTTTAAACGACGCTTCACTTTTAAAAAGACACTATACAACACTATGATCTCTCGCAAACTACTTTGGAAAACTTTGTCCCAACCTTTCTTGCCGCTTTTGTGCCTTGCGATCGGAGCGTTCCCTGCATCAGCCCAAACGGGAGCGAGCCTTTCCGGTGTAGTAACGGACCAAACCGGCGCAGCCCTCTCCGATGTCGAAGTAACAATCAAGAGCGTCGACAAAAGTGCAATGCGCACGATCACAACCGACGGCGCGGGGCACTTTCAAGTATCCGGCCTGCCGCCGGGACGCTTCGCGATACGCGCGGCAAAACAGGGGTTCGCCAATGAAACGCGCTCGGGAATCAGCTTGGCGGTGGGCCAGGACGCCACAGTCGATATCAAGATGCAGCACAGCACCCCCGACGCATGCACGAGCGGCCACGAGTTCGCCACCACCGATTGCGCGCTGACTTGGCACGGCATCACGCTCTATGGAGCGTATGATGTCGGCATAGGCTGGGTCAGCCACGGCTTACCGGAAAATGCCGTTAACTACGAAGGCGAATCTCTGGTGAACCGAAATGCCAATCACTCTCGATTCCTCGTCGCACCGAACAACCTCTCGCAAACGGGTTTCGGCATCAGGGGCAAGGAAGAGTTTCTGCCTGGCTGGTCCGTGGTGTTCAACGCTTCCACCGGCGTCAATCCGCAGTCTGGCCAGCTCGCCAACGCGTCAGCCACCGACACCATCAACAACGGCCTTCCCAGGAAGAGCTATTCGGAAGCTATCGACGGCGCGCGCGCCGGCCAGCCCTTCAATGACGAATTTTATGCCGGCGTCGCGTCCACCTCTTTCGGCACGCTGACCTTCGGTCGTCAACGCTCTCTCGGCACCGACGCGATGCTCGCTTACGATCCGGCCAACGGCAGCTACGCCTTTTCGTACATCGGCTATAACGGCACGATGGCCGGCGGTGGCGACACCGAGGACAGCCGTTGGGACGACGCCCTGAAGTACCGCCTCACTTACGGCCCGGTCCATTTCGGCGCGATGTATAAATTCGTTGATGGTAGCGGCGGCTGCTATTCCGCCTCCTCAACCTGGACTGCCGCCACCTGTACGCCGGAATCGCCGCATAACAACGCCTATGGATTCGACGTAGGCGGAGAATACCATAGGTTTTCAGCCGACGTCGTGTACCAACATTACAACCAGGCGATCAGCGTGTTGAACCCTTTGCTGGGGCCTCAAAGTCCGACACAGCCCTATCAGTCGACCGTCAACAGCATCAACACAAACCCTATCACCGGAAACAATCTGATTGGAACGACCAACACAGTATATGGCATCGTGACCGATAACAGCGCCATCATGGCCGCAGCCAAGTATACGTGGGGCCCGGTCAAGTTTTTCGGCGGCTACGAACACATCCGGCAGCTTAACCCGCAGCACCCGTTGGGCGTGGGCGCCTCCGACCAGGGCAGCGTTTTCATGAGCGGCGTCGAAGACAACAATCTCGATTCTCCCAAGATCGTGCAGATCTTTTGGATGGGCGCGAAATACGCTGTCGATAGCAAAACTGACATCACTTTTTCCTGGTATCACCAGATGCAGAACGACTTTCGTGTTCCGTCGACCTGTTCGCCCGAAGCCGGTTTCCGCGCCTCCTGCGCGGGTAGCCTCAACGAGGTGTCACTCTATGCCGATCATCACTTCACCAAGCGTTTCGACGGTTTTGCGGGAGTTGCGTATTCCTGGGTTAGCGGCGGCTTGGCCATCGCCATTCCCCATGGCCCCGGCGTCCCCTATAACTACGACAGCAACCTTGCTCCGACAATCGGTGGTCGTTTCTCCTTCTGATCTTCCGCGGCGGCCTTAGTAGTGTTCGGCGGACCGGGCGCGAACCATCATCACGGCGCCCTTCTCCCCGGACGCGTCTGTCGTCGCTTCCGTCCATCCGAAGAATATGCGCCCGGCGCTTCCCGACGCAGCCGTCGGATATTCCACCGGCATCGTGCCATCGGCAATCAAAGTGGGCGCGGAGAGATCGCCGTGAACGTCGATTTCCACCACGTACGGCCGTGGTGGAGTCCATCCACCCCTGCGTTCAGGATCGCGCGCTTGGAACGTGAGTAAGAGATTGCCGTCGTCTTCCAGCGCGAAAGCTGGACGATTCGCGTCGAATGTCTTCTCCGATGCCATGATCGGAAGCGAAAACGTTTTGCCGCCATCATCCGACCAAGCCAGCCGCACACCCGAAGTCGCGCGGGTAGCTTCCGTCTGCCAAGCTACATAAACCCGCTTGCCCACGCGTATCGCCGCCGAGCCGGAATCGGGACACCCCTCCAGCCTCCAATTATCTTCCGCCACTCGCACGGGTGCATCGAAACTATGGCCCTGGTCTCTGGAAACGGAACCCACCATGTCCTGAATACTTCCGGGAAAAACTCTTCGCCAGAGGATCATAAGCTGGCCCTGCGGACCGTACACAATCGTAGGCCGGCAACACGGGCAAACACCATCCGCCACTTTTATGTTTTTCGAAAAGGTCGCGCCCTCATCAATCGAGCAAGATAAGTAGATCGAAGCCGTATTTGAATCCGGCGTTTGATCGCGAAAATCGAGCCACGCCACGCACAATGTCTTGTTCGGCGATACCGCGAAAGTTGGATAGCCGCTATAAGTGGGCGTGGCTTGATCGGATACCCGAACCGGTTTTTCAAACGTCGAACCAAAGTCAAGCGAAGAAGCGAACATAATATTCGCTCCATCGCCTTCCGGTTGCTCCCAAACCGTGAAGAGCTTGTCACCTGGGCCGAACATCATCGAAGGGCCATTTTCCCCATGCGAACTGACATTCGTTCCCGGTTCGTTCACGGGTACGGGCGGTTCGAACGTGTCGCCGCCGTTGACCGAAGTCAGCAGCACTAATTGCGATGCGGGATCTGTCCCCGCCACCGCCAAAATGTAAACCGTGTCCCCGGCTGGATCAAGCACAATGTGCGGATGGCGGGCGGCGAGCATATTCAAGCGCCGCGAGATCGCGTGCGGTTCCGGCTCGAATACCAAATCGGCTCGTTTTTTCGCGCACGAGCTTGCCAGCAAAAGCAGAAAAATAGGAAGAAATAATAATAAATTACGCGTCGTCAAAATCAATCTTTCAGGGTACAACTTGGCGTGGTCGTTAGAGAAGAAACGGAGTAAGTCTGTTACTCAAGAATTTCTACTCACCGCCTGCGCCGGTACTATTGAGGCTTCACATTCCGGAACACTTTAACGAGTGCATTGAGTGCGCGATCGACGTCCTGTTCCGACAAAATATAGGGCGGGAGCAAACGCAAGACGTTCTCATGAGTGCAATTAAAGAGGATGCCCTCTTTGATTCCATCCAAAACCATGTCTTTGCCCGAGATCTCCAGTTCTACGCCGATCATCAGTCCTTGCCCGCGAACTTCCTTAATGAATGAGAACCTCTGCATCAGTTCGGTCAAACGCATGCGGAAGTAGCCTCCCACCGAGTTGATGGAAGGCAAAAGTTCGTCAAGAATATCGAAAAACTCCAACGCTACACGGCAAACTAAAGGTCCACCGCCATAAGTAGTGCCATGCATGCCGGGCTTAATGGCAGCTGCTGCTTTCTCATTTGCAATCACCGTTCCGATCGGAAGCCCACAACCCATCGGCTTGGCGGCGATCACGATATCCGGAATGAGCGGCGGGTCCAGCAACTGGTATGCGAAATGCGCTCCCGGTCTGCCTACCCCGCACTGAATCTCATCGAAGACCATCAGCGCGTTGTGTTGCGCGGCCAGTTGATGAGCCCTGCGAGCAAAGGCTTCGGAAATAGGATAAATGCCGCCTTCGCCTTGAATGAATTCGAGCACAATGCCCGCGGTATTTTGAGTAAACGCCGCTTCGAGGGCGGCAAGATTGTTGCGCTCTACAAAGCGAGCGCCGGGCAGCATCGGCTCGAAGTCCTGCCGGTATTTCGGCTGGCCGGTGATCGAGAGAGCGCCGAAAGTGCGTCCGTGAAAGGAATTGTCGAGCGCAATCACTTCATATTTGTCTGGCGAAATCGCTCGTCCATGCGAGCGAATCATTTTGAGCGCGCCTTCCATCGCCTCGGTACCCGAGTTGCAAAAAAACACGCGATTCAACCCGCTGAGCTTAACCAGACGCTCCGCCAACCGTCCCTGGTATTCGTGATAGTAAAGGTTGGAAGTGTGCAGCAGTAACCCGGCTTGTTGCCGAATGATCTTGATGATGCGGGGATGCGCATGGCCCAGAGAACTCACGCCGATGCCACTAATCAAATCGAGATAGCGGTTGCCTTCAAGGTCGTAAACATAGCAACCTTTGCCCCGATGGAGGGCTAGCGGATAGCGGGCGTAGTTTTGCAGAAGATATTGCCGCTCAAGATTCATCACCTCTTGAGCGGGAGTTGCCAACTCGGGCTCTTCGCTAATAACGGAAGCCATTTTCCTATGATAAGGTCCGCCCCCGTTAGAAATGACGAGCCTATCTCTGTTCGCGAGGCAATTTAGCTTCTAAGCCGTTCTCAATGACCCGATCTGAGGAGAATTCGCGCAGCTTCAGTGCGGCTGCGAAGCACATTTCCACAGCTTTACGCGGAGTTAGTCCGATCAATTCGCTTTCCGCAATTTCCACACCGGCTGCGGCCGCAAGCCGGCTAATCTCAGCGAACACCACGTGCGGCGGCGTAACGGCGTAGTCGGTCAGATTCATCGAAACCTGCACCTCGCCGCGCGAAGCCAATGGCAAACCCAACGCTTTGACACCTGGCAATCCTCCGCTACTCGCGCGAACGGCACGCGCGATGTTCTTGGCCACGGCAAGATCCGCCGTCTTCAGATTCACATTGAACGCAATCAGAATAGGACGCGCTCCAACGACCACTGCTCCGGCTGTCGGATGGAGTTTCGGACCGCCGAGATCTGGGCGCTTCGAGTCATCCGTAAGAACGCTCTCGCGCAAGACTTCGAATTGCCCGCGCCGCACATTCTCAAGCTGGGCACGTTCGGGCCGCAACGCTGCCGCCTCATAAAAATAAACCGGAATGCCCAATTCTCCCCAGATACGTTCGCCGGCTCGGTGCGCCAAGCGAACGCAATCCGCCAAGGAGGTATTCGCGAGCGGGACAAAAGGCAAAACATCAAGCGCCCCCAAGCGCGGATGGACACCGTCCTGCTTGGTCAAGTCAATCAACTCCGCCGCTCGTGCCGCCACACGAATCGCCGCTTCCAACACCGCTTCCGCCTCGCCGGCGAAGGTAATCACGCTGCGATTGTGGTCCGGGTCGCTGGTTTTGTGCAGCACGTATGAGCCGGGCACTGAGGCAATGGCCGCTTCGAGCGCGGCAACACGGGCGGCGTCGCAACCTTCGGAGAAATTGGGGACACACTCAACCAGCAAGCGTCAAGCGCTCGCTTTCGCGCGCCTGCGGTTAATCACGAAATTGCCATCCCGCAACGCCATTGTCACTTGATTCACGCCGATGCGCCGGGGCAATTCGCGGTAGTCACTCACATTCAAGACCAGGATGTCCGCTCGTTTACCCGCTTCCAGGCTTCCCACTTGATCGGCGCAACCGAGCGCGTGGGCGGCGTTGATGGTAGTTGCGCTAATAGCCTGTTCGATAGTCAGACGCAAACGCAGCACGGCTAAAGCCACCACCATTTGCATGCTGAAAATATGCGCATCTTTAGAATCATACCCGCTCGCCAGCGCGACTGCGGCGCCCATCTCCACAAGTTTCTTGGCGGACGGATTCTCACGTTCCGCCAGAAGCTCCCGGCTAGGAGTGAAAATTGAAAGAGAAGGCGCATTCGCAAGCAGCGTGCACTCGGCTGCGCTCAGTTCCGGCGGGCAAAACACCGAGCGCGGCTTTCCGCACTCCAAGTATTCGCGCAATAATTCCGCAGCGCCGCCGGGCCAAACCAGGTTGACCGGCAACCGGGTCTTTTCAAACAATTCCCAGAAAGCGGGGTCGGCCCTTGAATCTTTGGAGGCGGATAGCTCCAGGAAGTGAACCAATTCGCGCCGTTTGAAAAGCGCCAAGCGGTCGGCGAGGCTAATTCCGCCCGCAGACCGATCCGGAACTTCGGCAGGCAGGCGAAGACTGCGCTGCATGGCGATCGGGAGCGACTTGATGGCCGACAATTGCCGCAGGGCGGTCATACTTGCGGTTGCCCAATCGCGTTCGGCAGCGACTTTGAACTGTGCGCTCAACGTTCCGTGCTGAACGCACGCGCGCAACAGCAGCGCACTCTCTTCATGGAACTGCGCCGCTTTCTTGCGCTTCAAAGGAGCTTCGGCTGAAGCCCTATTTTGGTAAAGGCTCACGTGAAGCGCTGGATCTACAAACCCAGGCATCACCACGCAGCCGGTAACCGCCACGTCAACCGCGTTGCGGCTTTCTTTTAGGTTCTCAATTCGGC
Source organism: Bryobacterales bacterium (assembly GCA_963771405.1). GTDB lineage: Bacteria > Acidobacteriota > Terriglobia > Bryobacterales > Bryobacteraceae > Bog-105. Next base: position 126,653 of record CAVYUL010000065.1, read on the forward strand.
GGGCCGGGCCAACCGATAGAATCCGCTGATCTCGAATGAGGACGGAACCATCCTCAATAACACCTAAATCATCAAGGGCCGCACCACGGCGAAAGCCACTGGGTCCGCGCAAAGTCAACAGTTGCTTGGCCCCGCGAAGCAGGAGTAGCTGTGCCAAATGTGATCTTTGACTTCTATTCTTGCACGGAAGAATGGAGCTGATGCGAAATATTGGCGAAATCCTGATACCAGCAATAGACAACCAGCGCAACACAGGCGAAAGCGGCGATTTTCCAGAACATTTCGCGCGGGCTATCCGGCTTTCCCGGCAGCCGTGCGACGGCGCCGACCAGAAATCCGCCGATGAGCCCGCCAATATGCCCCAGCAAGCTGATGTTGCCGTAGAGGCTCATGATCAACCCAAAGACAAGCCATTGCCCATAATGCTGCCGGATCAATTGAATCAGCGGGTCAGCGCGATTCCCAAACACGCCCATGGAGAGCATGATGCCCATCAACCCGAACGCCGCGCACGATGCCCCCAGAATCATATGACCCGAGAAGAAGCAGGCGAGGAAGAATCCGGTTATCGTGGAAACAACGTAGCCCACAATCAACCGGAACGTGCCGAAGAATTGTTCGACTTCGGTGACGAGGATGAACAGCGACCACGAGTTCATCGCCAAATGCATCCAACCGGCGTGCAGAAAGCCGGCCGAGATGAGACGCCAGTATTGGTGTCCGTGAAAGATTGCGGTGCCGTAAGCGACGCCCGGGTCGGCGCGGTCCATAATCGCGCGCTCGGCCAAAAAACACGCAACATTCAGCACCAGAACAATGATGGCGGTGATATTGGCGCTGGGCAAAAACGAAGCCGCAAATTGGTTGGGCCGAAGGTCAATCGCGCGCGGCCCGACTTGCGCTTCGCAGTAGGGACACACGCGATCCTTGACAGTAATGAAAGCCCGGCAGTTGGGGCACATTCGCCTCGTTTCCACGGTCTAATTGTAGCGGGAGAGCCACAAAAGTCACTCGGGAGTTCAAATCTTGCAGTTAGTCTTGCTAAAATCGAATGCGCATGGGTAAGACTGAGCAGCAGCATCGGGAAGACCTCGTGCGCGTCTGCCAACTGGTCTATGAAAAGGGCTGGGTGGCGGCGAATGATGGCAATGTCAGTATCAGGCTGAGCGATGATGTGATCCTTTGCACACCCACGGCGATGAGCAAGGGAATGATTAAAGCGGACGACCTGATTCTTTGCGACTTAAGTGGGCTGAAGATCAGCGGTCAGCATTCTTGTACGAGCGAGATCGCCATGCACACGACCATCTATTCGTTGCGGCCGGACGTGCGCGCGGTGGTGCACGCGCATCCGCCTGTGGCCACGGGCTTCGCTGCCGCCGGGCGTCCGCTGGACAAGGCGCTTCTGCCCGAAGTGGTCATTCAGCTGGGCGCGGTGCCGCTGGCGCAATATGGCTTGCCTGGTACGCCCGCTTTGGTGGACGGCATGCTGCCGTTCATCCCGCAATATGACGCGTTGCTGCTTGAAAATCACGGCTGCACCTCTTACGGCGTCGACGTATGGCAGGCTTTTTTCCGCATGGAGACGGTTGAACATTTTGCCCGCATCACGTTTGTCGCGGAAATGCTAGGCGGGGCGCAAGCATTACCGCGCGAAGAAGTGGAAAAACTGTTCGCGGCCCGCGCCCGCTACAACGTGAAATCCAACGCCCGTATGGTTCCCGGTATGCCGCTGGTCGCCGAAGACTGCGAAGCGCGCCGCCGCCGCTGACTTCTTTCTTTTACGCCGCCACGCGCTGCGCACCGAGGCTCGGAATATGATCGCGCAGGAGGACCAACCCGACGAAGGCGAGCAGCATGGCCACGGTCAAGTAGGCGAAAAACGGCACGCGCCCGAACTGAATCAGCACCGGCCCCAGGATCGCGCTACATATAGCGCCCAGCCGTCCGACAGCGGACGCGACCGCCACGCCGGAGGCTCGGGCGCGGGTTGGATAAAGATGAACGCCGAGGGCATACAAGCTCGTCTGTAGCGCATTGACACACAATCCCTCCGCCGCCAAGCCTGCCAAGAGGAGCGTGGCCGAAGCACCGCTCTTCGTTTCCATGCCTATCAGGATCACCGCCGTAAGCGCGGCGAGCAATGAAGCAGAGAGAGTCAAGCTACGCGAACCGAAGCGATTCACGAGCGCAACGAAACAAAACACGCCCACGACGCCGCCATAGTTGTAAGCAGCTAAACCTTGGCTCGCGATTTTTGCCAGACCAACGGTAGTGAGGAAAGTCGGCAGCCAGCTGAAACATAAATAGACATTCGCCAAACTCGAAAAGAAAGTCAGCCACAGGCACAAGGTACTGCGCGTTTGCATTGGCGAGAAGAAATCCTGTAGGCCGCTGCCCTGCCCTGCTTTGCGGTCGGCCGCGTCCACAAACGTGGCATCCGGCGCAACATTCACTCGCATGCGACCCAGCAGTTTGATCAACTCCGGCGCACGCAAAACCTTGCGCGCCAAAAAACGCGGCGATTCCGGAAGCGCGATTAGCATCAGCAAAGACAAAACAATCGGCGTCGCGCCGCCCACCATGAACAGCCCGCGCCAACCAGCGATAGGCAAAACGGCTTGCGCCACCGAACCGGCTAAGGCGCTCCCGAATGGGACGCAGACGATGGTGCTCATGACCGCGATGGTCCTCATCTTAAGCGGAGTGAATTCGGCGCTCAGCGTTGCCGCGGTGGGCAACGCTCCGCCGATTCCAGCCGCGGCCACGAAGCGCAACAGCTCAATCGTGCGCAAATTGCCGGCGAATGCGCTGGCAAGCGTCGCTAGCCCAAAAACCAACACGCTGAGCGAGAGGCCGAATCGGCGTCCCAGGCGGTCGGCAACGAAACCCGCCGTAGTGGAACCGATCGTCATCCCCACGAAGCCGATCACCACCAGCGGCGCCAAGCTCTTCGGCGGCAAATGCCACTCTCGCAGAATCGAGGGAATCGCGAGGCCGATGATCGAAATATCAAAGCCGTCGAAAATAATGGCCATCGCGCACAGCACCGTAACAAACTTGGCGAATGCAGGCCACGGATTGCGATCGAGCAATTCACCGATTTCGATAGACATGAATTTGTGAGGCTATCACGCCGCGGCGCATTAAGCGGAGATATCATGGCCCAATGGATTCCCGAGCCAACCGCCGCGAGTTTGCGAAGGCCGCCGTAGCGAGCGCCTTTTTACCACCATCCGCCTCAGAGAAGCGGGCCATGGAACCGCTCGCGCCGGGCATCAAGATCACTTTGCAGATGCCGTCCGATTTCAACGACGAAGAGTTGCAGTTCGCGAAGCAAATCGGCGTGGAGTATGTCAACACCGGCACTACCGGCGGCACGTACGAAATGTTTGCCGAGATCAAGCGCCGCGCGGGAGCGGCGGGTTTGAAAGTCAGCAACATCGGCAATACCAGCGTGCACAACATGCCGGAGGTGACGTTGAATCTTCCGGGCCGGGACGAAAAGATTGCCGAATATAAGCAGTATTTGCGGAACCTCGGCCGCGCCGGAATTTATTACACAACCTACGCGCACATGGGCAACGGGATTTGGAGTTCAGCGCAAGGAACCACGCGTGGCGGAGCGCCGGCGCGCTCGTTTCACCTGGCCGACGCCGAAGGCCATTGGACCAACACTACGTTTCACCCGCCGCTCACACAAGGCCGCCGCTTCAGCAAGGAAGAGCTTTGGGAAAACTACACGCACTTTATCCGCGAAGTAGCGCCGGTGGCGGAGGAGACCGGAGTGCGGATCGGCATTCACCCCGATGACCCGCCCGTACCCGAACTCGGCGGCGTGCCGCGCTGTATCTTCGGCAATTTCGCCGGCTATGAGCGCGCGCTTGAGATTGCAAACAGCCCGAACGTCGGCGTTTGTCTGTGCTGCGGAACCTGGATGGAAGGCGGCGATCTGATGGGTAAGAATGTATTCGAAGCCGCGCGCGCTTTCGCAGCGATGGGCAAGCTGTGGAAGATTCACTTTCGCAATGTGACATCGCCGGTGCCGGATTTTACGGAGACGTTTGTCGATGGCGGCTACACCGACATGAAGAAGCTGATGCGCACGCTGGTGGAGGTGGATTTTCGCGGCATTCTGATTGCGGACCACGTGCCGCAGATGGTGGGCGACCGGCGGACTGGTTGGGCGTTCAGCATTGGCTACATTCGGGCTCTGTATGACATGGCGCGTGCCTGATCGCCGGGCAGCTTCGCGAGATAGCATTTGACTATGGGCTTGAGTTCCATCCTGGTTCACTATCAAGAACGGATCGCGACCTTGCATGCAACCGCGAGTCAGTTGCGTTTCGGACAGACGATTGCCTTGCTCGTGATGATTGTGGCACTGGTTGCGATCCTGGCAATCGGATTTCTCGCCATCGCGCGAAAGAGTTTGCCGCTGGGCGCAGCTTTGCTGCCGGTGCCTTTTGTGATTTATGCCGGCAGACTTTCCAAGCGCCGCAACCGGGCTTTGCTGCAAACTTTGCGATTGAGCAGATGTTACGAGGTGGGAGTCGACCGTTTGGAAAATCGCTGGCAAGGCAAGGGACGAAAGGGAGATGAGTTCGCGCAGGGTGATCGCGACTATCAATACGACCTGAACGTTCTTGGCGAGGGCTCACTCTTTGAACTGCTTTGCACCTGCCGAACTCAAATTGGCAGACAGCGCTTAGCCGAGTATCTCCTCAGCGCGCCTCCCGTGGAGCAGATTCTCGGGCGTCAAGAAGCTGTGAATGAACTGCGGACCAGAAGAGAACTGTGTGATCGGATCAACGGGATCGGCGAGTTTTCTTTCCAGGAAGTCCATTGGGGCACGATCAGCGAGTGGTTAGAACAGCCCGCCGCAACGGCCCATGCAGGAATTCGGTTCCTCGCGCTTATGAGTTGCTTGTCGTTGGGCACGATTGTTTTACTCGGCTTTTCGACTGCGATCGCCTGGGCACATGTGCTTCCTTGGATCGCAGTACTGCTAGTTATGAATTCGGGATTGGGTTTGTTGTATCGCGATCGAGTGTTGCGTTCGCTCGAAGCCATCCGCGCTTTGTCGCTGGAACTTGGCATTTTGCGCGAAGGCATCGGCATATTACAGTCTCAAAAGTTCAGATCTCCGTTACTCACTCAGTTAGTAGAGTCTGTCGCCGAGAATCAGCCCCTTCTGGAACTGCGGCGATTGGAGCGGCTCGCGAACGTGATGACGGAGCGCGACAAAGAGTGGTTCTACGCGTTTTCGCGCACGCTTCTGATTGGCACGCAAACGTTTCTCTGCATGGAGCGCTGGAAGGCCCGGCATGGAGAATCGCTGGGTCGCTGGGCGCAAGCCTTGGGCGAGTTTGAAGCTCTGCTGGCGATTTCCACTTACGCGTACGAGCATCCCGACCACACATTTCCCCGCTTTGTATCGAACGAAACGAGGTTCGAGGCAAAAGGCTTGGGCCATCCGTTACTCGCGACGGATAACTGCGTCGTGAATGATGTGCGCCTGAACTCGGAGAACCGGTTTTACATCATCAGCGGTTCGAATATGGCTGGAAAGAGCACGCTGCTCCGCACTATCGGTTTGAATGCGGTACTTGCTTACGCGGGCGCTCCCGTAGCGGCAAAGGAACTGACGCTTTCCAGATTCAGCATCTGTGCCTCCTTCGGTGTCCAGGATTCATTGCTCGATGGAAAATCGAAATTTCTTGCCGAAATTGACAGGTTGAGGCGAGCCTTGACCCTGCCGGCAGAGCTGCGGCCCGTGCTGTTCTTAATTGACGAAATCTTAGGCGGCACCAACTCAGCTGACAGAAGAAAAGTGGTTGAAGCAGTGATCCGCGCATTGATGCAGCAGGGCGCGGTGGGTGGCATTTCGACGCATGATTTGGCATTGACCGAACTGGCGGATAGCGCCGAGTGGCGCGGCACGAACGCGCACATGGCTTCGCGAACCGAATCCGACCCGTTAGCGTTTGATTACCTTCTGAAAGCCGGCGCAGCTACCCAATCTAGCGCACTCGCGATTGCACGAATGGCGGGTCTGGAAGTGGGCCTTCCGGTCCCTCCAGCAAGCTAGTAATATCAGTAACGAGGCGCTCGCGAGCGCGGAACATGGCGATGGATCTTCATGGGGTGCGGAACTTTGACCGGTTACTGGCGCGCCTTCACCCCGACCGCCAGCAAGCCGGCGAGAAGTACGAAAGCATCCGCAAGAACTTGATTGGTTATTTTCTGGCCAATGCCGAGGGTGATCCAGCGGAGTTGGCCGACTGCACGCTGGATCGTGTAGCCGACAGGCTGGATGAAGCTCGCGATCTGCTTCCGTTTCTGCGCGGAGTCGCCCGAAACGTAGCATTGGAAACGCGCCACCAACGCAGATATATCTCGCTCGACAGAATCTACCCCAATGGCAACTTGGCCGCCGAGGCGCAGGAATCGGAATGCCATTCAGGAAGAGCGGAGTGCTTGGCGCTTTGCCTCGAGGCACTTCCCGACGCTGACCGTGACTTACTTCTCGAATACTATCGCTATCAAGGCGCCGAGAAAATTGAAAACAGGAGACGCCTTGCTACCGTACTGCACACGAGCGTTGAAACCCTCACGGTGCGAGCATTTCGTGCACGAGCCAGACTCAGATCGTGCTCAAACAAGTGCATGCGGGCGAATCCGACTGCAACGCTTTTGAAACTGGAGAGCGGCCACAGACAGTCAGAGCGCTCAGACCGAATCTAACAGGCGCTTTCATTGGCATTAGCCGGTAATCTTTTTGGCGATCGGATCACTTAAACAGAGGGAGAAATTCCTCTAACGTCTAACTGGAGGGTAACGATGAAACATCTGCTATTTGTTACTGCGACAATGCTTTCGATGGCGTTCCTGACCGCAAACTCCGCGAGCGCGACAGGCGTCATTGTCCAAACCGGATCTTACTTCAACGGAACTGCGCTGACGACTCTGAATGTGTTAATCACGGTTGGCGGATTGACTGGGGGAGCCACGCCATTGCCCAATCAAAATGGAACGGCCCAGTGGTATGCGCCAGGTGGCGCCGCTGCGGGCGGCGCGGTGAACGTGACAACGCCTGCCAATGCGGTACTCGCGTTCCCGACTAATTATCCGATTCCCGCGGCAGCGGCGCCGGCGGGAGGAGCCATCAATTTTGATTTTCCCAACAACCCGACCAATGTCACAGGGTCACCCAAGATTACGTGGAAGTACGTATTTTTCACCTGGCTCTTTAGCCCCTTCTCGATCGACCCGACGGGGATGCCGGGTAGCGGCCCTCAAACCTGGCGCATTGTGGGAAGTCCGGCGCTCTCAATATCCGATCCACTCCTCGGAATTCGCAACTTGAACGTGACCGCGAGCAACTTCGACCTGAGTTACACGCCCCTTGGCAATGGAGTATACAGCGCTGCCATTGATGACACCGCAAGTTACATTCAACTTAGTGATGGGACGTTGATTACGCTGCCGGACGGGTCGGATTTTGGAACCTTTACGTATCAGACATCCGATACGGGGACTTTTGACCTGTCTGAACTCGGTCTGACAGGAACGTTTGATTACAACGCCGGCACCAATTTCACCACTGCGGCCGTGACGGGAGCAAGCACCTTCGATTCGCCAACCATCGCCGTGGTTACACCAGAACCCGCGTCAGCGCGCTGTGTGGCATGCGGACTTCTTTGCCTCATAGCAATTGCGCGGCGTGCAAGATCGCAAGGCAACGCGAATCCCGGCGGCCGCTACTAAATTTCCGTGATCCGCTAGAATCGATGGTGATTACTGCGACGTGGCGGCGCGAAGGTCGATAGCGGGGATTGGAAGTCGCTGTTTATCAGAATTCCGGAAACCGCTTGGGCAGTCCGGGAGTCTATTTCCGATAACATGCGCATGTCATTGTGCACCACCTCAGCGCTCGCGACTTTGTTCGTGCGGGCGTTCGGCTTCACCGTTGTTTCTCTATCGGCCGCCAACCTAAACAACATTTCGCCGCCCAGCGGGCTGCTCGCGCCCGGCACACAAAGCATTCGGTTGCAATTCACAAGTTCGCAGGCGGACACATGCCGCTACTCGGTAGCGCACGGCGCTGCGTCATCTTCAGTTCAGCCGGCAATCAGGATGGAAATCGCGCCGACGGCCGCGCACAGCTCTATGATCACTGGTTTATCGAGCGATCCGCGCACGCTCAACACCGTTAGCATCGCGTGCGATTCGAGCCCAACAGACGTCACAACCCTCACCTACCGCGCGGTAACGGCTCCCAATGGCAGCTATCCGCGAATTGGAAGCATCTGGATCGGAAATTATATTTACGATCAGAACCTGACCAATGCCGAGAAGATTCAGCTTTACCTGGGCGCCGGCTTCACACCCGCGCAAGCGACAACCCTGCGCAACGCTAACGCAAACGTCATCATTCTTCCGAGTACCAACACGGTGGAAGCTCGCGGGTATCCCCACGGCGTCGTTTACGACAGCATCACTTTGCCGAACGGCTCAACCACGGCGCCGATTACGGTGCCCGATGCGAGCTACTATCTTTACGACATCCACGGCAACCCCATCTCCGATTGGCCGGGAGACTACCTGCTGAACTTAACGAGTCCGAAGGTGGGGCAATTTCTCGGGCAGGCCGCATATCAAGTTCTGTCCAGTACTAACTTCGCTTTCGACGGAATCTTCTTCGACAATTTCTACACCTCGATTTCCTGGTTCACAACCGACGTGAACGGCAACCCGGTGCAGATTTCATCGCAGAACAACGGCGTGGCCGACAATCCGAGCACACTGGATGCCGCCTGGGGCACCGGCGCTTACTCCGAATTGGCCACCTTTCGCGGCTTGGCTCCGAATGCCTACACCGCCGGTCACTTGGGCACCGGCGTTCCGGCCGGCCCGATGCTGGATATTTTTAACGGCAACAGTCTTGTCTTTGCCGCGGTGAATGTTCGCGAAAACACAATGGATTTCGGCAGTTTTTGGAACTTGTATCAGACGTGGTCAAACCAATCGCAAACGCCTTCATTAACGATGGTGCAATCGTCACCGCCGAACCAAATCGCTTACGGCTATGGTTATGCGCCGATACCGTACTCGGGCACCGCTTTGATTCCAGCGGCCACGGCAACCTTTGGTCAGACGTTTTATCCAAACATGCGCTTTGGCCTGGCTTCAGCGCTGATGAACGATGGTTTTTTCACTTATGACTTTGGCGACACTGGCGCGCCCGTGAACTGGTGGTTTGACGAATACAATTTCAACCTGGGCACGCCGCTCGGCGCTGCGCAAAACATCAGCGGCGTGGCTTCCGTTCCGCAGCTCAGCAACGGCAGTTTTGAGAATGGGCTCAGCGGCTGGAATTTATCGGTGAATAATTCCGGCGGCGATACCGCCGCTGCCACAGTTTCGGTTGACTCCACCACCGCGGCGCAAGGCAACTCTTCGGCGCTCATCGACGTAACGTCTCCTACCACCGTGAACTGGCACATCAGTTTCATACAATCTGGCGTCGCGCTCGTGAATGGAACCAGCTATCAACTTTCGTTCTGGGCGAAGTCAAATGCGGCGCGAACTATCTATGGGGAACTGCAGGGCGGCTCTCCGAACTACGTAAACTATTACTCGGCGCCAGTTACTATCGGCACAACTTGGCGGCAGTACAACTTATCCTTTACGGCGAGCGCTACAGATCCGGCGACCCAGTTGGAATTCTTTGTCGGTGGTCCAGATGGGCAGATTTGGCTTGACGGCGTTCAGTTCGGCACGCTGCCTCCCGGAATCTTCCGGCGCGACTTCACGAACGGAACGGTGCTGCTCAACGGCACCAGCAGCGTTCGGACGATCTCGCTCGGTAGCGGCTTTCAGCGTTTATCGGGTTCGCAGGCGCCGCTATATCAGTACATCGTTGATGACACAGCCAGCGGTTTCTCGACTACCGGGAGTTGGAATACGGTAACAATCGATACGGGCTATGGACGTATGGGCTCTGGAGAAACGCCGAATCCGCCTTACTATCATGCGTGGAACGGGACAGCGCAGACGAACACGGGCAGCGGAACCGCGCAGTGGCCTCTGAATGTTCCTGGTAGCGGCACCTATACGATTCAAGCGTGGCTTCCCGCGGCACCCACTGCGAGCACGTGGAGCAAGAACGCGATTTATCAAGTGATGGCCGGAACCTCCATTCTGGCGACCGGAACCATCGATCAGACAACCGCCGCAGCGGGCGACGGGTGGCATACCATCGCAACGGTTGGGCTCAACGCTTCGGCGGCGCCCTATGTGAAACTTTCAAGCGGAGACGGCTTGCCGCTTTTGGCGGACGCACTGTATCTCACTTCAGTTGCCCGCTTCAATGACGGCTCGCCGGCCTCCACCGTCACCTTGCAACCAATGGACGGCATCTTGCTTCAGAAGCAAACAGGGACTTCGCAGACGATTAGCTTCGGCACGATCGGAAGCCAGACCACAGGCACGACGCTAGCGCTGAGTGCGACGGCTAGTTCGGGCTTGCCTGTGACCTTCACCTCTTCCACAACCAACGTCTGCACTGTTTCCGGAAGCACCGCGACCTCGCTAGCCGCCGGAAGCTGCACCATCACAGCATCACAGGCTGGGAACGGCACCTACAACGCGGCTACGCCGATCTCGCAGTCCTTCAGTGTCTACGAGGCACAAACGATCACCTTCCCGATTATTTCTTCCGGCACGGTCGGTTCAACCATCGCGTTGGGCGCGACAGCAGGTTCGGGACTCGCAGTCAGCTACAGTTCATCGACATCTGGCGTTTGCGCGGTTTCCGGCGGTACCGCTTCGTTACTTACCATCGGCGCCTGTACAATAACCGCTGCCCAAGATGGGAACGCCACCTATGCGCCCGCGACGCCTGTCTCGATGACGTTTACGGTGGACACGGCAACGGCGTCGGTTGCCTTACGGTTCATTCCGGTCACGCCCTGCCGCGTTGCCGACACTCGCTCGCCAAACGGCGCGCTCGGCGGCCCGGAGCTATCAGCTGGTAGCGAGCGCGCCTTCCCCATTCCGAACAGCAGTTGCGGCATTCCTTCGACCGCGGCGGCGTATTCGCTCAACGTTACGGCAGTACCCTCCAGTGCTCTCAGTTATCTCGCAATCTGGCCCACTGGCTCTGGGCGGCCCCTGGTTTCAACTCTGAATTCGGATTCGCGCGTGAAAGCGAACGCGGCGATTGTGGCGGCCGGCACAAATGGCGGCGTCTCTGTCTACGTCTCCGATGCGAGCCACGTAATTCTGGATATCAACGGTTACTTCGTACCTGCGTCGAACTCGACGGCGTTGGAATTCTATAAAGTGGCACCCTGCCGTGTTGCCGATACGCGAAACGCCAAGGGCGCTTTAGGGGGCCCATATTTGGCTGCGGGCAGTTCACGCACTTTCCCGGTTCTTTCCAGTTCTTGTGGCCTTCCCGCAGTTGCGCAGGCTTACTCGCTCAATTTCACAGCGGTGCCGTATAGCGCCGCTTGCCTTCCTGACAACCTGGCCGGCAGGACACGCGCAACCGCTCGTGTCTACCTTGAATTCGCCAGGAACTGTAACTGCCAACGCCGCAATTTTGCCCGCGGGTAGCCAGGGGGCAATCAACGTATACACGACCGACGACACCGACTTGGTGATTGACGTCAACGGCTACTTCGCGGCGCCCGAGACAGGAGGTCTTTCGCTTTATACGGTAACGCCTTGCCGCGTGATCGATACCCGGAATGCTTCGGGTCTATTCAGCGAAAGCATGAATGTGACGGTAAGTCCCAGCTCTTGTGCCACGGCACCGAGCGCGGAAGCATTCGTTCTGAACGCGACGGTGGTGCCGGACGGGGGCTTGGCGTACCTCACGCTATGGCCCAAAGGGCAGAGCCGGCCGGTGGTTTCGACCTTGAATGCCGACGATAGCGCAATCACATCGAACATGGCCGTTGTTCCAGCAACCGGCGGCGCCATCAGCGTATACGCCACGAGCGCAACCCAGCTGATCCTGGACCTTGCGGCGTATTTTGCACCGTAATGAGCCTTGTCGCCGGCGCTGTGCTCAAAATACTGGGTCATGCCAATCCAGGTCGGATTCCTCGAACTTACGCGCTAGTTGAGATCTCAATTCCCAATTCGGTGAGCATTGAGATCGTGAGGCTAAGATCTCTGCCTGGATGGGATGAGGAAGATCAAGGTTCAAGCCGCCGCTTCGGAGACCGAAGGTGATTTGGGACGAGCTTCTCTTTCGAACCGATAAGTGACTGCTCGCCCGCCCCGTATCACTTACTTACTTCTTGAGCGCGTCTTTCGCAGCCGTCAAGGCCGCTTCGTAATTCGGATGCGCGCCGACTTCCGGCACATACTCCACATGCTTCAAAGTATTGCTGCCATCGAGCACGAAAATCGCGCGGCTTTCAATGCGCATTGAGGGAATCAAAGTTCCGTAGTGCTCGCCGAATGAGCCAGAGCGATGGTCGGAGAGCATAGCTACGTGATTGATGCCGAAATTGCCGCACCAGCGCTTTTGCGCAAAGGGTAAATCCATGCTCACGGTAAAGATTTTGACGTCGCTCATTTTCGCGGCTTCGTCTTCAAAGCGTTTGGTCTGCGCGTCACACACAGGCGTATCTAGCGAAGGCACCACACTCAAAATGCGCACGCCCTCGCCGGTTCCGGCTAAGTTGACCGTCTGAAATTTTCCGTCGATTACTTCGAAGTCCGGCGCCTTATCGCCGGCTTTTAATTCCGGGCCTGCCAATTCTACGGGCTTGCCCATCAGGACTGTCGTTCGGTTGTTTTGTTCTGCCATGCCGCCACAGTTTAGCATCCGCAGCCGTATAGCTACTCAATGATCTTGGGCAATTGGCAGGTAAAATTGCGGCATTCGTAAATGGTGATTTTCCCGCGCCGCTCAAGCCCGGCGAGAAAAGGCGCCACTTGGCGCAGGGCGGCCGCGCATTCATCGCTGATTGCCAGAACAATGCCGCCAGGCGAGAATTTGCTGGTGTATTGCCGTTCCAGCGCGCGCACTTCGTCATCGAGCGAAGCGCAACGAATTACCACTTGCTCCGAATCGTTCAGCCAGCGCCCGAGCGCGACCAGCATTTGCGGCGCGATGGTGGGTTGCGCCTTCATTTTCGGCGCGAATGCACGCAAGGAACGCGCCGCTTCGACAGCAAAGCTTTGCTCGCCGGTGATGTGCGCCAGACGAAGAAGCAAATCAGTAGCAACCGAATTGCCGGAGGGCTCGGCGCCATCGTAATCGTCTTTGATCCGCAGCAAGACGTTCGGCGCGTCTGCTTCGGTGCTGAAGAATCCGCCAGAGCTTTCGTCTTCAAAGCGCGCGAATCCTCGTTTCGCAAACCCGACGGCAAATTCCAGTAGCCACGCTTCCGGTTTCGCTTCGAATAAATCGAGCAGCCCTTGCGCGAAGAAGGCGTAGTCATCCAGAAAACCAGGCACCGCCGCTTCACCTTCGCAATAGCGCCGCAGGAGCCGGCCGGTTTCTGGTTCATACATTTTCGCCAGAATGAATTTCGCGGCGCGCTCGGCAGCTTCTAGATAGCTTGTCTCTCCGAGCACGCGATAACCCTTGGCCAGTGCCGAAATCTGCAAACCGTTCCAAGCTGTGAGGATTTTATTGTCAAGATGCGGGCGCGGACGCTTGGCCCGCACTGCCAGCAACTTTTCACCCGCGGCCGCGATTTCAGGCGAACGAGTCTCCTTCACGGCACGGTAAAGAATATTGCGCCCTTGAAACTCAGCATGCGGATCTTCTTCCACATTTCCGCCCGCCGCCACGCCGTAATAGCGGCAAAACGTTTCACTCTCGCCCGCAAGCAAACGGTCAATCTCACTCTTGCGCCAGATGTAAAACGCACCTTCGCCGGAGTGCGTTGGATTCTCTGGGTCGAGACTATCGGCATCTTCCGCCGAATAAAACGCGCCCTCAGGACTCGTCAAGTCGCGCAAGACATATTCGAAAATGTCGCGCGCCACGGCAGCCAGTTCCGCGGTGCCGGTAGCTTGATACGCATCCAGATACGCACTGGCCAGCTGGGCTTGGTCATACAGCATCTTTTCGAAGTGCGGCACGAACCAATGAGAATCGACGGAATATCGATGGAACCCGCCGCCCAGCTGATCATGCATGCCGCCGGCAGCCATCGCCTCGAGCGTGTGCACCACCATCGCCAAGGCTTCCGGATTGTTTTCCTGAGAGCTATAGCGCTGCAAAAAGTGAAGCACCACGGGACGCGGAAATTTCGGCGCGCCGCCAAAGCCGCCCTCACGTTTGTCATACATGCGCTCAAACTGGCGAAACGCGGTGTGGCGGATATCCGCGTCTGGTTCGACCTGCGTACCAGCTCCAGCAGCCATGGAGCGCAGTTGTTCAGTGACGTTTTGGCTGGAACTTTCCACTTTTGCGCGCTCCGTCTTCCAAACTTCGGCTAAATGCAAAAGCAAATCGCGGAACCCGGGCCGCCCGTAACGCGTGCCCGGCGGGAAATATGTACCGGCGAAGAAAGGCTTCAACTCCGGCGTCAGCCAAACCGACATCGGCCAACCGCCGCTGCCGGTGGTGGCCTGCACAAACAGCATGTAGATGCGGTCAATATCCGGACGCTCTTCGCGATCCATCTTCACGGGCACGAAATCACGGTTCAACACCGCCGCCGTCTCTTCGTTTTCGAAGGATTCGTGCGCCATCACATGGCACCAATGGCAAGTGGAATAACCGATGGAAAGAAAGATCGGCTTGTCTTCGCGGCGCGCTTTGGCGAAAGCTTCTTCGCCCCACGGCAGCCAATCAACTGGATTATGCGCGTGCTGCCGCAGATACGGACTTTTTTCCTGGACGAGCGCGTTGGTAAAGCGCGGAACTACTGACGCCAATGGCGGCCCACTTACTTATTCACCGCGCGGCTGGCCACCATTTTGCTTTTGGCGCGCGTAGTGGTGGCCCCTTCGTTGATCAGTTCTTCCAGGTGCTCGCGCAGATTCGGCTCTTTGGCGACGCTATCCCAATCCGGCCCGCTAATGGCAGAAGTCTGATAACGAATCATGCCCTTCCTGTCAATCAGCACGAGTTGCGGAACCACCATGCGATCCGCCGCCGAAACGTTCAAGAACGACATCATCTGCGGCCTTGGAACATAGCCCACCGGAAAGCCCACTTGGAAGTTGTCTCTAAATTGAAGCACAAGCTGTTCGGCTTGCCCTTGCGAGCGCATGTCGTCAAGCGCATTGATCGCCAAGTCGATCACCTGCAAACCGCGTTTACCGAACTCCTGTTGATACTTGGTCAATTCATGCGATGCTGCCTGGCAATGCGGACAAGTGGTGAGGATAAATTCGAGCGCAATCACTTTGCCGTGATACTGGCTCAGCAACTTCTCGCCTTCGCCCGGGATGGTGAACGCGAGCTCGGGAACCTTGCGGGGTGTCGTGGGAGCACCGGCCTGAACGATAACCGAGGACACGGCGGAAAGCAGGAAAATTCCGATAAGGGTCTTCACATTTCTAGTTTAGAACGCATTCGGGCTATCTTTTTACTTGCGGCTACCAGAAAAGCAATTCGTCGTCAGCGCCGGCATTAGCAAGACGAGCTATGCCGAAGTGGTGGAATTGTGCCGCCAATGGGCCGACGAACGGAAGTTTGATTCAAACGCCCGCAGCCATTACATTTGCGTCACGTCGGTCCATGGCATCATCATGGCGAAAGACGACCCCGGATTCGCCGAAGTTCTCAATACGGCCGATATCGCCACGCCGGACGGAATGCCCGTGGTCTGGGCCTTACGCTCGTTCGGGTCAAAGGGCCAGCAGCGTGTTTACGGCCCAACGCTCATGCTGCAGCTTTGCGAAAGCGCCGCCAAACATGGCTACGGCATCTTCTTATATGGAGGCCGGCCCGAAGTTCTGCCGCTTTTGGAAGGTCGGCTCCATCAGAAATTCCTTGGCCTGCGGATCGTTGGCCGTTATTCGCCGCCTTTCCGCGTGCTGACCAGCGACGAAGACCACGCCATTCAGCAAACCATCCGCGACTCGGGCGCGCACCTGCTTTTCGTCGGCATCAGCACTCCAAAACAAGAGCGCTGGATGTTTGAACATCGGCACGCTTTTCCCGGCGTCACGATGCTCGGCGTGGGTGCGGCGTTTGATTTTCATGCCGGCTGTACTCCGCAAGCTCCGCCGTGGATGCAGCGTCTCGGGCTTGAGTGGTTGTTTCGTTTAGGAACGGAGCCGCGTCGTCTTTGGCGCAGATATTTGCTCATCACACCGCGATTCCTCCCTCTGTGGTTAGGGCAGCGGCTCAAAACTGTAAGAGAATCCCGCTCCTAAGGCCACTTCTTAGCCAGAGAGCATGCAGCTGTTTCTTGCCGATTCAGTTGGATTTTCTCAGCCAAAGAAGGAAAAATCCGAATGAGCTCGTTTGCTACCGCCCGTGCACCGGAGAATGACCCGTCGAACGGCCAGCAGTTGCGCCTGGTTGAAAACCCGGGTGAGTTTGTCGATGGCGATGCCGGCACCGCCGCCGCTCCCGCCCTCAGCACCCAAAATGTGGAAGAGGTGGCTCGCGTAGAGGCATTGCTCACGCAGTTGGAAGCCCGTTCCCGGGCGCTCGTCCCCTATGGCTACGGCACGTTGCGCGAGTCAACGCCGCCGCGCCGCTCAAACAATGGACCACTCGCGCTGGTCTTGATCGGCATTTGGCTGAGCAGTCTGGTCCTGATCGTTGCTTATATGAAATATGTGGCTCACTCGCCGATTTTTTCAGAGCCTGCCGTCGCCCCGCCCACAATCGCCCTCGCGCCCGACCCGGAGCCACAGACAACCAAAGTCGCGAGTTCGGTGAATCAACTTGCGCAAGCGGTGGTTACTTCTTCGGAACGCCTCAATCAGTTGCAGGCAGCGGTAGAGCGCTCGAATCGCGACTTGCAGCGCATAGCGGGCAAAGTGAACACAGCCCCCGCTGCGCCGAAGGTGGTGGATGATTCTCTTACAACAGTCACGGTGCCGACAGCCGAGTCTGCGGCGTTGCCCAAGAATTGGCATCGCGTGCTAGAGGTAAAGCCCACGGAGTCCGCGGTGGCGCATAAAGGCGCCGATGGTTCCATCGATTATTGGCTCGTCCAACGCGGTGCGGATCCTTCGCCCAGCAAAGTGCTGCCCATCGGCACGAGTCCGGACGGCGTGGTGGTTCACAATCTCGAAGACGGAAAAGATTACACGCTGACTCCATCGGGCGAGTGGCGGAGCGCATCGCTCTCGGGACCCGGCAATTAGGCGAGCAAAACACATCGCAACAAGTAACAAATGCTTCTAATTAACACCGAAAAGTGCTAACCTATTTACACAGGCGATCGCGAAATGCCGTTTACATTAAACCCCAGTGTATGTCCACGGTGCAAATCGGCGGAAATTAAGCGCTCAAATGCCCGTAACATTCTTGAATTAATATTTCAGTTTCTATTCATCCCGTGTCGCTGTTACAACTGTGAGCTGCGCTTCTATCGGCCGCGCTGGTATGGGTTGCCTCCAGGCTGGCCCAACAAGAAGAGCAGAAGCGCCAAAGCTTCGTCGTAATGCGTCGTCGCTAACCATCAAATTGGATTTTTTGTTGCTTCGGCGGCGGAGGCGGTTTTTCTTCGAATTCTTTGCGCTGATTGCGCAGCATGGCAGCCGCGAATTGCCATGTTGGCCCTGGCGTTTCACGCCAGCAAGCGCGCACCGTAACCATGCAGTAGATACACAATTGCGGGTCGTAGTGGAAGAAACCCGCTTGCCGCTTGATGTGTGCTTTCCACTCCTCCAACGTCGCTTGGCCAATCTCCACCAAACCGCACTCTGCCGGAATTTCTGCTGGCGTTAACAAGCCACCGGGAGTGACGAAATAAAATTCATTTGAGTAGCGCATTCCTACTCTTTTCTTAATTGGATTTTTTAATTCAGTTTGAAAATCCGCACGAGATATTTTTATTTCGTAACAAATACGGCGCATTCCCTGGTATGGCAGGCAATTCAGCGCGAAGGCGTCCAACCTCTGCAGCGACTCTCCTCTATGTCCGGTTCCAACGCGTAACTCGCGCAGAAAGATCCATTCCGTCTTACTCGTGTGAACGGCACGCTCTAAGGCATCGAGTAACAGCGTAGCTGTCCACGACACTTCGCCGGGCGAAGATGGGTCCGAGGGCATAACTACAATATCCACCCTCAACGAATCGTTCGGGCTCAGGCGTGTGCGGCTAATTCCGCTTCTTGCCAGAAATCTTCCCGCAGATATTTGGCGGCGCCGTCGCAAGCAATGGTGACAATTACGCCTTTGCGGCCTTGCTTCACCAACTGCTCGCCCAATCTGCGCGCTGCGACCACATTGCCCGCTGCGGATATGCCCACTAGCAAACCTTCTTCGCGGCCTAGTTTTCGCGCCATGGAATAGCAATCTTCGGTGTCAATCCAAAGATTCCCATCGGCTACCGTTTCGTCATAGATTCCGGGCACAATCGAGGCGGGCAAGTGCTTTGTGCCTTCCACGCCGTGCAGCGGTGTCGCGGGCTGCGCCGACCAGCACTCGACATGCTTCAAATCTTGCTTCAATCGCCGGCTCGTACCGATGAACGTTCCCGTGGTTCCCAGTAGCGCCACAAAATGCGTCACTCTGCCTTCGGTCTGTCCCAAAATCTCAGGGCCCGTGCTCTCAAAATGCGCACGCCAGTTGGCATCGTTGTTGTACTGATCGGCGTAGAAATAGCGATCGGGGTCGGCCGCGTAAATTTCGCGCACTTTCCGGAAGGCGCCGTCGGAACCCGCACCCGGATCGGTCAAAACCAGCTCGGCGCCATAGGCTCGCAAAATGATTTTGCGCTCTTCGCTCGCGTTCGCCGGCAGACACAGCTTCACGGCGTAACCCTTCGCCGCGCCGATCATCGCGTACGCAATCCCGGTGTTGCCACTAGTGGCATCCAGAATTGTTTTGCCCGCCGTGAGTTTGCCCGAAGCCTCACCTTCGCGAATAATGTTGTAACCTGGCCGATCCTTCACCGACCCGCCCGGATTGAAATATTCGAGCTTCACCCAAATTTCGACGCCCGGCAAATCAGCGCTCACCCGCTCCAGCTTCACAAGCGGCGTATTGCCGATTTGCTCCAACAGATGGCGTCCGTTTCTCATCAGGCTACCTTGCGAATGGATGCTTGCAGACGCTCGCGCGCTTCACCCTTGCGTTCCAGAACGTACTGCCCGGCACCGAAAACTTCATCGAAGAAGCGCTTCGTCTCCGGTTCCACCGCTGCCCAACCTTCGTCCGTATTTGGATGCAGCAAGCGATCGTTGAAAACCAATTCGAGTTCGTTCGGATCGAACTTTAGCTTGCCCTGAAATTCCGGTTCGTTTTCAAGCTGGCCGCAAGCTTTCAAGGCCGAATCATACGCTTGGCGCAACTGAACTTGCGCATCGCCCTCGCCTTTGGCTTTCCGGTTATACAGCAGACCCAACCGATCTTGCGCGTAATCCAGACTGTAGTTCGCTTCATGCGCAATGAGCAAAACGCCCGGTCCTTCGGGCACGTGCGTATAGTCGGCCACGTCAATCAGCAGTTCCGGCAACTCGCGCTTCTGAATCCAGCGGTGAAACACCGGAATCGCATCCGCCGGATCCACCGCAGCGGCATTCTTCGCAAAGATTTTGATATTTACGTGTTGCATCGTTCGTCTTTCTTTACACCGCCACCGGCGTTTGCGTCGAAAGCCGCAGCGAGCAACTGTGGCAGGCTTCAATAAACAACTGCGCTTCTTCAATCAGGCGATGCGCCGCTTCGGCGTTATAGGATTGCTTCGCTTGATCGTGCGCGCGAAACAAAAACTGAGCGAATTTTCCACCGGCGAACGGATCGAAGAACAGCTCCGTATCGTAAAACTCCTTCCGGAAGGCTTCCACAATTCCATCGGGCGTTGCGAAAAACAGCACCTTCTGCCAGCCCATCAGAGCTTTCGCCCCATTGAGCATGGCTTCGTAGGCCAATTTCGCCGCCCGCTCGACATCGCCCTTCTCCAGCGCTAATTGCGCTTCAAACGCCTCCCGCTCACAGGCCGTTAACTGAAATTCGAGCGGTGTCACCACTTCACCGGCGCACTCGCCCACACCTAAATCGCCGAGCGTGTAAGAGCGCGGATCGTGCCAATCGGTGTACATTGCTGGATCTTCATCATGCGCCGGCAAAGTTCCCAGATCGTCCACCATCTTCTTGCATTCCGCTTTCCCGATGCGCCGAATGAAGGCTTGAAACTCTTCGCCTTGTTGCCGCTCGGCAACAAAACGCCGCGTAATGCGGTCAACCGCTTCCGGAATTCGTTTGGAAGGAACCGCGCCAATCGCCAAGCCGTAAGAACCGGCATTGTTGCTCCATTGGCCGCCCAGCACAACTTGAAAGTGCGGTGTGGCGTAGCCATTCTTATTGCGGTTCACACCGTAGAAACCCAAATCCGCCAAATGATGTTGACCACACGAATTGAAGCAGCCGCTAATTTTGATGCGCAGCTTCTTTACGGCCTCATCCTGCGTCACCGAATTCTCCACCAGCCGCAGCCTCAGTTCACCCGCCAATCCGCGTGAAGCCGAAATTCCCAGTTTGCACGTATCCGT
Organism: Bryobacterales bacterium; assembly: GCA_963771405.1. Taxonomy (GTDB): domain Bacteria; phylum Acidobacteriota; class Terriglobia; order Bryobacterales; family Bryobacteraceae; genus Bog-105. The sequence goes on from CAVYUL010000065.1 coordinate 147,320, forward strand.
CCCGGGGCACGAAACCGGATCGAAAATAGTCTCGGCCACGGGCTCGGCCAGTCGCACCGCTTTCAATTCCTTGTGCAGATCGGCCAAGTCCGCCTCGCTCACCCAGCGCAAAACAATGTTCTGCTCCACCGTCAGGCGCACGGTTTCGTTGGTGTACTTGCGCGCGATATCAGCCAGCGCCCGCAGCTGCGTCGACGTGATATCCCCCAACGGCAGAGCAATCGTCACCGTCGCATACCCCGGTTGCCGTTGCGTATACACGTTGTTCTCTTTCCACTTCCGGAACTCACCGGAATCGATGGTCACCAACCCGCCGGGACGTCGTGGCGCTTCCTGCTCGCGCGTCACATCGCTCAAGTAAGCCGTCCAACGCTCATCGTGTTCGAGAAGCTCGCGCTCTTTTTTCACCAGCCGCTTGAATTCATCCAGGCCCAACTTCGCCACCAGAAACTTCAAGCGCGCCGTATTGCGGTTTTTCTTTTCACCCATGCGCGCAAACACCCGCGATATCGCTTGCGTCAGCGGCAACAACTCCGCCTCCGGCAAAAACTCGTCAAACAGCTTTGCCTGATACGGCACCGCGCCCAATCCGCCGCCCACCCAAACTTCAAAGCCGCGCTCTCCATTACGCACGTGCGCGATCAAGCCGATGTCGTGAATCCGCACTAGCCCGCACGGATTGGTGTCGCAGCCGGAGAACGCTACTTTCATCTTGCGTCCAAAATCCTGCGTGTCCGGATGGCCCAGCAAAAAAAAAGCCGTCGCCTTCGCATAAGGCGTCACATCGAACGATTGGTCGCGGCAAACGCCTGAAAGATGGCACGCGGTCACATTTCGCACCGTGTTGCCGCAGGCTTCCCGAGTCGTAATGCCTGCCGCCGCCAAGCGGCGCATCATCGCCGGCGTATCTTCAATGTGGATGTAGTGCAGTTGGATATCTTGCCGTGTTGTCACGTGCGCAATCCCATCGGAATACTCTTCCGCCGAATCCGCCAGCGCTTCAATCTGCACGGCGTCCAATCCGCCGAAGGGAATTTTGATCCGCTGCATGCCCGGCGCATCCCATAGCGTGCCCGGTCCCTTGGTCAAATTTTCTTGCGGGTAGTTGAGTTTCCGGCTTTCTACGCCATCGTGCCGCTGCCCGTTGTCATAACGTTGGCCATAGGCGCCGCGGCGCAAACGCGTCTCCGCGAAAACCTTGTCATCGATCTTGCCTTGTTTTTTGAGCGCAATCTCGTTTTCGAAGACGTCGATCTCGGTGGCTAATTCAGCTGTAACCTCGGCGCCGAGGCTTTGCTTCCATTCGGGATTGCTGGCTTTCATATGGCAGGTTAATCACCCCATTACTACTAGGGATTAACGCCATTATATCAGCTTTAGCGCCCGGCCAAATGCTCCGGCATGTCCGCCAAAATATAGGCCAAAACCGCCAGCAGTGCCGTGTTCTTTTTGAACTCGGTCGGATTCACTTTATCCACCGTATCCGCTTGCGTGTGATGCCAATCAAAATAGTGCTCAGCGCTGGTCGTCGGACTCAAACTGGGCACTCCTTGCGCCACAATCGGCTCAATGTCGGCGCCGCCGCCGCCCGGGTTCACTTGGGTTGCTTGAATCGGCGCTAACAGTTGCGCGATCTCACGGCAAATTTGCATCGACCGTTCCTGCCCCGGCGTCGGCGTGCGAACTTCCACGCCGCCTCTTCGTCCCATAAACGCGCCGTAGCCAAAGCCGAGCGGCCGCTCTGCGCCTTCATCCATCTCGATCGCCGCCACGTGGTTCTTCACCGTATCGCCGGCCCATTTGGCGTACGCTTCCCCGCCCCGGCCGCCATTTTCTTCGTTCACCCAGAACACCACGCGAATCGTACGCTTCGGTTTCAGCCCAAGCTTTTGAATCAGCGCCGCTGCTTCGAACGTGGCCATAATGCCGGAGCCATCATCCTGCGCCCCTTCGCCAACGTCCCATGAATCCAAGTGCCCGCCCATCACAACAACCTCTTCCGGATGCTCCGACCCCGGAATCTCTCCAATCACATTGGCCGCCTGCTGATCGGGCTCCATATGCGCCTGCATCTCCATGTGCACGCGCGGCGTATCCGCGCTATCTTGCAAACGCTTCAACAAAAGCGCATCTTCAATACTGATCGCCGCAGCCGGAATCTGCGGCGCATCCGGCGTGTATTGCAGTGTTCCCGTATGCGGCAATTGCAAAGCTAAAGGAGTAATCGAGCGAACCAGCACACCAACGGCCCCTAACTTCGCCGCTCGCGACGGGCCGGAAACCCGGTAAACCACGGTTCGTCCATAGCCCTCATAGGGCACATTGAACACCACAATTTTGCCTGCGACTTTCGTCCCCAGCGCGGCCAATTCCGCAAAATCGGAAACCACCACCGCGTCCGCCGTGATTCCCTCTGGCGGAGTTCCGACACTCATTCCTAAGCCCAAGAAGTGCAGCGGGCGCTCAATCGGCTGCAAGATTGCGCCGGATTCTTTGCCTCGCACCCAATGCGGCACCATCACCGGCGGCGTCACCACATTCGTCAAACCCGCCTTCTTCATTTCCTCCGCCGACCAACTCACCGCACGCAGCAAAGATTCCGAACCGCTCAATCTGTTGCCAATACGGTCGCACAAGTAGGCGAGCCGCGCATAGCCCGCATCGTCATGCAGCGCGGTATCGATAATCTTTTCAGCCGTCGCTCCGTAGCCGGTTGCAATCGTGCTCGGGTCAGCTGCCCCAGCCACCAGCACAGGTAAGAACGCCAAGGAAAGCAATCCGCGGAAGGTTCGTCTTCGCATATTGGAAGTCGATGTTACCATGCACCGCCATGAGCACGCCCGGCTCCCCCTGGTCGCCGGTTGGCAAAAATTCTTCACTGCCTCATTGAGAATTTTTGTTACAGTGTAAGTCCTACGAGGGAGGCTGTTATGCATTCTTTTCGAGTAATTGCTGGCGTGCTTGTCTTTGGATTGGTCGCTGCGTGCGCTGACAAGCGCCCTATCGACCCAGGCGTTCGCCAAGGCGCATCCAACGCCGGGCAACCGCTGCCGGGTCTAGCAGCGGACGAAATGGCGTTCTTTTCCGATGGAGCCGCGCGCTTTGTCGAAGTCGAAAGCGTACAGGGCGGTCCAAACATCGGGCTCGGCCCGCGCTTCAATGGCAATCAATGCGCCGAATGTCACATTCAGCCTGCTATCGGGGGCTCAAGCCCGGCCAAAAATCCGTCGCTCGCTGCCGCGACTCTGCAAGGCGGAAAGAACACCGATCCCTGGTTCGTCTACGCGCAAGGCCCCATCCGCGAATCCCGTTTCAAGAAGAATCCCAACGGCTCCATTGATGGCGGCGTTCATGCTCTATTCGTCATTACCGGGCGAAGCGACGCGCAAGGTTGCAACATTTCGCAACCCGATTTTGGCAAAGCAGGCAATCCCCAAACGGCCCACGGCGGCAATTCAAACTTGGCGTTCCGCATCCCAACGCCGTTGTTCGGATTGGGCTTAATCGAAGCGATACCGGATTCCGCCATTCTCGCTAACAGCACCGAAGACATCACCTCCAAGGCGAAATACGGCATTCACGGCCACCCGAACGCCATCATCAGTGGGGTTGCCAATCGTAGCGCCAACGATGGAACCATCACCCGCTTCGGCTGGAAGGCGCAAAACAAATCGTTACTGGTTTTCGCTGCCGAAGCCTATAACGTGGAAATGGGCGTCACCAACATGCTGTTCCCGCAGGAACGCGATTACACGCCCGGCTGCATCTTCAACCCCACTCCCGAAGACGCCACCAATTTCACACCGACGGGCGGCCAAAATGGCGCTCTCACTCTATACCGCCGTGCTCTCCGATATTGAAGCTTTCGCCGACTTCATGCGCATGCTCGCACCGCCGGCGCCCGCTCCCGACACTGATTCCACCATTCGCGGCCGCGATCTGTTCTCCAAAACGGGATGCGCTTACTGCCATACACCCACGTTGATGACCGCCAAGCAAATTTCGAGCGGCGGCGCGCAGGTGCCCAGCGCGGCTCTCTCCAATCAGCCGGCTCATCTTTACTCAGACTTGCTCGTCCATCGCATGGGCAAAGGCTTAGCCGATGGCATCAGCCAAGGCTCGGCGCAAAATGACGAATTCCGCACCGCTCCGCTCTGGGGAGTCGGACAGCGCATCTTCTTTCTACACGATGGAAGAACGTCTGACTTGGTAGAGGCAATCATGCAGCATCGCAGCTGGCATAGCGAGGCGAACCGCGTCGTTGAACGCTTCCGTAAGTTGAACGTGACCGATCAGCAGGACATCATCAACTTCCTGCGCGGCCTCTAAAGCACACTGAACTTCGGCTACGGTTGTAGGGGCACTCAAAGTCCCCGCTGGCCCTTCGTACACCATCCCCATCCCTTTGTCGCGCAGGCTCTGTGGCTTGCCGTGATATTGAAAGAAAATCAAACCATCCACAGGCAGCGAACGGTCGCCTTCCGGCAGCAGGAATGACGGCACTTTTTGCTCCATCGCCCGCTTGAGAGGCAATGGCATTTTCGGCGTCGTCGCCGGACCGCTATCGCCCTGCCCGCCGTACTCAAACCGCCCTTCGATTTCTTCTCTTCTCCCCCTCGGGCGGTTCCCATTGCGGATCTGTGACGAACTGGTCAAATATCGAACGGCTGCGTCAACATCGGGTTCTTGCGGTCCTTCAGTTTTAGCGAAAAATTCTACTCGATACCGCCAGATGCGCGCCGTCGGCTCCGAAGAAAGCAACCTTCACCACAATGTAGTCTTCCGACTCGTAAACCGCATCGGTGTCGTCACTTCATGTCCTGCAAAATCCGCCGCAATCGTGTACTGCCCCACTTGCGCGTGCGCTTGATAATCCGTCGGCGCCGACCTGGCAGGAATCCCCTTCATCTCAAGCGCTGACGGCGCCTCTTTCGGGGGCTTCGGCCGGCTTCTGTTCGTCCTGGCACTGCGCGATGGGCTAGTACCACTCCACCTACGGCAAGGAGGAATAGGCACGTTCTTTCAACAAAGAAATTTGCCATCTTGGTCACACCGTAACACAGCGTCCTCATTTCTGTACCGCTTTCACCGATGTATTGAATATGCCCGGCCTTCACGCGTACCTCCTGCTCGAAAAATCCATCGGCAAAGTGTACCGCCGTCCTTCATTGCGTTTTCACTCGTTACCGCAATCGGAAGTCGCTATTTATTTTTCGGCTCTTCTTCCTTGCGCTTTTTTCCATTCGCACAACTTTCGATATGGCGCAGTGGTCCGCGGTACTGTCGTTGCCACGACCTTAACGTTCACTGTGAAGAAAATTTGACGTTCCTGACGCTGGCTGTCGTGGTTATGCAAATGTGATCTGGAATGGCCTCGTTTTACCTCGTCTGTGGCGTTGGACGCTGGATCGAGTTCAAAAATCATCCACGCCGCCGCCGCTTTCGGGCGCGGTATGGTATACCGCCGAGGATCCCCGGCCTCGCGTTTGCATCCGTTTGGAAAATGACGGCCTTATATATAAACTCACTTGGCGTCCGATCGCATATCCCTCCGCCTCGCATATCAGGCCCGCGTCCAACGCATCCTCAAAACCTTAACCCCCGCTGATAAGCCATCATTCGCCAGTCAAGTTAGAATAAGTTTCCTGGTCTTCATGAACTGTGGAAGCGAAAGCGCAATCAACTCCCACTACCCTTCTGGACAGATCAGCGATATTCCGTCCCCCATTACTCGCGACTTTACATCCACCTTCCGCATTGGCCGTGCCGACACCTGCGAAATCGTCGTCAGGCACGAATACGTCAGCCGCCAACACGTCGAAGCCTATTTCAAAGATGGCTTGTGGTGGGTTGAGGACTTGCAGTCGAGCAACGGCAGATGTTTCTCAATGGCAAACAAAATCGGTCGCGCTGCCATTGGTTTGGTGCTGAACGTCAGGCTGGGCGTCGCCTGGGCCAGTGGTCCTATTTCTTGAGCAGTTACCCCCGGCCACGCCCAATGTGGAAGGCGACCGCACCATCGTCAATCGCTACATTCACCACTATAACGGCAACATACCAGCTGCTTTTGAAGGTGAAGGAGAGGGGCCACAACTTATCGGCCTCAATGGCGGCGTGAGCGGTACTTTCTGGCTGCTTTTGTGGGGTTGAATTACTGGATGAACAACTTCTTAGGGTTGGGAGAACTCTCAGCGTCCAGGCCAACCTGGGCAGCACCAACCGCAAACGTCCCCGTGGGTTTGGCTTCACGCAGCCCTATTTCCGCAATCGTCCCATGAACATGGGATTCCTGTTATTCAACAACAAATCGGACTACAACGCGGCCAAAAACGTACGAGTCCACGACTGGCGCTTCAGTCAATCTTGTTGGCGGCCGGGGAGAGTCTGACGCAGTACGACAACGTGGGTTCGGACGGCCGCGAATTCCTCTCTCAGCTATCCGCTGAGGAAACATGCGTTCCAACGCGTGGGCATGACAGCAAGACCAACCGAGACGTATTGCTGAAAGGCATGGGAGGGCGCAGAGCGGAATGGAATTCACGATGACCCGTGATGGGGGGCACAACAGAGTGTGACAAGCTGAGGCTGCGGTCAAGCTATGCGGTTTGTTATCGCGTCGATTTGCTTTGCTGGGACTGCCACTTAACAAAGAGCCATGCCGCGTAGCCGAGCTGGATAGCCCACGTGATTGTGTATGCGGCTCGCGTATAGAGATGGTTGAGCGTGGCCACGATCGCATCGTGGTCCGCCTGGGACATGTGCAGCCGCCAGTCGAACGGCGGCTCCGCCGGCGCGGCGAAGACGAGCCAGCACGCACGGGCGAAGATCGCGATGGGGACGGCAACGATCAATGCGGTACCAAGTTTCTTCATTGCGCTCACGACTCCTCTCCGTGGGGTCCGGCCACGATTACCAATTCAACGCTTGCTCGGCTTCATCCGCGGCGATCTTCTGCTGCTTCCGCTCCACACGGTAGCGAAGGGCCAGTATGAGCACGCCCCAGAGGAACCAGGCGAGCATGTTCCAGAGAAGCGCGCCGACCATCGTCGGGTCCATGCCGGAATTCTGGTCGCCGCCAAAGACCGGCGCAGGGTGCTGCGTGCGCCACCAACGGTTGGCCATGTAGACAATCGGCACATCGAGCGCGCCGAAGATTCCAAGCACGGCGGCGAGGGTCTGCATCTGAGGCCCGGCGGCGAAGCGGCGCAGGAGAAGATAGCTGACGTAGATGAGCCAAAGGACAAGTGTGGTGGTGAGCCGCGCATCCCAAGTCCACCACATACCCCAGGCGCGACGGGCCCATAGCGGGCCAGTAACGAGGCCCACCGTGCAAAACACCACGCCCACTTCCGCGCCCGCCAACGCCAAGGCGTCAGCGATCTGCGCGCGGTCGGGATGACCATGCCGGAACGCAAGGAATCCAATAGAGCCGAGAAGACTCAGTGCAAAAAAAACAAAACAAACGGAAAACGACGGCACATGGTAATAAATGATGCGGAACATCTCGCCCTGCGCGGCGTCGTTGGGAGCGACGTAAATGGCCTGATTGTAGGCCCAGGCAAGCAAGGCTGCGGTGACGAGAAGATAAAGGCCGATAGCGAGTTTCTTCATGGGAAAGCCAGTCGTATCCAGTGTACGACGGCTGACGTGAAGGGTTGATCCGCCTTTTGGTCGATGGGTTTAGTCCTGGACGATCGGCAACGCGGGTGTGGAGGATAGGAGCGAATCATGGAAGCCGCGGCCTTTGCACTTCAATTCGCTGGTTTTGTAGGATGGTTTGCCATGTCTAAACACTCTTCATTCGAGTCTGACGCCTGCTTTCGGCTTTTTGTTCGCGCGATTATCGGATTTCTGATTGCCG
>CAVYUL010000066.1:0-17479 GCA_963771405.1 Bryobacterales bacterium
TGGTTTTGCCCTGCTTGGGCGTTCGATCTATTGCTGAACGTTTCGCCAGCGAGCAGCAGACGCTCGCATTAATGGATCACCCCAACATAGCGCGGATTTTCGATGGGGACACGCTCGAAGACGGCACACCCTGGTTTGCCATGGAGTACGTGGAAGGCGTGAATATCGTGGCCTACTGTAAGCCGCTTGCTTGCTCCATCGACGAGCGGCTTCGACTGTTAAGGGCCGTCTGCGAGGCCGTGCAATACGCGCACGGTAATGCCGTCATCCATCGCGATCTGAAACCCTCCAACATCCTGGTGAGAGCCGATGGGAGCGTCAAGTTGCTGGATTTCGGCATTGCGAAGCACCTGTTGGGTGCAGCGGAGGGCCACGGTCAACCCGCACCGGACAGTGGCCGATGACGCCCGCCTATGCCTCGCCGGAACAGATTCGCGGCGAACGGCTGGGCACCCAAACCGATGTCTACTCGCTTGGCGTCTTGCTTTATGAGCTGTTGACAGGGCAACTTCCCTTTGACCTGTCAGAGGAGACCCCGGCGCAAGCAGAGCGAACCGTGACGCAGGGTGAACCCTTGCCGCCCTCCGTCAGGCGGTTATCTGCGGCGGCTGACGCGATCCCGCGCGACCAGCGCATTGGCAAAGGCGCTTGGAGCGATCTCGACGTTCTTTGTCTTACCGCCATGCATAAGGACTTGCAGAGGCGATACCGTTCCGTCGAAGCGCTGATTCGCGATATTGATCACTACCTCAAAGGCGAACCGCTGGAGGCCCGCCCGGACAGTCAGCGCTATAGACTTGCTAAGTTCGCCCAGCGCAATCGGCGCTCTCTTTCCGCAACCGTCGCGGTGAGTGCCATGTTCATTGCACTGGTAGTTTTTTTTGTGTTGCGGCTGGCGCGAGCGCGCAACACTGCTTTGGCGGAGGCCACGCGCTCACAGCGTATCGAGCGGTTCATGCTGAATCTGTTTGACGGAGGCGATAAATCCGCCGGACCCGCCGATAGTTTGCGGGCTGTCGCGCTTCTCGATAGGGGCGTCCAGAATGCCAGGACCCTCAACGCAGAACCGGCGGTGCAGGCGGAGTTGTATCAAACGCTCGGCAACATGTATCAAAAACTTGGCAGGTTCGATCAGGCCGAGCCGCTGCTGCGCTCGTCGCTCGAGCGGCGAAAGTCCCTAGCCGGGCAGGACAGTCATGATGTCGCCGACAGTCTGGTGGCGCTAGGCCTGCTGCGGCTCGATCAGGGTCAACTCCCGGAGGCCGAGCGCTTTGTGCGGGAAGGGCTTGCGATGGACAGGCAGCACCTCCCAGCGACTGATCCCGCGGTGGGGAGGGCTATGTCCGCCATGGGACGAGTGCTTGAAGAGCGCGGCGCTCCCGGCGAGGCCATCAAGATTCTCGATGAGGCTGTGCGGCTTCAATCGGCGAGTCATGAAGCCACGATGGACCTTTCCGACAGCATGTCAGCGCTCGCGACCGCGCAATGCTACGTCGGCCACCTGCCCCTCGCGGAATCCCTGTTTAAACGAGCGCTGGCCATGGACCTTGCACTTTTTGGCGCTATTCATCCCCGCATAGCGGATGATTACTACGACTTGGGCGCGGTCCAACATGATATGGGCAACGACGCCGAAGCAGAGCAATACTATCGGAAGGCCCTGGCAATAAAGCAATCCTGGTACGGCAAAGAGCACCCTGACAGCGCCTTTATGACGGTTGCCGTCGGCCAGTCTCTCATATATCAGCGCCGCTATGATGAGGCTGCCCCCTTGCTGCAAGAGGCGCTTGCGATCCAGGAGCGCATTTTTGGGAAAGTCCATCCCCAGGTTGCAATGGGCCTTAATGTTCTGGGACTGCTCGAAATCCGGCGTGGCCATCTGACCGACGCCGAGAAGGATTTCACGCGCATGGCCGATATCGACCGGGCGGTCTACGGCGACAAGCACTATGATGTGGGTCTCGCCCTGCTGAATCTCGGCGAAGTGCATCTAGCAGAAAAGAACAACACCCGCGCCGAGTCGGAGTATCGCGAAGCGCTCGCATGTTGTTTCCCGGAGAACCTGCCGACGGGCCATGGTGGGCCAGCACGGGCCATCGCGCAGGCTCGCCTGGGGCACGCACTGGTTCTGGAGCGGCGATATAAGGAAGCAGAGAGCCACCTGATGGCAGGCTACGAGGTTCTGATAAAGGAGCCGGGCCAGCAAGCGAAACGCATCCATGACGCGCGCCAAGACCTCATCACCGTTTACGAGCGCCTGAATGAGCCAGATCAGGCAAAGAAGTTCGAGGCCGAGCTCGCCGCAAACCTCGCGCCACAGACGGGCAGTCCGCCCTCGCATTAGGCCTTGGGCCTGAGGTAGTGACCATAACTCACTGATTTTGTGGGCGCTCGGCCGGTAGATCTACCGCCTACTCGATCGCACCCTCTGCTTAAAACACCTCTTGTGCGAATCTTTCTTCGGCATGACAGTTTTCCGCCCCCGTTTGCGTGTCTGTAGGTGAAGGAACAATAACGGGCAGCCATAACGGGAATGCTGGCGGCATCGCAGCGCCGAGCTGGCGGTAACGCTGAACTAGCGACATATTTTCTCAAAAGTCACCAAGGAGGTAATGCGACACATGGGTCGATTGGATAAGGCTGTCTCTACGCGGAGTCTGCCGGTAGCACTTACTTTGTTACTGTTTGCGGGTACGCTAGCGTCCGCGCAATCAAAGCCGGCAACGGAAGAACATTACGGAAAGCTTCCCTTGAGCTTCGAAGAAAACCGCGGCCAAACCGATCCGCGCGTGCGTTTTCTTTCGCATGGCCAGGGCTATTCGTTATTTCTAACCAGCTCAGAAGCCGTCCTTTCCTTGCACGCTGGGAAGCGGGTCGCCCGCAAGGCAGACGTGGTGCGAATGCAGCTCGCCGGAACAAAGGGTCGTGCAACCGTTTCTGGAATAGAACCACTGCCGGGAAAGGCGAATTACCTCATCGGCAGCGATCCCGCGAAATGGCACAGCAATGTGCCGACGTACGGCAAGGTGAGCTATCGCAGTGTGTACCCCGGCGTGGATCTCGTCTATTACGGCAATCAGCGGCAGTTGGAGTACGATTTCGTCGTCGCGCCGGGTGCCGATCCGGCGCTGGTGAAGCTGCATTTTGCAGGCGCCACGGCGCTGAAGCTAACAGCCGGCGATCTGATCGTTTCCGCCAAGTATGGGCAGATATCTTTCAATAAGCCAGTCGTGTATCAGTTGAGGGACGGCCGCCGGGAAGCGGTGGAAGGGCGCTTTCGTTTGTTGGCGAAAGGTACGGTCGCGTTTGCCGTCGGCGACTACGACCATGGCCGACAACTGGTGATCGATCCTGTTCTCGCTTATGCCACGTACCTTGGGGGCGCTGGTTCGCCCAGTTCCGGATACAGTAGCGCATATGCCATCGCCGTCGATGAAACCGGGGCAGCGTACGTAACCGGCGATACCTATTCAGGGAGCTTTCCGACTACGACGGGCGCCTATCAGAGGTCATTTCATGGGAATGGCGATGTGTTTGTGACGAAGTTAGACCCTTCCGGCAGCAGTCTCGTCTACTCGACCTACCTCGGGGGTGGAAATTACAGCACAGGTCTCGGCATTGCCGTTGATTCGTCCGGGAGCGCTTATATAACAGGATCTACCTCGTCCACGAACTTCCCCGTTACCAATGGGGCATTTGAGACGAAGCCTGACACAGGATTCGTTACAAAGCTTGATCCAACAGGTAGCTCCTTGGTTTATTCGACCTACATCAGCAACACGTCAGTCTACGGTGCGATCGCTGTTGATGATTTCGGCGACGCGTTTGTTACAGGGGTGGCGCCGTCAGGGTTCCCGGTGACGCCCGGCGCGTTTCAGACGACCAACAACGGCCACAACTCCTTCGTAGCAAAAATTGAACCAACCGGAACTGGGCTAGTTTGGGCCACATACTTGAGTGCCGGCAACACCGCAGGTACAACGACCGAAACAGCCATAATTAGGGCCATTGCGCTAGACGTGAGTGGAAACGTTTTCGTGACAGGTTCTCCCTCTGCCTCGGATTTTCCAGTAACGCCCGGAGCCTTTCAGGGGAGCATCTCGCAGTGCTTTGTCACGAAAATAAACTCAGCCGGTTCCGGGCTTCTGTACTCCACCTACTTGGGCGGAAGCGAATCCGCCGCTTGCGTAGGCATCGCGATAGACTCCGTAGACAACGCATACATCACCGGCTACGCCTCCCCAATAGACCCCGAAAATCCCACGCCGGATTTCCCAGTAACGCCGGATGCCTATCAAACGGCCCATGAGTTTACCGCAGCCTTTCTGACGAAGCTAAACTCTACTGGCACCGGATTGGTTTACTCAACATTCGTAGGGGGATCGGCAGCGCTACCAGGTGTCTCTTTTGGCGCTGGCGTCGCGGTTGACGCCGCCGGCGATGCCTTCCTCGTCGGTCTCACGCTTAACGGTTTTCCCGTTACGGCTGATGCACTGCAGCCCACGGCTGCCGGCCAAGCTGGATTCCTTACCGAACTCAATCCCACGGGAACCTCGCTGATTTACTCTACGTATCTTGGCGGCAGTAACAGTAATTACGAAGGTGCAGGGGCGGTCGCTCTCGACCCATCGGGCAACGCCTACGTCGCCGGCGTTACGCGTGATAGCACCTTCCCCGTCACCGCTGCGGCCTATCAAACAGAGCTCGCCGGCTACCAGGACGCCTATGTGGCAAAATTTGGGACTAAAGCAGACTCGGATACGGTGTCGATCACCTTTGAAACTTCACCCGCAGGATTAGCTTACTCAGTCGACGGCACTAGCTACACTTCGACCCGGACTTTTGCGCTCGTAACCGGTTCCCAGCACAGCATATCCGCCAACTCCCCGCAGACGTCGGGCGGCACGCAAAACACCTTTTCCAGTTGGTCCGACGGCGACGCGCAGAGCCACACGATCACAGTAACCGCAACGGCCACTTACACGGCGAACTTCAATACTGCCTTCCTGTTGACCACCGCCGTCACTCCAGCCACCGCCGGAACGGTGAATCCGGGCCCTGGCAGCTACTATTCCGCTGGATCGGTCGTTGATCTGACGGCCACTGCCAATAGCGGTTATGCCTTCAGCAGTTGGACTGGCAACGTCGCAAACGCTGCTACGGCAAGCACAACAGTGACGATGAACGCTCCCGAGTCTGTGACCGCTTCGTTCGGCGTATCTGGCGTGACTTACTTGTTCGGAAATATTACCGGAAAGAGCGGATCGGCCAGCGCGCGCGCCTGGAGTATTCAAGTAAGCAATAACGGACCAGCGGCGGCGGTAGGCGCGGAGGTTAGCGGCATTACGTTTACGCAAGCTGGCGGCGCGGCCTGTACGCCGGTGGTCACTTCTGCGCTGCCCATAGCGGCTGGGAATCTCGCCCCGGCGGCCAATGTAACGGTGTCGGCCACGGTCGATTTCAGCAATTGCGCTGCCAATGCCCGTTTTACGGTAAACGTCGCCTTGTCGGCGAACGCAGGCAGTTCCAGCGGGTCTCTCGTGCGTCTCAATCAGTTCCAATAAAACTAAATTCGAAGAGAGCGAAGCAAAAATGAAAACAAAACTGTTCCTCATTGCCGTGGCCGGTTGTCTCGGTTTAGAAGCGGTGGCCTATGGCTCAGTCACGCTGGCGGTGAACCCTGCATCGGGCGCACTAGTGGGGCCGGCGGCCAGTAGGTTGGGCTGGGGCTTCACCCTGAGCAGCACGGTAGATTTTGCCGTTGTCAGTTCATCGAACTTCTGTTTAGGCAACAGCGGCGTGAACAGCTTGTGCATTGCGCCCACCATCGGCGCTTACACCGATTACATTGCGACCAATTACACGATTGCCGGGCCGGTGCCGGAAAGCCCTTCGGTTACCGAAGCATTCAATTCGGTCACCGGCACGGGACTTGGCAGCTTCGAAATCAATGCTGGGTCTGTCACAGGAGCCGACAACAATGGCCAGATTGTGCTTACGTACGATCTGTACAGCGTAGACCCGAATGCGCCGAATTTCAACCCGGTCACCGACCTGCTTTCGGCTGGGAACTTCTTGACTGCTCCGGCGTCAGTTACGGTCGCGGCTCCGGTAATGCAAAGCATCCCCGAGCCCCGGTATTTGTGGATCATGGGTGCCGTTGGACTGTTGGGTTTTCGGCGAAGGCTTGGAGCGCGGGGGTAATGCAATGAAGGGGAAAGTATTACAGCGATCGGCGCGCGCAAGCCTCGCGTTTCTTCAGACAAAGCTACGGCTACCAACCATCCTCCTGCTAATCTGCACTGGCTCCCTCAACGCCCAGACAAACGATCTACCCCAAGCGCCTAATCCTTCCGCTCACATTGACCTGAATGGTGTCTGGGAGGCAAGCCCGGATTCTCGCCACGAGAAAATCCTGATCTACCAACTCAGGAACTCTGTCCAAGCCTACAACCTCGAAAACCGGCGCTTCATTCACCCAGGCGACCGATTTCTGATAAGCCTCTTACCTGCCGCCGCCTCGCTGCCGGTGCAAATTCCCGCCGATCTCGCCTCTTTGCAAGGCGGCGTTGACAATGGCAAGCTGCAATGGTCCAGAACCACTTTGTCGCTTGATGATGGCGACCACCTCCGCATCGCCGATACTCAGAAGTTTCACCGCACGTCGTCCAGGGAAGTCCGCGAAGTGAGCTGCGAGAATGCAAATCCCGCACATATCGGTGGCGAGGAGGCGTTTTATCGCAGCAATGCATATTTTGAATTGAAAGACCTCGCCACAGCCAATTGTTGGCTTAGAATTGGTGCGATGCAAGGGAACGCTCGCGCGCAAGGCGCGTACGCGTATGCACTGCTCCACGGAAGAGGCATACAGCAGGACATTCGGGAGGCTATGGTCTGGGCCGAAAAGGGCGCGGCTCAGGGCGAACCCTACTCGGAATATAACCTTGCGACGATTTACAGCATGCAGCCCTTTGGAGCTGGAATGGCGCAAGCGCAAGAATTATTGCAGAAGTATAAACAGCATGACCCGGCTCAGCCATACCTGCAAGAATTCTGGCAATCACCCGCACCCCCGATCTTCTTAGAGGACAAACTGTTCACTTTCGACCTGAGCGGTGAGTGGCGGCTGACTTTCCCGCCTGAAGCTCCCCGCCATCCTCGGGTCTCGGTCGTTGTCATTCATAAGGCTGGAAACGTTCAGATCATCGTCGGCGATCCCAACATTTACTACCCGCTCGGCGAGAGCATGTTTAATGGCACATATGACGGCCAACATCTTGTCGGCGATGTAATGGACGCCCCTGCGCATAGCGGTAAGGGTTACCGGGGCTATGCCTGGACGAGAGGTGAAATCCAGATTGTGGACGCCGATAACCTGGTGCTGCCCCGCAATATCAAAATGAAGCGCACAGACGCGGAGTTGGGCGCAAATAAAGCCTGCGATACTGTCAAATACGCGCAGTTGAATGCCGCGCGAGCCTTTGAGTATGCGGCTAAAGACATCGACCTCGGCAACTTCGGCAACGGAGCTTGCTGGCTCTACGTCAGCGCTTCGCAGGGACATAGCGAGGCCCAAATGGATCTCGGCTTGGCCCTTCACTTTGGGAAAGGCGTTAAGCAAGACGATGCGCAATCGTTTCAATGGTTCAAAAGGTCCGCTGAACAAGGTTGGGCGTTAGCCGAACGCGCCCTCGCTCAATGCTATGAGTTAGGCATTGGAACACGAAAGAACGAGGGTCTCGCTAGGTCATGGGGCGAGAAATCGGCTCATCAGGCTGTACAGACAGGGCAAATAGAGAAGGAAAAACAAGATGCCACGCGCTTCGTGACCGCATTGGGGAATCTTTTTTCTGGCAGCGGAGTCAGTCACGAGGATCGCGTTGCCGGGTATCAGTCAAGGGGGGCAAGCAACAGTGACGCCGAAAAATCCGCGCGGCAGGATGAGTCAGAGGCAGCCTTCATGAACAGCCTGATGAACGGCTATCAACCCCCGCCCGTGCCTCCGAAATAAAAAGTGGTTCTGACTCATGGCGGACGTTGGCGACGAAGCTGGCATACGAATTTGTGTTATTGACCCGCTTGCCTGGTCCCGCAGAGTTTCAGAGATAGGTGCTACAGAAGGCACGGGAAGGAGCAAGAAGGCACTAGATCCCCTCTGATGCCGCGAGCTAGCTATTGCGCGGCCCGGACCGGAGGCGAAGTGAAGAGGCATTTCCGATTCGAGAGACATATCTCAAAAACGAACCGTTTTGGGACAGTCCGCGCGTTAGAGATTCGCGTTGCAGCCACCATTCTCTATCATGTTGGTGATTGCCTGCGACTGCTCAATTCTTTCCGCCTATGCTGCTCACAGCGGTGGGCTCGCTGCCGACCGGCGCCAGTTGGCAGTACGAGCTCAAGTTGGACGGATATCGCGCGATCGCCTTCAAGAGTCGCGGCAAGGTGCATCTGCGATCGCGCAATGATAATGACTTTGCCGCTAAATACAAAGGCATCGCCAAAGCGCTCGAAGCCTTGCCGGATGAAACGGTTGTCGATGGCGAAGTCGTGGCATTTGAAGAGAGCGGCCGGCCTTCGTTTAATCGCCTGCAAAATTGGGGCAAGTCGGACCAGCCAATCTTCTTTTACGTCTTCGATCTCCTCATGCTCAAAGGGCGTGACATTCGCCTCGGAGAGCTTGAAGCACGTCGGCAGCTGCTCATTGAGAAGGTGCTTCCACTGTTAGACGAGCCGATCCGCCTCTCGCCGGCGTTGGATGGGAATTTGCCTGATTTGATTGAGGCCGTTAAGCAACAAAAGCTGGAAGGCCTGGTAGCCAAGCGCAAAGAGAGCGTTTACAAGTCTGGCGAGAGAAGCGATTTGTGGCTGAAAATGCGCATCAACAGCGGCCAGGAGTTCGTGATCGGAGGATACACGCTCGGCGGCGCAACGTTTGACGCCCTGATATTCGGCTACTACGAAGAAGGATCGCTTATATACGCGGCTCGCACGCGCAACGGGTTCACGCCAACAATTCGGCAAAGCTTAGCGGAGAAGTTCCGCGGACTCGAAACCGACAAATGTCCCTTTGCCAACTTGCCGGAAAAGCATGGCGGCCGCTGGGGTCAGGGCCTCACTGCGGCCAAGATGAAAGATTGCATTTGGCTCGCGCCGAAGCTAGTCGGACAGTTTGAATTCGTGGAATGGACGCCGGATAATCATTTGCGGCATTCGAAGTTTGTGGGGTTGCGCGAGGACAAGAACGCCGATCAAGTGCGGCGCGCCTAGTTCAGCTCACCGCCCGTGTAGCCCGGTGACACCAGTGCGAGCAAAGAACCGCTTCGTTTGGATCTGTATCGGGAAGCCGCAGCTCGCCCGGCTGTGCTGAAACCTCGACATTCAGCGCATCCGCCGAAATACTTACATAGATCGGCGGTGAGCACAGATGAGGGCTCATCGTCTGGAAAGTCGCTGACGGCCATACTCTATTAGAAAGGTTGTTAGGTGCGACTGTGTAGCCAGGCAGGAGTCAGAAGGCGCTTCGCCTGGCGCGGTGCGTTTCGAGGTCTAAGGGCGGTTCTGCTGCGAAGGCGTACACTCGCCCGATAGTTTAGCCGGTTCGCCTTCAAAATCCGGCACAATCCGAACCGTGCAAATCACCGAGCTGCAGGTACCGCAAGTGATATCAAACCACGGGTAGGGATTGGGATCGTCGAGCTGCGGCTCGTGCTCGATCATTGGCTGATAACTTCCGCAGTTCTCGCAGAAAACCTGTTTTGCGGGGCATGCCTCATTTTCGCGCCTGGCGCTGAGTTCGAAGGTAATCATGCAGTCGAGCGGTTGAGGTTTGCATCGGCAACAGTTCCACTGCAAACCGCTGAACCAGAAACGCCGGCCTTCGCACGTTGCGCACGGCTTTAAGTTGTCAGTATCCGCAAGCTCGTTCAATTCCTACACTCCCGCCGCTCGGTGCGGTCCTTCTCTTTGGCTTCTTCCGTCGTTTGCCATTGCATGTTATCCGGCGAGTCTTCGCCGCCACACGCGAGCGCTATCACGTGGTCAATGACCCAGCCAGGACACGGCCCGGTGCTTTCGCCGGTGCTCGGGCATGGATTAGCGCGTTTGGCGTGCCGTGTTTTCAGACGACACGTTGAACCTCATCCAAAATCGTTCGCGCCAAGCGAACAGCCTGCTGAACGGTGCTCATCACGTTCTGAATGTTGAGTTCCCGATCCGGCACTTTCGCTAATCGTACAGCGGCGATGACGGCTGCGGCGATCGCAATGGTTGAGACGTACCGATCTGGAGGGCGTGGCTCTTTCGCAGGTTCGGTAAAGCCGATAGACACCCGTTCATTATAGGCGAATAAAGAGCGAAGTTGAGCCCGCCCGTCTTTGCGGTTTGCCTTCGCCCAGACTTCGGCGCGGATCTCATTGCGGCGTTTTCTTGAGAGTGCTTCGCCACGGCGGGTATCTTAGCTCAACGTGCGCAACGTTCGCATGATGCTCGACAATGACCAGCCTGTTTTCGTAGCGATTCCGCGGAGACCAAGCCCGGCCGCCTGCAGCGTCCGAACCTTGCGAACATCAACGGTTACCCGCGGGCGGCCGAGTATCTTCCCTTCGCGCCTGGCGCGGCGCAAACCGGCCTTTGTTCGCTCGCTGATCTTTTCGCGCTCAAGCTTTGCCAGAGATGACATGATGCTGATCACGGCGTCCTTAAACGGGCCGCAACTATCAAAGAATGTCTCGGTGTAGGATCTCCAGCCAACACCCCAGTTCTCAAGTTGTTTAAAGTGTTGGAGCGTCTCAAGCACGCCTTCGCGGGATAGCCGATCGAGAGCCCAGAACAACACCAGATCGAATTTGCGCTGGCTGGCGTCCTCGAACATCTTTTTGAATTGCGGCCGCTCGGCTGTTTTGCCGCTGGCGCGGTCGATGTACTCGCCGGCGATCTCCCACCCGTTGCGAACAGCGAACTGGCGAAGCTCATGGAGTTGGTTCTCGGTGTCCTGCTTTCCATCGTCTTTGGAGACACGCGCGTAAAGAGCAATCCTCATATCTCTAGTGTACTCTTAAACGATCGTTTATGATAACAGTAAAGGGAACGATTTCCCCCTTGGGAAACCAACAACTTACGAAGTCACTTGGAGGACGTTTTTGACAACACCCTTTTCGCGGTCTCGCTCGGATCAGCCGCGTGTCTCACTTGTCTGACTTAGAAGGTCAACTCCGGTGAGCGTTCGGGCCATCTATAATAGTGTGGCGAATCGCGGGGATTTCTCTAGGCCACGCTTTTTTGAGGAGCGTGGCCTTTTTGAGTTTCGTCAATACTCACCAGGCAGGTGGATGACATCGTTGGCAAAGTAGAGCTTAACGGTGTCGAGCGGGAAAATCGGTATACGGGATCTGTTTGGTAAAGACCACGTTGCCGTTGCCATCGTCGCAGGTGAGGGTTGCGGATCGGCTGGGCTGCTGAACGGCGAGGGTCCAGACTTGGAACTCTTCGGCGGCGACGTTCTGATCGTAAGGCTGAATCAGAGCGATTTCGTCGAGGAGCCAGTAAGCGCCGGCGTGTTCGGCGAGGTATTGCGCGCCGTCGGTGTAGAGGACGCTGCGGTTCATGGTATGGCGAAAGAATTGTTCGCTGCCGGTGAATTGAGCGAGGTCGGTGGCGCTGAGCGCCTTTTTGCTTTGCGTATCGGATTGCATGATGATCTCCTTTGTCGTGTGCTTGCTGCACAGGACCGGAGGAGCTGGCGAGAGTCAAGGCCGGAGCCAAGCGGAGCGCATTTCAGCCTTGACCGCCAGCTAGGATGGGACGAAGCAACAAGCACAGCCCTTCTCTTGCGCGAGTGGATTTGTGTTGGTTTTTTGGTTTGCGGTTGAATCGATCTTGGCTGCGTGATGGTTGCGACGGGCAGGAAACAATAAGGGTTATGGAGCCGAGAATTACCGCGACGGAGCTGGCCGAATATGTGTTCTGCCGACATGCCTGGGCGATGCGTATCAAGCGCAGAGCGATGTGAGCGCGTGGAGCGCGCTGTCATGCGCCAGAAAGAGGCACAGCGGGCGGTCCGCCTGGCTTGGTTCGTTGTGCTCGCGATTGTGGCGCTGGTGACATGGTTTTATTTGCAGCGGTAACGCTTGTCTGTGCGGTGGTCGCTTGGGCGTTCTGGACGCAACGGCAGGCGCGGCAAGCCTTGCAAGACGCGCAGCTGCCGGCCGGCGAGCTGGTGTCGATCGACACGCAACGCGCGAACCTGGAAACGCTCAAACAACAGAATTTGTATTCGGCTCGGTATGGGCTGTCGGGGCGGCCGGATCGGATTATGCGAACGCCGCGGGGCATTGTGCCGGTGGAATTGAAGAGTAGCGCGGCGCCGCGGACGGGTCCGCATGAGGCGCAATTAGCGCAATTGTTTGTCTACTGTCTGCTGCTCGAAGAGCACTATCAAAGCACGGTGCGCGAGGGCATCCTTGAATATTCGGATCGAGCGTTTACGATTCCGTTTGACGATCAACGGCGCAAGTGGATCCTCGCTCTGATCGCGGAAGTGAAAGAGGCGAAACGGTTGCAGGCGGAGCCAGGGCGCAGTCATCAGCAGGCGGGTCGGTGCCGGGCGCGAGGCTTCCGTAATGGTTGTTCGGAGGCGCTGTAAGGCGGGGTTAGTGGCGATCTTTCGTTAACAGGTTCGCGGGAGCGGGGTGGTCGGTGCCGTTGGCTTTCGGTTCGGCGCGGTTGTGAAACAAATCGCTCAACGGGGTGACAGGCTTGGTGGCGGGTTCGGTGTCCGGATGGCGCAAGACAATGGAGCCGTCGTTAAGACCGGCTATCAGGGTGGCGGCGACATCACGCGCTGTGTTTTTTGGTCCGAACATCGGTAGTCCCTTTCTTAGTATCGCTAAATTCTTCGAGGAAAACTTTCTGGAGGGCGGCGGCGGCTTCGGCGGCGGTATTGGCGTTGGTGAGGGCCAGCTCGAGAAGCCTGATTTTCTGATTCTCGCGGCGGATCTTCTGAATGGCGTGCATCGCGGGATAGAAGAGGCCTGTTTCGATGGCTGAGCCGATGCTGAGCGCCCAATGGCCGGTGACGAGGGAATAGATAAAAGAGCCGGTTCCGAGGCCTACGAACAAGATGGCGAACCCGTAGAGGATGTACTCATTGGGGCGATTTTCGCGGATGGCATCATCGATGACGTCTTGGGCGGAACGTTTGGGCATGGGGTCAAGGCTAGGGTAACAACCGTTGGCTGGGAGTTGCGCTGTTTTCCTGTCGACCCAAAGTGTTTCATGCCGTGGGAGCGAGCTCGCCCACGTCCCACGGCTGGGGATTCCAATCCGGTCCTACTCTTCTGTGTGGTTCACCTCCTCGTTTTCGTCGTCCTGGGCGAAGGTCGTATCTTCAGGTCGCTCGGGCGCGATGCGGATGGGCTCGGGCAACCATCCGGTGCCTTTGAGAGTGGTTTCGGCGAATTCGGCTAGCGGGCCTTTCTTCAGGTTGGCGGCGCCGCGGGCGTCGTCGGCTTTGCCTGCTTCGCTCAGGGCGTCGAAGATACGGGTTTTGGAGACTTTGGAAAAGAAGTTGGCGGCGGTGGGGGTAAACCAGTTCCGCATGTCAATCTGCAGGGCGGTGGCCAACGCATCGGCGTGATGGATCCGCTCGGCATCGTTGTCGTTTTTGCCTTGAACGGCATTGACGCTGAGCGCGGAGCAAAACGCTAACAAAGACAGAAGACTGTCTGTGGGAGCGGACAAACACCACTGCCAAAGGGCCTTGGGTGTCTTGGGCAAGCGCTTGAGCCAGGCGGTTTGCTGCTGGCTGAGGGATTGAACGGCTTTGCAGTCGGCGGCTTCGGCCAAATGCGGTCGCGTGGTTTGGATTTGGAGGCAACCGCGCGTACGATAGAGGCGCAGGTCGAGGGCGAATTGGCTGAGAACTAGGGCATGGACGACAGCAGCCAAGGCGACGTTCGGCTGCTGGCTGAGTTCGGCGGCGATGGAAGCGGTTTTGACGGTGGTCAACGATTCGACCAAAGTGGCGGAATAGGCAGTTTGCGGCTGGTCGGTGCTGGATTCGTCCGCAGCCGCTTCCTCCTCTGCAGGCGTTTCGTTCCTGGCGAGACGGGCGGCGTCTTCTTTGCTCAGAAGTCCGGCGATGAGTTGGGGCTCTCCGTTGGGGCCGATGGTGAGGATGGTGCCGCACTGGGCTTTGGTGTCGGCGTCGAAGGTAGCGGTTTGCTGGCTTTCGATTTCCTCAATTTGTTCCTGCACGGTTTCGATTTGGTCGTAGAGGGCATCCTGGTCGGCGCTCTCGTCGGATTCGGCTTGCTCCTGCAGCTTGGCCATCTTCTGTTGCAGCTTGTTGAGTTGGGCGGCGTCCTTTTTGGGCAAGGGGTCCGGTATGGGTGGAAGGCGCCGAAATTTGCCGAGGGTTTGATGATCGAGTTGGGGTTGCACCTCAATCCACTTCCAACCGTCGGCTTTGGTTTCGGTCGCGAGCGTTTGCAACTTCTCGTTTACGAGCCGATTGAGTAATTCGGGATCGGCGATGGAAGCGCCGTCTTCGCCTTCGGAAAAGAGATCGCGGGTGACGAGGCCTCCGGCTGCTTCATAGCTATCGAGGCCGACGAAGCGGACGCGTTTATCGCTGGCCGGGATTTCCTCTTTGCGGAGGATGCGGCGGACGACGCCGGGGTTATTGCGGTCCCACTCGGGCAACTCGTTCCAGACGCGTTCTTGCGTCGCGTGGTCGGCGGAGAGCGTGAAGGCCTGCAGGACTTCCAGAGTCATCTGATCGGCTTCGTAGGCAGTCCAGAGAGCGGGACTAAGGCGAGCAAGAGCCAGGCGGCAATGGACGATGGTTTCACTGACACCGAAACGGACGGCAATGTCGCCGATACATTTACCTTCGTCCACCATCCGGCGCCAAGCGATTACTTCTTGTTGGGGAGACATTTCTAAGCGACAAATATTTTCAGCCAGGGAGATTTCGGTGAGGTCGGCGTCGTCGGGGGCGATGCGGCAGGGGACGGGGTAAGAGCGTTTGACAGCGCCTTTTTCGGCCAGTTGAGAGAGAGCGAGGAAGCGGCGTTTACCTGCGCCGACGATGAATGTTCCACGGGAAGCTTTCTTGACGACTAAGCTTTGGAGCAAGCCGACAGAGCAGATGGAAGCAATCAATTCGTCGAGGCCTTCTTCGGCTCCGCTGGTACGGACGTTGTCATCCCAGAGAGTCAATCTGTGGAGCGGGATCTCCACCGTTTCCAGTTTTGTGAGGTTCAGCATTTGGTTTGGTCCTTTGAATTCTGCATTGGAATCGAGCCGCACAGGGGCGGCTTCACCTTCCATAGGCGGAGCAAATGCGCAGTCTCCGGCGGTTGGCCAGGGTTAGCGAATCGCGGCAGCGATTTTTTGGAGGGAGCGAAGCGGAAGGAGCCAAAACCCGGAGGGCGCGCCCTTGCAACCGGAGGAGCGAAGCGTAATGTTTGCGCAGGGAAGGAGAAGCGGGATGGATCGCGCAGCGGACCGAAGGAGAGGGGGGCGTTGCGGGGGGAACGCCCGCTGGGATGGGTGACGGAAGACAGGCGCAACAGAGGAAGGCGCGGAGGATGGAGAGCGTGGCGAGGGCGCACGGATTTGGCGAAGGAACGGAAACACGCGCCTGGCTGTAGGCAGGGAAGGTGCTCCTTCCCGCAAAAGCAAGAGCAGGAATAGTCGGAACCGGAAGAAATGGAATCACGGCAGTAGAAACGGCAGTGGGAATGAGAACGAGAAAACGAACGATGAAAAAAAGAAGAAGGAGAGGAAACGGAACAACGAGACAGAGAAAAGGATGGTGAGGATGAAGAACAAGAGTCTGAAGAAGAAGATACGGATTTTGACAAACATGGACGGACTGAAGAACAAGAAGAGACAGCAGAATATTTGGAAGAAGGAAGGAAACGGGAAGAAGAAAAATACGGAGATCTTGAGGGTGAAGAAAGTGATGGCAGGGAAGAAAGACGCTTTGGTGAAAAGGATGATTTTGCTATTGGAGAAGTTCTGGTCCCCCCGTGAGGGGGGCGAGGGGGCGATTGGAAAAACAAACGCGTTTGTACCTTTTGATCCGCGCCGGGTTAAGCCGGCGGATCGGAGGCCGCCTCCGCGGCGGCCTCGGGATTCTGGTTGAGTTGGGGATCGATGGTGTTGATTAGGAATTTGGCGGTAGAGCTGATGGTTTGCAGGGATTGTTTGAGCTGGCTGCTATTGATTCGGTAAGTGGCGAGATAGTGGCAAGCGACGTGTTCGATGCCGAAGTGCCGCATGACCACGTAGGCGGTGGCTTCGGCTTCGAGTTCGCGTTGTTGTCTGTTTTTGTTGACGGCATCGGGTTGTTTGTCTCGCTTATGGAGAAGCTCGTGGGCGAGCTCATGGACCAGCGTCCCGGCCTTCGCGGTGGGCGATAGGGTGGCACGGATGGCGACGCGGCCGCCGGCGGAATAGCCTTCGACGCCGTCTTCTTTGATGTCTTCGTAGTCGAGTTGGATGTCGAGTTCTTCTTCGGTGATCCATTCGAGGCGGGAGAGTAATTCGTCGCCGCCGGATTCGGCACCGTAGATGAGGGTCGGTAAAGGTTCGCCTTCGGTGTCTGATTCACAAAAGACGTATGCCGTTTTGAAGCCTGAGAGACGTTTGACGGTGGGGCTGTCTTCTTTGGTGTCATCGGCTTTTTTGCGATAGACGCAGGGGGCGAGGATGGCGATGCCTTTGGCGCCTTTTTTGACGTGTCGTCCTAATTTTCGCCAGGCGTGAAATCCCGCGACTTGACCAGTGGAAGCGGCGGGACGTTGGAAGGCGATGAGCAGCTGATTGTTCCAACTGTAGGAGCTGAAGGCTGCCATGGCGTTGAGCCAATTTTGGAAGAGCTCGCTTTGGCGGGCTGCATCGGTTTCGGAAGCGAGTTGGTTGACGCTGTCCTCGATTTGATCGGCGAGGGAGCGAGCTTTATCTGTAGTCATTTGGATTGGAAGGTCCTTTCTCGGTGTGTGCTTGCTGCACAGTCCCAGGGGAGCTGGCGAAGTCAAGGGCCGGAGCGAAGCGGAGTGCATTTCAGCCCTTGACCGTCAGCTAGGATGGGACGACCAGCAGCAGGCAAGAGGGGACTTTGGGGTGAGGGAAATGCATTGGCGGATATGAGCAACTTGTTGGTGAGGCTGGTTGTTTAAGTTGGCGGCGAAACGGGAATTGAGGAAAAAAGGGGCCGAAGACGTTCGGTGTTTGTGGGAACGATGGGGTGGAGGTGAGCCTTGTGGGCCCACCTTTCTCGTTGAATGCGATGCTGCTGAGCGTCGCGAGTGGCAAACACTGTGGCGAGCGCGAGTTCGTCTGCTTGGATTTCGCGGATGATGTGGAGGCGGATGCGTTCGAGCGCCCAGAAGGTTTCGTTGTTGAGGTGCGGATTCATTTCCCAGCGTATGAGCAGCCGCTCGGTTTGGTGGAGCAGGTCCACGTCGTTGAG
>CAVYUL010000067.1:0-76681 GCA_963771405.1 Bryobacterales bacterium
ACCTCGACTGACTTCTTTGCTTCTAATCGAGCATGGCGAAAAACCAGTGGGGCCGCTGCGTTCCGGCGCTGCCAAATACCCAAAAGTCATCTCACATGGGGTGGCCGTGTACGTCCCGAAACTTAACCCTTTCGAGACACGAAAAGGGTTCATCAAGCCTGCCTGAAGCGAGCGCGCGAAGCTACGTTTACGCGCTGCGCAACGGCGAACGAAACTGACCCAACGTAAGTTCGCCGTCCCCCCCGCGTGACGCCCAGTTCGGACGTCCATTGCCAGCCTCTTCTCCGTCCAACCGACAGCTCGGGCGTCAATGCGCTCCCCCACCTCACCGCACCGACAACGACCGTGTTCAGCTGAACCGCACCGCAAAAGCGCATCCCAAAAAAACGGGTCACAAATCTAAAAGTTTTCCACAACTATTTCTTATCCCTAATCCTCTCAATCGCTTACAACCGTTTCCCACCCTCCAAAACGCGTTCCATTCCGCTTGACACCCCGATCCTCCCGCTATTTCTGAATTGTCCCGGCGGTGCGCTCACCCGCCGGCGTCCAGCGGAAATGCACGTCGTTCGCCCGCTGAAATCCGCTCTAGCAACAAACAAGAAAGTAGGACCCTTTTTGTGATCAATCCAAGTCTCAAACATCCGCTGGCGCAGTCCGAGCCCCAGCGCCAGCCGCAGTCTCAATCCGCCGCGGCGACAGCAACACCAGCCGCCGCCCCCGAAAGGAAATTGGGCTATTCGCGCGACGGCCAGCCCATCCCTCTGCCCCCGCAGCTGGAGCTCTTTGAATACTTCAAAGACGAAGACGCCGAACGAGCAGAACGCCTCGCCCGCCACGAGCGCGCCCGCGAAGAAGCCCGCCTTGCCATTAGAAGGGATATCGCCGCAGAGGCTGCCGCCAAACAGGCCCAGGCATCCAAGTCTGCTGCACCTATGCCATCCGCACCCGCGCCCACCCAAACCAATGAACCGCGCCACTCCGTCTCCGACGCGCAACTGGCCGCCAATCGCGCCAACGCCCAAAAGTCCACCGGCCCGACCACCGAAACCGGCCGCGCCACCTCTTCGCAAAATCGCACTGTCCACGGCCTCACCCGCCATAACGGCGATTTCCGCCTTCTCCACACCGAAGACCCGGCCAAGTTCGCCGCACTCAAAGACTCGCTCGCCCAGGAGCACCTGCCCGAAACGGAAACCGAAGCCATCCTCGTCAACACCATGGTCGAATCCCTGTGGCTCTCCCAGCGCGCCAGCAAACTCCAGGAAACCTGTTCCGATCCCAACACCGGCCAAATCACCGACCCACAAATGTTCAATCTCTATCTGCGCTACGCCACCACCCACACCCGGTCTTTCCACAAATCCCTCAACGACCTGCTAAAGCTCAGAAAAGAAAAGCGCAGCATCGAAAATGGCTTCGTAGCGCAAGAACGCAAAGCGGAGCAGTTGGCGCTCGAAATCGAGCGCATCGAGATGAAAAGACAGAAACACACTTATGAAGTTTTGCTGAAAGACGCCCAATTCTGCCACCAAATGGGGGTCAATATCGACCAACAATATCGCGCCAAGCAGGAAGATCCCAACTTCGATGCGAAATATGCCGAGGAACTCAGGCGGCGCGGCTTCAAAAATTCCGCTTGGGGGGTGGCCAAGCCCGCATAAGCGCCTCGAAATAACTTGATCTCACAAGTCGCGCACTTGAAGTGTGCAAAAACGCAAAGGACTCGTTTTGGCTTCGAAGCGTAAAGGACTTTGAGTCCGGATGCCAGCGCCGTGCTGGCACCCGAAGTGTTTACGCCGAATTAAGTGTTCAGTGACGCCAAGCCACAGGAGCAAAGCTGAGCTGCGTTGTCATCACGACGCCCGAAGGTACATCAATAGCAGCGCCCACGGTCAGATGGAGACCGGTTTGCCCAAGAGGGAAGCTCACGGCGGGGCCGGCCTGAATCAGCGGCACTACGCTAGAGCCGCTGAGTTTCTGCCATTTGGCGGATGCGGAAGTGGTTGTCACCGTTCCATCTAAATTCGATTTCACGTTGCCGAAAACACCGCCAACGCCGCCGAGCAGGTTGAAGCCAACCGAGAACTTATCAGCCTTATGGGCAACCGGCAGATAGCCGCCGGCGCGAAAGCCAAACAAATGGACACCATCGGCGGTGTCGACGGCTCCCGTATTGGTGTTCACAATGTGAAAGTCGAGGTTGTAGCCAACGCCTTCTGCGATTAAATGACGGCCGAGCGGATTGCCATACGTAATGCCGCCCCAATATTGATAGCTGCTGATGCCGACGGTGTAACCATTGGTGGTCGCGTTGCTCAAGATCGACGACGGGATGGTTGAGAACGGGGATCCGCCTCCGATGATCGAGAATCCCCCTCCGTCAGCGGCAGCCAATTTGCCCATGGGAAAGGCGCTCAATAGAGCGCCGAAAAGAAACACACAAAGCTTGTTCAAAGAGTCCTCCTGAAATTGGAAGTTAGGCGCTGTGACCCGCGCTTCGCTTCATCTGAGTAAGCGGAGGAACCGGACTGAAAGGGACAGCCGGAACAATGTTTGGCAAAATTCGCTTCTTCTTCTCCCGCGTTGGGGTGCGGCGTTGGGGTACTCTTGATTCTCAATATTCTGTGATATTCTTGCCTCGGCTTCAAAGGTCAGCCAGTCGATGATTCCTGCCCCTTTTGAAATTCTCCGCCCCAAAACAATTCCCGAAGCGATCGCCCTACTGAGTGAGCATGGTGATGAAGCCAAGATTCTGAGCGGTGGGCAAAGTCTGATTCCGATGATGAAGCTGCGGCTGGCGCGGCCCGGTTTCCTGGTTGATATCAATCGAATTCCGGGACTCGATTACATCAAGGAAGAAGGCGGTTTCTTGAAAATTGGCGCCCTGGTGCGCGAGCACGAATTAGAGAGGTCGCCGATCGTCAAAGCGAAGTTTCCACTGCTTGCCGATACGGTAAAAGTTATTGCCGATCCGCAGGTGCGCAATCTCGCGACGGTCGTGGGCAACTTGGCGCATGGCGATCCGGCGAATGATCATCCCGCGGCGATGCTGGCGCTGGGAGCGTCGTTGGTGATCACCGGAGCGAACGGGGAACGCGTGGTACCGGTGACAGATTTCTTCGTCTCGTTGTTTACCACTGCGCTTGAACCGAATGAAGTGGCAACGGAACTGCGAATCCCCATTCCGCCGCCTCGCAGCGGAGGGGCCTATTTGAAACTGGAGCGAAAGGTCTCGGATTTCGCAACTGCGGCCGTTGCGGTGCAACTCACCCTTGATGGCGACATGATCAGAACGGCCGGTATCGGCGTTACCAATGCTGGCCCCATACCGATCAAGGCGAAACGCGCCGAACAGTTTCTAGCCGGCAAGAAGCCGGATAACGGAACCTTCGCGAAAGCTGCAGATCTCGCTGCCGAAGACTCTCAGCCGAGCGCCGATTTGCGCGGCCCTGTGGAATACAAAATCGGATTGATCAAAGAACTCACGCGCCGGGCATTACGCTTGGCGGTCGAAAGAGCGAGCGGTTCCAAGTAGCACCCAAAGGAGCTATTGATATGACGAAGACCGAGTTAGTCCAAGTGAAGATCAATGGGCGCGAGCGACAGGCCCAGGTAGAGCCGCGGATGTTGTTGGTGCACTTTCTGCGCGACGTGCTGCAACTCACGGGCACTCATATTGGGTGCGACACCAGCAATTGCGGCGCTTGTACGGTTTTATTGAACGGCAAGGCTATCAAGTCGTGCACCATGTTCGCTGCGCAGGCTGACGGCGCGGAGATTCTCACGATTGAAGGCGTCGCAACCAAGGACGGGAAATTCCATCCGTTGCAAGAAGGCTTTAAAGAAGAACATGGTTTGCAGTGCGGCTATTGCACGCCGGGCATGATTCTTTCCTCCTACGCGCTGCTGCAAGAGAATCCGCACCCTTCGGAAGAGGAAATTCGCTGGGGCATTTCGGGAAACCTCTGCCGCTGCACGGGCTACAAGAACATTGTCAAGGCGGTTCAATACGCCGCCAACAAGATGGGGCAAGGAGCTTAACCATGGCTACGACTTCGCTGCCAAAAACATCGCCTGAAATCGGCGGGATGGGTCATTCGATCAAGCGGAAAGAAGATCCAAGGTTTCTGCAAGGCAAGGGAAATTATGTAGACGACGTTCACCTGCCCGGCATGGTGTATGGACACATGGTTCGCAGTCCTTACGCGCATGCGCGTTTGAAAAGCATCAACACTGCGGAAGCGCTGAAACTGCCGGGCGTGCTGGCTGTGATCACGGGCGAGGATCTGGCCAAAGCGGGCTTGGCTTGGATGCCGACGCTGTTTCACGACAAGCAAATGGTGTTGGCCACTGGAAAAGTGCTGTTTCAGGCGCAGGAGGTCGCGTTTGTAGTAGCGGAAGATCGCTACGTCGCAGCGGACGCGGCGGAATTGGTGGAAGTGGAGTACGAGGAACTGCCGGTTCTGGTAGATCCGCACAAATCGCGCGATGCCTCGGCGCCGATTTTACGCGAAGATCGCGAAGAGAAATCGAATCACATCTTCCACTGGGAAGTGGGCGACCGTGCCGGGAGTGACAAAGTCTTTGCCGAGTCGCCGGTCAAGGCTAGAGTGGATGCGTTCTTCCCGCGCTGTCATCCGGCGCCGCTCGAAACCTGCGGCTGTGTGGCGGATTTTAATCGCGCCACCAACCGGCTTACGATTTATCTCACTTCGCAAGCGCCGCATGCGCATCGGACATTGTTTGCCATCGTGGGCGGCATTCCGGAGCAGAACATTCGGGTGGTTTCGCCGGATATCGGTGGCGGTTTTGGAAACAAAGTGCCGATCTATCCGGGTTACGTTTGTGCGGTGGCGGCGTCGCTCACGCTAGGCGTTCCAGTGAAATGGATTGAGACGCGCTCTGAAAACTTACAAAGTACCGGGTTTGCGCGTGACTATCACATGACTGCGGAAATTGCGGCCGATAACGACGGAAAGATGAAGGCCTTACGCGTCAATACATTGGCCGATCATGGCGCGTTTAACGCGGCGGCCCAGCCGACGAAATTTCCGGCGGGCTTATTCAGCATTTGCACCGGCTCGTACGATTTCGCGCAGGCGTTTTGTGAAGTGGATGGAGTTTACACGAACAAAGCTCCGGGTGGCATCGCCTACCGCTGCTCGTTCCGCGTGACGGAGGCTGCGTACTTGATCGAACGAGCGGTGGATGTGCTGGCTCAACAACTCAAGATGGACCCGGTTGAAATACGGCGCAAGAATTTTATTCCGCCCACGCACTTCCCGTACAAGAGCGCCTTGGGTTGGACCTACGATAGCGGCGATTACGACAAAGCTCTCAGCAAGGCCTTGGAAATGGTGGGCTATGACGCACTGCGAAAAGAGCAGGCGGAAAAGCGCAAGAACGGTGAATTGATGGGCATCGGCATTTCGACGTTCACGGAAATCGTGGGCGCTGGGCCGGGGCATACGTTCGATATTGCCGGAATCAAGATGTTCGATAGTTGCGAGATTCGGGTGCACCCCACCGGCAAGGCAATCGCGCGCATGGGAACCAAGAGTCAAGGGCAAGGGCACGAAACAACGTATGCGCAAATCGTGGCGCAAGAGCTTGGCATTCCAGCCGCGGATGTACTGATTGAAGAAGGCGACACCGATACCGCGCCCTACGGCTTAGGAACGTATGCCAGCCGGAGCACGCCGACCTCCGGCGCGGCTACGGCGATCGCGGCACGCAAGATTCGCGATAAGGGGCGCAAAATTGCAGCGCATTTGTTGGAAGTGAGCGAAGAAGATCTGGAATGGGAG
The DNA here is from genome assembly GCA_963771405.1 of Bryobacterales bacterium. GTDB lineage: Bacteria > Acidobacteriota > Terriglobia > Bryobacterales > Bryobacteraceae > Bog-105. The sequence continues at coordinate 5,811 of CAVYUL010000067.1, forward strand.
CCGGGTAAGTTCTTTGTAAAAGGCGCGCCCGCGAAATCAAAGACAATTCAAGATATCGCTTTCGCTGCCTATACGAACCTGCCGGAAGGCATGGAGCCTGGACTGGAAGCGGTGAATTACTACGATCCGCCGAATCTGACGTTCCCGTTCGGTTCGTACATCTGCGTGGTGGATATCGATAAGGGCACAGGAGCGGTGAAAGTCCGGCGGTTCGTAGCGGTGGATGACTGCGGCAACATCATCAACCCGATGGTGGTGGAAGGACAGATCCACGGCGGGTTGACCGAAGGGTTGGCGATCGCTTTCATGCAAGAGATCAGCTACGACGAAAGCGGCAACGTGCAGGGCGGCACGTTTATGGATTATCTGGTGCCTACCGCTGTCGAAACGCCGAGTTGGGAGACGGCCACTACCTGCACGCCGTCGCCACATCATCCGTTCGGAGCGAAAGGAGTTGGGGAATCTCCCAATGTGGGATCGCCGGCGGCTTTTGTGAATGCCGTCGTGGATGCGTTATCCCACTTAGGAGTGACGCATGTCGATATGCCGGTAACGCCGTGGAAGGTTTGGAACATCCTAAAAGAGAAGGGGGTGACCAGCTAAAACATGGCAATCACGATTGAGAAAACTTTCCAAATCCAGCAGCCGCCCGACACCGTTTGGGAGTTCCTGCGCGATCCGCGCAAGGTGGCCACGTGTGTTCCCGGAGCTGAGATTACCGAACAAGTCGACGAAAAGAACTACAAAGGCGCGATCAGCGTGAAAGTCGGCCCGAGCGTGACGCACTACAAGGGCGCGCTGGAAGTAGTGAAGATGGATGAAGCGGCGCATGAACTCGAAATTCTGGGCAAAGGACAGGATTCGCGCGGAAAAGGCAGCGCGTCGATGAGGCTAACCGGTTCGGTGCATGCGCTGCCCGACGGCGGCTCTGAGGTGAAAAGCATTTCCGAACTGACGGTGGTGGGAATGCTGGCACAACTTGGTTCGCGGGTAATTACCGAGGTTTCGAATGTGCTATTTCAGCAGTTCGTAACCAACTTGCAAAAGGCATTGACAGGCTCGGCTGAAACGGCGGACGCTACGCCGGCGGAAAATTCACCGGTCAACGCTTTGAGCATGGCGGCGTCGGCCGCGAAATCTTTGTTCCGCCGTTAGGCGAGCATGGCGTTCGAAGAAATAAACGATCTCGCGGTGGCGTTTGAAGGCGCGGGCTATGTCATTGACCGGGCGCTCGCGACCGGCATGTTCCTGCTGGTGCGTCTGGGCAAGCCGCTGCTGCTCGAAGGTCATGCCGGCTTGGGTAAAACAGATGCGGCCAAAGTGCTGGCCGACGTGCTGGGCGCGCGCCTGATTCGTTTGCAGTGCCATGAAGGGCTGGATGTAAACTCGGCCGTTTACGAATGGAATTATCAAAAGCAGTTGCTCGCGATTCAGATCCGGCAGGGCGAGAGCGAGACGCGAGCCGAAAGAGAGAGGCACATTTTCGGACCGGAGTTTTTGTTGGAACGCCCGTTATTGACTGCAATTTCGGCGCAGGATGCTCCGCCGGTTTTGTTGATTGATGAAGTGGACCGGTCAGACGAAGCGTTTGAGGCATTCCTGCTCGAATTGCTGTCCGACTTTCAGATCAGCATTCCAGAGATGGGGACGGTGAAGGCGAAACACCGGCCGTACGTGATTTTGACCTCGAACCGCACGCGCGAATTGAGCGATGCTTTGAAGCGGCGTTGTCTCTATCACTGGATTGACTATCCGTCGGTTGAGAAAGAGCGCCGCATTGTCGAAGTTCACTTCCCCGGCATTGACGAAAAGTTTGCATTGCAAATTGTGCGTTTTGTGCAGACGGTGCGGAACTTGCAGTTGGATAAGCCGCCGGGTGTGGCGGAAACGCTGGATTGGGTGGCGGCGCTATTGGCTCTGAAGCGGACAATGCTCAATGCCGATACGGTGCTTGAGACGCTGGGATGTCTTTCGAAATCGGTCGAAGACGACCGTAAGATTCGGGAACGGAATTTAACCGAAATGCTGGTTTAGTGCAACATGATTGCCGATTCACTGATCGCGTTTTGCCGGTTCTTGCGAGAGCGCGGCTCGACGCCGGGCGCGCAGCAAACACTCGATGCCCTGCGCGCGGCGGAGCTTGTGAACCCGGCGAATCGAGACACCCTGAAAGCGGCGCTGAAGTTGATTTTGTCGTCGTCGAAAGAAGAATGGGATCAGTTTGACGGTTTGTTCGAGCAGTATTGGAGCGGGCGAATCGACGAACCGAATCAAGCCGAACGGACCAAACTACGCGGCGGTTCGTCGCTGCCGAGCAATCGCGAGCCCGAGTTCAGAAGCTTTGCGGAGTCAAAGGAAATAGACCAGGACGACGCGAAGCTCGTAGCCGGTGCAAGTCTGGAGAAACGCTTGCGGCTGGCAGACTTCTCCACCGTGACCGCGCGTGATTTGCCGGAGCTTGACCGTTTGGCGCTACATCTTCTCAGCGTGATGAGCAGTCGCCTGTCACGGCGCTTTCGCGGTTCCGCAAGCAGCGGCCGGTTAGACTTGCGGGCTACGTTGCGCCGGTCGCTGCCGGCAGGCGGCACGCCCGTGGATTTGCGCTGGAAGAAAAAGAAGCCACGGCCGCTTCGTCTGATTATCTTGATCGATGTGAGCGGCTCAATGAACCCGTATAGCGTTTTTCTGCTGAAATTCGCGTATGCTCTCGCAAAGCGTTTTCCAGAAGTACGGGCATTTCTATTTAGCACTTCGATTCAGGAAATCACAAGCGAGCTACGCAGCCGGCAATTGAAACAAGCGCTGGACCGCTTGTCCCGGGCGCAAGCCGAATGGGCCGGTGGAACCAGAATAGGTGAATCGCTACGCCAGTTTTTGGCGGGCAAAGGCGGACGGCTGCTTACGCAACGTAGCGCATTTTTGATTTTGAGCGACGGCTGGGATACCGGCGATCCGGGAATGCTGGCCAAACAATTAGCCGTGATCCAGCGGCGCGTGCGGCAACTGATTTGGCTAACACCGCTGCTCGGAATGGATGGATACCAGCCGCTGACGCGGGCTCTCAACGCGGCTTTGCCCTTCATAGACGTTTTTGCACCGGCGCATAATCTGGACAGCTTGTTGGATTTGGAAAGGCATCTGCATGTTCGATCAATTTCTTAGTAAGGCTGCTGAACTTCTCGAAAAGCAGGAGCCGTTCGCGGTTGCGATTGTGACTCATCATACGGCGCCGATCTCAGGGAAGCCAGGCTACAAAGCGATTATTCGCGGCGATGGCAGTGTCTGGGGTTGGGTGGGCGGCGGATGCACGCAGCCCTTGGTTGTGAAAGAAGGCCTGAAGGCGCTGCGCGATGGACGGCCGCGGCTGGTTCGCATCAGCCCGGATCAGCCTGCGCTTGAAACGCCGCAAGAAACAGATGAGGTCGTGGATTACGTCATGACGTGTCACAGCGGCGGTGCTTTGGAGGTGTATATAGAGCCTGTTTTTTCCAAGCCCGCAATAATTATTCTCGGCAGTTCGCCCACTGCACAGAATTTATCCCGGCTGGGCAAGGCGATCAACTATACGGTTCGGATACTGGCGCCACACGCCGACAAGGCCGACTTTCTAGGCGCCGACAGCGTGCAGCAGAGTTTTGATTTGAGCGGGATCAAAGGAACGCCGCAGACCTATATCGTCGTGTCAACCCAAGGCGAGGGCGATGAAGAAGCTTTGGAATCCGCGCTCAAGGCCGATGTGGCCTATGTCGGCTTCGTAGCGAGCAAAACGAAGGCCGCGAAAGTAATGGCCACCCTGCAAGCGAACGGCAGTGTTACGGCCCAGCAATTAGCGCGCTTGCGGGCGCCAGCCGGTTTGAATATCAAGGCTACTTCGCCAGAGGAGATCGCCGTGAGTATTTTAGCGGAAATTATTCAGGCACGCGGCGAGAAGTTGCAGCCCCTTGCCGCAGTCGCGGAAACCGGTCCAGTCCTGGCGAAAGATCCGATTTGCGGAATGAGCGTGGAGGTTGGCAAAGCGCAGCATCGATCTGAGTACGCCGGAACGACGTACTATTTCTGCTGCGCCGGATGTAAACAAAAGTTCGAGCGAGAACCGGCGCGAGCGCTGGCGCGTTAGTTGACGTCGGGTTCCTGCGCCGCCGCCGGTACGGTAGCCTTCGTTGCCTTTGCGGGCGCAGCCGGCATTTTCACCGCCGGCTTGGTTGAGGTTGTTTCCGCCGAAGCCTTGGTTCCATCGGCCGCAACTTTGCCCGCTGGCGCCAATTTGCCCGGCGTTTTTTCAGCGTCGGCCGCAGGCTTCTTGGCCGCGGTCGTTGGGGCTGCGGGAATCACCGCTGCGGGATTAGCCGGCAGCACGGGAGTGAGCTTATGGCCGCGGCCAGCAGTGGCTTCGCCGGGCGTGACAATGACAACTACTTCTTCCTGAGTCTTGAAAGCGCCGTCGCTGGCCACTACGTCAATCCACCCGGAGGTCCCTTTGGGGCCGGTGATACCAACCTTTTCAGGATCGACTTTCACAGTCCAACTGCGATTGGTAGACTCATCGCTGGCAGGCGTGACGCTCAGCCACTCTTCATCGCTGCTGCTGGCCGTGTAAGACCTGGAAGATGAGCCATCTTTCAGCTGTAGAACTTGCTCATCGGGTTTCGGAGCGCCTTGTTTCCAGTTGAAGGTGAGCACCTTCGGTTGGAGCGTTGGAGTATTGACAAGCCGCGATGAAGACAAGAACAGAAGAATGACTGCGGCAGCGGCCAAAGCCACGAGGCCAATGAAAGCCACCACTGCCCAAGGGAACGATTTCTTTTGTTTCTTTTCGTCGAAAATGGCGCCGGCATTTCTGCGTTTGGCGCGCGAATAGACTTCCGCCGGGGGCCGGCGCATGGGGAGGTTTTCGCTGGGGCGACGCACTTCGTCGATCGGCGGCGCGGTAGGAGTGGCCGAGCCTCCGTTGGTGGAAACGCGAGCGACCGCAGTGGGGATGGCTTTCGTTCCCGGGAGACGGGTGGGCGGAGGCGGCGCAGGTAGCGGTGTGGCCACTGCAGCGGCCGACTCGGCAGCTTTCATGCGTTGCGTCATGACCGCGGCGGCGGGACGCTTAACGACCAGTGGATCTTCGGTGATGAACACGCCTGTCCCATTTTCAGCGCGCTTGAAAGAGCTGGTGGGCGGCGGGGTGGGCACCATGCGAGAAGCGGGCAAGCTCGTCACAACAAGAGGGGTGGCCTTGATGGGCGGCTCAACGGGCTCTTGTTGTTCGATTCTCCTGTCTTTGGCCTGTTTTTCCTCTTCCGCCTGGCGCGCTTTGGCTGCAGCTACGGCAGCAGCGATCGCGGCTGCCGCACCAGTCGCAAGACCGGGACGGAGACGTTGTGTGGTGGGCGCGGCGGGGGTATCGTGCACCCCACCGGCTGGAGAAGCGAAGGTCGAAACCATTGAGGGCGTGGCCGGTGCAACGGCAGCGGCCGGCGCCATAGGAACAGGTGTTGGCTCGTAGGGAGTAACCGGACGAGGCGCTGCGGCGGGTGGAGGTGTCGGCGGCGCGAAGACCGGCGCCGGGTAAGCGATTTCGGAAGTTGCGGCTGATACGGAAGCGGGCGTGGGCGTTGCCTCCGCGAAAATCATTTCCGGGACATCTTCGTCTTCACGAACAACGGGAGCCGCAGGCGACGGTGGGGGCGTCATAGGGGCGCTTACGGGCGCGGGCGGCGGCGTTGGATGTGCGACCACCGGTTCGACGCGCGCGGCAGCGGCCGGCAACGGCGTGGACGCTGGAATTACCGGCGGCGGTGGGGGAACGACGGCAGCAGTTTGCGGCGCTTCGGGCGCAGACATGCTTTCCTCGTGCATTTCATGCTGAATCGATTTGAGCAGTTCCTGTGCGCCGAAGTGGCTCGGATCGATTTCGAGCGCCCTTCTAGAGCTCTGGCGGGCAGCGGCCAACTGGCCGGTATTGCGAAAGAACTGAGCTTCGTTGACCAGGCCGGTCGTTTGTTCGCGCTGCAAGAGAGCGAGGATCGGATTGGTATCGACGAGAACTTCTTCAAGGCTCTGATAACGGCGGCGGCGATCTTTAGCGAGTGCGCGGCGAACCACTTGCGCCAATCCTTCCGGCACGCCGCGTACCAGCGAGTGAACCGAAGGCGGATTAACAATCGTGATATTGCGAATGAGCCGGGTGTTGTCTTGCGAAAGAAACGGATGCTGGCCGGTGAGCAGTTCGAAGTAGAGAACGCCGTAAGCCCATACGTCGCCGAGCGCGTCGGCATCGGCGCCTTGCAGTTGCTCCGGACTCATATAGAGCGGAGTTCCCACCAGGTAGCCGCTCTGAGTAAGGCGGCTGACTTCGCCGGTCATGCGAGCAATGCCAAAATCGAGGATCTTCACGGTGCCATCGCTGAGCATCATGATGTTGGCCGGCTTGATATCGCGGTGAACGACGCCATTCAGGTGGGCGCAACGGAGACCTTCAGCAACTTGGGACATCACCTGCATCTTTTCGAGCAGGCTCATCTTGGGCCCATCCCGCATGATGTGATGCAAGTCGCGGCCATCGAGCAATTCCATGACAAGATACGGAACGCCGTCGTCGTCACCGTAATCGTGAATCGTGACAATGTTTTCGTGACGCAGGTTTCCCGCCGATGAGGCTTCGTTTCGAAAACGGCTCAAGTGTTCGGGATCGCTCTCTCGGGTAGAGACTTTGATGGCTACAGGGCGATTGACGTTCGGATCAAAGCCGCGATATACGCGACTGAAACCGCCCCGGCCTATTTCCGACGTAATTTCGTATTTCCCGATTCTCTTGGGCATAACTGCTTTCCGCTCTCTCAGGCTCTGTCATCGCCGTCAGGCAATGGCAGCCTTGTAAAGTACATCCTAGTCACATTATTCCCACAAGCTGAAACTGTTGTCGACGCACAGACGATCCGTCGAGATTTAGATCCCCGCTCCCCGTACAGACGACGGTTATCCCGTAGGAACTCAGGTGATCAAAAAGGCAGCGGAGTCCACGCCAAAACAAGCCAGACGGCAGATTCAGAAGGATTCCGGTACTGCTGGTACGAAACAGCGCACTCCAGTTGGAAGGACTCTTGCCCCATCCGAGTGGTTTCACTGTTTTTGACTTCAGGCAGTGAGAAAAAGAACGTGTTAAGCGTTGATGCAGAGCGCGAGTAACGACGCCAAGTGCGGCAGCGTGGTGGAGCGAGGTACCGGGACTCGCCCCTTGAACGGGGTACAGGCTAGTGTGTGGCAGCAGCATTCGCGAAAAGCCAAGAATGGGCGATTGGATGGTCCCAAACCCAGAATAAACAAGATAACTTCCAGGATACCCCCATGGCCCGCAAAGGCTTAGGCTTTTTTTGATCGTTAGTTGAGATGTTCGGTAATCGTGGTGGGTGCCGACAATTTGAACGTCAGTTGGGTTTCCGAGGCGACGGTGGCTGGACGGCCTTTGCCAGCCATGACGGTGCCAGCACCAATGACTCCGCCGGCCCCGGCACCGATGGCAGCGCCTTTGCCTCCTCCGGCCAATCCGCCGATGAGCGCACCCAGAACGGCACCCCCACCCACTTTCGCGACTTCGGCACCGTCGGACCTCGGACCCTTACGGTCGAGGAAGCCGGTTTGGATGCGAACGCGCTGTCCGTCGGTAGTGTTGATTTCGGTGAGGGCGAGTTGCAGGCTGGAGGTTCCAGCAAACTTGCCAGACTTATCCAACCCGACGATTTTGCCCAGAACCTTTGAGCCCTTTTCGGCTATGATGAACCCGTCCAGGATAACGGGCCGGTCCAGACTGGCGCGAAAGGTATCGCCGCTGTAATTGTGATCGGTGGAGAGAGTTTCGCCCAGCCGCACGGTGAGGTTGGTGCCCGCTTGTAGAGTGACGACGTGCGGCTGCGGCGTAGGGACCGGTGCGGGAGCGGCGGGAGGCGGAGCAGCAGTTTCAGTGGGCGCTGGTGGTAGTGGCTGATCTTCGCTCACGCTGCGCATAGGCCCGTTCGCAGGCACTGGCTGAGGATCGGGAGCGGGTCTAACTTGAGCGACCTGTGACGCCTCTGGGGAGTCCGCGCCACCTCGTACGGCACGTACCCGAACGGCATGTACTTTAGCGGTGTGAAGGGCAGAACTTCGCACCGCAGCAACGGGTTGCTTGTGAGAAGGAACCGGTGCGGCGGGCGCGCTGACTGAAGATGCGTCAGCTACGGGCGGAGCAGTCGGCTGGGCGTCTTCAGCCTTGGGGGGCGTAAGTGTTTCCGGCGGCTTGCTTTGTTGGACGGCGACCACAGGGGCGGCTGGGGCCGGTTGTACGCGCAGGCCGGTCGTTTTTACATACAACGTAACGCCTGCCAAGGCGACGACCAGGCCCGAAGCAAAGGCGATTCCAAATTTTGCTGGATTGGGCGGATTCATGCTTTGATCCCTACTGTCCATTACAACGTATTTCTGGCTAGCTGCGTTTCTTGCTAGAGGGTTAAAATCCGCTCATTCGGGGGCTAAGCGGGGCGGACGGTTAAAATGTAGTTGTCTGAACCAATCACCATATCTCTTTGATTTTCCGGCCAGCCTTGGCATTGGGCCCGTCGCGATCCGGCCGGCGACGGTCCTAGCGCCAATGGCAGGCGTGACCGACACCATTTTCCGGCGGCTGATTCGCAACCAGGGCGGCTGCGGGTTGCTGATGACGGAATTCACCAGTTCGCACGGCGTGGTGAGCACAAGGACGGCAAAGAAGAAAAATCGAAATTTCCGGTATCTTTATTTCGAACCGGAAGAGCATCCGATTACCTGCCAGCTCTTTGGCTCCGATCCGGACGTGATGGCAGACGCGGCGAAAGTGTGTGAAGAACGCGGATTCGATATTGTCGACATCAACTTCGGATGCCCGGTCAACAAAGTGGTGAAGTGTAATGGCGGATCGGGCTTGTTGCGGGACTTGCCGCTGGTGGAAACAATTCTCCGCAAAGTAAAGGCGGCGATTTCGATTCCCTTGACTTGTAAGTTTCGCGCTGGTTGGAACGACCAGGAACTAGTGGCAGTGAGGATGGCGAAGCTTGCGGAGGATTGCGGCTTGGCGGCGATTGCGCTGCATCCGCGTACCCGCGAACAGGGCTATAGCGGACATGCCGATTGGACACGGATTGCGGAAGTGAAAGCGGCGGTGAAGATTCCGGTGATCGGCAATGGAGATGTTTTGACGCCGGAAGACGCGGTGCGTATGCAGAAAGAGACGGGCTGCGATGCGGTGATGGTGGGGCGGGCGGCTTCGCACAATCCATGGATTTTCCGGCAGATCGACGAATATCTGCGTACCGGCAGCTATACGGTGCCGCCAGACCGCGAACGCTATGAACTCATGAAGGGTTACTATCTCATGCTTGAGGAGCACGGCGAAAGCGATGCAATCGGGAAGATGAAGCAGTTTGCCACCTACTTTACTCACGGCGTGCGCAACGGAGCGCGCTTGCGGACGGAGATTTACCGCGCGCAAAATGTGGCCGGGATTCTCGAAAAAGTCGATGCGTTTTTCAGCGTTGAGTTAGCGGACACGGCGGCTTGAAACACGTGCGGCTGATCACAGACGGGGCCTGCAAAGGCAATCCGGGCAAGGGCGGTTGGGCCTGCATTTTGCGTTTCGGCGAGTTCAAGCGCGAAATCTACGGCTCAAGCCCGTTCACTACGAATAACCGGATGGAATTGGCGGGTGCGATTGAAGGGATGAAGCGGCTGAAGGAAACCTGCTCGGTTGAGATCATTACCGATTCGGAATATTTACGCAACGGCATGACGCGCTGGATCACCGGCTGGAAGCGAAACGGCTGGAAAACCGCTGCCAAGAAGCCCGTCACCAACAAAGATCTTTGGGTGATGCTGGATGAATTGGTAAATGCGCATAAAGTGGAGTGGACCTGGACGAAAGGGCATGCCGACCACGAAGACAACAACCGCTGTGACGAATTGGCCAGCCAAGCGGCGGAATCACAACTGAACAGCGAACCGAGCCCAGAGAGCGACGTCTACCGCAAACATGCCGACTGAGCGAATTTGCTGTTTCGGAGGAACGTTTGACCCGATTCACTTGGCGCATCTGCGCATTGCCGACGAAGCAGCCAAGCGTTTTTCGTTAACCCGGGTTTTGTTTGTGCCGGCGGGAAATCCGCCGCATAAAGAGAAGGCGGGCCTGGCGCCTTATGCAGACCGCCTTCGCATGGTGGAGATTGCCTGTGAACCGTACCCTGTCTTCGAGGCGTCTCGCTTAGAGGAAGGCGAGCGGCGAAGTTACACCGTGGACACCCTCCGGCGGTTTCGCCACTCGATGAAGAAAAAAGAATTTAAATTGTTTTTCTTGATTGGGGCCGATGCGTTCGATGAACTGGAAACCTGGAAGGGTTGGCAGGATTTAGTAGGCTTAACCGAGTTCATCGTGGTGGCGCGGCCGGAGAGCCAATATCGCGTGCCTGCGGGAGCCAGGGTTCACCGGTTGGATGGACTGGCATTACCGGTTTCCAGTTCAACCATTCGGGCTAGGCTAGCCGCGGGGCAAGAGACGCCGGAGTTGCCGGAAGCGGTGCGAGCGTATATTGAAGCTCGCGGACTGTACAGTTTCGGCAAAGGGAATGCGCAGCCGGTCGAGTAAAGCAGCGCGGCGGTCAAGTAACTTTCGCGATGGGCAGACGGCGAATACTGCTTTCACTCCCGGCGTCGCCTTGGCGTCGGACCCGTCAAAGGTTTTGAGCGTGCCGCCGAAGTAGGGACAGCGTGCGATTACCGCAAACAGCATTCCCGGAACACGAACGTCCAGGCCAAAGGTTGCGCTTCCATTCACTTTGGCGGGAACATCGACGCGCGGCAGGGGCTTACCGATGAGTCTAAAATCCTTCGGATTCTTGAGCGCAACTTTATCAAGCGCTGGGACCGGGAGTTGAGTAGCTTGAGCGGCCAGCGCGCCATAAGTGAACTTGCGCTCCGTGGGGATATGAATGATGCGGCCACTTTGAGCGCGGCACTCCTCACGCGGGCAATTCCAGGTCAAAGCTGCAGAAGCTATCAGCAATTCGCGCGCTTGCGCGCCTGCTCGACGCAAAGGCAGCCACGTCGATTCGGTACCGCCGCTGCCACCGGTGGTCAGGTGCTTGTAAACAGCGGGAAGCGTGGGCGCTTGCTCCACGCGGATATCAACCCAATCGATTTCCAGCTCTTCGGCAAGCATCATCGCGTTCGCGGTGCGCGTGCCTTGGCCCATTTCGGGGGTTTCCGTGAAAAGCGTGACCTGGTTGTCAGGGCTTACTTTAATCCAGGCATTCAAGACGCCGACGTTCTGTTCGGCGCGGCCGCGCTCGGGCAGATAGAAACCGAGGACAAGAGCGGTGGCCGCCTTCACTGCGTCTCGGCGGGTCGCGTTCATGCTTTCTCCTGAGCGGCGCGTTCGATGGCGCGCCGAATCCGCTGATAGGTCGCGCAGCGGCAAATGTTTCCCGACATGGTCTGGTCAATTTGTTCGGCCGTTGGCTGCCGTTTGGCGTCAAGCAAGGCGGCAGCTTGCATGATCTGACCACTTTGGCAGTAGCCGCACTGCGGAACTTGTTCCGCGATCCACGCGCGCTGGACGCGATGGCCGCCGTCTGTAGACAGGCCTTCAATAGTGGTCACTTTGCGTGAGCCGACTGACTGAACGGGCGTTTGGCAAGATCTGGCAGCTTGTCCATCCAGGTGGACGGTGCAGGCGCCACACAAGCCCAGACCGCAGCCATACTTCGTGCCGGTAAGGTTCAGTGAATCGCGCAGCACCCAGAGAAGCGGCGTATCTGGATGAGCCTCGATGTCGTGCTGTACTCCGTTGATGGCTAATCGAAACGAGTTCATAAACCTGGAAATAGAATGCACCCGGAAGGAGTGGGAGGCAACGATCCTGGGGTGAATCGTAGGCGGCGCGTGATGGATGGCAATCAATCCGACGAATTTGGCAGTTTGAGTTTTTTTGGATTACATTTGGACTGTGGCTAAGCGGCCCAGGTTAACGGCAGGCATTTGGGCAATGGCAGTGGCGATTGCCGCGAGCCAGTGGTATTGGTACGATGCAGCGCGCGGGCAGGCTGAACGCGTGACTTATTACCTTTTCAGTTGCGCGTACTATTGTGGGGTATTGATGCCGGCAGTTTTGTGGGCTGGGCGTCGCTGGAGAATCGATGCGCGCAATTGGCGCCGAACGGTACCGCTGCATTTGGCCGTCAGTCTGTTTCTAACCGGCCTTGGAGTGTTTGTCGAAACTCTTTTTTATTGGCTGTTCGGGACGTGGAATTGGCCACTATCGGCTGCGTTGCGTCACTGCTTCCGGCACCACACACAAATTAGTTTAGTCATCTATTGGGGTTTGCTGGGTCTGCTGCAGACATACCAGATTTACGATGAAGCGCGCAAGCGCGAATTGCGCTCGGCCCAACTCGAGGCGCAGTTGCGAGAGGCGCAACTCATTGCTTTGCGCGGACAATTGAAGCCACATTTCCTGTTTAATACGCTGCAGGCCGCAACAACCCTAATCTATGAAGACCCGCAAGGCGCTGAGGAAGTGCTGCTTTCGCTTGGCGAATTGCTGCGCATTTCACTGCGCGCTTTCGACCGCCATGAGATTCCGCTGCGCAATGAGATTGAATTCTTGCGGTATTATGCCGCGATTCAACAACGCCGCTTCGGGAGCCGGCTGCGAATTGATTTCGCAATTGAAGACCAGGCGGAGAACTGCGCCATACCGGGCTTATTGTTACAACCGCTGCTGGAGAATGCGGTTCGACATGGAGTCGAGGTTCACAAGGAAAGTGACGTTGTAACGGTACGCGCCCGGCAGGCGGACGGTCGTGTGCGCGTGGAAATCGAGAATCACGTAGGCTGTTTCGGAGATTCGCTGGAAAAGGCCGCCAGGCGGGGCGTTGGATTGGCTAATGTAATGTCGCGGCTGGAAGTCTTTTACGGAGTGGGGCAAACATTTGAGATGAACAATCTCGAACCGGAAGGGGTCTTGGTCTCGCTCTCTTTCCCGATGCGATTTCTAGCGCCCCAAGCGCAGCCGGTCGCGGTGGAGCTTTTCCAATGAGCCTGAAAGCCCTTGTCGTCGACGACGAACCGTTAGCGCGGCGAAGCATTCGCCGATTTCTGCGTGACCATAGCGACATCGAGGTCTTGGAAGAGTGCGGCAATGGGATGGAAGCCGTAACCGCGATTGTCAAACATAAGCCGGATATGATTTTTCTGGACGTCCAGATGCCGGAAGTCGATGGCTTTGGCGTGATTCGGCAAATTGGAGCCGAACGCATGCCGGTGACGGTTTTCGCCACTGCCTATGACCGCTATGCGCTCGCCGCGTTCGATAGCGGCGCGATTGACTATTTGCTGAAGCCGTTCAGCAAAGTTCGCTTCGACCAAACCTTGCAGCGCGTCCGCTCGAAACTCGGAGAACCATCGAACAGCAAACGGATTGAAGATCTGCTCGAAACGATGCGCAAGCTCACGGGAACGCGAGATTACGCCGAGCGTATTCCGATTGCTGACGGCGGGCGAGTTGTGTTCGTGAAGACGCGAGAGATTCAGTGGATCGAATCACAAGGCAACCACGCGCGAATCCATACAAAAACGCACTGTCATGAGGTTCGCGAGACTTTGACAAGCCTGGAAAGCAAACTCAATCCCGAAGAATTTGCGCGTATTCACCGCTCAACGATCATAAATCTTCAATACGTGAAAGAAATACATCGCTGGTTTCATGGATACCACCTGGTGGTGTTGGAAGGTGGTCACGAGCTCCGAATGAGCCGTTATCAGAGAGAAGTAGCGCAGAAGTTCGGTTTGAAAGCGCCTCGTTAGACAACGCAAAGCGCCCTCGATTTCGCGAGAGCGCTTTGCGTTGACTTGATGTTTACTTCTTGGCGGTTACGCAATATTGATCGAAGGCTTCAGTCAGCATTTTGGCGATCGTGCCGGCGTCGGAGCTTTCGATTTGGAAGCGGTGCAAAGCGAACACCGGTTTGCCATCGCGGAAAATCGCCATAGACGGCGAAGACGGCGGAACATCCGGCAACAGTTCGCGCACCCGCGCGACTGCCTCAATGTCGGCGCCCGCGAAAACCGTGGCCGCTTTATCAGGCCGGTTTGGGTGATTGAGCGCGAGCCCAATCGCTGGACGAGCCTTGCCGGCCGCACAGCCGCACACCGAATTTGTGATCATCAAAACTGAGCCGCTGCCGGGTGACAACAGCCGGTTGACATCGTCCGCCGTCTTGGCTTCTTCGACGCCGTACTGCGTCAAGTCCTGACGCATGGAGGTAATGAAATGCTCTGGGTAACGCATAGTTGTTTCTAAAAACTTTCTTTAGGCTCCGCCACGGCCGCTCAGCACTTTCGGAACAGCCAAGTAACCAGTGATGGTGTCTTTGCCAACTGAGTTAACGACAAGTTCGTAGGGCTGACGGGCTTTGGAGGTGAGGAACTGAATGGGTTCGTTGATGGTGCGATCTTTCTTTTCGACGGTTTTGTCGTCGGCCGTTATCTCAATGGTGAAGCGATTATGCTTCGGATCGGTCTTCTTCAGCTCGACCATAATGTCGCCCACCCGGGTGAATTTCTTGCTTTTGTTGATGGTGAATTCCGAGTAATTGCGCTCGCCTAACTCGCGCAGAGCTTTCAATTCGGAGCCGTTTGTGGCGATCAGGCTTGAATGGCTGTCGAGTTCGCCGGTAGCGCGCTTCAAACCAGCGATGGTTTCTTCCAACTGGCTCTTGGTGGTGCCAAGATCGGTCTTGACGGAGCCCACATCGGTGGTGACTGAGGCGAGCTGAGTGGTGTTGGTGTCGGTGGTGGCCTTTACCTGCGTAATCGCATCTGCCTGTTTCTTTTGCTCATCAGCCACTTGTTCCTTCAGGGCTTCGACCCGCCGTTGCGCATCGACTTTCGCTTGACCCACCGCTTGGCTGGCTTGCAGTTGTTGCTGATGCAGCAGCCCTTGCAAGTTTTCCACACTGCGGCGCGCATTCTGAACCTGTTCGTTCGAATCGAGCTTCATGCGGTCAATGGCCCCGTTTACATCATTGGTCAACTTGGTCATTTCGGCGCGGGACTCGCTGCGCATATTTTCCAATTGAACGAACTGGAAGATACTGGAGGCCCCCAGCAATACAAGAGCACCAATGAGGAGCGGCGTTTTCCAGTTCGGACCCGATGGCGGCGGAATGATGTATGTCGGCTGTTGTGGACTTCCCATGTTTTATCTTTTCCCTTGAGGATTTGTGGTCTAAACCAATTTAAACATTATATAGGCTTATAAAAGCCCAGCTTGGACGCGCGGCCCGCACTTGCAATGTGAAGTCGGCGACAATGCGCTATTTTTTTGATTCCGCGGAGGCCTCTAGGGTTCCGAAAGCGAAGTTCAAAACTTCCTGTTTTGGTACTCCTGGCTCAAAACAACGCCGGCAACGGGCCTCATAGGCTCCTTCAGCGCCGACTTGTATCAGATCGTTCGATCCTTTCAGCCGTTGCGTGTGTTTGGCGGGCGCGCCGCATTGCATACAGACGGCCAAGGTTTTGGTGATCGATTCGGCTACAGCTAGTAGATCTGGCATAGGCACAAACGGACGGCCCATAAAATCGGTATCCAAGCCGGCAATGATGACCTGTTTACCCCCATCGGCGAGTTGATTGGCGACCGCGACCAGTTCCGCCCGAAAAAATTCGATTCATCGATCCCAATCACTTGGGTCCGCCAATCCAGCTTGGCCAGAATGTCGGCGGCGGTGTTGACCGGTTCGGAGGGCATGCGGACAGCGGCGTGAGTGACGATCTCAGAATCGGAATAGCGATCGTCAATGGCCGGCTTGAAAACCTGAACCCGCTTGCGCGCGATAAAGGCGCGGCGCAAGCGGCGAATCAGTTCCTCACTTTTGCCTGAGAACATGGGCCCACAAATAGCTTCAATCCACCCGGTATTGGGTACAAGCAGTTCCAAATTTCTAGACACTCTCCCGTTTGCGATTCATTCGAATAGCGCCCATGTCTTGCGTCGGCTCGGCGTCGCACTCAAGGGCGATGGTGGAAGCCAGAGCTTCTGGTGCGGCAGCGGGCAAGCCCGTAACGCGCACGCGGAAATCCTCTTGCTCGAATTTGAGCGTTTTCCCACTCGGGTACATTTTCGCAGACAGGACTTTCTGTTGCAGGCCTCCTACGGAGACAGCTTCCCCCGGCCAGAAGTATACGTGCACGAAAACTGTGTTGCCCTGGCGCGTGAATTGCCCGATCTCGGAGCTATGCACCTTGCATTTATCGGCGCGGTGGATGAGATCTGCGTGGGTATCCGTCCATTGGCCGACCTTGGTGAGGATCTCGACCGACTGTTCGGGGATGGATCCATCGGCGTGGGGTCCGATATTCAACAAGTAGTTGCCTTGATCGCGCGTGCATTGCAGAAGTTGCCGGACTACCGTTTTAGGCGATTTCCAATTATCGTCTCCGCGGTTGAATCCCCAGCTGTCGTTCATGGTCATACAAGCCTCCCACGGGGCTGCATACGCTTGGATATGCTGTTCAGGCGTAGTGAAGTCTTCGGGAATGCCGGAACGGTTGTTGATGATGATATCGGGCTGCAGCTGGCGCACCATGCGGTTCATTTTTTCGGATTCCCAGCCTTCCGCCGTCAAAGGCCAATTGACGTCGTACCAGAGAATATCCACTTTGCCGTAGTTGCTGCAGAGTTCGTTGACTTGGCCGTGGATGTAATCAACGAAGCGCCGGCGGGCGGCTTCGTCCGTCTTGCAACGAGCGCCGTCAGGATGATGCCAGTCCATGAGTGAGTAGTAGAAACCGTGGCGCAGACCCTCGGCTTGCGCCGCCTCAATGTATTCAGCGACGAGATCGCGGCCGGCAGCTTGTTTCGGGGCGCAGTAATCAGTCAGCTTGGTGTTGAAGTGGCAGAACCCTTCGTGGTGCTTGGTGGTCATGACCATGTATTTCATGCCGGCCGATTTGGCGAGTTTGGCCCAGGCGCGCGCGGCGTGCGGTTTAGGGTTGAATTGCTTGGCGAGTTTTTCGTACTCGGCGACAGGAATACCTTCTTCTTCCATCGCCCATTCATGCCGGCCCAGCACGCTATAGAGACCGAAGTGGATGAACATGCCGAAGCGCGCTTCGTGCCACCATTGCATACGGCGCTCGCGATCTTCCACAGTCGAAGTGCGGGGACCGGTGTCGGACGGCTGTTGTGGTTGTTGGGATTGAGCCACAGATCCGGCGGCGGCGTAGGCGGACGCGGCTTTCAAAAGTCCGCGGCGTGAGAGAGCAGAGCGATTTGTCATGCACTCTATGTATCATTTTTGTACCAGTCTGGCGCAAGTCGGGAGGAAAGTTGCTATCGAAACGAAAGATTCGGCCTGAATTGTTGGAGCACGCGCCGCTCGAAGAAGCGCGCGCGAATCTGGCGCAAATCGTGCGTTTAAACCAACGCTTTGGCGGCCACAGCGTTTTGCGGAATATTTTGCGCCGGGCGGTGGATGGCAATGAAGCATTTACGCTGCTGGATGTAGGCTCTGCATCAGGCGATACGGCAAAGATGGTGCGCGAGTGGTACCCGAAGGCAAAAGTGACGAGTTTAGATCTGAGTAGCGTGAATCTGGCAGATGCGCCGGAGCCGAAATTACTAGCGGATGCGTTTCAGCTGCCGATTCGCGAAAACAGCTTCGATTATGTGTATTGCTCTTTGTTTCTGCATCACTTTGAAGCCGCTGCCATCAGCGAATTGATGGCGAGCTTTTACCGGGTGTCGCGAAAAGCATTCTTAGTTTCCGATTTAGAGCGAAATATTTTGCCGTTCTTGTTTTTTCCTTTAACAAGGCCGATTTTTGGCTGGACGTACATTACGATGCACGACGGCATGCACTCCATTCGCTCGGCATTCCGGCAATCGGAGCTGCGCGAGATGGCGAACGAAGCGGGCTTGGCGCATGCGGAAATCCGGCTACACCGCCCCGCGTTCCGAATATCCGTAGTGGCACGAAAACAGAATGGCTAATGGCCGGCAGCAATGGTTTCAGGTTGAGTCTCATCCAAATGAAAGACTTGGTGCGGTTCGCCAACGACGAACCAATAGCTCAACACAGCCATGAGCAAAAAGGCAGCCGCGATGGCAAAGGCGGGAAAGAAACTGTGAGTCTTATCGAGCGCGTAACCGCTAATGGACGGAGCAAAAACGCCGGCGAAGTTGCCGATGCAGTTCTGCAAACCCGTCCATTTGCCCGCAGTGGCTGGCCCGGCGAGCGTCTGAGACAGCGCCCAATGATTCGAAGACCAGCCTCCCATGGCGACAAACATCAGGATCAGGAGCGTGGTGGAGGATAGCTCAGTAGGCGCCTTGGCGGCGGCAAACATGAGCGGACAACAGAAGA
This sequence comes from Bryobacterales bacterium, assembly GCA_963771405.1. GTDB lineage: Bacteria > Acidobacteriota > Terriglobia > Bryobacterales > Bryobacteraceae > Bog-105. Next base: position 24,227 of record CAVYUL010000067.1, read on the forward strand.
AGAGCCCGATGCACATGCTCAGCTGGCGCACTTTGCCGGCGGGGAAGCCTTTGCGAATAAAATAATCCGCCACAAAACCAAACGTGCCGGAGGCAATAGCAACCGCGACAAAACAGATGGTGGTGACGTTGCGCAGATGTGCGCCGGAATAGTGGCGTTCTTTTTCCAGATAGGCCGGTAGCCAGTTCAGCGTGAAGTACCAGGCATAATTGCCGCCGAACAGACCGATGGCTGTACCCCAAAAAACCCGCGACTTCATGAGTGTGCGATAGCTCATGGCTTCGACAACTTTTTTCGATTCAGCCGCTACGATTTTGTGCGGCAAGCGCCCGGCGATCATGCACCAGGGAATCAGCCAGACCAGACTGCAGCCGCCAATGAGGAGAAACATGGCGCGCCAATCGTATTTCGAAAGAATCAAGATGCCAATGAATGCGCCCAAGGCGGGGCCGAGTTTCGAACCGGCATCAATCAGGCCGTTGGCCGTGCCGCGGAGGCTTTCCGGGAACGTAACCACCATCATTTTCGAATAGGCGGGATAAGCCAGGGATTCACTCACGCCCAGCAGCAGGCGCAGAATAAATAGCTGCCAGAACAGACTCGCCAAACCAGTGACGGCGGTGGCGCCGGACCATAACAAAAATGCGAGGGCAAACAGCCAGTTGACGTTCCAACGATCAATAAGTTTGGCGCACAAGAGCTGCGCGAGCGCATAGGTGATCGAGAAAGCCGACATCAGCATACCGAGGCTGTACGCAGTGAGATGCAAATCCCTCTGAATGTGAGTCGCAGCCACTCCAAGGTTGCCGCGGTCGGCATAGTTGATGCAGACGGAGCTGACCAGAAGGAACAATGCAACCCAATGCAAGGCGCGCGGCTTGAGGTTGATTTCGGCCATCCTCGCCAAGGCTATCAAAATTGATTTAGTGCAAGTAGAAAAGGCTGAGACGCGAGATTTTGCCGCGTTCGAGTATTGCCGAATCCAGATAGCGCCGCTCCAGCATGGAGAGTTGTTCGGCAGTCATCTTGCCGCGGTAGGGAGCGAGTTCGCGGTCGAGCGATGCGCGGATGGCGTACAGATCCTCTTCCGTTTGCGTCGCACGGAGGATCGCAACGATTTTGTCTTCCATGGCGGTGAGGCGGCGCTCGAGATCTTCGAGCTCCTGCATTTGTTGCTCGGCGTCGGTCGAAAGAGATTCGAGAGTAGTTGCGACTTCGTGCAATGCCGCTGTAGGATTGGCGCGTAAGGCCGCAACCGCTTTGTGAAGATGAGCGCGTAAATCTTCCACGCTAAACGGCGCTTCCACCTGCCTCTGCGCACGCTCGGAACCAGCAGTGCGTCCGGCCGCTTCGATAACGGCTTGCGTGCAATAGGCGAGCGAGTTAACGTTGCGCCGCTTGATTTTACGGCTGCGCCATTTTTCAAAAGAATCGTCGATGCCTTGTAAGACCGCCGGAAGAGGAACACCCGCGCTCTTCCAACTTTCAATCAGCGCCCAATCGAGCGGCGAAAGCAGGAACAGACCGGTGCCCCGGGCGCGCTGAAAATGCTCTTCAATCTCGGTGAAATAGTTGAAATAGTTGCTCGGCCAATTGGCGTCGGGGGCGGTCATGCTGAATTACTTCTCGGGACGAACGCCGCCAGCCGCCAAACGCTGCGTCAGGCCATTGTCATAACGAACCATCAGGAAGCCGTGTTCATCAAGACCGGTGGTGACACCGCGCGAGCCAGTTTCTTCGATGACAATCCTGCGGTGACGCGCGTAGCTGGAAGCGGCGGAAAAATCACGCACAATGCTCTTGACGCCTTCATCCCACAATTTCTGGCAATAATGTTCAAGCGATTCAAGAAGCTGAATCAGCAGGGGTTCACGGGCCTGTTCGCGGCCATTGGATTCGATACGCAATGAGGTGGCAGGCGTGCGCAGGTCGGCTGGAAAAGAGAGTTGATTGACGTTAATACCGATGCCGGCGATGATGCAGTCATCGATCAACTGCGTGAGAATGCCCGCGACTTTCCGTTCGCCGATCAAGACATCGTTAGGCCAGCGGAGGTCACACAGCAGGTTGGTGGTCTTCTGAATCGCATCGGCGGTGGCGAGACCGACCAGGAGGCTGGCGATGGGCGAGCTAGCGGGGTCGAGTTTCAAACGCAGCAGTATGGAAGCGTAGATGCCGCTCGCGGCCGGTGAAACCCACGCGCGCCCGAGACGGCCAAAGCCTGCCGTCTGCTCATCGGCAATGACCGCGGTACCGTGAGGCGAACCGGCTTCGGCAAGCTTGGCGGCTTCGGTCATCGTGGAACCGATAGTCGGGAAGTAATAAACTTCGTTTGCTGGGCGGCCCTTACGAACAGCATCAATGTCCATCCGCGCCTCCTTCGAGTTCAAGACGGAAGCTGATGTCAACGGCAGTGGCGGAGTGAGTAATCGCGCCGCAGGAGATAAAATCCGGGCCCGCTTGGGCGTATTCGCCGATGTTGGAGAGATTGATATTGCCGGAAAGCTCGCTGGTAGCCCGTCCGGCAATGAAACGAATCCATTCAGCCGCCTGAGCAGGAGTGAGGTTATCGAGTAACAAATGTTTCGCACCGCAGGCGAGAGCTTCCTCCAACTCCGCCTGTGTACGAACTTCAATTTCCACAGGCCCTTGGAACGAGCGTGTCTTTTCGAGTGCTGGACGAACACCACCTGCGGCTGTAATGTGATTGTTCTTGATCAGTACGCCATCAAACAGGCCCAGCCGGTGATTCGTCACACCACCCGCCGCGGCCGCCATTTTCTCCAAGCGGCGAAGGCCCGGCGTAGTTTTGCGGGTATCTAGAACTTTCACCTTGGTTCCCGCCACCTCCGCAACATATTTCGCCGCGAGCGTGGCAATGCCGCTCAATCGTTGCATGAAATTGAGTGCGACGCGTTCGCACTCAAGCAGCACGCGGGCCGGACCGGCCACTTTCGCAAAGACACTTCCCTTCTCCAACCGCGCGCCGCTTTCGCTCATAGTCTCGACCTGCACAGAAGCCGGATAGATCAGCGGCAATAACTCAATCCCGGCCAGAACCAGCGATTGCTTGGCAAGAAAACTACCGCGAGCGCTTCGATCAGCGGCGACGGTCAACGCCGATGTGACGTCGCCCGACCCGATATCTTCCGCCAGTGCGCGCGCGATCGCCTCGCGAATCTCAGGATGATTTACATCGAACATGGCGCTAGCTGCCCAAGTTCGCCAGCAGATTGTTGTTCTTGGCTAACTGTTCCCGATAATCGCTTAGTTTGGCGCGCAACGTGCCCACCACCTTTTCCGGCGCTTTGCTCAAGAACGTTTCATCGGTGAGCTGGCGATCTGAATTCGCGATAAGGCGTTCGAGAGACTCAATCTCTTTTTGAATGCGAACCCGCGCATCCGCACCAGCGGAACCACCCTGCTGAGCAGCGGCCACTGCCGGTTCCGCATGCAATTGAAGATCGAACTCGGGAGTAGAACGAATCAGGCCTTTGTGCTCGCCCAATTTGCCGGATTGCTGCAACAGGTTGAGCTTAGCGAGCGAGCCAATAGCCGCTAAATCCGCCGTCTCGAACAAATCCGCTTGCAGATAAAGAGTCGCGTCTATGGTCGCTTTCGGGTCAAGTTTATTATCCGCGCGCAGTTCGCGAGCCGCCGTCACAACCTCTTGCAACAGCTCAAAGGCTTTAAGCGGCTTTTGAGCGTTGCTCGGATGAGTCACAAACGGATATTGTGCCAGCGAAATCGATTTCGGCAAATTCGATTCCGCGGGACGAACCAGCCGCTGCCAAAGTTCTTCCGTGACAAACGGCATTAAAGGATGCAGTAAACGCAGGGCCGCTTCATAAACGGTGAGAGCCGTTTGCCAGTGAACGTCAATTCCGGAATTCTCGCGAAAACGAAGTTTCTTTACCTCCAAGTACCAATCGCAGAATTCGCGCCAAATGAAATCCCAAAGCGTCTGCGCGGCTTCATGATAGCGATGCAATTCCAGAGCGCGGTTCACCGTCTCATTCGCGTGCGCCAGGCGTTCCAGAATCCAAACATCTTCGATCGCTGACGAAAGCGGCGCACTCGCGTCCGGCTTCCAGGCGGTGATGCCGGAACGCTCCATGTTCATGAACAACAGGCGCGAAGCATTCCAAAGCTTGTTGGCAAAAGCGCGGCCGGAATCCATGCGATCGTCTTTCAGAGCGATGTCGTTTCCGGCTGCGGCCGAAAGCAGCAGCGCAATGCGAACCGCATCTGTGCCGTATTTGTCCATAATCAACAAAGGGTCAACCACGTTGCCCTTGGTTTTGGACATTTTCTGTTTATCCGCATCGCGAACCAAACCGTGAATGTGCACTTCGCGGAACGGTACGTCGCCCGTGAGTTCGATACCCAGCATGATCATGCGCGACACCCAGAAAAACAGGATGTCGAAGCCCGTGATCATGAGCGACGTGGGATAGAAAGCTTTCAGGTCTTCGGTCTGATCGGGCCAACCCAGCGTGGAGAAAGGCCAGAGACCGGAACTGAACCAGGTGTCGAGAACATCGGGATCCTGCTCCAGTTCGGTAGAGCCGCATTTCGGGCAATGAGCCGGCACCTCAAGCGCGACAATCATTTCGCCACACTTCTTGCAGTACCACGCCGGAATGCGATGGCCCCACCACAGCTGCCGTGAGATGCACCAATCGCGAATATTCTCCATCCACTGGAAGAACAGCACCTCGCGGTCGTCCGGCACAAACCGGATGCGGCCGCTACGAACCGCCTCCATCGCTTTTTCCGCCAGCGGTTTCATGTGAACAAACCACTGGGTGGAAACAAGCGGCTCGATCACCGTTTTCGAGCGTTCACACTTGCTGATGTTGACCGTATATTTTTCGGTCTTCGTCAATTCGCCCGATTGCTCCAGCGCTTCCAAAATTTGCTTACGCGCTTCTTCCCGCTTGAGCCCGCCAAAGCGGCCGGCAGCGGCAGTCATGCGCGCGTCTTCGCCAATCACTTTAATGGACGGCAGTTTGAGGCGCTTCCCCGCTTCAAAATCGTGCGGGTCATGCGCAGGCGTCACCTTCACAACCCCGGTGCCAAACTTCGGGTCCACCATGGTGTCAGCCAGAATCGGGATCTCGCGATTCATCAACGGCAGAATCGCCGTCTTGCCGATCAAGTGCTGGTAGCGTTTGTCATCTGGATGAACCACCAGAGCGGTGTCGCCCAGCATCGTTTCCGGACGAGTGGTGGCAACTGTTAGCGATTCACTGCTGTCCGTCACTTGGTAACGGATGTACCAGAGATTCCCATCCACCGCTTCGTGAATGGTTTCCAGATCGGAGATGGCCGTTTGGCAACTCGGGCACCAGTTCACCATGTACTCACCGCGGTACATGAGTCCCTTGTTCCAGAGATGGACAAAATTCTCACGCACCGCGCGCGAAAGACCGGCGTCTAGCGTAAAACGTTCGCGCGACCAATCCACACTCGCACCTTCCCTGCGAATTTGCTGATTGATCAACCCGCCATACTGTTCTTTCCACTGCCAAACACGTTTTTCGAAGGCTTCGCGGCCCAAACCGCGGCGCGTGAGCCCTTCACTCTTGAGCTGGCGTTCCACCACCATTTGGGTCGAAATGCCGGCGTGATCGGTACCAGGCAGCCAAAGCGTTTCTTCCCCAAGCATGCGGTGCCAGCGCACGGCCACATCCATCATGGTGTGTTCAAACATGTGGCCAATATGCAGCGACCCGGTGACATTCGGAGGAGGAATGACGATCGAAAACATCTTGCCTTGCAAGGCTTTTTTCGCGTCGGCGCGGTAAATGCCGGACTCAATCCACCATTGAGCCCAGTGCGGTTCGAAGCGCTGCGGCTCGTACACTTTCTCTAGTTGCATGGGAAATTTCAGCGTAACATCCAGTTGCTTTGGGCTGGGCTATAGGCAAAACCGCCGATTCGCGATATCTTATGAGGACGATATGCCGATCTCTGCCATAGAACGCGATGGGCGGATGGGTTTGCCCGCACCGTTGAAAGAACTCGCAGCCAAGCGTTGGGACGCGATCTTAGTGGGTGCCGGCCACAACGGCTTGACCTGCGCGGCCTACTTAGCACGCGCCGGGAAGCGAGTGTTGGTGCTCGAAAGCCGCGAACGCATCGGTGGCGCCTGCACGATTGAAGAGCCCTGGCCCGGCGTGCGCGTTTCGCCCTGTGCTTACTTGGCGGGCTTGCTTCATCCCCTGGTAGTCGAAGAGTTGGGTTTGACGGAGATTGGCTTTTCTTGGACGCCGGCCGTGAATGGCCTGTTTATTCCTTTTGAAGACGGCTCCAGTGTTCAGTTGTATGAAGACGATGAGAAGTGTGAAGCTGAGATTGCCCGCATCGCGCCAAAAGATTTGTCCGGCTGGCGCGCTTACTGTGATTTGATTCAGCGTACGCGCGACCGACTGCGGCCCGATAACGAATATGACGTCTGGATCGGCGACCCTCCCACCCCGGAGCAAATCGAAAAACGGCTGGGCAAAGATAGGGAAGCCTATCAAATGCTTTTCGAATGGTCGATGGCGGAGATGATGGAGCGCTTTCTCTCCGACGAACGATTGCTGGCAGGCTATCTAGGCCAAGGCGTGATTGGAACCAACGCGAGTCCGTTCGATCCGGGAACCGCCGGCATTCGATTCCATCACTCGTCAGGGCGCTTGGGCGGAATGGCGGGTGTCTGGGGCTATGTCAAGGGCGGCATGGGAATGGTGTCTTTCTACTTGGCCGAAGCGGCTCTACGCTCCGGCGCTGTGATCGCCAGCGGAGTGCCGGTTGCGAATATTTTTCCTAACGAGGGCGTTCAACTCGAAAGTGGGGAGAGATTCCACTCAAACACTGTGATCGTGAATGCGGATCCTCGCACCGCCTTGCGCTTGATGGGTGACCATGCGGAACCCGCCTGGCGGGGGAAGGTCGCGGGCATACCAATGCGCGGTTGCACTTTGAAGATGAATGTGTGGCTAAAGGAATTGCCAAACTTCCGCGCTCGGCCGGGCACGCTTGAGCCGCATCACTACGGCCAGATCAACACTCCGCTAACTCAGCAGGAATGGAAAGATGGTTATAAAGCAGCGCGAGCCGGCAAGTTGCCCGCGCGTCTGTGGACCGAACTCTATTTTCAAAGTGTGCACGATTCGAGTGTCGCCCCGGCGGGCACGCACACCATGAGCGTGTTTGCGCAATACGTTCCCTATCAATTTCTTCAAGGAGATTGGAACGAGCATCGCGAAAAAGCCAAGCAACTTGCCATTGAAGCCATCCAAAGATACTGCAGCAACATTCCGGAAGCTATCATCGAATGCGAAGCCCTAGGGCCGCCCGATGTAGAAGAGCGCGTGGGTCTCACGGGCGGGCACATTTTCCAGGGCGAGTGCTTGCCGCAGTACATGTGGAGCAATCGATTGAGCTGCCGCACTCCCATGCCCGGCGTTTATCTGTGCGGCGCGGCAACGCACCCCGGTGGAAGTGTCATCGCAATGAATGGGCGCAATGCGGCTATGGCTGTGATTGCCGATTCGCGGCGCGCCGTCTCTGCTTTAGCCGCTGGTTAAGTACAAAAAGCAAGATAAACACCAAGGGCAACGCAAAGTACGGCCAGTGCGCCACCAGCGGAGGTTCGGGCGGGGCCACTTCCACATCGCCGGTCACTAAAGCGCTTTCCGTCTTCGTCTGAACACTGATTTCCGCTCTATAGTTACCGGGTTCACTCACATTTAGCTCGGCAGCATAGAGCAGTTTATTGGTTGCTTGATCGTGGCGCGCGGGCGCACTGATCTCAGTAATCGTCGCGGTCTCGCGCCGGAACAAGTGGATGCTCACCTCGGCATCTAAAATCGGATTCTTAGTCGCGCTGTCTTGAATCATGACACTGAGGTCAGACCGGCCCACGCGCACTGGAGACTCAGTCGCGAACAGCGTGATATCGAATGCGCCGGCCTTGCGCTGAAATAACACCTTGCCGCCGTCGGCGCCCAGAATGGCGGGCAAGAGCAACAGAAGTAAACCGCGTTTCACTTTCAATGCATCATCCCCCGCATTTGCATTGGTTGAAAGAAAATCCAAATACCGGAAACGAACAACAGGCAAGCCATCGTAGCCCAAGGCAGAAATTGTTTTAGAAACGTTTGGCCCGCAATGCGCCAAGCCAGATAGAGAGACCACAAGAGCCCGGCATCGAGAAACAAAATCTGAAGCCAGGTCACCGAGACGCTAGTCCAGGCCGAGGCCGCATGAAACGTCAAATGCGCCGCCCACATTGCCACCCCAATCGGCACAAGTGAAGACGCCAGGCGGGATGCTTTTTGAATTGAGCCGTTAACAAACCGGCAGAGCTGAAAGCAAAAAAACGGAAGGGCCATCGCGCTTATAAAAAGAAAAGCACCCACCACAAACGGCATCGCATGAATGCCCAAACGCGCATGCCAGCGGTGCTCCCACATCATTACCGGCGTCACCATGCCGGCTGCGTTGGCGAACGCACCAAATACCAAAAGCAGAATCAGAGCCACCAGGTCAGTCCGTTTCGAAAGGCGTCCAATGGACGATCGGTAGGGGTCGGAAAGCAGTGTTTTCCCGGGAATTACCGGAAGCAAACCGACATTATCGTGCGGGCACGCCTTCACGCAATCAAGGCAAAATGTGCAATCCAGGTTGCCCACCTTCTTGGGCTGGAACAAATACAACTCACACCCGCGATCTAAAGCGTTACCGCGAATGCAATCATAAGTCTGGCAAGTGTGGCAGGTGCTTTTATCTCTCACCGCAATTTCCCGCGGCGATACGAGTGACACAAAAAAGTGATATTGACCTACCGGGCACACATACTTGCAGAAGCTGGCCCCCCGGAACAAAGAGTCCACAAAAAGAGCAGCCAAGAAATAGCCGGAAATGAGCCAGGCGGTCAGCCATGGGCTATCCCAAAGTGAGAAGGCTTCATAGGTCCACAGGTAGAGTGCGATCAAAGACGCACCCAGCCATTTACGGCGAAGAGCATGCGGCCAAAGCAGCTTAGGCTTGACCAGCCGGCGCACCGCATCGCGCACGAACATAAAAGGGCACGCCAGACAGAACAAATTGCCCACGGTCAGCAAACCCAGCATGGAGAGCGCACGCCAGTGTATCCATGGCAAAACACCGGCGACATTGAGCGCCGCCACTTGTGGGCCGCGAAACCCTTCGAAGATCACAAGAGCCGACACAATGAGCATGGCTGATTGAGCGACGCGTCGAAGCATCGGCGTTCGCTTCCACCAAATGGAAGCCTTTCGTTGCGTGCGAGGCACCCGCTCCGGAGCGACAGTCGTCCGCATGTTCGGAGAAGTGAATAGACTCATCACCAGAATGAACGCAGGCACCAAATAAACCACTGAGCCGGGCACCCACATAATCAATCCGCCGAGACTCTGATCTTCGAGCGCCCCGAACTGAGTGGCGCGGACAACGTTGTAGCTCGGATAAATCAATTTCCCTGAGAAAACGAAAATGACCGACAAACCGGTGTTCAAGATATCGGCTAAAAGCAGATACGGGATGCCCACCCACCTCGGCCACCGTGGCTTGCCTGGGCCAGGCTGGATCACCGGCCACCAAAACAGTACACCCGACCAAAAGAAGAACGCGTGTTGCACCCCATGCCAAGCCGGTGACGAAAGCGCCAGCTCATACATAAAAGGCAAATGCCAAATTAAGGTACTGAAAGCGAACACACTCCAGGCTGGGATCGGAGATGTGAGCCAGCCGAAAAACTTACGCAACGCCGGCCAGGATAAAAACGGTCCTAGCCCCTCCTTTACGAATGCCTTCGGCAACCCGCGCAACATAGGAAGAAACGGATGCGAGAGCAACAGAAGCGGCGGCGCAATCATCATGAGCAATAGATGTTGCGCCATGTGTGCGGAGAGAAACAGGCTGTCAAACGCGTCTAAAGGAGATTCCGTGGCGATGAACAAAACGAAGAGGCTGATGAGAAAGGCGGCCAGACGCTGATGATCGTAGGGACCGCGCAAAAGCCTCCGGCCCCGCAGCCAACCTCGCCAATAGATGAGGGCGCTCAGAACCAGGATTGCTATGACTCGCCCGTTTAAAGGCCACGATGCGAATGCGGCTGTGAATGTGGAATCCACCTCAGTGTGCTCTCGCGAGAGTCACAGAAGGGCGAACGGCGGCAACATCGCGCGGTAAATTGTTTTGCGGTTTCTGAGATGGGTGAACCGGAGCTGTGCTGTGAAGAGTGGCCATGAATGCCACCAGTGCATCCACCTCCGCCGGACTCAGTTTCTTGCCATAAGCAGGCATGTTGCCGCCGCCTTGAATCACTTGGCGCACCAGTTCTTCCCTCGTCAGCCGGGTCGCCACTTCATCAAGCGCAGGTCCGCGCTCTCCGCCCAAACCCCCTAGGGCGTGGCAATTGCGGCATTGCTTATTCTGAAAAACCAAGGCGCCGCGAAGTTCGAGCGGCGAACGTCCGCGAACGAATTTTACTGGCACCGGATACCCGCTCCAGGCAGACATTTTCGGCGACCAAGGCGATGTTTCCCCCATATACGTAAGCACTCCTATCACCAGCATCACAAAAATAACAGACAGCACTGCTACTGGGCGCAGGCGATAGCTCTTTTCGCCAGTGGGAGAAATAAACGGCAGGGCGAACAGCAGAGTGATACACACTGCGGGCGCGACAAAAAGAACGATGACTTCCATCCAATCCGGCAACAGCGCCAGAGCGGCGAAAATCGAAAGGAAATAGAAATCGGGGCGCGGGTTCGTATCCACCAGCGTGGGATTCGGCGGTCCGCCGGGGCCTTTCGGACCGAAGATGAACGCACAGCCTAGGATGGCGATAATCACAAGGGCCGAAAAAATCAGGTCTTTATCAATCGCACGCGGCACGAAAGGCACGCCCTCTTTGCGAATGATATCGGCATACTCGGCATCATAGGTCGCTTTGCGAACCGGCTTCCCCGGCGTCGGATATTCGTTGATGCCTTTCGTAAGAACCAAACGGAGGTGCATGCTCACCAGCGCGATAATCAATCCGGGAATCATGAATACATGCAAAGTGAAAAAGCGCGAAAGAGTCTCTCCGGCTATGATCGGTCCGGCCAATAGTAGGTGAACCAGTTGCGCACCTATAAGCGGAACACGGCCTGTGATGGATGCGCCGATCGTCAGGCCCCAATAAGCGTCTTGGTCGAAACGCATCACTTGTCCCGTGAACGCCATTGCCAAAGTCAACAACAGCAAAAACACTCCGCTCACCCAAGTGAGTTCACGCGGATATTTGTAAGCCCCGAACAGGAAGACCTGAATCATGTGAAGCGTCATGATCGCCACCATGAAATTCGAGCCCCAATTGTGAACCGCGCGCAGATACCAGCCCCAGAACTGGGCGTGGTTTAGATATTGCAAGCTGGTCCAGGCTTCGTTGGTCGAGGGAATGTAGACGAAGGCTAAACAAGCGCCCGTGATCACCTGAATGATGAAACACAGCAAAGTCGCGCTGCCGAAAACATAAAACCAACTGCCGGCGCTTTTCGGAACTTCATGCCCCGCTGTAGACGAGTAAAGCGCAGTCAGGTGAAGCCGGTCATCCAGCCAAACCGCGATATTGCGTAGAGCGTTGATCACTGAAAGCTCCTAAACGGGGTTAGCAAGTGTGGGCATTTCCCCACCCTTTACCCATAACTGACCTTTCTCTACTTTGTAGTCATATTGAAAGAGCCCGCGCGGAGGCGGCCCGGCGGCGCGCGAACCATCTTCTAAGTACGCGCCTCCATGGCAAGGGCACAAGAACAGACCGGACTCCTGAAACCATCTCACCGGGCATCCCAGGTGAGTGCAATTAATCGCGAACACTTGAAACTGATTCCCGGTAATCCGCCGCACCCAGCAGGGGATATCGGCCGTTTCTCCATCCCAAGGCCGCGTGTATGGGTTGCGATAAGTAGCCATGCGGGTCGTGCCTTCCGGAAAATGGTCGAGTTCGCCGAGAGCGATCCAATTGCGAGGGTCTTTCTTTTCGACAAAGCTCGAAAAGACAAAACCAATGAGAGGTACCGCCAACGCCGCACCGGCAATCGCATTCAAGGCTACGCCGATGCGCAATAACCACTCCCGGCGCGAACCGTTCGCTTCTTCATTCGCTTGCTTTACTGGTTCCTTCAAATCGCTCATTTCATATTTCCTGTAGCGGGCCGCAAAGACGCAAGGTAAGCCACTAAGTCACTTACATCTTGGTCAACCAGCGGATGTCCGCCTTTCAAAGCTAGGTAGTTCGGCATACCCAAATCCAGACGTCCCACAATGATTGAAGTACGGAGATTCTGATTGGTAGTCAAGGCCAAGTAGGAAGGGTCTGTAATTAAACCCACCCGTGCTCCTGGGCCGTGGCAGGCATAACAGCCGCGTGCATAGAGACGCTTACCATTGACGGCATCTCCCGGCGTCGTTTCAGCGTAATTGGGCAACTCCGCCCCGGGAGGAGTAATCACCGGCTTCTTCCAATTTTCAATCCCATTAACGATCGCATCCACTTGTTGCGGTGTCAAAGGCCCACCCTGACTCTCCGCCCACGGTGGCATTGCGGTGCCGTTTCTTCCATATTCAATGACGTGCTTCAAGGCATCGCGCGGCACAACGGCGAGATATACCGCATCGTTCAAAATGCGGCCTGGGCCGTTCTGCCCGTCGGCGCCATGACAGCCGGAACAGTTATCTGCGTACAACGTTCTAAAGTCACTCACCTCGCTGGCGGTCGCTTCTTCATTGCTCGGTTTTCCCGGTGGCTCGCAAGCGACCAAGAACACGAAACAGAAGATGGAAAGAACCCCCGAAAACGCGAGCCGCATTAATGCTGATCCTCATCGTGCTGGGTTTCGAGGAAAGCGCGTTCCGCCAGACTCCACGTCTGCATGGTGTGAATGCTGGTGCTGCGGCCGATGATGTAGCCGCCCACCAATCCGAATCCCAACTGGCAGACGACAAACCAGGGCCAACTAATGCGCCCGTTGAGCGCTGGATTGATAAAGTTCAGCGTTGTGGCGACGAGCCCGCTCCACAAAACCGGCACCAAAATACCCGCCCAAAACGGCGCATACTTTGGGAACATTGGCAACATCACCGCATAGAGAACTCCCACCAAAATCGAGATCGCGCCATGCCCGACGAACGCCGCGGCAAAGGCAAGACCGTTGAACTTACTGAGTTGCTGCATGGATTCGGTTCCCATATCGGGAATCACCACACCCGCCAAAAGATTGATGGGATACCAGACGCTGTGATAGGCAATCAATCCGTAGAGACACGCCAGTGCGGCCATCACAGCGCCCCCGGCCAAACCGCCCCAAAAGCCTGCAGAGTACGGATGTATCTCTGCAGGAACTCGCACTCGGTGACCACCCTCGCCGAGTTTCAACTTGATCACCGATCGGGCGCCAACCTTAATGGCCTCAGGGCGTCGCTCCGTCTCGATCGGCACAAACTCGTGCGCCTCACGCGGAATTACACTTTTCCACCAGCCCGCGGCGGATTTTGCCGCAATCAGAAAACCAACGATACTGATCGACCAATGCGTAACAATGCCGGCCAGCAAAAGCGTGATGCCGAACGCCAGCACCATCGGCCAGAACGTGGGCGCAGGGAGTTCGATTTGATTTTGGTGATCGCTCGAATGTTCTGACATTTCAAATCATCTCCCAATGATGTAAACAACCGTGAACACCACAATCCAAACGGCATCGACAAAGTGCCAATACCAGGAAAGGAACTTCACGCGCCGCTCTTGTGTAGCGATAGGGAAGCCCATGAGCGTGACAAACATGACCAGCATTAGAAACGACATTCCGACAATGACGTGGCTGGCATGCAGCCCGACCAGCGAATAGAAAGTTGTTCCGAAGAGATTGGTGCTCACCGTGAGGTGATCTTCGTAAATCAGCTTGCGCCACTCAAGCCCAGTCGAAATCAAGAATTCCAAACCAAGTAAGATGGTCGCCAGCCACCATAGCTTGAAAGCCCCAAGCCGGTGCTTCTTTAACGCGCTCTCGGCGAAAACAATCGTTGCACTGCTCGAAAGCAAGCAAATGCTTGCCACAATCGGCAGTTCCAGCACGTCCTTCGGATAAGGCCCGGTCAGACTCTTGCCAATGTAGACCACGTAAGCGACAACGAAGATGGTGAAAAGCGCGCTTTCTGTGACGATGAGGAAGATGATCCCCATCGAACCCCGATCCGGCAAGCGCCACTCAGCTTGCGGTTGCGCTGCGACAGCTTCCACTATTCGAACCTCCAATCCGGATCATTGGGATTCTTGAGATCCCACAGTGGGCGGCTGCTGCGCACCTGAGGTATGGTTTCGAAGTTGTATTCAGGAGGTGGAGACGTGGTGGCCCATTCCAGTGTCCACGCATCCCAAGGGTCGTCTCCAGCCGGCTTCCCTTTCAGCGTGGAGTGAAGCACGTTCACAACGAAGAGCAAGACAGCCGGAATCTGGAAGATGAGACCGGACGTCGCTACCAGGTTCCAAAATTCCCACCCGCGGCCTGGAGCATAGGTATAGATGCGGCGCGGCATTCCCAACATGCCCAGGAAATGCATTGGCACAAACGTCAATTCCACGCCAATCAGAAACAGCCAGAAGTGCCACTTAGCCAAAGTCTCGTTGTACATACGGCCTGTGACCTTCGGGAACCAATAGTACATGCCCGCAAAAAGCCCAAAAACAAGACCGGCGACAAGTGTGAAGTGGAAGTGGCCTACCACGAAATACGAATCATGCAACTGCCAGTCAAACGGTCCAGTGGCAAGCATAATGCCCGTCAAACCGGCAATCAGGAATTGGAACAGGAAGGCCACACAAAACAGCATCGGCGCGGCGAATCGAAGCCGGCCGCCGTACATAGTGGCGGTCCAGTTGAAGATCTTGATCCCAGTGGGAATGCCGACCAGCATCGTAGAAGCCGTGAAGAAGGTGTTCGACCAGGAAGTCATCCCAACCGCGAACATGTGGTGCGCCCAAACTCCCAGACTGATGAATCCGATGGAGGCAACGGCGCCCACCATAGCAGGGCGGCCAAAGATCGGCTTGCGCGAGAAAATCGGAATCACTTCAGAGAGAATTGCAAAGGCCGGGAAGATCAGGATGTAAACCTCTGGATGCCCGAAAATCCAGAAGAAGTGCTGCCAGAGAACCGCTGAGCCTCCCGATTGCGTGTTAAAGAAGTTGCCGCCCAAGAAGCGGTCAATCATCAGCATGATCTGCGCTGCCGATAGCGGCGGCAAGGCAATGATGATCAGCCACGAATCAATCAGCATCACCCAGACGAACATTGGCATGCGACTCAGCGTCATGCCAGGGCAACGCATAGAGAGGGTAGTGACGATGACGTTGAGCGCACTCGCGATACTGCCAACACCCGCGACCAGAATTCCCAGAATCCAGTAATCGGTGCTCGCGCCGCGAGAGAACGCCTTTGAAGTAAGCGGCGCGTACGCGAACCAGCCTACATCCGGCGCGGACCCTGCGCCCGACAAGCCGCTGCCGCCAATGTAGCTGAAGTAAAGTAAAAAGCCGCCAAACAGGAAAATCCAAAACCCGAACGCGTTCAAGCGCGGGAACGCCATGTCCCTGGCGCCAATCATCAGAGGAACCAGGTAGTTCGAAAGCCCAGCCACAAAAGGCATCCCCACCAGGAACACCATCGTCGTGCCATGCATGGTAAACAGGCGGTTAAAGGTATCGGGATCGACCACATGACCGTCCGGAAAAGCTAACTGAAGCCGGATGACAGTCGCCATGATTCCCGCGATAACAAAAAACAACAGCGCTGAGATGATGTACATCAATCCCAGGCGTTTGTGATCGACGGTCGAGACCCATTCGTACAGGTGAGTCGAAAACGAGAAGCGCGCTTCTGCAACCGGAGGACGCTCCGCAACGGCATGAATCGACGACATAAGTTACTTCAAGCTCTCCAAATAGTCGATAACCTTATTCAATTCGTCCGGTGTGAGCCGCATACTCGGCATCAAACAACCGGGCTTGATTACCTGCGGGTCGTTCACCCAGGCGCGCAAATTCTGAGGCGTGTTTTTTATGACTCCGGCCCCCAACGTCTGGCGGCTCATCAGGTGAGTAAGGTCAGGGCCGAATTTGCTTCCCGAACTGGCCTTTCCCAAACCTGAAATGTTATGGCAATTGACGCAGGCAAGTGAGTTGAACACATCACGCCCTTCGCTCGCGCTCGGATTTTCGTCGGCCCGCTTTTGTTGCTGAATGGTCCATTCCTTGAATGCTTTCGGATCTTCTCCCACTACCCGCAGCAGCATGTTGGCATGTTGGGTGCCGCAATATTCGGCGCAGTTGCCCAGGTAGATGCCAGGTTCGCGCGGGTCGATCCACATAAAGTTCGTGCGGTTCGGAATCAGATCTGTTTTGCCCGCAAGTTGCGGTACCCAGAAACTGTGAATCACGTCGGCGCTTTGTAACTGAAGGTAGGTCGCGTTCTGATGATCGCTGGTCGCGGGCACGTGGATTTCGTTTGCTGTGACGATGCCGTAATCGGGGTACAACACTTCCCACCACCATTGGTGACCAATCAAAGTAACCTTGAGAGCAGCCGGCGGTGGACTTGCATTCTCCACAGCAGCAATCACCCGGGCGGATACACCGATCAGGACGAAAACGATCAGAATCGGCAACACCGTCCACGCCACTTCGATCTGATTGCTTCCGTAGACTTGCGGGGGTTCTTCGTGATGAGGCTCGTGTTTGGGCTCGCGGAAACGCCAAACCGTGTAAGCGATTAAGCCGGCCACACCGACAAAAATGACACCGGTTATGGCCAAAACCAGCAGCGCAATGTTTTTCTCCGATTCGGCCGGGGTAGCGAGCGGCGAAAAAATGTTTGCCACTCGATGCTCAGGAAGATCGGCCGCAACTGCCGATCCACCCAGTACCAGCATTTGCCCAAGCATGCTGAGACAGGAAGCAGAACGACGCCGCCCCCTGAAAGACCTTTGAAGCACTCCTTGAGGGAATCCAAATGCCAAACAACTAATGTACCTCTATCAGATTGGGTGGGGAGGTATAGATTTGCATTACAATACGGGAAGTCTGAGTTGAGGAGGAAACACCGATGGCCACACTAAAATTGGCGACACGCGATGTGGAGGGGATTCAGATCGTCGATTTGGACGGAAGAATCATAGCGGGAGACGCAGCGGGAAGTGTGCGCGAAAAGGTGCATGAGATTGCGCGCGGCGAACACCGTAACGTCATTTTGAATTTGAAGGGCGTGGATTACATCGACAGCTCGGGTCTCGGCACCCTGGTGGCCGCTCATTCGACGCTCAGCAATGCGGGTGGTGGATTGGCGCTACTCAATCTTTCAAAACGAAGCGCGGAACTGCTCATCCTCACGAAACTCTCAACCGTGTTCCGCATCTTCGACGAGGAGAAAGCCGCGGTGGACAGCTTTTTTCCCAACCGCGAAGTCAAGAAGTTCGACATCCTGGACTTCGTAAAGAACTCAACGAAATAGCCGTTTAATGCACGTCGTGAGACATATCCACGATTTCAAACTGAAAGCGCTCTGGAGGCAATGAAGAGACCGGGTTCGGAATTGTATCGAGCCAAGTATGATAAGCGCTTTGAGCCAGAGAGTTGTTCAGATAAAACAGAAACTGATCCGAGCAGCAACGAATGGGCGGCATTTGCCGAAAAGCGAGCCGCAAACCTACCGCCTTTTCGAGGTTGACGCCAGAAGTTTTGATTTCCTTGTCTTCCAGCAACGTCACAAAGCTGCTCCGCCCCGCATGCGGCCAAATATCGCTACGTAGTAGATTCCGTAGTTCTACGCGCATACCGAATGTCATCTCGCACTGCCGTATCCACTCGAGAACCGAATCGCCCCACTGCCAGTGCGCCAGAACGCCCAGGTACTGATCTACCAGGTTTAATGCCAGATCCATTTTGCGGCGCTCCAGGAAATCCTCGGCTCCTGCAATGGGCGATTGCAAGTTCGGAATCATGTCCTCCTGCTCGATGATCTCGGCGGCTATGCCCATCATTTTGTTGAGGCGCTTCACCTCGGGCGTAGTCGTCACAAGCAGCGGCGGCAGATCGTGGGTCTTGCCACCGGGAACTTCTACGAACTTTCGATCTCCAACGATGTCCATAAGCACCTCCACAGTCTCTTATCGACAACCCGGTCGACTTATTCAGTCTTCGTACGGCTGGCTAAACCACCCGCACACCGTTCAGGAATTAAGTATTCCTTGATTGTATGGATGACTTTCGCAATTGGCAAGTTACGCCAGTACTCGGTCTATACATTTAGTTACATTCATGAAGGTTTCGTATCACTTTGGCAGCAAACAAAAGAGAGCGCCAGCGAAATAAGCCCATAGCTCCTCCGTTTCGTTATGCTGAAGCATATGCGAGTTGTCCGGTTTTGCGCGGCAATCAGTGGGCTTGCTGTATTCGTACTAGTGGCACAAGGCGCAGCACCCGGAGATTGCGCGCAGGGCGCACGCCAAGACTTCCCGTGCGAACTGAAATTCGAGATGCAGCCGGATGAAATCAAATCGACGCAAGCCGTAATGGACGACGATTTGCGCGTGGAATTCCGCTCCCCGAGCCACGTAACATTCATGATCCGCGGGTTTTGGGATGGCGGCCGCACCTTTCGAGTGCGTTTTACGCCGATTGAGGCGGGCGAATGGGCGTACAAAATCACCAGCACAAGCAAACGTTTAGACGAGCAGGAATCGAAATTCAACGTCGCCGAAACCAGCGAAGCCGGAATGATCAATGTGGCGAATTTGCGGCATTGGCGCAGTACCAGCAAGAAACCGCATTTGTGGTTGGGCGCGCAGGCGCCCTGGCTTGAACTCGATCAAGCGACGTTTGAAAGCTGGCTGGATGCGCGCAAGAAAGATGGATTTACCCACATTCGCGGCGTCGTCCTGAGTGGAAAGCCGTTTGACAAAGACGGGAAGCCCGATCTGGCCTATTTCCAGAAGCTCGACGAGAGGGTTTTGGCGGTAGCGCAACGTAGTCTTACAGCGGACTTGATCATCGCCGATCAAACATTTATGACAAGCGGCGGTTTTAAGAATCCCGCGCTGCTTGAACCGGAGATCCGCTACGTAGTGGCCCGTTATAGCGGCCTCAACGTCACTTGGCAGGGGATTGAGCATTTTGAAGATGTTCCAGATAGCCGTGAATTGCTGCGCCAAATCGGTTCCATGCTCAAGAACTACGACGGGTTTCACCATCCGCGTTCAACCGATGCCGTCGCAACGTCTTCGCCGCTTTTGGGTGATGGATGGATGAATTTCGTGATCGAAGGTTCGCCGCGGCCGGAACTCGGAGCGGTGGATCATCAGTTCACATCTCGGCCGTCTATCCACGTGATCTCGACTTCCGAACCGGTTGGCTTCCGGCATGAGCTCTGGAATGCAACCACGAACGGGCAATATCCGAGCGTGCCATTCGACGCGCTGAAAAACGATGCGAACGTGAAGGCGGTTCAAACCTGGTACAAACTGCTGGCGGATGCGCGCCACTGGGAGTTCGAACCGTTTTTCGATGTATCGGGCGCGCGAGCCGTGGCCGTGGATGGGCGGACAGATCCGAATGCGGAAATCGATTTTGTCGAGTGTTTGACCTATGCGCAAACTCCAGGGATTGTGGAAGTCACGATTCCGAGGCACAAGTACAACTTGGAATGGGTAAATCCGGCGACCGGCGAAGAAACGCCGCTGAAGGATACGCGGGCTGAGGTTTTCAGCATCGACACGCCTGACCAAACAAACGATTGGATTTTGTATTTGCCGCGCGAAGGGCGGAAAGAATCAATGGCGAGGTCGTATTACTTTGAGTCGCACGACCCGCCGGTGCAGGAACCGGAAGGCGATCCCGCCAAAACCCCATTCGATATCGTCGACCCACCCGGCGATCACATGAGCGTCAGCGTGCCCATTCCATTCAAGGTGAAGCTTTTGAAGAATAATCGCGCGACGCGGGCGATGGAGTATGTGTGGTGGGGCGAAGTCGCATCCAGCGGCGCCGCGATGCGGGTGTTAGGAGTTGGGCCCTCCGGCACGTTTACGATTCCGAATTCATTAGCGACGCCCGGCGGAATCTTGACCATGCGTTTGCAAGCGATTAACGCAAACGGCAAAGCGTACGAATTGGACAAGGTGTATACGCTCACGCGGTAATGCCGGATCCAATCATTTTGGCGGTTGATACCACGTCGGAGTTCGGAAGCGTGGCCGTGCGGCGCGGAAACGATACGCTGGCAGATCTTCATTTGCATACAACAGATGGGTTCGGCCAACACATTATTCAGCAGATTGCGGAAGCGCTCAAGCAGGCACAAGTGAAGTTGAGCGAGGTCGATTGTTTTGCCGCCGCAAGCGGGCCGGGATCGTTCACGGGAGTGCGCGTTGGGCTCGCAGCCATCAAAGGCTTGGCAGAAGCAATGCATAAGCCGGCGGCGGCGATTTCGAATCTCAGAGCGTTGAGTCTGGTAGGGCATAACGCGCTCCGGGCGGTGGTGCTGGACGCGCGCCGGGGGCAAGTCTACGCAGCCGTCTATGACGCAGAAGCGAGGCTCGTGGTACCGGAAATCGTTTGCAGCTGGGAAGAATGGCTCAAGCATCTGCCGGCGGAAGCTGAGTTGATTGGTCGGGACGATGGGCCGTTGAAAGCAACAGGTGTCCCGTTTACGGTTGGTTCGCAGTGGCTGGCAGTAGCGGTAGCGCAGTGCGCACAGTTAAATGGGCCTGCAGGGTGGACCGACCCGATCGCGGTAGACGCGAATTATGTGCGGAAATCAGACGCGGAAATGTTTTGGAAGGAAAATTAGCGGAACCTGCCACCCGCCCGCTTCGTATCCTTTACCTTTGGGGGTTCAATGTTTTTTAAACTCGCTTCACCGGCGGTCTTCTTGTTGGCCATGATTCCTTATCAGCAAACCGCAGACCTTCAGACGCGGCGCCAGGCACTCAACAAGCTGCTCGACGAGCAGTGGCAGTACAACCTGAAAGAATCGCCGGAATTTGCCACCATCATTGGCGACTACCGCTACAACGACAAGGTCAGCGATCTTTCGCTTGCCCATATTGAGCAGCAGCGGCAAGACGCGGAAGCGTTTCTGAAGCGCTTTGAAGCAATCGATACAACCGGTTTTCCGGAACAGGAAGCGCTCAACAAAGAGCTGATGGTGCGCGGCTTAAAGGAAAACCTGGAAACGGTCTCGCTCAAGCTGTATCTGATGCCGCTCGACCAGTTCAACGGCATTCATTTGGGCATGGCGCAGTTTGTTTCCCTCGCGCCGTTCGATAGCGCGAAGCACTATGACGATTTCATTACCCGGCTGCACCAGATGCCGCGGATGATGGACCAAGTCACGGAAATTCTCGAAGAGGGCAAGAAGCAGCATTACATGCCGCCGAAATTCCTGCTTGAGAAAGTAGTGGTGCAGATCCGCTCGATTGCCGAGCCGGCAGGCGAAGCAAACGCGTTTGGCCAGCCCGCAACGAGGATTCCCGCTTCCATTCCAGCGGATGAACACCAGCGGCTGCACGATGCCTTGGTAAAAGTCGTGGATACCGAAGTGCGTCCGGCGTACACAAAGCTCGCGAACTACGTTGAAAAAGACTATGCGCCTTATGGCCGAACCCAAGAGGGCTTGTGGGCATTGCCGAATGGCGATGCGCTCTATCGATTTGCGGTAAGGCAGCAGACGACCACGGACATGACGCCCGAAGCGATTCATGAGCTGGGCCTCAGGGAAGTGGAACGAATCCATGCCGAGATGCTTACCATCGCCAAAAGCCAAGGATTTGCGGACCGGCAGAGTTTTCAAGCCTCACTGAAGACGAACAAGAAGCTGATACCCACGTCGCGTGAGGATTTGCTCAACGCATATCGCGCCTATATTGCCGACATGCAGCCGGAACTGCCGAAACTATTCGGCCTGTTGCCGAAGACCAAAGTAGAAGTGAAGCCGGTGCAGGAATATCGCGAGAAGGAAGCGGCTGCGGCGGAATACAACCAGGGAACGCCGGATGGGTCGCGGCCCGGCGTAGTGTACGTGAATACAGGCGACTTTGCGCATCGATCGAAGTTGACGATTGAATCCACGGCCTATCACGAAGGCGTGCCCGGGCATCACATGCAAATCGCCATCGCACAAACGCTGCCGGGCTTGCCGCCCTTTCGCCAGCAGGCGCAGTACACGGCTTATGTGGAGGGCTGGGCGCTCTATGCCGAGCGACTGGGCAAAGATATCGGCTTTTACAAAGATCCGCTAAGCAACTATGGACGGCTTTCGGACGAATTGCTGCGGGCGTGCCGGCTGGTACTCGATACAGGCGTCCATTACAAGCACTGGACGCGCGAGCAGATGGTTCAATATTTCCGCGAAAATTCGAATGAAGATGAGCCCGATATCCAGGCCGAGACGGATCGCTACATTGTGCTTCCGGGACAAGCGCTGGCCTACAAAGTGGGGCAGCTGAAGATTTTGGAACTGCGCACGCTGGCGCAAAAGGAACTCGGGCCGAAGTATGACATTCGGGCCTTCCACGATGAGATTCTGAACGGCGGAGCGTTGCCCATGGATGTGCTGGAAACGCGCGTGAAGGGTTGGATCGCGCGCGTGAAGGCCGGGCAGCAATAACAACTGCTACAATCCCGACATGTTCTCAGGGATTGAACACTTTGCCATTGCTTCGCTGAATCCTAAGGCGCTGGCGGAATGGTATGTCAAAAATCTTGAATTTACGCTGGTCTGGGAATACGCAGGCAATTATTTTGTCGAAGCCAAGAACGGCGCTCTGATTGAAATCATTCCTGGCGAAGGCAGCTTTGGAGCTCCAAATTTGAAGACGCCGGGAATGCGGCACATTGCCATTTCGGTAGACGATTTCGATGCGGGCTTCAAGCAGTTGCAGCAGCAGGGCGTGAAGTTCGCAGGCGAGCCTTATGAAGCGAGCGGTAACCGGCTGGTTTTCTTCTATGACGCAGATGGGAATTTGGTGCATTTGATCAAACGAGCAAAACCGATGCCAAGGCTCGGAGCATAAAGGCCCCTTGTTCAATCGGGTCTTCAAAGCATTTGATTATCCAGACTTCCGGGTGATGTGGCTGGGCGCATGCACGTCCAGCATCGGGACCTGGATGCAGATCATGGCGCAAAGCTGGTTGGTTTATAAACTGACCAACTCGCCGTTTTATTTGAGCCTGGATGCATTCTTTGGACAGGCGCCGATTTTTCTTCTGTCTTTGTTCGGCGGCGTGTTCGCGGATCGCATCAGCCGGCGCAAGCTGCTGCTGGCGTCGCAATGGATTCAATTGACTTGCGCCTTTACGTTGACTGCCCTGGTCTACACAAATCTGGTCAAGGTTTGGGAGATCTGGTGTTTATCCTTCACCGTCGGCGTAGCGCAATCTTTCGGCGGACCGGCTTATTCCGCGCTCGTGCCGACGCTGGTGGACAAGAAAGACCTGCAGAACGCCATCGCGCTGAATTCAATTCAGTTCAATTTGGCGCGCGTGGTGGGGCCGGCGCTAGGCGGTATCGCGATGAGCCAGTTAGGTCCATCTTGGTGCTTCTTCCTGAACGGGCTGTCGTTTTTGGCCGTGATCGCTTCCCTTCTCGCCATCCGGCCTACGTTCGTACCGGAAGGAACCGGCGGCGCCAGCGTGCTTGACAGCATGAAACAAGGCATCAACTTCATGCGGCATCGCGAAGGGATGTTGAGCCTGATCGTGCTCGCGTTTTGTATAACGCTGCTTTCCTATCCTCTGATTACGTTCATGCCGGTGATCGCGCGTGATGTGTTTCATGGGTCGTCGAACACATTTACCCTGTTTTTGTGTCTCTCGGGCGCAGGTTCGGTAACGGGTGCTTTGCTAATAGCGGGACGGGCGGCGAAGCCTGGACAGGCGAGGAATTCCTTAGAGGCCCTCATTGGCTTGGGCTTGTTGATTTCAATAATTGGGCTTTCCAAATTTCTGCCCGTAAGCACAGCGGCGGTGTTCATGACCGGCGCGCTTTTGATGGTGGTGTTCGCCTTAAACACGTCGCTAGTGCAATCGCATGTGAGCGATGCCATGCGCGGGCGCGTCATGAGCGTTTACAACGTGGCGTTTCGCGGCGGCATGCCGATTGGCAGTGTGATTTGCGGATATCTGATTGAGAAATCTTCATTGCAAACGGTGCTGGCGGGCAACGGAGTGCTGGTCGTGTTGCTGGCGCTTTATTTTTTGTTCATTCAAAAGAATCTGACGAAACTCTGAAGCTCGTGCGGCGTCCTTTCTAGAATGAAGTTAGTTATGTGGAAAGAGGCAATCTTTTTTTTAGCCGGAATGACGGTGTTCGGAGCACCGCCCGCGGAGCTGATCGGCGCGCGCGATCATCAGGATCTGGCAGCGTTAACTTCGCTGATCGGGAAATACCAGCAATCGGCGCAGGCAAAGCCGAATTGCATGGAATGCGCGTATCAGCTGGCGCTGGCTGAATCTTATGCCGCGGAAGTCGCGATGGAAGTGCGCGACAAGCGCAAATCGGAAGCGTTCGCCGAAGCAGGTATGGACCAGGCACAGAAGCTCACAGCTGCGAACCCAAACAGCGCGGAGTATCACAGATTGATGGGCGAATTGTGCGGCCAAGTAATTCCGGCGAATCCGATTTTCGGAGCCTTGAAATACGGGCAATGCGCGAAAGACGAGATCGACAAGGCGATTCAGTTAGACGCCAAACTGGCGCTTGCTTATGTGAGCCGGGGTGTGGGCAATTATTATTTGCCAACCTCCATGGGCGGCGGGTTGGATATCGCCCTCAAGGATTTCGATAAGGCCATTGCGCTTGATCCGAAGCTGAGCGAAGCGTACGTGTGGAAGGGCGTGACGCTCAGGAAGGCGAATCGGAACGGCGATGCGCGCATGGCGTTTGAGAAGGCGCTGGCCTTGAATCCGCAACGAGTGTGGGCTAAGCAACAGTTAGACAAAACACCAGCCAGTTAAAGTGGAAATGGTGCGCACCCTGCTGCTGTGCCTCGCCCTTTTCGCGGCCGCCTGGCTTGAGTTCAAAGTCTATCCGGGACACAGCTACCTGGAAGGCGAAACACAACTCTATGCGCCGGTTTTGGAGCGGCAAGCCGCCCCCGGTCTGCTTTCGCGCGATCTGGTCGCTACCAGCGGCGAGCTCTCACTGACAGCCTATGACGAAGCGACGCTGCTGCTCCACCAGGCCGGAAGGCAGCCGCTGGGGCGAGCGCTAGCGGACCAACAATTTACTTTTCGGATAGCAGCGCTTTTGGGTTTTTATCTGCTGCTTCGAGCAAGCGGATTGAGTCAGCTTTTCTCTTTTGTGGTGGCTGCGCTCGCGGGCTTAGGTGCGACCGTGGCCGGACCGGCTGTGATGCTGACGAATCGGGAGCCGGTGCCGGGAGCGTTCGCGTTTTGCCTGATTCTGCTAGCGATGGGGCTGATGACCGATGAGAAGCCCCTGCTGGCAGGATTGATGGGCGGTTTGGCTCTACTCTACGACCCGGTCTTGGCGGCGCCGTTTTGGATCGTTGCCTTGGCAGGCTTTGCCTTGAATGGCACGCTGCGGCGAGTGGTTCGGCCGATGCTGCCGATTCTTCTGATTTTTGCGTTGCTATTGGCGAATCTGGCGCAATTACAACCGGAAACGGCGGGCGATCCGCTTGCAACGCGCATCTCGAGCAGCCTGGTTTTGTTCCAGAAGGCGCACGCGCCGCAGATCTATGTGAGCGCGTGGGCACACGGTGAAATTTGGCAAATTCTAGCCCTGTGCGTCCTCGCACTCTGGGCGGCGGCGCGTTGCTGGCCGATTTTGAACGAATACTTTCGTTGGATGGTGTTGGGTTGCGGCCTGTGCGGCCTGCTGGCCATTCCGATTTCGTATGGCTTGATTGACGAAGGGCATTTCCTTTGGGCGGCTCGGTTTCAACCCGCGCGAACGCTGATCTATAGCGCGGCAGGCGCGGCGGTCCTGTTTGGATTAGCAGGCATGCGGGCGATGCTCGAACGGCGAATTGGGGAAGCCGCAGGTTGGTTTTTTCTGCTGATCTTGTTGCCGGCCAGCCGAGGGCTTTTCGACAGCCTGCGGTTGTTCGACAAGGTCCATCTTGCGCGCTTCGGCTTGGTGGTGGCGCTGGCGGCGATGTTCACGGGGCTGGTGTGGATGCTGGGGCGGACCCGGTGGCGATTCGCGTTAGCGGCCGTGCCCTTAGTGGCGGCTTTCGCATTTTGGGCGACGCCCGGCTTGCGGCCGGCGCCGGTTCCCTTTCAGAAGTCGCTGGCCGGCCTTGCGATTTGGGCGGATACCAGCACATGGGGTAGTTCGGTTTTTCTCTTTGCCGATGCGGGACGAGCGGCCTATCCGGATGTCTTTCGCGCGGAATCACGCCGGGGGCTTTGGGTCGATTGGAATTCGGCGCCCGGCGTTTTGTTTGCTGACAAAGCGGCGATGGCTTGGCAAGAGCGCTGGGAAAACGCGCTGGCTTACGGTTTTTCGACGCAGAATCTGGAGCGTATGTTGGCAAGGCCGGTCGATTATTACGTGCTGCGAAAGCGCGACGAATTGAGCGGCGTGCGGAGCGTTTTTTCCAACCGCGATTTTTTGGTTTACGACGCGGAAGATTTGCGAAATGCGACGAAACCGTTGCGGCTCGAACGGGGAATGTGAACGTCCAACTCCGGGGGGTGCGCGTGCAAAGAGCCGCTCTGGGGTACCGCGTCACAGATGCTCGGACATAAATGGCCTCCAGACGCCGTATTCCGGCCTTTTGCTTTGATACAGATGCAGAGTGAACAATCCCCGCCGGTGTTGAACCTCAAACGCTAAGGTCAAGCGGCGAGGGCGCTGCTTCCCTTCCTCGCCAATCCGACGGCGTATTTGATGTCTTGGGGCTTACGCAAAGGGATAACCAGCGGGGAACCCCTTTGATCTTTATGATGAAAATTTACATTCCGCAACTAGTCCAACGGTGCGGCGCAAGCGTTCAAGCCTTCATATTTAGGCTTCAGCATCTCGGCTACATCGAGAATTAACTTTGCGGTAGACGCCGTCTTGTGACCGATGGTTTGGCAGATCCTCCAACGTTTGATCAATAGAATCCTGAGTAATTTTCATACGGCCCTACGCGTCTGCGACGTATGCCATGCGCCAGACCTCAATCACGTCGTTGTGAACGCAGGACTCGACGATGCAGGGCATTGGGGACAACAAAGCTCGCGCGTCTCTCGATGCGTCCCGGCCCGTCCGATGTGAGGCGTTTCTTTGAGCGCGTCAGCGTAGGCTTTGGCTTCGAGTACGGCTACGCGGAAGTTGGCGTCATCGACAAAACGTAAGGGCGGCGCGAGTCACCAGCTTTTCAGCTTCGGTGCCGTTTGCCTTGGCGGCCTGTACGATCTGGGCTTCCTGTTGGGGCTTGAAGTGGATTTCTCGAAAATTCTGCGCGACACCTTCGGATGGAGATGAACCACAAAAGCAAACATTTAGTTCGAGCCCAGGCGAAGAACGCTTGCTGAACGACCACTAGTTGCAACGACCGTGACATCATCTGAGCCCAGAGCGCAACTGTCGATGCGGCCCCTGCTTCGGTAACAGTCAATTTCCTGACCTGATAACCCGTCCCAAAGCCTCACGGTACCGTCACGAGAGCCCGAGATTACAAGGCGACCATCGAAAGTCAGTGCTATGGAAGTTATCGCAGCAGTATGACCTCGCAGCAGTAA
Source organism: Bryobacterales bacterium (assembly GCA_963771405.1). Taxonomy (GTDB): domain Bacteria; phylum Acidobacteriota; class Terriglobia; order Bryobacterales; family Bryobacteraceae; genus Bog-105. The sequence continues at coordinate 52,038 of CAVYUL010000067.1, forward strand.
TTCCTGGGTGCCAGACCTGAGATCCCAGATCCGAATTGTTCGATCGGCAGATCCCGTTAAGACGCGGTTTTCGTCCCGCGCGATCGCGACGCAGGTTACAGCATCGGTATGACCGATGAGCATAAGCGCCTCTTCGTTACCCCGGAGATTCCAGACCTTGACATTATGGTCACTTGAGGCTGACACCATTCGAAAGCCATCCTTCGTAAAAACGAGGGAGACAATCGCATTTTGATGGGCAGGAAAAGATTTCCGTTTTTCGCCCGTGCCCATATCCCAAAGATCAATGTGCCCGTTTGCGAAGCCGGCGACGAAATGATTCGAATGGTGCGCGAGCACCGGACAAGCCCACGAATAGTGATTTGTCAGCAAAGTTGCCAGTTCACGGCCGCTAGAGAGATCCCATACCTTAATTGTGCCGTCGTAAGCAGCGGAGATCGCCCAATTATCGTCAGCAGTAACGACCACGCTTCCTATCGAGCCGTTGTGACCCCGAAAAATTCGCTTCTCCTGACATGTGCTGAGATCCCAAAGCCTCAGCGTTCGATCATCCGAGCCAGAAACCGCTAACTGCCCACGAGAACCAACTGCAAGGCAGGTCACAGCGTCGATGTGTCCCCGAAAACAGAATGCTTCGCTACCGGACGTCAAATCCCAGAAAACGATGTTGTCTTCGTTGCACGTTGTAAGGGCACGCGATCCGTTCGAGATCAATAGCACTGACGACTGCCTAGTGACCGGAAGGTATCTCTTGGCGATCTTTAATTCGCGAACCAAATTGATCGATCCTCGACTCACTGACAGCAACCCGAGCGGCTGAAATACAGCTGCCGAAGCAGGACTCGATAAAGTAGGTTGTCTGGGATTTCCGCTTGCGGCTCCGGGTGTCGCGCTCGCGCCACTTGCGGTAGCTTCGGTCGCTTCGGGTTCACGCAAGATGCCGTCGAGGGCCGCTATCAACGTTGCAAGTGTCTGAACAAAAGAGAAATCGCTGATCTCCACGGCTTGCCGACGGGTGAGCGCCGACAGATCCTCCGGTAAGTCCTGTGGTCGAGGCATTTTTGCGCCAGAGACCAAGACAGGAATAACCCGGATTCTCCGCTGGAGAGCGGTTGCAATTTCAAGTCGCACAAAGTCTTGAGGGTCATCGAGGCGGCGGGATCCTGTATCGTCGCTGGCAGTGGCCCAGGACTTTCCAACGATTACAAGCATTGCCTTACACGAGGCAACAGTCTCCTCGATTCGTTGGACGAAATCTTCGCCGGGCTGAATTCCGTCAACGTCCATGAACACCTGATGGCGTGGCCCGAAATGTGCCGTGAGACGATCGCAAACCCTGCCCGCATATGCAAAGCTATCGTCTCGGCGGTAAGAAATGAAAATTGCAGCCATACTGGCGTGTATGCAATCTTGAGTTCGATTTTTAATTAGTATAACCGCTTAATACTTTGACCACGCGCGATTGATGCCTATTGCATTACCTCTTCCGCTTGCGTAAGTGCAGGCTGTTGTAGTGTCGTAGTGTGGAAAATGGCTTTGTGCTGGCAGAAACATTTTGTGAAGTTCGCCCGTACGCTGCCGCCTGCACTTTTTTCTGTTTGGCAGCACTTTTAGAGGCCGCTACCTTAATTTTTCGGGATAATCACCACGTCCTCCAGCCTTCCAGAGATCCCACCGGAAACCGCGCGCACCTGACAGATCGCCTTGGACTTGAATGCCGCGCTCCGAGTCGGAGATAGTTCGAGCGATCGCAACGATTAATCCTGAGAACACCCATGGGTCTGGACAGGCACCCGCCTAGATTCGGAGCAGCTACCGCTGGCTTAAGCCGATGTCTCAGTCCAAATCTATATGATGGCTGTGTTGATCGAGCCGGCGCGGAAGACGTCACCTGCGCGGTGCCTTTCGCTTGAGCGAGCTGATGTGAGCTGCGAGATCGGCATCCAATTTGCGGAAGTACTCGGCCCCATCTTCGGATTCGAAAAATGCCGTCTGAGCAGCCCAGTCCATTCCTCCATTCATGCCCCACGTCGCGCGCACAACAAGACGCATCATAATGTTAAAGCGTTCCGCAGTCATCCACTGGCTAAGGCCGGGGCGATTGAGGTCGGACCATCGACATGCCTGCAACATGACACAGTTCATTCGCGCAGCCTGCGGCGGATGCGTCAGTCTGTAGATGTTTGTACTGTCTACACTAACCGGAGGGGTCGCGAAAAAGAAAGATCCGATGGCGAGTACGAAGCAGGAGAGTAGCATCTGATCCTGCTGAATGGGGTTGACGTCGTCGAACTTCAGAAGCGGGACCGCAATACTACGGGTGTCCCCCGCGATGAGGTGGCTCAGGACGAGAAAGGCGGCATATGCGTCGGCGTCGAGTTCAGTGATCTGCACTTCGAAACTCCCGGAACTGTGATTGCCGATCTCGTCGAAAAACTCTGGGTAGGCGTTACGGGCGAAAATGTGTCCGTGAATGTGGTGCGTGTATTCGTGGCAAACGACAAAAAGGAGCAGTATCCTAAATAGCACGACGTGGAGACCCTCGGCCTCGAATGGTGCGGGTACGACGGGGCGAAAGGCCAGGGCTCCAAGCTCGCTGACGGCGGCGCAAACCTTCCAGAGCTTGTACATAAGCGGCTCGGTCATTCCGATGAAGGAGTATCCTTCATACCGAAAGGCGATGGCATTCTCGACATCGCTGTTGATGTAATCGACATGAAACGGCGGACAGACTTCATGGTGAGGCACGGCCGTATCCGCTTGGTCGAGGGCCGCGTTGAGTGCGGCCTGAAGCAACAAGAGTAGCCGCTGAAAATCGGTCAGCTCGTCTCCGCTTAAGTCGTGTTTGCCCCAATAATGTGCGCGGTCTTCAGGGCTTGGACACTCTTGGAAGTAGCGGTGAAAGAGAACCTCTGGCGGGATTGGCATCTGCAACTCTCCATCTCTGGTCAACACTCACGATTATCATCGAATAGAGCTATGCCATTTCGGACCACAGGCCGAGCGTTCAGCAGCGACAATTAGGCCGGGAAACGCGCATGGTGGCTGGAACGCCCTCGGTGAAATTCAGCACCATCTGAGAGAGCACGGTTCCCTAAAAGCGCCAACGGCGTGGAAAGCCAGTGCGACGCTTTATATTCATCGCCGAAGACAGCCACGGCGTGCGCCACAACGGAAACGATGCGCGAGATCGGCAACTGGGGAACGATCAATTCATGCACTCCTTTTTTGGGGGCAGGCTGAAGAGAAAGCTCGACACCGATTGACTAGCAAATGGCCTGGCAGTTAGTAGCCAACGCGGCTTGGTTCGCAGTTTTATCGGCCACCTCAAGCCCAAACACTTGCTCGAAGGTATCGCCGCAACCTACTCATTCTACAGAGGTTACCAGGGTCAAAGCAGCGCCTCCTTACCCCCGGCCATTCCATTTCAAATCTTGCACATTTTTTATTATCTTTCTTTTCAACCACTTACCCTCAAAACGCCACTCACTCCCATTGCCCCTCATCGGAAACTACAAGCGGAATGCAAAGCTCTACCCAAATTTCGCCCCTAACCACGCCTACACCCGAACTGCGCCCACTTTCCCCTGCCCTCACCGCCAAGTTAACCGCCTACCGCGACCACCCAAACATCTCCATTTTCAACTGCCCTTCCGCCGCCCAAATCCACCGCCAAACCGCCCACTGCCGCCATACATCGCCATTCGCTATAGCAGCTCACGCCATAGAACCGCCATCCCCACCCTCTGAAACCGCTTGCACAAAAGGGCAAAAACTCCCCCAAAACACCCCAGTTTTTACCGCTCTCTATCTTCTTATTTTTATAAGCGGTAAAAACTCCCCCATTTCCCCCGAGTTTTTACCGTCCGAACTCACCTCCCAAACGCCTCAACAATTCACCGCCGCATCCCGCCCCGCTCACCCTTCATGTTCCACAAAAATCGCCCTTTCTTCGCCCATTATTTCCCGTCACCTCAACGGGAAAAATTCCCCGCCGCCCGAGCCCCAAACGTCGAATTTTTCCCGTCGCTTTTCACTTTATATTTATAGACGGGAAATAATCGCTCAAATTCATCCGCAAAATGCCGACTTTTTCCCGTCCGCCCGGCGGGAAATAATCGCCTCCCATGCCTCGACCCTCGCTATAGCGAGCTGCGCTATACTGCCTCCATGCCCGATTCCCCGCCCCTCACGCCCCAAGCCTTCCACATCCTCATCGCCCTCGCCGCTCGCGATCAGCACGGCTACGGCATCATGCAAGACGTCGCCGCCCGCACTCACGGCAAAATCCGTCTCGGCGCCGGCACTCTCTACGGCCTCATCAAACGCCTCCTCGAAGACGGCCTCATCGTCGAACTGCGCGAAACCCAGCGCCCGCCCAAGTCCGAAGATGATGATCGCCGCCGCTATTACCGCCTCACGCTCGCCGGCCGCCGCGCTGCCCAAGCCGAAGTCGCCCGCCTCAACGAACTCCTGCAACAAGCGAGGGCCCATGGATTGGTCGCAAAGCCAAACTAAACTCTTCCGCGCTCTGCTCTATTGCTACCCCGCCGAATTCCGCCACGAATACGGCGTCGAAATGGAGCACGTCTTCGCCAACCGCCTCCGCCACGAACCCAATGCCCGCCTCTGGCTCGAAACCTGCGCCGATCTCGCTCTCTCCGCGCCCAAGGAACACTGCGCCATTCTCGCGTCTGATCTCAAGCACGAACTCCGCGCTCTCCGCTCCATCCCTGGCTTCACTGCCATCGTGCTCTTGGTCGCCGCCCTCGGCATCGGGGCCACTGTCTCCGTCTTCAGCGTCGTCAACGCCGTCCTCCTCCGTTCCCTTCCCTACAGCCATCCCGAAACTCTCGTCTATCTCTGGACCCCGAACCCGGACTTCAAGGGCATCCCCGATGAGATCAGTCCCAGCGTTCCCGATATCTCCGATTGGCAGCGTTTGAGCCACACCATCGCCCGCTTCGCGCTCCTCAATCAGCGCGAGATGCGTCTCATTCAAGGCACCGATGTCACCCCCCTCGGAGTCTCCACTGTCAGCGCCGATTTCTTTCCCACTCTCGGCGTCCAGCCTCTCCTCGGCCGTGCGATTCATGCCGATGATGACCAACCCGGCCACGAGTTAGTCGCAGTCATCAGTCACGCCCTCTGGCTCTCTCACTTCAACGCTCGCCCCGCCGTTATCGGCGAATCCATCCAGTTGAACCGTACCCGCTACGTCGTCGTTGGCGTCATGCCGCCCAATTTCGGTTACCCGTATGATGGCGATATCCCCAATAACTTCTCCGGCCAGAAACACGTTGATATCTGGATTCCCATTGCATACACGCCCAAAGACAAAACCAATCGCGACGATTTCAAAAGCGCATCGGTCGTCGCGCGCCTCAAACCCGGCATCACCGCCGCTGCGGCTCAAGCCGAACTGCGCAATATTCAAACCAAACTCGACCCGCTCTATCCGCCCAAGTGGCGCGGCTGGAGTGTGTTGGTCAAACCGCTCGTCGAAACCGTCATTGGCCCAGTGCAACAAATGCTGTGGCTCCTCATGGGCTCGGTCGCGCTTGTTCTTCTCATTGCGGTCAGCAACGTCGCCGGGCTTCTGCTCGCTCGCACCGCATCTCGTGCCCACGAACTCGGCATCCGCACCGCCCTCGGCGCCGAACGCGCCCGCATCATTCGCCAGCTTCTCACCGAATCGCTCTTGCTCAGTTGCGCCGGCGGCGCACTGGGCATCGCCATCGCCTATTCGCTCGTGCGCTTGATCATCAACCTGAATCCCGGCGGCATCCCACGCTTCGAATACGCTAATCTCGATCCCCGCGTCCTCGTCGTCGCCGTTGCTATTTCGCTCGCCGTCGGAATCGCGTCCGGCCTCTGGCCCGCTCTCTCCGCCTCTGCGCCCAGCATTAGCGAACTTTTGAAACGCGGCGGCACTCGCGTCGCGGCTGGCGCCCATCGCGGCCGCTTCGCTCTCATCGTTCTCGAAATCGCGCTCTCCGTCGTCCTGCTCGCCGGCGCGGGCTTACTCATCCGCAGTTATCTCCGGCTCCAGGCGGTCAATCCCGGCTTTTCGCCCTCCTCGGTCATTGCCCAGGTTTCGCTCGATGAACACTACGCCACCCCAGCTTCGCAAACCGCCTTCTACAAGCAATTGCTGTCGAAACTGCAGACCTTGACCGGCTTTCAAATCGTCGGCTCAACCACGGGACTTCCGCTCAACGATGATCAAGACCTCTTGTCGTTAGAAATCGAAGGCTTCGGCCTTGCGTCCGACTTAGTCGAAAGCTTTGGCGTAACTCCCACTTACCGCCAAGCCATCGGAATGCCATTGCTCCGCGGCCGTGATTTCACTCTTGCCGACTTGAACACCAACAACGTGCTCATCAACCAGCGCTTCGCACGTCTATACCTCCATCACCGCGATCCGCTCGGCTCTAGAATCCGCTTTGGCGCCGACACAGCCACCTCTCCGTGGCGTACCGTCATCGGAATCGTCGGCGATTCTCGAGACCTTTCCCTCGAGCAGCAAGCCAAGCCCGCTTTGTTTCTACCCGTGGAAGCGGGCGATAGTTTCGCCATCCGTTCTAGCCTGCCCGTTGAACTGGCAACCGCGCAAGCCCTTTCCGCCGTGCGCTCGCTCGATCCGGCCGTAAAGCTTGAAGTTGAAACCATGCGTGAGCGCATCACCGAAAGCAATGCCCGCCGTACGTTCCAAACATCGCTCCTCAGCGGTTTCGCGTTCCTCGCCGTCATCCTCGCCTTGGTCGGTCTCTATGGACTCATGGCCTTCACCGTCAAACAGCGCACCAACGAAATCGCCATCCGCCTTGCTATCGGTTCTTCCCGCACCCGCGTGCTCGCGCTCATTCTTTCGCAAGGTTTACGCCTCACTGCCCTTGGCCTGCTCATCGGTCTCGCCGCCGCCTTCGCTCTCACCCGTCTCGTCGCCGCTTGGCTTTTTGAAGTCAACGCCCTTGACCCGCTCACTTTCCTCTTCGTTCCCATCAGCATCCTCGTCGTCGCCTCCGCCGCCTGCTTCATCCCGGCTTGGTCCGCCAGCCGCATCCATCCCATTCAAACCTTGAGGCAAGAATGATGACAAGCCCTCAAACCAGACTCTTCCGCGCCCTGCTCTACTGCTACCCCGCCGAATTCCGCCACGAATACGGCGTCGAAATGGAGCACATTTTCGCGAACCGTCTCGCGCACGAATCCCACTCGCGTCTCTGGCTCGAAACCTGCGCCGATCTCGCCCTCTCTGCGCCTAAAGAGCATCTCTCCATCCTCGCGGCCGATCTTAAACACGAACTCCGCGCCCTCCGTGCCATCCCCGGCTTCGTCCTCATCGTGCTCTTAGTCACCGCCCTCGGCATCGGCGCAGCCGTATCCGTCTTCAGCGTCGTCAACGCCGTTCTCCTCCGTTCCCTCCCCTACGCTCACCCCGAAAACCTCGTTTATCTCTGGGAACCCAATTCCCACTACACCGGCCTGCCCAACGAAATGGCGCCCAATGTTCCCGATGTTTACGATTGGCAGCGTTTAAGCCACACCATTTCTAGCATCACCATGTTTTTGCCCGGCAACACACGCCTCTTCGAAGGGTCGGGTGTCACCAACTTGGGATCTGTCAGCGTCAGCGCCGGTTTCTTCCAGACTCTCGATGTCAAACCAGTGCTCGGCCGAACATTCAACTGGAACGACGAACAACCCGGCCACGAACTGGTGGCCGTCATCAGCCATCGCCTCTGGCTGTCCCACTTCAACGCCCGGCCTGCCGTTCTCGGCACGCAAATCCAGTTGGACCGCAAAAAGTTCACCGTCATCGGCGTCATGCCTCCTGAGTTTGGATTTCCCTTTGATAGCGACGTGCCTTATCTCAACACCGGCGTCACGCAATCCGACATCTGGATTCCGCTTCCCTACACCCCTAAACAAAAGTCCGCTCGAAATCACGCTGACATCCAGGGCGCCATCGTCATCGCCCGCCTCAAACCGGGCGTCACACCCGGTTCTGCCCAATCCGAACTGAACACCATCGAGTCTCGTTTGAATTCTCTCTATGCCCCGGAAATGCAGGGTTGGCGTGTCTTAGCTCGCCCGCTTCTCGACACCATCTTCGGGCCCGTCCAACGATTACTCTGGACTCTCCTCGGCGCTGTAACGCTGGTACTTCTCATCGCCATTGCGAATGTCGCCGGCCTCTTGCTCGCCCGCACCACCTCCCGCGCCCACGAACTCGGCATTCGATTCGCTCTCGGAGCCGAACGCGCTCGCATCGTCCGCCAACTTCTCACCGAATCTCTGCTGCTCAGTTGCACCGGCGGCGCATTCGGTATCGCCCTCGCCTACGTTCTCGTTCGCCTTCTCATCAGCTTCAATCCCGGCGGCGTCCCGCGCTTCCAATACGCCTCCGTCGATCCCATCGTTCTCACCGTCGCGGTCGCTCTCTCCATCGCCACCGGACTCGCCGCAGGTCTCCTGCCGGCGCTTTCCGCTTCTTCACAGCGCGTCGGCGCTGGCCATCGCGTCACTGGCAGCCACCGCAGCCGCTTCGCCCTCATCGTTTTCGAAATCGCCCTTTCCGTCGTCCTCCTCAGCGGCGCGGGCTTGCTCATCCGTAGCTATCTCAATCTCCAAGCCGTCAACCCAGGTTTCTCGCGCTCCGTTTTGACTTTCCAGATCTCACTCGACGAACACTACCCCACCCCGCAATCGCACGATACCTTCTACAAAACCCTCCTCGCCAAACTCCAGGCCGCCCCTGGCGTCGAACTCGCCGGCGCATCCACCGAAATCCCTCTCACTCAGGATTTAGGCTTCGCTGAATGCGAAGTGGAAGGTTATGGCAAAACCCCGGAACTCGTCCAGGTTATCGGCGTCACGCCGGAGTATCGCCAAGCCATCGGCACCCCCTTACTCCGCGGCCGCGATTTCACTGCCACTGACGTCAAAACCGAAAACGCTCTGATTAACAAGAAATTTGCCGATTCTTACTTCCATGGCCGCGATGCTATCGGCGGTCGCATCCGCCTTGAAGGCACGCCCGCCCGATGGGAAACCGTGATCGGTGTCCTCGCCGACGTCCGCGATCAAAACATCGCCGCCGAAGCCAAACCGCTTATCGTTCAGCCCGCTGAAGACGGCGATGGCTTCGCCGTTCGCTCGAACCTGCCAGTTCAACAAGCCGCCGCTCAAATCCGTTCGCAGATTCGCTCTCTCGACCAAGCCCTCGCCACCGATATCAAAACCATGCGCGAACGTGTCAGCGATACCAACGCTCGCCGCACATTCCAAACTTCCATCCTGAGCGGCTTCGCCTTCGTCGCCGTCGTTCTGGCCCTGGTCGGACTCTACGGCCTCATGTCTTTCACTGTGAAACAGCGCAGCACCGAAATCGGCATTCGTCTCGCCATCGGCTCCCCGCGCAGCCGCATATTGACCCTGATCTTGTCGCAAGGCATGCGCCTCACCACCTATGGCTTGCTGATTGGCCTTGCCGCCGCCTTCGCCCTCACACGCCTCCTCAGCAGTTGGCTCTTCGAAGTCAAAGCCACCGATCCGCTCACCTTCGCACTCGTTCTCCTAGCCATTCTAGGAGTCGCCTGCGCCGCGTGTCTCGCCCCGGCGTGGAGCGGCACCCGCATCGACCCGGTCGAAACCCTCAGGCGGGAGTGAGCCACTCGTACTGCTGTTCGCTCAACGGCACCACCGACAATCGTCCCTGCTTCACCAGCGGCGATTCGGCAAACAGCTTATGCGCCTTGATCTCCGCCAGCGTCTTCGGTGTCTTCACGGCTTTGCCCAGCTTGATCTTCACCTGCGGCGTCTTCGGGTCTTTCGCGTCAACGCTCACAACCGTCGCCGTGCCCACCGCGCGCTTCTCATCGCCCGTGTGATAAATGATCAGCTTCTCGCCGGGCTTCATCTCACGCAAATTACGCACCGCCGTGGGATTCGTCACCCCATCCCAAATCGTCTCTTTGTCGCGTTCTAAGTCGGCAAACGAATAAGCTTCTGGTTCGGTTTTCAACAGGTACGGCATAGATCCGCTTATCATAACAATAGAAGTGCCAGTTGAAACCGACCCTGTCTGCGGGATGAAAGTTGATCCCGCCAAGACGCCTCCGCCCCCGCAAAGTACATTTGAAGGCAAGCATTATTACTTCTGCGGACCCGGCTGCAAGAAGAAGTTCGACAATCGCTCCACCGAAGTCGCGCCGCCTTTGCGAACCGATATCGAATACACCTGCCCGATGGACCCCGACGTCCGCCAGATCGGACCAGGTGCTTGCCCCAAATGCGGCATGGCGCTCGAACCGGTTGACGCCTCCGTTGAAGCCGACGATACCGAGTACCGGGACATGCGCCGCCGCCTCATCATCTGCGCTGTCCTGTCGCTGCCCATTTTGTTTCCGTTGCCTGGCTGGGTCGCTTGTTTGCTCGCGACGCCCGTAGTTCTTTGGGGAGGCGCGCCGTTCTTTGCGCGCGGTTGGGCCTCAATTATTAACCGCAGCAGCAACATGTTTACGTTGATCGCGCTCGGCACCGGCACGGCTTACATCGCAAGCGTGGTCGGCTTGTTCGTTCACACGAACCTTTACTTTGAGCCCGCCGCCGTCATCACAACGCTCGTTCTGCTCGGCCAGGTTCTCGAGCTGCGGGCCCGTGCTCAAACGTCAAGCGCCCTCAAGTCGCTGCTCAACTTGGCGCCTAAAACAACCCGCCTCGCCGACGGCCGTGAGATCCCCCTCGCGCACGTCAAAGTCGGCGACATCCTGATGGTTCGCCCCGGCGAAACCGTCCCAGTCGATGGCCTTGTGACCGAAGGCCATTCATCCGTCGATGAGTCGATGATCACTGGCGAATCGATACCCGTCGAGAAGACCGCTCAATCGCGTGTTACCGGCGGCACGTTAAATGGTAGTGGCAGCTTCCTCATGCGCGCTGAACATCTCGGCGCCGATAGCCTGCTCAGCCAGATTGTTCGCCTGGTCAGCGAAGCCCAGCGCACTCGGCCGCCCATCCAGCATCTTGCCGATCGAGTGTCTGCATACTTCGTTCCGGCGGTTGTCCTGGTAGCCCTCGCCACGTTGATCTTTGGCCATTCGCTCATTAACGCCGTCGCGGTCCTGATCGTTGCTTGCCCTTGCGCCCTCGGCCTAGCCACACCGATGTCCATCATGGTCGCCACCGGACGCGGAGCAACTTCTGGGGTTCTCGTTCGCAACGCCGAAGCGCTGGAACTGCTGCACAAAGTGGATACGCTCGTCGTCGATAAGACCGGGACCCTCACAACCGGCAAGCCGCAAGTGGTGGCGAGCGATGCCGATGACAACGTTCTGGCCCTCGCCGCCGCCGTCGAACAGCAGAGCGAACATCCGCTCGCCGCCGCCATCGTCAACGCTGCCAAGGCTCGTGGCCTCGCTATACCGAAAGCCGAAAGCTTTCAGTCCGTCGCCGGCCAATCCGCCAAAGGTGTCGTGAACGGCCATTCGGTTATCGTCGGCAGTCGCTCCGCCCTCGGCGTCGCGAGCAACAACGGCGCTAACGTCTTCGTCTCCGTAGACCAACAAACAGCCGCGTCGTTCGAGATCACGGACACGCTCAAACCCACCACCAAAGCCGCCGTCGATGCCATCCGCAAAGAAGGCATCCGGCTCGTTCTGCTCAGCGGCGATTCCGAAGCTGCCACGCGTGCGATCGCCCAGGAAGTCGGCATCGATGAATTCAAAGCCGAAGCGTCGCCCGCCGACAAGGCCGCATACGTTCAGCAACTGCGTTCTTCCGGCCGCATCGTCGCCATGGCGGGTGATGGCGTCAATGATGCGCCCGCTCTGGCCGCCGCCCATGTCGGCATCGCCATGAGCACCGGTACCGATGTCGCCATGCAGAACGCAGGAATTACACTACTAAACGGTGATCTTGCCGCGCTCAGCCGCGCCATTCATCTGAGCCGAGCCACCGTGAAGAACATTAAACAGAATTTGTTCTTTGCGTTCGTCTACAACCTGATCGGCGTATCGATAGCTACCGGAATCTTCGGCATCCTTTTGAGCCCGATGATCGCCAGCGCTGCCATGACGTTCAGCTCGGTATCGGTAATCGGCAACGCCTTGCGTTTGCGCCACGCAAAGCTATAGCAACGCCGCTTCCGCATCGGCTAGCGTCCGAAAGATCACCAAGGTGTCCCGCACGCCCGAAATGGCCATCATGCTATCGATGCGCGGCGCTACGTTGATCAAGGCATACTTGGTCTTCCGGTTTCCGCTCGTCACATGTATGCCCACAATTGCGCCTAGCGCCGCCGAATCCATGTACGGAACTTCCGCCAAATCGACAATCAATACCTGCGACTTGTCTTCCCGCGCGATCTTCTGAAACTCGAAGAAGTTCGTGATGACCAGCGGTCCTTTCAACTTGATGATTCGCTCACCTGGATGCGATCCATCGCTGCAATCAATTTGTAACGGAGGTTGTGCGGCGTCGGCCATAGACCTCACATAATACCGTAGCGTTTCAGAATCATTGCTGTCACATCGGTTAAGCCCGGCGACTGCGGCTGAATCTTCTCGCTGGAGAACCACACGCCCGGAACATCATCGGGATTTATGCAGTGATCGCCAATCCAGGCATCGTTGTTATCGTCGATCAAGGTGTTCGGCGCTTCCCCCAACGCCGTTTGCCACGAAGCGCGATAGCCACGGGCATAGCCGACGATGAAATCCGGCGCAACGGCTCGATTTTCCGCCGCCGGATGCGTGGCAATCAACCGCTCGACTATGGTTTTTCCATCGTCGGTCCAAGCGAGCAAGGCGTCGCGGACTCCATCGCGCACCTTCGCGTCAACGTAGAGGCCGTTTAATCCGACTGCATAGGCATCATTTCCGAAGCCGCTCTGCTTAAGCCAGGTATTCAGATTGACTGCCCGATCAAAAGACGTGAAGCCATGATCTGAAATCACCATCAACTCGGCGGCAGGCTCTTTGCGTCTCACTTCGCCTATGCAATCGTCAATCTCGCGATAGACTTTCAGCAGTTCGTCTTCATGCTTGCCCCAAAGTACGTGGGAGTTCTGATCGACTGAGGAGAAGTAGTAGAACAAGAAGCCATCTTTATATTGATCAAGTGAGTATTCGAGCAGCTTCTTCTCTTCGCGAAACACTAGTTCCGCCTGCTCTCGAAACTCGGGCAAGGTCAATACTTCCTGGCGAAGAGCAGACGTGTCTTCGGGAATGCCGAGCGTTGAAAAGGCACCTAAGTCATGTCCTGCATGCTTTGCCCAATCGGTCGGATACGAAATAGGGAGGGCGGGTTCGGATGGATCCAAGTTGATCGGCGAGACGTAGATTTCAAGCCCGGGATGCAGTTGTTTGGCATAGAGACGCACGATGCCGTGCGCAGCGGCGACATGCGGGATGAGCGGAAACTCGACCTTGAGCCAACGGGACCATTCGCCTTGTTTGATCGGCACCTGCTGAATCACAGCGGAGTCGTTTGAGGGGTCCACATCGACGGTCAAGACGGCTTCCGTAATAGCGTGCTCCTTTCGCAGAGGGTTTGCGGGGCCTTGCAGGCGTAGGAGCGCGCGACGGTTCACGACTTCGGCTTTGACGATCCGGCCGCCGGAGACATCTCGGGCCATCTCCATCGGATCGTCAGTGAAGAAGGTAAAGGTGCCGAGTGTGCCGATCAAGTCGGGTGTGCCCATACCGGATAGCGCGATGCCTGCCTGTTCAGGCGGGAAGTTGATGGGCATGCGCTGAACGATAGCGGGAACGCCATGGTCAGTGAGCTTTCGCCAGAAGGGCGTGCCGTGGCGCAACGTATGAACCGAGGCACTTGAAAGGGGCAGAAGATAGGGGCCGAGCGGCAAGGCATGTTTCGGTTCTTCCGTCTTGGACATGGAAGAGAAGAGGGCCTTGGTTATCGGGTCGCGTTCGACGAAGTCATAGATTCCGTGCTGATCCGGGTCGAGGCCGGTAATGAAGCTTGACCACGCTACAGGGCTTTGCGGTGGAGCGGTGGTTCGCAAGCGCCCGAAATAGCCACTGTCTTTCAGGGACTTGAGGTTGGGCAGAGCATCCCAATGACGCTCAACAAATGCGGGGTCCATTCCGTCTATACCGAGAATGATCAGCTTCTGGTGTGGTGCTGTGGGCGTGCGGGTGAAGAAGAAGAGACCCAGCGGCAAGAGCAGAATGAGTAAGGGTAAAAGCAAGATGCGCAGGAATCGCAGGTTTGCAACGATGAGGTCGCGTTGGGCTCGCAGCACCAGCGCGGGTTCGCTGCCGAAAAGGCGAACCTCCATAAGATGCGCGATCACCTGATTCAGGGCTCGGCGCAACTGCTTTTTATCCGTCCAACGTATGAAGACCCACCAGGACGCGGCACTCGTAAGAACGCCGAGCAACACGACCAGGGTGAAGTTCACTTCAAATAGCCCAGGCCCTTCAGCTTGTGCACCAGGTCTTCTTTGGACTCCGAACTTTCAAGACGCGCCAAATCGCGTTCCATGGCATGCTCAATGAATTCCTCAAGCGAACTGTAGCCGGCGCGTTCGACAATGGCGCGGGCCCGTTCACATAAAGAAGAGTTGAGTTTTACCGCCGTTTTCGCTCTCATCCCAATACCCGCCCTTCCATCCACGCCGGCGGAGCGACACCTAGAAGTTGCAGGATCGTCGGGGCCATATCTTCGATCCCCGGATTTTCCGCTTTCCATTTTTGGTTCGTGAACAGCACTCCGGGGACGGCGCTCGGGTCGACACAATGATCGCCGCTCCAACACTTGTGGTTGTCTTCGAAAACGGCTTGGGTCACTTTGCCGACCGCCGCGCTCCAAGCAGCACGATATCCCGGAGCGTAGCCGACTATCAGATCCGGCGCGGCTTCTAGATAAGGACCGCTATAGATCTCGTTGGCGTCGTACATGCCTTGAATGGCGATTTGGCCATCGGTATCGCGCAACTGATTGAGACGGCCTTTCAGTTCAAATCGAAGCGCCGCTGCTTCGTCGGGTTTCACGATGCCTTGGGACTCACGACCTTGCAAATTCAAATAGAGGCCGCCGAGGCCGAACGTGTAGGCTTGCGTGCGGCTCCAATCGATGCCCGTAAAATACTCGCCGCCTTCGTCTTGGCCTTCGACCAGATGCAGATATCCGTTCTGCTTGAGCCAGGCGTTCAGATTGATGCCGCGCCGAAACGAACAGAAGCCATGATCGGAAAGAACAAAGAAGGCTGTGTTTCGATCAACGTAAGGCAGGACTTGGCCGACAATCCGATCCATGTCACAGTACACTTCTTCAATCACTTTGGCATAGCCGGAGTTTTCCTCCATGTGCCGGTAGAACATGTGCTGAATGCGATCGGTAGTATCGAAAACACAGGCAGCGACGCCGTTTTTGGTCCGATCGAGCGCACTGAAGAACATGGCCTCACGTTCGGCTTGAATCGATTTGGCTTGTTTCAGGAAAGCCGCTTCGTCGATGGCTCCTTCATTCAGAGCCCAGGTATCTTCGGCTAAACCTAACGTCGCGAAAGTGCCCAAGAGCTTAGCGAGGTAAATGGCATAAGACGTTGGGTGACTAATCGGAAGTGCGGGACTTTCGGGATCAATCTCAACCGGAGTGACATACAACGAGATCTCCGGTTCCGTCTGGGTTAAGAGGAAGCGTGCGACACCGCGGCCATGCGAAAACTTCAGCCGGATCCAGGGAGAATACTCACCGGGAGTCAACGAGAAAGTCTTTCCAGCAATCCGGAGCTTCCAGCCAGCTTCGAGGTGGAAAGGAATTGCTTCGCTTTCGGGACCGGGCAAGCTTGCATCCCAACCATGAGCGCTTGGCACGAGGGGTAGTCTGAGTCCGCCTTCGACGGAGTCTTGTTTCGCATCGGTGGTGAACCAGGAGAAGCTGCCTTGGGTGCCGCGAAGATCAGGCGTTGACATGGCGGAAAGCATGCGGCCTTGAAACGATACGGCCGGGAAAGTAACTGGGATGCGCAAGATGGTGCTATCGATGCCATGATTTCCCAAGATCTCCCAAAACGGTTTGCTTTTGCGGCGGAGTTCCACGTTATGCGGGCGCACACGGGCAGAGGAAAGCTCGGGCGCGTAGGTGCGTAGATCGCGATTTAAGAAATCAAATATGTTGTGACGCCCCGGATTGACTCCGGTTGCAAAAGTAGACCAAGCGACCGGTGACAAAGCCGGAAAGGTGGTTCGCAGGCGCGCGTAATAGCCGTTGTTGGCTAGCCTTTGCAGGTTTGGAAGTTTGCCTTCCGCCATCCACTTTTCTGTTAGTTTCGGATCGAGGCCATCTAAACCGAGGACGATAATCTTCTTCACTTGGCCGCCGGCAAAACGACCTTTGCGGCGAAAGGCAAGCCAAGCCATGCGAAAGGGCCAGATGAGAAGGGCAACGAGGCTCGCGAGAACAGAAAGCAAAATGGTAAGAAATGAGCCGAGGAAAGCGAAGCCGGCGCCTGGTCCTATATAAGCAAGCTGTTCGTGATGGGGCGAGTGATGGAAGAAGAGCCCAAGGCAAAGTAAGGCCCCGAGCCAAATACGATTAGCGGAGTTTGCCCTCAATGAACGGCACCTCGAGAACTTTTTCATGCTGAATCGGACCATGCCCGAAATAACCATCTTCGCCGAAGAGCTCTCCGTGATCGGCGGTGACGGTGACATAAGTGTTTTTCGGCAAGAGGTCAAACAACTCCTCCATAACTCGGTCTAAATATTTGACGGCATCGATTTGACGGATGCGGAGTTCGTCTAATTTCGCCTGATTGAAGACTTTTACTTTCGAGCGTTTCAGTTTTCCGCCGACGATGTGATCGTCCAAGTGCTTGAAGACGCCATGAACACCACTGATTTTCGGCCATTCTTCCGGCGGCTCATCGGGCAGAGCGTAAGGATAATGGGTTTCACCCACGTTCAGCAGATAGAAAAACGGTTGATCGTTTTCAAAATCCATTTCGCGAAACATCGCTCGCATGTCGTTATGACGCTCCATGAGCTTGTAAGTGTCAAAACCGCTGTTTAGTACTGTGAGCGGATTGAGGACCGGCAGCGAGACCAAAGCATGGGTACGATAACCCAAACTCTGCAGGAACACCGGCAAATAAAGACGAGGGACAAAGCGTTTGAACTCAATATCCTTTGCGCCCAGGCGCTGGTTGTACTTCAAAAAATCAAGCTGATAATAATCGGACGCAAAGACACGCTTGGGGCTGGTGTGCGGCATCAGGCCCGTGAGCAAATTGAAATGAGACGGACCGGTCCAAGATGCGTACGACCAGCGTTTCTCGACCGTTCCCAGCCGGCGGATCGTCTTTGGGCGCGCGCGCTGGTACGAATCGTAGCGGCAACTATCGAAGACGATGAGGAGGTAGTTGTTCCTGGGAGTGGTGGCCAAGGCTGATTCTAGCGTGAGCCGGAGAACCGCGGGGCGGAGAGACACTACCGGTGCGGCGTTTGGGTGCGAGGATCTGGGCGCCGAGATGAGTCTCGGCGCGGCAGGCCACGGGCCTGCGCCACAAAACTAACCGGCTTTTTGAGTTTTTTGGGTGCTGTAAGAACTCCTTGATGAGCTTGTGGAAGTCGGGCCAGTTTTTGGTGACCTGATAATGCTGCTTGGCGCGAGGGTGCCAGAAATCGAATTCCGCTTTGGTAAATTCGAACCCAAACTGGGCCGGATCAAAGAGCGGTTTGCCTTCGTGGATGGCGGCTTGGGTTTCCATCATAGCAATGTTGAGCTCTTTGGCGAGTTTGTTGCGGCGGTTTTCCTGGATCTGTTCGAGCTGCGCCTTGTATTTATCGAGCAGGCGATTGAGGCGGCTTTCTTGTAAATAGAGGTTGGAGAGATCTTTACTGAACGCGATTCGGATTTCGGTGCGCATGAGCTGGACGTGGCGCTCGGGGTCAGCTTCATTGGGATACAGGTCGCCGAGTTTGCGTTCGCCGACGATGAAGAAACCGGCTTCGGCTTCAGGAACGCGGAGGAGACGCCATTGCGCGTCGGCAATCATTGGGACGAGAGTGCGTTCTTCGTCGTTGGATGGGGTCGTATTGGGCGAGATGGCGCTGGATGTGGGCGCGGTAGAGGGCGAATTCTTCGCCCGGCAATAAGACAGCCAGGGCCCGGGGATGAGATGCATCTCCACACGTTGCGCCACTGATAGATTTTCTGCGCGTGCCGGTGTTGTGTTAAAGAATGCGGCGATTGATGCGGGCGATCTTGACCAATTGCCAGTAGCGGATTCGCCCGCGGAGGCAGTGGAATTTATGAAAAGCTGCGCGATGGGGCGGATTGGATTGAAGTATGTGAGCAGACAGCCAAAGAAATTGGCTGTTTGAGGCGAGTTGAAAGCCGGTCAAGAATGGCCCGTTAGGAGCTCGGTAACGGGGTATCCATTTTCAAATCAATAGTGCGGTCTGACCAGGAAATCTTCACATTCTGAAATGGCGTTACCGCGATATCGTTGCTGGATTGAGCCGCTAACGATTGCGTGCGGGCGAACACTACGAGCATTTGACCCAATGCCGCGGCGGCGGTTGATGTTAGGCACTCTATGCTAGCCGTAATGTGCGCCTTGTTATCCAGATTCACGCTGTAGCCGAACGCTCTAACGGTGCTGGAGTATTGTGTCCAATCGATATCTTTCACGGAAACGTCTTGGAACGCGTTCGCAAGGATGGCTCCGATCTGGCTGCCGTACGCGATGCCACGCACCGGTGCACCCGCTTCGGTCTTGTTCATTAACGCGACTAGACTGCGATTAGAGTTCAAGCGAGTGATTATGCCTTGGCGCGCTTCCAGCAAGGTTTTCAGCCGACTAGAGGTACCGAAGGCGACCAGCGAATCGTCCAAAAAAAGCAAGCAGATGCCCGCACCTGGGCAAATGATTGCATCATGAGACACCATGGAAGTGGAAATACCTTTCCTGACGGCTATCCTGGCAGCAACAGACCCGTTGAAGGTTCCGGCCATCAGTCCGAAGAACGTTCCTGGCATTGAGCCAATGACCATTTCATTTATTTGCTCTTCTTGAATATCCAGCTTACTTAGAGCCAGCCTTGCTTGTTGCACGACCGTGCCTGAAAATCGTTCGCGCAAGGTAGCGTAGCTTGGGACGCTTCTGAGCGATGCTAAGTCGGCGTATTCGAGCGACTCCGTCTGTGCGGGAAACAGCAATAGAGCTTCGGAGACGATTTCCGCATCGAGACGATCCGAGGTACCTGTAGCCAGAAAAACAGTAAGGACGATCTTCCACATGGGAGCTAACTACTACTCGCCGATGATACGGGATTTTGCTCAATGCCGCAACAGAGTTTTAACGTTCTCGGGTGAGCGAAATCGCCGATTTCTTGGGTCTTCCCAGGGCGCCTAATGAAGGTGTATACTTAATGACCACTGGAGGGATTTCACATGCTTCGTCGCTTGTGGCTTGTCTGCCCGATGTCCATTGTGTTGGTGACATCAGTGCTTACCTCATGCTTCGGTAATGGTAGTAGCAGCAGCAGTAGCAGCGGGGGAGGAACTTCCAGCTCTTGCTCTGGAACGCAGCCGACCGTAACCATCAATACGCCTGCTGCTGGGGCAAGCCAGATATCCGGCTCTACGTGTAACGCGCCTGCCAATTCCGAGATAGTTGTGTACGTCCTTACAAACGAGTGGTATGTGCAACCGTTAGCTGACCAGCCGTTTACAACCATCTCGTCCAACGGGACATGGACGACTTCGACCAACCCCTGGAGCAGCATTGTCGCTTTACTGGTCAGTCCATCCAACTATCTGCCGCAGGCAATTGAAATCACAAACCCGGCGCTTGACGCCAACGTTATCGCCTGGGCTCAATACCCGGCGGGTCCGATCAGCCTAAGTTTCAGTGGCTACACTTGGGGCATTAAGACGTCGGGCAATGTGTCCGGCGATCAATTCGATCCCGGGCCTAACTTTTGGTCGAACAATTCATCAGTAGTCAATGTGGCGTCTGACGGGCTGCATTTGAAGATCTCACAGATCGGAGGTATGTGGCAGTGTGGAGAAGTTTACTTGACCCAATCGCTGGGTTACGGCACGTATACCGTACAAGTCAGCTCTCATCTTGACCAGCTCGATCTGAACACGGTAGCAGCCCCGTTATTCATTTACGCCGCCACGAATCAAGAATTAGACGCGGAGTACAGCGGCATCGGTGGTCTGATTCCCGCGCCCGATAATGCGCAGTTCGTTGTTCAGCCGTATACTGTTTTGGGTAACATTACTCGTTATATTCAGCCGTCCACTGCTCAATTCACGGTGCAAATGCAGTGGAGCGCCGGCCAGGTAACATTTAGCGCCTGGAACGGTTGGGCGAGCGCCCCGACCGCGGGTACACTCATTAACCAGTGGAACTACACGGGCGGTTACATTCCAGCTGCCGGCCAAGAAAGAGTGCACATCAATCTTTGGTTGCTGAATGGCAGTGCGCCGGCGAGCGGGGTGGGCGACGAGATGATTATTAATTCCTTCTCGTTTCAACCTTAATTCATGACGATCCAGCAGCGCGGAAAATGGCTCGGCACTCTGAGATCAGTGCTAGTGGGCTGGGGAGTCCTCGCTTTCGTATGGCTTGACCTGTACTGGTTACTTTCGTTGAATGCCCTTAGCGGCCGACATGGCCTTTGGTTTTCTGTATATGTGGTCAAAGCCGCTATAGAATTCGTGGCAAGCGTCTACGCCATTTTTTATGTTCTCGTCGCAGTTGCATACTGCGCCGCGCCTGACGAGGGAGAAAAACCTGCCGTTAACAGTGCGCGAGCGGATATATCAATCGTGTATCTATGCTGCGACGATTTTGATCCGGATGCGCTCCAGAATCTCGCCGAGTTTTCTGCCTGTACAGGATGCCGCCTTTTGGTTCACGACGATTCGGCGTTGGAGCAATCTCGTAAAGACGTTAATGAGATGGTCGGACGATTGCAAGCCAATCATCTTTCGGATGTTCAAGTTCTGCGACGCGGAGACAGAGAAGGCGGCAAACCGGGCGCAGTGAATCATGTACTGCAGAACCTCCCGCCGTCGACTGAATACCTCCTACTCTGCGATAGCGATTCCTATCTCTTCGCCGGCGAGGAAGCGTTGGGCAAAGCCCTGGCAATGTTCGTTGAGCCATCTGTTGCCATTGTGCAGTTCCGAAATACCGCTTATCTATGGGCGAGCGACGGCGCCGGTTACCGGACGCTATCGGAATCAGTCAACTATTATGGCGTTTTTGTAAGTTTCATGGATCGATTCGGATGGTCACCGTTTCTGGGGCACAATGCGCTGCTGCGTATTTCGGCTCTCCGGGAGATCGGCGGCTTTACTCCCGGGCAGTTGGCAGACGATATCGACCTTTCGGTGCGATTGCGGATCGCCGGGTACGAGATTCGCTATGCGGCGTTCCTATCCGCGGCAGAACGCCATCCAGGTTCTTATGAAGCGCTGCGGAGACGCACCGCGAAATGGTCATACGGCTGCACGCAGATCTTGCTCCGCTGGGGAATGACGGTTCTGGGATCGAACCGGCTCGCGTTCAGCGAGAAGGTTACGTTCTTTCTGACGGTCGGCTACTACCACTTCCAGGCGTTGCTGCTGGTCTATCTGGCGATGTTCTATATCGTCTTGCCATTCGACCCAACCTTTCTTGGGGCCGTTGGGCCGCTCCTCGTATCGGCAGGGCTTATATTATTTCTCACTTTTCTGCCTTCAATCACTTATTTTTTGCGCGGTAAACAGTTTTGGAAATGGCCGGCGACAGCGGCCTGTTGGGGCTTAACATATGGGAGTCAGGATTTGTTGATTGCGGCCGCTATCATAAGGCGACTTGTGGGACGGAGATTAGTGTGGGTTCCCACCAATGCGTCGACCTCATTTGGGAAGCGCTCACTGTATACTTTGGAAGTTTCACTGGGTCTGATGATCCTTGCGGTCGCCGCGGTGAAGCGGCCGGCTTTGCTGCTTCTGCCAACTACGGTTTTATTTGCGGGCAAATTTCTGGTTACTCCATGGTTGAATTGGTGGATTTTTGAACCAGCTTGCGTTTCGTGTGCCGCGCAGGAGAACAAAATGGCTCAGTTGGAAACACCCAACGTAGTTTGACGGCAGTTGATTGCCGCGCGTCATGATGGCCTCATCTCAAGGTTTAGAAAATCCGCGGACAGTTCTGAGAGAAGATCAGCCGGCGATCCAACATCGGTTTGATGATGTCTCACTTTTGGGGCTAGTCGTGTGGTCAACCTGGGTGCTTCTGTTATCGACTTACGGGCGCCGCCACGAATGGAGCCAACTGCTCTGGCTCTGCGATGTAACAACTCTGGGGACGGCGATCGGGTTATTTACACGCAGCCGTTTACTGCTGACTGCGCAGATGACGGGCGCCTTGGTCTGTCACATTGGCTGGAATGCCGACTTGTACCTATATCTCGTAACCGGCAACATGCCCTTTCAGGCAACAGCCTATATGTTTGGAGGCGATTACAGCCCCTTCGAGAAGGCACTGTCGTTTTTTCAACACACCTTTGTGGTTCCGGCGTGCGCCTGGGGCTTATTACGTTTAGGCGTGAGCCGGCAGGGCTGGCTTCTTCAGTGGTTGCAGACCGTCGCGGTGTTTTCTCTTACCTATTTGCTTACGTCGCGATCAGAGAATATCAATTGGATTTTTGGAGCGGGCTTTCTGAATCAATCGCCAGCCTGGTCAAGTCCGTTTCAATACTATTTGTTGATGGTGCTGGTAGTGCCGCCGGCGATCTATCGGCCCGTCAACGCTTTGTTGGGCTTCGTCGTAGCTAAATACGGTTTGTGCAATTGCAGGAATACGTCGTGTATTTCTATCGCAATGTTATGCATCACGGGAGTTGTGGCGGGATTAGCCGGACTCGCAGGATACGCCTTTCAGCCCGTTTCTCGATTCCCGAGCGGTTTGTTAAATACGCCGGCATATGGACTGACCACACTGGAAAGCCTGGCACTCAACAAGGATTCACCTAGCATAGAATCGATTTCTTATGGACTTGCCGGACATGAACGTAATGTTCCGCTGCAGCTGGTACGGAATTCCCTGCCTCATTCAGGAGCCAACAACAGTGAAGCGGGGTCGCTACTGTTGCCGAAACTGTTCGAAGCTTCCAGTTTCGCGAATTTACCATGGGCACCCCAGCAAGTGATCGTTCGCGGCAAACGGGGCGCAAACGGGACAGTAGTATGCGCTGTGATTGGAGCCGATCGGTTCTATTCGCAGCCCATTTGCGATACACAAACTGCCATGAGTACTTTTCAAGTATATGGGTGGATTGGCATGGAGGGACTGACGGAGTTCGCAGTTGCGGGAACAAGAGAACGCAAACTCCCAGCGGCCAATCAGGCGATTACCGGGGGAGGATTGCGTTCTCTGTTTGTGGTGACGGTCGTAGCCTTTAATCGGACGAGCGTAGCGCGCGGCCCATTTTATATTGTGCAGCGAACAGGGATTTGGAGCAGCGATGATGTCGTCTGGAGCAGTAACAACGGGCATTGGACGGCTTCTATTCGCTGACCAGAACTGAAAAAGACCAGATATGATGCGGCAACTGCACCGTTACATTGCTGGCGAGATTCTAATTCCATCGCTAATAGCAGTGACTGCCCTCACGTTTGTCGCGCTGTTGCGGGAAACAGGCTGGATTACGGACGTTATCATCAGGCAATCGGCAAGCATGGGAGACGTTGGGACCGTGCTCATGGCGATCCTTCCACAAGTGCTGAGGTTTACAATACCGATGGCTTTGCTGGTTGGACTTTTGACTGGCTTTGGCCGACTGTCTGCCGACGGGGAGTTGATCGCGATTCGCGCGCTAGGCATTTCAGCATGGCTGATTCTGCTGCCGGTGCTCGGGGTAGCTACGCTCGCATGGAGCGCCGATCAAGCGTTATCAGCATGGGTAAGCCCTGGAACAGCAGCGCGTGTACAGGCTGCGGCGCGGGAAATAGCCCGCAATCAGATTCCATTTGAAATACAAGAGGGAGTTTTCAACCGGGGCCTCGGAGATTTCGTCATTTTTGCCAGACACATTGAGCCGGCGGGCGTCGGCTTTCACGGAATTATGCTGGCTGATCTGTCAAGATCCTACGATCCGATAGTGACCTTTGCTCGCAGCGGAACGGTAAGGCGTAATGATTCGAATCACACCTTCGAAATCGCTCTGTCCGATGGGACCACAGTTGCTCAGTCCGGGTACTCGGTTCTGAGTTTTGGCCAGAGAACATTGACGGTAGCTATGCCCGATTTTCCCGCGGTGCCGGAAAGTTTTGCTGTTCTCGAAACACCGACGCGAGAGTTGTGGAAACGCGTGCGGGAGGGGATGGCAACATCCCAGGAGCAACTTGAATTGCACAGCCGCATAGCTCTCCCTTTCGCCTGCTTCGCATTCGCGATGGTTGGAGTGCCGCTTGGAATGTCAGCCATAAAGGCCAATCGGTCGCGAGGTTTATTAGTGGGCCTCGTCCTGGTGATGTGTTACTACGCAAGTTTTATTGGGGCTACGCATCTCGCCTAAGTCGCCGCTGCCCCTTCTCGTAGCGTCATGGACAGGGAACATCTGCTTTGTCGCGATTGGCTTTCTGCTCCTTATTCGTTGGAA
>CAVYUL010000068.1:0-14396 GCA_963771405.1 Bryobacterales bacterium
TGACTGAAATTTAGGATCGTGAGGCGAGGTTGGACGGCTTAGGACGAGTTCCGCGAGCGATGCCTTCGATAAGATGGGCTTTGTTCTTCAAACTCTCCCTCGTGGGTGATTTCGTATGCTCATCAGACCGTTCTTCCCCATTGTTGTGGCGGCGCTCATGGGTGGCGGCCATGAGGACTCACTGTCCGTCCGCGAGCAAGAGAATGCGTTCGCAAAGGCGGTGAAGTCGAAGGACCGGTTGGCTCTCTCGGCACTGATGGCTGGAGACTTTCATGTCTTTTTAAGGTGTGGTTCGGTCGAACAAAGCTTAAGCACTGATATTCCCAGGCAGGATTGGCTAAACGATTTGAGGAATTTGGCGACAGTTTCTTACAAAGCCACGGTTTCCAAGGTTCGTTTGCTCCATACATCGACTCGGTCATCAGATGGCGCGGTGCACGAACTTCCCGATAGCTCGATGGCGAGTGCGACCGTCGATGAGTTCTGGACCATTCGTTTGCCTCGGGGTGGCCAGGTCGAAAGGCATTTCTCGACAGAGGACACGTGGCTCAAACTGCAGGGAACGTGGAAGCTGGCGGGGCGCATCGTCTACTTACCGCATCCTTGCGCAGATGATCCGTACCGGGCCTCCCCACATTGACAAATGGTTCACTCGAGACGGTTGTGACCGGCGTGGAGGCGCGGCGGCGGTCGAGGACCCAGCAGGCGCGGCGAAATCGGCGAAGAAGGAGGCAGTTTGGGTGTTAAGCGGGTTGGTACGGGCGAAGAGATCGCGAGAAAAAGGGGGGCTCTAGGTCACTCGAACTGCTGTGAATTTGTCTTCCGGACGCGAATCGTAGCCGGTTTCAGTCAGCAGCCGGAAGCTAATGTTTCCGTCCGACATCCTGCCGGAATAGCTATGCTTCTCTTCATAGGTCTTGTCACCTAACATAGTAAGCGTCTTAGTTACAAAGGAGATTTTCGCTTCACTCGCGTTGCCATCTTGGATTGCTCGCGCTGTTCCCACATAGGTAGCCGTTCCGAACAATTCATCGCCGTCTACCTCCAGCTTGAAGGTCTCTTCGTGAATGTCACCCCAACTATATTTCACTGTCGCCCGCCACGTGCCGGCCCAGCTCTGGGCGACCGGAGCGATTTCGCCGAGTGCGGCTATTAAGTCTGCCGCATCGCGCTGAAATCGGTCGTCGCGAATTTCGAGCGCCTGTACATGCGCCAAGTCCGCCAGGTCATCCGGCAATTCGTGGCGTTCCGGCATCCTAGCACCTTGCACCAATACCGGGAAGATACGGAGTTTCGCCTGCAGACCTCTGGCGATTTCGAGGCGGACAAAATCCTCTGGCTCGTTCAGGCGAGGGATTAGCCATCCCTTTCCAATCACGACCACCAACGCGGAGCAGTTTCCTTCGGTATTCTCGAGCTTTCGGGCGAAATCCTCGCCGGGCCGGATATCGTCGACATCGAGAAATACTCGTTCCGCCCCATAACGCGCGCAGAGAGTGTCATAAAGCCGCCCGGCGTGTCCGGCCGAATCGTTACGCCGATAGCTAATGAATATCGCCGCCATGTACTCCATCTTGACTCATTCGACAATGCTCAATGCGATGTGAGAGTCATCCTGCATGTCTGTTTAGCGCTTTTAAGGAACACGCGCAAGACCTGCGCGAGGCGCCGTTGCCAGCACGCTGTCGATTGCCGCAAGAACGGCCGGAGGATTCTCAAGCTGAATAAAGTGCCAGGAATTCGGGACGAGTTGGTTGCGTCCGTGCGTGGATAGCGCAGCGTACGCGCGATGTCCGGAGGCGAGCGCCCGGAAATACAATGCCGCCTGCTCACTCACTTCGGCCTGGACGCCCGGCGGCGCGGGGTGAAGGCCAGCGGTGAGCACGACAAGCGGCATGTCGCCGTAGCCACGCTGGGGATTGATCACCTCGCGCCCGCTGTGGGAGACATTTTCGATAGCCGAAGCTTGGGTTAGCAGCCTTGCGGAATCGGCATCGAGCTGTGCAAGTCGCACCGTCAGAGCTGAAAACATAGCAGGCAGGGAAAGCGGGGTCGTGCATTGGTCGAACCCGGCCATGCTGCGTTTCAGTGCGCCGGCGCGAAGCTCGGCGGCGCAGTGGCGCAGGCGCTCCACATCGGCCCTTGGCGCTGTGTCCCCGAAGGCTGCGAACTTCGGCGCGACGCGTTTCCTGACCGCATCCTGGTCGGGGATGGACGGATCTAGCAAGACCATTCCACTTACAGTGTTCCGGTGTTGGTCGGCGAAACGAAGGGCGACGTAGGCTCCGGCGGAGTGCGCGACCATCACGTAAGGGCCTTCGATGTGCGCCAGCAGCAATGCCTTTTCGAGATCCGCGGTTTCGTGAACGGCGTCCTGCGGCTCTGGGCTTGGGCTGCTGAATCCGAGTC
This sequence comes from Bryobacterales bacterium, assembly GCA_963771405.1. Taxonomy (GTDB): domain Bacteria; phylum Acidobacteriota; class Terriglobia; order Bryobacterales; family Bryobacteraceae; genus Bog-105. The sequence goes on from CAVYUL010000068.1 coordinate 2,410, forward strand.
CGGCGGGGTCCCATGCACAAACGCGCGTTCTGCGTGAGAGTGGACCCTGAATCCGGTACCACACCTGCGACCAGCCTCCCAGTCCGGCTGTGAGGACGACTGTGGGCGCGCCTTGCCCGAGGCAGACGAGATTGATTGTGCGCCCTCCCGGAAGACGGATCAGGTTCTGTGGCTTGAGGTAAGGAGCGACTTGTTCAGGACCTCCGGTCTGAGGCGACACTGCTCCCTGCGCAGCGGCGGCCGCGGCCGCGATGACGGTTAAGAGAATTGAGATCATGCCCGCAAGAATAGGTCTGGTATAGCGCGAAGCGGATCGGGCGCCGTTGGGAAGGCGGCATTGGACCTGTGGCGAATGATCCGCGGCCGTTACGCCGTATCGATTCATGCCGATGAAATCTCCAGTCTCAACCATCTTCGTACCGCTTCTGGCCAGAGTCAAACGGGTTAGTCACGAGCCGGGATGGCTCCTCTTCTTTAGCCGGCCTTGGTGTTTTCGACCCCAAGCGCAAATCTTTTCAAGCACCGGCGCAAGCGTCATGCCGTACGGAGAAATTGAATAGGAGACGTGCGGAGGAATGCTCTTTTTGTCACGCCGCAGGAGAATTCCGTCGTCTACCATTTCGTGTAGATGGCGGATCAACATTCGTTCGGTGATCTGCGGGATGCTTCGTTTCAGCTCGCTAGTCCGCATGGGGCCGTCGATCAGGCGCCATAGGATGGTGCCTTTCCAGCGCCCATCGATGACCGAAAGCATCGAATCGATGGGGCAAGTCGAGATCTCTTTTTTGGAAACCGGCATACATTTCCATTATCCGCCTTCACTGACAAATTAGTCAGTACAGACGGATGCGTCACAGCACGGGCGGCCGGAATCAATAGATCAGGAGTGAAAATGCATCTGCTGAACACAATAACTATCACGATTGCGGGTTTGATGGTTGGCAACGAGTTCGCACTTTCGGCCTTCGTCAATCCCGCTTTGTGGCAGTTAGATAGCGGGCCGCAAACGCGGGGATTGTCACTGCTGGCCCGTTCGCTGGGCCGAGCGATGCCGCTTTGGTATGGCTTGTGTTTTGTGCTTCTGGCGCTTGAGTCGTTCGTGCATCGCCATCAGGACGCCTTCGTCCCGCTGTTGATCGCAACGCTGGTGTGGGCGGTAGCTATCGTGTTTAGCGTTGGCATGCTGGTGCCCATCAACAACCGCATTGCCGCATTGGATGCGGCCGCTCCCGCGCCCAATTGGAAGCGAGATCACAAGAGGTGGGACTCGCTCCATCGGATCCGCATTTTATTGCTCGTGTCAGCCCTTTTCGTCGTTACGTACGCACTGGCCGGGTGAAGCGTTCGTTTTTAGACCAGGCCGACGATTTCGCCTTGTGCATCGACATTGATATCGAGCGCGCGCGAGACTTTCGGCAAGCCGGGCATCAACATGATACTGCCTGAAATAGCCACCAAGAAACCGGCTCCGGCAGAAAGCCTAACATCGGATATGTGCAATGTCCAGCCGGTGGGGGCGCCGAATAACTTTGGATTATCCGACAGCGAGTATTGAGTCTTGGCAATGCAGATAGGAAGGTTGCCGTAGCCCCAATTGGAAAATTGAGCTAGTTTCGCTTTGGCGCGTTCGCTGTATTCAACGGTGGCCGCGCCATAAATTGTGTGAGCGACCTTGCAGATCTTTTCCCCGGCGGAATCGGAAGCGCTATAGGCGGGGTGCACTGGGGGCTTTGGATTCGTCTCTATGGTCCGCACAACCTCTGCTGCGAGTGTTTCGGCTCCTGCGCCACCTCTTGCGAAAGAGTCAGATATAGCGCTCGTGACGCCTTGCTCTTGGCAAAAGGCTTGCAGCAGGGTCAGGTCCGCTTCGGTATCTTTCGGAAAGCGGTTGATGGCGACAGTGACGGGAACACCAAATGCGCGCACATTGGCTATATGCTTTTGGAGGTTTACGAATCCGGGCTGCAGTTCGCCCTCGCCTTGATTTCGCATGCTTTGCACAGTGGTGACCAAGACAGCGGCACCCGGTGTGAGACTTGACGATGGCATTACTAAGTCGAGATACTTTTCAAAACCGAGATCGGTGGCGAAGCCCACCTCATTTACGACGTAGTCGGCAAGGCGCAGCGCCATATCCTGCGAAATCACGCTGCTGGTGCCGTGGGCAATGTTGGCAAAGGGCCCACAGTGAACCAGCGCGGGTGTGCCCTCCGTTGTCTGGACCAGGTTTGGCAAGAAGGCTTCGGTTAACAAGGCCAGCATGCTGCCGGTGGCTTGAAGGTCAGCCGCACGGACGGGCTGTCCTGCGCGCGTAGCTCCGACCACGATCGCATCGAGCTTTTGTCTCAGATCGTTCAGGTTTCGGGCGAGAGACAGGATGGCCATGATCTCTGATGCGGCGGTAATTACAAACTCGCCGGGCCGGTTGCTGCCGGCGCGTTTTCCGTCAACGCTGAGGGTAATTTGGCGGAGAGCACGGTCATTCATGTCCATAGCGCGCGGCCACGTGATGGACTGGGGATCGAGATTCAACTCGTTGCCATGAAAGAGATGAGCGTCAATGAGTGCGGCGAGGAGGTTGTGGGCCGACGTAATGGCGTGAAAATCGCCGTGAAAATGCAGATTGATTTTTTCGCTGGGCTCTAACGCCGAACGTCCCGAGCCCGCGGCGCCGCCCTTCATGCCAAATACGGGGCCGAGAGACGGCTCTCGCGAGGTGATGATGGCGCGCTTGCCAATTCGTTCCAATCCTTGAGCCAAGCCAATGGCGGTGATGGTTTTGCCTTCGCCGGAAACCGTGGGCGTGGTGGCGGTGACCAGAATCAACTTGCCCCTGCGAGGCATTTTTGCGTCTTGTAAAAGCTGCAATTTCAACTTGGCGCCGTATGGGCCAAGCGTCTCAACGTATTCCGGAGGTATTTGCAGTTTCGCGGCTACAACGCCGATGGGCAGCAGATTCTTGTTCATTTCTCATCATACAAACGACAAGGAACGTGTTCGAAAAGCGTCAGACGAAGGAGTATAAAATCAGACGAGATGCCGGTCAATCCACGTTCCGAACGGCGTAAAAACTAAGGAGAACAACTGTGGGTAATTGGTCTTTAGAACGCTTGACTGCCGTCAGCTCGCCGATGACCGCACCGCATTTCGGAAACGAATATCGGGCGGTGTTTCATTTGAGATACGCGCCATCGCCCTTGGGGACCTTTAAGGAGTTGCCAAGGCTCGATTGGCACGAGACTATCATGATGAACGATCGCCAGAACAACGAGTGCTGGCTTTTCGACAACAACATGTATGAACACAATCCGACGAGCGCCACGCTGTTGGTTTGGGCGCGGCGTTATGTCGAGGCGTACAGGTATGTCGCGAATCTTGGGAGGGGTGTGCAGAGGGGCAGAGTGGAATTCAAGACCGCGAACGGATCTCCGGTTCGGATCAATGATTTGCGTCCTAATCTTACTAATGGGCAGGAACAGGCCGATGCGGTGAGAAGTTACCTCAAACGCCACGGCGGGCAGTTGATTATTGAGATACACGATGTGCCGGGCATTAATCCGCCTACGCAGCAGGGACAGCACAAAGAACGGCTTTTGCTTTTCAATATCGGTGTGACGGGAATGCCGCTGCGGTCGAAAGCCGAGCAGTACTTGAATGTTCAGTTCGGAGTTGCTCCAGCCAACTGGGATCGGGAGTTTAATGCGAACAGGTGGACGCGAGCGCGCCTAAACACGACGGGCCTGGCACCGGTTGCGGTGCCGCCAGGAGTGGGCACTCCGCGGGCGGCGCTGTTTACAGCGGGAGAGTGTTGGTAACGAAGGGCGGCGGTTTCGGTCCCATCACTATTCGGCGCAAAGGGTGGTAAAGGGGTCCACTTTCGCCTTACGAAATGCCACAGCGTGGATGATTGGTTCAGATCAAGTGGCTTGGCCCCAGATGAGTAGTAACAGATGCGGAGGCGTGCCGAATCCGCTTGGCTGCCGTGTACGGTCGCGCGTGAACACATTTACGTGATCATTGCGGAACCTGTTGTAACGCGACGATGGTGTCCTACAGTCGGCTCTGTCCGCTTGTAAGGTTGCGCGCATCGAATTCCTTGCGCGCTTTCTCAATCTCGGTGAGATTTTTCTCAGCCCAAATCCAGACGCCGCAAAAGGCAGCCCCCAGGCTGAAACCCAGCCCGGTGAGCTTGTATTCCACCTTCGGCGGCACAACCGGATGCACGGTCCGAGTGATGAGGCCATCGCGTTCCATCACTCGCAAGGTTTGAGTGAGCATCTTCTGGCTGATGCCGGCGACTAACTCGCTGAGTCGAGTGAAACGCAGTTCCCCTTTTTCGGCCAAGACCTCGAGAACGAGCATGGTCCACTTGTCGGCGACGCGGCCGATCAGATCGTTTACCAGAGTCTCGACGCGAGGGTCAAGGTCGGGAGGATCAGCGCAGACCGACAAGACTTCCGGTTTTGGGAGTTGTGCTGCTGCGAGGGTTCTATTATTTGGCAATTGGACGCTCTCCTTTTGGTAAGTATCAAACTTTCAGGTGCCTTCTTCCAATTAGAGAGTAACGCCGTTACACTCGAAATGTAAAGCGAGAAAGGAGCATTGCATGAAGTTGAACCAAAGAACGATTTTGATTACCGGAGGGACCAGCGGGATTGGCCTGGAACTGGCCAAGCGCCTTCTGGCACGGGGCAACACAGTGATCGTGACCGGACGAGACCAGGAGAAGTTAGACGCGGTCAAGCAGTCGCTGCCGGGGATTCACGCATTCCAAAGCGATGTGAGCGACCCTGCGGCGATTGCGGCATTGCACACCACGGTGGTGACGCAATTCCCTACGCTCGACACGCTGATCAACAACGCAGGCATCATGCGGAATCTGAAGTTGAATCAGACACAAGACTTGAACCACGCAACGAAGGAGATCGAAATTAACTTGAGCGGGCCAGTGCGGATGATTCAGGCGTTTCTGCCGCATCTCAAAACCCGGAAGAGCGCGTTGATCGTAAACGTCTCATCCGGCCTTGCTTTCATTCCGTTTCCCGCAGCGCCCGTCTATTCCGCGACGAAGGCAGCGCTGCATTCGTTCACTCAGTCGTTACGCGTGCAACTGGAAGGAACAAGTGTGACGGTGGTGGAACTAGCGCCGCCCGGGGTTGAAACGCCGCTGTTTCGAGGCGAATTTGCGGAGGAAACGCAGGGGCAGAAGGGAATGGACGTGAAGGTTCTTGCCAGCAAAGCAATTACAGCGATTGAAGCCGGCAAGCTGGAGATTCGCCCTGGCCTCAGCAATGTTTTGAAAATCATGAGCCGGGTGGCTCCTCAGTTCATGCTCAAGCAGATAGTGAATCAGTCACGGCCGAAAAAGTTGAAATTCGCTGCGGTTGGAATGGTGCCTATTCGAGCGCCGAAGGGCGAGTTAACCGGCCGAGAAAAATGTTGATTTCTCGCAGTACGGCTGCCTGATTTGAAGAGAAGATATAGTGTGTCGCGTTTGGCAGGCCGACCACGTGCGTCTGGGCGTAGTCTGTTTCGGATCTTACGCTGACCGATGACGGAGAGATAACAAGCACCGGACAACCTTCGAGATTCCAGCGGTCAGGCTGCCGTCCGGCGTCTATGGCTTCTGATGGAGTCGATGGTTCGACCTTTGGAGCTTCTTTGCGCTGAAGGAAGCTCTGCTTCAAGAGTGGATTTGCCCGCAGGCTTTCCTGGTTGGGAGTGTAGCCGGGGGAGAGATAGATTAGTGCGGCGACGCGTTCGGGATGACGCGAGCCGACGGAGCCCAGTTCTTCGCCTGCGATGCTGTGTCCGACAAGGACTGGCCGCACAATATGGAGAGCAGTACACACTTCGAGGATGTCGTCGGCGAGGCGATCGGCTGCGTAGTTGGCCAAAGTGGGCGCCGGCGCACTGGACGCTCCGAACCCGCGCCGGGTGATGGAATAGACGCGATGATGGGCAGTCAACTGGAGCGCAAATTTGTCGAAGACATGCGCGGAGTTGCCGAGACCAGCCAGCAGGACCACGGGCTCGCCAGTTCCTCCCCAATCCAGCACCTCCAGTTTCACATCTCGATCAACGGTTACGAAATGTACGGTATGGGGCGACGAATCAAGAGGCCAAGCCGTTTGCGGTGTAGCGCGCCGAAATTCGAGCGGCTCGCTGTCGCCTTGCGTCCAGGTACCCGCCAGACAGCAGCCATCTTCGGCAAGCTTTCCTTCGTAGGACAGGGAGTTCGCGGCGGTGAACCGAACGGTTCCATTCTCCAGTGTCAAGGCTGTTAGTGGTTTTGGGCCCGCGTCCCAATCGATGCGGTAAAGTGTTCCACTCCAGCCGCCGCTGGCCTCTCGGGCGATGTGGATGACCAGGCGCCCGAGCGGCCCTTCTTTCAGAGCAGCTTGCCAACTGCCGGCGAGGTCCTGGGCTTGGGCTGAGACAACAGAGATCGACGTAACCGCGGCGATGAGGAGACAGAGACGCATCGAAGATTTAGAACTTCAGGATTTCGATGCTACCATTCTGGTCTGTCAAATTCATGTCGCACTTGCCGGCGCCGATGGTTCCGTTGACCGCATCGCTTTCGAGCGAACCCTGTACGGTGAGTGGAAAATCGGAGCGAATCTTGCTCATGGAGGTGCGGGCGGCTACGCGATAGCTGGCATCGGGCGGAAGCTTTACACGAATGGCGCCGAAGGATGTGCGTATGTCAATAGGCTCGCAGGTATTTCGCAGCGCGCTAGCCACTTCCACGGAACCGTTTTGATTCTGCACACTGACGGGTCCGGCAATGCCATCGAGAGAGACGCCGCCAAAACTGGTGGTGACCTGCGCGCCTTTTGTGGTGGACGCGTGAACGGATCCGTTGACGGCATTGACTGTCAGTTCGCCGCCGATGTTGGTGGCTCGAACGGCGCCGAAGCTGGTCTTGATTTGCGCTGGGCCGCCGGTTTTATCGACGGTGACTTCCGCGTTTTGTGTTTCAATGTGCGCCTCTTGTTGGATATCGCTTACCTGCACGGCTCCAAAGGAAGCTACAACGGTGAGAGAGCCCGACACTTTGTTGCCGGTTATGGCTCCGTTATTGGAGCGGATGGAAAGCGATCCGCCGATTTCAGAAAAGTTTACTGCGGCGAAACTGGTGTGCAGGGTTGTTGGACCGGAAGTGTTGGTAGCGTCTACGCGGCCGTTCTGATTGTCGACTGTGAGGCCACCGCGCACGTTTTGAACGGTTACGGCGCCGAAAGATGTTCGGATTTCCGCTTCGGCTCCACAGTCACTCACGTCCACCGATCCGTTGCCGTTTGTGATGCTCAGGCGGTTCGAAACTCTGGCGACCTTCACACTCGCAAAGCGATCGCGAACGGAGAGGGAACCGGTAACGTCGCCGGCGGTTACAGCGCCGTTGGTGGTTTCGACCGTTACGTCGCCAACGTTGTGGTCGACCTCAATAGCGGCAAAGGAGTTTTCAAGGCGTTCGGTTCCGCGGCTATCGCGAAGTTTCAGATCGCCGTGAGAGGTCACGATGTCGGAGCCGGCTTTGAGTCCTGCGGCGAGCACTGCGCCAAAGGCATTGCGGGCGCGGAGCGGCGAAGATTCCGGAATGGTCACTTCGTAGCGGACAGAGAACGAGATGTCATGGATGCCGAAGAAGGATTTGGGGGTTTCGGGATACTTTGTTTGGATGAAAAGCTCAGCGGACGGCTCAACCAGGATTTCGACGCGGTCGGCGTACTCCTTGGCTTCCTTCGAATCCGAGGCGGAGACATGGATTTCGGCATGGATCACGACGTCCTGCTGGGGGTGGGTGCGGACCGTGATATCGCCAAACCGATTCTCAATCGAGACTCGGGCTCCGTTTGGGATGCTGAGGGTTTTATCGAAATTGCGAGTATATTCATCCCGGTAGCGTGAATGCCCCGCGAACGCCAGGCCGGCCAACAAGAAGAAGAGGCTAATTTGCTTTGTCACTGGTCAACAATTCCTTTAACGTTTGTTGTTTTTCGCGATAGAGTTCGGCGAGAGTCGATTGCAGGTGCAGGTTGAAGCGGTTGGAAGCAACGCTGGTGCGGGTATCGGCAATGGCGGAATCGATCATAAGCAGCTTTTCGCGCGCGTTGACAGCCGCGAGGGAAGTGCCATCGGCCAGCTTGGGTTCAGCGAGATGAGCCAAATGATCGATGGATTTGCGATAGGCGGTTTCCGTCTTTTCCACATCCGCCAAGGCTTGTTCCGTGAGGAAATCCCGATCGGCGCCGGTGGTCGCGGCTTCCGGGGGAAACGGCTGGCGCGCTCGATGGGAGATCAAAATAGGAGAAACGGTAATCACGAGAGCAGCGGCAACCGCGGCCCAAAGGGCGGCATTTCTCCAAAGCGGTTTTCGAATACGTCGGGCTTCGGATTCGAGTTCGAGGCGAATCCGGCCCCAGAGATTCGGACTTTCCCATTCTTCATGCAGTTCGCGCGCGGTGGAAGAAATGTCCATCCAGAGCTTGTACTCCAGCCGGCAAGCTTCGCAGGCTTTAATATGCGCGACCGCTTCGGGCATGAGATCGGGATTTGAGAAGGCGCGTTCGAGATCGCCGCATTCAAATTTCATACGAGCCGACCTCCTTTGCCCATGAGAATGCGCTTCAGCGCGGATTTGGCTTCGAACAGCCAGCTTCGGGAGGTGCCCTCCGGAACCTCTAGAATGGCGGCGATTTCGGAATGCCGGAGACCTTCGACTTCAAACATGAGGAAAACCGTTCGCTGGCGTTCGTTTAGAGCAGCGAGGGCTCTTTCGAGGGCGACTTTGAGGGGAAGTTTTGAGTCGGTGGAGAATTGGGCGGGAGGTGGATCTTCGGCGAGGCGCTGACGTTTGCGGAGGTGGTCATAACAGCAGTTGAGAACAATGCGATAAATCCAGGTGGCTGGAGACGAATGGCCTTCGAACCCGCCAACACCCCGAAAGACTTTAATGAAGGCTTCCTGCACGACGTCTTCAGCGTCGGCGCGGCTGCCCAGAAGGTGAAAGGCTAAACTTTTCATACGGCTTGCATGGATTTCGTACAGACGTTCAAAAGCCGGCAAGCTTCCGCGCTTGCATGCTTCGACGAGTTCAGCGTCTGTTAGGTCTCTGCGCAAATCAGGTGCGAGTTGAACCGGCAACTCGATCTCCCACAGCATATTCCTCGATTTCGGGCTATAGACGCTGGCAGAGGGTGGAACGTTGGGAAAAAGGAAAGTTTTTTAGGCGGCCAGGGCCGCGAGGACCTGCTGGGTGGTACGGACCTTTGACAGGCGCGGAAAGATGGCTTTGAAGGCGAAATCCTGCATTTCCTGCGAGAACGTGCTGCAAGCATCTTCAACGGTGACAAAGGCGAAGCCCAAACCGGTGCCTTGGCGTAGCGTGCTTTCGACGCCCATGTTGGTGGCAATGCCGGCGAGAACGATGGTTTCAATTCCCCGGGCGCGCAATTCCTGTTCCAGATTCGTGCCGGCGAAGGCGCCCCAGTGGCGCTTGGTGATCAGCAGATCGCCCTTCTGCATTCCGGCGGACTCGGCAATCTCGCTGGCGGAGGCTGGGGCGTCTTTGGAAGCGGCCGACGGGGTGTCGGAAGGGATAGTGAGAAAGTCATGAACGAGCACATGGACGTATACAACGGGCATATTTTGGGAGCGAAAGGCGGTGGCCAGTGAACGCGAGCGGTCGACGACTTCGGTTGGAGTGTAGGGCTTGGTGTCGCGGCTTACGACTCCGTTTTGCAGATCGATGAGGACCAACGCGGTCTTCTTGGGATCGAGCTTAAGAGGTTCCGTCATGAGAGGATGCATTCAGTATGCACCACGGGTTTAGGCCCGCATTGGGAACAATTTCGTTAGTAAAGCTTGCAGTGCCGGAGTAGCCAGAGGTTTCGAGAGGTACTCGTCCATTCCGGCGGCGAAACACTTTTCGCGATCGCCGAGCATGGCATGCGCTGTGAGCGCCACGATGGGAAGGCGGGTGGTGGATTCACTCTGGCGGATCATCCGGGCTGTTTCGTAGCCATCGAGACCGGGCATCTGGCAATCCATGAAAACGATGTCGAAATTACCGTTGCCCAAGAGATCGAGGGCTTGATAACCGTCTGCGGCCACTTCGACCTGAAGGCCGAGGCGGCGCAGCGTATGGGACGCGACAAGGAGGTTGATCTCATTGTCGTCCACAACCAGCGCATTTAACAGATAAGATTCGGGGGACGGCGATTTTTCGGAAAGGCCTTCGCTTTCCGAGTGAGAGCGGACTCCACACAATTCGGCGAGTTTTTCCCAGAGCACCGGCATGGATACCGGCTTATAGAGCCGATGCCCTTCGCTGTAAGAACGAACGGCCGATGAGAGTTGGTTGTTCGCGCGGGGAGCGGACAGGAGAAGCAATCTTTTCGGATCGACGGTCTCGACCAAAAACGAAGAATCGGCGAGATCGGCATCGGCGACGACAATGGGCGGGTCGCTATCATCGGCGAGAGTGTAAAGCGCCTCAATGACACTTCTTCTGGAAGCGGGGATTAGTCCCCAGGCTGCGGCGCAGGCGGCCACACTGGAGCGTAATTTGGCGTTGGCGGCCACAATCAGTAGCGGGCGGCTGGGCAAGCGGTTAAAGGCGAGAGTTTCAAAGGGATGCTGGCATTCCATTCGGACGGTGAACGTGAAGGTAGAGCCGCGCGTGGGAACGCTTTGGAGCTGAATTGAGCCACCCATTTGTTCGGCGAGATTGCGAGAAATGGCAAGGCCCAATCCGGTGCCGCCGAAAACTCGCGCCGTGGATGCTTCCGCTTGGGTGAATGGAGAAAAGAGCTGGCCCTGCACTTCCAGTGGGATGCCGATACCGGTATCGCGAACAGCGACGCGAAGCAGAACGGATTTTGCGTCTGACTCAGCGACTTCAGCGCTGACCACAATTTCGCCGCTGGGGGTAAACTTCACGGCGTTGCTGAGGAGATTCCGGAGGATCTGCTGAAAACGCCCGGCATCGCCAACGAGTGTTTTCGGGAAACGAAAAACCGGGTCGAGGATCAGTTCGAGACCTTTACTGTGCGCCGCCGGCGCCACCAGTTGCATGGCCGACTCAATGCAATCGAGCGGCGAGAGCGGTTGATGTTCGAGAGTGAGGTGACCGGCTTCGATTTTCGCCAGGTCGAGAAGATCGTTCACCAGACAGAGAAGCGAGCCGGCGCTTTTTTGAATGTTGTGAGTGAACTCGACTTGGTCTTGCGAAAGGGTGGTGGAAAGGAGAATCGACGACATGCCTAAGACTCCATTGAGGGGAGTGCGCATTTCGTGACTGATGTTGGCCAGGAATCGGCTTTGAGCTTCTTTGGCGGCACTGGCGCAGCGAGCCGTTTGCAGGGCTTGTTCCAGTTCGATGCGCTGGCGTTCGAGTTCCTGATTGCGAGCTTCCAGGATTTCGCGTGCTTCTTCCAGTTCCGCCATGAGTTCGGCGGCGCGGGCGTTAGCTTCTCCCACACTCGTTAAGAGACTGGTCAGCTCAGAGACTTGTGTCTCCAGTGGGCCGGCGACAGTATCAATCGGCGTGGGCATTCGAAACCTTAGAACACGACGGTGGGCATCGAACTCATCCGCAACGCGACGGCGGACATTCCTCCGGGTTTGGCCAACTGGCAGACTTTTGCTTCGACGAGCCTGCCCTCAAATTGAACGGCGCATTCGCCGTCGATGCAGTTCGGGCAGTATTCCACCACGCCGTCTGAACTCAGAATGATTTCGACGAATTCGGCAGCGCTGGGATATCCGGGAAGCAGGGATTGAGCGCAGTTTTCGCGTTTTAAGAGTTGCGCTCCTTGCATTGCAAAATACGCCGTGACACGGGTTCCGGCGGCGGCGGCGGACGCAGCCAAAGCTAACCCAAGTACCGCCCGATGCGGGTCAGCCGGGCCGGTGGCGATGATGACCTGGAGTTGCGCCGCGCTGACCAGCAATACGCAACCGAACCAGGCCAGCATAAA
>CAVYUL010000069.1:0-6377 GCA_963771405.1 Bryobacterales bacterium
TTGCTTACGGGAGTTCGGTGGAAACTAAAAAATGTTTGTAAGTGAAAGAAAAGGAAGGGAATAAAAAAGTGAGTTTTTTGTGACTGGAATTTAGGGTCGTGAGGCGAGGTTGGAATTGAGCGACATCAGGAGGCTGGCGCTGCCCCCAAAACCCAGTTGAGGAAAACAGCGCCACCCTTCAAAGACTTGCCAACGAGATTGCGGGGATAGCGGACAGCGTAGGCCAGGCTCTTGTCTAAATCGTCACTGGTCGCGTTATTAAGTACGTCGGCAACAGTTTTCCCGGCGAAAGTGCCGTTAGGAATCGGGTGTCCTTGCAAGAGGATTTGGCCCCATTCGGAGGGTGTAAAAAAGATTGTGTAAACGCAGGTCGGAATGTAACGTGGTTGTCAACTGCGTTGCGCCTGCTTCGTCGTTTAAAGACGATCTGATCTTGTTTGAACTGTTCATGAAGAGTTTCGAGTTTCAGGGTTGCCCGGCGTGGAAGTAGCACCGAGTGGCTTTGCTGATCTCTCTGGCTGCGTTCGGAATTGCGAAGGATGTGACGCGGCGGGGTCGAGCGAACAAGGGTACTCTATTCAAGAGAGGACAACATCGATGGCCGTATCATTTTCGAGAGACATCAAGCCAATGTTTCGGGCAGTCGATATCGAGCATATGAAGGTTCATGGTGTGAACTTGGACGAGTACCGATACATGTCCGACGCCACGAATGACCATGCGAATGCGCAAGCGGTTCATGACAGCTTGGCGGGTCAGACGATGCCTCCTGGCGGTCCATTCTGGACGGAAGAGCAACTCAGTTTGTACAGCCAGTGGAGGAGCGACGGATATCACCCTTAAGCAGCCATAAGGTGGGCATTTTGCTGTGAAGAAAACCGCCGGGACAGCCAGCGCAATTCGCTCGCGAGTGGTCGGGTTTTCGCATATGGTGTTGTGAGCGGTCGATAAGAGGAGTGTGTTCATCTGCCCGATCTGCAATTGCGAAGTGGACGCTCCGAAGTTTGTGCGACCGCCGTGGTGGATGCGCCGGGGGGCCCTCATCGCTCGGCGTATTCCTGTCTGTCCCACGGGGCACAGGCTGCGTTCCGCGGTTTTAGGCAACCTGACGGAGGGGCCAGTGGCGGTGGCGCTGCTGCGAGGGCTTATTACTTCTGCGTTGTTTCTGGTGCTCGGAATGTTAGAAGATGCGCGGCTGGAACAGAGGGGGTCGCATCTATACGCGCATTTTGCTTTGCTGGTGATGACGGCGATTCTGCTGATTCGTGGAACGCTGGCTTTTTACAAGGCTTGGGATTGGGCCGGTGTTGAAGGGCCGGTGCACCGGCTTACACCGCGCGCGTTAGGAATGGCGTTTGGCTGCCTTCTGCCAAGCCTTGCCATTACGCATGCGCTGTATTTTCAGTGGGCGGATTTTCTGGAAGCGGCGTTGCGTCAAGCCTTGTGAATTTGGCTGCGGCTGGCCGGCACATAAAATGAGGGATGTGAAGAAAAACGCTCCCGAGTCGGTTGACGAATATATTGCCAAGCAGCCGGAAGGAATGAGGCCGAAGCTTGAACAGGTGCGGGCGGCGATTCGGAAGGCCGTTCCGGAGGCGACGGAGGTCATCGGGTATCGCATGCCGGGTTACAAGCTGCATGGAAAAGCGATGTTGTATTTTGCGGGGTTTAAGGAGCACTATTCGCTGTTTGCGGCATCGGGGACGTTTTTCGCTGCGCTCGAAGAGGAACTGAAGGGGTATGAGATACGTAAGGGGACGGTCCATTTCTCAATGACGAAACCGGTTCCCGTCAAGCTGATCAGCCGGATCGCGAAGCTGCGTGCGGCGGGGATAACCGCGGCTACGAAAGAACGGCCAGCGAAGTAGGGGATACGGGCGTCCGCTAATGATTTTGGTTCTGAATCATTTGTGAACCAGCAACCACTTTCCCAGAGCCGCAGCCAGTTCCAGCCGCGCAATTGGCTTGGAAAGAAAATCGTCCATACCCGCCTGGTAGCAGTGATCGCGCTCTTCTTTCAGAGCGCCTGCCGTTAAAGCGATGATCGGAGTTCTGTGACCAGCCTCCGTGCCGCGGATCTGTCGAGTGGCTTCAAAGCCATCCATGACGGGCATTTGACAGTCCATAAAGATGAGATCGTATGGGCGTTTTTTTACCGCTGCGCAGGCTTCGGATCCATTTTGCGCGATGACGACGCGGCAGCCAAGCCGCTCCAACATTTGGCGAGCCACAATTTGGTTGAGCCGATTGTCTTCGACGAGGAGAACGTCCGCCTCATAATCTTTGGTGTGCGGATGTGCGGCTGCTTCGCTCGGAAACTCCACTGCGCCGGCGGCTAGCACCAAGGGCAGACAACGAATCGGTTTTGAAAGATATTTTGCCCCCTCGATGTGGCAATCCACTCCGGCCGCGGGGGTGGGCGTTCCCAAAATGAGGATCGGACACGAAGCTAGTTTCGGCAACGTCCGCAGCAATCGAAATTCGGGCCGCCGCATCAACGTACCGGCATCGATTGCGAAAAGAGAAAGCGGCGCTCTGACGCGATCGAGCAAGGCAGACAAACTGACTAAGTCAGCGGCTTCCTGGCCACATTCAAAAATCTGTGCGCCGGCGCGTTCTAAATAACGGCGGACCGTTGTGCGTTCGACTGCTTTGTCGTCAAGGAGGAAAACCCGGTGGCCTGACAAAGAACCGGCGTTCACGCGGGTGCCCGGGTTCAGGCAAATGTTGAACCAGAAGGTTGCACCTTCGCCGAAACGGCTGGAAACGCCAATGGTTCCTCCCATTAATTCCACCAGGTGTTTGGCAATGCTCAAGCCCAAACCAGTGCCGCCAAAGCGGCGGGTGGTAGAACGGTCGGCCTGGGTAAATGCCTGAAAGAGTCCGGCCTGCTGCTCCGGGGTAAGGCCGATGCCGGTATCGCGCACGGCGAACCGGATTGTCATCACCTGCCCTTGCATCGACTCGCGGCTTACGGTTAGGGAGACCGATCCGCTTTCGGTAAATTTCACTGCGTTCGATAAGAGATTGAGTAAGATCTGGCGCAAACGGCCTGGATCGCCCAGCGTATTCAGCGGGACCTGATCGCCTACATCGAGCGACATACGGAGCCCTTTAGCTTTGGCGGCGGTGGCGATCAGTTCAATGGATTCTTCCACAACGGTCTGCAAATCGAAATCGATATTCTCGAGTTCCATTTTGCCGGCTTCCATCTTCGAGAAGTCGAGAATGTCGTTGATGATGGTGAGCAGCGCTTCGCCGCTGGAACGGATGCCGTCGAGATAAACCTGCTGATCGGAATTGAGGGGCGTATCCATCAGCAAACTCGTCATTCCGATTACCCCGTTCATGGGAGTGCGAATTTCGTGACTCATGGCGGCGAGGAATGAGCTTTTCGCGCGTGCGGCACTTTCGGCGCGATCACGCGCTTCCGCCAATTCCAATGTCCGCTCGGCAACCGCCGCCTCTAAACGCTCCAGGCTGCGTTTCTGATCTTCAATGTCGGTGCAGGTGCCGAGCCAATGGGTGATGGGGCCATCTTGTAGCGGCCGGACAGGAACGCCACGAGCCTTGAACCAGCGGTAGGAACCGTCTTTGGCGCGAAGTCTATACTCAACATCGTACTCACCCTTCCAACCTACGGCCGCCAACCACTCTTCGCGCACTCGTTCGCGATCCTCTGGATGCAGCGGCGTTAGCCAACCCATGCCCAGCTGTTCGGACAAAGGGATTCCGGTGTATTCAATCCATTGATTACTCAGATAATTGCAGTTGCCATCGGGCATTGTCGTCCACACCAACTGTGGCAACGCTTCAATCAGCCCACGCCATTTCGCCTCGCTCGTTCGCAGCTCAGCCGTGCGTTGCGCCACCAGATTTTCCATCTCGGCATGCGCCCGCTTGAGTTCATTCTCCGCCCTTACCTGTGCGGTGATATCCAAAGCAATCGCGCCTAATGCCCAGTGACCATAGGCGTCATTGAAGCGAAATTTGGTTGCCAGAAAGTGATGGAGTGTTCCTTCCGGCGTGTGTGCGGCCTCTGTCAACTCAACCGGTTCGCCGGTGGCTAAGACCTGCTTGTCGACGGCCCGTGCGCTATCGGCCAACTCCTTTGGCCAGATTTCGTGATCCAGTTTGCCAATCCATTCGCCGGGCTTCAGTTGAAATCGCCGCTCGGCGGTTCGATTGCTGTAAAGCATGCGCCCGTCGGCATCTTTAATCACTGCCAGAAATGGGCTGTTTTCGACAAAAGCGCTAAACCGGGCCTCGCTCGCTTTGAGGGCGGCGAGAGATTCTTTGCGTTCTGTAATGTCGGAGTGGGTGCCTGCCAGGCGAACGGGCTTTCCACCCTGGTCCCAGACAGCTTGGGCGCGACCAAAAATCCAACGCCAAGCTCCGTTAGCGTGCCGGAGCCGATATTCGAGTTCCCAATCGCCTTGCTGTTTCTGAAGATATTCCGCTAACGAAGTCTCCAACGCCGACAGATCATCCGGATGGACGCGCGAGTGCCACGTCTCCAAAGCAGGCTCCAATTCGTCCGGCCCGTAGCCGAGAATCGCTTTCCAGCGCGGCGAAAAGAATACTTTGCCAGTTAGTAAATCGGCGTCAAATAAACCTTCTTGCCCGGAGTGCATCACCAAGCGCCAGCGCTCCTGCTCCGAGTGCAGCATCTCGCTTTGGGCTGAGAAATTCCGGTCAGCCAGCGAAGTGATCAAGCTAAGGCCCAGCACGGCAAACGTCACGCCGACAATTCCGAAAAGGCTCAGATTAGAGACGCTCACCGCGTTGCTGTTGGCAGATGCCAATGGCGCATGGTGAAAACACACGGCGGCCATGCCCAAATAATGCATGCTGGCAATGGCGAAGCCCATCACTACAGAAGCGGCGAGGCGAGCGCGCGTAGAACTGTGCGCCTGATCGCGGAACCGGAACGCCAGGCGCAGGGCAACGTAGGAAACGACGATGGCGACGCCCACCGACGATGCGACGAGAGCGGAGTTATACGACATGTGGGCATCGAGCCGCATGGCGGCCATACCCACGTAATGCATCGCCGCAATTCCGCCTCCCATGGCCAAACTGCCGCCGATGAGATATCCGCGACTGCGCTGCTTGCGGCTGACGACGAAAATCGCGACGGCCGAAGCGACTACTGCGGCGAAAAGGGACAACAGGACAATAGGAAGGTTGTAAGAGATGGGCACCGAAAGGTGGAATGCGAGCATGCCGATGTAGTGCATGGCCCAAATTCCCAGGCCCATACTGAATGACCCGCCCACCCACCAATAGGTGCGGCTTCGGCCTATGGACGCAGCCGTGCGGGCGGTCATCTCAAGGGCCGTGTACGACGCGCAAATGGCAATGGCTATGGAGAGCGCAACTAGCTTGGAGTCATAGTGCCCCAAAAGGATCTGGTTCATTTACTACATGGGCAAGCGGCGGCGCGCCTACTCCCTCATACATCGCTTCGACCAAAGAGTCAGGTAACTTTACCCCTTAGTTCGGACCAGCAATGCGAGCCCGTATGAACCGAGTTCTCCTACGCCACGCTTGAGTAGTAGACCTAAGCTATGCCCAACGTAGCAACCGGCGTGCGCATAAATAACTGTGTCATGGAAATTCTGTCCAATCTTGCCGCTAAGTTTGGCCACCCGAGGGCGCAAATTATTGAAATCGCTCTTCGCGACCTGGAGGAGCGTACGTTTTGGGCGGACGTGCGGCGGACGTGCGAACAGGCCGCCCCGACCCGGTTCGATTCGCGAAGCGGTTTGCCCTTCGCATTGCAGTCTACAACGGGAATGACCCAGGGGTGCCGGGTGATGGCTGCATCCACAGATCTCACGTGACGGCGTCATGGTGGCCTACACGTCTGGTAAACCGGGGCAACTATTTGCAGCTTCAGCAGTCGGCGGATTTCCGAGGATGATTCCTGTCCAGCGGCCAATCCCAGATCAGGTTCATTCTCTCGATGTGAAGTCCTGCCGCGCTCTTCCAGGCCAAATTTTCGCCGGATGACCAATGGATCGCGGTAGAGGGTGCCATCGAGCCCGACGGGGGACGGTGGCAATCTCAGATCTTTCTTGTGCCGGTCGAGAATGGGAAGCCGGCTTCGCCAGATCGTTGGATCGCGATAGACCACCTTGGCAAACTCTGCGGCGAGATGGCTTTTCTAACGCCGGGGAAACAATCAGATCGCCGAAGAGCAATTCTTCTGTGATCCAGTCCAGCGTGAGCGTAAATGAGTTGCAAAAGAAAATCCCACTCTAACTCCTGGCTCGCAAGAACATCCACAGTCCTCCAAAACCGACTGCAGCGTTGAGCATCAAGACGCTGGCCGATGAAAAAGCCGACCCATCAGTCGCGAACCTTATTAAAAG
>CAVYUL010000070.1:0-5932 GCA_963771405.1 Bryobacterales bacterium
GGCACTTCGGCCAACAGTTCCAAAGCCGCTGTGCCTTGACCGGCTATGATCCACGGGTGATCGTAAGAAGGGACAATGATCGCGTTTGTTTCGGCCGCGATCTGGCCCGCGATCTTTTCACGATTTTCCTTCAGGCGGTCGAATAGAACGATTTTCGGCTGGTACGCTTTGGTGGATTCCATTTTGGCCTTCGGCGTATCGGTCGGCATGACGATGGTGGCGGACACGCCGAAATGCGCGGCGGCAATGGCCACAGCTTGGGCGTGATTGCCGGACGAGTAAGTGACTACGCCGCGGCGGCGATCGTCAGGCGACAGCGCTGCCAGAAAATTGAGCGCGCCACGGATTTTGAACGCTCCGCCCCGTTGCAAGTTTTCGCACTTGAAATAGCATTCGATGCCGCCGGCTGCCGCATCAAAGAGACGCGAATGGAACACGGGAGTTTGCTTCGCTACGGCTTGAATGCGGCCGGCAGCTGACTGTATATCTTGAACGGTCACTTCCACTTAGTAACCAGCCTTCTTATCCACTACATTTTCGAGCGGCTGGCCTTGGGTATAGCGTTTGAAGTTATCTACAAAGCACTGCATGCTCAGATCAAGCCAATCGGGATTCAGGGTTCGGTCGGTACAGTGGGGCGAAATCAGAACGTTTTCCATAGCCCAGAGCGGGCTTGTGGCGGGCAGCGGTTCTACTTCGAAGACGTCGAGTGCGGCGCCGGCGATCAGTTTTTCTTGAAGAGCTTGAATCAAAGCGGCTTCCTCGATGACAGGGCCGCGGCCCACGTTCATCACGATGGCGGTGGGTTTCATGGCGCGGAAAGCGGCGGCGTTCAACATGTGGCGCGTTTCAGGTGTAAGGGGCGCTGCGGCTACCACGAAATCGACCTCACCCAACATGGCGTGCAATTGGTCGGGTGGAAACGCTTTGTCGAGGACTGGATCGTTCGCGGAGCGCTGCGGATTGCGGCGCACGGCATAAATCTTGACGCCGAGCGGTTTGGCAAGGAGCGCGCACTCGCGGCCGATTTCGCCGTAACCCACAACCCCCATGATTTTGTTGTTGATGAATTCGGTGTAGAAGTTATCCCACTTGGCAGCGCGTTGATTATCGACCAGGCGGCGAACGCGCTTGGTGAAGTACAACATGCCCAAGACGACAAATTCGGCCAGCGACCGTTTAAACACGCCGCGCGCATTGGTGAGCGGAACGTGGCTTTCCTTGAAGGCTGGGAAAAGGAGCTTTTCCACACCGGCGGAAAGCGAATGCACCCACTTCAATGCAGGGGCGGCGGCGAAGATAGCCGAAAAATCAGGCGACATACCAGGCATTCCGCCGGAGAGAATAATCTCAGCAGTGCGAGCGGCCTCCTTGGCGGTCGCATCGTTGTTGGTAACGGTGATGTTGGCAGCGCCTTTGATCGCTTCCAGGTTGCGCAAAGCGTAGTGATCTGGCGGTGCGAGAACGAGCAAGTTTGGTTTCGACATCAGGACTCTTTGTCATCTTAGATTAAGCATTCTTGTATTCTTGACCTCATGCCGACTCAATCCACTCTTCCCGGTTTGAAGAAGGAACTGGCGGCTGCGGCGAACCTGGAACGCGCCAAAGTGTCAGCGTGGTTTTTCAAAACAGGCAAAGGGCAGTATGGCGAAGGCGACCAATTTCTGGGAATCGCTGTGCCGGTGCAACGTAAGATTGCGCTCCGCCATCGCGATCTTGCCTTCGCCGATCTCAAGAAACTGCTTGCTTCGAAAGTACACGAACATCGTTTTGTCGCGTTAGAGATTTTGGTGGCGCAGTTTGAAGCCGCACAGCCGCGCGAACAGAGCGGAATCTATCGTTTCTATCTCGCGCATACGAAGTTCGTCAACAATTGGGATCTGGTGGATACGTCGGCGCCATATATTGTGGGAAGGTATTTATTGAAGCGGCCTCGGGCGATTCTGCGGAAGCTTGCGAAATCGTCAATGTTGTGGGAGCGGCGAATCGCGATTGTGGCCACTTTTGCTTTCATGCGGGCGGGCGAGACGGAAGATACTTTTGCCATTGCGCAAATGCTGCTAGGCGACGGGCACGAATTGATCCACAAAGCGGTTGGTTGGGCTCTGCGCGAGGCGGGTAAGAAGAAGCCCGATCAGCTGCTTTCCTTTTTGGAGGAGCACTATGAACGCATGCCGCGCACGGCGTTGCGATATGCGATTGAACGCTTCGATCCAGCGGAACGGCGGCGGTATCTTGCGGGGGATTTCCGTACCGTATAGTGAGTAGCTGAGAGAGAGGAGATTCTGATGAGACATACTTGGGCGGCGGTCTTGCTTTTGAGCGCCACGACAGCTCTTGGAGCGCAAACGGGGCCGACAGGCTTGGCTAAGACATTTGACGGCGACTTGTCTTCCGCGGAGAAAGAGATTGTTTCGCTCGCGGAAGCGATGCCGGCGGACAAATACAATTTCGCTCCGAGCAACGGCGAGTTCAACGGGGTGCGCACTTTTGCATTGCAGATGCGCCATATTGCGGCGGTGAACGATGAAGTGGCGGCGGCCATTCTGGGCGAGAAGAATCCCACTGATATGGGAAAGAGCGAGAATGGGCCGGATTCTCTGGATAATAAAGACGCGATTGTTCAATACCTTAAAGATTCATTTGCTTTGGCACATAGAGCGATAAGTTCGATAACAACCGAGAATGTGCTTGCTCCCGTGAAGTCGCCTTTTGGCAAGAATATGACGACGCGGGCGTCCTTAGCGACCATTCTCACGTGGCATAGCTTCGATCATTATGGACAAGCGGTGGTTTATGCGCGGATGAATGGGATTGTGCCGCCGGCGAGCCGGAGATAGGGTCAACAGGATTTCTCCTATTTAGCGAGCATATGGGTCTAAGGTTAGGGTTAAATGGGTGAATTGCTATCGGGGGGGTTGAAGAAGGACGATAAGAGGTATGGAAGAACAAGGTACGAAAAGGGCGAGAGAAAGAGAAAGGGGAACGTTGCCGATTCAAGAAATAGTAAACCAACTCTCTGAAATGGTTGGGTCGAAATTCGTAGCTTACACGACATCGGTGACGGAACCGCATATCATTCAAAACTGGATAGCAGGAACGATGGTGCCCCCGCGCGAAACAGAAGCTCGCCTCCGCCTCACGCATCGCGTGTCGAAGATTGTCTATGACCGTTATCGAGACCGCGATACGTTGCAAGCTTGGTTACAAGGAAAGAATCCTGATTTGGGAGACCGCTCGGCCATGGTTATGATACGCTTGGCCGAAGATCCGTTGAAGCTGGAACCTGAACTTACTTCGGCGGCTGAAACTTTCGCAAGCAAATAGGTCATTCCGAGCGTGACGAAAACTCCACCGGGAGAGCTGTACCGTCTGGCACCGAGCCCAACTCCCTGGAACGCGTACAAGGGTACGAAGTTCGCAGAGAGATTTGACGATCCGCAACATAAATACTTGGTTTTATACGGTTGTTCGCGTCGGCTGGGCTGTTTTGTAGAGTGCCTGGCGTATTTCCGGGTGGAAGACAAACCAGGGTTTGCCGAACTCGAGGAGAAGTTCGGAACAAGTTTTCCGGAGGGAACTGTGCCTTCGCGCTGGTGCGAAGGCCGGTTTACGCAATCTGCTCGTGTGAACGGAACGTTTGCAGACGCTGCGAATAGCGCCTGGATTGCACGTCTGAACCACGAGTTTCCGGATAAGCTACGGCACGGACGTACATATCCTTGGGTGGACCAATCGACGATATATCAAGACCGGGACCGTAGTGCGACACAGTGGATTTCGCGATTTGTTTTTGACTGCAAAGAAGGGTTCGCTGGAGTTTATTACTCGTCGAAGCTTGGCGCCGATTTTTCTAACTGGGCTGTGTTCGAAGAGCGCGCGAGTCTCTGCGAACTTGGTGACTTACAAGCAATTCCGGAAAGCGACGCAGATTTGTTAGCGGCCTGTTCGTTACTGGGTCTCAGGCCGCCGAGCGGGACGCGCGCCGGTCACGCGTGACTCTATTCTGCCCGCAAAGTTTCAGCAGGTTCCACGCTCGTGATCCGCAAAGCTGGAAGGACGATTGCCAAGGCGCTAATCAGGACGAGCAAAGCGGTTACCGAGACGAGCGTCAGCGGATCATAAACTTGGACTCCGAAAATCTGACTTGCGAGCACGCGCAAGGCTGCGAAGGAAAGCGCAATACCCACCGCGACTCCAACGAGAGTTGCGATTGCGCCCGGTCGGCCGACGTCGGCCATAGCTTGTTGCACACTCGAACCCAAAATCATCCGGATTCCAATTTCGCGCCGCCGCTGGACCACCAGATTAGAGACCAGCGCGTAGATACCAACCGCGGAAAGCAGAAGCGCCAAGCCGGCTAAACTGGCCAAGAGAGTTACTTCGATCCGCTGCTGGCGAAGCTGATCACCCAGAATCTGATCCATAGAGTAGAAACCGGATACTGGAAGGTCTGGCGCCACCTTCGATAACGCCTGCTCCATGCGCTGCATCGTGGCTGGCTTATCCGAGTTACGCATGCGCACAATCCAGCTTGGCTGGAACCAGACGTGGGCCAGGTTGACCAAACCTTGCTGCATTTGCGTGGCAGGCACGTAGAAGACGGGTTCGGTGGCAATCGGGGGGCCGGAATCCATACCCAAGGATTTGGCAACATCGCTCACTACCCCGACAACTGTATAGGCGGTGCCTTCCAGTTTGAAATGATGGCCAAGCGGAGAAGACTCGCGCAAAATATCTCTCGCGAAAGATTGATTGATGACGGCGACCGGTTCCGAAGTCACCGAATCGCTATCGGTAAACAAACGGCCACTGAGAAGCGGAATGCGCAGCGTTGTGAAGAAACCAGGAGTTACATAGGACAAACTCGAACCAGCTTCCTGGTTCGCCCGCTGGCCGTCTAAGGTCATCAGGCTGTCGTTCAATCCGCGCTCATACGGGAGGCTCAGAGCCATGGCCACGTCCTGCGTGCCGGTCGCGTTTCGCATCTCCTCCACGCCTTGCGCTAAGAGTGCTTGAAATTTGCCGGCGTCGTGATAACGGGCATCATCGAGCGAAACTTTGGCCGTCATGACGTTTTGCGGATCGAAGCCGGGGGGCCGGGTTTCCAGATGAATCAGAGTGCGAATCAATAAGCCAGCGGCTGCAAGCAAAACCACCGTTAAAGCAATTTCGGAGCCAATGAGCCATTGACGCAGCCGGCCCGATCCGCCCAGAATGGCGCGGCTGTTGCTGACAATGGACGTGCGGAGATCCAATCGCCACGCCTGCAGCGCTGGAAAAGCGCCGAACAAGACGCTCGTTAAGACAGATATGAGCAAGGTGAATGCAAGCGCGCGCGGGTCGATTGAGAAGCCGCCAACCGGCTGCATACTCAGTGGGATGAGGCGCGTCAGGCCTTCAATCAAGCCGAAAGCGAGCAAGATCGCCGCCGCTGCGCCGATAAGCGCGAGGAGTAAGTTCTCAATCCACAACTGCCGGAGCACGGCCCAGCTGGAAGCTCCTACCGCAAGCCGCGTCGCGATCTCTTGCGCGCGACGCGAAATTCGAACCAGCGCCAAGCTGGCCAAATTAGCGCATGCGATCAATAAGATGAAGGCGACTGCAACCATCAAGACAATGATCTGATCATGCTGTTCGCCGGCCAGCTCCAGTTGCAGCGGACGAGCCATGATTTGCGCATGACCGTGATACCTCTTTTCAAAATTGGCGAACCCTGAAAGGCGGATGCGGCTGAGCTGCGCATCCACTTGCTGCCAGCTCGCGCCCGGTTTGAGGCGGACAAAAATTCCGCAATTGTTTCCACCACACTCGCCGGTGGGCGCGGGTTGCAGCGGAGTAAATACTTCGGCTTTTGTGGGCGTAACCGCGTTCGGGGCTAAGACGCCGACAACGGTGTATGGCGCGCCTTTCAACAGAATCGCTTTCCCGA
>CAVYUL010000071.1:0-75116 GCA_963771405.1 Bryobacterales bacterium
AAACAACGCCGGTTCGCTCGTCGAGCGCGTCACATTCGAAAAAATGACCGAGGCGCGCTGGGATGAAGTGATTGATCTAAATCTGAAGAGTGCAATGCTGGCCTCGCAAGCTGCGGCGCCCGCCATGATCGCGCGAAAAGGCGGCTGCATCATCAACATTGTTTCCATCGCTGGCCGCAACGGTGGCGGGCCCGGCGCCGGTGCCTATGCAACGGCGAAAGGGGGTTTGATCACGCTTACGAAAGCCTTCGCAAAAGAATTCGCACCGCACGGTATTCGCGTGAACGCAGTTTCGCCCGGTGTGATTGATACGCCGTTCCACGAAGTCTTTTCAACTCCGGAAATGATGGCTAATTTTGTAAAGACGATTCCGCTGGGTCGCGTGGGAACTTCGGAGGAAGTCGCGAACGTCATCGCTTTCCTTGCTTCGAATGCCGCGAGCTACGTCACGGGTGAAACCGTGGAAGTGAACGGCGGCCAGCTCATGCTCTAAGGTCTGGAGAATTTGGCATGAATATCACCTTTCTGGGCCTCGGTAATATGGGCAGCGGCATCGCCGGTTGCCTTTTGCGCGCTGGCCATTCTTTGCGCGTTTGGAACCGCACCACCGCAAAGATTTCCGTGCTTCCTCGCGATGCGGTGACTGTTTGTGCTTCGCCAGCGGAGGCGGTGCAAGGCGTCGGACTCGTGATCAGTAGTCTGATCGATGATGCCGCGATCCGAGCCGTCTTCGATGGCCCTGATGGCGCGATTGCCCACATGATGCCGAATGCTATTCACCTCGGTACTTCCACCATTTCGCCTGATTGTGCCGACTGGCTTGAGCAGGAACATCGCAGCCATGGCAGCCGCTATGTTTCCGGTTGCGTCGTTGGGCGGCCAGACGCGGCCGCGCAAGGCACACTGCTCCAGTTTCTTTCGGGTGACACCAGCGCGATTACGGAAGTGCAACCGGTCTGCCAGGCGTTCGCCAGTACCATCATTCCGATTCCGGGCCGAGCCAGCGTTGCCAATAAGCACAAACTCGCGGTCAATTTCTTCATCATCTCGTTGATCGAAGTCATGGCGGAGTGCTTGACCTTCACCGAAAAAATGGGTGCTTCGCCGCAGATTCTCACATCATTTTTCGACCGCGCCTTAGCACTGCCGGGTTTGAAAGGCTATGCTCACCGCTTGCTCGAAAACAACTCCGATGGAGTAGGCGGTTTTTCAATGCGTGGCGGTCTGAAAGACGTCAATCTCATGCTCGATGCAGCCAAGGCCGCCGAATGTCCGCTAGATCTAGCCACCCTGATCCAAGCCAAGATGCGAGAGGTCATGGACCAAGGTCTGCAGGACGCCGATTGGAGCGCGATTCAGCGCATAACCCGTACCCGAGCGGGCCTCTCGAATCCCTGAACCAACGGGCACCCGGTTACGTATACCGGAGTTAGGGTACCCTTAAATTCAGACGCCTTTCCGGCGTCCCGCGCTCTGTTTTGATTAAATCGTTTTGATCTTTGGAATCAACCGGGTACGGCGCGTAACCGGGCCAAGGGCGAAACGTCTCTTGGGTGATGGGAAGGAGTTTGCGCTTGGCGCCTCAAAGCGAGAAGCTCAACGAGCCGAGAAGTCCCGGCTCTGTTCGACGTGGGGAAACAAGAATTAGCGGTCAACTCATCATTGGTGAGCTGATTCGCAACATGGAACTGGGCAAGTTCGACATGAACTACTCCGTCCTGCTTCCCTGCGTTTTTACGGTTTACCTGAACCCGCAAGATCATGCAACGCTGGGTAGCATTTTCAATTTAGTTCTGGACGATGCCCGTCGCGCTTTGCGCGATCGGGTGGCCGAATTGAATGCTCCGCCGAGAATTCTTGGCCTGCCCCGCAAAGGCAAGGTGTCTAAGGAGTACAAAATCGCCTGTCAGGATTGGTACATAGAATTTCTGCCCGATGCGGAAGTGCCGGTCGGCGATATTGAAATTCATTCCGAACTGAACGAACAGGAAGAACCCGGCTATCGAGGAATGAAGACCACGTTGATTGGCCGCGAGCCAACTGCCGCGCCACGCGCCGAACATGCTACCACCCAGCGAGTCGCTTCCACCCGCCGGGTTGATGCGATTTACGCCGAAATCAAGTATCAAGACGATTCCGGCCCGCAAACTTACAGCGTCACCCAGAATCGGATACGGATCGGCCGGGGCGGCGAAAATCAGCCCATGGATCTGGCCCTTTACACCAGCGACGAGGTTTCGCGCGAACACGCGTCCATCCGCCGCGATCCGGCCACCGGGGCGTTCTTCTTCACCGATTCGAGCACCAACGGCACCACCTTGAACGGCAAGAAATTGACGAAGGGCGAAGAGCAGCCCTTGCCGGATCGCGCGGAAATCAATCTTGGCGGCGTCCTCAAGCTCGATTTTGAGGTGCGCAAGTGAAGTTTCTCTACATTGCCCACATTCCCTTTGTGCTGGTCTTCTTGTTGTTTACCGCCGGATTTTGGCTCTGGAGCATGCTGAGGCAGGAGCGCTAAAGAATGAAGACGGCCACGCTATGGCGTGCCGGGTCAGCCAGCGATCCGGGTCTGCAGCGCCAGGTGAACGAAGACCGCGTCTTTGTCGATGAGTCGCGCGGCATTTTCATGGTTGTCGACGGTTTAGGCGGCCACGCTGCCGGTGAAACGGCGGCGGAAACGGCGGTTGAGGTCATCAGCAAAGCTCTTCGCTCTGCGCGTGTGCTCGACGAACCTGCCGTTCGCAGCGCCATTACTGCCGCTAACAATGAAATCTTCCGCCTCTCAGAAGCTAACCCTTCCTGGCGCGGGATGGCTTGCGTTTTAACATTGGCCATCGCTTCAGGCGATAAGTTTCTCATCGGCCATGTAGGCGATTCGCGCCTTTATCTGTTCTGGAACGGCAAATTGCAGAAGATGACGTGCGACCATTCGCCGGTCGGCGAACTGGAAGATTCGGGCGAAATCAATGAAGAGCAGGCCATGAATCATCCGCGGCGCAATGAAGTGTTTCGCGACGTAGGGTCCTTTCTGCACAACGCCGACGACGCCCGTTTCATCGAGATTCGCCAGATCGATTTCCATCCCGATGCCGCCCTGCTCCTTTGCAGCGATGGCCTGACCGATTTAGTACGTGCCGCCGACATGACTCGGATAATCGAGCGTTACGATGGCGATGCGCAGCGCGTTGTGCACTTGCTCATCGACGCTGCCAACACAGCCGGCGGCCGCGATAACATCAGCGTCGTTTTTGTCCCTGGCCCAGAATTTCTAGGCATTCATTCAGAAAAATCGGCCGAAGGGCGCAACCGTCATGCCACTACGCGCATGCGCAATGGCAAGAGCGGATCGCGGGCGTTCCTGCGCAACATGCTGATCCTTGCGCTCGGTATGGCGCTGGGCTTGGGCGGCTGGTTCGGCTATCAAAAATACGCCGAGAAACCGGCGCCGCCTGTGGTGGTGACGCCAGCGCCGCACATACCCAAAGAGCTTGCGGTGGATGCGGCAGATCCCAACGGCATTGCCAAGGCTCTAGAAATAGCCCTGCCAGGCGACACGGTGCTTGTTCCGGCCGGCGAATTTCTCGGCCCAGTCGTTTTGAAAGATCACGTCAATGTTGTCGGGCCTGCCCAGGGCGCCGTACCCGCGGTGATCCGGACACCCGCAGCTACATCCGACGACGCCGGTATCGCCATCATCGCGCGCGGCCTCAAGGATGCACGCGTCAAAAATCTTCATGTCGCTGCCGATGCAACGCATCCACTCAAGACTGGTCTGCTGATTTCCGACTCTTCGATTGAAGCCGAAGACCTCGATATCTCCGGCGCCTCCGATTGCGGCGTCCGCGTCACCGGCGATGCGTCCCATCCTCTCGTCATGGCAGGCAATTTCCACGGCAACAGCGGCCCGGGCATTATCGTGCAAGGCCAAAGCGCGCCGCGCTTGATGGACAACCGCATCGCTGATAATGGCCGGATTTCGGCCTCACCTCGCCCCGGCATTGAGATCGATAATCAAGCGCAACCCACCTTGCAGCACAACGAAATCACCCACAACGGCGTGCCCAGTGTCTTTCCACTGGCTCTCGACGAAGAGATTCGCTCTAAGAATATCGTCGATCCCAAGCCGGCCAGCTCGGCCAAACCACATGCTCCTGCGCATGTTGAAAAGTCAACCAAACCGGACGTGAAGCCGATTACGCCGAGCCACCCGGTGAAACCGCTCACAGCAGCTTAAGCTCCCATGGAAACGCCAACCACGCAAGCCGAGAAGTTCGGAAAATACGAAATCATCCGTAAGCTGAGCCGCAGCATGACGGATGTCTACCTTGCCCGGGACGTGTGGACCAATCAGAAGATTGTCCTGAAGCGAATTGAACAATCGCGTGACGAATTTACCCGGCTCGCCATCGAAGCCGAGACGCGCGGCGCGCAAATCCAGAAGCAGCTGCATCAACTCGACCCCCGCATCCTTGCTATTTACGATTGCGGCGACCTCGGCAATTTCTTCTTCGTCGCAATGGAATACTGCGAGGGCAAGAGCCTTGCTGAAGTTTTGCAGAGCGGCCGTTTGGAACCGCGCCGCGCTGCCCGCTACGCTGCGGAAATCTGCAGTCAGTTGCGGACGCTGCATTCCTTCGTGACCGATTATTCAGGACGCCGGACGGCCGTCATCCACGGCGATATCAAGCCTTCGAACATTCAAGTCAGCCTGAAAGACGAAGTCCGCTTGCTCGATTTCGGTATTTCGAAAAACATCTCAGCTACCCAAAATTTGACTCGCCACAACATGGGCAGCCCCAGTTATTGCTCGCCCGAGCGTTTGAGCCGCGGGCAAGTGGATGTCAATGCCGATCTTTGGGCCGTCGGCGTCACCTTATTCGAAATGCTGGCCGGAACACCGCCGTATCAGGCGCAGGATACCCGGCAATTAGAGAACATCATTCAATCCAAGCGGCCGCCGCGCGCCTTACCGGACGACACGCCGCCGCCTTTAAAAGCCATCGTTTCCAAAGCGCTGGCGGGAGATCTGGAACTCCGCTACCGTTCTGCTCAAGACTTTGAAAACGATTTACGCTCCTTCCTCGCGGGCCAACCCGTGTCGGCGATGCGCGAGCGCGTCTCGTGGGATTCGAACGCCACAATAGATAAATCGGCGCCAGTTCAGGCGGCCGCGCCGCCACCACCGCCGGTCTCGCGCACGCCCGCCGCCGCTACCGCTTATGTTCCACCACCGCGCGCCCGCAGCAATCCCACTCGCCTCACTACATCGCAAATGATGGCGGCCGCGCATCCCAAGTCTGCCGCCCCTGCTCCACACAAGTGGCACTTTATGCGGCCCGGTGGTGCGAATGTCGCGCTTGCCCTTTTCGGCGGCATTCTCGCCGGCTTACTCTTTTTCGTGCCCATTGTTTACTACATGCGCGTCTACAACGAAGTCGCTCCGTTACGCGTGCAACACGACTACGCCCACGCTCCTATTGCGACTATCGATTCCGATTGGCAAACTTTCTCGGACTTAAAGAAGCGTACCGATTTTCTGGGGTTTTTCTCTCCGGTTAAGTTTGCCGAAGGCCGCATGCGCTCCGATCTAATCAGTGCCGGCGATTCGATCATTGATGGCTATCGCGCCAGTACCCTCACCAACCCGGCCGAATTTGATTGGTCTCGGGCTCGCCGCTGCCTGCGTTACGCCTCTGAAATGGATCCGAACGACAATACGCTTAAAGGCAAGCTAGCCTTGACCGAAGGCTATGTCGACCTCATCCAAGCCGAAGCAGCTGCGGCCAAGCCGCGGAACAATCCGAATATAAAGATTCCCAAAGCTTCGCAAAGCATCGATAACTTCCGCGAGGCGGCGTCATATCTGCCGAAAGCGCCCGACCCGCATCTCGGTCTCGCGCGGCTCAACGTCTACGTCTACCGCAACATCGGCGAAGCCGAAGCCGAATTTCAGCAGGCCGACCAGTTGGGCTATCACTTAGGCCAACGCGAAGAATCAGAGCGCGCCGATGGCTATATGTGGCGTTCGCGCTACGACCTGGGCCGCGCCAAAGCCGCCGCGTCGCGCAATCGGGACGAAGCCGAACGCTGGCTGCAAATGTGCCGCGATGATATCGACAACGCTCGCAAAATCTATCAACCGCTGGTTGGGTTTTCCAACGTCAATACCAATCTCGAGCAGTTAGATCAAATCAATTTTGAACAGGCGTCGCTGGAGACGCAATCGGGAACCGGCGGAATTTCGCCGGCCGTAGGCAATCAATAATGGCTGTCACCAAGAGTTGGGAATCGTCCGTTCAAAGCCGCCTCGATTTTGAAGGCAAGTCAAAACCGATTGAGCGGCGGCGCGAGTTTTGGTTTCTGTTGGGCGCAACGATTTTGGTTGCTTGCGGCATGGCGCTCGTTTACACGGCCAAAACCCAGGATTTCCCGCTGCTCCAACAGAAACTGGGTTCGGGCGAATTGATCAACATCAATGCTGTCACCAGTGCCAACGATCTCGCCAACGCCCTCTTTTTCTTCAGCGATTCCGAGGAACGCGCCTACGCCGCCGAACACCTTTATCAATTCCTGCTCAAGAACCGTCCACTGGCCAACGCCGGCGCTTTGTCCCGGATTCGCCTTTACAAAGCGGACACGATCAACGATTCGCGCGCGCGCTCGATTTGGGACCAGGCGATGGCCGCGCAACCAAACCGGAAGACTGCTCCCAACAGCATCGCGCTCTTTCCGGTAGCGAAGGTCAAACCGTTTATCGTCGTGCGCACGCCGCAAGAGTTTATGCGCACGTACATCACCTGGGGCATCGCCTACATCGTGGCGTTCTGGGTTGTACATATTCTTTGGCGATTGCGCCGTTTTCGGGGCGACCCCACCATTCTGCCTGCTATTCACCTGCTGAGCGGCATCGGTTTCATTCTCATGGTCAGCCTGCGCGACCCGCTGCGCGACACTCTTGAGTTCCACAAATTTGCCTGGGGCAACATTCTGGGGTGCGCCATCTTATTGCTTCCTCTGCTGCGCGCTTTCCAGTACCGAGTCTTCGCACGCTGGATCTACACGCCGCTCTTCGTAGCCGTCGGTTTGTTCCTGGCCTTGGTGGTCATGGGCTCCGGTCCCACCGGCAGCGACGCCAAAGTCAATCTCGGTCCATTCCAACCGGTTGAAGTGATCAAAGTTCTCATCGTTCTCTTCCTGGCCGGCTATTTTGCCGCTAACTGGGAACGCCTTCGCGACCTGCACCAAAAAGCATTCATCCCGGCCGCAATCCGCAGTCTCCGCCTTCCGCGCATCGAGCACACATTGCCCGTGATGCTTGGTGTCAGCGTTGGCTTGTTCCTCTTTTTCGTACTGAAAGACATGGGCCCCGCGCTGGTGATGGGCTTCGTCTTCATGATCATGTTCGCTGTGGCACGCAATAAAGCCGTGCTACCGTTGCTCGGCATCGCCGCGCTGGTGGTCGGCGTCATGATCGGCGTCCACTTCGGTGCGCCGCATACTGTTGTAGAACGCGTCGACATGTGGCTCTCTCCCTGGAATAACGATATCCATGGCGGCGACCAGTTAGCCCACTCTCTCTGGGCTTTCGCGACCGGCGGGCCTGTCGGCTCCGGTCCGGGTTGGGGCGACCCCAGTTTAATTCCCGCAGGCCATACCGATCTTGTCCTTGCTTCGATTGCCGAAGAATGGGGGCTGCCTGGAGTCGCCTCGGTCTGCCTGCTCTTCATGGTTCTGGTTTATAGCGCATTTCGCATCGCGCTTAAAGCGCCGGATGAATATGCCATCTTCCTTGGAGTCGGCCTGGGCTCCCTGATTGCGTTGGAAATGCTGCTCATCTCCGGCGGCGCGCTTGGGGCGATTCCGCTTTCAGGCGTTGTTTCACCCTTCTTGAGTTCGGGCAACACCGCGATGCTCGCGAACTATCTGATCTTCGCGCTGTTACTGGGCATCTCCAATCAATCCGTCCAACCGTTGGTCGCGGTTAGCCGTGAATCCGGCGTTCCTCCGGTGCAACCCGCTCCCAGCCTCGAACCCTCTTTCAGCATGCCGGTGCGCATTGTCAGCTGGGCTCTGGCCGGCTGCGCTGTGTGTCTCATGGGCCGCGCTGTCTACATAGAGGGCTTCCACGACCGGGAAATCCTCGCCAAAGAAACTTTCGTCTATGCTCTGGATGGCGTGAAGCGCCCGCAGCGCAACCCACGCCTTAACTCACTTGCCGCCGAAATTCCGCGCGGCAACATCTTTGACCGCAACGGCGTGCTGCTGGCCAGCAGTTCGTGGGACGAAATCGCCAAGCGGCGCGCCGACTACCAAAAACTCGGCGTTTCCATAGATTCCATGGCGCGCCTCGACAGCCGCCTTTATCCCTTCGGTCCGGCGACCGTTCACTTACTGGGCGACCTGCGCACCGGCGACAAATTCCATGCCACCAATTCGTCGCTCATTGAGCACGATTCGAACCCTCGATTGCAAGGTTACGCCAGCTATGAAGATCTGGCCCCTGTGGTGCGTGTCCGCCACCAGCGGGGCAACCCGCTGTTGCAGGAACTGTTGAACCGCGATCGCGATGTCCACTCGACCATCGATATCCGCCTGCAACTGAAGGCCAACGACATTCTGCGCGCTCACTTACAAGCCTCCGGCAAGAAAGGCGCGCTTGTGATTATGAACGCGCAAACCGGCGATGTCCTCGCCTTGGCGAGTTACCCGACGCCCATCGGGACGGGCACGCCAACTCCGGACGAGTTACTCGACCGCGCCCGTTACGGCGAATATCCTCCCGGTTCCACGTTCAAGCTGGTGACGGCTATCGCAGCTTTGCGACTGAATCCGAAATCCACCGACAACGTTTACAAGTGCACACGCTTGCCCGACGGCCGCGCCGGAACGATCATCCCCGGCTGGCGTCGTCCGATTCGCGACGATATCGGCGACCACCCTCATGGTTCGCTCAACATGCTCAACGCGATCACCGTCTCTTGCAATGCGTACTTTGCTCAGTTAGGCGTCAACGCGGTGGGCCCGCAGGCTCTGCACGACACCGCCGACATGCTGGGCATATCCACCGGCTCGGTAGCCAAAGTAAAAGAGGCCTTGCCGTTCGCTTCTTACGGGCAGGGAACTGTGGTAGCCACGCCCTTCAAAATGGCCCGCGTGGCCGCCACCATTGCGAACAACGGGCAAATGCCCGAAGGCCGCTGGGTGACTGACCCGAGTAACTCTCGCACCGACGCGCCTAAGCCGATTATCGGCGACGATCTAGCCGGCTTTCTGCAACACGCCATGCGCTTGGTGGTCACAAACGGAACCGCGCAGACCGCCATGCGAGGAATCAAGTACGACGTGGCCGGCAAAACCGGCACTGCGCAGTTGGACGAAGGCGACCCGCATTCCTGGTTCGCCGGCTATGCGCCATCGAGCGCGCCGCCTGCGCAACGGCTGGCTTTTGCCGTAGTGGTGGAGCATGGCGGCTACGGCGCCAAATTTGCCGCGCCGATCGCCCGTGAACTGGTGGAAGCCGCCGGCCAACTCAATTTATTAACAACTGGAAACGCCAATGCCCAATCTCATTGAAAAACTCGGCCGAGCCATTTTCGAAGCTCCGTTTGGCGGCCATAAGATCGCGCAAGACGCTCCGGAATTAGCTGAAATCCGGATCGCCGTACTCGACGCCGTCAAAGCCAAGAGCCATCAAGCGAGCGGCCGGTCGGTGTTTCCGTATAACCTGGTGCGCATCAATTTGCTCGGCGTTCCCGAGGATCAAGCCGCCGTGTTTCAAGGCGAGTTTCTGGCGAAGTATCTGGGCGAAGAACTGCGGGCTGGTTTGGCGCGCTCGAATTACCGTTTCCCCGACGATCTGTTTGTCGAAATCAGCACGACGCCGCAACTGCCAGCGGCCAATCAGCAGTGGCTGACAGTGGATTGCCTGATCACGGAACGAGTCGCGCCGCAGTCGATCACGCCGATCCATCCGCCTGCGCATCTCAAGGTGGAAGTGGGCACAGCCAAGCCAGATGAAGTGAAGCTTGGCGTGGTTGCGCGGGTTAATATCGGGCGGGGATCGGAAGTCTATCGGGACGACGGCGGCTTGGCCCGCCGCAACGATGTTGCGTTCAGCGAGCAAGACGAGATCGGCCGCAGCGTCTCGCGCGAACACGCCCACATTCTGTTTTCGGCCCAGAGCGGTGAATACCGGGTAGTGAACGACCGGATTTACAAGGGCGAGGCCAACTGCGGGACGTACATTATTCGCGACGGTTTCGCCATCGCCATCCACCGGAACGCCCGGGGCACGGTTTTAATGCCGAATGACCAAATTCAGCTCGGACACGCCGTTTTGCGGTTCACCGTTGACTAAAAGGCGAAGAAACAGCGCATTTTACGAAACGGATCCGATACAATTTCGGGCCGTTTGAAAGGCGTTTGGGCGTTGCAAAAAACGGGAAAAAATGGGGAAAAACACCCTATTTTTTCCCGCTTATAAATATAAGTAAAAAATCGACGGGAAAAAATAGGCGCAGTGGAGCTACTTTTTCCCGTTTTTGTTAAACGCTTAACGCGTTGGAAAGACGGCGAAGCATGCAAGCGCTTTCTTTTTGGGAAGGTATTCAGTTTTCAAAGATCTGTGCGGCCGCAGCCGCGATTCGGACACACGTTGTACAACCAAGACCAAGGTAGCTTAGGCGGCGAACGGGCTGAAAGAAAGTGTATTGGGGAAAGTTAGTGTTTTCAGTGGGTTAGAGTCGAAAAATAAAGTTCTTCCGGCTGTGACCGGCTTTTTGAGGCAGGCTAAGAGATTTGGACATTGATGTCTTTGCCGCAAGCTTGGGCAATTTTGTTGTTATCGCCGGTTACGCTGGTGGTTTGAGTGGCGGTGTTCACGAGGCTGGCGAGTTGATTGAGGAATTCAGGGTCTTTTTCAGCGGCGTCGAGGATTTCGAGGCGGAGGGCGTCGAGGCGGTTTTGGTTTTGGGGTTCGGCGAGAGCGCGGTCGAGTGGGATTTGGGCGGGTTTGCCGTGGAATTGGGCGGAGAGCCAGTCGAAGAGTTTGGCGCCGGGTTCGGAGAGGAAGCCGTCGGTGAGCTTGCCGGCGAGAGAGGAGACGAGCGGGAGGAGTGGGGCGAGGAGAGTGGTGGCGTCGGTGGCGAGTTGGGTGGGGTCAATCATCTTGGGGTCCTTGTTCTTTGGATAGGTGAATGAAGTGGGCGAGTAGGTTCGGATCGGGCTCTTGGTTGAGTTGGTTTGAGCGGGTGACGTAATCTTTGACCGTGGCGCGCGCCAGATTGTCGAACACGTTTGGGAATCGGTGGACGAAGGGCGCGAGGATTTCGAGGGATTCGCGGGCGGCATCGCAGGCGCCGGGAAGTTGGCCGGTTTCGGACAGGCGATCGCCGTAGACGCTGAGAGACCTTCCGAGATCGGGGAGAAAGGCGTCGGGATTGGCTTGGGCGAGCGCGCGGCGGATGGTTACGGCTTCTTGAATGGAGGCGAGGGCATCGGCGCGCTGGCCCATGTCGCTTTGTCTGTTGGAGAGGTTGTTGAGGGACAGCGCGAGAGCGGGGAGAAAGGCGTCGGGATTGGTTTGGGCGAGCGCGCGAAGGATGGTTACCGCTTCTTGAATGGCGGCGAGGGCTTCGGCGCGCTGCCCCATGTCGCTGTGGCTGTTTGAGAGGTTGTTGAGGGACAGCGCGAGAGCGGGGAGAAAGGCGTCGGGATTGGCTTGGGCGAGCGAACGGTAGTGGGTTACGGCTTCTTGAATGGCGGCGAGGGCTTCGGCGCGCTGCCCCATGGCGCTTTGTCTGTTTGAGAGGTTGTTGAGGGACATCGCCAGATCGGGGAGAAAGGCGTCGGGATTGGCTTGGGCAAGTGCGCGGCGGATGGTTACGGCTTCTTGAATAGCGGCGAGGGCTTCGGGGCGCTGGCCCATGCCGCCCAGCCGCACTGAGAGGTCATTCCACAGGCCTGCTAGATTGTTGCGCGAAGATTCAGTCGAATATTTGGGTTCGTCGATCTTTGCTTGTTCCAGCAGCGATTTTGTAACCGTCGTGGAAAGCGAGAGTAGCGCAACGCTGGTGAGCGGAAGCGCTTCTTTAATGACTTGTCTCACGCTTGAATCCTGACTTCCCTGTGATACCAACGCTTCCAGCCATTGCAAAGGACGAGCCTCGCCTGAAGGGGAAAAGTCTTGAACGGCTCGAATTAATACCGCGGCTACTCGTTGACTTGCGACTGGCGCCAGGCGCGAAACGGCTGCAATGCCATCTTCCCCGAAGGCTTCGAGCAGGAATGCTTCGGCTAACAGGTCGGGCGTGACGGGAGGGATTGGATCGAATTTGCCAAGGAGCTTCGCGAGGTCGCGAACGGCTTGACCGGCGTCGCCGGGGTAACGCATTTTGAGGGCGGCGAATTCTTGCTCGGCGACGTTGAGAGCGTCGGCTTTGGTCAGGCCGCCGCAGAGGGTGATGCAGGCGCAGAGATGGACGAGCAGGGTTTTGGCGGTTGGATTCTCGACGCTGTTTTCGAGGCGGGTGCGTTCGCGTTTTGCGAGTTCTTTGGCGAGATCGGGTCGGGAGAAGGAGAGTGCTTGCGGTAAGCCGCTGGAGGCGGCGATGACGGCGGCCATGAGGAGGAGCAGGGGGGCGTTCCATTGGGGATCGGCGAGGCGATGGTCAAACAACGGATCGGTGCCTGGAGCAGGGAGATCGGGGACGCCGACGGGCCCTCCGGGTTTGAGAGCGGCGGCGGCCGCCATGCCGGATTTGAGAACGCTGCGGCGTTGGTCGAATTCCTTGAGCGGGGCGATGCGGATGGGGTCGGGTGGATGGAAGAGGTCGCGGCGGGTGCGGCGGCCTTGGCGGCTGGTGTCGGTGAGGCTAGCGAACCAGCCGGTTTCGGGGTCGGCGTGGCGTTCGAGAAGGAGGATGCGGAGGGGGTGAGCGGGCGGGGCGTGGTCGGCGAGTTCGCGGAACCAGGTGGCGAGGGTTTCGGCGAAGAGGGCGGCGTAATCGGCGACGATGAGGGTGGGTTTTTGCCAGGACCAGGTGGAGAGATTTTCTTTGTGGACGAAGCGTTTGCCTTCGCCAGCGGTGAGGATGCCGCCTTGCCAGCCGGAAGGTAGATGATTTTGAAGGAGCTCGAGAGCGAGGCGGGTTTTGCCGGAACCACCGGCGCCGAATAGGGCGGCGATGGCGATTTTGGGTTCAGAGGTGAGCCAGGTGGAGAGAGTGGCGAGATCGGACTCGCGGCCGACGAGGGGGACGGCTTGGAAGGTGGGGTCGAGGATATCGATATCAAGGCGGGGGTTGGATTGGAGGCGGCGGGAGACGGGGATGAGTTCGAGCCAGGCCCGGTGGCCGATTTGGATGTTGATGTTGTCGCCAGCGGCTTGGACGATGATGTTGTTGTCGCCGGTGGGGGCGGCGGACTGACTGGCCATGGTTAGTTACTTAGTGTCAGACTAACACCGGAGCGGTGCGTTAGCGAGCATTCCCTTGGCCCGTCGAGTCGTACAATTGAAACTGCATGGCCACCCAGCCTAAACCACGCTTGACGCCCGAGGAGTACCTGACCCGCGAGCGATTGGCGGAAGACAAGAGCGAATATTACCAGGGCGAAGTTTTCGCAATGGCTGGGGCGAGCCGACGCCATAATCTGATCGTGGCCAACCTGGTTTCACGCCTGGTCGTTAGTCTACGCCAGCGAGATTGCGAAGTCTATCCGAGCGATATGCGCCTGCTCGTTGGCGAAACGGGCCTTTACACCTACCCGGATGTGATGGTGGTTTGCGGTAAACCCATCTTGGCTGACGTGCAAGGGGACGTGCTTACCAATCCGGTCCTGATTGTTGAGGTTCTCTCCGAATCCAGCAAGGATTACGATCGCGGCGGCAAGTTCCACCAGTACATGCGTATACCGTCTCTGCAGGAATACCTGACGGTTTCCCAGACCGAGATGATGATCGACCATAGTGTTCGGCAAGCGGACAATTCGTGGGTGGTTCGCGAATTTGTGCCGGCGAACGGGAAGGTTCCGATCCGCTGCCTTGGCTTGGAACTTGACTTCGCCGATGTTTACGACAAAGTCGAGTTCGAGAAGCCGGCGGCATAGACCGGACATTGGCAGCAGCGTCTTTCTCTCGCTGTGGTGCGAAAGACTGGGCGGTGCTGTCATGCCCAGGGGGAGAGTCCTCTAGGCTTCGCGTGGCTTCGGAATTCCGGTGGCTGGAGCTAGCCGGTGGGTCAGTTCTTCGACCTTGTCGCTTTGAAAGTACCTGAATAGTCATTGAAGCCCCAATCGCCGGAAAGAGCATCCTCGGCCAAGGTTCCTTTGAGCCTCAATGTCCCAGGGCCACCCTCTTCCGAATTGTAAGGAAATTCAAGATTCAACTTGCCGTCTGTGAAGGTGCCTTTCACATCGGAGTCGCCCCACTTGCCGGTGACCTGATCGCCGTCTTGTTTGAACACGGGATCGAACTCGCGCGCTCCGCCTTCGGTGTCGAAGACGAAGTGCCATTTGCCGGTGACGGTGGGTTTATCGGGCTGTGTCTGCGCACTGCCAAAGGGAACCAGCAACGCGGCGCCCGTCAATAAAATGAATGTTGCGAGAAGGGTTCTCATGGGTCTCTCCAGTAGTCAGCATAACGCGCGCTTTGCGCGGCGCTACAGACGGATAATTGGGAACTGCACGAAAGGAAAGAAATTCGATGGGCGGGATGATAGGAGCCTGGCGCTCCCTGGGACAGGATTCATCGGTAGTTAAACAAAAAGTCAAGCCGGGCACAGGGAAGCGGATGCTCCGGTATGCCGTGCCCTACACCGGGCTTCTGACGCTGTTCCTTTTTGTGGTTATCGTGGATGCGGCAATTGGCGTGGTAAATCCGCTGATTTACCGCCAGATCATCAACAAGGGCATTTTGCAGGGGAACTCGACGCTGATCATCCATTTGGCCGTGATCGCAGCTTTATTGGGGTTCTTCGACGCCGGGTTGGGCATGGCTCAAACGTATTTGTCGTCAAAAGTCAGCGCCGCGATAGTTCTCTCACTGCGGACGCGCTTGTTCGAACATATACAGCAGATGCCTCTGGCCTTTTTCACCCGCGCACAAACCGGAGCGCTGGTCAGCCGGTTGAATAATGACGTGACCGGCGCGCGCACCGCGTTCACCGATATTTTGTCGAACGTGGTGGGCAATCTGATAACGGTTGCCCTGATTCTGGGCGCGATGTTTGTGTTGTCGTGGCGCATCACACTGGCGGCTCTGGTGCTGCTTCCGTTGTTTGTGCTGCCGGCGCGCTTTTGGGGCCGCAAGCTGCAACAGATCACGCGGGAAAGCTATGACCTGACTTCCACGATGAATAACCTGATGGTGGAACGGTTTAACGTGGCGGGTGCGCTGCTGGCAAAACTTTTCGGACGCAGCCAGGAGGAGAGCAAGTCGTTCGAGGAGAAAGCCACCCGAGTTTCGGATATCGGGGTCAAGCAGGCATTTTACGGCCGGCTGTTTTTCACCGCTCTGCTCGCCATGGCAACCTGCGCCAGCGCACTTGCGTATGGCTGGGGAGGGGTGTTGGCCGTGAGGCACTTACTTGACGTGGGGACCGTAGTTGCGTTGGTGTCTTACCTATCTCGTCTGTATGGGCCGTTACTCGGCTTATCGAATGTGCAGGTGAGCATCATGACTGCCTTGGTCTCGTTCGAACGGGTGTTCGAAGTGCTCGATCTTCCGCCGATGATTCGCGAGAAGCCGCAAGCGGTTGCCATTCCTGCCGGGCCGGCCCGGATCTTGTTCGATCAGGTTTCGTTCCGCTATCCTTCGGCGGCGGAAGTGTCACTCGCTTCGCTAGAGTCGATTGCGATTCCCGACAAACGAACGAACAGCACGGTACTTCACAACATTAGCTTCGCAGTGGAACCCGGGCGGTTGGTGGCGCTGGTGGGACCATCGGGCGCGGGAAAGACTACTATCACGCACTTAGTGCCGCGTCTTTACGACGTGCAGAGCGGATCAATTCAAATCAACGGAATTGACGTTCGCGATGCTCAGCTCGAGTCGTTGCGAGAGCGTATTGGCGTGGTAACGCAAGATGCTCATCTGTTCCATGACACCATTCGCGCGAACCTGCTCTACGCGATGCCGAGCGCAACGGATGAGCAAATCATGAGTGCATTGCGCGATGCGCAGATTCTCGGTCTCATCGAGTCTTTGCCCGACAAACTGGACACCCTGGTGGGGGAGCGGGGTTATCGGTTCTCTGGAGGAGAGAAACAACGGATCGCTATCGCGCGGCTCCTTTTGAAAGCTCCCGACATTGTGATTCTGGATGAGGCGACGGCTCATCTGGATTCCGAATCGGAAGCCGCGGTTCAGCGGGCGTTGGAGACCGCTCTTG
Source organism: Bryobacterales bacterium (assembly GCA_963771405.1). Classification (GTDB taxonomy): domain Bacteria; phylum Acidobacteriota; class Terriglobia; order Bryobacterales; family Bryobacteraceae; genus Bog-105. The sequence goes on from CAVYUL010000071.1 coordinate 16,389, forward strand.
CGGGGCGGACGTCCATCGTGATCGCGCACCGGCTTTCGACGATCCTCAAGGCGGACGAGATTTTGGTGGTCCAGGGCGGATTGATTGTGCAGCGCGGGACGCATGCGGAATTGTCTGGACAGACGGGCATTTATGCGGAGTTGTATCAGCGACAGCTCTCGACGCCTCATGCGAGCGAGCAAGGCTAGGCCGCTTGCCGGAGACCGTGTGCAGACGAAAATCCGGCGGCGTTATCTTTTCGGTTAATAAGAACAGCCCTCCCTGTTGAACATAAGGCAGCAAAACACGGGTCATTGAGGCGGTTGGCCGCGGAAGTGAGGCGAGCCTCCGGTGGCACTCCGATTGCATGCTGCTGTTTGTAGACAACGATGATTCAACTTGCCGCTTTTTATCAAGACCGGGAGAACAAGAGGCTGTTTGGTGAAGATGCTCCGCAGGTGGGCCATGGTGTTTGCTACTCCTGGGTAGTCAAATGGTTGCAAACCGTCCAACTTCTTCCGGGAACAAGTTCTGAGGATTCCACGCGGAGACTGGCGGTGTTGCGCGCGAGCTACTATGACATTCGAAAGCTCGATCAGGTGGCGACAGAATCGAAAGAACAAATAAAAGTGAACAATGCCTTTGAGAAGGACGTCGCTGTGTTCGATTGGGTGGCTAAGAAGATGAAGTTCGTCGTAATTCCAACCAAAGCCGACGCTGCCAGCCATCGGTATATCGAAATCCCCGAAAAACCGGATGCAAATGAAAAATTCGATAATTTCTTAACCAAGCTGTTTCAGCCTGGAGCCAAGGCTATCAACTACACTACGCATTCCAGCCGCCATGAAACGGCGGGCCTCGGGTTTGGAAACTGATTTTTATACTTCGATCCGCAGGACGGCGAATACCTCTTCGATTCGGAGAATGATTTCAAAACCTATCTATGCAAAGAAGCGATAGAGTACGGTATGTATTCGGTTGCGTTCTTTTCGATTTTGTAACGGGCTGGTTGTAGTGGGCCGTTTTGTCAACGAAATTGGCTATTCTGAGGGCATGAATCCGGGCTTCGAATTTGCCGCCGATGCCATTGTCTCCGGCGACCTAACTCAGCTACGGTCTGTGCTTGATGCCGACCCCTCTCTGATTCGCGCCCGCTCCGCTCGGCCTCACCGCGCGACCTTGCTGCACTACGTCGCAGCCAACGGTGTTGAGGATGAGCGTCAGAAGTCACCGAGCAATGCCGCCGAAATCGCGCGATTCTTGCTGACCTCCGGCGCCGCAGTTGACGCGACGGCCGAAATGTACAACGCTCCGCAAACCACCTTGAACATGCTGGTTTCCAGCGCGCCTCCGGCGCAGGCAGGCGTGCAAGTGCCCGTCGCAGAAGTTCTCCTCGATTTCGGCGCGGGCAAAGACACAGCACTCATGACCGCACTCGCCCATGGCTATTCTGACGTCGCGCAGATTCTTGCCAAGCGCGGCGCGGACGCGGCCAACCTGCCTGCGGCTGCCGGCCTTGGCCGTGAATCCGACGCCCGTCGATTTCTGCCTGAGGCCACGAGCGAGCAACGCCATATTGCTCTTGCCCTCGCCGCGCAGCATGGCCACATCGAAGTTGTCCGCATGCTGTTGGACGCCGGCGAAGATCCGAACCGTCTCAATCCGCAGGGCTATCACGGGCATTCCACGCCCTTGCATCAGGCGGCATTGGCCGCTCATGAACCTGTCGTTCACCTGCTGGTGCAACGGGGCGCTCGTACCGACATTACAGACAGTGTGTATCACGGTACGCCTCTCGGCTGGGCACTGCATGCGGGTCACCGGAACATCGCGCGGTTTTTGGAAAGTGTCGTTTAGTCTCAGCGCCCTCTCCGCGCTGCAACCGCGACGCGGGTAGGGCGCGATGGCGCCGGTGGATAGCCGCGAAAGCCTCTACTCGTTGCCTGGCGCGGCGCGTAGGCTACAGTTCCCGATATGGACCCGCCCGCAGCTACTGGTAGCCAAGCCGATGCCGGCGGTGGTGGTGGCAGCGGCGCGGCAACGGGCACCGGTGGATAGTAAGCAATCGTTTGCGGGGCCTCCACTGACACCGCAGGAGCTACGTAAGACATGGGACGGGCCGTAAACCCGTACGCATCGCGGGCAGCCGGTTCAACCAGATGCGGCTGCGCGTCCGGCGTATTCATCACTAAGTCATCCATGAGCTTGACTGTCAACTGAGTTTCCGGTTTCAGCGTGGATTTCGGTCCGCGACGCGGTAAGTTGATGAGGTCAATTGGCCACAAGATAGGGATGGACCACTCCACCACATCGCGAACAGGATGGCCCTTGCCCAGAATGCGGCCATCCCGGTCGATCTTGTAACCTTTCACATTCACTACTTTCCCGTTGACTCCGATGGGTGTGTCGCCGTTGACCAGCACTCGGTCGAATGTGAGCAGCATCCAGCCTTTGCCCACGAAGTGGCCGGGATCTTTGTAGTCGCTGAATTCACCGGTGAGCACTGCGCCATGCGGCAGCCCGGTTTTAATTAAGCCATCTTGATTTGTCGACGGCGATTTTGTCACTTGGCAGGCGATTGGGTCGCCCACGGCTTCCGTCAGGGACGAAATCTTTTCACCAGTGGTGCATTGAATCAGCGAACCTGCGGGCAGAATCTGGCGCTCGGCCATGAGCGGCGCCGTGCTAAGGAGAATAAAGCCGATTGTTTTTAGATGAGTGGAACGAGCCATAACAAACTCGTCGGCATGGCGTGCCTACTCCACAGTGAAATCTGATCTCCGACTATCGTGTTTCGTACCAAGGAAATCCGGAATGGCTCGGGTCTAAGCGCCACTGGCGAAGCACTACCCCAGATAGCTGAACAGTGTTCCAATTGTCTCCGAAGTTGCGTCGGCGAGGTCTGTAGTCGCGGAAGAGTCAGTTGCGGCGGTCGTGGCGGTGGTGGTGCTGCTGATATTGGATACGGCCGATTCGAGAGCTTGCAGCAGCGGGCTGGTGGTCCCGCTATTCGAGTTGCTTGAACCGCCAAGCAGGGAAGAAGCTGGATTCCCGCTGAGGCTGACGCTATCCGATGTTGGTGCGCTTCCACTAAATACAGACGAGAGCGCACTCGATTCTACGTTGTTAACCTCGAGCTGCAGAAGTTGCGAGGGAGTGGCCGTCTGCAGTTGTTGGCTAGTTACACTTGAGGGAATTAAGCCGTCATTCGCCAAGACCTGTACCCCGGCTGAAAGCGAACTGGCGCTAATAGACATTAAATCTTTTCACCTCGAAATATCGGCCTCGGCCAAAGGTCGCGTTTCACCGCTTGAATCACCGATCGCCAGTCACCCGGTTGCGGGTGGCGATAGAGGCGCATACTGGGATACCAAGGGCTTGAGTTGCACGTTTGTAGCCATCGCCAATCGGGTGCGAAGGGAAGCAGGAGCCAAACAGGAATGCCGAGCGCGCCGGCCAGATGCGCGGTTGAGTTGTCGATCGTGACCACCATGTCCATGGCCGAAATCTGCGCGGCAAAAGCATCAATGTCCGACAACCTGCAAAGTTTCGCCAGTCCAAAGAGGTTGGGTATACTCCCGCATGGGCGGCGTGTGCTCTTTCGTGCCCCAACGGGCTTCATAGTTAACCCAACCGTTGGCGAAATCGCCTTGAGATAGTTGCACCAAAGACTCGCTGAAGCAGGCCTCGGCGCAGTCTTGCTGGAGACCCTTTGCCTGTCTATGCTGGGCTAACGCTTCATCCAACCTACCCAACGAATAAAGGGCGCAGCCTAGGTTTTGGTGAGCTTTGGCGTCGAAAGGATTGACGGTTAGGGCAGATTCATAACACCTTAGAGTTTCGGGCAGCTTGTCTTGGGCCTGGAGAGCATTTCCGAGGTTAGACCAGGCTTCGCCATAATTCGGCTGGAGGGCAAGCGCATTTTTGCAAGCCGCCACGGCTTTGTCGAGTTTATCCTGACCTTGCAGGGCGATGCCTAAGTTGGAGAATGCTTCGGCGCAGTCCGGATTGAGCGCCAGAGATCGCTCGAAGCAAGCCACAGCCGCATCCAACATTTTCAGCGTTTGAGAAATATTTAGATCGGTTCGGCTTCACTCAGTCGACCGGATTGGTGATGCTGGAGAGCATCGCGCAGCATGCCCTGAATGAGGTGCGACCGTACTGGCTTCACAGATCTACCCCTACGAAGTGAGGCGCCTTAATTGCCTCAGCTGTTGTTGATGCTTATACCGGCGTTCGAAAGAGTGTTGAGGATGATCGCCATCGGATTGGTTGAACTGCTGCTGCTTTGCGAGCTATTCGATTGGAACAGCGCGAGGAGTTGTTGAAGCGACTGGGTTGAACTACTGGACGTGCTGCTGGTTGAGCTGGTGCTTGCAGTAGTGCTGCTTGAACTACTTGAGTTTGAAGAAGAATCATGCCCATGATGATGGTGTCCGCTTTTCCCGCCGACGGCTTCCGCGAGATCTTGAATGTTGGGTAGTTGGCCACTAGTCGAGGCGCTGCTGAAATCGGTTGAGAGCTTACTGAGTTCATTCGCCGCCGAGGTGTTGCCACTGGACTGGGCGGACTGCGCTGCAGTTTGTAAATTAGTGGCGATTTGTTGGGTGACTTGCTGATATTCGGTTGGGTTCGTTTGTTGCAGCTGCTGGAGCGTGCTCAATAATTGAGCGAGCGGTGAAAGCTGGCTACTATCGGAGGCTTGGCCAGTCACACCGTTGACGGAATTGCCGCTACTCGTGGAAGTTGAGATTCCAGCGCTCTGGAGGGCGGCGCTAAGATCTGATGCAACTGTGCTGTTTTGAAAACCGCTGATTGAGCTTAGATTCATGTAGCACTTATCGGCAATTTTGCGGCCAATCATGACTTTTAGGTTCTTGAGGCGCGGCGGGATAAGAGGGCTAGGGTAGATGCATCCACGCTCCGTTGCCTACCGTTATTCGGCGCGTATCGCCGTCGTCGGATCCACGCGAATGGCTCGAATCGCGGGCAGCAAGCTACCTGCTAGCGCCATGATCAACGTAACCGCTGCCGCCACGGCAAGGGTTTCGGGGTCCCAAGGACTAACGCCGGCCAGCAGCGATTCGAGCAATCGGCCGACACCATAGGAGAGCAGAATACCTGCCACGATTCCGAGAGCCGCCAGTCTGAGAGCATCGCCGGCGGTGTGGCTGAGAATATCGGCGTTGCGTGCGCCTAGCGCGATACGGACACCAATTTCGCGCGTGCGGCTTGAAACTGCGAAGGCCAATAGCCCGTGAATTCCGACCGCGGCCAGTAACAGCGCGATTCCGCCAAAGGCTCCGAGCACAGCCAACTGCGCCCGTCGCGATGCCGTATCAGCCTCAACGATTTCCTCCAGAGAACGAACATCGGAAACCGGTTGCGCCGGGTCCGCCTCGTGAATGATGTGCCGGACAGAGGCGATGAGAGCGGTGGGGTCGCCGGTACTCCGGATCGCCAGGTCTTTGGGCGCGTACCAAGAGGACACATCGTCGGGCTGCTGCCAGGAGAGGTAGACTTGGGGCTCGCTGCTTCGTTCCAGGCCGCGCACTCGAACATCGCCCACCACGCCGATGACCTGGCGATCGTGTTTGCCAATATTGATGCTGCGTCCGAGCGGACTCTCGCCCGGCCAATAGCGCCGCACAAACGACTGGCTGACTAAGGCCACGAACGCAGCCGTATGCGAATCGCGTTGCTCCACATCGCGGCCCGCCAACAGTGGGATACCCATGGCCGCGAAAAAGCCGGGAGTTACGAAACGCAAGCTGGCAGCTCTGCGGTTGGCCAAATCTTCCGGATGGCCGGCAATGTCCACTGACCAGATGCCACCGCCCATGGCCAGTGGCAGAAAGCTGGTGAAACCGGCCGCCGTCACGCCCGGCAGATGGCGAGTCTCTTCCAAAACATGCTGATAAAACTGGTCGCGTGTTGCGGGTTTTTCGTAGCGCGGCATCGGCAGTGAAGTGCGCAACGTGAGCACATGCTGGGCGCGAAAGCCGGGGTCGACAGACTGAATACGCCAGAGGGCGCGCGTCAATAAGCCGAAACCAACCACCAACACGAGTGAGCAAGCCACTTCAGTAACCACCAAGGCCGAGCGTAGACGCTCACGGCGTGAGCCCATGCCGGAGCGGCCGCCTTCACGCAGATCGGCCGCGTTCTTTTGGCCAATTCGGGTGGCAGGCAGGATGCCAAACCCGATTCCGGTTGCAAAGGTAACCAACGCGGCGAAGAAAAGAACTCGCGCATCAAGAGAAGGAACGTCCGCGATGGGCAGCGACACAGGCACAAGACGAACAAGCAGCGGCAGCGACAAATATGCGATGAGCAATCCGAGCGCGCCGCCGGGGATGGCGAGCGTCAAGCTTTCGGTAAGCATCTGCCGAACCAGGCGTTCGCGGCCAGCACCCAGAGCGGCGCGCACAGCGAGTTCACGACGCCGCACCAAGGCCCGTACCAACAGCAAGTTCGCAAGATTCGTGCAGGCGATCAGGAGCACGCAGAGCGAAGCCCAAAGAAGCACCTTCAGCATCAGCCGAGCCCGATTTGAGATATCGTCGCGCAGGCCAACCACAGCGATCTGCACTTCGGCGAGTCCTTTCGGATACGCGCGCGCCAAATGTGCGGCGATGGTTCGCATCTCTGCCTTTGCTCTTTCGAGGGTGACTCCCGGCTTGAGGCGGCCCACCGGAAAGATGTAGACATCGGTCCGATCGACGAAATCATCCGGAGCAAAGCGCATGGCGGTCCACAAACGGGATTCGCGGCTGGGGAAATAGAAATCCTTCGGCATCACACCGATTACTGTGTAGGGAAGGTTATCCAAGTGAATCACTTGTCCCAGAGCGGCTGGATTGCCGCCGAAGCGCTGCTGCCATAGGCCATAGCTCAGGAGCACTGTCCTGGGCGCCGAATCGCGATCGTCTTCCGCGGTGAAAGTGCGGCCGATGAAGGGCCCAACGCCTAGCGTGGGCAGCAACTCCGCAGTAAAACAGGCGCCTTCCAAGTGCTCGGGGTCGCCCTGGCCGCCCGTCAGATTCACTGCTAGACTGCGATACGCGCCCATCGACTCGAACGAAACGCTCATCTGCTTCCAATCGCGATAGTTGGCCGGTGAGACGTCCCAATAACGGCCTAAACCGGCGCGGTCGTCTTCCCGCAGCTTCACCAGGCGGTCTTGGTGCGAAAAGGGCAGAGGCCGAACCAAAACGTGGTCAACCATGGTGAAAGCGGCTGTAGTAGCGCCGATACCGAGAGCGGAGATCACGATTGCCGCGAAGGTGAAGCCTGGGGAGCGATAGAGGGAACGCAAAGCGTAGCGAACGTCATAGCTCGCAAGGTCCCACTGAACCGCGATGGCGTTGAGTATCAGATCGGAGACTGTTTCGAGCCAGAACAGCAAGAGTAGCCAAAAAGAGGCGCGCGCGTCTCGTTGCCGTGCTTGAAAGACCGCGCTCATCTCTTTGCTATATTCCGCGCGCCACGATGACGGATAGAGATGCAGCAATAGACGATAGAGGAGCATGATTACCGCCCTCCGGCAAAGCCGCTAGCACGGGCGAGCTTCACCAGTTCGGTCAAGCGGCGGGCTTCCACTCGGCCACGGAGTCGCCAAAGGGAGTGATTCGGTAATAGCGGCGGCGTTCATCATCTTGATCGGCGGCGGGCCGTTCGCCGGTTTCGACAATTAAGCCTTGTTCGAGCATGCGCTGCAGGGAGCGATAGAGAGTGCCCGCACCGAGCTTCAGGCGATTATTGGTGCGGTACGCAACATCTTGGATGATGGCGTAGCCGTGCAGGTCTTCGCCAGCCAAAGCCATGAGGATATGGAGAGTCACAGGCGGCAAGGGCAGCAGGGATTCCGGGTTGAGTTCGGCGCGAGGGGGCATGAGTCAAGTATATACAGTAAGACTATAGCCTGAGTGGCTGTAGTAGATAAATTCGGCGGCGTTCGTCAAAGTCGCTGTGCGATGCTAGCAAGACTTGGCAAGCGCAGCCCAGGCTCGTATTCCGTCTAGCGACCCGAACCATGGCCTCAAGAAGGAAATGGGCCTTGGCGATTTGGTGCTCGCTCAGATCCTCTGCGTGGTGGGCTCTTCGTGGGTTGGCGTGGCAGCGCGACTCGGGCGTGCCCATGCGGTCTTCTGGGTGATTGCGATCTGTCTTTTCTATTTGCCGCTTGCCGCGGTCGTTATTTTCCTGAGCCGGAGAATTCCACTTGAGGGCGGTCTTTATCGCTGGGCTCAGCAAGGGTTTGGCGACTTTCTGGGATTCTTGACAGCGTGGAATCTGTTGGTCTACGCGGTTATCGATGTGCCGAGCATTCTCTACGTGCTTCCGACTGACTTGTCGTATCTCATTGGGCCGTCGGCTGGTTGGCTACCGGAAAACCGGGCGGCTACGGGGTCGATCATATTCGCAACCGCGATTGTTATCTCACTCGTTGCGATGCGCGGTCTGGGCGCGGCGAAGTGGCTGCATAATGCGGGAAGCGTCTTGATTTGCACGGCTTATGGTTTACTATTGGCGCTGCCGTTATTGGCAATGTTCGCTGGCCACTCGCGTCCCTGTACGCCGTTTCCGATTCGGCGCCCAGAGATCAGTTGGCTGAATGTGGCCATCTTCGGTCAAATCACGGTTGGCGGGCTCAGCGGCTTTGAGTATGTAGCTATCATGGCTGGTGAGTGCAGAAGCGCATCAAAGACGGTGGCTCGGTCAGTGTGGATCTCCGCGCCCATCATTGCACTGATGTTCATTTTGGGGACCAGTTCAGTGCTGGCCTTTGTGGGAGGCGGACCTATCAATTTGATTGGACCGATTCCGCAAACGTTCAGCCTGGCCTTTGGGGCGAGCGGGTGGGGAGTGGCTTTAGCGCGATCTGGCATCTTTCTACTGCTGGTTCGCGCGGTGGCGAGCGCCAGCCTGATCTTTACCGGCTTGACTCGATTGCCCATGGCAGCGGGTTGGGATCATTTGCTGCCGGATTGGTTTACACGCTTACATCCGAATTGGAAGACGCCGGTGAACTCTATTCTTTTCATGACAGCACTGGTGGCGGTACTATTGCTGCTCAGTATGTTGGGAGTTCGGGCTCAGGAGACGATGCAACTGCTGATGAACGCAACCAATGTTCACTATGGTTTGGCGTACGCAGCGCTGTTTGCTCTGCCTCTTTTTGGTGCAGCTGGTTTCAGGAACGGCATTCCGGCGTGGCTGAAGGTTGTTTCGGTGGCTGGGCTGTTCTCCAGCGTGGTGGCGGTTCTGATCGCGATCTATCCGATTATCGGTGTGTCCAGCCGCTTGTCATACGCCGGCAAAATCGCAGGCACTGTGATTGTCAGCAATTTGCTCGGTGTGGCCGTATACCGCGGACGAAAAAATGTCAGCTACTCTCACATGGGAATGAGATCAGTTCCGTAAAAACGATCGACATTCTGGGCGGTGATCAGTTGATGCTCCGTAAAAACCGCCGGCGGGGTGCTCTTGCGGGCCAGGATGTCCTGGGCAAGACGAATCAACGCTGCACCATATTTCTCTGGAAAGAAAGCGACGGAACCGATCAGCCGGGTACGGGCGCTGCGTAACTCATTGCGCGCCTCGGGCACCGCGCCATGACCGGCTACCGCGCAATTCTTGAGCACGCCCGCTTCCTCAAACGCTCGCAGCGCTCCCAGAGCGCAGTCATCGTTGATCGCGGCGATGAGTACTCTCCGCTGCCCGTGGGTCCGGAGATACTGGCGCACCTTGATCAGGCTCTGGCGAAAGCTGTCGCGCCCCTCTAAGCGAACTACTCGCGAATCGGGAAAATGGGGCAGCCCCTCGCGAATGCCGGCGAGCGCACCGGTCAAACGCAGTTGAGGCAGACGTCCGGCAGATAGGAACTCAATCAGTAAGACTTCATCCACTTGTCCACTCCAATGCCTACGCGCCCACTGCCCCAGCGCTCTTCCCGCGATGAGGCCGGCCTCGTAGTTGTTGGCTCCGTAGTAAACGGCTCCAGGATGCGGAACATCAATGGCAATTACCGGAATCCGCGCTTTCTGCAAAATGGAGGAAACCACCGACGCCACCGCATCGAACGTTTGGAACTCGATGGCCAGATCAACTTTTTCCCTCACCAGCCGTTCCGCGTTCGCAATGGCACTTTTTGCATTCAACCGGTTGTCTAAGGAAATGATTTCGAAGCCGGCCTGTTTCGCGGCCCGGCGCAGGCCGGAGGTCACTTCCTGTGCGAAGGTCGAATTCTCAGTTTGCGACGCGTAGCCAATTTTGTACTGGCGCGTTTCGACAAACTGGATTACGCAAGAATACTGGCCGGAAGGGCCGCGCGACAACATGCCCGCAGCCTCTAGTGTTCCTACGAGTCGGGAAACAGTGGCTTTGTGTAGACCAGTCCGCTCCACAAGCTCACTGATTCGCAACGCCTCGTTCTCGCCTCGAAACGCTTTGAGGATTTCGCATGCGCGAATGACCGACCGTACCTGATTGGTGGGCTCGGCCTTCTTTGGTCTTACTGTGCGAGACATGTGAGTTTGGTTTTGAGAGCTAGTCCCACATGCCTAGCACACTCGGGGTCCACTGAAACAGCGCTTGGCCCACATTGGACAGAATCGACAGTCTCACCCAGTGAGACGCGCTGCAAACCACAAAATTAATTCTACCTTGCCATGACAAACCATTTATAATTCAAACCGGCGGGTTGTCTCGCCACGTGAACATGCGACATCTATTTAATCGAACCAGCCGTCCCTACCTTCTATTGGCCCTCTCTGTCCTCGCCATCCTCGCACTACCACTAGTGCTGGGAATGGCGCCACATGCAAAGTCGGATTCCGGCGACACCAAGATAGTCTTGGGCGAAGCCGAACCAGGATCGCTTTACGCGGTTACCATCGCCATCGAAGATCCGGCCCACCTTCCGGCAGAGTCGGCGTTTCTGGTGTCTATCGCGGATAGCGAAGGATCTGTTGCTCAGAAATGGCTGCATGCACAGGATCTGGATTTTTATTTGACGATGCGCCCGCGCTCACGCGGAACTGTAACGGCAACTCTTCATGGCGTCTCCGAGCGAGCTCCCGCCCCGCTCACTGTCGCGTTCCATCGAATCGCTGAATCAGAATCGGCTTCAGCCGTGATTGCGGCGCAACCGAATAGCAGTTGGGAAACGGCACAAACGATAAAATTCGGCCAAACCGTTTACGGGGCGGCAGATGAAAGGCCATACGCGCCGGCTCCCAATGAGGATCGCTATGCGGCTCTCTTAAAGGGCTTTCAGTGGTTCAAGTTCACTTATCATGGCGCACAACCGCAGCTGGTCTACTTCGTGGTCGATGTGACCGACCGCGAAGTGCCGCTCGATGTCGACGTCTTTACTCCAGGCAAAGATGCGAGCGGGCATCCGGATATCGAACCTTACACAAACGGCACGTTTGTCTATCAGATTGAAGCGACTCAGAACTATCCAGGGCTGTATAAATTCCGCACTCGAATCCTGCAGCCGGGACAAACCTATTACGTTCGAGTGGATGCCAACCATCCGTCTTATCAGCTGCGCACCTTTTCCTATCCGGTGCCACCATATAACGACCCGCGACTTGCCGTCCGCGCGGGTATGGATTTCCTGATCAATATGGGCGATAGCTGGTTATCGAATACGCCCCGCCGTGGTGCGATTGCTCTGCGAACCACGATGAACCATGGCGATACGCAGCAATGTATCGCATGTCATCCATCGCAATTCACAACTCGCGGCTATCTCACGGCTGTCTCACACGGCTACGCACCCACGCAACGCACAGCTCTGGAATTTATAACCGATCGCATTTACAACAACGAGCGGCCACTCTACGGCGAGCCTGGCGCCGACTGGGTGCGAGTCATCTATACAGCCCGCACCGTGGCTAGCCGTCTCCCAGTCATCGAACATCTGTATGAAGCCAACGTCACGCACGACACGCCGCGTGTGAAGAGCTTCGAAGTGCCGTACGCGAACTATTTGAAAATCCATTACAAAGACCGCACGACGATGCCCGGCGATGAGCCCGACGGCTGCGAACCCGATGTGAGTCCGTTTGAAATTGCTTCGCAAAGCTGGGACACGTTCAGTCTTTTATACGAACAAACCCGCGATAAGCAGTGGCTTGAACAGCGCGATATGGTGATGAGTCTCGCCCTTCCTTACGAGCCCAAGAACATGATCGATCTTAATTGGAAGATTCATTTCCTGGCAACGGCGGACCGGCAGAAGTATTCCTCCCAGCTCGATGAACTCATCCAGCAGCTCTACAGCTACGAGCAGCCAAATGGCATGTGGGCGTACCCATTGGATAAAAAAGCTAAGCCGTCGGATTTCATTTCCTATCACGCCGTGCTGGCCCTGGCTCTGGCGGGGCGGCGGCCTGAAACAGACCCTAATCTCCAACGCGCTGTCACAGGAATGTTGCAGGCCCAACGGCCAGAAGGAAGTTGGGAAGGAGATCCCGTCTATCAAGGGTTCAACACCCCCTTTCGGGCTACCCAGTTCGCGGTGATGGCTCTGTCCACTCTTTATCCGGGCCCCGATAAAAAGCCGTCCGCTGAGAAGGGCTGGGACGACGCATTTCCCAAGCCTCCCGCCAACTTGGCGACAGGAAATCTCCCGCTGTTGCTGTCGCAGTTGGATCAGTTCTGGGATCTTGCGCCGGCGTCCACACTGAAAGAAATTCGCCGTGTACTGGCGGACAGCGATCAACCGCTGGCGCGAGAGGCGGCCGCGCGTGCGCTCGGACATATGGCAGACGGCGAGTCGATTCCACAGTTAATTGCGGCTCTGGCAGATCCCGACAAAATGGTGCAAAGAACGTCCGCTTGGGCTCTCCGGATGATTCTCGAACGCAGGCCTGAGGTGGCCGCACAAGGGCGCGCCGACTTAACGGCAGCGCTTGAATCTTCGAATGCACGGACCCGCTGGGGTGCTACTGAGTTTTTCAATCAGCACTTTAAATATGTCGCGCAAGATCCGCGCCTACGCCAAGCCCTGATTCACGATCTGGACGATTCTGCCCCCGCTGTGCGTGTGAATGCGGCGCGGGGTCTCTGGCAGTGGTCTTATTGGAGCGCGGATGACCAAAAAGCGCGCGACAGCATCCTGGAAGCGCTGGCTACGCGAATGAACAAAGAGATAGAACCGACCGTCAGGCGGGCTGTGCACGAAGCGATTTATGCCACGCTTGACGAAAATACCGGCTATCTGGAAGCGTGGATTAGCGCAGCAGGAACATCCGACGATCGTGCTCGCATTCGCGATGGATACGAAGCTGTGGTGCATGACCAGGCGCAGGTACTGGCCCGTGTGTTGCGCTCTGCCACGCCGCTCGGCCGCCAAGGTATTCTTGAGTCACTCTGGGATTTCCATATCCGTCACTACTCTCTCCCACAGTTGAAACAAGGCCAAGTCTCGGTCGCTCTGCCGGCAGTGTTTACTAAATATGTCTCCGGCGTGCCCGACCTCCACGTCCCCGGCTATGAATACCAACCCTATCGCGACACTGTGGACTTTCACTACGATATTCACAACGGATTTTATCAAACGCGCGTGGGTAACGACAGCGATCTGATTCACTTTTACAAAAGTTCGGGGCCCGAAATGGAAGATGCCTTGATCGACTGTCTGAAAGGCGCCGATAGCAGTTTAAAGATTAATGTCTTAAAGGCCGGTAGCACGCTCAGTGCCGCGGGCGATGCGCGTTTTGCGGAGGCGGCTTTACAGCTGGCACTAGATCCGGATGAACAAGTGCGGCAAACCGTGAGTTATGTGTACGAAAACGGGCAGCGAGGCAGCCTTAACATTGATGCGGCCACTAAACCCGATCCGGCTTTGATCCACACGGTTACCACGATCCTCGCTTCGGCTGATGAGGGCGCTCAGAATATTGTCCTGCCGTTGCTCGCGGTTTTGCCGGAGGATTCTGCGTGGACGCGCCAACCGGAGGTTGTGACTTCCTTGAAAGCGCTGCTTACGCGCGAACCGCGCAGCAAGAATTATGCCCGTGTTCTGACGGCCGCCGCTGCGTTTCCCGATCTCATGGACAACCCCAAGATCCATCAACAGATCCTTGCCGCCATTGCCGATCCCGATCATGATGTCCAGCGCGCTGCTATTCAGATTGCGCTTGATCGTTTGCAGGACCCCAAGCAGGCCGCACTCTCTTCCGAGATCTTTTCGCATCTGGGCAGTGCGCAACGGAGCGTGCTCATTGAAGAAGTGAACGATCCCAAAGTCATTCGCCGCCGCGGCGGGGTGTCCGGCGGCGCCATTTCACAGGATGCATTGTATGTTGCGGCAAAGAAGAGAGTCAGCCCTACGACGATGCTGCTGGAACAACCGATGGTGTTCGATGCGGTGCTGGCGAGTCTGACGGATTCCGACGCCAACGTTCGTGCCGCCGCGCTCGATCTGCTGAGGAAATCGGAAGGAATCGACAGTAACCCGAAGTTTCGAGCGGCACTGGAGCCAATGCGGAATGATCCCAATTCTCGACTCAAACTGATCGCCACGAACGTGTTGTCGGGCAAAAAGCTGATAGACGCGCTGCGCGATGTCCAGCCGGGGTCCGTTCTCGACTTCAATTACTTTGTTGCAAAGGTCGAGCCGATTCTCGCTACCACCGGAGCCGATGGCAAAGCTTGTGTCATGTGCCACGCCTCGCACGTTATCTTTAAACTTCAGCCGCCTAATGCCGAAGGCCAATTCTCACCCCAGGACAGCGAAGAGAATTACAAATATGCCATGCGGGTGGTGGACATCAACGACCCTGAACATAGCTTGATCCTGATCAAGCCGACTCGCCCGACCGATTCAGCCGGCAACGTTGCCGACTATCTGGCGACCCACAATGGCGGTCAAAGGTGGCCGGGCAATCAAGGCAGTTGGCAGTATGAGACGATTCTGCAATGGATCCGGGGGGCAGGCATTCAGACGCCGGGTACCGAACCGAAAACTACGGCTCATGTCCCTTCAAGTTCGCAATGATTCAGTTCGCGCCTCATTTGGCATCGAACTGGAACGATACCGCGCCGGTCGGGTAGACTGGCTGAGTGCGCTTACGTCCGCCCGATCCGGATTATCTCAAACTTCTGCTGCCTTACAGCAAAGTGGTTCAAGATCTCGCTCTGGCGGTGCGAAAACTGATTCTCGAAGAGGCCCCGGAAGCTAGCGAGTTTGTCTATGAGGTGTACACCATCGCAAACCACTTTTCCTTCACCGAGCGGCCGAGCGACGCGTTTGTGTTTACCACTACTCATGCCAGTTGGGTCAACCTCGGTTTTAACTTCGGCTCGCAGTTACCTGACCCTTATAAGCTGCTGCGCGGCGACGGAAAGTGGATTCGTCACATCCGGATTGCGAAGATCGTGGACATCGAGGGGCCTGGTGTACGGGAGTTAGTACGGTCTGCCATCGCACAAGCAGAGCGGCTGCCGGAAGGCAATGTCACACAGCCGCGCATTATCGTCCGCCGGGCTCAATCGGTTCGGAAGCGCTCGGCGCCAAACCAGCGATCAAAGTCTAAGAAGTAGTTTTTCTTCTAAACACTTTCCGGACCCGATCCGTTTTCTGCGTAAAAGAGGATACATTTGTGGACATCGAGGAAATCATCGAGTGCACGTAACTTGAAGCGGAGCCGGTGGATAATGTTCCACTGTGCTCCGCCTCTAATTAAGCGCAAGGATTTCTCTCGATGGGCTATGCGGCTGGCTTGACAACTGCGGCCGGCTTGACAACCGTCAGTTGCACGGTAACGGAGTGAGTGATCCCGCTTCCAGTGGCGGTGATTGTGATCGGATACGTTCCTACGGGAGTAGAGGTAGACGTTGTGATTCCGTAGGTGATGTTCACCATGTCGTTATTTGTATTGGCTCCGGTAACCCCAAAGTTTCCGCCGGGAGGAAGTCCCGCTAAGGTCACGGTCATTTGGCCATTGAAGCCGCCAGTGTAATTACCGTTGGAGGTTGTGACAGAGCCTAAACTGCCTTGCGCGACGCTCAGCGCTGCTGTATTGACAGTGAAAGTGAATCCGGGGCCAGCGGAGATATCGACAGCCAGATATACGCTCTCGTTGCAGCTGCCGCCAACTGCCGTCAATTGGACAACGTAGTTGCCCGCAGCCAGACTAGCGTTTGCAGTGATAGTGGCCACGATGGAGCCAGTACCGGGCGCCGCGAGCGAACTCTTCGATAACGACACCGTCAACCCGTTGGTCTGCACTGTCGCGCTGAAGGTAACGGCGCTATTGAAGCTTCCCAAGGCGGCGGTCGTTAGCGTGACCTGTCCGCCGGTTCCGGGCTTGAGATTTAATTGCATCGCTGACGAGCTCAGCTCCAGGATGTTCTGTGCGAGGACAGTGACAGGAAGGGTCAAGGTGTTTGCGTAGCCGCTTCCGCTCATATTCACGGTCAGTGTGAAAGTTCCCGCGGAAAAGGAGACAGGGGTAGAAACGCTCAGGCCCACGCTGGATCCGGGCGTCAAAGTAGCCGAGCTAAGCTGGGTGGTCATTCCGCTCGGTGCTCCGGAAACCGTTACAGACAGCGGACCGCTAAAGGTGCCTGTCGGCGAACCACAGGACACCTGCACACTACCCGATAATCCTGCGGTCAGCGTAAGACTGGCTGGGCTGCTTCCAAGGACACAGGTTGGGGCGGCCGCGACAACGAGGGTGAAAGACGCCGTCTTCGTGACACCACTGCCGGTTGCCGAGATCGTGAGCGGATAGCTACCCGCGGCCGTGGTGGCGGGTACAGAAAGAGTGAGGGTGGCGCTGGCAGGAACGCTGATGCTAGCGGCTGAGAACGTACCTTTCGCGCCGGACGGCAAGCCCGAGATAGAGAGTGCTACAGCCGAAGTGAAGCTGTTCGGCGTAGTTGAAGAAACGGTCAATTCGCCTGTTAGCCCTGCGGTAACTCCGACAGAGGCGGAACTTGTTGCAAGCGCGAAGCCGGGTGAAAAAACAATCAAAGAGACCGTGGCCTTGGACGTCAGTGCATCGCCGGTGGCCGTGATGGTTAACGGATAGGTGCCTGCGGCCGCGGTAGAGGCAGTCGTCAGTTTCAGCGTGGTGCTACCGCTGGCGCTTAGTGTGGCTGGGGAAAATGCGCCCGTTACACCGGAGGGTAAACCGCTGACCGAGAGCGTGACCGCGGAAGTGAACCCGACCTGCACGGATGAGATGCTCACCGACTGAGACGAGGCGGCTGCTATTGAGACCGACGAAGCGCCGGCGGTGATAGAAAGTGAAGGCTTCACTACAACAAGCGAAACAGTTGCGGTTTCTTTCAACGAACCGCTTGTGCCGGTGATGGTCAGCGTTGATGTAGCCGCCGCGGCGGTCGAAGCGACCGTCAGTTTTAGCGTGCTGGCCGTGGTTCCGCTAATGCTGGTCGGAGTAAATGTTGCGGTGACACCGGTGGGAACCCCGGACAGTGTGAGAGCGACCGCGGAACCAAAGCCATTCTGCGCGGATATGGAGAGGTTTACCGAGCCAGAGTTGCCCGTGATCACCGAAAGAGAACTGGCCGTAGAAGTAAGTGCGAAACTGGGCGCTGGCACAGTGACCGCAATGGACACCGTGGCCGTTTGCCCGCCACCCGTGCCCGTAACTGTCAGATTATAAGTGCCGATTGCGAGAGTTGAAGCGGCAGTGACTTTTAAGACATCCGTTCCCGATCCCGGGGACGCGATGCTCGCAGACGCCAAGGTCGCGGTCAAACCCGCTGGGGCACCTGTGACCGCGAGCGCAACGGCAGTTTTCAAGGAGCTGCCAACAGTAGAAGTGATCGTCGTCTGCTCACTTTGACCGGCGATGACTGTCAAAGATTGAGAGGAGGCAGACAGACCAATGCCAGTTGCCGTAGAGGCATCACCCCAGTGATTGACCATCACGTTTGCATCGACCGAGCCGAGACCGGACCCTTGATCGTAACCGGTTGTGGCGGAAAAGCCGCTGGCGCCCGGAACAGAATTGTTACCGGTTTTGATATCGTGAAAAATCGCTGCGCCGCCCGAAGCCTGCTTGGTGGCCAGCGGATAAAGAGTGCTGTTCGCCAGCCCTTGGCGGGCGTTCATTTTCTGATCTACCAGAGCCATCAGCCCGGCAAACGATGGCGTCGCCGCTGAAGTGCCCCCAACCACATTAAGGTTGCCGTCGAGGGTGATGAGATAGCCGTCGTGGCTCGCGGCGGTCATAGAGACATCGGGAACATCGCGTTTGCCGTCGGCAGGAACACCCGTGCCCGCTTGCCACGATGGTTTTGTGTAGACTGTGCTGGCGCCGCCACCGCCTGCCCACAGGCCCGAACCACCACTTACTGTTCCACTCTCGTTCCACACGCTTTCAGGAATGTAGCCGATCGCCGAACCAAGGGTGCTTCCGTTGGCAGTTAGCCAATACAATCCAGGGTCGGAGGTATCGGCGAATTCGGTCCCGCCCACGCAGGTGGAGTAAGGAGAGCTGCAGAGTCCGTTGATGTTCCGGCCGTACGACGAGGAAGCGCTACCACCATTATCGCAGCCTGCAGCACCGCTATCGCCGGCGGCTACCATCACACTCTGGCCCTGGCTTGCGGCTTGTTTCCAAAGGGAGCTGTAGAAACTCAGCTCTGAGCTTCCCATGGCCGCTTCACACGACCCGTAGCTCAACGAAATGATGGGGGCAACGTTATTGTTGACCGCGTACACCGACGAAAGGTCAATGCCATCCGAAGTGCCCGACGAAGAAATGATCACCTTGATGTTGGCACTCGGAGCCACCGCTCCCGCCCATTCGGTATCCAAAGTGGTTTCGACATCGTCTCCGTCCAGCACACCGGGGTCGCTGTTGGTAACGATGAATTGCGGATCATTGGCCTTTAGTCCAAAAGTACTGCGAAATGCCTGCACGTCAGACATATAAATATCGGTGCGGGCAATTACGGCGATAGTCTGTCCGGAACCGGTGATGCCGGCGCTGTAGAGCGGATTAATGTCGTAGATGGTTGCATAGTCTGCGGGACTGAGTTCATGGCCTGAGCCGCTGGTATATTGGGACCCGGCCAGTTTCACCGCAGTCGACTTATTTATGTAGAGGTTCGGCGAATGGCGAAAATTGTGTAGTTTTACGACGCCACCCACTGCAGCCGCCAGAGCCGCCGGGATTTTGGGATCGGTGGCGTTCGCATAGTGAGAGGCTCCAGCCACGTTGTAGCGGCGAATCTCCGTCTGGAACGTCTCATTGACCTGTCCGGCGGTGCCGCTGAAAATAACGGCGCGGTTTCCGGTGGGAACGGTCTCCACCTGCAGGCCGTGACTTTCCAGCCAAGCGGTGACTTTGGCGATATCGGCAGGCGCTGCGCCAAACTGTGCGGCGAAAGACTGCGGTGTCAGGTATTGGTGAAAGTGGGGAGACTTGGGATCGTTCTGTGCGGTGATCAACTGATCGAGAGCGGCCTCTTGCGCGGCAGTGCCTTTTAAGCTGAGCACCATGTGGTCCATGGGAGTAGCCGGATCAGCCGCGACAGAGCTGCTAACCGACGCCGCGAGCGGGTGAACATTGCCCCCGAGCGTAACGGGCTTATTCTCGTCTACAGCGTCAACAATTTGAGCTTTAGGTGCGGCTAGCGATTGCGTTTGGGCAGTGCCATAAGTGCAGAAGACAAGCGAAACGACAAGTGCCGAGCGAACAGTGAATTTTGGCATTGATTCCTTACCGGGCGCGCCTTTCTGCGCGCTGAGCTTTGCGTTTTACGCAAAACACATTCAAACTCTCTAATCGTCGTCGCGCGAGAGTGTGTGATTGTGTTTGACTCACCGAAGGAGGAATTGTGGCCGTAGACGGACAGGGTAAATTGGCGCTACGTGGAACCTTACCGTTCGGAGTAGGGGATTAGGGGCCGAAAATTGCTTTCTGCCGTCGCCTATTCGTAGCGAAGCACCTCAGCTGGGTCGGCCGTCGCGGCACGCCGGCTGGGCACCCAACACGCCAGCAACGCCACCGCAGCGAACAATGTGCCTACGGCGGTGAGAGTCGTCATGTCGGTAGGCTCTACTCGAAACAGAAACGATTTGAGGATGTGCGACAAGGCATACGCGGCAACCACGCCCGCCGCCATGCCACTCCCAAACAAGCGAAACCCTTCGCCAAGAACCAGATTCCTGATGTCTCTGCGTTCCGCGCCCATGGCGCTGCGAATGGCCAGCTCACGGCGGCGCGACGCCACAGAAAGCGAGAGCACTCCGTAGATACCGATGAGCGTGAGAGCGCTGCCCACTAGCGAAAACCCTGTCAGCAACTGCGTTGCAAATGTCCGCGAAGCGAGCGAATCGCCGCGAATGTCGTCCAGTGTTTTAACGTTCTCGACAGCGACTGTGGGATCAATTGAACGCAGCTCTCGCAGGACAGACGAGGCGATTGTCTTCGGGTCAGCCACTGTGCTGATAACCAGATGTTTAGAGAACGCGCCTGCCTGCCAGAAGGAGAGATAGATCTCCGGCTGTGGCGTCTGTGTCAAATCGTCGGTGCGGCTATTGGCCACGATGCCTATGATTTGGGTAGCTGGCTGCTGGCGACCCGATAGCCACAGCTTCTTGCCCATCGCGTCTTGGTGGGGAAAATATCGATCCACCAGTGCTTGGTTGACGATGGCCACGCTGGTACTGTTGCCGGAATCGGTGGGTCGGAAGCTGCGACCCTCTAATAGGGTCATCCCCATCAGCTTGAAATAGTCTGTTGTCACAGACCGCAGCGGGAACGAGACTCGGTCGCTCTCCTTACTAACCAAAGGCTGCCCCTCCACTTCAACTGGGTCGGGCCAGTTGTTGCCAGTTAATGGTACGCCCCAGGCGAATGCGGCGTTTTTCACACCAGGAAGCGCTGAAACTCGCTCCAATGCTCGCCGATGAAAATCATCACGGTTTCCCTGTACCGCAGTAACGCTCATGGTCAGGATATGAGAGGTTCGGTAACCCAGATCAACTTTGGCGAGATTGTCCATCGTTCTCAGCAGCAGACCTGCTCCCACCAGCAGCGCCAGGGTCAGCGCTGTCTGGGCGATGGTGACTCCCCGCAAAAGGCGTCGCTCGCCTCTTCCTGCGCTACTCTTCGGGCCGGCACTCTTGAGAACGTCCGCCGGATCCACCCGTGAAGCCCGCAATGCGGGAAACAGACCGGCGAGTAGCGCCGACAGCAGAGCCGTCCCAACACCGCACGCCATAATCGGCCAACCGAGAGTAACCGAATCCAAACGCGGGATAGCGTGAGTGCCAATGAGCTTAAACAGATTGGTAATGCCGATAGCAAGACCCACGCCGAAAACGCCCCCGATGACCGCGACGAACAAGTTTTCAGAGGATGCCCACCAGAAGAGCGCCGTGCGGCTGACTCCCAAAGCGCTCCGCACTGCGTACTCCTGCTGACGTTGTAATCCTCGCACCAGCATCAGTGAAGCGGTATTTCCGCAGGCGATCAGAAGCACCAATGTCGCCGCCCCGAAAAGCGGCCACAAGATTCGATCGCCACCCCGATTCAACTCAGCAGAGAGAGACTGCACTTGAGGAGTGATACCCGCGAACTCGCGCTCACTTCGAGCTTCCCCGGCAACCGCCAAACTCAGTTCCGCTTGCGCTTGCTCTAACGTTGTTCCGCCTTTCAGGCGAGCGACTACGTTCCATTGCGCCGCCTTCAAGTATTTGGGATTTGGCGCCGCCGGAATCCAATAATCCACCATTGCGTCGGGGTTGTAGTTCGGCTCCTGTGCGGTGGCCGGTGAAGGCAGAAAACGAACGCCCGGCGGCATGACGCCAATTACCTCTGGAGGGGTGTCCGAACGGCTGATCCTGATTGTCTTCCCAAGGATTGCCGGATCGCCATTAAACTTTCGCTGCCAAAGGTTATAGCCGAGAATGATGACCGGCTTTGGCGCGAACGTGGTTTCGGACGGGCTAAAGGTGCGGCCAATGATGGGCCGCAGCCCCATCACGCGAAAATAATCTGCAGTGACGAACATTCCTTCTAACGACTGGCTTCCCTCTTCGGATACCAGAAAGTTGAACGACCAATCGTAGGCGGCCAGGCTTTCAAAGGATTTGGAATTCCGTTGCCAATCTAGCCATTGCTCGGCGGCCCAACCGCGAATGTTGCCGATCTTCTGGCCGTCGCTTCGAGCCGCGGAGACCAGCACAAGCCGTTGCGGTTGCCGATAGGGAGGGCGGTGTGAGCAGAACGCCTTGAATCAGGCTGAAGACGGCTGAGGTGGCGCCGATGCCTAATGCCAGCGTCAGCACGGCGATAACGCTAAAACCAGGCCGCTGCCGCAGGCTTCGAAAGTTAAGACGAACATTCTGGAACACTGATTCACTCCTGTCTCTGGGTTATTCCGGCTTTACCTATAATCTCTTTATACTGACGAGGAGCGGAATGGTTAGCGATTGGAACCAAGCGAAATGCGAGTTTCTTGCGACAGGCTTCAGAAAGGCAACGGGCCCATAGAAAACCGGTTTGGGAACGAAAGCACGCAGAAAAGGATCAGCCATTTCATCGCTTGCAGGTAACTCTGTTTGCATGGTACAGGAAGAATGTTGGACTGGCAATCGGTGTCATTGCGGACCGATCAGCCCGGGATTCGTGTTAAGATCAGCGCGATGGCGACCCAAGATCGAATCGTAAGTATCTACCCCTATTTCAAAGTCTTTGACGGTAAACTCGACACATTCAAGGGGCTCTGCGAACAGTTTATCGCGGCGACCGGCACCGAGCCGAAGTGTCTCTACTACGGCTTCAGCTTCAACGGAGACAACGTACATTGTAGGGAGGGATACGATGGTGCAGAGGCGCTGCTCGCGCACCTTACCAACGTGGGGTCTCTTCTGCAAGAGGCATTGAAAATCTCCCAACTTACCCGGCTCGAAATCCACGGCGTGGAGGAGGAGTTGGCAAAACTTCGCAAACCACTCGCGGAATTAAACCCAACCTACTTTACCCTTGAGTATGGAATTCGGCGATAACGGTGCCGCAGCCCTCGAAGTCCGTTATGATGACAGGCACGAAGCGCAGTGCAAAAGGTTAAAGCGCAAATGGCAGAATTTACACGAAGACGATTTCTTGAGGCAGCCCCGCTGACTGCGATGGGTATGGCCGCTGCGGCAAACACGGAAATCCGAAAAGAGGCCCCGCTGGCGGAATTTGGCTACGGCGATGTGTCTTTAGCGAGCGATTTGCACGAATCGCAACTCAGGGAGACACATGCGGTGCTGATGGAGCTAAATGAGGACAGTCTTCTGAAGCCTTTCCGGCAGATGTCCGGAATGCAGGCGCCGGGCGAAGACCTGGGTGGGTGGTACAGCTACAATCTCGATTACGATTACCGCAAGAATTTCGATGCCGGGTTCGCTCCTGGCTGCACTTTCGGGCAGTGGGTATCGGCTTTGGCGCGTTCTTATGCCATTACCGGAGACCCGGCGACTCGGGCCAAGGTGATGAAGTTGAACCGGCTCTACGCGCAGACCATTAGCGGCGAATTCTATGAAAAGAGTCGCTTTCCAGGCTACACTTACGACAAACTGCTGTTGGGCTTGATCGATTCGCATACATATGTGAAAGACCCGCTGGCGCTGTCCATTCTTGAGCACACAACAAACACCGCTCTTCCACACTTGCCGGGCCACGCAGTGGAACACGACGTGTCATGGCGGATGAATAAAGATAAGGACGACCAATCATGGAACTGGGACGAATCGTACACCATGCCGGAAAATCTGTTCCTGGCTTACCAGCGGGGCGCTGGCCGAAGGTATTATGAGCTGGGAGTGCAGTATCTGGATGACAAGACCTGGTTCGATCCGCTGTCTCGAAATGAGAATGTGTTGAACGGCAGACACGCTTATAGCTATGTCAACTCGCTCAGTTCGGCCATGATGGCCTACTTAGTAGCGGGCAGCGGGAAACATCTGCGTGCAGCCCAGAATGCTTTTGTGATGTTACAGGAGCAGAGCTTTGCAACCGGCGGCTGGGGGCCGGACGAATTATTGAGAGCGCCTGATAGCAATGATCTGTACGCCAGCCTGACCAATACCCATCACAGTTTTGAGACTCCCTGTGGTTCTTATGCTCATTTCAAGCTGACGCGCTATCTGCAGCGCGTTACAGGCGATGCCCGCTATGGCGACAGCATGGAACGCGTCATGTACAACACCGTGCTTGGCGCGAAGCCGCTGCGGGACAATGGCGAGAATTTCTATTACGCCGACTACAACTTTGACGCGAAGCGAGTCTACAAACAAGCGCGTTGGGCCTGTTGTTCCGGCACGCTGCCGCAAGTGGCAACCGATTACCGAATTAACGCGTATTTGCGGGCTCCTCAAGCTGTGTATGTCGTTCTTTACATTCCTTCCACTGTTCGATGGACGGAGAACGGAACCGCTATTTCCCTCACACAGGAGGCGCAGTATCCGTACGAAGACCATGTCACGTTTACCGTGGCGAGTTCGAAGCCGGCGGAGTTGACTCTGCACTTCCGTATCCCGGCCTGGGCTGAGCAAGCGTCGATTTTCGTGAATGGGACTCGGCAGATTGGGCTGGCGAAGCCCGGAGAATTTGCCGCGATCCGGCGCGAGTGGAAGAACGGGGATCGCATCGAACTGGAACTCCCGCTGAAGCTGAGACTGGAGACGGTTGATGCACGCCATACCGACACGGTGGCGCTCCTTCGAGGACCGTTGGTACTGATGGCGGTGAAGGCGCAGCAGAACGGACCAGTGCCGACGATGAAGAGGGAACAATTGCTCGCGGCGAAGCGTACTGGAAGAGACCAATGGCAGGTGCATTCGTCGAAAGGAATCGTGACGATGCTGCCGTTTACCTCTCTGGGCGAGCAGCCTTACACCAGCTATGTGAAAGTGGCCTAACCGAGGTGGTCCTTCTGTAAGAAATGCCGCTCTCAACGCGCTAGATTGAACGTAGGTCCAACATGTACCACTACCAGCCTTCCGCCGCATTAGAAGAATTACAAGAAGAGGCGCTTCTGCCCAATCCTGTTCACATCCGCGACATGATCATTCGCGCCCGGCTCTCGCCTGAAAACGCGCTCGAACTCAATCACAAATTTCAGCAGTACTTGCATGCCTTCGGCGAGACGCAAAATCTCGCCAAAAACTTGCTCTCGCAACTTGCCGATCAACCTCGAAAGGACACCCTTTAATCGCTATTCGTTAATGCTTAGCTATCTCTATGGGTGAGCTGTGGTCGGCGGTGTGCTCGGAAGATTTTCTTCCAAGTAGTTGGACAAGAGAGTATATAAGTGAATGGTTGTGCCTTCACCCTCGTAAATGCCGTGAGTCCGGTTGGGATATTCCATGAACGCAAACTGCTTGCCGCACTCTATAAGCTTGTTAATCAGCATCTGCGAACCTTGAAAGTGCACATTGTCATCGCCGGTCCCATGTACCAGCAATAAATGTCCTTTCAGCCTGACCGCAAAGTTGATAGCGCTTCCGCGTCGGTAGCCCTCCGGATTATCTTGCGGAAGGCCCATGTAACGCTCCTGGTAGATTGTGTCGTAGAGTCGCTGATCTGGCACGGGGGCCACAGCCATTCCAACCTTATAGGTGTCGGGCGAACGGAACATCAGGTTCAAGGTGTCGGTTCCGCCGCCGCTCCACCCCCAAACGGCGATTCGGTCGGCATCCAGGTAGGCGCGTGCGGCACAAAGCTTCTGTATGGCCAAAGTTTGTTCTTCCGCAGCCAAGGGGCCAATGGAACCATACACAATCTTGCGCCAGTCGCGGCCCTTCGGCGCGGGCGTGCCGCGATTGTCGAAGCTCACAACAACGTACCCTTCTTGGGCTAGCGCCCGATGAAAGAGGCTGCCGCCCCAGCTATCGATCACCGTCTGCCCCGCCGGCTCTCCATAAACGTTAACCAGAACCGGATACTTTCGGGTTGGATCGAAGGTGCTAGGGCGAATTAACCATCCGTCCAGAGACACTCCGTTGCCGATATCAACTTGAAAGAACTCGCTCTTGTTGGCTAACAGGGGCTTGACCTTCTCGCGAAGCCGCGAATTGTCCGCGAACGTCTGAATCGAACGTGAATCGGCGAGTCCGACTAACTCGAACCGCCACGGATCGTCAAACCGGCTAAAGCCATGCAGCGCCCACTGGCCGTTCGGCGACACAACGTAAGAGTGATAGCCCGGCTCGTTTGCCGGCGTGATTCTAACGCTTCCGGCGGAAGCCGCGCTGTCGCCGATCACTGTTCGATACAGATACGCCTGCGTGGCGTTTTCCGGCGACGCCGTAAAGTAGAGCACGCGACGAGCCTCGGAGAGGCCGTCAATCCGAATAACATCAAAAGAGCCGGGCGTTAGGAGTTGGGCTTCCGAGCCATCCCGATTTATCAGATAAGCGTGACGCCAACCATCGCGCTCGCTCAACCAGATGAACGATTGACCGAACGGGAGAATTTCATTCACATCCACCCATGCTTTGTCCTGATCTCGAAAAATTATCCTAGTCGCTCCCGTAGAAGCATCGGCGATCAACAAATCGGCTGTATTTTGAAGCCGGTTCAGCTGTTCAATCACTAACTCGTTGGAGTTTCCCGCCCACTCCACGCGAGCTATGTAGTTGTTGCGCGGATCGCCGGGGACACTCATCCATTTCGACTTACCCGAGCGCACGTTGATGACGCCTATACTGACTGCGGAGTTGGTCGTGCCCGCTTTCGGATAGGGGATCATTCTGATAGTGGGGTAGATCGAATCCGTGTAATCCACCAATGGATATTCGCCAATGCCACTCGAATCGAAGTGCCAGAAAGCGATATGTTTTCCATCCGGACTCCAGCGGAAAGCATCTCGCAAATCCAACTCCTCTTCGTAAACCCAGTCCGAAGTCCCGTTGATGACGGTGTGCGACCCGTCCCGGGTCAGCTGTCGAATTCGGTCACTCCCGAGATTTTGAACGAACAAGTTGTTTGAACGCACAAATGCAACCGATTTCCCGTCTGGCGAGAACTTGGCGAATTGCATCGTGGACGGCTCCCCATCGCCTCCAAGCTTCTTGAGGGTATTGGTGCTTAGGTCGAGAAGCCAATAGTCGCCTCGCGTGTGCTGCCTCCAAACCGGTTTGGAGTTTGTGAAAACGAGCAATCGCTGCTTGTCCTTGGATAGCTGATAGCCTTCGATTGTGAGTTCCTTTTGTTGACCAGCCGGAACCAGTTTCTTTGCTGAAATGAGGACTCCGCGCTTCCCGGACGTGGTGACATAACGAACCAGATCTTGCCCCCCGGGTACGTCTTGCGACTTTTCCAATGCAGTGTAAGCTGCCCCGTCGTCCAGCCATTCAAAATGTGGTGGGTAGTCGGCCTCAAAGGCATGCTCCACATAAATCTGGCGCAGGAGATCCTGAAAAGCTGCCGAAGGCGCGCCCATCACAGTGCTCGCCAACAGAAGAGAGATCCAGGAATGAACAACTAAAGCAAGCGGACGCCTTCGGAATGTCATAAATGGAGTGTACTGAACGCAATTCAAAACCTCTACAGGTTTGAGTGTCGAACTTTTGTGCCAGATTCTTATTGGGGCGACAGTCCCACTTCCTGCAACTTAGCAGTCTTATCGTCCCATCGAACAACATAACCGTTCGAGGGTGCAGATGGCGGAGGCGCGCCAACCGTTACCCTGGACTGAGTCGATTGGTCGCCGCCGACAAGCGCTACACATTCAGAAAATCCATTGCCCAAAAAGAAGACGCCATTCCTTGTTCGCGGCAGGCCGATGGCGTACACGTGTGATGCCGGATTGTGCTTCAAAACATCGGCCACATCAAGGCAGGCTTGGCTTGCTAAGCGGGCTTCTCCCCTCCAAATGAATTCGTTGTGTAAGAGAGCCGTCAATTGGAACAGCAAA
Organism: Bryobacterales bacterium; assembly: GCA_963771405.1. GTDB lineage: Bacteria > Acidobacteriota > Terriglobia > Bryobacterales > Bryobacteraceae > Bog-105. Next base: position 44,280 of record CAVYUL010000071.1, read on the forward strand.
ACAGAAACAACACACACAAGCGGGATTCTGGAGTTTCTTGAATTAATTTCACTACCCACAGCTACAGACAGGAACAAAGATGCGCCCAGGGAGGGAAGATAGAGAATTCGCGCGCCCGCTAGATCCGATCCGACCAGAAGCAGCGGAAAGACCGGGAGAGCCGCACAAAGCGTAAATAGCAAGGACGCATATAGACGGTTGACGGAGGTGGCGCTGCGGCGGCAATTCAAGACGCTTACACTCATAAAAGATACAAGCATCAGTGTTGCTGCCAAGCTCAGCCATAATTCCGGCTTAGCCGACCAATTCAACGGTAAAAACAGCAATGCCCAGAGCCGCAGCAGGAGCCCCTGAATGGCGCTTGTGGGATGCCAGCTAAGAATCATCGGCGAGCCGGTCGCAGTGCGATAACCGCCAACCCCTTGCAAGTACCAAATCCGATACACAAAGGCCACAGTGCAAGCGAGTGCCGCGTAGACGGAGGCCAAAAGCATTCGCCGTCGAACAGCGCCCTTGTAGAACAAAGAAAGGCAAGCAATGAGCAGCGGCAGGCAATAGGCTGACTCTTTACTGAGGCAGGCCAAACCAGCTGTGAGCATGGCTGCGGCTGTTCTAAGAAGGGTAGGATTCGGATCTGTGACCAAAATGAGTGTCAGCAAAGAGAAGAACGCTGCGAGTAAGTCGAAAGACGCGGCTGTCCAACAAACAGCTTCCACGTGGGAGGCATGCCACGCAAAAAACAGCGCCCCTCCGAACGCCGGCAACATCGCACCGGTCATGCGTCGCAAGAACGAATAGGCGAGAAGCGTGTTAGCCGTATGGATCGCCAAACCGCTAAAATGCCAAGCCGCAAGGCTGCGCCCCGCCCACTGCCAAATCATCCAGAAATACAAAGCTCCTATCGGGCGGAAGAATCCATCACCCCCGCCAGGATGCTCCAAAAACACTTGCTGAGCCCTCGCCAGCAGGGAAGGGGCAGCCGATGCGCTCGCCAGATGAACGTAGTCGTCAAATAAAAAGGGATTGCTGATACTTGGAAGGTACGGACAGATCGTCGCAATAGCCAGGGTTGCGTATATGAGCCAGGAGGGCACACGCGAAGATGGCACGGAGATCGGCTCACTCTCAACTTTTCTGAGGAGCAAAAGGGCGACCAGCGAGAGAAGCCCGAACGCGGCGAAATTTAAAGTAGACCTGGCCGACACAATCCCGCTGACCGGCCCAACCCAGGTACGAAGCAAGATGAGCGCGAAAAAAACTAAGCAGCTCAGGCGCAAAGCGGCCACAGAATATTGGTTCATATCCGAATGCCTGTTATGCGCGGAGGTACAGAGGCGTGCGGATGCGCCAATCTTTGATGTAGGCTTTCGTTTATCGACCGATCATAACAAACAGTGCCTAGAAGGATGGGGACACCGGAGTGTCCCCATCCTCTGCTCACTGCTAGCTTTTTGCTTAGAAAATAAACTTCAACCCAAGCTGCAGAATTCTTGGATTATGAGCTGCCGTCGGATGCAGGAAATTCGAACTTTCCAGACATGACGCCGCGCCCGCGTTGTAGGTGGTCGGATCGTAGCAGCTAATGCCGCTGTTGACGCCGCTGAACTGCGTATGATTGAACACGTTGAACGCTTCCGCCCGGAACTCGAAGTGCTTTACTTCGGTGATGTAGAACTTTTTGAAGAGCCCCATATCGAAGTTCCATCGCGAAGGCAGATTGAGAATGTTCCGTCCCGCGTCGCCGAATGTCAAACCTGTTGGAGCGTTGAAGGCGGCCGGATTGTAGAGTAGCGGTCCCACCTCACCGGCCACATTGGTCTGACTCGGTTTCGCATTGGGATTGCCCACAATATTCGGTAGGGCCGTGAGGCCCACGCCATCGCCCACGCCGGCCCCGGTTTGCACCACGCCCGACTCGGTACCCGCAGTTACGGTGAACGGCGTACCCGTTTGGAAGGTCGTCAAACCGGACCACTGCCAGCCACCCAGCAGCTTGCCGGCCAAGCTTCTGTGGTTGTTGAGATACGGAAGGTCAAGAACATAGCCGATGTTCAAAATCTGCCGTTGATCGAAGTTTGAGCTCGCGCGCGTGCGCTCCAGGTCATACGAATCGACAAAGCTGCCGTCGTAACGGTCAGAAGAGTCGTCAATTGAGTGGCTGTATGTATAGGCTAACGTGAATTGCGATCGGGCCGCTGTACGCCGCGCGGAAATCTGCAGCGCATTGTAGCTCGAATTCGCGCCGGGTTCGATCAGCGGAATGCTGGTGTAGCCCTGATATTGCCGGTACGGATCGGCCGCGTTCGAGCCGCAAGCCACCGAGAGGTCTTGTGCCGCTTGTCCGGTGAGAGTCGTGCCGTTCACTACGCCCGTCACAGCGTTGCTCCAGGCGCCGGACACCGTCCCGCAAATCGCCGGCGTCAGTACTTGGCCCGGCTGGAAAGGATTTTGGCTTGCCGGAACCGAATGTAGCTGGTTGATATCGCGTTCCAACATTAAATCGGTGCCTTTGCTGCCGACATAGGCCACCGTCGCGACGGTGTCCTTGGTGATTTCGTGTTGTATATCGAGATGCCATTGCTGGTTATACGGCCAGCGAATTTGACTCGCGTAAGCGCTGGTGCTAGTCGGACCCGAAAGCCCCTGACCCCCGATGTTCGTGTAACCGACAATGTTGTATTGGGTCGAGGTCAACACATAGGGCGGAGTGCCTTCGAGCGCCGAACCGCCTTCGTTGCCGTTCAGGTGTTCGAAGAACATACCGTAGCCGCCCCGAATAGCCCATTTGCCGTCGCCACTCGGATCATATGCGAAACCGAAGCGCGGGGCCGGATTAAACAAGTGACCCTTCATACAGCCGCTCGGTGTCCCCTCCGTTCCGCAAGCAATCATGCCGTTAAACGGATTGCCCACGTTTGGAACAAGCAGACCTTGATTTGCCCCGCTTGTGTAAATTTGCGCGGCATTGGCTGAACTGTACTCCGATGGGAAGAAGTTATAGAAGTGTTGGTACTTTTCGTAATAGGTGCCGTACAGGCTGATGCGAACGCCCAGGTTCAAAGTCAGCTTTCGATTGACGTGCCAATCGTCTTGTATGTACGGTTCAACAACCTTGTCCCGATAGTAGTATTTGGCTTGAATGTTCGTTTGAGTGTAACTGGAGATGCGGCCCAATAAGAAATCCGCCCAGCCGTTGCCGGTGCTGAGCGGCTGACCGTTAGCCAAGGTCGCGGTGTTACCGCCGTTGAATGTAACCGAGCCCTGATTCTCCGGTCCGCTGTCTTCGTTCTTTTGAGCGGCTTGCATATAGAAGCCGAAGAATATGTTGTGTGCGCCGGCAATCTTCGAAAGTTGGTCGCGGAACGTATATGTCGGGTTTGAGTTTTCCCAAGGCGCGTTACCGCCTACATCGGCTCCCATGTAGCCGCCGAATTCGCTGTTTCCATTCACAAAGACACCCGGAATTTTGCCGCCGTAGCCGTTATCGTAAAGCGATGTCATCGTCATCGACGCCGGTCGCTGCCACGCTCCAAACGGTGTCAGATAAATGTGGTCGGCCGTGTAGCTCCAGATGAACTCATTGAGCAGTGTCGGCGAAATGTTGTTGGTCAAGTGAGCCACCATGCTGGTGCCGGGACCCACGAATTTGGTACCCACGGTCGGGAACTGATCGCTGCTCCAGAGTGAAGTCGGCGTGACCGTGTTCCAGGAGTCGTGAGCAAAGCGGTACATGAACCGGGTCGAATCGCTGAAATTGTGGTCCAAATGCACCAGTTCCTCACGCCAATTCGTCGGATTAGTCGTCGAAGCCTGGAAGTAGGAGCTTGCTCCGTTACCCGAAGTCGGAGAAGGAAACAGTGTTAACATCGCTTGCGCATTCGGATCGATCGGCACTTTGTTGCCGGGGTAGTACGTCCCTGTTGTGGGATTCTTGGGGCAATTTGCGAAACTGCCGCTGGAGTCCGGGCAAACATCGCTGAAATTGCCTTGCCGCTCTTGGGTCGAAGGAACCTGTTGATAAAAGGTGCTGGGCAATTGTTCTTTACGCCACTCTTCACTCCAGAAAAAGAACGTCTTGTCTTTGTTCTTGTTATAGAGTCCCGGAATCCAAACCGGTCCGCCGATGGTGTACCCGTAGTCGTTCTTGCGATACGTCGGCACGTTCGGCGAAAAGAAATTGCGCGCGTTGAAATCGTTATTGCGCAGGAATTCGAAGGCGTCGCCATGGAATTCCTTGGTCCCCGATTTCGTGATCGTCTCAATTGTGCCCGAGCCATTCTTGCCGTACTGGGCGCCGTAGCTCGAAGTCAAAACTCTCACTTCGGCGATCGCGTCCACGTTGGGATATACGTTCAACGTTCCGTTGCTGCCGTTGTCCATGTTGTCGCCGCCGTCAACTTCCCAGTTGTTGTACTCGGTGCGGCCGCCGTTTACGCTGAACGCAACGCTGCCATATACACCTACCGTGCCTTCGTCTTGGCCGGTTTGGTTGCTGACGCCAGGCGTGAGCGTGATGAGCTGGGTAAAGTTGCGCCCGTTCAAAACGATCTGGCTAATTTCTTTGCCGGTGACCACGCCCGAAACTTCCGAGCTTTCCGTGTCGACTTGCGCGACGGCGGATTCCACTTCTACGGCCGTCTTCACGTCGCCTACCGCCAGCGTTGCGTCGGCGCGTTCTTTCTGCGCCACGCGCAACACAATACCCTTGAGTTCGAACTTGTTGAACCCGGTGGCGGCCACTTCCAGGCTGTAAACTCCGGCCGGCAGTGCCGCTGCCAGATATTCGCCGTCGCTGTTGCTGGTGGTTTTGATTTGCGTGCCTTGTTCGGTATTGGTGATGATCACCTCCGCATTGGGCACAACCGCGCCGCTTTTATCCCGGACCACGCCCGTGATTTCGCCCGTTGTTTGCGCAAACGTGGCAGCGGCGAAACATATGATGAAGAATGCACAGACTAGATGCACTCGCAATTTCATAGCAAAGCCTCCCTGAAAAAGGTGTTGCAAAAAATAACAAGTCTAGTATATATGCATAGCTACCCAATCCGGCAAGCGCTTGGGTACTAGGTACTTGTGATTAGGTTGATCAAGCGAGATTTGCTACAGAAGCCGTACAATCACCAGCGTCATGTCGTCGTGCTGATCGGCACCGGCAGTGAATGTATCAACTTTCTCAAGGATATGGCTGGAAATGGTGGCCGCCGAACGAGCAGGGCAAGTCCGGATCGTCTCAATCAGGCGCTCTTCGTCGAATTCTTCCTCGGCATGATTCATGGCTTCGCTGACGCCGTCGGTATAGGCCACCAGAATGTCTCCGGATTGCAGTTCAATTTGACCCTCTTTGTAGGGAAAATCGGGAAAAAGTCCAATCACCGTTCCGCCCTCATCCAAGCGCAAGAACTCGAAGTCGTCGCCTTTTTTGCGCCGCAAAATCGGCGGATTATGGCCGGCATTGACGTAGCCTAAGACGCGCGTCTCAGGGTTGTATTGCGCGTAGAAAAAAGTCGCGTAGCGGTTCGATGCCGAAGCTTCATAAACCAGCCGGTTGATGTGGTGGATCATCTCGGCCAGCGTGTCGCAGGGCTTGATCGTCTGCCCGCGCAAGGAGGCCTGCAGGCTCGCCATCATCAACGCGGCGGCAATGCCTTTGCCCGAAACGTCGCCTACGGCAATGCCCAGTGCCCCGGTCGCCAGGTGGATGAAGTCGTAGTAATCGCCGCCCACGCCTTGGGCCGGCCGGCAATAGCCCGCGAAGTCCAGTCCGTTCACATGCGGCAGATTTTGAGGAAAGAGGCGTTGCTGTACATCGCGCGCGATTTCAAGCTCGCGGTCCAGCCGTTCGCGTTGCGCAATCTCACGGCGGATCGTCTCGGTGAGATGAGCGTTCTCAAGCGCCAGTCCCGCCTGTGCCGCCACTGCGCTCAACAACTGCAGATCCGCCTTAGAATAAGGAAGCTCCGAACGTTTGGCGCCCAGGCTGATTACGCCCAACATTTTGTTATCAAGCGAAACCGGCAGCAGAACCTGGGTTTCCAGGCGTTGCAGCGCCGTCTGATCTGTGGGGCTGGTGCCATGCACCCACGATTGCGGATCTTCAAAATAGATCTTCGATGGCGCTTTCAGCCGGGTTAGAGTCCGCATGGCTGAATCTTGCGCCGCCAATTGTACGTTGGGTGTCGCGCCGCTATAGCCGAGCGCATAGGCCGGCTGAAAAGCGTTGCCTTGGGGCAGAAGAAACGCGATTCGCGGAATGTGCAGCGAATCTGAGATCCGCTGGCTCACCGTTTCCATGAGCCGTCGCGGGTCGCGGATGCCAATCACAGAAGAGCTCAAATCGGTAAGAATCCGTTCCGCGTTGTATGCTTCGCGGAAAAATCGCTTGTCGATCCAGGCGGCAATCCGGCGCGCCAGGCGCGTCAACAGAATTACGGTCAGGGCGCCAATCCCGAAGATGGCGATGCCTTCCGTCCGATGCTCGCTCTGTTGCACTAAGCGATAAGTGGTAAGGCCGATCACTGTAACCAGCCCGACGCGCAAAATGGCAATCGTGGCGCTGGCCACAGCGTATTGCAGGCCAACCCGGACTACCATTCGCGCTTCCATCGCACGCTGCACGACGATGACATACGCCATGGTCAGCGGAAACAGCAGCAACATGAGTAACGCGACTACGCCGAGCCACGCCGGCAACATCGGCGCGAGTCCAACCCTGCCTAACGCGAATGGGATGAGCGGCGTTAGCGAAATACCACAGCCGATGCTCATGATTCTCAGCCGCCGCGCCGAGTCTGGCTCGGAGAGCCGTCTGCGCTTGGCCGAGAGGCAAATGAAAAATCCGAAACCGTAGGCGATGTCCAGCAGCGTGTGGACCCGGTCCAGGTTCTCATCGAGCCGGTATAGCCAGTGCAAGTCCCCTATGTGGTTGTTTTGCATCAACCCGCCATAGAGGTCGAGCGCCAGGAAAGAGAGCGGTATTAAGCAAACAACAGGGACTACCCAGCGATGCAAGCGCAGAAACGGAAACGGGCGCGGAAAATACAGCCCAAAGAGCAACATCCAAAGCGGCCACGTATCGCTGAGAACCGCGTTGTACATGGTCAGCAGCTCGCGCCAAGGCGAGTCCAAGGCCGCAATGATTCTCGATTCGGCCGCCAGTTGCCCAAACGATGTGAGCATGGCCATCGTGATCCAGGCAAGCGGATCCAATGGCCGCGCAAAAGCGATGTAAAAGCCGACTGGCAAACAAATGATCGGCAGTACAACCAGAATGCCGACCGCATAGCTCCACAAGATCGCCGGCAACTGCGAGGTGGCCTTGATTGTCAGCGGAACAGTCAGCGTCTCGGAGCCGCGCTTCACCTTGATGACAATCGTTTTGCCTGGATCCAACTGTCGATTCACGGCGGCGATCATCGCTCGGCCTGTTACGGGCGTGCCATCAATGGCAATCAGTTCATCCCCGGCCTGAAAACCGCTCGCGCGATACTCCGGCAGCAGCCCATCGATAACCACGCTATAGCTGTGGAGCAATAAAGGTAAGCGCGCGCTCGGATGCAACTGGTTTTGAATCGCCAGCCACGAGAGAATGCTCTGTGAGATCAGCGCCCAAAGCAGCAATACCCCGAGTAGGCAATATTGTTTGGCTGCGGATCGTTTCATGCGAAGGTTAAGCGGATGTTTGTACCAGGCTCCGTTTGCTGCTGTAAGTAATGTAAATCACTAAGCCAATAATGAGCCAGACAACAAAACCAATCCAGGCCAGCAACGGAAGGCCCAGCATTAACGCCAGACAGCAAACCACCGAAAGGATCGGCGTTACGGGGCTAAACGGCACTTTGAAAGTCCGTGGCCTATCGGGTTGCGTGCGGCGCAAAATAATCACAGCACAGGAGACGAAAACAAAGGCGAACAGGGTCCCTATATTCGCCAAATCCGCGAAAAAGTCGATATCCATAATGCCTGCCGGAATTCCGACCGCAAGACCTGCCAACCATGTACTGACGTATGGCGTCTTATATTGTTTGTGAACTTTTGAAAAAAGTCCCGGCAGTAATTTATCGCGAGACATGGCAAACCAGATGCGTGCTTGTCCATATTGATAAACAAGCAGCGACGATAACATTCCAAGCAATGCGCCCACCGTGACAATAAACTTGAGCCGGTCCATGCCGATGGCCGACAGTGCATTCGCCACCGGAGCGGCGTTATCCAGCGTTTTCCAATTGACAATTCCGGTCAACACCAGCGAAACCGACGTGTAAAGAATCGTGCAAGCAATCAGCGTGCCGATGATACCGATCGGCATGTTGCGCTGCGGATTGCGGCACTCTTCGGCCGCCGTCGATACCGAATCAAAGCCGATGAATGTGAAGAAGACAATGGCCGCCCCGCTCAATACGCCCGCGCCGCCGTTTGGGAAAAACGGATGCAAGTTAGTAGTTTTGATTGCGTGCGCTGCGCCAAAAACGAACAACAGTACCGCCGCAATTTTTATCGCCACCATTGTGTTATTTGCCCTGGCGCTTTCCTTCACGCCGCGCACCAGAATCCAACTCAACGCCATGACAACCAGAAACGCCGGCAGGTTGAAAATGGCGCCGGTCAATTTCATGTCCGCGATAATGGCGTGCGACAGCTTGAAGGGCAGAAAATTATTTAGGAGTTCATTGATATAAGCAGAGAAGCCCACGGCCACGGTCATGTTTGAAACCGCATACTCCAAAATCAGGTCCCAACCAATAATCCATGCAAATATTTCACCCAGCGCGGCATACGCGTAGGTATAAGCGCTGCCGGCAATCGGAATCATAGCGGCCAGTTCGGCGTAACAAAGCGCGGCGAAACCACACGTCAGCGCCACCAATATGAACGACAATGCCAATCCAGGTCCGGCGCCCGGTCTGCCTGCCAAACTCGTAGCTGCCGAACCATGCAAGAGCAGGTCAAGCAATGGTGCATTCAGGATGGAGGGCGTGGCGCTATGCTGCCCAGCCGCTGCCGTACCAGTTACGGTAAATATCCCAGCTCCGATAACGGCGCCGATCCCAAATGCAATCAAACTCCATGGACCGAGTGTGCGCTTCAAACGCGTGCCTTCGGCTTGTGTGTCTTCTACTAGGGAGTCGATGTCCTTGGTTTTCAGTAGGGATGACATTACTGCGAAGTATAGCGAGCATGACGATGAAACGCGAGCGCCGGAGAGACGTTTTAGAATGGAAGTGAACTCAAATTCAGTGTTCTATTTAACGCCTCGAGCATGAAGACCTTTGGGCTGACGCGCAGAGAACTTTTATGTTCCGCTGTCTCTCTGGCGGTCGCACGCGGTATTGCCTTGCCGCGTACGGCCCCGCCTGTGCAACCGGCTGATGCCAGATTCCTTGAAGATGTCGCGCACCGCTCCTTCGGATACTTTGCCGATCATTGGAATCCCAAGACCGGCCTCATCCAGGACCGCGCCGGCGTTGACGGCTCGCCCTCGGGCAACAACGTCGCGAGCATCGCAGCAACTGGCTTTGGCCTGTCTGCGATCTGCGTTGCCGCCGAGCGCAATTGGATCAAAAAAGAAGATGCCCGCCGCCAGGTTCTCACTACGCTCCGCTTCCTCTGGGGCCATTGTTTTCACGATCACGGCTGGTTTCTTCACTTCATGGATGCCGATACGGGCCAACGCCGTTTCAATTGCGAGCTGTCCAGCATCGATTCGGCCTTACTGCTTGCCGGCGTTTTGACGGTAGGCGGCTACTTTGCCGCCGACCATGAGATTCGAACGCTGGCCCGTGACATCTATGAGAGGGTGGATTTTGCCTGGATGTTGGATGGCAGTCCGAAACTGCTCTCGCATGGAGTAAGGCCGGGCTCGGGTTTCCTGGATTCGCGCTGGCAGGCTTATAGCGAGGCCTCGATTCTCTATTTACTCGCCATCGGCTCGCCACGGCATTCGATTTCCTCCGATAGCTGGTATGCCTGGCTGCGGCCCGAAGTGCGTTACGACAGTTGGAAGTTTATTAGCGGAGGCGCGCTGTTCACGCATCAGTATTCGCACGCCTGGATTGATTTCCGGCATTTGCGGGACGGCGACCCATCTTACGTGGATTATTTCCAGAATTCACAAATCGCGACTTATGCGCACCGCGATTTCTGCATCAGCCTAGGCTCGAAGTTCGCCGATTACGGGCCCAATATGTGGGGCGTCACCGTTTCCGACAGCCCTTTAGGATATGTCGATTGGGGTGGTGTGACAACAACGCCCGGCCCCCCGCACAACACTGTGAACGGGACGCTCGTGCCCTGTGCCGCCGCCGGATCGCTCATGTTCGCGCCCGAAATTTGCCTTCCGGTCTTGCGCAACATGCATGACCAGTATGGCGACAGAATTTATCGCCGCTACGGCTTTGCCGACGCGTTCAATCCGAGCTGGAAAGACAAAATGTTCTGGGTCGACCACGACGTCGTTGGAATCGACATTGGCATCACGCTGTTGAGCATCGAAAACCTGCTCACAGGGAACGTGTGGCGCTACTTTATGCGCAACACCTACATTCAAAATGCCATGGATAAGGTAGGCTTCCGAATATCCACACCCGGAACTTCAATCCACGAAGTGAAGACCGGGGCGAGCCGCGGCTAACGCGTGCGTTCGCCCTCTGTCCTCTAATTAGCCCAGCTAGCGCTTGCGCTGTCCCTTCACAAGCTTCTTCACTTTCTTCTTGTTGGCTCCGCGCGCCACACCGGCGGCTCGCTTCGCCTTGGGCGCGGCTTTCTTGCGGGCCGTGCGTTTCAGTTTCTTGCGTTCGTCTTTGTCAGTAACGTGCTTAGTGTTCATTCTTCGATTTTTATTCCTGCGTATTTTTCTACAATCTTTTTCAACCCGTAACCGGGGAAGCTAATTGTTAGTTTCGCATCGTCGCCTTCTCCTTCTCGCCGTAACACAGTTCCGCGCCCGTATTTCGGATGGCTGACGATGGTCCCGCTGCGCACGCCGGCTGTCCGCTGCGGCATTCGCCGGGGTGGTGGCCCAACCACTTTCGACGCTGGTTGCGGCGGCGGGGCTGCCGGATTCTTAGCCGGCTCGCTATCCTGCGGAGGCCGCCGAGTGAACCCGGAAGGCAAAGGCATTCCGCGCTCGGCGAAAAACTGCGCGATGTTCTCAACCGAGTTGTACGTTTTGCCGGTGTATAAATTGCGTTTCACACTATCGCGCACTTCATGCTGCTCAGCGAGCAAGTCGACGTCATCGGCATAGCGATCATAAGCCACAGACAGGCGCTGTCCCAGGCTCGACGGCACTTCCTTCAGAAAGCGCGATGGCAAACTCACTTCCGGCTGGCCGCCACCGAATCTGCGCCGGTAACGAGCATTCGAAAGGTACAGTCGCTTTTCGGCGCGAGTCATCCCCACGTAGCAAAGCCGGCGTTCTTCTTCCATCGCCGACTCGGAGTTCAGTGAGCGGCTGTGCGGGAAAAGATTCTCTTCCATGCCGGCAATGAAAACGGTGGGAAACTCCAGGCCTTTGGCGTTATGAATCGTGAGCAGCGAAACCGGCGCCTGCTCGTCCACGCTGTCGGCTTCCGCTACCAGCGCCGCATGATCCAGAAACTCAGCCGCGGATTCTCCGCGTTCGGCCGCTTCGGCGGCCGCGTTCACCAGTTCCTCCAGGTTCCCAAGCCTAGCTTCGGCTTCGGGGGAGTTGTCGTTCTTCAGCATCTCCTCATAGCCGGTTTTCTCAAGAATTTCACGCAACAGGAAATGCACGGCCTGTTGTTCTTTGGCGCTCTCCATTAAATGCTCAATGAGCTTCGTGAACGAGCGCAGAGCCGCTTCCGCTCGGGTGGGAAAGACGCGTGATTCGAACATGGCAGGCAGAGCGCTCCAAATGCTCAGGCCTTGTTGCAGCGCATATTGCTCCAGTTGATCAATCGTATTCTTGCCGATGCCGCGCGCCGGCGTATTAATGATCCGCAGCAGGGCGATCGAATCCTGCGGCGAGAACAGTACCCGCAAATAGGCCAGAAGGTCTTTCACTTCCGCTCGTTGATAGAAGCTGAAGCCGCCCACGACCAGATATTTACGGCCGTAGCGCCGCAGCGCTTCTTCAATCTGGCGCGATTGTGAATTCGTCCGATAGAGAACCGCCACCCGCTCGCGCGGATCGGCCGCAATGATTTTGTCGATTGTATCGGCAATAAAGAGCGCTTCGGCTTCGCCATCGGGCGCTTCGTATAACCCAATTTTCGCGCCCGCTTCAGAATCGGTCCAAAGCCATTTGCCCTTGCGTTCTTTGTTATTCGCTACCACCGCGCTGGCAGCTTCCAGAATGTTCTTCGTAGACCGGTAATTCTGCTCTAATCGAATGACAGTCGCGTTCGGATAGTCGCGCTCGAAATCGAGAATGTTCCGAATGTCGGCGCCGCGCCAGCCGTAAATACTTTGGTCCTCGTCACCCACCACGCAAACGTTGCGCCGCGTTTCCGTCAGCAGCCGCATTAATTGGTACTGGCTCGCGTTGGTGTCCTGATATTCGTCAATCATGACGTATTCGAAATTGCGGTTATATAAAGCGCGCAAAGCCTCATCATGCCGGAGCAGGCGCACCGTTTCGATCAACAGATCGTCGAAATCGAGCGCGTTCGCCTGCCGCAGGCGCTCTTGGTAAAGCTCATACACTTTCGCCATCCGCGTCGTTTTCGGATCTGTCGCCGATTTCAACCAGTCGAGCGGGGTTTCGTCATGACTCTTGCCGTGGCTAATGCGCGCCAGCATGCCGCGATAAGGCATGAACTTGTCGTCGAGACCTATTTGCTTATAAACCGACTTGACCAGCGCAGCTTGATCGTCGGCGTCATAAATCGTAAATTGTCTGGTAAATCCTTCGCGGATCTCAGCCAGAGATCCACCGTCGCGGCGCAACGTTCGCACACAGAAGGAATGAAACGTAGAGACATACGGCGTCTTCGAACGCGATGAATCATTCAGCAGCCGGTTCACCCGGTCGCGCATTTCTTGCGCCGCTTTGTTTGTGAAGGTAACCGCAAGAACCGCTGGACCAGGAATGTAGTTGGTCTCAATCAAATGAGCGATGCGGTGGGTGATCACGCGCGTCTTCCCGCTGCCTGCTCCCGCTAACAGCAGGAGGGGGCCATCGACGTGCGCGACCGCTTCACGCTGCTGGGGATTGAGACCTTCCAAGAAATCCATGAAATACGTTGGGGGCGGGGTGAGCCATTTCAGAATACCATCGCCGAAAGACCTGCCATGTACTCTAGAAACTAGCAGTGCTCCTCCCAAAAATGTTCCGTAGCCTCACCGCGGGATTTATCCTGTTGGTCTGTCCATTCTGGCTCCCGGCGAACGGTACGGCCAAAGCCGACCCGGCCTTCGCCGAGATCGATTCCATTGTCAAATCCCTGTCCGAAATCACCGGCCTCGCCGAAAAACATAGCGTCCCGTATGGCCGTATGACGAAGCGTCAACTGCGCCAGTTCTTGAACAAGCGGATCAAAAAAACGCTCAAACCGGACGAAATTCACGCCGACGAGTTGTCACTCAAGATGTTCGGTTTAGTGCCGCAAGACTTCGATTTGCGAAAATCCACCATCGATCTGCTGACCGAACAAGCCGCCGCCTTCTACGATTACGACGAAAAAAAGCTTTTCCTGTTGGAAGATGCGAATGTCGGCGACGAAGCCGATACTCTCGCCCACGAACTATCTCACGCCCTCGCCGACCAGTATTTCAATCTGGAAAACTTCATGGAGGAAACGCCTAGTAACGACGATGAAAACCTGGCGCACACCGCAGTGGTGGAAGGGCAAGCGACCTGGCTGATGATCGCGTACGAGTTGAAACGAGCCGGCAGGGACCCGGTCCCGACGCAGGATATGTTCAAATCGGTAACCGATTCAGGCGAGGCTTCCATGGCCGATTACCCGGTCCTGAAAGGCTCGCCGCTGTATATCCAGCAATCGCTGCTATTCCCGTATTCGCAGGGAACGCTTTTTTTCGATGCCGTCTATCACAAGCTGGGCAAGAAATCGTTTGAAGAAGTGTTCGCGCATCCGCCCACGGCCTCGGCCCAGATTATTCATCCCGACAAGTATTTCGCGCACGATAAACCCACTGAGCCGGCGCTTCCCAAACTCTCCGAGCCGGGAAAGGAAGTGACCAATGGCTCGATGGGTGAGTTCGATCACCAAATGCTGCTGCAGCAATATCTAGGCGCGGCGAAGGCGACGGAACTGGCGCCTCATTTGCGCGGCGGGCAGTTCCAAATCACCAGCGGCAAGGGTCGAAAAGCCAAGCCCATCCTTTTATATGCGGCTGAATGGGATTCTCCAGCGAGCGTTAACGATTATTTTGACGCTTATCGCAAAATCCTCAAAGCGAAATGGCAGCACTGCGACATTTCGGTGGAAAAAAAGAATGTGCTGGCCGGCACCGGCGACAACGGCTGGTTTGTGGTTTGGCTGCATGGCACTACGCTTTCCAGCGCGGAGGGCCTGAGCGATGAAGACGAGTGGCACAAATTGCAGACAGGCGCCGGACTTTAAGTTACACTGTTAACTAGGATTTGACGCCAATGAAAACCATTCTTGCCGCGTTGACTGCCTGGCTGGCGGTGGGTGTTCCTGTTTACGCCGGAGATACGCCAAGTGTGCGCAAAGCGCCCGAATTTACATTTTCGCTTCCCGGTAAGGGCCCGCAGCAGCTCAGCGCCTATCAGGGAAAAGTGGTCGCGCTCGAATTCATTTTTACGACCTGTCCTCATTGCCAGGCCGCTTCAAAACTGATGACGAAGCTGCAGGAAGAGTTCGGCCCCCGCGGTCTGCAGGTGCTGGATGTGGCGGTGAATCCAAACGCGGATCTCCTGGTGGAAAATTTTGCGAAAGATTTTCACGTCAATTTCCCGGTCGGATTCGTCAGCCCGGATCGGATGACTGCGTTCATGGGGTGGAGCAACGCCAGGTATGTAGTCCCGCAACTGGTGTTGATTGACCGCAAGGGGTTCATTCATTACCAGACTCCTTCGACCGAGACCGATGAGTGGGACAAACTGATGAAAGAAGAAGCCGTCCGCGCGCACATTGAGGAACTCCTGAATGCGAGCGGCAGTACCGCAAGTTCTGCGCACCACAAAGCGCTGGCGAATTTAGATACTCCAGCCACCGTGCGCCCGTAGCTCAGCCTGGATAGAGCGTTTGCCTCCGGAGCAAAAGGTCGTAGGTTCGAATCCTACCGGGCGTACCAAAATTCCCACAGTGAAGCCGTTAACGCCGCTCAGAGATGGCGGTAAACTCGCCACCCGTTCTGCGTAACTCGCGGGCAAGCCCCCAACCTATGTTGATCCCTGTTTTGACCCCGCATGGCCATCTTCTGCTGGAGAACGAAGAAGGTGGCGTCGCAGACGATGCCTCTGTTGCTGTCCGGCTGCAGAATGCATTCGCGCGCGGCAGCGGCCACGGGCTTTTGCAGTTGGGGACGGCCGAGGCGGACAGCCTCTTATCTCCTGAACTGGGTTGGTGGCGAGATTTCGCCGGGCAATACGTAAACGCACTGCGCACTCTACCCGACGTTCCCGAAGCCACGCCGACGGCTGATCAACCGCTTCATATCCATGCCCCGGCTCCTCCCGAGAGCGCATGGATTGGCTTAGTAGACGGAGCCCCTCCGATGAAGGGCGGAGAGTACTTAACAGCTGATGTGCTCAAGGGGTTATGGGGAAATCTCGAGGCAGCCTTTTCCGTCGAGTTAGCCGAGAGCAAGCTCGCAATTCCGGATTTCCTCAAGCGCCGTAATCCGGCGTGGAATCTCGTTGGGCGCGTACATTTCAATCTGGCCGAGAATCGCAAAGACGAAGACTGGCCCTTCGCTTTTCTGGCGACTTACACCACCGGCCTGTCGGCGCGGGGACAGGCGAAGCACCTTCCTCTGGGCCAAGCGCTGCGCGAATATGCGGGAGCCGCCAACAAAGCCAGCCTTCTCAATCTTTTACTTCCCGTGCAACGCGCCGCGGAGTTATGCCCGTGGTTGAAAGTGATCGTCGACAGCGGCGAGGTTTTTCATCCTCTTCATTGGAAGCCGGCGGACGCCATCCAGTTTCTGCATGACGTTGCCGCCCTGGAAAACGCCGGCGTCGTTGTGCGAATGCCGGCAAACTGGCGAATGAATCGCCCGGCGCGCCCCGTCGTCAAGGCCACCGTCGGCGGTAAGCAGCCGTCCGCCGTCGGTATGGACGCGCTGCTCGATTTCCGCATGCAAGTGACGCTCGACGGAGAAGCTCTGACCGATTCCGAGATCCGGAATATCCTCGCCCAGTCAGACGGTCTTGCGCTTGTGCGCGGCAAATGGATTGAAGTGGACCACGCTCGTTTGCAGGACACACTGGCGAAATTTCAGACGATTGAGAAAACGGCGGCGGCCGAAGGGTTGTCCTTCGCTGAGGCCATGCGCCTGCTGGCGGGCGCCAATCTCGGCGAATCAAGCTCAGAGACTTCGTCAGTGAATTGGGCTGAAGTTGCAGCAGGGCCCTGGCTGGAAGAAACGCTTAAAGGTTTGCGCAGCCCCGAAGGGCTCGCGAAGGTTGACGCTGGCAAAGCTTTGCAGGCAACGTTACGTCCTTATCAGCACGCCGGTGTGCAATGGCTGCACTTGCTGACGCGGTTGGGATTGGGCGCCTGTCTCGCCGACGATATGGGTCTTGGGAAGACAATTCAAGTGTTGGCGCTGCTGTTGATTTCTAAGCAGAAAGGTGCGCCCCAAAAGAATAAGCCGAGCCTTCTGATAGCTCCCGCTTCATTGCTGGCGAATTGGGCCGCGGAAGCGGCTCGATTTGCGCCCAGCCTGCGAACTCTCATCGCGCATCCATCTGTGTTACCGGTGGAGGAGTTGAAATCGCTTCCAGAGAGCCGCCTTGCTGGCGCCGATCTCATTATTACCAGCTATGGCTCGCTCTTGCGTTTGCCTTGGTTGACGGAAACGTCATGGCGATTGGCGGTGATTGACGAAGCGCAGGCTATAAAGAATCCCGGCGCCAAACAAACCAGGGCCGTCAAGACGCTGAAGGCCGAATCGCGCATAGCCCTCACGGGAACCCCGATCGAAAACAGGCTGGGCGATTTGTGGTCCCTCTTCGATTTCGTCAATCCCGGATTATTGGGATCTGCCAAACAGTTCTCCGATTTTGTGAAACGCCTCGGCCAGCAGGCTCACAATTCTTATGCGCCGCTTCGCAATCTCGTGCGGCCCTATATCCTGCGCCGGCTGAAAACCGACAAAAGTGTGATTGCCGACCTTCCCGACAAGACAGAAGTCAAGGCCTTCTGCCAATTGAGTCGCAAGCAGGCTGCTCTCTACCAGCAGGCGGTGGATGAGTTGGCCCGCCAACTCGCAATGGCCAAGGAAGGCATCGCGCGCAAGGGAATGGTGTTGTCCTTCCTTATGCGCTTTAAGCAGATTTGCAACCATCCTTCCCAGTGGCTTGCCGACGGAGGATGGGACGAAGAGGATAGCGGCAAACTAGCGCGACTTCGCGAAATTGCGGAAATCATTGCGGCTCGTCAGGAAAAGGTGCTCGTCTTCACCCAATTCAAGGAAGCTACCGCGCCAATACTGGCATTTCTCAACGATGTTTTTGGGCGACCCGGCCTTGTCTTGCATGGCGAAACGCCGGTCGCCAAACGCAAAGACCTCGTGAAAACTTTTCAGGAGGACGAAACCGTCGGCTTCTTTGTCTTGTCGCTCAAAGCTGGCGGATCCGGGCTTAATCTTACGGCGGCATCGCATGTCATCCATTTCGACCGCTGGTGGAATCCAGCCGTGGAGAACCAGGCCACTGACCGCGCCTTCCGCATCGGGCAAAAAAGAAACGTGTTGGTGCATAAATTTGTGTGCAAAGGCACCATTGAAGATAAAATCGATCAGATGATCGAGTCAAAGCAGAAATTGGCCGGAGATTTCCTTGAAGGCGGCGGAGAAATCAATCTCACCGAAATGAACGATAAGGAACTGCTCAATCTTGTGGCGCTTGATCTGGGCGCGGCTATGAAGGAGGCTTAACCATGGCGGAATTTGGATGGAAACCTTACGTTCCGGTTGCGAAGCGGCGCGAACAAGCTCGCCGCAAAATGGAGAAACTGAAAAAGCAGGGCGAATCCATTTCACCTGTAACGATTGAAGGTCGAACCATCGCCAGGAGTTTCTGGGGTAAATCATGGTGTGAGAACTTGGAACGCTACAGCGATTACGAAAATCGCCTGCCCCGCGGACGCTCGTATGTCCGCAACGGCTCGGTTGTCGATCTGCAAATCAAGCGCGGTGAAGTCATCGCCATGGTGAGCGGCTCGCATATGTACACCATCAAGGTGAAAATTGCGCCGGTGGCTGATAAACATTGGTCATCCATCTGTGGCGATTGCGCCGGTTCCGTCGGTTCGCTTGTCGAATTGCTGCAGGGACAGCTCTCCAAAAGCGTAATGGAACGCGTATGCCGCAAAGGCGATGGCCTGTTCCCCGCGCCGCATGAAATCAAACTTTCTTGCAGTTGCCCCGATTGGGCTGATATGTGCAAACACGTCGCGGCAGTTATGTATGGCATAGGCGCTCGGCTTGACCAGGAGCCGCACTTGCTCTTCACTCTCCGTGCCGTGGACGAAAATGAGTTGATCGCCAAAGCCGGAAAAGCGGTTCATCTTGCCGGTACGATGCCCGCAACCGCGCGTGTCATCGTCGATGACGACCTCAGTGCGCTATTCGGAATCGATGTCGGAGACAAAGATCCAGTAGCCGAGACGCGACGAGAAACCTCGAGCCCACCCCCCGCGAAAGCGCAACGCGCGAAAGTAAAAACGAAAAAAGCGCCCGCTACTTCCACAATCGCCAGAAGTCTTAAACCTGGGCCGGTGAAGAAAGCTAAAGCCAAAACAAAGTCGCTCAGGCTGCCGCACACTACGTAAAGAAGAAGGACACTGGGCTCATTGAGGCAGCGCGCTGAAATTAACCAGGAAAAGCTTCTTCCAGCAAGTGCGTGATCTCGTCGTATTGATAAGTGTCGGCCAGCCCCCGCAAAGCTTGAGCCGTGGCGGCATCGGTGGTTTCATGCACTTTCAAGATCATTTGATCCAGCAACTTCTTATTGCCGTTGAAGGTGGCGTTAAGAATGTCCTTTGCCAACTGCGGGGAAAGTTGTCGCAACGCCTCAGCGGCCAAGGCGTTGCCCCTCCCAAGAATCGGCTCGTCCTCCCGGCCGCTTGTTTCCTCGTAGACGTAGCTCACTTCTAGCAACGACCCCACTGTTTCGAACAGGTCATTTTCGCGGCAGGGTTTCGACAAGAATCCGTCCGCTCCCGCCTCGGTTGCCTTGCGCTGATCCTGCTCTAGCGCGCTTGCCGTCAAAGCAATAATCAGCGTATTCTTGCCGCGCAGGTCCGCCTTAATTCTGCGCGTGGCCTCGAGCCCGTCCATAATAGGCATGTGCACGTCCATCAGGATGAGCGCCGGTTGCCATTCTTCCCAGTTTTGAATGGCCGCCTTACCGTTATCGGCGCCTTGCACCGCGAAACCCGCTGCAGTGAGTAATTGCATGAGCCAGTCGCGGTTCTCCAGACGATCGTCGGCAACAAGAATCTTAGGCGCGGTCGCAGTGTCTCGCAAACTGACCACACGTCGGGAATCGCTCCGCTTGCGCACAGCCGAAGCATCTCCTCGCTCAATCGGAATCTCGAAACAGAAGACAGAACCACGGCCAAGATTGCTTCTCACCGTAACATCGCCTCCCATCAGATGGGCAAACTTGCGGCTGATCGCAAGACCCAGTCCCGTGCCTTCTCCTGTGTTGAGCCCAACTTTAGCTTGGCTAAACGGTTCAAACAGTTTCGCTTGGTCATCGCTGGCAATGCCGGGACCCGTATCCTCTACCTGCGCCGAGAGCCACCACGACCCCGGCGTCCTCTCCTGTAAGTGAACCGAAAGCTTGACGTGGCCGGCCACGGTGAACTTGATCGCATTTCCCAGCAGATTGATGAGCGATTGTCTGATCTTTGGCTCATCGGCAACTACATACACTCCCGATTCGCCTTCAAATTCCATCTCGAACTGGAGACCCTTGGCCTCGGCGCGGAGGCAAAACATGACGGCAATATCGTCCAGCAGCCGGTGTAGATTGAATGTCGCTCGGTGGATTTCAGTATTTCCGGTCTCGATCTTCGACATATCGAGAACGTTGTTGATGAGCGTCAACAGATGTTCGCCGCTGCGCCCGATAATTTCGAGGTTCTTCTTCGCTTCTGCGTTCATGGACGCATCGCGCGACATGAGCTGGGCGTAGCCCAGAATTGCGTTCAGCGGCGTGCGAATTTCGTGCAACATTGTGGAAAGAAAAGTGCTTTTCGCACGGCTGGCGGCTTCAGCCTCGATCTTTGCCCTCTGATATTGTGTGTTTGCTTCCTGGAGCTTCAAATTCGCGGCACGCAGTTCCTGAGAGTTGTGGAACATCTCCGCTTCCAGTTGGTCCATGCGGCTTTCCATTTGAATGGGAGGCTGGGCTCTCGCCCGTACGAACTCGGTCACGTCTTCCACACGGTGAATGAGAAAATCGATTTCGCCATTGGCGCCTTTGACAGCCAAATTGATGGGACTCCAATAGCGCTCTTCGAACGTTCCGTCGGGCCGGCGAATGTCGTATTTCTGAATGGCCATGGTATCCGATGCGCCGCTCTGAAGCACACGCTCGAAGGACGCGCGCAAAGCGGAAACGCCTCTCGTGCCGGGATCGCCGGGATTATCCGGAAAAGCGTCGAAGATGTGTCGACCCACAAGCTCGGCCCGTTTGGTCATCGTTGCATGCAGGTAGGCATCGCTTGCCGAAAGAATCTTCAGATCGGGAGTCAGGATTAAAAAGGCGGTGGGCAATGACTCCAACAGACTTTGCAGCACAGCTCGGCTGCGTCGCAGCTCTGTTTCTTCCGCCCGCCGGAGAGTGATGTCGCGAATAGCGCTTGATACCAGTTGTCCCTCCCCGGTTTGGACGGGACTGAGGCTGATTTCAACCGGGAACTCTGTGCCGTCTTTGCGCCGTGCATAAAGATCCAAACCGGCGCCCATGGGCCTCACGGCCGCGTGCGCACAAAAATCGTCGCGGTGAGATGGATGGGCTGCCCTGAAGCGTTGGGGTACTAACTCATCCACTGATTTTCCCAACAGTTCTTCCCGCGCATACCCAAACAACTTCTCAACTTGCGCGTTGACGAGCATAATTTTGCCGTCGCAATCGACAACCACTACGGCATCCGGCGCACCATCCAAGAGCGCGAGGAACTTGGCTTCTGCGCCTTGGATTCAGCGATGTCTTCAGTCATCTTGGAAAACCTTGCATTGACTATCCATCTGGCCGCGAAATCGCTCGCGCTGGAGGCCCGGTTCGGACTTTTCTCCAGCATTCAATTAGTGGGCATCAGTGTCTCCACTTCTCACTCCGGCCCCAATTGTGAGACTTTTCGCGGTTTGCAGCCACTACCAGATGAGGACGGTCAGAATTGAATCAGCGCAATGCGACACGGCAACTTCGTTTCGGTTCCGCATTTCCAACAGCTTTACTGCTTACCCGCTTTCAAGCGTTCGATTACCGCGAACTCCCGGCTCGCCAACGCATCCTTGCCGATCTTTTTGTACATCTGCGCCAAACGATAGTGAGCCTGTAAGAAATCCGGCTTCTGTTTAATCGCAATCTCAAACTGTCCAATCGCTCGCTCATCCTCTTGTTTGTCCTGATAAAGCACACCCAGTTCGTAATGAGCGTCCGTCAAATCCGGCTTAAGAAGAATGGCTTGCCTCAGATACCGCTCCGCTTCGCGATTGTACGCATCTGATGACGCGGCGCCTTCTCTCTTGCGCAAACTGAGCCCGTAGTAATAAGCGGCTGCGGCATTGGTCGGATACCGCCGCACAAATCCCGCTAATCGCTTTGTCACCTCGCTGGCATACTGCGGCGAGATCGCGTACATCTTCCCCAGAAAATCTAGCGCTTTCGTGTCCGACGGGTTCAAATCCACCGCTTGGCAAAGCGTTTCCACCGCGTCGTCATAGCGGCCCAGCGAATAGTAACTGACTCCAAGTCCCACCCTCAGCTTCGCCGATTGCGGAAACCGCTTCACGGCATAGTCGAACGCGGTCAATGCCGGCTGAAATCCTCGGTGGTTTAGGAGATCGCTGCCCAAGTCGAACAGATTTTTTTCCGAAGGGTCGAGGCGCGCCGCCGCTTCATACTCATGCGCCGCCTGATCCGTATGGCCCGACGCTTCTTCAACGTCTCCCAGCAGATTGTGAAGCTCCGCCTTGTCCTGCTGTTGAATCAGCTCATTGATCAGCGCGCGACTTTTCTCAAGTGCGCCCGTCTGCAGATAAGCCGAAGCTAGATCGAAGCTGTTGATGTAATTGCCGGGATCGAGTTGATGTGCCAATTCCAGATACGGAATCGCCGCCGGCAGGTTGCTTTGCTTGAGGTAAGATTCACCTTTCAGATGGTCCGCCCGGGCGTCCCCTGGTTGAGACGCCTGCAGCAACAACAGCCAACATCCGAAAAAGAGGAACAAAACAAAGTTTACGCCTAAGACTGGCGTGGATCTCTTAGAAATAGAACTTCAAAGCAAACTGTATTTCACGCGGATCGTTGGGCGCATCTCGCGTGGATGTAATCTGAGCAAAAGTCGTCGTGTTCAAATAGTTCAAATTTCCCGGATTTGAAAATGCCGGTGTATTGGTCAGGTTGAAAATCTCCGCACGAAACTCAAACCGCATCCGTTCGTTCACCGGAAACTCCTTGAACGCCGAGAAATCCAAACGTCGAATCGGCGGTCCCTCCACCTGCGTGTTGCCGCCACCCAGTGGAGCGTAGTTCGTTTGTCCAACGGAGGTAACCACCGGTGGTGTCGCGAACGCCGCCGGATTATAGTACTGCGCAACATTATGGGAACCGCTGTAGGGGCTCACATTTGTCAACAGCGCGAAACATCCCGTCCCCGCGCCCGTTGCGGTCGCGCAACCCACAGTCACCGGTTGTCCCGTATCCAACGTAAGAATGAAGTTTGTCATCCAATTCCCCAGCAAAAACTCCATCGGCCGATTCCCATTGCTCATATAACGCTGTCCGCGTCCAAACGGCAGTACGTAGTTCCCACTCAATGAAATCGCATGCCGTATATCGAACGCCGCTAATCCCATATCTCGCTGGATGCCCCAGTTAGGTAGTTGCGGACCGCGAAAACCACCCACGTTGCCGTTGCTCAGCAAATCGCCAGCGTCGCTCAAAGTCTTCGAAAAGGTATACGAGAATAGCGCGGTCAACCCGTTCGCGACTTGTCTTTGATACTTCGTTTGCAGCGCATTATAGTCGGCGGTGCCAATCGTGTCGGCATAAGAAGAACCGCGTGCAAAATCGGGGAAAGCCACATAATTTTGCGGGTTATAGCCGAGCGGCAACAGTTCCGTCTGCTGGTTCGTTCCGACAAAAGCCTCAAGATGCCGGCTCTGCGAACCAACGTATCCCGCCTCAAATGCATCGGCCTTTGTCAGTTGATATTGCAGCGTGAAGTTATAACTCTGCACATACGGGGTCTTGTACTTGAGTTGGATGCCGCGCAACGTCAATCCTTCGGCATCCACCGCTTCCGGATTCAACGGCACACTCGAAAGCCCGTTTTCAAGAGTCGCTATCGTGCCGTTCGGATACGTCACGGGAGACTCGGCGTTGGGCGTCGGGAATGAAAAGCTGTATTGAAACGGGAAGTTGTAGCCCAAGCTAGGATAACCTCCGCGATTCTCAAACGAGCCAAAATAAATCCCGTAGCCGCCGCGCGCCACAAACTTTGGTGTGATTTGATAAGCGAATCCGAAGCGTGGCGCGAAATTGTCTTTCTGATCGTCACTCAAGCCGGAGCCGTATGCGCCGGAATACACCAGTTTGATCCCGTCTTGCGTCAACAAGTTAGTAAAGCTCGCCGGCAAAGGTGGATTGTTCTGCCGTGCCGTGGGAATGATATATTCCGCGCCGTTGAACGGATTGCCAGGCACGAAATTAGCTTGGGCATTATATTTCTCGCCAGTCGGGCTGAAATAATCCCACCTCAAGCCCAGATTCAAGGTCAGTCGTTTGCTTACTTTCCAATCGTCTTGGAAGAACGCGCCGTAATACTGGCGTACCAAAGCGACGTCTCCAAAGTTGGAAGCCGAAACCGAATCCGACCCGCCCAGATTGTTCGGCCCACTGGGCAACAGCAGAAACTGCGCCCGGCCGGTGCTGCCATCCGTCACGTTGGGAATCGATGTGTATTGCCCGTTGAAGTCAAACGCGCCGCGCGAATAAGGCGGAGACAACCACGGCGCCGAGATGTTCTGCAATTCAAAGCCGCCTTTGAAGGTGTGTGTTTTATAAACTTTTGTGAGGTTCTCCGTGAATTGAAACGTGTTGCTGTATCGATCTCCTACCAGCCATTCTGTAGAACCCAGCTGGCTGAGCCCACCGATGCCCAGATTTGGCAACCCTCCATTGCCCGGAAGTTGCGGTATTCCCTGAATGCCGAATAATGCGGGAATGTTGGTTGTGCTGTTCGCATAAGCTTGGTCCCTGGTCGTGTGCTCGCGATTAAATCCTAAGCGCGCTTCGTTCACCAGCGTGGGGCTGAAGGAATGTGAGTAGCTGAGCGCCGCACCCATCGTAGCCACGTCCTGTGCGCCGTCATTGTAACTGCCGCCATCGGCATAGCCTGTGAAAGGCGGTGGCGCAAAACTCGGCGTGTGTGACCAGCTAAAGCGCCCGAAAAGAGAGTCCTTGTCGGTGACGTATTCATCCACTCGAACGTCGAACGCATTCACGTTTGTGGTGGCGTTCGCGTTCACGTTGTAGTTGTTATAGAGCCCCGGCCCGGTCGGGGCCGGAAACAGATTGAGCAACTTCACGGCGTTGGGGTCGAGCCGGCTCGCCGGAATTTGATTGTTCGAAAACGGCGTGCGCAAATATTGCCCGTTCGCAATCGCGGTAGTAGTTCCCGGATCGAAAATCGTACCTAGCGGATAACTGTGCCCGGCGGCGTCTGTCAATGACCCGCTTTGCAGCGCGATCAGATCTGAAAAATTCGTATACCCGCTGTTCCTCTCAGCCAACGTCGGCACCGTATTGCCCGTCTCCGGAACACCTTGCCGAATCCGCGTTCCCTCGTAGTCTCCAAAGAAAAACGTTTTGTTTCTTCGAACCGGGCCGCCCGCCGTAAAGCCGAATTGATTCTGTTTGAAAGCTCCCTTCGGCTGGCCGCTCTGGTTGATAAAGAAATCAGTGGCGTCCAGTTTATCGTTGCGAATAAACTCCCAAAGGCTGCCGTGGAATTGATTTGTGCCTGATTTAATCGTCGCGTTCAGAACGGCGCCTCCTGCCCTTCCGAATTCAGCGCTGAAGTTATTCGTTTGCAGCTTAAACTCGCCGATCGCGTCAATCGGGGGTTTCAGAACATATGCCGCCCCTGACAGAAAGTCGACATCATTGGTGTTGTTATCAATTCCGTCCAACATGAAGTTGTTCTGTGCCGGACGAGTGCCGTTCGCCGTGAACCATCCATTTGCATTCAGGCCGCGCCCTTCTTGCTGTCCCACTGTCGCGCCGGGCACAAGTCTCGCCAGAAACGTGTAATTACGGCCGTTTAAAGGTAAATCATTCACTTCCTGCCCGTTGATCACCTGTCCCACGGAACCGTTTTCGGTCTGCAGGATCGGCACCGCGGCCGTCACCTCAACTTCCGTGCTGACGTCGCCTACTGTCAGTGTGAAGTCGGATACCGCTTGTTGCTGAATATCCAAAACAATCCCTGTGCGCCGCTGTTTCTTGAAACCTTGATCCTCCACTTCCACCGTGTATTTGCCGATCTTCAACGGCGTGAACACGTATTCACCGGCTGACGAAGTCTTAGTGGATTGCGTGAACGAAGTTCCTTCATTGCGAACAGTGACGGTTGCACCCGATACCACAGCTCCTGAGGAGTCACGAACCGTGCCGAGAATGGTTCCCGTATCTACCTGAGCGAAAGCAACGGAACGGACGAGAAGGAAACCCGAAAGAACGAGAGCGCTTCGAAAGTAACGTGCAGCAAACATGGCACACCCCTTTTTATGCGGCGCGAGACTAAGTGGATCGGCCACATGGAAACAAAAACTATCATCAAATTCTACCGCTGTCAACGTACACGGTCTTCGAAATAGGCAAAATCGTAAGAACTTCGCCAATTTCGCCATTTATTCGTAAATCTACGTGCGTGTTCGTTAACGCAATAAGAGCCGCTATTGCTTAAAATGGGGCTTCATGTACTCCGACGGCAGCAAACCCCCTGGCATCAAAGACATCGCCGCCGCCCTGGGTGTTTCTATCGGTACCGTTGATCGCGCTTTGCATCAACGCCCCGGAATCAACGCCATGACTCGCGCCAAGGTCTTGAAAATGGCGCAGACGCTCGGTTATCAGCCGAACGTGGCCGCACGCAACCTCAAGCTCAATCGCAAACTGCCTGTCTCCGTTCACCTGCCAATGCAAATCGCCTCTTTTTTCGGTGCTATTCGCGCGGGTATTCAGGAAGGTGCCGCGCCGTTCCGATCTACCGTCGATCTCCAGTTTCACAATTATCCGCGGCTCGGTGAGCATGATGTCGAACTTCTGGAGCGCGCTCTCGAAG
Organism: Bryobacterales bacterium; assembly: GCA_963771405.1. Lineage (GTDB taxonomy): Bacteria > Acidobacteriota > Terriglobia > Bryobacterales > Bryobacteraceae > Bog-105. The sequence continues at coordinate 70,979 of CAVYUL010000071.1, forward strand.
GAAAAACCAGCGGCATCATTCTTGCCCCCGGGCACCCTGCAGACCTTCGTCAGTTGATCCGCAAAGCTGCGCGCAACAACGTTCCCGTGGTTTGCGTTGCTACCGACGCGCCCGGTACAGAAAGGCTCTGCGCCGTTTCTTGCGATGCGGCCGCCAGTGGCGCCATGGCCGCTGAATTGTTAACCCGCTTCGTCCAGAAATCAAGCATGGCCGTCATTGCTACTGGAGATCTGAAGGCTACCGACCACGCTGAGAAGGTGACTGCTTTTTCAAATTGGCTGCAGCATTCGGCGAGCCCGTTGCGCCTGGCGGAAACTCTCGAAATGCATGACGATCCGAAGCTCGCCTATGCGCTCATGAAGACTACGCTGAAGCAACACGCCAATTCGAAAACAAACAAGCTGAAAGCTGTTTACGTCAGTACCGCCAACTCGATCCCCGTGTTAAGAGCGATTTCCGATGCCGGCCTCAACCGCGAAATCACCGTCATCACTACCGACCTGTTTCGCGAACTCGGGCCTTTCATTCGTGACGGCAGCGTGGCCGCTACCATTTATCAACGGCCAAAAGCGCAAGGCCGGCTTGCTTTCCAATCACTCCATCAGTTCTTAGTCGAAGGAACTTGCCCACCCGCGCAGCATCGCTTGCCTCCTCATATCGTTCTGCAAAGCAACCTCGACCATTTCATTGAAATGTTGCCGCGCGAGTAGCGAAGAGAAGAAACTGAGATATCATGAGTGGCGGTAACGTACACGATGCTCCCGCGCCGAAACTTCCTCTCCTACTCCCTCCTCGCCCCTTTGGCGCTTGCCGACCCGCGCAAACTTCACTCCTCTAAAAGCAGTCTCCCCATCGTCACCACCGCGATTACCTCTCTCAATGGTGAGTGGTTCTTTCGTACCGATCCGAACAATCAAGGCGAAACCGAAAGCTGGCAAACGCTAACTACGCCCACCGACCCACGGACTCGCGTTCGTGTTCCCCACACTTGGCAAATCGAAGCGCCGCTCGCGAGTTACCGTGGGGTAGCTTGGTATTTCAAGACCTTCGACTCACCCAGTTCCTTCGAGGAAACGGCAACACGGCTCGAATTTGAGGCCGTGTTTCACACCGCCAAAATCTGGATCAATGGCAAGTTCGCCGGCGAACACATTCGCAAAGGCTATACCGCGTTCACCCTCTTCGTGACCCCATTCCTCCGCGAAGGCGTTAACACTGTTTCAGTCCGTGTGGACAACAGCTTTGACGAACACATGCTTCCTCGCGGCCGTTCGAGCGATTGGGCGCATGATGGCGGAATCTACCGCCCCGTCCAACTCTTAAGCACTCCCAAAGTCTTTGTCGATCGTATCGACGTCGAGGCGCTCCCAGACACTCAGAACTCATCCGCCGAAATCAAAGTCGTCGCTCACATTGCGAACTCAGCCGGCAACTCTCAAAACGTGAGGCTCTCTTACCGCGTATTCGACGATGCCACCGGAATGATTGTCCTCCACGGCGAGTTCGTCGAGCAGCCTGCAGTCGCACCCGGCGCAACCGCCGAACTGCACACCGAAACCACACTCCCACAGCCAAAGCTCTGGCATTTCGATTCACCCAACCTCTACCGCCTCGAAGTCACAGCCCACACAGATCAAAGCGCCCATTCGCATTCGGCTACCTTTGGCATCCGCCGCTTTGAAGTCCGCGGAACCGCGTTTTATCTCAATGGCGAGCGTGTCCGGCTCATGGGTGTCGAGCGCATGGCTGGCAGCAATCCCGAATTCGGCATGGCCGAACCCGCTGAGTGGATACAACACGATCATGACGACTTAAAACACCTCAATTGCGTCTTCACCCGTGTTCATTGGCCACAGGATAAACGCGTTCTCGATTATTGCGATCGCCACGGTATCTTCATCCAAACCGAAGTCCCCACCTGGGGCCCCGACACATTTCGCGGCATGGGTGATCAGCCGGATGCCGATATCATGCAAAACGGTTTCGAGCAATTACGCGAAATGATTGCGCGCGATCGAAATCACCCCTGTATCGGGTCTTGGGGCCTTTGCAACGAAATTGGTGGGCAGAACCCGCCGGCCTACAACTTTGCAAAAAACATGTTGTCAGAGGCCAAGCGGCTTGATCCCAACCGCCTCTGTTCGTATGCGGCCCATTCGCTCTTCCACACACCCGAGAAAGATGTCTCTGGGTTGATGGACTTCGTCTCCTGCAATGAGTATTGGGGAAGTTGGCAGCCCGGCGGCCCCAAAGATTTGGAGCAGATGATTGATAAGGTACACGCCGCCTTCCCAACCAAGCCGATTGTGATCTCCGAATACGGCTATTGCGCCTGCACCGCCGATCGGCCCGAGGGCGACGGTCACCGTGAATATGTTCTCCGTTCGCAAGATGAAGTGTTTCGCCAACGCGATTACATCGCTGGTCTGATCTTCTTCTGTTACAACGACTATCGCACTCACGTCGGAGATCGCGGCCTCGGCGTCATGCAACAGAGAGTTCATGGGGTCGTGGACCTGTTCGGCGAACGCAAACCGTCCTATGAATTGCTGCGCAACGAATCCAGTCCCATCGATAAGTTGACGATTACCGGCAATCCCAAACGGTTCGAAATCACTGTTCACTCGCGTGCTTTTGTCCCTGCCTATATCTTGCGCGGCTACAAACTCCGAGCCGTTTATTACGGTTTTGGTCAGATCCCCGTGGAACAACAGGAGGTCGCAATCCCCAATTTAGACCCGGGAAGCAGCGCTAACCTCAAGCTCTCTTTCGCCGACGATACGCCACTTCACATCGAGTTTGAAGTTGTGCGGCCCACCGGCTTCACCGTATTTTCGCAATCTTGGCAAGTGTGAGCATGGCGAAACTAGAACCGGTGAAAGCGTGGCGAGCCCCTGTCGTTATTCCCACTTACTCGCCCATGCCCCCCGACGCGAATCCAATGTTCCTCGAAACTCGCGTTTACCAAGGCAGCAGCGGCCGCGTCTACCCCTTACCCTTCATCGACCGCATCTCCTCTGAATCTGCGCCGAAAGAATGGCAAGCTATTCACATTGAAAATGAATTTCTCCGTCTCATGATTCTTCCAGAACTGGGCGGACGAATTCATGTCGGATTCGACAAAATCAATGGCTATGACTTTTTCTACCGTCAAAACGTCATTAAACCCGCCTTGGTGGGGCTCGCCGGACCTTGGATCTCCGGTGGCGTCGAATTCAACTGGCCCCAACATCACAGGCCGGCGACCTTCATGCCGGTCAACACTGAAATAGAAACCCACGCCGATGGCTCAGTCACAGTCTGGTGCAGCGATCACGATCCTATGGACAGAATGCGTGGCGCACATGGTGTGTGCCTCCACCCTGGCCGAGCGCTCCTCGAGTTAAAGGTCCGGCTCTTCAACCGAACTCCCTTCCGCCAGACATTTCTCTGGTGGGCAAACGTAGCCGTCCGCGTCAGCGAGCATTATCAGTCTCTTTTTCCTCCCGATGTCCATTCAGTGGCCGACCACGCTCGGCGCGCTGTCAGTTCATTCCCACTGTGCAACGGAAAATACTACGGGATTGATTACGGTTCTCGTGGCAAGTCGGGTATCCCTCCGAACGAGCGCCCTTCTGAACATCCGCCTCTACCGGATTGTGCGCCTAACGATTTAAGCTGGTATGCCAACATCCCTGCACCCACTAGCTACATGGCCATCGGTTCGCAATATGATTTCGTCGGAGGCTATGATCACGGGAAACAAGCCGGCGTCGTCCATGTGGCCAACCATCACATCTCACCCGGAAAGAAACAGTGGACTTGGGGCAATCATGACTTCGGCTATGCCTGGCAACGCAATTTGACTGACTCCGACGGCCCCTACATTGAATTGATGGCCGGCGTTTACACCGACAATCAGCCCGATTTCTCCTTTCTTTGCCCCTACGAAACTAAGACGTTTAGCCAATACTGGTTCCCGATCCGCGAATTAAGCGGCCTACAACAGGCCAATGCTGACGCCGCCGCGAGTCTCAAATGCGGACCCGATGCCGTCGATGTCAGCGTCTCTGTTACTCGCCCATTCCCCAAGCCTCGATTCGCCTCGAAGATCGATCCGGCCAAGCGTTAGCTCAGTGGGCCGCGGATCTGACCCCCA
>CAVYUL010000072.1:0-6744 GCA_963771405.1 Bryobacterales bacterium
TCGTGTCTCTCGCCGAAGACATCCACCTCGCCACTCAACCGGAGGTCCAATGAATCAGAACCCCAACCGTGAGGTTGGGGACCGCGAGCCGAGAGGCAAGCGGCCTCACCTCAGCCCCATTCACACACTCGTCGTGTCTCTCGCCGAAGACATCCACCTCGCCACTCAACCGGAGGTCCAATGAATCAGAACCCCAACCGTGAGGTTGGGGACCGCGAGCCGAGAGGCGAGCGGCCTCACCTCAGCCCCATTCACACACTCGTCGTGTCTCTCGCCGCCATCGGCCTCCCGGCGGCGCGCATCGCCCACCACCTCGGCCTAAACGAGCGCACTCTCCTCCGCCACTTCGCCACCGAACTCGCCCAAACCGGCTCTGCATCCGAGATCCACGTTCAATCCGCTCTTTCCCACATGGCTAAATCCCACCGCCACCCGGGCGTCACCCAATCCTGGCTCAAACCCCGCCTACCCAAGCCCCAAAAGGAATCCGAATTCCCTCCTATGGACGACACCAAGGTCCTCGAATTCAACGTTTACTGCAACGATGGCGAACCCAACCACCCCTACTGAGAAAAATCGGCCCAAAATGTATCGCATCCGTTCCGCAAAATTCACCGTCTCTTCGCCTTTGTCATGCAATATGCAAAATCCCGCGCACCGTCTCCCCGTCCGCCTTCTCAATTTTGCGCCAGCTGCTCTGGTCGTTCATCGTAATCCAGCGCCGCTCTTCCGATCGGTAAAACCAATCCTTGTCCTGCTGGTAGTAAACCTGCTGGTTGTCCGCCTCCCAGATATTCAAAATCTCATTTCCGTGCGCTTTGATCTCCGAAAAATCCGTCGTCGCTTTCTGTCCCATCTCGCTGTAAAGCGAATTCAGTTGCAGCAGCAGCCGGTTCACTCCCGGCTCCATATGCACCACGGGCAGTCCGATTTTCTTCGCCTCTTCAAAAAGAACCGGGTAGTTGTGCGATGGGTATTTCGCATTCAGCACATTCGCAATCCGTTCCAGCGTCGCCTCGTCCGAAATATGGTGGCTCAGCAGCTCCCGGCACAGCATAATCGAAAGCGATTCCGCCCGGTCAACCGCTCCAATCACCAGCGGATGCACATATTGGAACAGAGATTTGTAAGCGTTTTCCCCCGGCTCCCCTTTTTCCGAACGCCACAGCTTCAACACCCGCGTCAGTTCGTCCAAACTCACCGATACCCGGTCATTGTCCCGGTCAATCGGCGACAAATCGTGCGTCAGCGACGTGTCCACTGCCGTCAAATACGCCATCGGTCCCATTTGGATCGAGTCCGCCCCCAGCGCAATCATCGTCGCTGCCGACGCGCACTCCAGCGGCACCAGCACAATCAGCCGCTGGCAATATTGCCGCAGCAGACTCACAATTCGCATCGCCGCTTGCCCGCTGCCTCCGCCCGATTTCACATAAAGAAAAATCGTTTGCTGTTTTCGCAAGCGCTCCAAAATCGCATACAGCGCAATCACATCGTTATGGCAAACCTCGCCTCGCGGATTGTTCCAATAGGCCAGCAGCGGCCCACCCAAAGTCTGCGCCAGCTCGCCGATAATGGCCTGGGTTTGGTCGAACAGAATCGGCGGCTGCTTGATCTTCAATGCCGAAGCAGCTTCCGGAACTGCCTGTTTCGCCGCCGTCTTTCGCGCGTTTTTCGTTCGAGCCATATTCGTTCCCTCCCAAGTTTAGCTTTCGCTTTCGTCAATAATAGGGAAGGAATGCTGCAACTGTCCGGCGCTGGCAAGCGCTTTGGCCACAAACTTCTTTTTGACGATCTCGATTGGCTCGTCACGCCTAAAGAGCGTACCGGCCTCGTCGGCGGCAACGGTACCGGCAAATCCACGCTCCTCAAAATCCTCGCGGGCATGGAGCAGTTGGATTACGGCAGCCTCAATGCCATGAAAGGCATCCGTCTCGGCTACCTGCCGCAAGATGGCCTGCAAGTCTCCGGCCGCACTGTTTTCGCCGAGTGCATGAGCGTTTTTGCCGATTTAAAAGATCTTGAAATCGAACTTGAATCTCTCTCGGCGAAAATGAGCGAACTCGATCCTTCCGGTGAAGACTATCGCCTCGTCACCGAACGTTTCGAACGCGCCGATAGCGAATTCCGCGCCCGTGATGGCTATACCGTCGAAGCCCAAGTCGGCGCCGTCCTCTCGGGTCTCGGCTTTCGCAAAGAAGATTGGTTGCGCCAAACTGAAGAGTTTTCAGGCGGCTGGCAAATGCGCCTCGCCCTCGCCAAATTACTCCTCGAAAAGCCCAACCTCCTCTTGCTCGATGAGCCCACCAACCACCTCGATCTCGAAGCCCGCGATTGGCTTGAACAATACTTAGGCAATTACGAGTACGCCTACGTCCTCATCTCGCATGACCGCTACTTCCTCGACGTCACCGTAAAGAAGATCGCCGAAATCTGGAACAAGCACGTCACTTTTTACACCGGCGGCTACGAAAAATACAAGTCCCAAAAAGCCGAGCGCCTCGTCCAACTCGAAGCCGCTTACAAAAACCAGCGCGACCGCATCGAAAAGCTCGAAACCTTCATCAATCGCTTCCGCTATCAAGCCACCAAAGCCAAGCAGGTGCAAAGCCGCATCAAGGAACTCGAAAAAATCGAGCGCATCGAACTTCCAGCCGAAGAAGAGACCATTCACTTCAACTTTCCGCAGCCCAAACCCAGCGGCCGCATCGTCGCCGAATTTAAAGGCGTCTCCAAACACTTCGGCTCAAAGCGCGTTCTCGACAACGTGGATTTCATCATCGAACGCGGCGATCGCATCGCTCTCGTCGGCGTCAATGGCGCGGGCAAATCTACTCTCATCAAGCTCCTCGCCGGCACCGAACCCCTCACCGCCGGCAATTACACTTTGGGCCACAACGTCGAACTCGATTACTTCGCTCAAGATCAATACAAGGAACTTGACGTCGACGCCCGCATCCTCGAAGATCTGTCCTCCGCCGCCCCGCGCACCACCGAAACCGAACTCCGCAATCTTCTCGGCTGTTTCCTCTTCAGCTCAGACGATGTTTTCAAACGCATCGGCATCCTCTCCGGCGGCGAGCGCAATCGCTATGCCCTCGCCCGCATGCTGCTGCATCCCGCCAATTTCCTGCTTCTCGACGAACCCACCAACCACCTCGATCTCCGCGCCAAAGACGTGCTGCTCGAATCGCTCGAAAAATTCACCGGCACCGTCGTCTTCGTCTCGCACGATCGCTATTTCATCGAACACCTGGCCACGCGCGTCTTCGAAATTGCCGGCGGCTCAGTCCATGTGTTCCCGGGCAACTACGCCGATTACCTATGGCGCAAGGAAGGCGGCCACGAAAAAGCGCCGACCTTAAGCGACGTCTTAATCGGCGTTCCACCTGCCGAACCAATCCCAATGCCGGTCCGCGCTGAAACTGCGGCCGCCAAACGCATCAACCCTATCAAGCTAAAACAAATGCAAGAACGCGCCCGCGAACTCGAACAAAACATCAACCAACTGGAATCGGGCATCCGGCAACGCGAATCCAAACTGTCTGAGTTCGTCAGCGCCGAGGAAGCCGTCCGCCTAGCAAAAGAATTGGAGACATACCGCAATGAATTGGAGCAGAAAATGGCCGAATGGGAACAAGTCACACAGGAGATTGAAGCAACCGCCTAACCAGCTTATTACTTGCCTTTTCACTATCACCGTCATGTCGAGCGCTCAAACCAATCTCGTTCCGCCCGTCGCGCCCCAAGTCGCGCATCAGGAAGTCCGTCACGGCGAAACCGTAAACGATAACTATTTTTGGCTGCGCGAAAAGACCAATCCCGAAGTCGCCAAATATCTCGAGGCCGAAAACGCCTATACGGCCGCCATGACCAAAGACGTGCAGCCGTTTGCCAATAACCTCTATCAAGAGATGTTGAGTCACATCAAACAAACCGATTTGGACGTGCCTGTCCGCATGGGCGATTATTTCTACTACGCGCGCACCGAAGAAGGCAAACAATATCCCATCCGCTGTCGCCGCAAAGGCAGCATGGATTCTCCCGAACAAGTCATTCTCGATCTCAACGAAATTGCCGTCGGCAAGAAATTCGTCGGTCTTGGTTCAACCGCCATTAGCGACGACCAAAATCTCCTTGCTTATACCCTCGATTTCAGCGGCTTCCGTCAATACACTCTGCAAGTCAAAGATCTGCGAACTGGCCAAATCTTTGCTGATACCGCCGAACGCGTCACTTCGCTCGAATGGGCCGCTGATAACAAAACTCTCTTCTTCACTACCGAAGACGAAGTCACCAAGCGCCCCGACACGCTCTTCCGCCACGTCCTCGGCGACAAAACTTCGGCCAAGCTCTATCATGAAGCCGACGAACTGTACGACATCGGTCTCGAAAAAACCCGCGACAAAAAATTCCTGTTCCTCGGCATCGAAAGCAAAGACACCGCCGAGTGCCGCTACCTCCGCGCCGCCGAACCAACTCACGATTTCACAGTTCTCTACCCGCGCGAGAAAGGCCACCGGTACTATCTCGATCATCGCGAAACTGATTTCTTCATCCGCACTAACCGCACCGCCGACGGCAAGGAACTCAAAGACTTTCAGGTCGTCATCGTGCCCGACGCCATGCCGGACAAACAGCATTGGCACACTTTCGTCTCTCACACTCCTGGAACTCTCATCGAACGCGTCGACGCGTTCAAAGATTTTCTCGCAGTTAGTGAGAAAACGGAAGCCATTAACCATCTCCGCATTTATCGGTTTTCCGATTCGAAGTGGTCCACCATCTCGTTCCCGGAGCCTGTCTATGCCGCCTCGCCCGGCGCCAATCCCGAATATAAATCCGATGAGTTCCGTTACAACTATCAAAGCTTCATCACACCGCCCAGCGTTTATGATTACTCGCTCAAAAGCGGCGCAAGCACATTGTTGAAGCGCCAGGAAGTCCCCGGCGGCTACGATCCCACTCAATACGCATCGGAACGTCTTTGGGCAACGGCGCGCGATGGCACAAAAGTGCCCATCTCCATCGTTTACAAGAAAGGCTTCCCGCGCGATGGCTCCGGCCCACTCTTCTTATACGCCTATGGCAGCTACGGCATCGGCATGTCCGCCACCTTCTCCAGCGCTCGTCTTTCGTTGCTTGATCGCGGTATGGCTTATGCCATTGCCCATATTCGCGGCGGCAACGAAATGGGCGAACGCTGGCGCGAAGACGGCATGTTGATGAAGAAGAAAAACACCTTCTTCGATTTCGTCGATTCCGCGGAATACCTGATCAAAGAAAAATGGACTTCCAGCCAGCGCCTCGTCATCGAGGGCGGCAGCGCCGGCGGCTTGCTTATGGGCGCCGTCGTCAACCTGCGGCCCGATCTCTTTCGCGCCGTTCATTCCGCCGTTCCCTTCGTCGACGTAATGAACACCATGATGGATGCTTCCCTGCCCTTGACCGTCGGCGAATATCTCGAATGGGGTAATCCTAACGACAAGCCCGCTTACGATTACATGAAGTCGTACAGCCCTTACGACAACCTTGAAAAACGCGCCTATCCCGCGATGTTGGTCACCAGCAGCTTCAACGATAGCCAGGTCATGTATTGGGAGCCATCCAAGTACGTCGCCCGCTTGCGTACGCTCAAAGACGACAGCACGCCGCTGCTCCTCAAAATGAAAATGGAACCGGCCGGACACGGGGGTGCATCCGGCCGTTATGATCGCTTAAAGGACGTCTCGTTCGAATACGCCTGGCTCTTGACGCAGGTGGGAATTACGAAGTAGGAACCCAGGCAAGGCCATCCGGATTCTTCCCCGCCTCAATATGGCCTTTCACTTCGAACGTGTTTAGATCGATGATCGCTACATAGCTATCGGGCGTGCAAGCCACATAAGCCACGCTACCGTCCGGAGCCATTTGAATACCGGCGGCGCCGCGCCCGATCTTCACCCGCTTCGTCACTGTGCGGCTGGCCGCGTCCAGAATCACTAAGTCCGGACCGCCCAGCAAGGAAACCAACACATGCTTGCCGTCCGGCGTAAATTTAAGCCGGTTCGCGCTGCGCACATCGGCATTCAAAGTCGCTACCACTTTCTTGTTCGGCAAATCCAACACCGAAATGGTTCCGTCTTGCGCATTCGCCGCCCACAGTTCTTTCTCATCCGGCGACACATCGAAGCCTTCCGCGCCTCGACCAACGGGAATAACCGTCTCCTCCCAGTCAGCCCTCGGTCCTGGAGGTGGCCCGCCAGGCCCGGGTCCCGGACCCATTCCAGGAGGCGGAGGCCCACCGCCACCCGGCGGCGGTCCCATCATCTGCCGCGTCACTTTTTCGATCATCGTCATAGTTGCCGAGGCAACATTCGAAGTCACAATCGTTTTCATGTCCCGGCTCAACCAAACCATGTGCGTCCGGTCTTGCCCCGTGCCCATCACCCAATCAATCTTCTGCGCCGCCGGGTCATAAGACCCAATCACTTTGGCCGCTTCCGCCGTAAAGTAAACTTTGCCGCCGACCACCGCCAATCCATGCGGCCCGTTCAGCGCGCCCAAGTCGATCGTCCCCGTTGTCTTGTGCGCTTGCAAATCCACCACTGTCAGTGTGTGGTAAGCCCCGCCGCCGTAATTCGAAATGAACGCCAGTTTGCCGTCATCCGTCGCTATCACTTCATGCGGATCAGGCCCAGACGGCATCGCGGCAATCACCTTCAAGCTCACTGGATCGACAATCGAAAGCGTATGATCCCCTTT
>CAVYUL010000073.1:0-54915 GCA_963771405.1 Bryobacterales bacterium
CTAAATTGAGACAAGCAGTTAAGAGTCAAAATTCAGCGAATGGAGAATTGACTCATGGGATTAGCTCGACGGAAATTCACAAAAAGAGTTCAAGCTGGCTGCGATTCAGCAGATGGAGGCGGCTCATCAACGGCGGAAGTGGCGCGGGCATTTGAAGTCACCCCAAAGGTTTTTATCGCTGGCGAGACGAGTTCCGGCACGGGCCGGCAACGCCTTTCCGGGACGGGGAAGCCGCGCTGGGACGAGACGCGCGTGGCACAACTGGAACGCAAGGTGGGGCAGCAGACGCTGGAGATTGATTTTTTGAAGGGGTGCTTGCAGCGCATCGAGGAACAGCGGAAGCTGCAGGCATTGACTGGAAAGCCGCGATTTACCAGTACATTCAAACGCAAGTGGAGCAAGGGGGCCAGATGACTGCCTTGCGCATGTGTGAGTTAGGAACAGTGAGCCGGGCTGGCCTGTACCGGTTCGAGCCGAAGGACAAAGCGTCTGACGAAGATCTGGATCTGCGGGATGAGATCCAACGAATCGCTCTCACCTTTCCGTTTTATGGCCGGCCCCGGATTACGGCGGAGCTGAAACGGCGCGGCTGGCCGGTCAATCATAAAAAGGTGGGCCGCCTCATGCGCGAGGATAACTTGCTTTGCCTGCGGCGGCGGAAGTTCGTGGTGACCACCGATTCGAATCACAATCTGCGGATCTATCCCAATCTGGCGGGTGAGATGGCTGTCACCGGCATCGATCAGCTCTGGCGCGCGGATATCACCTATATCCGGCTGGAGACGGAGTTCGTTTATCTGGCAGTGGTGTTGGACGCCTACTCACGCAAAGTAGTGGGTTGGGCGTTGGATCGCCATCTGGAAGATGATCTGGCCATCGCTGCTCTGCAAATGGCGCTCCGGCACCGCAAACCAACGGCAGGGTTGACACATCATTCCGACCGCGGCGTGCAGTACGCCTCCCACGACTACATCGCTCTGCTGAAAGACCATGGCGCCCGCATCAGCATGAGCCGGCGTGGCAATCCTTATGACAATGCAGCGTGCGAGTCCTTTATGAAGACTCTGAAATACGAAGAGGTTTATCGGCAGGAGTACCGTGACTTGGCCGAAGCCCGCGCTTCCATCCAAACGTTCATCGAGAGAATCTATAACGGCAAGCGTCTCCACTCGGCGCTGGGTTACCGCCCGCCGATCGAGTTTGAACGTTCGCTGCTTACTCCTTCCACTGCCAAACCATTGGTGACCGCATGAAAAACGAGGGCGCCCTCAGTAAGCGTTTTTTCAGGCATACCGGAATCTATCGGTCCGATGTGTCATCACTTCTTTTAAACCTGGGCCAGAGTACCGCATTCCGGTCGGGTCCGGGCCAGGCTCTAGGACGCGCCGGAAGAACACGCCCTGCCCATCGTCGCGATGAGTTCCGGCCGGTTATTCCTCAACGGGTTGCTCGCCAGCAGTGCCCGTCTCCGCTTCACCGGCACCCTCAGCTTAAAACGATTGCAGCAGCGAACGGAATCCTTTACCATCGAACGGTAACGTTCCTCTTAACTGTTTGTCTCAGCCATGGGGACAAGCTCACGCAGAAGGAAGAAACCTCAATGAGCCAGAATCAGTTCCCCGAAGGATGGGATGAGAAAAGAGTACAAAAAGTGCTCGCACATTACGACGAACAGTCTCCGGATGAGGCGGTGGCCGAGGATGAAGCCGGGGTTGCATCCTGCGAGACGGTCATGAACGTTCCCCACGATCTTGTTTCGCAGGTGCGGGAATTAATCGCTAAGCGCCACGCTTGAGGCCTATTTGGAGGCACCCGCACCAAGTGCCTCCGCTGATCGTAAATTTTTCTCGCTACGCTTGAGGCATGCAAGACCGCCTGTAAGGTGTTCATCGCTGTCGAATTTGCGGTAAGTTGCTGTCCAGCGCCGCCGCAAGTTTAGCTGAGGTCCAAATCTGCGAAACCTGTACCGCGAGCTCTGATTTGATGCGCGCACGAGCCTCCAATGACTGCCGCGTACTATGGATTCGGCAGCCCACCATTGACCGGAAGAGGTCGTTGTGGCAGTTCAGAGTCAGAAAACCCACGCACTACTTTTAACGTCCGATCCCACCGCGTCCGAGTGAAAAAATGTTCTGCCAAGTCGATCGTGTGCGCTACCAATGAACCGGCCGTCTCGCCTGTCAAATCTTCCGTCGACGCTTGATAGGACCAATAGATCAGAATCGGTTTACCAATAATATTTTCTCTCGGGATAAAGCCCCAATATCGACTGTCGGAAGAGTTGTCCCGGTTATCGCCCATCCCGAAAAAGTGATTCTCCGGAACAACCACTTCGCCAGAGCTAACGTTCCGGTCGAGCATCTCCTCTTGCTCCGCTCGCGCAACATCCTCTTTCACCGGACGGCAGCACGTCCAAGGAAAGTTGTCGAGCGCAGGGTCGTAAGCGTACTTATGGTAAGCGTACGGTTCGTTCAATCTCTTTCCGTTTCGGTAGACCACCCCATTGGCAATCCTGATGCGATCTCCGGGCATTCCAATCAGTCGCTTGACTAGCGTTTGCCGGATATCCGGCGGATACCGGAACACAATAATGTCGCCATGTCTCGGTTCTTCGTAGGGCAGCAGATGCCTTGCGATCGGTCCAGCAGATGCATAAGCCAGCTTGTCTACCAGTAGATGATCGCCCACCCGCAGCGTGTCCTCCATCGAGCCGGTCGGTATGACGAACGCCTGACAGAGCGTCGTCGTCCCAAATAAAAGCAATAGAACCGTCACCGCCCACTCGGCGACGCTGCTTCGATTCTGCTTCGAACTTTCCGTTCCGGTAGTCTCTGAAGGGGTTTTTCGTGTTCGCATTCTGGCCTGTTCACAATCGTAACTCATCATTCAAAGCCTGCTTGCTGAAGACTCGTTGCTTATTGACTGTTCGCCGCCAGCTGTGGCATTTCCGTCTGGCGCCGCGTGAGTTGGAACAGGCGGTATCCGTTCCCCGCCAGGATGATGAGAGTCACAAGCACCGCCCACGGGACGCTTTGATTGATAACAGAGTGAACCAGTTGAGTGTGCTCCGTCGTCCCGGCGGAAGCGACCACATTGGCTTTCAGCATCCACAAGAAAAGCGCTGACCCACAGACGTCAATCGCCAGCCGGGTCATCGCGGTCGCGAGAGTCCAATGGCGGTTCACGAAATTGATGGCCGCAAGTGTCGCATTCGCAAGCGAAGTCGCAAAAAAACCCCAGAAGAAGATACCCCAGTTGGATGAGAGCGTTAGGAATCCCAATACTTGCGGTCCCTCAGCGAACGTGATCCACCAGGGGATAACGGCCAGGTATATGGCGAATTCAAACGCTGCGGAGGTTCGAGAAATAGCCCGTGGATCGCGGACCGCAGGTAGGTTGCGCGGATTGAAGTGGTGTAGAAAGCCGAACCGGGGTTCCAGGAGTTCGAGAATCGCAAAAGCGAGCGTGGTGGCGGCGATACTTGCGAAAGCGCTGGTCCATAAACTCCCAATCGCCCCTATTACGACGTTGGCCCAGCTTTCAGTGGGATGGAGCGCGTGACCGATGAGCAGATAAAGAAGTGCCGAGGGTGCGAGAAACCCGAACACCACAATTTCAAGAACGAATGCATAAATGGGAAACAACAGCGGACCGATGAGATGGCGCTGCGGGAGATAGTGATTGGCCACAACGACCGGCGCGCCGCGCTTTTTGAGAAGCGCCTCCAACTCAGACCGATTCATGGCACGGCCCAAAGCGGCTTCCTGTTCGTCAGTTTGAGAATGAATGTCTTCTGAGAGTTCGGCGATAATGTCGCGTTTTTGATCTTTCGGCAGCCAGAATTCTATGGCATGTAGATAACGGTCTAAGAGTTCCATAAACATTTACTCCTTTACGATTGCGGTTAGAGAAGAATCAATGGCTCGCCATTCGGCGAGCAGTTGTTTGAGCATCAGTTTGCCTTGCGGGGAAAGGCGGTAAAAACGTTTGTTACGCTTGTTCTCTTCGCGCCACTCGCTCGCCAGCAGGCCTTGCGTTTCCAGTCGCCGCAACAAGGGGTAGAGCGTGTTCTCATCCACTTCCAAGTCGTGATCGGAAAGTGATTTGCGCAACGTGTAGCCATATTGCTCGGAGCGCAAAGCCGCCAGAACGGCCACCACCAGCGAGCCGCGGCGCAGTTCCAAGCGCAGGTTGTCGAAGAGATCAGGATTAGCGTCAGATGGCATGCTGTTTGGCACATACTGTGCTATACACAGTATGCGTCAACCAGCTATCCGTGTCAACCCTCATTTCGCAAACTCTCCGTAACTCCCTCAAAACACTGAAGGAAATGTGGGGACATTGCGATCGGGTGTCCGATTCGCCGCCCTGTCCACTTCGAGCAGTGTCCCTCATTTCCGCTCCCGCTGTTGCAACCTCAAAATCCCAGTCACAACTCGAGCATTTTTTTTATTTCCAATCTTTTCTTCCGCTTACAAGCTTTTTTTGGTTAGCAACGAACGGGCGTTACTGACAATCAAGCCAGGAGCAAGAACTTCGAAATGTTCATGGACACCCATAACCCCGCGCTGAACGCCGTCAAACACGGCCTCACCGCCCGGACTACAATTCTCAACGGCGAAGATCCCGCCAAACTCGACGCCCTCGTCGATTTCTGGCTCGCCCAATACGAAAACCCCGCCGAGGGTTCCTTCTTCTTCCGCCTGGTCGAAGACTGCGCCCAAGCCGATTGGGAACGCATTCGCGTCAACCGTTGGTATCAAAACATTCTCGCCGGCATCGCCAACGATCTCAACTTCTGGGGCGCCGACGACAAAATCGATTTCAACCTCGCTTTGCGTTACCGCACCACTCACGATCGCAACTTCACCCGCGCCTTCAAAATGCTCGATTCCAATTGGAAAGCCCACGTCGCCAAAGAAGAACGCGCCGAAAAAGCCCGCAAAATGGAAGAAGAAAAGAAAGAACGCGCCGCCGCAGCCAAAGCCAAGGAAGAAGCCAAGGCCAACGACGGCTGGGACTCCGACATCCCCAGACCTGACATGATTTACGTCCTCAACAGCGACACCGGCGAGCGTTACTCCATGGACGGCAAAGAATACTACCCCGGCCAACCCGATTGGGTCCCGCAAAAAATCGTCCCCGGCGTCTTCGGCCCGCTCGACCCTTCGAACTGGTACAACACAATGCTCGAACTCAAGCGCCTCGGCCTGTTGAAAACGGTCCGATCATCCGATTCAGAACCCCAACCGTAAGGTTGGGGACGGGCGCGCCAGCGCTCAGCCGGCATTGTCCGCCTACGCCCCCGCCGTGTTTGCCACCGCCGCCGTTGCGGACACCACCGAAATCACCACTTTCCCTTTCGCGTGCTTCCGCGCAAGGTACCGCACCGCATCTGAGACTTCGGCCAAGCTGTAACACTTGTCCACCACCGCCTTGATGGAACCGCCCGCCAGGAAATCGCCGATCAAATCGAGATCGTCTTGGTTCGGCTTGGCAAGAAAGGTGCGGAATTTGCGGCCTCCGAAGAACGACAGCACGAGCGCGCGTGCAATCCGAGCCATCATGAGCCCAAGCGGTCTCCCCGTCAAATCGCCGACCATCACGCAACAGCCTTTGGGAGCGAGTAAGTGACGAAGGTCGCTAAGTGAGTGATTGCCCACACAGTCGAAAATCAAGTCGTACCGGTACCGGAGTTTGCTGAAGTTCTGCTGCGTGTAATCAATCAGATGATCGGCGCCGATCGATTTTGCTAAGTCGACGTTTGCAGTGCTGCAAACCGCGGTGACTTCGGCACCGAAGGCTTTGGCGATTTGAACCGCCAGAGTTCCAACGCCGCCGGCCGCGCCGTTGATCAGTACTTTTGATTCAGGTTGAATGTCGCCGGTATCGCGCAGACCCTGCAGCGCTGTGAGTGCCGCCACCGGGAGCGAGGCGGCTTGGTCGTAAGTGGTATTGGCCGGCTTACGCGCGAGTGCGCCTTCGGGCACACACACATATTCAGCCAGCGAGCCTTGCCTGTGAAGCCAAGCTTTGGCGCCTGTGGCCTTCGGGTTATCGATGCAGATGCCGAAGACGTCATCGCCTGGTACGAAGCGGGTGACGTTAGTACCAACGGCTTCCACTTCGCCTGCGAGATCGACGCCGAATCGACAGGGTTGCGAGGTAGTTGGTTTCGGAAGGCCGAACAGGAGGCGAAGAAGCGCAGACGGGGCTTGCAGAGACGCAAGATCCAAAGGATTGAGCCCGGCAGCGTGAATTTTGACCAGGACTTCTGTCGGCGCAGGAGTGGGCTGGGGGAGTTCCCGGCACTGAAGAACGTCAGGCGGACCATAGTCGCACAGGACAACGGCTTTCATGTAGCGTTGCAGCTTAGAACAAGTATGGGAAGACCATAACTGAGGTGGATCTGAAAGTCAATTGAAATTGCGTCAATGTTTATTGGGTTTGCGATGTAGTGAGGCGCTTGCGGTTGTGAAGGTAGAACGCGAGAATGCCGACAGCGACTAACGTGAGCGCGCTCACCATGTAGGGCCAGGGATTCATCACGAAGATAAAAATCCATCCGGCCAGAGCCAGGATGACGGGCAAAGGGTACCAGGGCATCGAGAAAGGACGATCCGATGCGGAGTGACTGCGGCGCAACAGCACAACAGCGATGCACTGCGCCGCGAACCAAGTGACGATCTGAATCATCAGCATGCCTTGAATCAGTACGTCCAGCGGGAGGAGACAAAGGATAGCGGACGCGGCGCCGAAGAAGACGACTGAGAAAGAAGGAAAGTTGCGAGTCGGATGCAGTTTCGCAAAGGGTTTGAAGAAGTGGCCTTCAACGGCAGCCGCGTAAGGAACGCGGGTATAGCCGAGCAGCACGCAGAAAACCGAAGCGAAGCCCACCCAAAGAATCAGCACTGTCATGAACGAGGCGATCGTTTTTCCGTAGATCTGCTCGATGAAGTCAGATACCACGGCGTTGGAATGCATAGCTTGTTGCCACGGCACAACGCCGATGATGGAAAAGCTCATCGCCAAATACAAGACGGCGAGAATGACGATGGAAAGAATGACGACCCGCGGAATGTTGCGAGCCGGGCGCTCGATTTCGCCGCCGATGAGACAAACGTTGAAATAGCCGCTGTAGTCGTACATGGCGAGCAGAATCGCGCCGGCCAAGCCGCTGAAAAAGGCGGTCGTGGGTTTGAACGCGCCGGCGGGGAAAGAGAAGGCGATCGATGGATTGAAGTGCCACGCGCCGCCCCACAAAATCACGGCCATGGCAATGACGAGGCCCACCCAAAGAATGTTAGAGATGAGAGCGATAGATTTGATGTCGCGATAAAGAAAGAATGACGAAAGACCGCAGACAGCCATGGCAATGAGAATTTTTTCGGCGGGTGTGATCGCGGGAAGCAGATACTGCAGGTAGTTGGCGAAACCCACGCCGCCCGATGCGGCGGTGAGAGGCGCGCCGATCATGACTTGCCAGAGAAACAGAAAGCCCATCAGTCGGCCGTAACCGCTCGGCGCGAAGGCTTTCTGCAGGTATTCATAAGAGCCGCCTGTGTCGGGCATGGCCGCGCCGAGTTCCGCCCATACGAGGCCATCGGCCAGCGCGAGGATCGCGCCGCAAACCCATCCCAGCAGGGCTTGCGGACCGCCCATCGCGGTCAGAATCAGCGGGACGGTAGTGAAAAGGCCGATCCCCACCATGTTCAACATGTTGGAGGTGAGGGCGGGGAAGAACCCCATCCCTCGCTTGAGACCGAGGCTCGAAGAAGAGGAAACGGTTGGGGGTGCGTTCACTTGGCGGAGCCGGAACGGAGCGGTTTGATGGCTACTTCCTTGAAGAAGACGATGTCGTTATCGCTGTGGTTTTGCAGGCCGATGTAGCCGTAGTTGGGGCGCGTGCCGCGCTGTGGTTCGAAATCGAATTTCTTTTCCGGTACTGGTTCCCCTTCGGTGTAATCGGTAACCTTCTGGTCGTTTAACGTAACGATGGTCCGCGGGCCATCGAGCGTGATCTCCATGGTGTTCCACTCGGGTCCCGGCTTGCCGGGTTTGGCGAGCGGTTTAGTGAGCGAATACAGAGTGCCGGTGACATGGTACTCGTCTTCATTGCTGGTTTCGGGGTGATTATCGATTTGAACTTCGTAGCCGTAGTTGACAGGCATCCAAGGTTCCGTTGGGGCGATCGGGATGCGGATGAAGACACCCGAGTTGTCGTTTTCATCGCGCATTTTGTAGACGATTCGGATGACGCAATCGCCCAGTTTGGATTCTTTCCAATACAGCAGGCCCATGCCGCCGTGCGTTTGGATGAGACCGTTTTCAACCGTCATGTGGCCGGGGCCAACGTGCTCCCAACCGTCGAGGTTTTTGCCGTTAAACAGTTGCCGCCAGTCGGATGCGGCGGGAGAGAGAGTTGCTATGAGAAAGAAAAATGCCAGCGCTTTCTTCATATTTGTAAGGCTACAACATGAGAGCCTTTGGAATTCAGTGTTCGTCGGCCCAGTGTTCGATAACGGACTTCTCTTTCGCAGTCAGTTGAGCCGAAGGGTGAACCCAGCGGTACGAGCGGAGCGGCATTTCGCCGTTGTCGATGGAATCAGCCACGTCCTGGCGGAGGTTGCGCGAATCCTGCGGCCAGTCGGAGAAGTTCAGCTTTGCGAGCCCGTGCTCGATGTCGTTCGAAACCAACCAGGAGACGGGTGCGACGTGGGCATACCAGGGCTGCGTCGCATGGCTCGAATGGCAATCGGCGCAGGACCGCTGTAAGATCGTGCGCACCTGCGGATCGACCGAGCCGTCCATCAAGAGATCGTGAGTATGTGTAGCGCGTGGGGCGCCTACCGGTTGCACCAGCTGCGCGGCGGCGACAGCAACGATGCCAAGAATCGGGAGGTATGTGACTTTTAGCTTCATTCGACTAGAATTTTGAAGTTCATGGATTCGTGGCCGGGGCCGCACTTTACAGTGCACTCGACCAGATATTCGCCCGCCGGCGGAGCCGTAAGGTCGAATTCTTGAATGCCGGGTTTTAGGCGCACATCCCAGCCTTTGTCGCGCAGAGACTTGACGACAAAGCTGTGGACGGAGCCGTCGCGGCTTTTTTCGCCGCCGAACCGGGCGTCGATTTTGAAATGGACCGGCTCGCCGCTTTTCAGGTGAAGAACTTTCGCGTTCCCGGGCAGGTGAAAGGCGTCATCGGCGCCGGCCACGATTTCAACGTTGTGGGTTTGCGCATAAAGCGAGACGGCGAGAAAGTATAAAGTTGTTTTCATTGGCTTTTCTCGCGATGTTGATCGAGCCATACGAGTGTTGGCACGATTGCCTTGGCCTCTGTGTCGTTGAGGTGGGAACTGGCTTTCGCGCGCATGCGAAAAACGATGTCGGCCCATTCAGCGGCGGAAAGATCCGTTTTCTCGTTTGTGCGCGTAAGCGAGTGGCAGGAGCCGCACTTGGATTTGTAGAGGTGGAAGCCGGTTTGGAGTTTGGCCGGCATCCCCGCCAAAGGCTGGACAGTGTCATTGAAGTTCTGGGTATACCCCCTGGTCTCTGGCTGCTGGGCGAGCAAGGCGCCGGCGATTGCGATGAATGGGAAAAGTTTGATCATGATGCCTAGAAGTTGAAAGCGATGTCGGCTTGCACAAGCCAACTAGTCGATTTGAGAGCGGCCAATGGGTCGCGACCGCTTAGGTAGCTGTAAGCAATGCGGCCGATGATGTTGCCGGAGCGCGTGAAGCTGTCATTCACTCCGACAGTCCAATCGTGCATGCCTTCGATGCCGACGTTGCTAGTGATGCGTTGCCGCAAGAGATCGTAGCGGCCAGAAAAAGCGAGGCCCGGCCGGAGATAATAATCGATTTCTCCGTAGAAATCGTTACCGGTGAAAGAGCCGCCAGAGACGCCGGGGGCGAATTCCCAATCGTCGCGGTTTCGCAGATAGCCACCGAGGAAATCGAGTTTGGTGGCGAGCATGTAGTTTCCGAAGATGCCCTGGCGGCGAATGTGAGGCAGATAAGTGAATTGGTTGCTCAGGCCGCTGTTTTGAATTTGATCTTTGGTTCCGTAGTAATCGACGAAAGATACGCCGCTTTCGGGTGCGTACCACCAATCGAGGTCGAGCCAAACGTCTTTGGAGTTTTTGGTGCCAACGCTCAGTAATTCGCTGCCGTCGGCATTGTCGCCGTTAGTGACCTTGGCGGTGGCGGCGAAGATATTACGGTAATTGCTCGATGCCCAGGTGTAACCCGCTTCGACACCAACAGGAGACTGGTCGAGGACGAAGTTGGTTGGCGTCAAGTTCTCGAATAACAGCGGAGAAGACGGCAAGAGGCTGTAGACGGTCGCAGCGCGCGTTCCTTCGGCGGTTTGTAGATTTTCGCGCCCCGCCGTCAGGATCCAGCTACTGTGAGCGTTGCCGCCGGCATAGCCCATGTAGGCGTTGGGAAGGTCTGGACTGACCGAGCCGTTGTTGACGATATCGAATTCGGCGAAGTAGAAAAAATTGGTGTCGGGAATCCAGCCGGCGAAATAACCGTTCCAATAATTGACTTGGAATCCGGCTGTGGAAGAAGGGCTAGCTCCTTCAGTTGTCGTGCGTTGCGCTTGATAACTAAAGTCGGCCACGGAAAAGGCAACATTGTTTGTCAGACTCCAAGGTTGCTCGTTATGGACAAGATAAGAGATGGCGGGCGCTTTTTCGCCCGGCGTCAAAGACGGCGGCAAATGAAAGCCAAGCCGCTTGAACATGTAGCCCTGCTCATTCAAAACCGGCGGCACGGTATGACACGCCGTGCACTTCAAGTTGTAGCGCCGTGCGAATGCCGGTATAGCGCTCGCCTGTTTCGCACTAAGAGCTAGTAAGAGGAGACACGAACAGAGCTCGAGCCATAATCGCGTCCATGATTGGTTCATGCAAATTCCCTGTTGGACTTTTTGTCCAACAGTTCATGAGACGCAGTTAGCTAGTGGAAAGATTGTAAACGAATATTGAAAGAATTGTGAACGGCGCGATGGCGAACTAGAACGCGAAGCGCAGTTGAATATCCATGCGGCGTTGATTGCTCGATGTGCCTTCCGCGCCATAGCCGCCTTGGATGCCGGTCGCTTCAAGGAAATAGGGCGAGGTCATGATGCCGACGGGCGAATTCACGTTTTCGTGATTCAGGATATTGCGAGCGTTCACCGAAAGAGTCAAGTTATAGCGGTGGACGCTAGACTCACCGCCGAACCCGCCGCGCCCGCCACCGAAGCCGCCGAATCCGCCGCCGCCACGACCGCCGCCACCCGCGCGAGCGCCACCGGAAGGGCCGGAAAATTTCGTCGTACCGAAGCCCCAGGTTTTACTAACGCGCAAGTTGATGCCGAGGAAGCCGGGTCCGATTAGAGCGTTGCGGCCGACGACGGGACTGCCCAGAGCGGGGGTGGGGTTTAAGTACGGCAAGAAGTTGGCAGCTCCGACACTAGTGGACGGGAGAGTGCCATTCAAGCCAGGGCGGGCAGTCTCGGAGTTCTCCAGGTAGAGATCTTCGCCGGTGGTGATGTTATAGGGCGTCCCACTATGCGCGACGATGAAGGGCGAGAAACGCAGTCCCCATTTTGCGTAGATGGACCCACCAAGGAAAAAGTTGTTTTCAATATCCAGCGCGGAACGGCCCCAATCCTGGGCGAAATCGAAGGGATTGGATGGGATAGAGCCGAGGCCATCGGTATCGCTGTGTGCGGTGGCCCAGGAGTAGCGGCCAAACAACATGCCCCATTTGCCGAGTTGGGAGTTGACGTTGAACATTACCTGGGTTTGTTTGAAAGTGCCAGTTGATTGGTAATCGTAGATATCGCCATTGAAGATAGAACCGAACGGGCGAACCAAAGCTGGGCAATTGGGCGAGCCGGCGGAGATGCACTGCTGGATCTGCAGAGGATACATCCCGTCGGCCGGAAGAGGCGAGTTGATATCGGCGGTCCGCAGTTCGTGGTCGCCTCGCGAATTCACAAAGTTAACTGAGAGAGTGGTATGGCCGAAGAGTTGGCGGTCCATGCCGATGGCAGTTTGCATCAGGTAAGGAGCGTGGAAGTTGCCATCGATTTGATATTTCTGAGCAGTGCCGCCGGTGGTGGCCGAATCAAGGTCGGCGGAAGGAAGTTGACTGAAAAAGAAGTTTTGACCTTGGCTTGCAAAGAACCCGGGATCGATGGTAGCGGGATTGTCGACGGTGTATGTTTTCAGGTTCGTTTCGGAATAGCGATAAGCGTTTTCCACATTTGTGATGGCGAAGCGATCGTAGAACATGCCCCAACCGCCGCGAAAAACGGTTTTGGGTCGGGAGGTGCTATTGGCTTTTGCGCCGGGAGACCATGCGAAACCAACACGCGGCGCCCAGTCATTGTGATCGGGAATATTGTTTTGTGCTTCGTAGCGAAGACCGAAGCTCAAAGTGAGATTGGGCCGGGCGCGCCAATCGTCTTGGATGAAGGGACCGTAGTCTACCTGATCGAAAGTGATGAATGGATTGCCGCTGCTAATGGAGTATTTCGATGGGCCAAAATTGCCGAGCGGTTGGCCAGCCGCGAGCAACTGCTGGGTGAAGAGAAGTTGTTGGATAGAAGTGAGAGTGACGAGGCCATTGGTAACAGGCAGGCCTTGAGCGCTTGGGAGATTCGCGATGTTCGAAAAAGGGAACGATCCGCCCAGGAAAGAGTAAGTGCCATTGAAGTCACTGGGACTGGAGTTCGTGAGAACGTCAGTGCGGACGCGGAGACCAAACTTTACTGTATGAGTGCCAAGAGTGAGCGAAGTATAGTTTTGCAGTTCGGTTTCGTTTTCAAGGTCATAGGTCGAGCTATAGCCGGGGGCGCTGAAGCCGGAACCGCCGGAGCTGAAGGACGAAGTGACCAAGAGTGAAGGCGCGGTGCTTTGGCTGGTTTCGTTGGTGTAATCGCGTTCGACATTCAGATGGGTTTCGTTAATAGCCTTGGGGCTGAGGACGGAGGTTTCGACCACTTGGAAACTGTGTTGCGTGGTGCCGCTCGTGTAGCCCGAGGAGGGGAGCGAGAGATCGCCGATGGCGGTTTGAGGCAGGCTGGTGCCGCCGGGAAAAGTCAGGACATGCTGATTATCCAGATAACTATAGCGGACGCTCAACGTGTGATTAGGGCCAAGCGCGTAATCGACACGCGGGCTGATAGTGGTGCGGCGTTGCGGCGTCGAGTAGTAGCTGTGATTGAGGGCAGAGCCGAGGAAGCCGGCGGTGGGGACGATGGCGTTGACTATATCGTTGTCATTGATGAGACGCCGTTCGACATCGACAAAGAAGCTAGCCTTTTTGCCAAGAGGGCCACTGACATTGCCGCCGAAGAGTTGAGTGCGGAAAGGCGGCGCCACAGGGAGAAATGGATTGCGGGAGTTCCAGACGCCGTCGCTAATGTCGTAGTAGCCTTGGCCGTGGAATTTGTCGGAGCCGGGTTTGGTGAAGATTTGAATGCGGCCGAAGCCAAGTTTGTCGAATTCGGCCGAGAACGGATTGGAATTGATGCGAATTTCGCGTATAGATTCTTTTGGAGGCAAGCGGCCACCGGTAAAGCCATCGACATAGATTTGGCTGCCGCCCGGACCGGCGGATGGGCCGGCGAGGGCTTGCAGATCGGCTTGCAAATCGTCGGGGTCGTCGGGTAAAGCGTCGATGTCTTCCTTTGTGAGGACGATGGCGCTCTGGTTGTTGGCTGGCTCGGTGCTGATGGTGTTGTTTGTGGTGTCGTTGACGTTGACCACTTCTTTTTGTTCAGCCGGCACCAGAGTGAGATTGGCGGAAGCGGTTTGATTCGCGGTGACGGTAATGATGCTCGCGTTGGCCAGTTGCAAGCCCTTGAATGTGGCGCTCACGGTGTAATTGCCCGGGGCGACATTGTGAAAGACATAGGAGCCATCCTGGCCCGAATTCACGGTCTGAACAGTGCCGGAATCGTTAGCCAGCGTGACGGCCGCAGCGCGGATGATGGCGCCGGTAGCATCTTTGACAACGCCTTGAATGCTGCCCTTGTTTTGGCCAAAAAGAACTGCGCTAAGAAGTGAAAAAAGAAATAAGAAACGGATCAAGTTTGAACCTCAAGAAAAATCGTGAATTACTGCGGCGCTGACATTTCGCCTAAACCCCAGTCGCCGCCGACCTGGCTTTGGCGAGGTGCGGATTGCAGGATGGGTTCGACACCGGCGATTAAGCTGTTGGCGAGAAGCTTCGAGTTATCGGAACCGAGAGCGACACCGGAGACGACCAGGGCATCGCCTGGTTTGAGATCGGCAAGAGAAATTTTGGGGACGCGCTCAAGCATTTGAGAAATGTCGCCGGAACGAACTCCGGAGCCGCCTTGGCCGCCAGCGCGAGACTGCCAGCCACCGCCGCCACCGTTGCCACCGGCAGCGTTGCCGCCGCCCGGATTTGCGCCAGGGGCGTTACCGCCGGGGCCTGCGCCCGCAGCGGTGCCCTCGGTCGGCCGATAGCTTGGATTAAAACGACGAGCCAGCATAGTTGCCAGCATAGGCGGAAGTTTACGCACGGAAGAATCATCGTTCAAAGAAACTTGGATCGCCTTTTTGGTGGCGAGATCTTTTACGATGAGGCTCTTGTTGTCGGGAGCGATGGAGGTGATCGTAGCGGAGAGTGTGCGAAATGCGCCGGTATAAATGCGCTGCGCATTGATGGACGAGCCATCATCGCTTTTGTCGCCAATGATGCGGATTTGATCGCCGGTCTCTATGGAAGCGAGTTGGGACGGGGACGGGGTTTTGGGCGTTTGCGGCGAATAACGGGTAAATTCAGTGGCTGTTGACGTTGCAACCGTGATCGGTTTCGGGCCTTCGGCAGTGCGGGAGTTGACGGTAATTTTGCCGGTTGCCGTGTCTACCGAAGAAACGGTGCCTGCGGTTGCTTTCTGCCAGGCAGCCATCTGTTCCTGATGCGCTTTTTGGAGGTCGCGAGCGGACATGAGAACTAAGCCGCGTGCGACCAGATTGGCGGGATCGGATTTCCTGCCACGCACATCGACACGATCGCCGACTTGAAGATCGTCAGCGCTGATGCGCTCGGCTTTGGTAAGGTCTTTTGCGCCGGGCTCCACTTTGAGAAAGCTTTTGGCGTCGGACAGCCGAATAGTGAAACTCGCGTTAGTTTTGTCTTCGACAACAGTAACGGTGTGGTTGTTGTTGTCGACAGCAGTGATCGAGCCGATGACATGATCGAGCGGCTGGCGTGCTGGCGTGGCGGCGTCTTGCGCGAACGAAACGCAGGAGGCGGTGAAGTAAAACACCGCTAAACAGGCGAACAGACTACTACTCAAAGGTTTCTGCATAAACGGGGAATCAGGGCAAATCTACGAGGGCTACCTGATATCAAAGTAGGGCGCTTGGCACGGCGGCAGGGTTACAGGCGGCGGGGGCGAAACCGAAAGAAAGGGGCGGCGGGTGAGTCGTTTATCAACCCG
Source organism: Bryobacterales bacterium (assembly GCA_963771405.1). Classification (GTDB taxonomy): domain Bacteria; phylum Acidobacteriota; class Terriglobia; order Bryobacterales; family Bryobacteraceae; genus Bog-105. The sequence continues at coordinate 15,478 of CAVYUL010000073.1, forward strand.
CCTTTTGATTTTAGGAAGGAAAGGATATACGGACTTAGAACCTTTACGCGGCGTTGCTGACGAAGTCGTCGTCGATAATCTCGTTACCTTCGTCTTTGTTGCGATCGACGATTTCCTGGCACTGGATGCAATTGGCCGCCCACGGCACGGCGGCTAAGCGCTTGGGGCTGATTTCTTCATCGCAGTGCATACACGTGCCGAAGGAACCATCGTCAATGCGGCGCAGCGCTAATCGAACGCTACGCAAGAGATTGGATTCACGATCCAGGTTACGAATGGCCAACTCGCGTTCGGAGGCGTGCTGAACTTCATCGAGAGCATCGGCGCTTTTTTCGATAGCTATAGCATCGCGGTTGCGCACGATTCTTTCCAGGTCGGCCTGTTTGGCCTCCAGGATTTTCTTAAATTTACTGACCTCAGTCTTTGTCATCTTTTATTCTTTCTTCTCCTTCCAAAACTGCCCGACCGGACGACCTCAACAAAAAACGACTACGAGGAAGCCAAAGTCATAACTACGTGAACCCGACAGACGGTATAACTTTTGTACAGGGTGACTATACTAGGGAGCTACTACCATGGAGCGAGAGCCACGCGCAGAAAATCCGGACACCCACGCAGGAGAGCCTAACGGCTGTCCTTACCAACGATGCCCACTTGAACTACTCTGCTTTTCGGATTTCAGAATCATAACATATAACGCTAAAAATGCAACCTCGTACAAGAGAATAGACGGCGCTAAGGCTATTCCGCCTTACCTAGATGAAGTACCTATCGGCAAGACGCTGAAAATAGCTTAGATAATTAATTTTGGCCATCTCCGCTTTCTGAATAGTTTAGTGACAAACGGCGGTCAAACGGTTCAGCAAAGAGTACGTATAGAACTATGGATGTTGCGTCTCTGCGCAGACTTCAACAAGGCAACTAAAGAAAGTAGGGCCGCCGCCCATATCGGTGAGCCGGTCGGATGTGAGGTGGTTGAGACCGGTGCGAATTGGCGAAGTTTTCGCCCAGCCGAGGCTGCGGGCGCGGACGACGCCGGGTTGCACATCGCCGTTAACCTTGGCGCGGAGACGGCATTCGCCACGGTCATTCCAGACACGCACCCAGGCGCCGTCAGCGATGTCCCGGGCGGCGGCATCTGCGGGATGAATGGAGATCCGAGACGTTTGTTGATCGACGTCGGCACGATTGCCGAAGGTGGAGTTCATGCTGTCGTCGTTCTTCGCGGATATTAGTTCGAGCGGGAATTTGGTGTAAAGCGAACGATCGCCGAGGCGCGATTCGACGGGCGGGGTATAGGCAAGTGAATCTGCGCCAAATTCAAATTTGCCCGAGGGCGTGCGGAAGTTGCCGTGAACGAAAGGCATCCAAGGCTCGCCGGCTGGTGCAAGGTTCAAACGGACGAAGCGTTCGCGTTCCAGGCGATCGAGGGTGATGCCGGCTAAGAAGGGCGAGGGCGAATCGAGCAGAGCGCGGATCATTTGATCTTCCGTGTCGTCGAAGCAGGGATCGGGGAAGCCTAAGCGTTTGGCGAGGAGGCGGAAGATTTCGACGTTGCTTTTGGTCTCGCCGGGCGCCGAAAGAGCGGGGCGAGCGAGTTGGAGGTAGTGGTGGCCATAAGCGCGATAAAGGTCTGTGTGTTCGAGGAACGTGGTGACGGGGAGGACGATATCGGCGTAATCGGCGGTGTCGGTTTGAAATTGTTCGAGGACAACGGTGAAAAGATCCTCGCGCTTCAGGCCGGCAGTGACTTTGGTCTGATTGGGCGCGATGGCGGCTGGGTTGGAATTGTAGACGACGAGGGAGTGAACCTTAGGGCTATCGAGATCAACTAGCGCTTCACCCAAGAGCGACATATTGACGAGGCGAGCTTCGCGGCCAAGCGGGGAGAGTTTTTGAAGATCGGGGCGTTCGAGAGAATCGGTATTGAATTCGAATGTGCCGGACGTAGTGAGTTGCAAGCCGCCGCCGGCGTGACGCCATGCGCCGGTGAGAACGGGAAGGGCCGAGATGGCGCGAACCGCGGAGCCGCCACGATCGGTACGTTGCACGCCGTAGTTGACGCGAATGGCCGATGGATGAGTGTGGGCGTACTCACGCGCAAGAGATACGATTTCGTCTTTCGGCAGGCCGGTGAGTTGGGCGACGCGCTCAGGCGGATATTCGGAGGCCAGCGACGCGAGATCTGAGAAGCCGTTGGCGTAGGACTCTATGTAGGCGCGATCTTCCAGCTTTTCGCAGAGTATGACGTGGGCGAGGCCGAGGGCCAGGGCGAGATCGGAGCCGGGGTTGAGGGCGAAGTGTTTATCGGCGGCGCGTCCGGTGCGGTTCTTGATCGGGTCAATGACGCAAAACTTTGCGCCTTTGCGACGCGCTTCGACAACGAAGGGCCACAGATGAGAATTGGTGCCTAGAATATTTGCGCCCCAGGCGATGATAAGTTTCGCATTGGCGAATTGCTCGGGTTCGATGCCGAAGCGTGCGCCTTGCGAGCGGGTGAGGGCCACGCCACCCGGGTTGGAACAGATTGTGCGGTCGAGACGGGATGCCCCGAGACGATGGAAAAAGCGGCGATCCATGCCGCTGCCATTGAGCATGCCCATGGTGCCCGCATAGCTGTAAGGAAGGATGGCTTCCGGGCCGTGTTCGTGCGAAATTTGCGAGAGGCGGGTCGCGATTTCAGAGAGCGCTTCGTCCCAGCTGATGCGGGCGAAACTGCCTGTGCCTTTGACGCCGGTGCGGCGAAGCGGGTAGAGAAGGCGGTCAGTGTGGTATTCGCGTTCGAGATATTTCGTGACTTTCGCGCAAAGGAAGCCCCGGGTGACAGGATGGTCCGGATCACCGGAAAGCTTGGTGGCATGACCCGCTGGATCGATGTTGACGACAAGCGCGCACGTGTCCGGGCAATCAAGGGCGCAGACGGAGTGTTTCTGAATGGGCACGGTCCTTTTATTGTCGCCTAAGAAGGTGAGCCGGCCAACGCTCAATTTGTTTTCTTGATCAGGCCGCTCAGCCGTGGTTTGCCGATTTTCAAAATGACTCCAGAATTGCGATCGGCGACTTCGCTGACTCTGTATTCGGCCGCTGTCCCGAGCACGAGCGCAATTTCGGAGGGCGTCAAGTTGTAATCCTGTTTCAACCAGTCCGCCATATTTTCGGTTGCATTCCGAAGGGCCTCGTTGAGCGATGGGGAGAGACCCATGGAAATGATATGCGTTGCGGTTTCAATTCGGCGGCCACCGATGTTTTTGTGGGGAATGACATCGACGGAGAACTCGACATCGAGCGAAGTCTCGAGGGCGTTGCCGTTCAATTCACCATCGCCTTGCGCGGCGTGTCCATCGCCAAGATACAAGAGCGCGCCAGGGTTTGAGACGGGCAAGTAGATAGTGGCGCCTTCAGCAATTTCGTTGAAATCCATGTTTCCACCCCAACCGCCGGAATCGCCGGTGGGTGGCGGCGCTTGCGAGGGGCCGACGGCGGTAGCGATGCATCCGAGCATGGGCTTCAAGGGCACGGTGTAATTCGCTAAGTTGGGGCCTGCCTTTTCGAGTGTTGCAACGCCTTTCGCGAGATCCAGATGCCAGCGAACGTTCTTGTTGTTATCTTTCATGAGAACAGCCAAATCGCTGGTCATGGCGCGCTCGTCCAGGCTGTCGTCGCTGATGGCGTAGTCACGGTTGAGATGCAGTTTGAGAAGGTGAACCACAAGCGCGTCGCCGGGTTCGGCGCCCTCGATATAGAACGGGCCGGTTTCGGGATTACCGCCGAGTACGCGGCGCACTCCTTTTTCGTCGCTACCGCCGGCGTCCACAGTAGTGGTGTGCACAATGTCTCCGGGGGCGACCCTCAAAACAGGCTTATTTGATGGCGAGAACTGGCGGTAGAAGACGGTGGGCGTGAACTCATGGCGCTTGGGTGTTTTGTGCTCCAGCGGGACAGTGCGCTCGGCGGTGAAGGTGTACTCCATGGGATGGGCTTTATCGCTTGGGTCGGTTTCTACGGCTTTCCCGGTGATGATCTCGCCGTTCAGGGTTGCGATGACATCGGAGGTCGTGCCATCGTCGCTGGTGGCAACGAAGTGCAGTTCGTTCGCGGAAACCGTTCCGGTTGTGAGCTTGTCACCGGTGTACGTGCCACTCAGCTTTCCGGCGTCTTGTTTGAGTTCCATTCGCAAGTAGCTTGGCGTTCCGAAGAGGTTGGCGGTGATGATCCAGGTGCCGGTGATGCCGGGATTTTTGTCGGATTGGGCGGACGAAACGGCCGCCGCGATGACAATGACAAACAAGCGGGAGTAAAAGTTGGATCGCATTTGAATTAGACTCGTGCGTCTAATGATACGCGCAGGCAGCCGGGCGGTTCGCTTTGAAGTGAACTAATTTTCGACACAATGTAAATTTGTTTAGGAGGCCAATCTTCATGTCATCCGTTCGCGAGTTCAGGTGCGAGATCTGTGGGACCGTCAGCAGCAATCCGATTCACTGGTTTGTGATTCGATGCAACGACTCGGAGGTGTCAGTCTTGAAATGGAACTCCGAGGTGGCTGAAGCGCCGGGAGCGCGGCATTATTGCGGCGAGGCGCATGCCCAGGTTTATATAGGGCGGTGGTTCGCGGCAGCTTGCTCGCCGTCGCTACCGGATTTCAAAAAGTCGGGAGCGTCGGCGTAATGGGCGTTTACTGGCGCATTAAATCGGAGATGTAACAGCCCAAGGCTTTTGTGCGGGGATGCTCCACTATTTGATCTGCGATCACTGCGTTTAAAGCGTCGCGAAGATCATGAGTTTTGGCAGGCCGGCGCGGTTGGCCGAGCGCGCCCGCTGAATCGTCAATGCGGCCTAAGTATGCGACTTTGCCGCTGCGATCAATCACTGCCGCCTCAGGTGTGACGACGGCGCCCGTAGCTTTTACGATTGCGTGAAGGCGGTCCACAATTCTTGGATAATCGCCATAGCGATACTCCGAGGCGTGTTCTTTGGCTTGCGCGTTGGTGGTCGCGGGATCGACATAGATCAACTCGCAGTTCACTCCTTTGCTCGCGTACTCAGAGCAAATGCGAGCAATCTCAGGCGCAAACGAATTCGAAATCGGGCAATCGGTGGTGACGAAAAAGAGAGCGTTGGCTTTGCCTTGTTTCACGACGAGCGGCTCACGCGCGATTCCGTTTACATCGTGGAGCACGAGGAGCAGGCTGAGCAGTGCGAAGAAGCTCATAAACGTGGAGCCTTAGTTGCCACCTGTCAGTTCGCGCAGTTTGGTTAAGACGCCCGGATCTTTACGAATGCTTTCGCGCGCCCTCTCGCGAACCTGTTGGCGATAAGCGGTGTGCAAAGTTTCGAAATCTGACTCGACGGCTGGATAAACCGTCAAGCTTACTGCCCCCATTTCATCTTTCGTTTGTTCGCCCCACTTCACTTCCACGGGAGGGCGGACGGGATTCTTCACGTTTTCAGGCGAGTTATCCCAGGTCACTTCACTATCGAGACGTGTGCCCTTGGGCAGCAAAATCGTATGAGCAAAATAATAGCGGTCCTGCCACGCGAAGTCCCAATCTTTGATATCGAGCAGGGTTTTTACGGAGCCATCGGGGAAGGTGGCTGTCATCTTCATGGTTTTGCCAATGTAATGAGCGTGCGCTCCGACACTGACCGCTTCTACATCTACCGGCAGCACGAATGAATCACGAGCGACAAAATCTTTTTGCCCGGGCGCAATATCCAAGCCGGAAAACAATCCGTACGCGACCGGTAGTTGGACACTCAACAGCGTGTGTTTCGGAGCCTGCTTAGCGAAATAGATGCCGACCGTGGATTGTTCGGTTTCTTCTTTGCCGGTTGGGTGGAAGTGATATTGAAACATCAAGTCCGAACCCTTGGGCAACTTCAAAGCAAGACCTTCGGGTAAAGGGTGAGGTTGACCGCCGACAGCGATTCCGCCGAGCGGTGTCATGTCTTTGCTCAATTTCATGCCCGACATGCGCGAAGTGCTGGCATCTTCTTCGGCTTCGATGCGTTTGGCATCGTCGGAGCTGTCGGCAAAGTAAAGGACGTGATGGACAACTGTTCTGGCCGAAGGACGCAACTCGATTGCGCGCACCCATCTGTCGTCGGGAAGATTGAGCGGGATGCGCAAATAGCGATAAATGTCGGAGCCGTCGGCTGGTACGGTGAAACCTTTATCCGCTTTTACGATCAAGTCTGGTGTGCCCAGTTGCCAGTCGGAAGTGAATTTCGGCGGCGGGGGCGTTTGGGCCGGATTGCCTTCGGGCATTCCGTTCTTAATCCAAGCCTGAATGGTGTTCAGTTCGGCGTCGGTTAAGCGGCGGGACTCGCGATACTCATAGGAAGCCGGTTCGGGTTTCCATGGCGGCATGATGCGCGCCGCCGTCACAGCGGCGATCAACTTGCCGTGTTTTGCAACATCGGTATAGCTCAGCAGAGAAAACGGAGCGGCTTCGCCAGGCCGATGGCAGCCACTGCAGCGCTGATAAATGATGGGAGCGACATCATTACTGAAAGTGATCTGAGTCGCAAGCGACGGCAGAGCGAGAGTTAAAAAGAGCGGAAAAAGCTCGACTCGAAGCATGCGCATATAAGCCCAGTATCGCTTGGTTTATTGGCGGGGAAGGATTGCATCCTGGAGCGGGGTTGACTGCATCCGTTAAAGTGAATCAATTGATGGAAACTTCAAAGAGTGTAGTGTCCCTATTTGAGCCGCTCCAGATTCGCGAGGTACGGTTTCGAAACCGAATTGCGGTTTCGCCGATGTGCCAGTATTCGAGCGTGGATGGATTTGCGAACGATTGGCATCTTGTCCATTTGGGAAGCCGTGCAGTGGGCGGAGCGGCCGCGGTGTTTGTGGAAGCGACGGCCGTGGAAGCGATTGGACGCATTTCGCCGGGTGACATGGGGCTTTGGAAAGATCAGCAGATTGAACCATTGACGCGAATCACCCGGTTTGTACGGCTGCAAGGCGCAGTGCCGGGCATTCAGATTGCGCATGCGGGGCGGAAAGCGAGCACGGATATTCCGTGGCGCGGCGGAAAGCCGCTTTTGACGCCTGAACAAGAAGGTTGGGAGCCGGTTGCGCCGAGTCCAGTCCCTTTTGACGAGGGCTATGCGAAGCCGCATGAGCTGACAGTGGAGGAAATTAACAAAATTGTGCGAGCGTTTGGGAGTGCGGCGAAGCGGGCAGTGGATGCCGGGTTTGAACTGCTTGAGATTCACAACGCACACGGCTATTTAGCGAATGAGTTTCTTTCGCCGCTTTCGAACAGGCGCACGGATCAATATGGCGGTTCGCTCGAAAATCGAATGAGATTTTCGATGGAGGTAGTGGAGGCGGTGCGGGAGGCGTGGCCGGAGAGATTACCGCTGTTTGTAAGGATTTCGGCGTCGGATTGGGTGGAAGGCGGTTGGACGGCGGACGATTCAGTGGCTTTTGCGAAAGCGGCGAAACAACGCGGGGTGGATTTGATTGATTGTTCGTCCGGTGGAAATTCGCCGCACGCGAAGATTGCGGTTAAACCGGGCTATCAAGTGCCGTTCGCTGAAAAAGTGAAGAAAGAAGCGGGCATTTTGACGGGCGCGGTGGGATTGATTACAGACGCCCGCCAGGCGGATGAGATTATCGCGGCCGGACAGGCGGATCTGGTGTTAATGGCGCGTGAGTTTTTGCGCGAGCCCTATTGGCCCTTAAAGGCAGCGAAAGAGCTGGGAGTAACGGTGCGCGCTCCTGAGCAGTACGGCCGAGCATTTTAGGGGTTACTCCTCGCGAAGGAGCGAGGCTGCGTCTATTTTCAACGCGCGAATGACGGCGGGCGCGATCGCCAATAGGGACGCACCGACGAGTGAGATCAAGACCGGAGCGAGAGACGCCAAGTCGGAAGATTGGACTTGATAGAGCAGAGTCTTGACTTTTGGCGCTAGAAGAAGAGCGCTGGCGGCGCCGATAAGAGTTCCGACGATGATCATCAGCGAAACGGCAAAGGTGACTCGTTGGATGATATCCGCGGCCGGTGCTCCCAAAGCGATGCGGATGCCGAGTTCTTTGCGGCGGCGCAGAATTGAGAAGTCCAAGACGCCATAAACGCCCACGCAGGTGAGCAAGATGGCGACGCCTCCAAAAAACGATGCGAGCCCCGAGAGAAGGCGTTCGCGTACCGTTTGTGCGCGGTTGATCTCCAACTGAGTGCGGATGTTGGATACGCGGAATTCGGAGCGAGTGCGCGAGATTTCGCGGCGAAGAACCGGGGCGAGTTTCAAGGGATTCGGGTCTGTGGTGCGGACGAGAAAAGTGGCACCCGATAGAGATTCAGGGGCTGGATAGCGCATCGGAAGATAAGCGGTCGCTATGATCGGTTCGCGCAGATTGCGATAGCGCGCGTCGGCGACGAGCCCGACAACTCGATATTGCTGAGCACCACGATTGAAGGCTCGACCAATGGGATTTTCGCCATTAAAATATTCCTTTGAAAAGGCGGTATTGACAAGGGCCATGCCCGGCGAAAGATCTTCGAGGCGCAAATCACGGCCGGCGAGCAGCGGGATCTTCATCGTCGCCAGCCAGCCAGGCGAGACGTTCAGGAAATACGCGAGCAGCGGGTGAGGGGGCGCGCCGTTGACGGAGACGAAACCGTTTGAACCGTTGTTGCTTAGTAAGGGCCAGCCGGCGATGGCAACGCTTTCGACGCCTGAAAGAGAACGAAGCTGATCAGCGAGTTGATTCCAAATCTCCACAGGTTGCGCTGGTTTCGCCAGGGTTTCGAGTGTCAGAAGGCGATCGGCAGAGAAGCCTACGGGTTGCTGAGTCAAGTGGTTCAAAGTCAGGACAAAATCCGAGGCGGCCAGTTGTACGACAAAACAAACCGCCACTTGCGCAACGATGAGCCCATACATGATGCGCGGCTGAGCGTGCGCTGCGCTGCCGCCTTTGAGAGCGTGTGCCGGCTGTAAATTGGAAGCGCGAAGAGCGGGGATCAGGCCGAAAACGAAAGTTACGATCACACTCAAAACCAGCGTGAATGCGAGGACACGCACATCAACCGAAAGATCGACGCGAGCGGGGTTATCGGGAGTGCTGATCATGGAAATAACGAAAGGCGCTGACCACCACGCCAGAACAGCACCGAGGACTACGGACATCAGAGACAGCAAGGCGCTTTCGATCAGCATGAGCTGAATGAGTCGCCTTCGACCGGCGCCGATCGAAACGCGGAGCGCCATTTCGCGCGCGCGGGCCGTTGCTTGCGCGGTCAGCAAATTGGCAACATTCGCACAAGCGATGAGCAAAACCAAGCCAACCAAGACTGCAAGCACCCACAAGGCAACCTGATAAGACTTGCGCATATCCGAAAGGCCGGTCGCGGCCGGTTCAACGAGAATCTGCTGCTTCAAGTAGTTCCTGAGGCGGTCTGGCGGCCAGTCTTTGAAATCCTTCGCTCGCTCGGATTGCACAGCGGTCCAGACTGCTTGCAGTTGATTTCGGACGCGCTCGACGCTTCCCCCCGGCTTCATCAGAATGAAGGTTCGGATCCAACTCCAATCGTCATGGGTAACGCCCGGATACATCATGGCTGGAAGAAAAATATCGGTGAAGGTTCCAGGTTCTGTGCCGGTGAAGCCTTTCGGCGCAACGCCGATGATCTGATACAAATCGTTGCCTTGGCGAAAGGTATGGCCGATGATGTGTGGATCGCGGCCGAATCGGTTCGCCCAATAGTCGTAAGACAGGACTGCGTACGCGTGGGCTTTGGGTTTGAGATCGTCGTTTTCGGTGAGCAGGCGGCCTAAAACGGGTGTCAGACCGAAAGCGTTGAACATCCAGCCGGAGACGAATTGCAGATTAGCTTTCTCCATGGCCTCTTCGGAGGAGAAGGTCAAGTCTGCCCGATTTGCCCAGGAGGCAGCAACCAGTTCAGCATCAGCTTTGACGGTGCTTCTCATCAGCAGGAATTGAGGGTACTCGTTGCTATCGGTTTCGCGGAGCGAACCATCGGGGCCAGTGCCGAGTTGCTGCATGGCGTAGAGACGGCCGGCATTGCGGATGGGCATAGGCCGGAGCAGGAACGCGTCTATTAATCGAAAGGCTCCGGTGCATGCGCCGGTGGCCAGCGCCAGAGAGACGATGGCTGCGGCGGAGGTAACTCGATTCTTTCGGATTTGGCGTAAGCCGTAGACAACGTCTGCGCGCAGGGAGTCGAGCCAGCCGAAAACGCGAATGTCGCGGCTTTGTTCGCGATAACGAAGTGCGGAGCCGAAGGCTTTGCGAGCCTCGGCCGGATCGCGGCCTTGGGCGACGGCTTCTTCAATGTGTGATTGCAACTCTTCGTCAATTTCGTCGCTGGCGCGGCCGGCACGAAATGCGTTTGCGAAGCGGGACCAAAAAGACATATCAAGCCATCCTCAGCACGCGATTGACGGCCGTTGTCACCGTTTGCCAGCGGGTTTCTTCGGTTGCGAGTTGCTTCTTGCCGGCGGCGGTAAGGTCATACATTCGGGCACGACGACCGTTTTCCTTGTCCACCCACTCCGCCTTGATCCAGCCTGCTTCTTCCATGCGGTGCAGAGCCGGATAGAGCGAGCCTTCTTCCACACGCAGGACTTCGTCGGATGTGTCCCAAACAGCGGACATGATGGCGTAGCCGTGCAGTTTTGGGCGTTTGGAGAGGAGTTTCAGAACGAGGAGGTCAAGCGAGCCTTGGAGAGAGTCAGTTTTTCGCATCCTAAGTTATCTTATTATATAGATGTCTTAGTATAGTGGAATACTGGGAGTTTTTCTTGTGATTCGCATAAAGAAAAAAAGCCTCCGAGATGGAGAGTCTCGGAGGCAGGCGTTAAGAGGGAAAGTCTGAAAATTTAGCGGCGACCGCCGCGGCCGGCGAATCCGCCTCTGACGCCAACGCCACCGTAGTAGCGATAGCCACCACCCCAATAGCGGCCGCCGTAGAATCCGAAGCCGGGTCCCCACCCGTAGTATGGATACCCGCCCCATGCATAGTAAGGATATGGGTAGCCGTAACCATAATAGTAAGGTGCCGGTGGATAGGCTGGCGCAGCGGTATATGGACCGTAGGCACCTGGGCCGGGCTGTTGTTGTCCGTAAGCAGGTTGACTGTACTCGCCGGGCTCGACGTAGCGGAACGCCTGCGGGGCATGGGTGGTATCGACCGTGACGGGCGCTTCAATGCGGAAGGTCAGCATTTGTTCCGGATAGAGGATGCTGGGATGACCGCGAGTGACGAGCACGCCAGCGATGCCGAGTACGGCACCGGCTCCAGCCCCGATGGCCGCACCCGTGCCCCAGGCAGCGGCAGCTCCGACGGCCGCGCCGAGAGCGGTAGTGCCGGCGATTGTGCCTGCGTCCTGACCGACGGAACTCGGGCCCGTGCGATTGACGAGAGACGATTTGATGGAGATCTGTTGGCCATCGACCAGAGCCAAATCAGTGAGTTGAACACCGAGCCGAGCGAGACCGGAAACATGGCCTGCTTTAACCGCTTCCACGACATGGCCGCCGACCGTTTGGCCCGGCTCAGCGAGAACCACGCCGTTCACGACTAGAGGCTTCTGCAGAGTGGCTGAGAACGCGTCGCCGACGTGATTGCGGTCGGAAGAAAGCATTTGGTTAATCCGAACCGTGACGAAAGTGCCGGAGGGAACTGTAAGCGAAGCGGGAACCGGCGGTGGTGGTTGGTAGTTGGGTTGTGGCGGGTAATTTTGTTGAGACTGCGGGTAGCCTTGGTTGTAGCCGGGCTGGCCGTAAGGCCCAGGTTGGGCATACGGTCCGGGTTGCGTATAAGGTCCAGGCTGGCCATAAGGCTGCTGTTGCGTCATGTTGCCATTTGCGGGCGGAGGAGGAGGCGCAACGGGCGGCTGTGGCGCTTGCACACCATTGCCATTATCAGGAGCGGGCGGAGGTGCTGGAGTTTGCGAGCCAGCAGCTTGATCACCGACGCGCTTCCAGCCGCCAGCGGTTGGGGCAGCAGGAGCAGCGGATGGGATTTCGGGCGGCGGTGCAACTTGGGTTGCATCGGGCGGAGGTGGCGGAGCCGGTGGATCTTGCGCGAAAGCGTAAGTTGGAAAGGCGAGCAGCGCGCTGAGGAGAACAGAGGCAGCGCGCTGCGTAACGTGAGACTTGAGTGCTTGCATTTATCCCTCGTAAGTTCGGACGATCTTTTGGGAGCACGCGTTTCGCCAATGCGAAGTTTTTGGAAAGACTGGGGTTATCCGTCTTTCAGGACCGTCTAATACGGTGGGATTCCACCGGAGGTGGTGGTTTTAAACCACTAGTATGAAGCTAGAGTTTGCGGCGGCGCTCTTCAACATATGTCTTCGCGGCCAAGGCGAAAACGATGATGAGGCCAAAGACACGGTAGTTGTCTTTTAGGTTCAGCCAAGCGAAGACGGCGATGACGGCATAGAGAAGATAAGCAATGCGCGCGCCGATCATTGGTTGGGCATATTGTAGTCGAACGTGAACGCGAGCTTCACTTGGTAACCCTTGAACTCAGGGGGCAACTGTGGAAGCGGGTTCGACATGACGAGGCTGGTGCTGGAGGCGACGTCGAGTTGGGTGACGCCAGAGGGTTCGGCTATGGTGATTTTGGCGATGCTGCCATCGCGATTGATGATGAAGTTGATAACGCTGCGGCCCCGTAAGCGGCCGGCGCGCACACCCTCTGGTGTGACACGTTGCCAATTGGCGCGCACAATGGCGAGGACGCGTTCCAGGTATGGTTTGAAATCGGCACCCTGAGTGTCACTCAAGATGTTGATCGATGGCCGTTGTGTGCCGATGGGCCCTAAGGTTCCGGGCTCGGCGGGTATTTGATTCTCTTGCGGCAGACCGGGACGAAGCGCTCCGGTAGGCGGTGGGAGATGTGGCTGCGGCGCCGGTTTCGGTGGAACCGGGGCGCCAATATTTGGAATTGGAGACGATGTGGGATTGGGCGGAGGCGGAGCGGGCGCGAGGCCGTTGAGGGCCCCTGAACTCGAATCGCGGTTTTGATTTACAGCGAGATTCGGCGCCTCCGCCATGATGCGCGGATTTTTATTCGGCGATTGTGCGACAGCGAGATCATGCGGTGGTTCGAAGGGACGAGGCGAAGGGTTAGCCGAGGATTGCCGCGTTTGCTGGCCTTGCTGGGATGCGATCAGCGAAGCGAGATCAATCTGTTTGGTGATCTTGCCGTTGTTGGGCGTTTTTTGAGTGAGTTCGCGCGGGAAATAGAGGGGCGTGCGCTTTTCCAAAATCACGCGTTCTGGAAGGTTCGGTTGCACCAGGCTGGGGATCTTCAAAGCCAGGAGAAAGAGCGACGATGTGGAGGAGTATTGAGGCCGCGCCGACAGCGATCAGCTGACGATTCGAATGAGCGCCATGCCAGGCCAAGGCGAGATCTAGCGGGTAATCGGACGGCGGCAGTGGCCGAGCGGGAACGCTCAGCCGCGATGGGTCCGATAAAGATAAAGTACAAAAATCCATGCCGCTGGAAATATTAGGACGCCGATACACGTAGCGAAGTTGCCCGTGAACGGCTTAACCATTCTTTTGTTGGCGAGACCGGATGGTAGCGGAGACGATCTCCGCGTGTTTCTCGATTTTATCAAGGATAGCTTCCGCCAGCCGGAGAGCGCGGGTGGCTTGGTGGGCGTCAACGCGCGGGCGGGAGCGCCGGCGAACGGCATCGCAAAACGCGAGCAATTCGGCCTCCAGTGGTTCGACGCGATGAACTTCCAGTTGTTCGAAACCAATCTTAGGTAGCGCACCGCCGGAATCCGGTGGACCGACACTGAAGCGGGTCGCGTCTTGGCGGTGGTAATCGAGCGAGATATATTCGCCGGGTTGAAAGAGGCGGAGTTTTCGGACTTGTTCTACCGAGACGCGGCTGGCGGTGAGATTGGCAACACAGCCACTGGCGAAGGATAAGCGGACGTTGGCGATATCGACCTTATTTGAAAGAACCGAGATGCCGGCGGCGCGGATCTCTTCAGGATCAGCTTGGGTGAGCGAGAGCACGAGATCGAGGTCGTGAATCATGAGATCAAGAACGACATCGACATCGAGGCTGCGCGGGGTGAAAACGCTGAGGCGGTGGATTTCGAAGAACAACGGGACGGTGAAGGCTTTTTCCAGCGCGAGGACGGCGGGGTTGAAACGTTCAAGGTGGCCGACCTGAAGAATGCGGCCGCGCGAATCGGCAAGTTGAGCGAGACGCTCGCCGGCGGCGGAGGTGGCGGCGATTGGCTTTTCGACCAGGACGTCGATGCCGGACTCGAGGAGGCGAGCGGTGATGGCTTCATGCGACTCGGTCGGGGTCGCGACGACAGCGGCGTCGACTTTTGGGAGGTTTTCTAGAGAGGCGAAGGCTTGCGTGGAATGGGCAGCGGCGAGTGCTTCGGCCTTGGCGCTCTCGGTATCGACAATGGCGACAAGCTCGACACCCGGCAGGCTGCTGACTACGCGGACGTGGTTTTTGCCAAAGGCTCCGGCGCCGATGACGGCAAGCTTGAGGTTATTCATAGCGACACAGATTCCAACGGCGGATAGCCGATGATGCTGATTTGCGCGTCGTTGGCGCGGCGTAGCATTTCGTCTTTATCGAGAAGCAGAGTGCGGCCCGAATCCACGGCGAGAACGGTGGTTTTAGTTTCGATCATCGTCTCAATAGTAGTGAGGCCGGCGACGGGTACGTCGAACAGAAGATGAGCACGGCCGCGCGAAGCCTTGACCAGACACAGCGATTTGCCGTTGGTGAGCGAGGCGGCGCGGCGCAGCATGGCGTCCGTTCCTTCCATGGCTTCAGCGGCGACGCAAGCTTTTTCGCTAATTGCAACACTTTGGCCGATGTCGGCCGTGGCGAGAATGGCGGCAATGCGGCGGCCGTAGCGGATATCGGCTTCCTCTTCTTTGTTTGGCTTGCGGCGGGTGAGGACGCCTTCCGGAGCGAGCAGCGGTTTCAGCAGCCGAGTGGAATCGACCAGTTCGATTCCTTCTTCACGCAATACCTTTTGAATTCCGCCGATGAGGGCCGCAGTGTTCTTTTCTTTGAGCGAAGTCAGCAGCTTAATGAGACGCCAATCGGGAGTCAGGCCGGAGAATAGGCTGACATGCTTGACTTGGCCGGTCATCATCACTTCGGAGATGTTTTCCCGTTTCAGGATGTCAATGAGTTTGCCGAGTTGGCCGATGTTGATCCAATGAAATGCAGCCGCGAGCGAAGCGAGATCGGGCGAGGCTTCGTTTTCAATGGCGACCACCACGACTTCGTGACCTTCGCGGCGCGCGGTTTCGAGCGCCAGAAGAGGGAAGCGGCCGTTACCCGCGATCATGCCGTAGCGTTGGCTCACAGGTGACCTACTTTATGAAGCCGCGGTCGGAGGAGCGGATGAAATCGACCAGATCTTTGATTTCGGGAGTTTGCGGCACTTCCTGCTCGATGCGCGTGAGCGCTTGCGACGTGTTGAGACCTGCATTCGAAATCAGGCGAAAGGCATTTTGCAGAGGCTCGATGGCTCCCGTGGCGAAGCCGCTACGCTGCAAGCCGATCCGGTTAGCGCCATAGATTTTCGATTCATGATCGCTGGCGGTCTGGGAGTAAGGCAGCACGTTCTGTTTGATGACGCTGCGGCTACCGACGATGGCGTGTTTGCCGATACGGCAGAACTGATGGATGGCGCTAAGGCCGCCGATGTTGGCGTAATCGTCCACGACGACGTGGCCGGCAAAAGTGACGCCGTTGGCGATGATGGTCTGGTTGTGAATAATGACGTCGTGCGCGATGTGGACATACGCCATGAGCAGGTTGCCGTTTCCTAAAACGGTGCGCATGCCTCCGCCTTCGGTGCCACGGTGAATGGTGACAAACTCACGGATGGTGTTGCCGTTGCCGATGATGGTTTCCGAAGGTTCGCCGCGATATTTCTTGTCTTGCGGTGCCAGGCCGCAAGAACAAAAGGGAAAAAAAATGTTGTCTTCGCCGATGGTGAGCTTGCCTTCGAGAACGACGTGAGACATCAGTCGGGTGCGCGCCCCAATACGGACGCCGGACCCAATTACGCAATACGGTCCGATTTCAGCACTATCAGCGATCGTGGCGCCCGCATCGACGATCGCGGTGGGATGAATGGGCATGCCGAACTACGCTTGCGGAGTCTCTGCGGCCTTCTCAACGAGCTTACACATGAGTGTGGCTTCGGTGACGACTTCACCGTTAACGGTGGCGGTGCCTTGCATTTTCGCCACAGTTCGTTTGAGGCGCAGCATTTTCATTTCAATGCGAAGCTGATCTCCGGGGACCACGGGTTTGCGGAATTTCGCTTCGTCGACGGAGGCGAGGAACATGACCTGCCCGCGCGTGTAGGGCGCCAATTTGCCGACCAGGATGCCGCCGACTTGCGCCATAGCTTCGATGATGAGAACGCCGGGCATGACGGGGAAATTGGGAAAGTGACCGGTGAAGTGCGGTTCATTGAAAGTGACGTTCTTGATGCCTACCACGGAATCGTCAGTGATCTCGATGATTCTGTCCACCATCAACATGGGGTAGCGATGGGGCAGAAAGGTAAGGAGTTCTTGAATATCGAGCGAGATCATGGGGAATCGGTATTATAACAACCAGTGACCCGTTTCCTCGCTTACGCCCAAGAGAAGCACGCGGAGATTATTGAGTTTATTAAAGAGTTGGCGGCGTGCGAATCGCCAAGTGATTCGCCGCAGGCCGTGAATCGTTTTGTCGATCTGCTGATTCAGAAAACGGCCGATGTGGCTTGGGCGAAAACGTTCGAAGCTTCGAACTTCGGCAAGACATTGCGGCTCGAATTCAAGCTGCTAGGTGAGGCCAAGCAAGGGCAGGTTTTGACGCTCGGACACTCCGACACTGTTTGGCCTATGGGCACTTTGAAGAAAATGCCTGTGAAAGAGGAAGACGGGCGCTTGTGGGGTCCGGGCGTTTTGGACATGAAGGCCGGCATTGCCTTCTTCGTTTTTGCGATGCGCGCGCTGCGCGACTTGAATGTGGCCGTGAAACACGAAGTGGTGATGTTGATCGTGCCGGATGAGGAAATAGGCAGCACGAGTTCGCGCGCCATTACCGAAACAGAAGCGAAGCGTAGCCAGTGCGTACTGGTGCTTGAACCGGGCACGGGTTTTAGCGGCAAATTGAAGACAGCGCGCAAAGGCGTAGGGGATTATCGCGTACTGGTGAAGGGCAAGGCTGCCCATGCGGGAGTAGATTTCACAAACGGCGCCAGCGCCATTGTGGAAGCAGCCCGGCAAATTTCGGAAATTGCCAAGTTCACCGACCTGCAGCGTGGGATTACCGTCAACCCGGGCGTGATTAGCGGCGGCACGCGCTCAAACGTGATTGCCGATAAGGCGGAAGTGCATGTGGATATTCGCGTCACTCGTTTGGCGGAGGCGGCCGAGTTGGATGCGAAATTCAGGGCGTTGAAGCCGATGGACGAACGCTGCTCGGTGAGAGCCGAAGGAGGCTTGAACCGGCCTCCGATGGAGCGAACAGAAGCGATTGCTGCGTTGTTCCATAAGGCCAAGGCACTCGGAGAAGCGATGGACGTGAAGATTGAAGAATCTTCGACAGGCGGAGGATCGGATGGAAACTTTACCGCAGCGCTCGGAGTGCCGACCTTGGATGGGTTAGGCGGAGTGGGCGAAGGCGCGCACGCAAGCAATGAAAGTATTTTGCTGGACCGTGTCGCGGATCGGGTTGCGTTACTGGCAGGGCTCGTGGCGGAGATATAGCGTCACTAGCCGAGAGGAGCCGCGAAAACCAGCTTGGTAGGTTTTGTCACTGGCACGTTTGCAGGTTCCAGGCTCACTGCTATCGCTTTAAGCTGATCCACAGGCAGCGGCGATTTTAGCAAGCTGATGCCACGGCCGTTGGGTGCAGTGAAGGCCTCAATCGGTACGGGAGCGCCGTTTTTCGGAACCACCCAGCTTTCGTAAGTCATGCCGGGAGGTGGAGCAGGCAACCCGTCCGCGATCAAGATGATGCCCAATTTGTCCTGCACAAAAATACTGCCGTGCGGGGCAGCCGGTTGCGGGCCGAAGGTGACCTGTTTGGTGGTGGGAGATTGAAGGATCTGTTGAATATCACGCAGTCGTGCGAGTTCGGCGGCATTGGCCGCACGTTCATCGTGCTGGCTCCAAGCTGTGATGCCTAAGATCACTGCGGCGGCTGCGGCCAGTGCAAAAGCCCAGCCCCAAGCCCGCTGGGGTTTCGCAGCTGGTTGGCCGAACGCGGCCAAAACCCGGCTGCGTAACTTCGCACTCGGCTGAACTCTCGGCGTAGCACTGAAAATCATTTCATTCAATTCAACTGCTTGATTCAGGGCGCTACGGCAATCCGTGCAACCCTTGAGATGCTGCTCAAAATCCAGGCGTTCTTGGTCATCCAAGGCGCCCAGCGCGTATAGTTCGCAGAGATCGGTATAGTCATCCGGTGTCATGGCGTTTTCCCTTCTGCGAACGCGCGCTCGCGCAAAACTTTCAGCGCGCTACGAACTAAACTCTTCACTGTGCCCAGAGGCTTTTGCAAACGTGTGGCAATCTCCGTTTGCGTCAGACCCTGAAAGTGCGTTAATTCCAAAACCTCCCTTTGTTCGTTACTTAAACTTCCGAGCGCCTGTCCCACCGCTTTCGATCGAGCAAAGTGCTCTGCTTCGGTATCGCGTGTGACGAAGAAACCCGAGTGTTCCAAGTCATCGAGCGTTGTAGAACACTCGCTTGGCTGATTCCGCGTGGATCGTAGGTAGTCTATGGCGCGATTGCGCGCTACGGTGACAATCCAGCCTTCTAACCGGCCGCGTTCCGCATCGAACGTATGGATGCGATTCCAAATCCTGAGAAACGCCTCTTGCAGCAAATCCTCGGCCGTCGCTTGGTTAGAAACTGCACGCAGAATTACAGCAAAAAGAAGACCGCCGTACTGATCGTAAAGCTCCGCCATAGCGCTCGAATCGCGCTGCTGGAGCCTATGAACTAGTTGTTGGTCGTTTAAAGCCACTCAATAAATGGGTTTCTGCGGGACAGGCCGCCAACGGCCCGTCCCCATTTAAAATTACACTAGTTCGGTTGGAGCACGTTATCGATCACATGGATCACGCCATTCGATTGGAAGACGTTCGCGATGGTGACCCGAGCTTCGCCACCTTTTTCATCTTTCAGGATGATGTCTTTCCCATCGGTGGTCGCGGTCAGGTTATCGCCCTCGACCGTTTTTAGCGTTGCACTGCCGCCGCCCATCCTAATCATCTTCTTGATTTCTCCGGCGCTCAAGCGGCCCGCCACAACGTGATAGGTGAGCACCTTGGTCAGCATGTCTTTGTTCTCCGGTTTGAGAAGAGTGTCCACCGTCCCGGCGGGTAGTTTAGAGAATGCTTCGTTGGTTGGAGCAAAGACGGTGAACGGTCCCTGGCCTTTGAGCGTATCCACCAAACCTGCGGCTTTCACTGCCGCCACCAAAGTGGTGTGGTCGGAGGAGTTTACGGCGTTATCGACAATGTCCTTGGTCTGGTACATTTTTGCGCCGCCCACCATGGGATCTTGCGCGGCCATGAGCAGACTTGCGCTCAAGCTGAGAGTTGCGAATGCGATTGAGAAAAGTTTCATTGTTTTTAGGTTTCCTGTTGGTTCTTTTTGAGCGCTCACCATCCGATACGCAAACCCGGCGCGAGCGGATTGAAGCGGGTGACAAATGTCAGGCGCACGGGATGACGGACGCTTCGCATCGCAGGCAAACCGCGTCTTGGATGTTGAAGGTAGGACATCCTTACTACATTTGCGCTGAGGTGGCCGACCGGCGGTGCGCTTACATTCTGCGGAGGATCGGGATATAGCCTTATAACCTTTTAGCAATACTCTCAACTTCCTGACCGAATGCGCCGATAGGCAAAGTGTCGGGGCCTGTGTCCGTTGACCGGCGCTCCCAGGCTTATGGCCTTGCGGATTACTACACATCTACTTCGGTACACGCTGCTAGCGGCGTTGTTAGTGCGCGGTGTTTATGCCAACCTTGATCCGCGATTGGCGATTACGCAGTACACCCAGGATGTCTGGAATACCGAAACCGGATTACCTCAGAATTCCATCTTGGCGATCGCGCAGACGTCGGAGGGCTATCTGTGGCTGGCAACGGAGGAGGGGTTAGCCCGGTTTGACGGAGTGCATTTCACTCTGTTTAACAAAGAGAATACCGAGCAATTGCAGGCAAACGATATTCGAGCGCTGTTGGTGGACCGCCAGAATAATTTATGGATCGGAACCAACGGCGGCGGGCTAACGCGTTACAAAGACGGTGCCTTTAAAACGTTTACGTCGCGCGATGGCTTGGCTAACGATGCCATTCTTTCCTTGCATGAAGATGCACAGGGCGCCATTTGGATAGGGACAGATGGCGGAGGCATAAGCCGTTACGCTGACGGCAAATTCCAGACTTTCAGCAGAAAAGACGGTCTGCCCGACGACGCAGTTTTCGCTCTTTGCACAGGCCCGGATGGAAGCCTCTGGATTGGCACGCACTCCGGTTTGGCCAGATTGCACAACAACCTTTTCACCACGTACACGAGTAAGGATGGCCTGGGAAAGGACGATATTCGAGCCGTCTATGCCGATCGGCACGGCGATATCTGGGTAGGAACAAATGGCGCGGGTTTAGGGCGTCTGTCAGATCGACGCTTCATCACCTATACGACCCGGGACGGATTAGCCGGGAACTCGATTTGGGCGATTTCCGAAGACGCGGCCGGCAGTTTGTGGATTGGGACTGGCGATGGAGGGTTGACCCGTTTCCGCGATGGTCATTTCAGCGCCTACACCACCAAACTTGGCTTGCCCTCGGAGAAGGTCTGGACGACGTTCGAAGATCGAGAGGGAGATCTTTGGCTGGGGACCAGCGGCGGCTTGGTAAGGCTGAAAGGCGGGCCGTTCACTACGCTTACGACCAAAGAGGGCCTTTCAAGCGATGTGATTTTGCCGGTTTTTGAAGACCGGGATGGCGCGATTTGGGCGGGAACGGCGTCGGCGGGGCTGAATCGAATTAAGGACGGGAAGATCACAGTTTATGCGCCGCGCGACGGATTGCCGTCCGAAAGCGTTTATTCGGTTAATCAGGATCGCGCCGGAACGCTCTGGGTGGGAACTCGAAAGGGAATTGCCCGTTTCAATAATGGCCGTTTCTATGCGGTGAGCGGTCTGCCCAACGAGGTAGTGCAGTGTACGTTTGTCGACCATAAAGGAGATCTGTGGGTGGGCACCCGCGGAGGTTTAAGCCGCTACAACGGTGATAAATTCGAAACCTTCAGCAGCAAAGATGGACTTTCCAATGACAACGTTCATTCCATCTACGAAGACCCTTCACACACATTGTGGGTAGGGACTGGCGGCGGCGGAGTCGACCGTTTCGAAAACGGGCACTTTACGAGCTATACGCGAAGCAACGGTCTTTCGAACAACGTGGTTTGGGCGATTTCGGGCGATTCCGCAGGGACGCTCTGGCTTGGGACGAATAACGGTCTAAGCGTATGGAAAGACGGCCGGTTCACGACAATAACGACGCGCAATGGCCTGTTCGACGATGCCGTTTTCCTCATTCTGGACGATAATCACGGAAATCTTTGGATGACGTCGAACCGCGGAATCTTCCGCATAGCCATCAGCGAGTTAGAGGAGTTTGTCGCGGGCAAAGTGCAGCAGATACGCTCGCGCGCGTACGGCCTTTCAGACGGGATCAAGAGCACGGAATGTAATGGCGGGTTTCAGCCCATGGGTTGGCGCGGCCGAAACGGCGACTTGTATTTTCCCACCATGAAAGGACTGACTGCGCTTGATCCGCGCAGGCTTGAAAGCTCGAGCTTGCCGCCGAACGTTGTCATTGAACAGGTGATTGTCGATCACAAAGACCTCAACCCCAACCAACTGATTCAACTCCCTCCCGGCAAAGGCGCCATGGAATTTCAATTCACCGCGCTAAACCTGGTGGCGCCGGAGAAGATCCGCTTCAAGTACATGCTTGAAGGTTTTGATAAGGACTGGGTGGATGCAGGCAGCCGCCGGGTGGCTTACTACACCAACATCCCGGCGGGCGAATACAAATTCCGTGTGATTGCGAGCAACGGCGACGGGGCTTGGACTCGTAAGGGCGCCGTGGCCGCCATCACCTTGCAGCCGCATTACTACCAGACGTACAGCTTTGCGGTGATGTGTTCCATGTTCGGCGCCGCTATTTTTGTGGTCGCCTTCCGTTTGCGCATGCGGCAACTGCGCGCGAATGAAACCAAGCTGGTTTTGCTGGTGGACGAACGCACCCGGGCCCTAGCTCATCAAGCGCGAGCCTTGCAAGAGAGCGAAAAACGCTTTCGGCAATTGGCCGAAAACATTCATGAAATCTTCTGGATGGTCGATCCGCGCAACGGCAGGTTTTTATATGTGAGCCCGGCGTTCAAGGAAATCTGGCTGCGCGATCCGGAAACGATTCTAGACGATCCGGCGGCTTGGCTGGACGCGGTTCACCCCGAAGACAAAGAGGCGGTCGGCGCAGCCAAAAGGACTCAACTGAGCGGCAAGCCGGCCGATTTCGAATACCGAATTCAGCGGCCGGATGGATCGACGCACTGGGTTTGGGACCGGTCGTTCCCCGTTTTCGATTCAACGGGCCAACTGGATCGCATCGTCGGCGTGGTCGAAGACATCACCGAACGCAAGCGCGGTGAGGAGATGGTGCTTCGTTCTCGCGATGAATTGCAATTGCGCGTGCTCGAACTGAAGGCCGAAAACGTGGAACGAAGGCGAGCCGAGCAACAGCTCAAGATTGCGAAAGAGCAAGCCGAAGCGGCCAGTCAATCCAAAAGCGAATTTCTCGCCAATATGAGCCATGAGATTCGAACGCCGCTGAATGGAATCATCGGCATGGTGCAACTCGCTCTTGATACCGATATGGCGCCGGAGCAGCGGCAATATCTCGAATTGATCGAAGGCTCGGCCGATTCACTGCTCAGCATCATCAATGACATTCTCGATTTCTCGAAGATTGAAGCTCGGAAGCTGCATCTCGAAGCTATTGAATTCGGCCTACGCAAGACGCTTGACCAGACGTTAAAGTCGCTAGCCGTGCGAGCGCATCAAAAAGGAATCGAATTAATCAACCGGCTCGATACCGACGTGCCGGAATTGGTTATCGGCGATCCGGTGCGCTTGACGCAAATCATTGTGAATCTGATCGGCAACGCGATCAAGTTCACAGAGCGCGGTGAAATTGTCATTCATGTCAGAAAGGATACTCAAGAAGGCGGAGATGTTACCTTGCGGCTTACCGTTACCGATACGGGCATCGGTATCCCCGAAGACCGGCAAAGAGCGATCTTCGAAGCATTCACGCAAGCCGATGGTTCGTCGACTCGGAAATACGGTGGCACCGGGCTTGGTCTGTCGATCTCGTCGCAATTGGTCGCGATGATGGGCGGTGAAATCTGGGTACAGAGCACGCCGGGTGAGGGCAGTACTTTTGGATTTACTGCTAAATTTGGCTTCCGCCCGAATGTTGAGAATGCGGAAATCATCAATCTTCGCAATTTGCCGGTGCTCGTAGTGGATGACAACGTGACCAACCTGCGCGTGCTGGAAGACCTGCTGCGCAATTGGGGTGCGCAACCGGTGTCGGCGCGCGATGGCGAGACAGCGCTCTCCATAATGCAACTCAACAAAGCGAGCGGGACGCCTTTTCAGCTGGTTCTTTTGGACGCCGATATGCCCAGCGTGAGCGGCTTCCAAGTGGCCGAGCGGATAAAAGCGGAAGGCGGGCTTGCGGGCCGCGTCATCATCATGTTCGGCTCGGCGGGCGAAATGATCGACGCTGCGCACTGCCGCGCCTTAGGTATCGATGCCAGTGTTACCAAGCCGCTGTACCAAGGCGAAGTCAGAGCGGCGATCATGCGCTGTTTTGAGGACATAAACCAGGAAACGGCACGAGTGTCGCGGCTCGTGAAGACGGCCCAATCCGTCGCCACGTCAATGGAGATTCTGCTGGTTGAAGACAATCCCGTGAATCGAAAAGTTGCTGTTCGCTTGCTTGAAAAACAAGGCCACACTGTGATCACAGCCAACAATGGCCGCGAAGCGCTTGAAGCCTTAGAACGGCTGAACTGGAAAGTGGATTTGGTTTTGATGGATGTCCAAATGCCGGAAATGGACGGATATCAAGCGACTGCAGCGATTCGCGACCGCGAACGCCGTGACGGAGGGCATCTGCCTGTCGTTGCGATGACGGCGCACGCACTCGATCGCGACCGCGAGCGTTGTTTGGCCGCCGGCATGGACGCTTACCTGACGAAGCCAATCCAGCTCAACAAGCTCTATGAAATGCTCGACCGGGTAGCGACTACAGGCTTAGCCGTGGCCTGACAGCGCCGAAAAATTCTAGTATCTTTGGCTTGATGGCCATTTCCTTTGAACTGAACGGACAACGGCGTTCTGTCGATGTCGATCCACAGACGCCTCTACTCTGGGTGCTGCGCGATACGCTTAACCTGACCGGCACTAAGTATGGCTGCGGGATCGCGGCCTGCGGTGCCTGTACAGTTCACATCGACGGTCAACCGGCACGGGCCTGCGTCTATCCGATTTCTTCGGTCGCCGGAAAACAAGTGACAACCATTGAAGGCCTATCCTCCGATCGGAGCCACCCGATCCAGAAAGCGTGGATCGCCGAACAGGTGCCACAGTGCGGCTATTGTCAATCCGGGCAAATCATGACGGCCGCTGCCCTCTTAAAGAAGAAGCCGCATCCCTCGAGCACCGAAGTGGACGAGGCTATGTCCGACAACATTTGCCGTTGTGGAACGCAGCAGCGGATACGCCGCGCCGTGCTGCGCGCAGCCGCCGAAATGGGAGGCAACCAATGAACGCAACCATTTCAAGCCCCATTAGCCGGCGAACGGCCTTGCGAGCGACCCTCCAGGTGGCAGGCGCCGCTTTGGTGGTTGGATTCGACGTTCCGCAGGTGAAGGCTGCCGACGAGAAGCCTGCTGTTAATCCGCTGAATTCCTGGATCAAGATTGATGCGAACGGCAAGATTACGATTCGCTATTCGAAATCGGAAATGGGGCAGGGAATTTCAACCTCCCTGCCAATGATTCTCGCTGAGGAATTGGGTGCCGATTGGAAAGACGTGAACGTTGAACACGCTCCGGTGGAGCGCGTTTACGGGCCGCAAGGGACGGGCGGCAGCGGCAGCATCACCACCCTTTACACCCCCCTACGGCAAGCGGGCGCAGCCGCCAGGACCATGTTGGTTTCAGCCGCTGCTCAACACTGGAAGGTGAGCCCGGGCGATTGCCAGGTGCGCGCGAGTGCCGTTTGGCATAACAGCGATAAGCTCAGCTTTGCTGAACTTGTGGAGCCCGCCTCAAAACTCGCCGTGCCCGACTTGGCAACGGTGAAATTGAAAGATCCGGCTGATTTCACCTTAATCGGCAAGTCTGTGGCGCGGACCGATATCCCAGCCAAGACAGATGGAAGCGCGATTTTCGGGCTCGATGTGCGAGTGCCGAACATGGTTTTTGCGGTCATCGCCCGTTGTCCGGTTTTCGGCGGTCGTGTCAAGTCCTTTGATGCTTCTGAAGCCAAGGCGATGAAGGGCGTGATGGACGTTTTTGAAGTAGAGCCGGCGAAAGAAGTGCATGCCATCGGCGGCGTGGCCGTGGTTGCGGAAACAACCTACATCGCCATGCAAGCGCGCAAGAAGCTGAAAATCCAGTGGGACGAAGGTCCTGCCGCAATTGAGAGCAGCGAGACGTTGCGCAAAGAATTCCGGCGCGTTGTGGATTCGCCGATGAAGCTGATCATCAACGACGGCAACGCGGAAGCGGCAATGCAAGAGGCACCCGCAGAAAAACGAGTCGCCTGCGACTATGAAGCGCCGTTTCAAGCCCACGCCACCATGGAGCCGATGAATTGCACTGTGGATATTGGTAGCGGGAAGGCTGAGGTTTGGGCTCCGCACCAAGCGCCCGACATGGTCCAGATGATCGTGGCGAAAGTGAGCGGAGTGCCGCCCGACAAAGTTAAAGTGCACGCCACCTATATGGGCGGCGGCTTCGGACGCCGTTACCAAGGGGACTTCCCGACGGAAGCGACGCAGATTGGCTTGCACATCAAGCGCCCTGTGCAACTGGTTTGGTCGCGCGAGGACGATATGACGCACGATTTTTATCGGCCCGCTTCTTATCACCGAATGAACGGTGCGGTCGATGGGCAGGGAAACATCACTGCTTGGCATCACAAATACACCTCCACGCCCATCTCGGAATGGTTTTCGCCGAATGCCGCACCCGAATCGTCGGAGCTCGGCTTGTGTTCGCAGCTTCCTTATCAGACCAAAAGCTATAAGCTTGAATACACGCCTGCGAAGTCGCACGTGCCCAGAGCGTGGTGGCGGTCGGTAGAGGCTTCGGTCGTCGGCTTTGTGCTTGAAAGCTATGTGGACGAACTGGCGCATGCCGCCGGCATGGACCCTTACGAGTTCCGCATGCGAACGCTGGGTGACGACCGCCTCGTAAAGGATGCGCTCGATAAGCGCGATATCCCGCTCGACATCGCTCGCTTCAAGGGAGTGTTGCAGCTCTGCGCTGAAAAAGGCGATTGGGGCAAACCGATGCCGGCCGGACAAGGCCGCGGTATCGCGGTCCATTACGCGTTCCACAGCTACGTAGCCAATCTGGCCGAAGTGACTGTGCGGAACGGCGTCGTCAAGGTGGACCGCATTGTCTCAGCTGTCGACATCGGTGTGCCGGTGAACCCCGATGGGATTCGCGCTCAGGTGGAGAGTGCGATCGTCTACGGTCTGACAGCCGCGTTGAAGAGTGAGATTACAGTTGAGAGTGGCAAGGCGGTTCAGACCAACTTCAATAAATTTACGACGCTTTCGATGAAAGAGACGCCGATCATTGAAGTCCATATTGTGCCGAGCAGCAAAGCGCCCACCGGCATTGGCGAACCTGGCTTGCCGCCCACCGCGCCGGCCGTTGCCAACGCCATTTTTGCGGCCACGGGAAAACGGATGCGGCGGTTGCCGATTCGCCCTGCCGATCTCGCCTGATTCTCATTGCGTTTCGGAAACAGGAGCTGGAAGGTTTTTCGAAAGGCCTTTCAGCTTCAGTGCGCACCAAAGCGTAATCGCCATCGAATAGAGGTTCAAGACCAGGAGCGCTAAGGGCTTGAACGAATCTTTGAGCGGGCCCTTCATAAACGGCTCAATCACCAGCACCACCCAATTCACTAGCAGCCCGATCATTGCAAGCGCGTAAAATCTCGTCCATACGAACGTGTTGTTCGGCGTCACGATTGCCTGCAATTGCATTCCGCGGCGCATGATCCAAAGGAACCCTAAACAACCGGCAGCCGACGCAATCGAAACCATGAGCGACAGCATGGAGAGGTAGATCACCCCGGTTGGATCGTCATTATCGGACAAGCCGCTCAGCCACAGTAGCGAAACAAAAACCATCAGAACGGAACTTGCCAGCATGCGAAGCATTGCCAGCTTTCGCAAAGCCGCTACCGCCGGTATTACTTCTTCAAAGATGTCCCAAACCGCGAGTGGAAAGAGACAGGCGGCGAAGATCTCGGTGTAAAACGCGACCCGCTCAGAATCGCTGTAAACGAAATTTGCCACGTCGAACAGGACGGCGACAGCACAAGCGAGCGTGATGAACAAATAAGTTTTCTGCAAACGGAGACCCAAAATTCGCAAAAGTAGGACCAAATCCGCAGCTCCAGCCGCATATTCCATCCAGTGATTGATTTGGTTGAGCATGAACCTCTATTCCTATTTGAATACATCGCCTTTGCAAAGGCTGGAAACGGACAATGTCCGTCCCAGCCCGTTCTTTGAAACGACTACTGAATGGCTGCCACTGGTGGGATCTGAGTGAGATCGATCGGTTGGCCGACATCAGCGGATTCGGCGACCAAGGCCGCCGTAGTTGTTTGAATGACCACTTCCGCCAATTGGGCATAAGGCCCAGCCTGGGGAATGGTTTGAGCGACCGCAGCAGCGATTTCCAACTCCGTCAATAAATCGGAAACAGAAATGCCTGCTTGCTTCGCCGAACCGCGCAAACGTTTCGCACGCGCGCTGGCCTGAGTAACGGCTGCAGGAGAAACTTGCATGTCGGTTTGAAATGCATTTTCCAGATTCACGATGGCCACCGTTAGGTTAGTAATCGTAACGTTGACGTCCGCCTCCGTCGTGGGAGTCATGCGGAACGTCGAGTAAGCCGCGTACGCCACTCCATAAGCCGCAGCGGCTTGGTTGAACGCGGGAGTGTATTGCGGGTAGCTGGTAGCGACATTGACCCGCAGAGAGGTCAAAGCGCCGTGAGCTAACACCATTGTGTCGTACGTCACACCATCGAAGGTATTGATTTGATTCGGGTGACCGGGCTGGTTGCCGCAACCGCTGGCAAACAGCAAACCAAGTACTGGCAGCACCACGGCTGCCCCGAGAAAAGTAGGTTTAAACATGAGGATTCCTCGACCTCAGGTTAGGATCGAAGCGTTCGCGTTAACCACACTTTTCTCTGTAAGTTATTGAGATTAAAGGAAAAGAAAAATCGAGTTGGGCTGTGACTGACTTTTTCACGTCGCAATCGCATGCGGAAGATAGACCTTGCCGGTGCCGGGACCGGCCTTGAAAACCCGGAGTGCGGCACTTTGTGTCGTTAGCTTCTGCCAGGTCTTCGTTTGTAGCTTAGAGTCGGGGCGATAGGGCGATAGAGTGTGCGGGAATCCAACAATCGACTATTTCTTGTGGTTCCCTGTTGACAGAAAGGCAAGAGGAGTATACCTTACCAGAAGTACTGCTCGAGGGGACATTCCATGCTCAATCTTTCAAGAAAGCACTTTCTTATTATTACGGCGCTGTGCCTGTTAGGCATTTCGAGCCTATTCGGACAAGCTTTGTTCGCTACCTTAACTGGCGTCGTAACCGACCCTAGCGGAGCGGTCGTAGCTGGTGCGAAGGTGACTTTGGTCAATGCAGAGTCCGGCAGTTCGCGCGACACGGTTACAGACACCCAGGGTTATTACACATTTGCTTCAGTGGCGGTTGGCCACTACAATGTCACCTTTGAGGCTGCAGGTTTTCAGACTTTCAAGGCGACGGATGTCGACTTAGGCGGCGGTGAGAAGCGGAACGTGAACGCCGGCCTCGTGCTGGGAAGCACCAATCAGACAGTGGAGGTACGTGGGGCGGCGGACATTGTGACCCCTGAGGACTCAGGCGAAAAGGCGGATGTTCTAACGACGTCTCAGCTTGAGAACTACGTGCAAGTAGGAAGCAACGCTGCCGAGTTCTTAAAGGTTCTGCCTGGCTTCTCAAACTCTAACGGTGCCAACAATAAGTCGAACTACAGCGGCCAGGTCATCGGTATCAATGCCAACGGCGACGGTGGAAGCCAGAGCCCGCTGAACAATGCCTTCTCATATAACGGATTGCCCGGGAACACACTCGATATCGTTTCCGATGGTGCGCACGTCTCCGACCCTGGTTGCAACTGCGACACGCCGGTAAATCCGAACTCCGACTTTCTGTCTGAGTTTCGTGTATTGTCTTCGAACTTCAGCGCGGAAGAACAAAAAGGGCCAATGGTCATCACAACGATCACCAAGTCAGGGGGCGCGCAGTTTCATGGCGATGTGTTTTTCCAGGCGCGCAATTATGTACTGAATTCAAATGACGCTTTTGCCAACGCCACAGGCGTGACCCAGCCGAAAGATAAGTTCTACTACCCGGGCGGCGCTATCGGGGGGCCGGTGATCTTGCCTTTCACCCATTTCAATAAGAACCATGACAAGTTGTTCTTCTTCACGGGTTATGAATATTTCTTTCAGACGGTGGATTCCGGCGTTTTGACGGCCACAGTACCTAGCCAAGCGGAACGCCAAGGCAATTTCTGTAATGCGCCCGCCGATGAGGGCATCCTGTTCAACGGCAAAGCGGCCAGCCTTCCGAACCTCAGCCAATTCGGAACTGCGGGTTGCCAAATGCCGACGAGCGCAATCAATCCCAGCATGCAGGCTTTGATGAAACTGTATCCGCTGCCGAATACGCAGGGCAATGGGTTCAACTATTCCAGCGCAGTCGTGTTCAATCAGCCGAACCAACAGTGGGCCGTACGCGGCGATTGGAACGTCAGCGACAACACCAAGGTGTTTATTCGTTACAACCTGCAGCGCGAGAACCAACCGTTCCCGGTCGGATTGTGGTGGCGCAATGGTGGCCAAGTTCCTTATCCCACGCCGATCGAGGGAAAGAACAGCTCTCAGAGCGTTACAGGCACAATTACGCACGTTTTTAGTCCGACGATGACGAATGAAGCTGTATTCGCTTACACATTTGTTGGATTCCCGAATGTCTTCGCCGACCCGTCGAAGGTGAATCCTTCTAAAGTCGGTTTCACCGCTCCCCTATTGCTGCAGAATAAGGCGACAAGTTTCCAGATTCCCTCGTTTGGGAATTTTGGCCCGGCGGAAGCTGCTTTGATATTCAACCCGGGTGGTTTTGAAGCTGGCGGCGCGAGCTCCGGGTTGTACGCCAACAAATATATGCCAAGCGTGAGCGATACGCTGACAAAAGTGTGGGGCACTCACACCGTTAAGGGCGGCTTCTTTTATGAGTGGATTCGTAACGCGCAGCCCGCAAACAACTACACAAATGGCGACCTCACATTCAATCCGCTCGACACCGGTAGCGGTATTTCCGGTTTCACTACAGGAAACGCATATGCCGACATGCTTGGTGGAGTCATTGACAATTTCAACCAGGCGAATTTCAACCGTATCAACGACATTTCGTACAACACCTTTGAGTTCTTTCTGCAAGATGACTGGAAAGTCACTCGTAAATTGACCGTAAACTTGGGACTTCGATTCACTCACTTTCAGCCGTGGGTCGATGATGAAAATTACGGTTACTCGGTATTTATTCCTTCGCAGTACCAGGGACAGAGCTGTACAGCGGCGCCGACATTCTGTGGGTTCAACTGGCACTCCCGAGACAACTCTGTGCCTCTAGGCGGATTTCCAACGCGTGCATTGTTTTATCAGCCGCGGTTTGGTTTAGCCTACGATCTGCGGAATAACGGCAGTACGGTGATTCGTGGCGGCTGGGGCCGGTTCTACTATCACTCAGGGCAGTTCACGAGTGGGCTAGATACCTCGGCGGGATCTGCGAATATAACGGTGACGCCCAGCAGCCTTGGCACCAACGGTGTACCCAGAGAACTCGTCTTGGGCAATTGTCCGATTGCCAATTGCGTATCGTTGGGGAATGTTGGATTCGCGGGTCAGCCGTCAGCGCCGGGTTCCGTTCTGCCTAACGATAACGCACAACCGTACTCGGATAGCTACAGTTTCACTATCGATCAGAAAACCCCCTGGAAGGGACTATTGGAAGTCGGCTATCTGGGCAACCAGAGCCATAATCTTCAGAATACGGCAGGTTTCGGAAGTTCCATCAACCTGGTCCCCATCGGCGCGTTTTTCAAGCCTGATCCAACTACCGGACAGGTGGTGGCCAATCCAGCCAACGCCAACTCCAACGATTACCGGCAATATCTTGGCTATGGCGCGATCAATCAGGCGGCGAGCAACTTATATTCAAACTTTGACGCTTTCCAACTGAAATGGGCTCACCAGGACTCACACGCCGTGATTCAGCTTAACTACACTTACGGCAAATCGCTAGGTATCTGCTGCGGGACCACGTTGGGCGGTGGCTCAGCGAGCTACGATCCCTTCAACCTGCGAGCTAACTATGGGGCGCTTCCCGGTGACCGGCGGCAGATTTTCAACGCTGCTTATTCGTTCGACCTGGGTAACCCATACAAAGGCAACAAGTTTCTGGCTGGCGTGGTTGATGGCTGGCAGCTCTCTGGAACCACCGAATTGCAAAGCGGCGCGAATTTGAGTGCAGCGACGGGCGAAGGCTTTAACTGGTCTATCACCGGATCAGCGGTTGTGCCCGGCACTAACTACAGCTATAACAACCAGGCGCTGTATGGCACCGATGCGATCGGCATTCACCCGACTCTGACTTGCAATCCGGCTTCTGGTCTCTCTGGATCGCACACGTTCATCAATGCAGGCTGCTTTGGACTTCCGACGTCACAAGGTCAGTTTGGACCATTCATGATGCCCGAGATTTTCGGGCCTGCCTTCGTTAACAGTGACCTCGGCCTGTTTAAGAACTTCAAAATCACAGAGAACATGAAGCTGCAGCTTCGTGTCCAGGCAAGTAATTTCCTGAATCACCCCCTGTGGTCTATGTCACAGGGCTCGGCCTTAAACTTGCAGTTCTCGCAGAATCCGAATGGCTCATTCGCGCAGACCAACTCGCAATTTGGCATTGCGCAGTACAAGACCGGCCAACGGATTGTCTTGTTGGAAGCGAAGTTCTACTTCTAGACTGCGGCGAGGCTACTGAAGCGGTGGGCTCGGGATTTCACTCTCGAGCCTGCTTTGTTTCGAGCTTATAATAGTGATTTCTCAGATGTGCCGTCTTCTTTTGCTGGCGATCTTGTGCGGCTCAACGCGGGCTGCGGCGGTTTCCGATCCAAAGGAGTTGCTGAAAGAGGCTGTCTCAGCGCAACAAAATGGCGACCTGGATAGAGCCGTTGCGGACTACCGCGAGTTGACTGCGGCGTATCCGTCCATTGCGGAAATCCACTCGAACTTAGGAACGGCGCTAGCGGCGCAAGGCAAATATAGCGAGGCTATCGCTGAATACAAAGCCTCGTTAAAGCTCAAGCCGAGCCCGCAGGCGACATTGAATTTGGCGTTGGCCTACTATAAGCAGGGCGACATCGCGTTGGCCATTGCCGAGTTACAGCGCGCAAAACAACAGACGCCGGGCAATCTGCAGGTGATTACTCTTCTGGGCGATTGCTATCTGCGGACGGGGCGCAACCAGGATGTGATCGATTTGCTCACTCCGATTCAGCAGGCAAATCCCACCGAGCCGGCCTTCCAATATCTGCTGGGTATGGCTCTCTTGCGAGAAGGACAAGTTACACGCGCGCAGACAATCATCGATCCTATTCTGCGGAATGGCGACTCTGCGCAGGCCGACTTGCTGATGGGCACCAGTAAGTACATGACGGCGGACTTCGCCGGGGCGAGGGACGATTTTGCAAAGGCGATCACACTCAATCCGAATCTTCCCGAAGTTTACAAGTATTCTGGCCTGGCTCTTCTTTCCACCGGCGATCAGGATGCGGCCAAAGCAGCCTTTGAGAAGGCATTGCAAAGCGACCCCAACGATTTCGACGCCAACCTGCATCTGGGGGCGCTCATTCGGCATGACGAGAAATATGACGAGGCCCTAAAATACCTTCACCATGCGCTCGACATTCGGCCTGGCGATCCCGGAGTCCGTTATCAGATCGCCACTGTCGAGATGGCACAGGACCAGTTGGATGCAGCCTGCCGGGATTTGGAGTCGTTAACCAAAGACCATCCCAACTTTATCGAAGCGCACGCATCTTTGGCCACGGTCTACTTCCGGCAGAAGCGCAAGGCAGACGGCGAACGGGAGCGCGCCATTTTCGCCAAGCTAAACGCGGCACAAGCGGCAAGTAACGAGATCGCAGCTAAGCCGAAAGTGCAATGAACGTGATTGCGGGTTTGCTGCTTGGGGTGGGATTCTCGTTGGCCCAGAACCAGCTTGAGAGTCCTCAAGTCTGCGCAAAGTGTCACCGGACTCAGGCCGAATCACAACCGGTCACTTCCATGGGACACGCCTTGGAGTTGCCGGCAACCTGCGCCATCCTGAAGTCTCACCGGCTCTTGACGTTCAAGGACGGAGCATACCTGTACAAAATAGAGCGGGCAGGTGAGCGAAGCATCTATACGGTTAGCGACGGGCGCAACACGCTGCCGGTTGAAATTCAGTACGCATTCGGACTCGGGTCGGCCGGCCAGACCTACGTCTACACTGTAGGCGGGCAAATGTATCAGTCACGCGTGAGCTTCTACAGTAAAATCAACGGGCTCGATCTGACGCTGGGAGCTGCAAACGAACCACCCCGAGATCTGCTAAGCGCGGCGGGCAGAATTATGGATCGAGCCGAACAGGCTGGATGCTTTGGTTGCCACACCACGAGCGAAGTGGATGATAAAGCTTTTCATCCGGAGCGAATGCTCCCTGGCGTGCGCTGTGAGCATTGCCACGGCAGCGCCGAGTCCCACGTGGCAAACCTCACGCCGATGAAATCATTGCGCCACATGAGCGCCGAAGCGGCGGCGAACTTTTGCGGTCAGTGCCATCGCACATGGGACGACATTGCAAACTCTGGAAACCGCGGTGTACCGAACGTCCGATTTCAACCCTATCGGTTAACGAACAGCAAATGCTTCGACTCGGACGATAGCAGAATCGCCTGCACCGCATGCCATGACCCGCATCAGCAAGTTGATTCTAATGCAGCCGTCTACGATTCGAAATGCCAAGCTTGTCACGCCGGCGGCAAAGCGAAAAAGTGCCCGCGCGCCATTTCGGGATGCGTGGCTTGCCATATGCCGAAGATTGAGATTCCCGGGTCGCACAAACAGTTTACCGATCATCAGATTCGGATCGTGAGGTTGAATGAGCCTTACCCAAATTAGCGCACTGTTCCTGTGCGCAGCGTTCGGTGCCGGGGCGCAGGATGCTGTGACCCTTGCGCAAAAGGCAATGGGCCTACAACAGGCTGGGGACTACGCGGGTGCTGCGCAAAACTTTGCCGAACTGTTGAAACTTGTGCCGGACGACGTGCCAACGCATGTCAATTACGGCATTGTGCTGGTTCATCTCGAGCGGTATCAAGAAGCCATTCATCAATACGAACTCGCCGGGAAGTTGTTGCCGGGAGATCCTCGCATTGAGCTGAATCTTGCGTTGGCATATCAGAAGAGCGGGAAGCAGGCTGAGGCTCTGAAGGCTTTTGAGGATTTGCACGCGCGTGATCCGCAGAACACTCAGGCGTCTATTCTACTTTCCGATTCTTACTTGCAGGCGGGCAAATACGAACGGGTACTAGCGATTCTCGCGCCGCTCAAAGACTCGAGCGACCTCGGGGTAGCGTACCTGATGGCGACGGCCTTGCTGCGGGAGCGGAGGACCGCGGAGGCAAAGACATATCTCGATCGTGTTGTCGGCAATGGTGATAGCGCCGAGGCGCACTACCTTTTAGGCATACGGGCGGCTGAATCGGGCGACTTGCCCTCCGCTGTCAAGGAGCTAGCTGCGGCTGCCGAGAGAAGACCGGATCTGCCGGGATTGCAGACGATGCTGGGACACGCCTTGTTATATACCGGCGACCCGGAGGGCGCATTACAAGCGTTGGATAAGGCTTTGAAAGCAAATCCAAACGATGCCGGCGCGTTGCGTGAGAAAGGCGAGATTCTGATCGCCCGAAAATCATATAGCGACGCAGAACCGCTGATTCGGCGCGCTGCGATTTCGCTGCCCGACGATCCGGAAACGAACTTGGCGCTTGCCGAGGTCCTGTTGCATGACGAAAAGGCCGGGGATGCCCGCCGTTACGCGGAACATGCGGTTGCGGGCAGACCTGGAGAACCACATGCGCGTCGAGTGCTGGCCGAGATCTATCGACGCCAGGGCCTCGCGAAGAAGGCGGTGGCCGAGGATGCAGAGGGAGACCGTTTTGAGGCGGCACTCGATCCCGGGCCTGGAGTAGGAGCTATCGCTCCCGATTTTCAACTGACGGAAGTGGGTAGCGGGAGGGTGACTCATTTGGCGGACTATCGCGGTAAAAGCCCCGTGGCGCTCGTCTAGTACTACGACGCGGCGCAGGCGCCGTTCGAGAAGGCATTGGCCGCGCGCGGCTACACCCGGGCCGAGATCGGCAGCCATGCCGGACTCGCCGATACCTCGTTGATGCTCGCGGTCGACCCGGCGCTGGTGCGGATCGACGTGATGCGCAGCCGCGTGCCGAGCGCTGCCGAAGGCGTTTACGGCGACCCGCGGCGCTCGAGCGCCGAACTCGGGCGCATCGGCATCGACCACGTCGTCGACGCGTCGGTCGCGGCCATTAGCAATACGAGCAACTGAAACCAGGCCGGCAACTGGCCGAACGTATTGCTATCCTTGAAGCCATCGAGCAGGCCGGCTACAAGCCGGGCGAACAGATCGCAATTGCACTCGATCCCGCGTCGAGCGAGTTCTACGACGCGGAGAAGAAGAAGTACGTCTTCAAGAAGGGCGACAAGAGCGAACACACCAGCGAGCAGATGGTGAGCTACTACGACAATTGGATACGGCAATATCCGATCGTCTCGCTCGAAAACGGCCTGGCCGAGGACGACTGGGAGGGCTGGCGCATCCTGACCGACAAGCTGGGCAGCCGCATCCAGCTCGTAGGCGACGATAATTTCGTGACCAACGTGAAACGCCTGCAGCGCGGCATCGACGAGGGTGTGGCCAATTCGATTCTCATCAAGGTGAACCAGATCGGCACCGTGACCGAGACACTGGAAGCTATTGATCTGGGCCGCCGTTACGGTTACACGTCGGTGATCTCGCATCGCTCGGGCGAAACCGAGGACACGTTCATCGCCGATCTGGCCGTGGCCACCGGCGCGGGCCAGATCAAGACCGGTTCGGTGAGCCGTACTGACCGCATTGCCAAGTACAACCAACTGCTGCGCATCGAAGAGGAACTGGGCGGCGGCGCGGTGTATTTGGGTCTTGAAAGCTTGAACTACGGAGAGTAATCACCTGCGGTGAGGCAGCCGGCTTCGCCGCGGGACGTTGAGAGTGGAAAGGAGGGGATTTCGATCCCCTCCTTTTTATTTTCCGCTTGCGGAGTGCTGGCTCGGGGCGACTGCGTTGAGATAAAGCGCACGGTTATGGCGCGGCAAAGCACTGCAACAGCGCGAAAGTTAATAACAGGCTCTAGACTAAAGTTGATGCGCTTTTTGTTTACTGCCTTGGTGTTTTTCAGCCTTTTGCCTGCCGCCGGCCAGACCGCGCCGCAGATGCAGCTACACGATCTCGAGGAAGCCGAGGCTCTCGGCCAAGAGCTCTATAGCAACTCGGGCGCTACGGGACTTGTGCTGGTTGTGGTGCGCGGGAATGAAGTTTTCATTCACGGATACGGAGAGACGGCGCCTGGATCGCGGACCGCGCCCGAAAAAAACTCCCTGATCCGGATCTGCTCGCTGACTAAAGTATTCACCGCGGACCTGCTGGCGCAGCTTGCCGCCGATGGCACGGTGCGGCTGGACGATCCGCTGGAGAAGTACGCTCCGCCGGGAGACAAATTGCCGGAGCAGATCGCGGCGATTACGCTCGAAGAGCTGGCCACGCACACGGCCGGCCTGGATCGGGAAGTGGGCACGGCGCCGCGTCACACTCCACACTTCACTTATCCGGACTCTTCAACGCGCTGGCAATGGCTCGAGCACACAGAACTCAAGTACACGCCGGGCACGCAGGCGATTTACTCGAACGTGGGCTTCGATCTGCTGAGTGACGCGCTGGCCCACGCGGCCAAGACAAACTATCCCACGCTGCTCGAGACGCGTACACTCGTGCCCTTGAAGATGTGGGAGACGACTTTTTATCCGAGCGCGGAACAGTGCGCGCGGCTGATGCAGGGCGCGCACAACGAGGGGCCCTGCACCGAGACCGAAAACACCATGGGCAGCGGCGGACTCTACTCCACTCCGGAAGACATGGCCAAGTGGCTGGGCTACCTGGTGGGGGCCGGAGCGCCGACGAAGCCTTTGATGGCAGATGCAGCATACGCGGTATATCTGCTGCCTTCGAGCCTCAGAAGCATCAGCGGACTGAGCCACGCGGGGCGGCCGAGCGGAATTGGCATGGGATGGATGCACCTGGGTGCGAACGACGACGTCTTTCACATCATCGAGAAGACCGGAGGCGGAGCAGGTTTTACGACGTATATCGCCATTCATCCGGCAAGCCACACGGCGCTGTTTGTGGCGGCCACCGATGGACCGCCTCATGCGGGAAGGAGAGGATTCGGCCTCTTCCAGGGAGCCAACGATGCGCTTCTAGCTTTAGCCGGTCTGCCGCCGCTCGCCGGCGAGCGAGCGAAGAGAATTGCGGCACGCCGAACGTCTCATGCGGCGCATGGGAAACCCAGGCACGAGCCACGCTGAGTGAAGCAACGCATGCGGGTCCTCGAGTCATGCGCATTATAATTTTACCGATCAACGATTTATGTTTGCCTTCAACTGCCGATGCCGGTAGGTAGAGTTTTTCGGTTGTCTGCTGGAGCGAGCCTGTGCTATCCAAACTTCACCACAAAATTCGCACCACGCCCTGGCTCGGCAGATTTGCCCTCAAATCCATTCCCGATGTGCCATGGCGGGTGAACGTCAAGCCGATTGGCAAGTTCTACATTCGCCTCCGCCAGCATCGCATGTACTGGCTGCGCTCGCCGCTGGCTCAAGAGGGCTTTATGTTGGGTTGCCTTCAGCGGCTGATTCGACCGGGCGACGTGGTCTACGACGTGGGAGCGAATATCGGGCTGTACAGCCGGTTCATGCTTCAGTGCTTCAAGGCTTCGCACGTCTACGCATTCGAGCCAATGCCTGCCAATCTGCTTCTGCTCAAGCGGAACGTGGCGGCCGCGGGATATGCGAACCAGATAACGATCTTCCCCTGCGCGGTCGGCGATCAGGACGGCACGGCTGATTTCCAGGTGGACGATCTGACCTCCAACAGCGGATCGCTCGACGCCGTGAAACACGGCGAGGCATCGGAGTCGCGGTCACAATATGGCCTGCCTCCGGCAACCACGCGCGTGGAAGTTTGCCGTCTCGATACGCTCATCGAGAAAGGGAAACTTGCGAAACCGAGTGTAATCAAGATCGACATCGAAGGTGCTGAGGCGATGGCGCTGGCCGGCGCGCACAAACTGCTGGCGGCATATCGTCCCAGGCTGGTCGTCGAACTGCACGGCGCGGAAGTGACGCGAAGCGTTTTAGAGAGCCTCTGGAGTCTTGGCTATCACTGTTTCGGCTGTCTATATGTGAACGGCACGAGCGCTTACCGGGAGATTGTCGCTGCAGACCTCGAATCGATCACGGGGCGATATTCGCTCTCTTACATCGCCGCTTCCCACGTGGCCGAAGATTTGAATCACCCTATCGAGGAGTTCACCGTCGCTTAGGATGCGGGGCCGGGCGCAAAGTGAAGATAGTCAACGGGCGTCGCCGATCGAACACTTCGACAACGCCCGGTAGCAATACGTAACGAACCAGTAGAATGCACATAGCACCGGGCTTGCGAGCCTCGATTCTCCCGCGCAAGTGGACCTCCATTGCGGGCCCGCATCTGTAGAGTTCGGCAATGGGCGTCTGCGGCTTCTAGCAATACGTAAACGCGTCCAAACAAAAAC